>CAWIFY010000008.1:0-105920 GCA_963835255.1 Terriglobia bacterium | reverse complement strand
CTGCTCGTAGCCGCGGTCGATGTGGTAGACGCGGTCGATAATCGATTCTCCTTTAGCGATCAGGGCAGCTAGCACCAGCGATGCGCTGCCGCGCAGGTCGGAAGCGATCACCTGGGCCCCGGTAAGATCTTCCTCGCCGGCTATGATTGCCTGACGTCCTTCAATTCGGATGTTGGCTCCCATGCGCGCAAGCTCCTGGGCGTGCATGAAGCGGTTCTCGAAATGGTCTCGGTCAGGAAGCTAATGCCCTGGGCAACCGTCATCCAGGCCATGTACTGGGCTTGAAGATCGGTTGCGAAGCCCGGGTATTCTTCGGTTGTCACATCGGTCGCCTTTGCGCGGACCTTTGGGCCTTTTACGCGCAGAGCGCCTGGACCGGCACTGGTGATTTCGGCTCCCGCCTGGCGCATTTTGACGGTCAGGGCGGTGATGTGATCGGGCTCGCAGCTACTCACGACCAGATCCCCCTTGGTGATGGCGGCGGCCAGCAAGAATGTTCCCGCCTCAATGCGGTCGGGAATGATGGTGTGCTCGGCCCCATGGAGCCGCTCCACGCCGTGGACCGTGATGGTCGAAGTGCCCGCACCCTGGATATTGGCGCCCATGGCAATGAGCAGATCGGCAAGATCCTTGACCTCAGGCTCGCGGGCGGCATTTCCGATAACGGTTTCGCCGCGCGCCAGTACAGCTGCCATGAGGAGGTCCTCCGTGCCGGTTACGGTGATGCGGTCGAAGTGAATGCGCGCGCCGCGCAGACCTTCAGGAGCTCGAGCTTCTACATAGCCGTGGGTCTGCTCGATTTTGGCTCCGAGTTGCTCGAGAGCCAGTACGTGCAGGTTGATGGGCCGGGAGCCGATCGCGCAACCACCTGGCATGGAAACTCTGGCGCGGCCAGTGCGGGCAACTAAGGGACCGAGCACCAGGCTCGAAGCACGCATAGTCTTGACTACTTCGTAGGGCGCTTCCGGGCGGTCGAGCGAGCGGGCTTCCACCCGCACCAGGCCATCCTGCTGATCGACCTTAGCGCCCGAATAGGTTAACAGACTCTGCATGGTAGCGATGTCCCTGACCTCCGGTACCCGCCGTAAGGCGACAGGTTCTTGGGTAAGCAGACAGGCCGCAAGTGTTGGCAGAGCTGCATTCTTGGAGCCGCTGACCGGGAGTTCGCCGCTCAAGGGCGTTCCCCCTTTTATTTTGAATTTGTCCATTGCTGGCTGTGTCGACCGAGGAGCAATTACTCGCTGAGTGCGGCACGCAACCGGCCGCCAGCTTGCGCGAGCCGGAGCTCGGCCTGATGCCGATCGAGTTGGCAGTTATGCATGACGATGGCGGTCCGCACCGAGCCGCTTTCGTCGAGCAGCTGCGCTGCTTCATCATAAGATACGCCAGCGATCTGGGCGATGAGACGGCGAGCACGATCAGTCAATTTGCCGTTGGTCGGCTGGACGTTGACCATGAGATTGCCATATACGTATCCCAGTCGAATCATGATTCCCGTGCTGAGCATGTTCAGGACGAGCTTAGTAGCGCTCCCCGCACGCAGGCGGGTTGAGCCGGTGATGATTTCGGGGCCGGGAGTGGGGGTGATGGCGATATCGCAAGCGTGCGAGATCTCCGAGTTTGGCGTACAACTCAGACCCACAGTGAGGGCGTCCAGTGAGCGAGCGAATGCCAGGCCTCCGAGTACGTAAGGCGTGCGACCGCTGGCCGCGATGCCTACCAGCACGTCCGCTGCAGAAAACCCTCGTTCAGACAAGTCGCGCTTCGCTTGTTCGGGATCATCTTCGGCCTGCTCAACCGATCGCCTGAGCGCACTGTCGCCGCCCGCAATGATAGCTTGCACCATTTCCGGGGATGTGTTGAAGGTCGGCGGACACTCAGAGGCGTCGAGTACGCCTAAGCGGCCCGAAGTGCCTGCACCGATGTAGAAAAGCCTTCCCCCCGCTTGAATTCTCCCGACGATAGCGTCGACGGCCAGCACCAGATTGGGGATTTCCCGCTCGACCGCCAAGGGCACTTGCTGGTCTGCGTGGTTCATGACGCGCAGCAGTTCGACGGTCGGAAGAGAGTCGATCAAGGCGGAGTGAGGGTTCTGCTGCTCGGTGAGGCGGTCCAAAGCTGAAGGGAGTGATCTTATGCAGGGAAGGCGTACCGTGTCCCCAAAATCAACTGAGGGGAAGGGTAGCCTGTCCGGGATTTAGGCGCTAAAGGAGCTGCCGCAGCCGCAGGTGGACTTGACTTGCGGATTGTTGAACTTGAAGCCCGATCCCTCGAGTGTCTCGACATAATCGACCTCCGCTCCATCGAGGTAGATCATACTTGCCTGATCGACAAATACGTTCAGATCTCCGAATTTATAGGTCTTGTCCAGCATGTTTGGCTGGGTCTCGAAAGCCATTGAGTAGCTGAACCCCGAACAGCCGCCGCCTACCACGGAAATCCGCAAGCCAACCGGCTTGGGTTCCTGCATGTTCAAGATTTCATTTACCTTACCTATAGCTGTGTCCGTTAGCTGAATCATTCTTAATCTCCTGAATTCTTTCCGGCTGTTTCCATTTTACAACCGCCGCCCCCGTTTGATGTCAAGAAATGCCACGACGCTGCGAGAGCGGCACTTGAATAGCCTAAAGTTTTCGCAACCCGCTCAAACGGAAGCACGTCGGCAACGTCATATGAATGGGCTGACTGTGAGCCTTCCGTTCCCCGCGGTAGCCGGGGAAACTACCCTGGCTAAGGCCAAACGATTGGATCATCGAACCACCGAAGAGGCGGCGCTTGTCCGGCGGGTGCAAGCGAAGGATGAGATGGCTTTCCGGGAAATCGTCGAACGTTACCAGGCAAAAGTCTTCTCGATCATCTACGGTATCCTGCGCAACCGCAACGACGCGGAAGATATAGCGCAACAGGTCTTCGCCAAGATTTACTTTTCGATTAAGAACTTTGATTTTCGCAGCTCTCTTCTTACCTGGATCTACAAGATAACAGTGAATGAGTGCTATGACTACCTGCGGAAGAAGAGGGTCCGTAAGTTGGTCTATGAGAGCGATTTCTCAGCCGACGATTCGGCGCGGATGGAGAACTCAGAGCCGGCCAGCGATCAGTCGCCGGGAGTGGACCACCGGCTCGCGCAGCACGATTTGGTCCTCAAGCTGCTGGCTAAGCTTTCCGAAGAAGACCGTTCTCTGCTGTTGCTGAAAGAAGTGGAAGGGCATTCGGTGGAAGAGCTTTCCGAAATGACCGGCATGAACGAGAACACAATCAAAGTGAAGCTTTTTCGTGCGCGGCAGAAGCTTGTGAAGGCGGCCCAGCGTCTCGAGCGCGCGCCACTCGTGGTATCAGTTTAATCTTTCCACGGCGGCGATTCGGGTGTAAATTTAGGACAAGCGGACAGCTATAGATCCGCAGACAGTTTGGTTGAAACTTTGAGGGAAACATGCAGGGGCCCATTCGGGATCGGTTAGAGGAGTTGTTGACAACGCTGCGCGCGCCGGAGGAAGTGGAACCAGCACCGGGCTTTTACGCTCGCGTTCTACAGCGGATCGAAGCACGTGAAGACTCGTTCTGGGCGTTTTTTGTCGACTCGCCTTTCAGCAAACGCATGGCTCTGGCCTCATTGACGATAGCGGTTGCGCTGGGCAGCTATGTGATATCGGCTGAGAGGCATGAGGGCTCCGCGGCCCAGAACATGGTCGCCTTCAGCGGCACGCATTACGACGCCCCGGTGATGGGGAGCCAGGCGGAGCAGCGCGATGCGGTTCTGGAAAATTTCGCTGAACATCACGGCATCGAAAGTCAAGGGCAGATACGATAAGTACTCCGGCATCACTTGCGCGACCTATGCTGCGGCACAGCGACGCGACCTGGTCGAACCCACGGGTTTTGGCGACCCTTGCGGTCATTTTCCTATGCGGCGCGGCTTTTGGAGCGGCTATCACGCGAGGGTATATCCATTCCCGCTGGCTGGCCCAAGCAGCGCCTCCGCCGGCCATTGAAAGAGCGCGCCATGTAGGTTTAGGTAACCTGAAAGCCAAGCTGAACCTCTCGCCGGCCCAGGAGCAGGAAATCACTAAAATCCTTGACGATTATGGGAAGTTTTACCAAAACATCGAGGACGAGCGCGAGGACGTGGCCGAGTACGGGAAACGACGAATTCTCAATGCGCTTACGCCAGAGCAGCGGGTGCGGTTCAATGAGATGATCGCTCCTCATTCGCGCCCTTGACCAGACAGGCCAGGCTAATGCTGTTCGTGTTTTTTCTTACAGCAGGGGCCTTCTTCCTGCATTTTCTTTTCAACAGCAGCCATTAGCCGCGACTCGATATCGCGAGGCACAGCTTGCGCCTCTAGACCTTTGAAAACTTTAAGGGTCTTTAGGGTGGTATCGCAGACTACCCAGCAATTCGGACATTCGTCAACGTGCTTCTGCCAGGTGGCGCGGGTAACCGGGTCGAGCGTCTCATCCAAGTAGTCGCCCAGCTCCTCCAGAAACTGCTTACAGGTAAGCAAACGCGTCATCCCCCTTTTGCCTGAATTGACGAGTGAGCTTTTCACGAAGCTGTAGCCGTGCCCTTAAAAGCCGGCTTTTCACAGCCGAAATGGATAAATTCAAAGCTTCTGCCGTTTCCTCGATTGACAGTTCTTCGATGTCTCGCAGGATAAAAACGGTGCGATAGGCAGGCTTCAAACTTTGAATTGCCTCGTCCAAAAGCTCCGCCAGCTCCTCGCGGGAGTACGTTTCCTCTGGATTTTCGTCCCAAACGGCGATTTCCCGGGCCACTTCGTCTTCCCCGGTATCGATCGGCTCATCCAGGGGAACGGTGCGGTCGGAGCGGCGTTTCCGCAACTTCATGAGCGCTTCGTTGACGGCAATCCGTACTATCCACGTGTAAAACTTGGAATTTCCCTGAAAATCGTCAAGATGCGTGTAGGCTTTGAGGAACGCTTCCTGCAGGACGTCTTCAGCGTCGTCGTCGTTCTGGGTGATCTGCTTCGCCATTCGGAAGACGCGCCGGTCATAGTGCTGGACCAGCTCCGAAAACGCAGACGCGTCGCCCGCTTTTGCACGTGCTACCAAAGCGGATTCATCGAAGACGGGAGTGATAGCGGAGGTGCTCACGCGGACGGTATTCACAGTCTAGCAGCGGCGTGAACTCTCGCGGTATCAGCCAATCCGGTCTGGGCCGGTTTCACACGGTACCTATCCGGAGAAGGGTAGTTTTTTACGAACGCGTAGCCGGCCACTGCGAAAAACAGCCAGACAGCCTGACACCAATTCCGTGTCAAGCGCCGGTAAAACCGGGAATAACAGGAAGCAGCCAGAGGATTACGCAAACAACTCGGTCCTCTAAGGGCCAGAAGCGATGACGTTTGCGTGGTCGTCTTACCGTAAACGCCGCAGACTGTCGACGGAAGGCACAAAATAAAAGGAGCCGGTCAACGGCTGAGTAAAGCGTGTGAGCGCATCGCGCGTGCCGGTGATTAGGCCCGCCATGCTATCGAGCATTCTGGAAAGGCGCTTCTGGTCTGCGCTGAATCCAACGAACATCGTGCCATGGTCGTCGACGCTTCCGTAGGGCATGTTGCGACGAAAAATGTTCCCAAACTCGTCCTGATCAGTGCGAGCGACATGAGAGTCCGATGGCTTGTTCTCGAGTTCGACGCTGTCGAGCTTGGTGCGTCCTATGATGCGCTCCTGCTGATCGATCGGCAGAGCTTCCCACTCAGCTGCATTGTGCTTCCACTTTTGAAGCAACAGGACGGTGCCGGCAGCACCTGGACCTCCTTCCGGCAGGAGTGCTGTGACGGGAGCGTCGAGCAGCATCGGATTCTCCGAGCCATCGATGAAGCCGGTAAGATCGCGATCGTGCCGGTAAGGCCAACTCGAGGTTTCTTCTTTTAGCGAGGCTTGGCCTGCGAGATCATGGACGACCGAGCGGGCCATATCGAAGATAACGTCATAAGCACTGCCGGACAGCCAGACCAACGCATCATGTTGCGTGCTTGGCATAGCGAATCCTTCTGTGCCCTGGATCTCGTTGTTAAAGCCCTTCACGCCCGGAGGGGCATCATCTGGAACAATATCGCACCAGAGCTCAGGCCGAAAGCCGATGACGAAGTTCACTCCTCCTGTGGTGGTCCGCGGTTCACGGATAGCGGAGATTGTAGAGGCGAACTCCTTGCATTTCTTCACGTCCAGAATGTCAAACTCCAGGTACGCATGAGAGGACGTTCCAAGAGCGAAGATTCCAGCCTGAGGCGTGTACATGCAGGCATTATATTGGCCACCATCCTTAGCCAATACATACAACTGAGCTGGATCGCGGCAGAATTACCCCCCGTAAACGCTAATACTTCTACGGTACCTATCCGGAGAAGGGCAGTTTACGGACGCGTAGCCGGCCACTGCGAAAAACAGCCACACAGCCTGACACCAATTCCGCGTCAAAACGCCGGCAAACCGGGAGCAACAAATCGAGGTAATCGCGTGCGGTCAGAAGCTTCGTTTCCCGGAACACGATAAACGACCGGTGCGTTGCCTCTTGTTGCGGCGAGCGTGCCAAAATCCGAGTCTGCGGACACCACGACGCGGTCCTCTTGGAGTGCTCGCGCCAGAATCTCCTCGTCTTTGGCCGCCTGCATTCCGTAAGTTCGGACGTGGACTGCATCATGCCCGTTCTCCCGCAAGAGCACTGCTAACCGACAGGTCAGTGCATTGTCGATCAGGAACCTCAAGCTGACTGTGGGAGCGGCAGTCCCCGTACCATCGCCGCGACGGCGGCAAACTGGAAGCACTCGCGGATATCTTCTGCAAATCGGGATACTCCGCAAGTATTTCGGCTTCTGTCAAGCCGCCTGCCAGCAATCGCAGTACCGTGGCAACTGGAATCCGCAGTCCTCGCACACAAGGAACGCCGCCCATCTGCGCCGGGTCTACAGTGATACGGTGATACGCTCAAAGCTCTTCATCCGTTCCTTCCAGTTATTGTCGCAGTTCCGGATGTGATTCGGCTTGGCCTTCCCAAGTGGAATTAGAGGTTTCCTTCGAGCTTATCGCCCTTGACCTCACCCCTGAGCTTTGATCCGTTCTGCCCAAGCTGCAGGCATGTAGGGAGGGGTACCAAAGAAGTCTTGAGTGACGATCCAGCGGCTACTGAGCGAGGGTGTGGAGAGGTCTTCAAATATGGCGCGAGTAGAAATACAACTCGAGTGAGGCTCGGCCCGGAATCCAAACGCAATGCCTACTTACGAGGGCTTACTGTGTGGAGCGCTAGAATCAGCTTCGGCTTGTGCCCACCATCAGCGCCTTCTACGGGATCTTGATCAGGATGTTCTTCAACGACCATCAACCGCCGCATTTCCACGCGAGATACGGCGGGTTGGAAGCCACGATCGCAATCGAAACACTAGAAGTGATCGAGGGCGAATTGCCGAATCGCGCTTTACGCCTCCTCCGCGAATGGGCGATGATGCATAGAGAGGAACTGCGGGAAGATTGGCAGCTTTGTCGCACCAATACGGTCCCGACGAAAATTGAACCGTTGGCGTGAGGGCAACAGACGTATGCACTGGGACATTGTCAAGGTAGAGCCGAAAGCCGACTACTCCCTGTTCGTCCGATTCAAGGATGGATTGGAAGGGCTGGTGCATTTGCATCAGGAGCAGTTGACCGGCGCACTCGAACCACTGCGCGATGAGCGCTTCTTTGAACAGGTTTTCATCGATGACGGCGCAGTCGCTTGGCCGGGAGAGATCGATCTGGCGCCGGATGCGATGTACGCCGAGGTCTCGGGCAAGCAAAAAGGTCGAACTCTCAGTCCGGTGACGATACTTCGCGGTAGATCGCTGTACTAGCTTCGGGTGCGCTCTGTAGCTGGCTGTTAGCGGATCTAAGCGGACCCGGGATGTATCTGGCTTACAGTTTCAGGCAGCCGTCACCCCGTTCACAGGATAATCAGTCGGAGGGAGAGAAGGCAGCCGAAGATGCAGCTCAGCAGCAGTATCGTGATCGACAAGGCCAAAGAGGAGGTCTGGAAGTTCCTGGCCGAACCGCAGAATATTTCGAAGTGGGACCGCGGTGTTAGAGCGGTTGAAGCCGGGCAGGTGTGTTACCAACCCAGGGCTTGAATTTACCACGCTTGGTTACGATGCCGCTTCGCAACATGGCCGCATGACTTACAGTATCGGCCAAACTGACCCCGATGCCGGTTGTCGTGTTGACCTTATCAGCCGCGACGGCAACGCCCGATACTTCAAATCCGCTTACTGGCTGTTTCGTGTCGCCGAACTGCCAGACGATAGGGCGAGCAGAAGATCGCGGGTCGAATGCCTGGTCCATTTCGACATGCGCCTTCCGTATGTTTGGCTGGCACCCATCCCGTTTTTGATGAGATCCGCAATCCAACGCGACTTAGTCGGGTTGAAGCGTGTCCTTGAAAGTGCATAGTTGCGGGCTGCTGTTGTCAGCTCCCGCTTCGGTGCTTCGGCGGCGTTCTGAACTGTTTGTGCGCCAAACACCGTAACGCCCGAAGTGAAGCGGACTTATCGGGACGAATTCGCACTTGTGGGCAAAATACGCTGAACGCTCACCTATTCGGCGAGGAGCGCGCCCAAGAACTCTATGCTTGGCTAGGAGAAGTTGCTTTCCTCCACGCGAGCCGGGGCCTGGAGGATAGCGCGCAATGAACTAAATATGAGGCCGTTGCTCGAACCGCAGCTGTCTATCTCTTCAAAGTTGATCGCAAGGGCCAATGACTCTTCGAGAGTCGTCAGCGAATTCGTGAGGGCACTAAATGGGAAGTTGGATTCACCTCGTCGCATCCGACTCGACTTGCCCCTTCCGATCAAAGCTTCATGATTGGCTATCTACTACTGAGCAGGGACGACTTGTACGTTTAGGGCTTCGGATGAGTGGCGGGCCGGATCCTCGTTGGGCCTCCGCGACGTGCCTGGAAAAAGTAAGACTGCCCGCCGAGCGTGTTCTTCATATCGACCACCTGTTTGCGGGCATGCAGCGTCTTAATACATACGAAGCAAAGACGAACGCCATGACGAGAATCGGATCAAATTTATCCCAAGTACTGCCACCGCCATCCAGTTGTGAATAGAACGCGAGTAAAAGATTAATCGCGAGACCAGCATAAACCCACTCAGTCAATCGAGGCACATTGGGAATCAGAAGGCCCACGCCACCAAGGATGTGGGTCACGCCAATCAGAGGAATGATATAGAGCGGGTATCCGAGCTGTTGATTGGCGATCCTCCATTCGTCGGGATCGCGAATTAGATATAACCTTCCGAAGTACACCCAGATGAAGGCGACAAGGCCGGTTATTACCATCGCGGCTATTTGAGTTGCTCGACCTGCCCGCGCCAGTTTATCTATTGTGTGTTCAGCTTTCATATTAAAAGCGATCCTCTTCTTGCGGTTTAAATGGTTTAAACCGTTCTGCAATAAGTCGGCTCTTGTACGCGACTGAAATCAACGCACTGCATGGGCGGGACGGCCTCCGGGTCGTGCATCAAACGAGGGCTTTCTGCACCCTTCACCACAAGAGAACAGGTGAAGGTGCCCTCGTCACGAGCATCACCCTCGATCATGTCTACTCCCGGCAGATCGGCGCTCGCCTTCGAGCGAACCAGGGCCACGACGGAATGGCCTTTGGCCAGGGCGTCGCGGACGATCAGCCGTCCGGTTCCGCCCGTTGCACCCAAAACAAGAACTTTCATGTTTGGACCTCGATCTTTCTTGACGTTAGCGCCGCAGTTCCCAAGGAACCGGGCTGATTCAGCTTGCCCCGGACTTACGCCTTGACGGCGTTCTGTGCAGCCGCAAACACATCACGTGCGGACGTCGTACCCGCTACGTGCTCCGTACCCGTGATTCCGAGCTCCATCCATCCCGCGTTCACGCTCTCAAACATTTCTTCGGCAGGTCCAGTGTGGCCCTTCGGGACGCCGAACTGCTCGAACGCTTCCGCCCACCCTGCACGCGGGACTGCAAAGGCTTTTACGTCGCGTTTTAGGACTTCACCCAATTGTTCCGCCACTTCATCCGCGCTTACCATCGAACCCAGCTCGATAACGCGATGCCCTGACCACGCCGGCCCGGTCAGAAGCGTTGCCACCTCTGCGCCGATGTCGTCTGACGCGACCATTGTCGATTTCCGGTTTGTAGGATTGTAGAAGACCGGTAGTGTTCCGCCTTGGGCGGCCTGTAAGCCGAAAAGAAAGTTTTCGAAAAAGCCGCCTGCGCGCACAAATGCGACCGAAGATGGCAGGCTGCGAAAACCTTGCTCCAAAAGCGATAAGGCCGTGATCATCCCCAGCCCGCTTGTTCTATTCGCGCCCATCGACGAGAGCGCTACCACCCGCGGCGGCACTACCTTCGTCAGCGCCTCGACATAGTTCGCAATCACGCCCTTTGCTTCTCTGTAATCGGGCGAGGGTGCCCACACAGCCGGCAACATAACAAACGCGCCCTCAACACCTTTGAGCGCCGCCGCTATGGCTGTCGCATCGTTCCAGTCTCCATCCACCAACTCCACGCCTTGGTCTGCCCACTTCGCCGCTTTGTCGCGATTGCGCACGAGTGCTCGCACCTGTTTGCCCTGCTTCAGCAGATGCCGCGCGGTGGCGCCCCCAACTTTTCCATTAATGCCCATGACTAAATACATGCTCGTTTCTCCTTGTTGTTCTTGCAGCGAGACGGTACCGTATCTGTTGCTATCTGCCCTACCGGCACCTTTTCCAAAAGACTCTTGATGGCGTGTCCACCAAGCTTTCCACTTGCTCCTGTTACAACGATCATCGGTCTTCTTCTTGTTTGGGTTTTGCTTGAAAGATAAGGACGTCGCCCTTTTCGCAAACAGTCCGTCCACACTGCTGCCTCAGTTGGTTGATCCTCGCGGAGGCCTTGCTATGTGGTCGTCACTGTCACGGCCTGACGCACATACCGGCTGCTTTCCAGTTGCTGCACCATGAAGGCTGCCAGATCGGCCCGCCCGATCTTGTGCGCCTTCTCGCCGCCCTCCGCGCTCAGCACCCTGGCAACGCCGGTTTTCTCGCCGTCGGTCAACATCGGCGGCCGCACGAGCGTCCAGTCCAAGTTGCTGCCTTCGATCTCGGCCTCCATGCCCGCCTTGTCTACCAGCAGACCCCGCAGAAACGTCCGCATGAGCAGGTGCTCGTTGAAAAAACCGGCGTTCTTGACGCTCTCGCCCGCACCAACCACCGAAATCTTCAGCAATCGCCGCACGCCATTGCGCCGCATCGCGTCCACAATATTGTGTGCCGCGCTCGTTTCCATCATCGTCACTTTCCACGGCGTCTTGCCGCCCAGCGCGTCGATCACCGCATCCTGTCCGGCGACCGCAACGTCGACCGCGGCCGCGTCCAGCACGTCGCCCGCAACAACTCTGACGTTCGCCTTCTTGTACTGCCCGGCACCGCGCACGAAAGCCGTCACCTTATGTCCGGCCGCCAGCGCCTCATTTACCAGCGCATCTCCGCTCTTGCCCGCTGCTCCAATCACTAGAACTTTCATCGCATCTCCTTCTTGTTGCCTCGTATATGGCCGCCCATCCAAATCCGCGACCTGACGATTTGAGGCTTTCTGCAAACCATTGGTTGCAAATTATTCAGTGGTTTTTGTGCAAGCGTTCTATTCGCCCCTTCATCCAGTGGTTATAATGTAACCAATGGCTATAAAGCAACAAATGGCCACAAATATCGCTGGAAGGGACTAAGCTATTTGAAGTGACATCCACATCACCAAGTCGCCGGGTAGAGCGCAAGGAGAGGCTGCGGGGCGAAATCCTTGCGGCTGCAAGTAAAATGTTCGCCGATCGCGGTTACGAAGCCGTTACGCTTCGTGCGATCGCTAAAGAGATCGGTTATACGCACGCCGTGATCTACCAGCATTTTCCGGACAAATGGCACATTCTTGCCGAGTTGAGCAGCGAGACGATCGGGCTGCTGATTCAGAACTTCGACGCGATTGCCGCTAAACATCTTGCACCGAAAGAGCGTCTTTTTGCGACTTCACGCGGCTTGATTCAATTCTGCACTGCCCATCCACAGCAGTTCCGCAACGTCTTCTTCGGGCCGGAGAACCGCAACGGCATCCGCGCTGGACAATATATCAACGACATTGGCACGCCTTTGTTCCAACGTTTCGTACAGCTCTTTTTCGATGTTGCCAGGGATGAAGGATTGCCAAGTAGGGATGACATAGTGGTAGCCCACACCTGGTGGTACACGATCTTCGGCCTCGCCACGCTCATGGTCATCCAGGGGGTTGTGCCTGACTTGCCTGACCAGGCTCTCGTGGCCGAGCAAACGATCGCCACGCTTTGGGCGGGCGTTCAGGTTGTTCCGCGATTGCCGAAGAGCGCAGTCTCTAAGCGATCCGGCCGATCCAGTGCCTCAAAGCAATAACAGCTTCTGTCTACTTAGGAGTTGTTGGAGGTGTGCCCGTGGACTACGAGGAGTCAACCACTTTTCCAAGGCCGTAGCCCTTCTGGTGGCACGAGAGGCCAGTAAAGCTGGAGATTTTGGGCGAAGGAAAGTCCCTGCGGGCGCTACCGAAGCCTCCTGAAATCCATTCCCAAACACCCACCTTAAGACCAATTCCATGTTCCTGCAGGTACTGAAGGAATTGCACGGTGGATTCCGGCGTATCGGCGTCACAGAAATACGCTCCGGAAATCCACTCGGTGATGATGACTGGAGCTCTTCGCGAGAAGTTCCCAAACTTGGCGTCCCATATCGGTGCATACGTTTAGGGTCGTGCCTACGCGCTTGCCGTAGACAATGATGGCACTCTTCGCGGCGGCGCCTGGCGGGGCTGCCTCAGCCAACACTCTCTAAGAGTCACAGCTCCAAAGGCTTCTCGATATGTGGTTTGCCGGGTCTAACCCAGCGCGGAACACGGCATTTCGTGCTAAATGCGCACGTCGCCGGGAGAGTTCTCGTTTTACGGCCAAATCGCCAAGTCACTCATCGACAGGTTCTGGGCGAACGACGCGCCATCCGGAAACTGACCGCAACAGGACTTATTGGGAGCGAGGATTGAGATGGAAACGCGGTCATTGCATTGCCCTTCTATTGTGGAATGTACTTCTGGAACGAAGCCCGAGCCGGCTTTGCAAGATACTGAAGCCTCTTACGCCAAATTAGGAAAGAAACATGCCAAAAAATCCGTTAATTAAACACTGGCACTGCCTCGCTCCGACAACGACTTCTTCTGCGTTCAGCGACAGGCGCTTGCCCAGAACCGCCGTACGGTCGCCAGACTTCCTCAAGTATTCTTGATCGACTACGCCCAGCTGGTGAGCAATAGCATGGCGCTTCTGAAACAGCATAGTTAAAACATTCCAGTCCGGAATTTCCTTCCCCATGTCCCATCCGGTGGGTACCAACTTATCCCGCGCCCCCGTCAGGTTTTGGAATGACATCGAGGATGGCAGCGCATCGATGGTGCTTCGTAATGGATGATTGGGCTCCAACACGCGCGCGTTTGCATTTGCAATCGAAAGCATGCCCCGCATTAAGCCATCGAATGTGCCCACCAAATGTCCAAGCAGAAGTTCAAGCTCGCGGCGCATCGCGGATGGCTCTGTCGGAAGCGTATTCACGCGCCCTTCTATGTAGGCGATGGTTTCACGCATCACTTCGCGCGGGTTTTCGATGGCGCAACAAGGTCTCCGGAGGATGACGCCGTCAGCTGCAAATTCCACGTTACAAGATCTGCAATGTCCGTGAGAGTCCATCCCAGCCGGAACAACGTGTTGGATCGTAGGGGAAAAAGTTTGCAGCTCTCCAAAGTAGCCACAGGCGGCAGGGCACGAGAATCTCAGGCTGAATCTAAACCAACTCAAAGCTAGAGCCGGAAGCCTCATCCAAGACCGCTTGCCACAGGAAGGACAAGATAAGGAAATGCCAGTGTTGGGAGCAAGACCAAGCTGCAGCAATGCCGCCTGGTAGGCATTTTGGGATTCGCGGTCAATGCGCTCGAGAGACATACGCCCAATCAAACAATCTACTGGACTGCATAAATTCGACTCCGTGAACGCGGTGCTTTGACGGAACACGAACTAGCTTTGCAAAGCGCATACAGCAGCGCCTCCGCGAATTGCCGCATATCTCGGCGGTTTGTCGCCTTCGACGACATCATTCTCACAAGACGGGTCTCGATGACATGAAATGTCTGATGGCGGCGCACCGCCATCCATCCTCCGCAGGCGGTCGCCAGTTGTGGCGTGATGAGGCTTACTTGGCCCTGAACGGATTACGACTGACAAACGCGCTTGCGTCGCGTTATCCCTGTTACTCACTTCTCCGCCATTCAATCCGCACCTCGGAGAAGCCAACGGAATTTACTTCTCCTTTGTTATGATCATAGGAACCTTTCGAATTCTTCAATCCTTCGGGGTGCGCTGCTCAATGTACTGTGACAGTCTCGCGCGCATGCTTACCGCGTAAGCAACAGTCTGGGCGCGCGAACCGTGACGGAGTCTTTGTGAAAACCTGTGTTAAAAGCAGCGTACATATAGAATCTACGTGACGCTCCTCTACCGCTGAGCGGGGACGCAGCAAAGATTCCCAGACATTCCGCCTCGTTCTCTCCCCTCTTGCGACGCGACGCAACACTGCCTTGTGCCAAACATACGGTCCCCCGAAATTCACAAATCTGCTCGCGCACCAAGACTGAGGCCTGCCTTGCAAGGTCCAGCGACCATATCAGCATGACGCGCCGGCCGCCGCGTTTCCCTCCAGATTAGGCGGAAAAGCGCAGCGCCGCCGTTTGTGAGTCACGAAATCTACATACCTCCATCTCTCATCTCCTCAGCAACTTAACCCATCCATTCCACGTACATAGTTCGTTTTTCGAGCTTCCCGTGCTAGCTTTTCAATCGAACATGAGCTCCCGTGCTATCCGTCGCGCCGCCGAGCGCAATGCCCAGAAACAGGCCCAAAAAACCCTCAGCCTAGCCGCTCACAAAGCGCCCTCGCTTCCCGAAGTGCCAGCACCCGCACTTCCCCAATCACCTACGCATTCCGAGAGACCCACCGCGCGCGTCCTCGCCAATCGCCTGAACGCTCGTCTGTCTACTGGCCCGTCCACCCCGGCAGGGAAATCCATCTCTTCGCTTAACGCAGTCAAAGCTGGTTTGACCGGCCGCACCGTGCTTCTCCCCTCCGACGATGCCGTCGCCTACCAGCGCCATATTGAGGAGTACGAAGCCGAGTTCAAACCGGTCGGCTTGCGCGAGCGCGAACTCGTCCAGTCGCTCGCCGACACCCAATGGCGCCTGCAACGCATTCCCGGTCTTGAGATGGCCGTCTACTCATTGGGAAGCATCGAGTTCGCCGATTCCTACCAGGAGCAACCCGCTGAACTGCGCTCGAGCATGATCGAGTTGGCGATCTTTGTGAAATACGAGAAGCAGCTTCGTAACCTCCAGCTGCAGGAGTCTCGGCTTCACCGCCGACATGAAAAGGAATCCGCCGAGCTCCGGCAATTGCAGAAAGCCAGGAAGGATCAGGCGGACACCGTAGCCGAACCGGCTGCATCCTTTACTGAAACCGCCCCTCAAACCGGTGTCGCTACGGGCGCGCAACCCGTAGTTGGCTTCGAATTTTCAACGACCGAAATCGGATCTTATGTCGTCAAGGCGGAAACGGCCGCGAGCACCCAGCCAGCTCTGAAAAATGCCGCCTGAGTGGCAGAGCCCTTCTGTTACGCTCGAAATTACCAAATAAAATGAGCAGTTCGATTACCGTTACACTGCCTGACGGAAGCCAGCAGCAGGTTGCACCGGGTGCGCGGCCGTTGGACGTGGCCCAATCTATCAGCCCGCGCTTGGCAGCTGACGCCATAGTCGCTCGCGTGAACGATGAGCTGTTTGACCTGGCACGTCCGCTCGAGGGTGATGCGAAAGTGGAGATTCTTACAACCAAGAATCCCGAAGCTTTGCAGGTATACCGGCACTCGACAGCGCATCTGCTAGCGGCCGCGGTGCTGGAACTCTTTCCCGAGACACAGCTCGGGATTGGGCCGCCAACGGAGAACGGATTCTATTACGATTTCGAGCGCGACGCGAAATTTACACCGGAAGATCTGGAGAAGATCGAGGTGCGCATGCGCGAGATTCAGGCCCGCAATCTGCCGTTCGAGCGGGAACTGACGCCCAAGGCAGTGGGTCTGGAGAAATACCGTAAAGATTGGATGAAGCACGAGCTGATCGAGGAGCGCGCGGGAGACATTTTCTCCGAGTACACGCTGGGGCCAAACTTTATCGATTTCTGCCGGGGGCCGCATGTGGCTTCGACGGAAAAGCTCAAGGCCTTCAAGCTGCTTTCGATTGCGGGAGCTTACTGGAAGGGCAACGAAAAGAACCCGCAATTACAGCGCATCTACGGCACGGCTTTCTTCACGAAGAAGGAACTCGACGAGTATTTACACCGCTTGGAAGGAGCCAAGAAGCGGGACCACCGCAAGCTGGGCCAGGAGCTTGACCTGTTCAGCATTCAGGAACTGGCAGGCCCAGGGCTGATCTTCTTTCATCCGAAAGGCGGAGCAGTTCGCAAAGTGATCGAGGACTGGATGCGGGAGGAGTACGTCAAACGCGGCTACTCGCTCGTGTATACGCCGCATATAGCTCGGCGCGACCTTTGGCAGACGTCGGGCCACGCCAACTTTTATTCCGAGAACATGTTCACGCCTATGGAGCTTGACGACGCGGAATATCAGCTCAAGCCGATGAACTGCCCTTTTCACATCCTGATTTACCGCGATCGACCGCGGAGCTATCGTGACCTCCCGGTGCGTCTGGGCGAACTCGGCACGGTTTACCGCTATGAGCGCTCTGGCGTGATGCATGGACTGCTTCGCGTGCGCGGGTTTACTCAGGACGATGCGCATATCTTTTGCACGCCCGATCAGATCGAAGATGAGGTAGTGGACTGCCTTCAATTTGCCATCGATACGCTCAACACTTACGGTTTCACCGACTACGAAGCCGAACTCTCTACTTGGGACAAAGGCGCGAGCGGCAAATATGACGGCACGGCGGAGCAATGGGACCTCGCCGAGAGCGCCCTCAAGCGCGCGGCGGACCGCCTGCAAATGAAAGTGAAACTTTCACCTGACGAGGCCGCCTTTTACGGTCCGAAAATCGACGTCAAGCTGGTCGACGCGATCGGCCGTTTGTGGCAGCTCTCGACCGTTCAGTTCGATTTCACTCTGCCGCGTCGTTTCGAACTTGAGTACATTGCCGCCGATGGCAAATCACACCAGCCTTTAATGGTTCACCGCGCTCTCTATGGCTCGATCGAACGCTTTTTTGGCATCTTGATCGAGCATTATGCCGGCGCCTTTCCGGTTTGGCTTGCCCCCGTGCAGGCGATCGTGCTGCCCATCACCGATCGTCAAACCGAGTACGGGCGGCAGGTGCAGAAACGGTTAGCCGACGCGGGCTTCCGCGCCGAGCTGGATGAACGAAGCGAAAAGGTCAATTTGAAGATCCGCGAGGCGCAGCTCCAGAAGATTCCCTATATGCTGGTTATAGGGGACCGGGAGGCACAAGCCGGGCAGGTTTCTGTTCGGAACCGCAAAAGCGGCGATCAGGGGGCGGTCGCTCTGGATGAGTTTATCCAGCGGCTGTCGGAAACCGTCAGATCGAAAAACCTCGTCGAATAGATATTGTTAGTAGCCTGTTTACTGCTGTTAGGGTGCTGGGTGAACTGCGCCCTGGTGATTGCCGCTGCCATTCGTTATCGGCAGCCGAGCAGTCCGCCAACTCTGCGGAGCACGAGTTTGGGGATCAGTATCCTGAAACCCTTGACCGGTTTCGAGGAAGAACTCGAGGAGAACCTTCGCAGCTATTTCGAACAGCGGTTCGAGTGTTTGGAGCTGATCTTCGCAGTCAGGCGGGAGGATGATCCGTCGGTGGAAGTATTGCGCCGCCTCGAGCGAGACTATCCTTGCGTGAAATCGCGCTTGATTGTCACCGGCGATCCCCCTTATCCGCACGACAAGGTCTTCAAGCTGCAACGGATGTTAGACGAAGCGCAGCACGAGCTGATCGTGATGAGCGATAGCGACGTCCGGGTGGGTTGCGATTTCTGCCGGAGCATGGAAGCCGAGTTCCAAGACGAGAAGCTGGGATTGGTGACCTGCCCATATCGTGCGGTGGCCGGCGGCAGCTTGTGGTCACGGCTAGAAGCGGTGAGCATGAACACGGATTTCCACGCTGGCCTGTTTACGGCTGTGCTGATGGAAGGAACGAAGTTTGCGGTGGGCCCTACCATTGCCGCGCGCCGGGAGACGCTGCGAGCATTGGGCGGCATCGAGCGATTTAAGGAATATCTCAGCTCGGAAGATTTCATGCTGGGCCGCACGGCAGCCGAGGCCGGGTTCAAAGTACGGATGTCGTCGTATGTGGTGGAGCACCGTATCGGCAGTGAGCCGATGAGGCGAAACTTCTCTCACCGGCTGCGCTGGGCCCGCACGAGCCGGCGCTCGCGCCCGCTAGGTTATCTGGGACAATTCTTCACTCATCCAGCGGCGGCAGTATTGTGTATCTGCCTCGCGTGGCCACTCTGGAAACCGTTGTTTTTGGTGACGACTATTTTCCGGTTGCTTTCAGCGTGGGTGGTCTCCAAGGGAACGCTGGGCGCGCGAGTTCCCTGGTTGCTCCTGCCCTTGCACGACGCGCTTGCGTTCGCATTTTGGATTGCCGGGTTCTTCGGCAAGACAGTGCAGTGGCGCGGTCAGAGCTACATATTGAGGCGGGATGGAACGTTGCAGGCGGCGAGATAAGCTTAACCAGGCAACCGACTCTCTACGTGGTCGGTTATGCCCACCTTGACACGGAATGGCGATGGGAGTACCCGCAAGTCATCAACGAATACATTCGGAAGACCATGAAGGATAATTTTAAGCTCTTCGAAAAGTATCCTCGCTATTGTTTTCAATTCAGCGGAGCCAATCGCTACCGTTTCATGAAGGAATACTTTCCTGCCGATTTTCGCGAAGGTGAAGAGCTACGTGGATTCACGACGGTGGTTTCCGGCGGGCTCGTCAATGGAAGAGGGCGACGTGAACGCGCCGAGCGCCGCGGCCAGCATCCGGCAAATTTTGTTCGGGAACAATTGGTTCCGTAAGGAACTGGGCAGGGTGAGCGCGGAACTACATGTTGCCGGACTGCTTCGGATTTCCGGCGGTGCGGTGGGTATCCGGGACCAAGGCACTCAGGATATTGGACACCAGGAGTTCACCTATGCCGTTGCCGGACATGCTCGCGGTTGGCGCGAGGCGGAAACCGATTGGCAAGGGCAGCGGCTGAATGCTCCGCTGATCGCGTTCCAGACGTCGCGGGCATGCAAGCTCTCTGGGCCGCGAGTTTTCGTTGTTGAAGGTCAGCAATCCGCGCATTCGAGTCTTCGCGCTGAAGAAGGCTGAGCAGGGAGATGAGGTGATCTTGCGGCTGGTTGAGCTCGACGGCAAGCCGCAGGCGTTTCGAGTGTCGTTTGCCGCGTCGCTTACTGCGGCTCGTGAAGTGAACGGGCAGGAGCAGCCGCTCGGACCGGCGACCGTGACTAATGGCGCGCTAGTGACCTCGTTTGCGGCGTATCAACCGCGCACCTTCGCTATCAGGCTGGCTGCGCCGCGGACTACATTGCGTTATGACATCGCGACAGCTAGCAATGACGGCACGCCATCAAGCCGGGCTACATCAAGCGTGCGAACCTGGCATGGTACTGTTCGCATTCCGCGTCACACTGATCTGACGGCGGGGCTTAGCTAAACTAGACCTCCAGCCCCACCGCACGCATCAACTCGATTGCGTTACTGCGCGTCACCACGCCCGGCTTCAGTTTGTAGTCGAACACCATTTCCGGCCCATTCATCTGATCTTCGAAGTGTACGTTTTCGACGGCCGCGCTTACGTCCTGCTGAATGTGAGCGAGCGCGAGATCGTGGGTGGTGATCAGGCCGATGGCATTCGAGCGGAGCAATTCGCTGACGATGCCCGAAGCGCCGATGCGCCGGTCATGGGAGTTGGTGCCGCTCAGGAGCTCGTCGAGCAGGAAGAGTACCTGTTCGCCAGCTTTTGTCAGATCCACAATTTGCCGGATCCTGGTGATTTCAGCGAGGAATCTGGAGCGGTGATCCTGCAGTGAATCGTTCACGCGAATGGATGCGCCGATCTGTAGTGGAGAAAGCCGCAGATCGCTTGCAGCCACGGGAGCTCCGGCCCAGGCGAGTACGGTGTTCAGGCCAACGGCACGCAGCAAAGTGCTCTTACCCGACATGTTCGATCCGCTCACGACCAGCATCCGTTGCGATCGATTAAGAGTCAGGTCATTGGGAACACATGCCGCGCAAGGGATGAGTGGATGTTTCAGAGCGACTGCTTGAAACTGTGCTTCTGTACTAGCGAGAAGCTGCGGCAGCGTCCAGGCGGCCCTTTCGAAGGCGAGAGCCGCGAAGGAGGAGAGTGCCTCAAACTCGGCGACTGCTTCGAGCCAGGCTCCGATTTGCGGACCCGATTCGGCGCGCCACTTCTCGAATGAGATCGCGAGTTGCTCGTGCCATAGGACCAAGGGTCGCAGGACGCGTACGAGCACGTGATCGCTTGAATCGAGCCAGTCGATCAAGCGGCCTAACTGCGCGATGCGCCGGGAGGCAGGTTTGCCCGCTACGGTAAGCGTGTTACGCAGTTCTTTCAGCCGAGGTGATGTGAACTGTTCGTGCTCAAGCCGTTGGACCAGGGCCGAGAAGATCTTGATATCGCGCGCGGACGACTCGACCGGTTCGAGCACTTGCGCGATACGGCTCCTGAGGGTGAAGACAATGGCAAAATCGCAGCCGAGGATAGCGGCGAGGGGCCATAGCGGAATCACGTGGGCAAAGAAGCCGAAGGCCGCAGCCACGCCGGTTAGTGCCAGCACCGTTGCAAGCGGCCTTAAGAACCGAGGAAACCGGATGAGCGGCGCAGAACCCCACTTACGCAGTGATTCGACATTGACATCGGAGCGCACATCTTGAGCGAGCAGTGCGATGTCTTCGCGAAGATCGAGCTGCGGGCGCAACTCTGTGACAGCGGCTTGGCGGAGGAGCGCCGTATCGCGCGTAGCGGGGCCAAGAAGCCAGCGGGACAAGGTGTTTTCGCCAGCCGCAGTGCGGGTATTCGCAACCAGCTCGAAGAGGCCTCCTTTACCGAACAGATCCAGGTCTTCGGCATACACATGAGACGGATCGCGAAAGCGCTCACCCGTGAGACCCGTTCCAATCCATTCATCCCGCAGCCGAGCGAGTCCGCGGTCATAGAACGAGATGGCGTGGCTGGCGAGCGTACGTTCTCTAGTGACGCGATGGTGCCAAATGACAAGCGCGATGAAGGCGCCGATAGGGCCCAGCAAGGACCAAGGCGAGATTAAGTGGCGCGCAAAGGTAAACCAGGCGAGCACAGCGGCAAGAACTCCGATCGCCAGGCGCCAGTTACCGATGGAGATGAAGCGCTTACCGAGTATTTGTTCCGCTGCGCGAAAACGATTGCGTCGGGCAGTGTATTCGGCCAGGGGCTCCATGCAGCTTTGAGGATAGCGAGACAATAAAACCGGCCATGAAACGTTCCGGCTTTGCCGATCTGCCACTTCATAACGGCAGAGTTCCGCCTTGGCTTTCCGAGCGAATGGAGAAGCTTGGGACGGCGATTGCAGAAGGCGTCATTTACTCGAATGGCACACGGGAGTTCCTTGCGCGATTGAGCGATCCTTTCTGGTTCCAGGCGCTCGGTTGCGTGATGGGCATGGACTGGCACTCTTCCGGCATTACTACTTCTGTGATGTCGGCGCTGAAACGTGGCGTAAATCCACGTGCGCATGATCTGGGAGTTTATATTTGTGGCGGACGCGGAAGGCAGTCGCGCAGAACGCCCGATGAGCTGCGGGCACACGCCGACCACAAGAGCCTGGACGCGTCAGCGCTGGTGCGCGCCAGCCGGCTTACCGCGAAAATCGATAACAACGCAATCGGCGACGGATTTCAGATTTATCTGCACTCGTTTGTGCTGAGTTCGAGCGGCGAATGGGCGGTGATTCAGCAAGGCATGAATGAGCAGACGAAGCTTGCCCGTAGATACCACTGGCACTCGCCGGAGGTGACGGACTTTGTTTGCGAACCGCACAGCGCGATCGTGGGAGAGAATGAAGGCAACATTCTCAATTTGATCGACCGGCGCGCCAAGCCGGCACAGAAGGCACTGCTGGAAATCAGCCGGGAATCCCCCGAACGAACGCTCACGGAGGTTCAGCAACTCGCTATGCCGCGGCATCACGAAGTAAGAGCCGAGAATGTGGATCTGAAACGCCTCGGGGCTGTGCTGGCGGTGTGCTATGACCGGCAACTGCGGGACTTTGCATCACTGTTGTTGACCGAGAATCTTGGGCCGCGCACGCTCCAGACGCTGGCGCTGGTGGCGCAGGTGATTCACGGCGCGCCGAGCCGCTTTGCTGATCCGGCGCGATTTTCGTTTGCGCTGGGAGGTAAAGACCGGCATCCGTTTCCTGTTCCGCTAAAGACTTACGACGAATCGTTATCGGTGCTGCGCAGGTCGCTAGATGCGGCGAAGCTGGGCCGCACAGAGAAGGTAGACGGTCTCAAGCGGCTCGATACTCTGGTGCGTACTGTCGAGCGCAATTATGAGACGAGAGCGGACTTTGGCGGCTTGCTTGAACATGAACACGCAATTTCAGCGTCGCTCGACGGCCGTTCGGTGTTCGATGACAGGCAGCGGAACACTCGCAAACCATCAGAGCAACTTGCCTTGTTTCAGCCCTGAGGAACGCCCGCTTTACGAAACACCGCCAGCGAAGAATCCAGTCCCAGCTTGGCTGCCTTCTCAACGGGCATGTCTTTCAACCCGCGTCCGAACACTTCCACGCTCAACGCATCGCGGTAGCCAATCTGCTGCAAGGTCTGTAAAAAGCCGGTGAGATTGATGACGCCTTCGCCAGGCAGCAGGCGCTGGTCGTCGCGAATCTGCTCAGGCGGAAGATTGGAGGAATCGTCGAAGTGTACGTGCACAATGTTCTGCCGTCCGGCATTTACGATGTCTTGAGTTGTGGCTCCGGCATGGTGCCAGTGCCAGGCATCGAGCAGCAGCCCGACGTTCGGACCGCAGTCTTTGGCGAATGCGAGCATGTCGTCCATGCGCCAGATGAACTCGTATTTGAACTGCTTGCGCAAATGCAGCGGCCCGAGAAACTCGAGCCCGAGACGGACGTTGTGTTCAGCGAGGATGCGAGCTGAATCGGTGAAGCGCTGCTTATACAGGCGGCGCAACTCGTCTTTCGGAGTGTCGCTCGAAGGCATGATCCAGGTGATCATGCGCGGGCAATGAATATCGGCTGCAAAGTGAGCCGCATCGCCGAGTGTTGCGAGCCCTTGCTGAAACGTGGCCTCGTCTTTGCGGAACTCGACGGGAAAATCGAGCACCGCGGGCCTGAGATTAAGCCCCGCAAGCAACTGGTTGGTTGCTGCCGCTCCGGCTTGCATGGCGGGTTTGAGCATGACGTCGGTGCCGGGAAAGCCCGTTTTGGCAGCGAGTCGCGCAAAATCGGGCCAACCTACGCGGCCGGAGATCAGCACGCTGTTGAGCGAGAGAAACATGTGGCGGCCTTCGCGAGCGAATGCCCGAAGCGTGGCCGCGCTTATGGTGGCGCAAAAAGATCGTCTGCTGAGTAGGGGAAAGTTCACGTCGCTCACGATGATATCGGAGATACGATGGTACAGGGAGATTTCAGCATGAAGCCAACTCGTTGTTCAACCGCTCCGAGCCGGAGAGAACTGCTAGCCGCTGGAGCTACCGCGGCCGCTGCTTTGGCGATTTCGAGGTCAGCCTACGCAAATTCGACGGCACCTGCTTGCACTGTAGCTATTGCGCGTTGCCGGGAATACGCGAATTTCCGCCCGCAATTGTCGAGTGCCTTCGACCAGATCGGTGGCATCGACAAGCTGGTGCGAGGCAAAACCGTGGCGGTAAAGCTCAACCTCACGGGCAACCCGGCCAACTTTCCATTGACACCGGAGCTGCCTTATCGCACCAATGGCGAGACCGTGGCGGACGTCGTCTATCTGCTGGCGAAAGCGGGTGCGAGGCGCGTGCGGCTCATCGAAAGTTTCTTTCCGGCTACACAAGACCTGAGCCTCTGGGCGCGCTACGGAATCGACGTGAACGCGATTGATAACCTGGGCACGAAGGTCGAGTGGGAGAACGTTCAGAATCTCGGGAATTACAAGCAATATGTGCGCCTGAAAGTGCCCTGGGGCGGCTACATGTATCCGGCTTATCACCTCAACAAAGCGTTTACGGAGTGCGACACCTACGTTTCGCTGGCGAAGCTGAAAAACCACTGGATCGCCGGCGTGACGATGTCGATGAAGAACAATTTCGGCGACACGCCTTGCTCGCTTTACGGCAGCGACTGCGGTCCGAGCGGGAACGAGCATCCGACGAAGGAACGCGGCGACGTGCTGCATGCCGGTACAACCAAGGCGCCCTCGGGCGTGGATGCTGAATTGCATCCCGATTCGCCTCGCGATCCTGGTTATCGCGTGCCACGCATTACGACTGACCAGGTCGGAATTCGACCAATCGATCTCGCGATTGTGGATGGCGTGGAAACCGTGCGAGGTGGTGAAGGGCCGTGGCTGCAGGGTCTAGAAAAGATGTCGCCCGGCGTAATTATTGTCGGACGCAATCCGGTTTGCACAGACGCGATCGGCATGGCTGTGATGAGCTACGATCCGAAGTCGGATCGCGGCAGCGGGCCTTTCATCCGGGGAAATAACACGCTTAAGCTGGCGGAAGCCGTGGGGCTCGGCACGACTGACTTAAGCCGGATCGAAGTAGTCGGGCTGCCCATCGCCCAGGCGCGCATCAATTTCGGGCCGGGCGCGGTGGGAAAGACCATGAGCCAGTTGAAAGGGTAATTACTCGGTCGAACGCTTAAGAAATGAGAACGTCCTGATTCATGACTCGGAAGCCCCTCGAAGGTCAGGCGAAGCTGGTCTCTGAGCGCGAAACCGGAAGGCGTGCTGGTTGACATCGACTTGAACACTGACGAAGCCGGCGGCGCGAAGGCGTTCAGGCAAAGTCTTCGGATCTACAACCACCATAGTGTCAAAAAGGTGCAACAGGCCGAAAGGGCGGCTATAGACGCTATCGGTTCCGGCAAAAATACCGCCCGGCCGGAGCACTCGGGCAACTTCGGTTAGCAAGCGATCCTGCAAGGCAGAAGAGGGCACATGATGCAGCATGGTGAGGCTCAGTGCGGCATCGAATGTTGCATTGGCGAATGACATTGCGGTGGCGTCTTCGTTCAGCACAGTTACGTTCTGGCCTGCGATCCGCTGACGGAGAGAAGCTGCGAATTTTTGATCTATCTCTACGCAGGTCAGCGATTGGACGCGGCTGCGGAGCAGATCGGTTGTAACGCCGGGGCCTGGACCGATTTCAAGCACATTAAGGCCCAGTTCGATTCCGTCTAAAACCCAAGGTATTATGTAACTTTCTACAGCCTTCTTCCAACGGTCAGACCGGCAAAGCCAACGGTGGACAAGGTTCATAATCGGTCCTATCCTGCCTCGCTAACCTGCCCAACGCTAAGCGAGGTAGTCTCAACGCGTTCAAGCTCTGTTCGAATCCACTGCTTGTCTCATCGGTCAGACTCATGGCGTGATTTTACACCTTGTGACTGGGCCTCCGGTTACAATGCAAAGCAATGTCGCTAGTTGTGATCGGGTCGGTTGCTTACGACGGCATCGAGACGCCGCATGGGAAACGAGAACGCACGCTCGGGGGCGCCTGCACTTACATCGCCTTGAGCGCTAGCTACTTCACGCCTTCTTCCATCGTCGCCGTTGTCGGCGAGGATTTCGCTTCGGAAGACCGCCAGTTGCTCACGGCCAAAGGCATCGATCTTGAAGGGCTCGAGCAGGTACCTGGTCAGACGTTCTTCTGGTCCGGCGTCTACTCCCATGACATGAACGACCGCACGACCGTGCGTACCGACCTCAACGTCTTCGCCGGCTTTCAACCTAAGCTTCCTGCTTCTTACGCCACCCAGCCCTATTTATTCTTAGGCAATATTCAACCAGTTCTGCAGAGCCAGGTCCAGCAGCAAATGCCCGCTTTGCGTTTCGTGGGCGGCGACACCATGAACTACTGGATCAAAGATTTCCGTGATGATCTTCTAACCGCCATTCGCACTTGGGATTTCCTGCTCATCAACGATAGCGAAGCGCGCATGCTCTCCGGCGAAAACAACCTTCGCAAGGCGGCCCAGAAGATTCTCGATCTCGGCCCAAGCACTCTGGTGATCAAACGCGGTGAATATGGCGCCATGCTCTTCCGCCGCGATTCGCTTTTCATGGTCCCGGGCTATCTGCTCGAAGATGTCTTCGATCCCACTGGCGCGGGCGATTGCTTCGCTGGCGGTTTTATCGGCTACCTGGCCGAGCGCGGCTTCGATCTCCGCAACGGAAAGTTCGACCTGCACGAACTGCACCGCGCCGTAATTTATGGTTCCGTGATGGGCAGCTTTTGCTGCGAACAATTTGGCACCGAGCGTTTCAAGACCCTTACCCGAAAAGAAATCGACACGCGCTTTGACGAGTTCCGGCGTTTCACAGCCTTTTGACCTCGCCCGGAACAGGGGCCGGAACACGTTTTCCGTCGCGGCGGTTATCTGCTTTCTCTCCGCCGCTGTCGCCCTGTTCGCCTGGTGGTGCTTCCGCAACGGCTACATCCTTTCTTATGGCGACGCGCAATCGCACCTCAATATAAGCCGTGGCATCATCGATTCTCGAACGCCCGGGTACGATCAGCTAGGCACTGTTTGGCTCCCAATCCTTCATGTCATCTGCCTCCCCTTCGTCGGCAACGATTGGCTCTGGTCCACCGGTTTGGCCGGCACCCTGCCTGTTGCGCTCTGCTTCGTACTGGCGGGAACCTGTTTTTATTTGGCTGCTCTCGAGGCATACGGCAACGTCTCGGCTGCGGCAGTCGTCGTGGCGTGTTTCGCGCTCAATCCAAACGTGCTCTATTTAGCTGTTATTCCGATGACCGAGATTGTTTTTCTCGCCGGGATCGCTCTTGTTCTGCTGGCTGTCTTGCGCTCCCGTTCTCCGCAGCGCCGCCGCTGGCTCGTTCTCGGCGTGCTGGCTTGCTGGATGCTGAGCCTAACCCGTTATGACGGTTGGTTTCTGGTTCCGTTCATCACGATTTGGTTTGCAACCGCCACGGTTCGAAGTAAGACGTTCCTTCTTGTCGCTTTCGGAATCGCTGCCTCACTCGCCCCTCTTTACTGGCTGGCTCACAACTGGTGGGAAACCGGCAATCCGCTCGATTTTTATAACGGCCCCTACTCTGCCGTTTCCATCCAAGGCGGCCAAACCTATCCCGGCTATCACGATTGGTTCGCCGCGGTCCACTACTACTGCTCGGCGGGAACGCTTTGCGCCGGCAGCGCGCTTGTTCTGCTCGGCGTGGTTGGCGCTTGGTGTGCGCACAGATATCGCGCGCTTCAACCGGTGCTCTTCCTGTCGCTCACGCCCATCTTCTACATATGGAGTATGCATTCCTCCGGCGGCACTCCCATCCACATCCCTCCGCTCTGGCCCTTCACCTACTACAACAGCCGCTACGGAATTGCTTTTGTTCCCCTATGCGCATTTGCTGCGGGTGCCATCGTGCTTGCCGCTACAGCCCGCTGGCGCAAATTTGCTTTTCTCGTCCCCTTGCTCGCGATTGCTCCCTGGCTCTTCCATCCATCCCGGCAAAACTGGATTTGTTGGAAAGAGTCGCAAGTTAACTCTGTCGATCGGCGTGCCTGGACCGCCGCCGCCGCCAAATGCCTCGAAGCGCATTATCAAGCAGGGCAGGGAATCCTCACTTCCACCGGTGACGTCACGGGGATCTACTGCCGTGCCAAAATTCACCTTTCCCAGACCCTCAATATCGGCAATGGTCCGCTTTGGTTACTGGCTATTACGCGGCCCGACCTATTTCACCCGAGTGCGTGGCTCGTGATGCAAGATGGCGACTTGCTTTCCCAAGCGCTTTCGCGCGCTAGCCCGCCGTACCGCCCGGTGCTCACCATCACCACCAGCAAGTACAGTCCGCCTTTGAATATTTCGCGGCGTTATCTCCCATGATCGAAATCCCTTTCACCAAGCTTCATGGAGCTGAGAACGATTTTCTGCTCACCTGGTCCGCCGACGCGCATGCCTCGATGGACCTTCCGCAACTTGCTCGCCGTATTTGCCATCGCAATACGGGCATCGGCGCCGACGGCTGGATGCTGGTCGAGCGCGCGCAAGGCGTTCTTCGCACCCGGCTCTTCAACTCCGACGGCAGTGAGCCTGAAATCTCGGGCAATGGAACACGCTGTGCTGCTGCCTTTGCGCTGATTGAGGGCGCGGCCGATCCGCCTCATGTACTGATTACTACCGCGGCGGGTCCCAAGCGGCTCCGCTTGATCACACATCAAAAGAATCAGTTCCTGTTTGAAATGGACATGGGCCAACCCCAAGTCGAGGAACTCCGCGGCCGCCTGCACTTAGCTGGAGATTCATTCGATTCGTCAATCCTTAACATAGGCAATCCGCAGTGTGCCATCTTTGTCGATCGCTTCCCACTAAACTGGCTGGCCGCCGCTCGCGAAGCCGAACAGCACGCGCGCTTTCCCCAACGCACCAACGTTTCCTTCGTGCGTTCGCTCGATCGTCACACATTGGAAGTCCTCTTTTTCGAGCGGGGCGCAGGTGAAACCCGCAGCTCCGGAACTGGTTCGACGGGCGCTGCCGTCGCTGCTATCCTCAGGAATGTAGCCGACAGCCCTGTTGAGGTAAAAACACGCGCCGGAAGTTTACATATACGGTGGGAGGAGAGCGCCTTTTTGACAGGACCGGCAGAGGTAATCGGTGAAGGGAGATTCTTTCTTGAGCTCTGAAATTCTCGACCGCTCCGTAGCGCAAACGAGCGCGCTCGAGCAACTTCGTGAGCGTATCTCGACCAAGAAAGCACGGGTCGGCGTGCTCGGCCTCGGTTACGTGGGGCTGCCCTTAGCGGTGGAATTCGCGCGCGCCGGTTTCGAAGTTGTCGGAATCGATGTCCAGCAAGCGAAGGTCGATCACTTCAACACCGGCCGATCTTACATCAAAGACGTCAAAGACGATGTCTTCTCGCCGCTGGTCAAAACTGGTAAATTACGTGCCACCAGCGACTTTTCCGTCATTCGCGAGCTCGATACCATTGACATTTGCGTCCCCACGCCTCTGCGAAAGACCAAAGATCCTGATATGAGCTTCGTGGTAGCCGCCACCGAAGCCATAGCCGAGCATCTTCACCCCGGGCTGCTCGTCATGCTGGAATCCACCACTTATCCCGGCACCACTGACGAGCTAGTTCTGCCTAAGCTCGCTGCCAGCGGCCTCCAAGTTGGGGAAGATTTCTTCTTGTGCTTCTCGCCCGAGCGGGTCGATCCCGGCAACCCCAGATTCCAGACCTCCAACATCCCCAAGGTGGTCGGCGGGATAACGCCTGCTTGTACCGAAATGGGTGCGCTGTTCTATAAGCAGGCGCTCGAAACGGTTGTGCCCGTCAGTTCCACCCGCGTCGCCGAGATGGTCAAGCTCCTCGAAAACACTTTCCGCATGATCAACATCGGCCTGGTAAACGAAATGGCGCTGATGTGCGACCGCATGAAGATAGACGTCTGGGAAGTCATCGATGCGGCTGCTACCAAGCCTTTCGGATTCATGCCGTTTTATCCCGGCCCGGGCCTCGGCGGCCACTGTATTCCGATCGATCCGTTTTACTTATCCTGGAAAAGCAAGGAAGCCGGCATAGAAGCCCGATTCATCGAGCTTGCCGGCTACATCAACGGCCGCATGCCCGAGTTTGTCGTTGAAAAAATTCAGTACGCTTTGAACGACGCAACTAAGCCGGTTCGCGGCTCCCATATTCATGTGCTCGGGGTAGCCTACAAGCGCGATATCGAGGATGTTCGCGAATCGCCGGCGCTGGATATCATCATGCTCTTGCAGCGGCTCGGCGCGAGCGTTACTTTCTCCGACCCGCACGTACACCGCATCCAAATCAACGACACTTACCTCGACGCGCAAGATCTCCTGCCAGCCGTCGCTGCTGCCGACTGTGTGGTGGTTGTCACCGATCATACCGGTGTCGATTACCGCTCCATCATCGATTGCTCCAAACTGATCGTCGACACGCGCAATGCGCTCAAGGGCTTCCGCTCCGAAAAAATTGTCCGCCTCTAGAACCGCCGCGAGCAGCATACGGCATCAGGCCAGGTATGCTAGTTTCGAAAGAGAATCTCTCACTCCGGCGCGGTAGCCAAGTGGTAAGGCAGAGGTCTGCAAAACCTTTATTCGGCGGTTCGATCCCGCCCCGCGCCTCCAACAAAATCCTTCCTAAATCGCAGTGCCAGAAGGGTTTAGTCCTCCCGCAGCATCACTATCGAACCGAGCCCGAGAGGCGAAAATCCCGCGTTTTCCCGGTCCATCTTGCACAAAATTTGCACACGCCTTGACCAAGTGCCAGTCGTGCTTTCTTATATATACGAGGTTCGATGTCCGAAAGCAGCGGTGAGGAGCAGTCCCTGGGAATGCGGTCGACAGGAAAACGAGGTCGACGGAAAACGAGCGTGTAGCGCTTCAGGTACTCGCAACCAATTGATTCGAAATCGAATCCAGGTCCTTTTTTCGACATCGTTGCCGCTGGATCTAAGACGGCATAAATTGCTGTTGATTCGTTACCGAACAGTAGAGCGCAGCGAATTTCGATCTCGAAACGCCGTCACGATAGGAGCACTGCCAACTCATCAGATCTCGGCCTACAGACCCCATAAGAGAGATCTCGTTTTCTGCAAAAGACTACCCGGTTTTTCGGGGAGTCTGGTGGATGTGGCCTATATGCTGAGAAGCGGCGGAAGACGCATCAGCGCCTTACGACGACTGCTCATCTTGTTCGCGGGTCGGAGCAGCGCTCGCTTCGCCGTTGCAATCTTGAATAACACGACAGCGAGGCCGGATCAAGGCGACCCTGACGGGCTCGCTTTGCTCGGCCTTGACCCGGCCTCGCTGTCGTGTGAAGGGCGCCTGACATGAACGGCGAAGGAAAGCTACGAACGGACCTGAGCAATACCGGATTCCCTAATTATGAATGGCCCAGTTTTGACGGGCAGGTCACACCAACTGAGCAGCCAAGATATCCCAATAACAACCGGAATCAATATCCAGAGAAATACGCGAATTCTAAACGCGGAGATGCGGCACGCATTATGGTCAGACCTCCTGGTAGGGTGGCCAGCGCTACTGCGTTCTCTTTCGTCGCGAGCTTACTTCGTAAGCCGCGCACACTGAGCTTCCGGTGGGTTCGCTCGAGGGCGAAAGTCTTGCGTTTAAGGTCAGCGGGTACAATGGCGTCGATCATGTTGCGTCGGCGCTATTTCATTTCTCTCTGGAGCAGCCCTATCTGACGCTGAGCTTCGTCTCGGCTTTCGTATCTTGGATCACGGCGCAATACCTCGCGGAAAGAGTTCAGAGCGTCTCGCGAACGCCCCATTTTCAGCTGGCACAAGGCCGCGTTGAAGGCGGAGCTGCCGGTTCTGCAATGAACATTCATGCCCGCTCTCAAAGGCGCGCCCCAGCGGGAGTGCGTTTTTCTCTTGACTTCGACTTATATCTTTCGTGAGCGGCGTTCACGATAGCGGTCGCACAGAAATGCACGAACGGCATAGGGGGCCGAGCGAGTGTTCCAGTTACGAGCCGGCGAAATCGAATATGGCGTGCTCGGTTAAGCAAGATATCGGTTGTGGCTCACCTGTGCGCCGCAATTCGGTTTACAGTAAAGCAAGAGGTTCGATTGATCACTCCCACAAGTGAGGCGGCTATATGGGCGCGTATCACGGACGCTCAACCCGACGATCTGACGCCCGATGCTGCGAAATATCTCCTCAGCTTCGAGTTGACAGATATTGATCGGACTCGGATGCAGGATCTTGCAGAGAGATCAGAAGCGGGAACTCTTTGACCGATGACGAAGCACGGTCCGAGATGCCTTTGATTATGATCGCGGACTTTGGCGCCTCTTCATGAAAGAACGACGCGTGCATTAACTCCGGCTCCTTCCATCTCGGTGCCGAGCAGTTTACCGTGGAGTTGCAGGAATTCTTCTTTCTTTTTCGGGTCTTCGATAACGAGGCTACCGGATGCCACGGTTCCCACATGGATCGAAGGAGTGTGTGCGTCCAGCGCGGAACGCGCCCTTTCCAGTCTGTCGTTGTTCCTAATGGTCAGGTGGGGAATTTTAGAACGGGCGCTCTCGCGGGCGACACGTCGCCACTGGGCAGTTTCATCTGGGCTGACCGAAATCGCATGAATCTGACGGACAAGCGAAACACTGCACGGATATCCTTCTGGCCGATACTTTAGGACTCCCTCTGTCGCTTTTGCAAGATCATAATAGAACACCTGTTGACCGACAATTACATCTGCGAGCTTCACCTCTTTGTGGAAAGAGCCGGCTATGCCTACCAGCATGATGTGCGATGGGTCCCAGCGGTCAGTGACGGCCCTCACTTCCTCGAGTGGGGGAGCAACGATCGTAACTACCGGAACTCTTCCGTCAAAGCTGTGAGAACGGCGAAATCAATCAATGCCACGCGCCGGTAATTTATCACAGCGCCTTCGAAAAAGCATTTCCGTTACCTGAGAAATGAACAATGAACCTACAAACTGGATTTCGGCGGCAGCGACCAGGAGGTTGTGAAAATCACATCATCGCGCGGCAGCACTGAGAAATTCGACTGGCTCTGGACCGAAGTACGCGCGAGCCGGACTTCCGAATCGTTCCTGTTCTAAGCCACGGTAGCAGTCCAGATAAGCTGCCCGCGCTCTTTTGACGGCACCAGTAGCTTGATTGGCGGCATGGCATAGCCACAGCTACCAGGATCAAAGCCGCGCTGCAGAATTTCCACATCACAGGTATAAAGAAACGCGTACAACCGGCTACGCCGGGCCTGACACGAGCCCGGCCTACGCGAAAACCCGCTGCTCAACAGGGCGAAGTGGGTTTGCTAAGTCACTGTCATGCCGAAGAATTAACCAATATGGTAAGGGATGCCGTCTCGGCAAATGCGCGGAAGTCCCGGTCTCGTGTCAACAGTGGGATCCCGGCATCTAGGCAACTCTGAGCGATGAGCGCATCACCCAGCCGAGCCTTGCGGCGTTTTGCCAGGACAGTCGCACGAAGCGCGCCAGCTCGGTTCCAAAATCCGGGCTGGATCTCGATCAGCGGCAGTTCTGAAAGAGTCTTCGACACATCAGAGCTAATGCCTGGATCGCTTAGCAATTCAGTGAGGACGGGAGGAGCCATGAGCACTTGCCGATCGTCAAGGCTCCGATCGAGCAGTTCGACGTCTTTACCCGCCTCACCTTGAAAGAAAGCGATCCAAGTACTCGTATCGGCTGCGATCATCGGTCGATTTTCAGATCGGCCGAGGTCCGGGAGAAGCGAACCTTGCCACGGAATCCTCGCAGTTTCGCATACGTTTGCGATGCCGCAACGAGCTGCAACCCCGTGCGAACCGTCTGGGTGATACCGGCACCGCTTGCTCGCTGAGCCTTGTCGAGCAGCTCAGGCGAGATTTCGACCGTGATCTTTCGCGCTCTCTCCAGACATCTTGATAATACCGTATTCTGCACCAGCGTCGGATATGGGGCCACTCATTCCTGCCGAACTAAGTAGCGGAGAACCGAGGTTCTAGCGTTTCAATGCGCTAGAATAGGCGAGGCAGTCACAGCTCGACGTACGCTACAGATTCGAATCGCGGCAGCGCTCATGGGCAACGGGAAAGCCTCTTTCTGCCCTTTCCCCCTTGCACAAAGCCGGCTTCTATGTCCCCAACTCTAATCAAAGACTAAAGTGACCGACAGGCTAAAACACCCCTGCGAAACCTTTATTCGGCGGTTCGATCCCGCCACGCGCCTCCAGACCCTCTCTGCGCCGTAACGTCCTTCAATACGCGCCGTTGGGCAACAACACGGTAACCAGGGTTCGAAGCAGAATGTAAATGTCCAGCCAAAGCGACCAGTTTCGTATGTAATAAGTGTCTTCGGCTTGCTGTACTTCCAAATCGCCGTCGCTGCGCGCGGATACCTGCCACAAACCCGTAATACCGGGCGTGACGCTCGCCCTCAGCCCGCGGAAGCTTTCCGGAAAGCCAGCCAGATGGTAGGAGGGAAAGGGTCTCGGGCCGACCAGGCTAATCTCGCCGCGAATCACATTCCACAACTGTGGAAGTTCATCGAGGCTATAGCGGCGCAGGAACCACCCGACTCCTGGCAAAACTCGAGGATCTTTCTTCAATTTGTAATAACGTAGCCAGTCGCCCTCCACGCCAGGATTGGAGCTGAGATGCTCGGATAAGAGTTTCTCGGCATCGGGATACATCGTCCTGAGCTTATAAATTTTGACTCGCTTGCCGCGCTTTCCCTCCCGCTCTTGAATGAAGAAAGGGGAGCCCGGGCTGACGATTTTAATCCAGCCTGCGAGTAGGGCGAGCAAGGGCAAGCTAAGCAGAAAAGCCGGAACTGAGATCGCGTAATCGAGCGCGTGTTTCAGCACGCGGTTCGAAGTGATGAGCAGGTTCTTCTTTACCTCGAGGCCGAGCACGCCGCCGAGGTCGCGCGAAGTGATCCAGAGGCTCTGAATCCCGAACAAATCGGGAACCACGATGACGTTTGGGAACGAGAGATTCTCAACCAACGCCGAGAGTCGCTCCCGCTGCATTCTCGGGATCGCGATCAAAGCTACTTTCGCGCGTCCGACGAATGCCTCGGCAGCAGACAACGGCCCCAGAACGCGAACCCCATGCACGCTCGTTCCCCACTTTTGGGGATCGTCATCTAACATCCCAACCAGAACAAAGCCTAGATCGCGCTCTGTCTGGAGCGTTTTCGCGACCAGTGCTCCGGTGCGGCCGGCTCCCAGGACTATAACGGGAACGCCGCAGACGCCACGTTTGATCAGCACGCGGCGAAGCGGAGCTTCGAGCGCCGGAGCAAGCACAAGTGCAAAGAACATCGTGAGGATAAGCACGCCACGCGACCACTGCCCGTCATACAGCGTGTAGTTCCACATCAGCAGCACGACGAAGATGGTAGCGGTTGCGTATACGCGGCCGCGAATCCGCTGCACCGCGCTCATGCCATATCCGGGGTAGAGGCCCACCCAGCCGTAAGCCAAAGGAAGGGTGAGCACGCCTAAGGCAAGCCCCTGATATTGCGGGGCGTTCAGCGCTATAGGAAAGAAAGAATGAAGGAGGAGACGAACCAGGCACCCCAACAGCAGTGAAAGCTCCAGGGCTAAAACGTCGATTAGAACCAGCGAGACTGTCGCCCATGAACGCTTTTTGATGTCCGGGACAATCACCGTCTGTTGTGCGGCAGCAGCACTCATAGCGTCCGAACGGGCGTCGAAGACCTTACGTTCAAAGATAGCAGTGGCGCACGGGCGAGTAAAGATCTTAAGCTCGAGAGCAGTAGTATTTACCCGCCTAGTAGACGACTCTATCTTGGGAACGCGCAGCCATTCTGGAGACGCGGAATCCGTTTCTAAGTCTCATTGCTTCTCCTTATAGACTCCTCATAAATTTGCCGGAGCTGCTGATAATTGTTCTCAGCTGAATACCTCGATAAGAAGCGTCTCCTGACATTGTCGCGAAGGCCGAGCAGCTTGGCCGGTTGCGAGATCAAGCACCTGACCTGGTTAGTCAAGGCGCTCGCGTTCCCCGGCTCGAATTTCGCGCCGTTGACGCCATCCTCTATCACTTCGGATAGGGATCCTATGTCTGAAGCGAGCACCGGTGTGCCACAGCCCATGGCCTCAACTACGGTCATGGGAAACCCTTCGTACCATTCCGACGGCACCACCAGAAGAGCAGCAGCTTTGAGCAACTTGATCACTTCCGAATGCTCTCGAAAACCTAAGACCGATATATTGGGCAGCGCTCGGGCTTGCGCGGTAATAAAGTCTCTAAGCGGACCGGCTCCCGCAATCACAAGCGGGAAGTCCGGCAGGCCTTGCCACGAGCGGAGCAGCGTCGCCAGTCCCTTTTCGGGCGAGAGCCGCCCAACAAATAAGGCGTACCCTCCATCACCGGAACCTACGCCCGGCTCGGACGAAAGGAAGTTAGGTTTCACGACCATTTTGTGCGCGGGCAATCCGCCTTCAACTAACTTGCTCCGTACGAATTCCGTGGGCGCGATATAGCTCTCAACCGCCTTGCGCCAGGTTCCGACGAAGCGATGAGCAGTAAGCATAGAGGCTACAGTTGCGCTCGCTGCGCGATTTCCGCGATAGCAGCTATGCAGGACGCTGCTGTAAGGAACAAAATGGCCAACGCAATCTTCACAAACACGGCCTTCCCTCAGCAGCGTGGCGGCAGGGCAGATCAAGCGGTAGTTCTGAACGGTCTGCACAACCGGAACGCACTCGGCCTTGGCAGCATAGTATGCGGCGGGTGAAACGATCGGAAAGGTGTTGTGGCAATGAATGACCTCAGGGCGGAACCGGCTGATTATTTCCCGTATTTCCCGATAGCTGCGCCCGTTCCAAATGGTTTGCAAAGCGACGTGGAAATCCGCCTTCTGACCGATTGAGTCGTTGTTATTAACGAAGTATTGCTCTACCGTGTCGCCATGCCGCTGCAGAAGATCGAATTCAGCGAAGTAGACCTGATCTTCACCACCGGGCTGCTGATAAAAGTTATGTACCTGAAGGATTTTCAACGGGGGTTGACCATACCGGGCCGGTCGCTAGATACTTGCGCTTGCCGTCCGCGGGCGGGGACGCATGATTTGCTCCGGCAGCATTCGGCGGAACCGCGCCGGAACGCTTCTCCGCGGAGGGCGGTGCGAAATACTGGCCAGAGCAATCAACACCAGCAGACCAACGCTCACTGCGTTGCCTGCTCCAGCGATGATGTTTTCACCCGAAAGACCAAGCGCGAAGGCGGGCAGATAGATCAAGAGCGGTTTGGAATAGCCGCCGCGATCCGTGTTGGCACCCTTGGCAGCATAGACCACCAGCGAGCCCATGAACACAAGCCATATCGTCAAGCCCACGATCCCCCACTCATAAATCATGCGCAGCCACTCGTCGTGCATCGTTCTGTTGGGATCAGGATTCTTGCTCACGGTCGCGGTTATGAGAGCGCCGTTGCAGGTTCCGTGTCCGAAAATGAGTTGAAGAACGGAACTACTCTCAAGGCCATCCATTGTGCGCTGGTAGAGTTCGTGCCGCAGATTATAGGTACCTAAGCCTCTTGCCTTGAAATTGCCTCCGTAGACGTCGGTTATGGCTGCGGCGATACGATTCGACGGCGCCCGCTGTGCAATTAAATCCATCATCGGGTCGAACTCCGCGATAAACAGCGCTCCTACTATTAGGGTCAAACCCAAGGTGACTACTTTGACCCACGACTTCGCTTCAGACACAAAAATAGCCACCAGCGTTGAGACAAGAAGGCCTGCGATCCAGATTCTGCTTCCGTTCAACCACACGGAAAAGAAAAGAACCGCGCAAAGCGGTAGACGAACCGCTGCCCGCAGCGACTTCGAAGAGAGAGCGGCGCAGTACAATGCCGTGATGAAAGCCGCAAACGATTGCGCTCCCGCAAAAGTTGTGAATCTCTCGGTTTCGCCGCCCCAGTGATGAAGAAAGAACCAGTGAATAGTAGCGATTCCGAGCGCGCCTGCGGTCACAGGCAGGATGGTTCTTACGGTAAGGTAACCTCCCTTAGTAGCTCTGATCAGCATCATGCAAATGATGAGCGAACCGAGTAAATGCCCAATCAACTTGATGGCATACGCTGGAAACTGAGACCACGCGGAAGCCACTGCGACATAAATTATCAGCAAACTCCAGGCGACGGGTGCGGCGGTAATCTTTCCGTGCCCGGCATAAGCACGAAATCTCCAAAGCATCCATACCGGGAGGACCATCGCCTTCGCGGTATTCATTGCTCCGATACTCGAGCTGAGCGATCCCAGATCGATGTTGGATAGCACCAGGAAGCCTATGATGCTCCACCGAAGAGGCGCGAATAGAGCAATCAAAAAGAGAATGACGTATAAGACGACCGGCAAATTTGTCATACTGCTGTAACTGGCCCTTGGCGGCTGCGTGTGCAAGCAGTAATCGCGCGATCGACGAGGCTAGCGACGTGATCCGGCGTCAGACGCAGTGCTGTAGCTCTGGCGCACTCGCGCATCTTCTCCAACTTATCTGCCGGTGTGTGGAGCGCGCGATCCAGAGCATCAAACATCTGGCCGGGCACATCCGGACGAAACGTCCATCCGTTGCTCCCGTCATGCACCAACTCGGAAACTGCCTGAGCGTACACGCTTCCGAGCACAGGAACTCCTGCCGCCATGGCCTCGTTCACGACCACGCCCCAGGTGTCTGCCATGGTAGGCAAAACGAATACGTCCGCGTGCGAGTAGACGTCCGGCAGATTTCGATAAGAAATGTTTCCAAGAAAAGAAAAACTAACGTTGGGAGGAATCGCGAACTCTTGCAGACAGCCCCGCAATGGCCCCTCTCCCGCAAATTCGAATCCGATTCGGCGATCGGAATGAAGCACAGCCCAGCGTGACAACACCTGAAGGAACTGCGCGAGACCTTTGCGCTCGATGAGCTGCCCTACGTAGAGAAGGCGACAGGCCAGTTCACTCCGCCGTGCGATCGGAACAGCAGCAAAGCGGCCCACCTCTGTTGTATAAGCAATTTGGAAAATCTTACGAGGCGGCACACCCAGGCTGCGTAGGTAACGAGCGCCGCTTTCGCCGGTAACGAGAAACGCATCCACGCAGTGGTGAAGGAGTTTTCTGAGCATCTGCCGGGGGGTGCCGCGCCCGTACTCGGTCGATTCCGCAAACTCAGCCCAAACGATAAGCCTTGAACCGCGGCGAATTCTTCGGTAGACTGCCGCGAGCATGGTGCGCACTCCCATTTCCCAGGAGATCACGATATCCGGGCGGAAGCGATTCAGTTGCGCAATGGTATCGAGCGGCAAATGCACGTAGAGTAGCTCTGTAAACCCTTTCGGATGACGCCAGCTCCTCTTCAGGGTAATTGTCTTCTGAACGGCAACATCGAGACCTTGCCATTCCAACTTCCAAGGACGATTACTTTCCATGGGCGTCGACAAGAAGATACGCATCCCTGGATGAATCTGCGATAACCGGTCGAGCACCGGCTTCTGATAAGGCGCGATCACATTCATGAGAACAGCAATCCGCGGATACCTTGCCGGAAAAGCGGGCGCTTGGCCCGTAAGCGCGTCGTTAGCGAGAGTGTCAGACATTCGCGCCACGCAACCTCTTTGAGAACGGGTTCAGTTGCCGCTGCTGCACGACTACGAAGATTCCTAGAGCCGCCGCCGCCTGCGAGAACAGCACTGCCCAAGCCATACCGTTGTAAGAGAATCGTGGTGCAAGAGCAGTGGCCAACAGCGTATTCAGAATCAGCGCCGCCATAGTAATCTTCTGAAACTGCCGTTCCAGCCCGAGCACCAGCAGCCACTGGAATCCAAGGACATTAGTCCACGCAATAAGCGGAGCGCGTACGCTCAATACTCGCACCACGCTCTCGCTTTCACCAAAGTTGTGACCCAAAATGATCTTCACGATCAGCGGCGCGCCCGCCCACAAGATCAGTCCCAGGAAACGCTTCCCGCGCCCACCATGTACAGAGTAAATCTGGTGACCTTTGCGGCTTTAGTCAAAGACGTCTTTACAAGAGCCGCCGCGCGTGGATACAAAACCGTTGTCAAAGGAGCGAGCAGACCTACAGCGGCTGCGCTGATTTTCTCGGCCCCTGCGTAATACCCGACGGCTCTCGGCGAGGCAAAAAGTCCCAATACAAAGGCATTGCCAAGTGTGTAGATACTGTGCGCGCTGCGGAATAGGAACATCGCCCAACCTTCGTGCAGCATGTGCCATCCGTCCCGCATGCGCGGCAGCCGCAGAAGATACTTAGCACGGATGAGCGCATGCCCGATGATACAAGTGATTCCGGCCGTGATACCGGTGCACGCGAAGACCATCCAGGCATCACTCGCACTGCGAACAAAAATGAAAATGCCAGCAGCGGCACAGGCCCGCGCGGAAAGATCGAGCAGGGAAGCGACCGCCACCCGCTGAATTCCGTAGAAGTAGTAAACAGGCAGTAACGCCTTCACGATTTCCGACAAGACCGCCGTCCATAAAAGGACAGGATGCTGATGGAATAGCGGGACAAAGAGGTAGGCGAGCAGGGCCGCTCCCAGGGCCGCGGCGCTTAACAGAATCTTCGCTCCCGACACACCGGCAATCACCGATTCCACTTCCTGGCTGGTCGAAGCGGTTGCGATCTGACGTGTTGCCGAATAGACAAAGCCGTAATCGACTACTAAATTTCCGTACATGCCAAACGATTGGGCCATTGCCACCAGACCCCAACCAGCCGGTCCAAGTGTGCGCGACAAATACGGAACTGTGATGAGCGGGATGGCCTGATTAGCGAAATGAATTCCGTAAACCGCGACGAGGTCGTAGACAAGAGCTGTGCGCGCTCGGAGTTGAGCCAGAATGCCGGGCGACGAAGCGCCCTGAAGCGGACTGACATTCCCGCTCTCCGCAGCCACCTCTACCTTGTGAGGGGGATTCTTCTCCCCATCCGATGCAATCATCGGGCGACGCGGAGACGCCTAACGCTCGATCTCCGCTCGGTCAACTGTTTTGCTCCATGTTCTGCGAGTAATACTTGCGGTAGTCGCCGTAATAGTAATAACCGTGCGTGCTGTTCTTGTCGACTTCGTTCAGTACCAGACCGATCGTGGTTGCGCGCAGGCGTTTCAGCGTTGCAAGCACGGTGGCTACAGCTCGCCGGCTGGTTTGACCAGCCCGGGCCATAACTACTACCCCGTCGACTGCGGTCGCCACTTGCATCGTTTCCGCAAAACCGAGCAGAGGTGGAGCATCGACCAGAATCAGATCGTATTCCTTTACCGCCTCATCCAGAATATCGATCATCATGGAACCGATCAGATCCGAAGCGCGTCGCGATGCCGTTCCCGCCGGCAACACTTTTAGCTCCGGCCAATCTTCGGTTCCACCCACGCCATCTTTCCAATCCAGTTCGCCCAAGAGCGCGTTAGATAGGCCTCTGGTGCCGTCCAGGTTGAGCTTTTTGTGGATGCTGGGGCGGCGCAAATCAGCATCGATAATCAGAGTCCGTTTCCCTTGTTCTGCGTGCGCAATCGCGAGGTGAATAATGGCAGTCGACTTTCCTTCTGCGGGCGCCGCACTGGTCAACAGAAGCGATCGCACATTGCGGTCGAAATCGGGCAGCAGAATGGAATGCCGCAGCGTTCGAATAGCTTCCTCATAAGAAGAAATTCCTTCGTATTTGCCGCTTGCCGGGTAGAGCACATGCTTTCGTCTCGCTCGGCGAGCACTCGTGGCGGATTCAGCTTGTTCCGCCGATCTCGCCAAGCCCAGCGACGACCCCACATCGCCGTTATCAGCGTTGAAAGCTTTGGCGGCTAGAGTCGGAGCAACCGGATTCAGCAGGCGGCGCATTTCCTTCACCGTGGGCAACGTCCCCAGCACGCTGGTATCGAGCGCGTGTGCCGCCTGTTCAGGATCGCGGATGGTGTTATCGAGCACATCGGCCAATACTGCGGTGCAAACCGCGACTACCGATGACAAGAGGAACGCCAGAATCAAATAAAGAGTCTTTCTCGGATAAACCGGCGCGTCAGGCGGCCGGGCGAGATCGGCGATACGAATCGAGCTGTTCTGGAATCCCGCGTTGATACCTGCTTCTTTGATCCGACGTTCCAGATCACTGTAGAGAGCTTTGTTTGTGTCTGCGCCCCGTTTCAACTGCTGATATTCGAACGATCGCGCATTCACTTGGTCGTACTCCGCTTTCGTTTCACTGACCGCCTTGCCGAGCATCTCCTCTCGAGTCCGCGCTTGCCTGAAATCCGTCTCGACCCGCTGCGCCACGCTGCGTCGCATCTCTTCAAACTGCCGCTGCACTTCCGCCAGGTCGTTAGCCGCCTTCCGGTATTCCTGATACGCAGGCCCGTAGACCGATCCCACAGTGGCCAAGTGCTGCTTGGCCTGATTGACGCGGTCTTGTAAGCGGTTCAATTCATCCCCTTGGCCCGACACCTCCGCCGCCGCTACCGATCCGGACTGCAAACTCTTATAGGCAGCTTCCTTCCGTACACGGTCTCCTTGCGCGTTGGTAAATTCGGTGTTGAGCTGCAGCAGTCTTGATGAAAGAATGTTGGTCTTGTCTTCCGGATTGATGACGTTCAATTCCTGTTCGAATTTGGCCAAAGCCATATCCGAACGCTCCATTTTCACCCGCAGCTCGTCAAGCTGCTTCTCCATGAAGGTCGAGAGCGCATTCGAAGACTGAATACGAATCTCGAAGGTGTGCTCAAGATAAGACTGGGCGATCGCGTTCGCGACATCGGCCGCCAACTGTGGATCAGGCGAACGGTAGCTGATGTCGAGAATATAGGTGTTCACCGGCCTGGTGATTTTCAGATTGTTCAGGTAAACAGGAGCGTCAGTTTTCCTGCGGGCGCGCTCAGCAGGCAGCTTCGCGAGCTGTTTCTCTTCCTGCAGCAGATTGAATTTTTCGGCAACAGGCCGCAGCACCCCATCGGATTCAATCAACTCGCCCTGGGTAGCCATAAAGGCATCCGCATCGTCGCCGGTCAGACCTTGCGAGGCTTCCTGGCCAACAACGCCAGCGGGTATGCGCCTGTCCACGTCAATCTTCGCCGTCGCCTCGTAGATCGGAGTCAGGCGCGAGGAGATCAAATAAGTCGCGAGTAGGCAGGCGCCAACGAACCCCAGAATACGCCACTTCTGCCGGTAAATAACCAGCAGATAATGCGTCGCGGATACCGTCGGCCTTGCCGCCTCAAATTCGGTATACGGCTGCCCCTCGAAATACTGCGGTAGCCGGCGCGAATCTAGCAATTCGGAGGGTGGTCGCTCAAGCTGCTTCATCCAGAGCTCACGCGTCGCGTTAATGCCAAATCAACAGACCCGTCGCGGCCGAGACCCCGAATCCGGTAAGCGTTCTTAGCGTTTCGGCAGAAAGCCGCTTACCCCGACTGTCAGGAATGTACAGAATATCGTTGGATTGAAGAGGAATATCCGGAGCTTTATGCTCCATAATGCGCGTCAACTGAACCGGAATCTCGCTCCGTCCTTCTTCCCCGGCCTCCCTGCGGTAAATGAACGCGTCTTTATTGGTGTACGGCAGAAGACCTTCCGTTACCGCAATCATCTTCAACACGGTTGTGTCGTTGCCGTCTCCAACCGGAAAGGCGCCCGTTTTTTTGACATTGCCGATCACGTACACGCGGCCTGCTTCCGGCACTCGAATCTCTTCCCCCCCATGCAGCCGGATATTGAGAGCCGGCTCCGCTTCATCGATCAATCTCTTGACCGGGATTCGCTGAATGAGCGCACCCTTTTGCAGGCCAATGTTGCCAGGCCGCGAAACAAGAATTTCCGGTCCGGCGCCGTCGCTTAATCCATCCGCCTTCGTGAGCGCGTCAAGCAACGTGACCTCGCCCGCGGCTTGAAAAGTGATCGGATGCCGGACGGCTCCGAGAACGCTCACCGGAAGGCTTCTGTACTCGGCAACCGATACTGACACGATAGGCTGCACAAGCAATTGCTCCTTTACGAGCGCATCCGAAATCTCTACCTCGATGTCCCCGGGAAGCTTATTATTGGCCGGAATCCGCTCCTTAAGCAGCGGAAGGGCCAGCGTGCCGTCCCCTAAAACGCGAAAATTCCGCGTGAGCTCCGGGCAGTCCGCCACAGACACACTGAGCAAGTCATCCGGTCCGACGCGCTGGGTCGGCAAGTCGGCAGTGAAGCCTGCTGAAGCGATCGTCTTGGAATCTGCCGTTGCGTCTGCCGAACCCGTAGTTTGCCCATGAGCTAGAACAACTGTGAGTAGGAGGAAAGCGATCTGTTTCATTCAGGGTGCATTCGAACGTGCTGAACGGTTACGTTCTTCGCCTTACTCGTTTCTCCAGCCAAGGCCGGCATCTGCGCTTCCATTGCTCTCCCGCCGGTCTGGATCGCTTGTAGTCTTTCTATTCTAACCTTATATCTGAGCTCGGTTGGGCCCAGAACGTTGCTAGGCTACCGTTTTTTGAAGGACGCATCAAGCTGCTGGGATGTCGCGACTACAGATGCAACAATGAGGGTTCAGCCCCATGGACACCCTGTTCGTGATTGAAAATACCGGGCTCTCCGGTTCCCGGCGGCGCCTGCCCGAGTGGCTCCGCAAGGGGAAAACTCACTTCTCCTCGGTTCACGACCTCAAAGCCGACCTGCGTGAGCGAGGGCTCCATACGATTTGCGAATCTGCCCGCTGTCCGAACCTCCACGAATGCTTCCATCGGGGAACGGCGACCTTTATGATCTTGGGGAATCTGTGTACCCGGGGCTGCGCTTTTTGCTCAGTTCCGAAGGGTTCCGCCGCGAAGCGCGAGTTCATTCTCGATCCGGATGAGCCCCGCCATGTAGCCGAAATGGCCGCGCGCATGAGCCTTCGTTACGTTGTACTCACCTCCGTCAATCGGGATGATCTGGCCGACGGCGGCTCTCATCACTTCGCCGAAACGGTGCGGCAGGTTCGCCAGGCCCTCCCTGCAGCGCAAGTCGAAGTTCTCACTCCCGACTTTTGCGGCGACCTGACGGCAGTTGCCCGCGTGCTCGATGCCGGACCGCACGTTTTCAACCACAACATGGAAACCGTGCGCCGCCTCTACCGCCGCGTTCGGCCACAAGCTAATTACCGGCAATCACTCGACGTCCTCCGCTTCGCAAAGCACTACAGGCCGGACGCGCTGACGAAATCGGGACTCATGCTGGGTCTTGGGGAGTCCATTAGCGAAGTCGAGGAGCTGCTTCGTGATATCCTCGCCGCGGATGTTGAGGTAGCCACCCTCGGCCAGTATCTTCAACCAACCCGCCGCAATCTACAGGTCGCCGAATACGTCACTCCCGCGCAGTTCGACTCTTATCGCGACTATGGCCTCGCGATCGGCTTTAAGATGGTCTTCAGCGGTCCGTTCGTCCGCAGCTCCTACATGGCCGACCGTGTAAGTCACGCGGCGGCTCAGGGGGATGCTTAGCGATGAGCCCGCGCCTCTCAGCGAGGCGAAGGTTCAATAATCGTCTGCTGCCATCTCTTCACCCACACTACCGGCGAGTTCTCCTTCACAGCTTGCTCTCGCTGGCTACGGCAGTTCTGCTGCTGCTCGCTCTCCCGAAATTCGATTTCCGCTGGCTGGCTCCCTTCGCGCTTACGCCGCTACTCTGTGCGCTTGCCCGGACGTCCGATGCTTGGCAGCGCTTCATCTACGGATGGGGCGCTGGCATTTTCTTTTGGTTTTTTCTCTGTACCTGGATCCAGTTTGTGCTTGAAGTCTATGGAGGCGTGGGCCTCTGGGGCGGCTGGGGTTGCTTTGTGCTCTTCGCCCTCTACAAAGGTCTGCACCTTGCAGTGTTTAGCTGGCTCGCCGGTCCGCTGATGCGGCGTGCTTACGCCATCCCTGCCGTGGCGGCGCTCTGGACCGGTATCGAACGAACGCACGGAACGTTTGCCTTCGCCTGGCTCGACCTGGGCAACACCGGAATCGATATGTCTCTTCCCTTGCGCCTCGCTCCTTTCGTTGGGGTATATGGCCTGTCGTTCGTCTTTGCCATGACAGCAGCCGCGCTGGCCTGTGTAATCCTGCGCTATAACCGCTTAAGACTTCTTCCGCTTCTTGCCCTGTGCCTACTTTGGCTCTTTCCCGCCATTCCAGAGGGTGCTCCTGCCACTCAAACCGCGCTTGTAGTCCAGCCTGATATCGATCCGGAAACTAATTGGACCAGCCTCATCCAGGAGCAAACCGAACAGCAGCTGGATCTGCTCTCGAATGTCCTTCCCTCGCCGCTGGTCATCTGGCCCGAACTGCCCGCTCCTCTTTACTACTACGACGACCCGGAGTTCCGTCGCGTCGCAGCCGCCGTAGCACGCCGCCACGGCTATTTTCTGTTCAGTACCGTCGCTTACACGGGCGAACATCAGCCGATGAATACAGCCCTTTTGCTCGCCTCAGATGGCTCGGAAGCAGGCCGCTACGACAAGATCGATCTGGTACCTTTCGGCGAGTTTCTCCCTCCGCTATTCTCTTTTGTCAACCGGATCACCCGCGAAGCCGGCGATTTCGCCCCGGGTCATGACATCAAAGTTCTCAGAGCAGACGGCCAGCGTCTCGGCGTTTTCATCTGCTACGAATCTGCATTCCCCGATCTGGTCCGGCAGTTTGCCGACCGCGGCGCTAACGTACTCGTCAATCTCTCGAACGATGCCTACTTTGGTCATTCGGAAGCTCATCAGCAACATCTGCTAATTGCCCGCATGCGCGCCGTCGAGAATCGCCGTTTTGTGATTCGCTCCACCAACGACGGGATCACCGCAGTCATTGATCCCGCTGGCCGCGTGGTACGCCGTTTCCCCTCGTACCAGCAGCTTGCATCTCCGATCCGTTATGGGCTGGTCAATACGACTACTTTCTACACCCGCCATGGCGATTGGTTCGCTTGGAGCTGCCTGGCTGTCGGCGTTGGACTCGGGCTGCTCAATGTGTTTGGAAAACAGAAAACGCAGAAATGACGGTTTCTCAACCCTCAATGGTGCTTTTGACCAGTTTGCAATCAGTGTCAATTTGCTATACGATTCCAAGCTGGAGGATGTGAAATATGGCCCAGTATCTCCTGCAGCTCTCCTACATCCCAGAGGCTTGGGCGGCCCTGGTTAGAAATCCGCAGGATCGCTCCGAAGCAGTCCGTGGACCTATTGAGAAACTCGGCGGCAAAATCGAGCGCATTTGGCTCGCGTTCGGCGAAGACGACGTTGTCGGAATCCTAGATATGCCAGACAATGTTGCAGCAGCAGCAATCTCTATCGCATTCAGCGCTGGCGGCGCGTGCAAGCACGTCAAGACTACTCCGCTAATGTCCATCCAAGAAGGCGTTGAGGCGATGAAAAGGGCTGCGACGTGCGGCTATAAACCTGCCCACAAAGCAGCCTCTGCTTAGCACTCATCTCTCGTCCCAAAATACTATTAGAGGCATCCAATGGGATCAAGTAGGTGAATACAAAATAGCTCCAGCGGAACGGCTTTGCAAATGGCAGCAGCACGAGCAGGCGTGCCGGAATCAGAATCGTCGTGACGATACCGACCAGCGTGCCCGATCCCGATTCGAAAATGCAGATTGGGCAGCCACGGTCAAGCGCGTCTTCAGAATTGCCTTAGCTGCATCTGACGGGAGTAAGTGAATGAAAAGCTCTAGATAGCGCCTCGAGCGCATTCCTGCAATCGTCGCCTGGAATCTTTTCACCAGTCCCGTTTCCATTCCCGCCACCAGCTTGTATCTCCGAGCTGTAAAGCATCCCAGGCGCCATCCATCGACTTCCTGTCGCCGCTCAAGATACCCTCCCGCGTCACGCCAGCCGGTAAGTACACCAAGGCCGCAAAGCGCTCAAACACTTCCGCTCTCTCCGCCCCCTGCGTTCGCTGCAGCAGATGCCATAGCGTCAATGCATCGCGCGGCCGAGCCGCCACAAGCGCCGCATTCAATGCTTGCTCGCTCCCCGTAAGGTCAAACTGTGCCACCGCTTTCCTCAGGGCGCCCGGCGCATTGAGGAAATAAGGTGGGTCCGGACCATGCCCCGGCCGTGTCGTGCATGCCGCCCCCGCCGGAATGAACGATTCGATATCGCGCCACTGGAACGCTACCCAACCCATTTCCACCGTTAGAAATCCCGTGCCATCCTTCGCAACACGCAGAGTATACTGGCATCCTAGATCGACCGTTTTCGCAGAAGGCGTATCGACAACAAACTTCGTCGGAGGCGCCCAGATAAATGCATGAATTGTTCCGTGGTCGAGAGCCAACCGCTGCTCATAGCCCTGCGTCGCAAGCAAGCGCAAGCGGGAGTTCGGCTCGATCCGCACCTCGCCGATGAACTCCGATTCCATAGTTCCGCGCGTGGCCTCCGCAGTCTCGATCACTTGTCCCGCCCGGACCGCGCTTGGCTTCTGGCCCGCAAGCGACCACTGCCAGGAAGTGATCGCACCCGTCGTATGCATTCTCTGGGCCATAAACGCCGCGCCTCCTATGCCAAGTACAACTATCGCCGCCGCCCACCATCGCTTCTCGTGCCACCAGTCGACCGGCCTCGCGCGACCCAAATCCCGCTGCTTTTCGGACCACCGAAAGTCGCCAAGGAGCTGCTCGAGATGCGCCACCTCCTCGTCCGGCTCGCCACTCCGGTCCCACAAATAGTCTTCGTTCATATCCTGTAGTGGCCCTCCAGTTGATCGCGCAGCAGCTTCATTCCGCGGCACAGATTCACCCTCACTGAGTCCGGCGTTAAGCCCGTGCGGGTCGCGATCTCCGGTCCCGTCATGCCCTCTACCAGGCGCAAGATCAAAGTCTCGCGGTAGCTTCCGGGCAGGCGCTGGATTACCGCGAGTACTGCGAATGGTTCCCCATCCGGTCGGGGCCCACCCGCAAGAGACGGTCCAGCTTCGAACGTCAACCTCTTGGTCCGTTGATGGTCCGTTGCCGTTCGACGGGCAATCGCAATCAACCAACCGCCAAAAGCCGCCGGCTCTCGGAGTCCCGGCAATCTCTCCAGCGCCTTGATGAACACGTCCTGCATGAGATCCTCGGCCTCGTAATACGGAACATTGGCTAGAAGAATGCCGTGAACCAAACGTCCGTACTGCTCGTACAGCGTGCCAAAAGCCACCCGGTCGCCGCTCTGCGCGGCGCGAACCAGCGTGGCTTCCTGCAGTCGAGGCTCGATCGCTGTGAGCACGCGATTGTTCAGACTAGTTTAGTGACATAGCTACTTCAGCGTCCGTAGGCGAGTAAAAATAGTGCTTCACTGCCCCTAACCGCGCTGAGTCCTTTTCGATTGGAACCACCGCGCTCGTTGCGTAACCTTTGTAATCCGGATTTGTCGCGATCATCTTGACGGCCCAGGTCCCTTGTTCCGGCCATTCACGCGTAACAGCGAATGTTCCTGGCGTCGAAAGCGAAATGACCTTCAGCGGAATGCTCCGCCGCGCTCCGTTCACCATGCCTTCAGCCGTTGCCGTAACCGTCGTCTTCTCGGGTGAATGACAAGCCGTAATCCGTGCCACCAGCACGGCATGTTTCGCCACAGCTTCGGGATAAGCCGCTGGATTGCCTACCTCGAGCAGCAAGGCTCCCGCCAAGAGCGGTGCTGCCAGCATCGCCAAAGCGAAAGAAAATTTCCAAAGTGTTTTCATGTCTGATCTCTCCTTTTTGGCTGCAAAACGCTTTTCACGCGGCTTACTGTGGAGAAGACGGAGTTTAGCCGCCGGGTGTTAACGACTTATCGATCCAGTTTTGCCGGAAGCGTAGCTGCAGTGACGGGTTGCGACGAAAGTGCGTCAGCAATTAATAACATCTGCCGCCCGCACTAGTGCACGCGAGGATTAACGCTCTCGCCTATTCATATCGCAACGAGACCAGCGGATCAACTCGCGTAGCTCGGCGCGACGGCAGGTAACAAGCAGCTAATCCCACAACCGTCAGAATAATTACAACCCCGACGAGCGTCGCCGGATCGTAGGCCGAAACCCCCCAGATTTGTGATTTCAGCAGCCGCATCAGAACGAACGCAGCTAACAAACCTGTAACAACTCCCACCAGGATGAACCGCATGCCGGCAACCATCACCCACTGGCGCACATTAGCCGCCGTCGCTCCGAGCGCCATACGAATCCCGATCTCGCGATGCTGCTGCGAGACAGTGTAAGAGACTACGCTATACACGCCCACGCTGACGAGCAGCAAGCCAATTGCGGCGAATACCGAAAACATTTGTAGTCCGAATCGCGATTTAGCGTATTCATATTGGTCGAGTGACGATTCCATCGTGTCCGTCTGCTGCGGAAGCAAGCTCTTGTCCATCGAAAGCACCTCTCCGTCCAGAGTCTTTGTCAAAGCCGCAGGATTTCCGAATGTCCGAATAAACACGATGAAACCGCCATATGACGAGAGGGTGACGGGCGCATACGCTTCCGGCAATACGGCCTCGCGCACGCCGTGGTTCTTCAAATCCGAAGCAACGCCCACAATTTCAAACCATGGATTGGGAACCGGTTCTGGCGCGCGTTGCAAATCTAGCAATTCGAGCTGCTGTCCTATCGGGTTCGCCCCTGGAAAAAACTTAGCTGCGAGTGTCTGATTGACCACTACCACCTTGCGCTTCGCAATTACATCGGCGTCGGTAAGAAAGCGCCCCCGCATGAGCCGCACACCCAGAGTGCGGAAGAATTGCGGGTCGCAGAATCCCATCTGCCCCTTCCATTTCTCCGCATGAGTTTTTCCTGCCGCCTCGAAGTCTGTATTGATCCCGCCGAACGGAGGGAAATCGACCGCCGCTGTAACGTTCACCACCCCCGGCAAATTCCCCAGACGCTTCGTCAGCTCTCTCCCGAAACGCGCTTGCAGCTCCGCGGTCTTGTACTTTTTGTTGAACCAGATCTGGGTAGTCAGAAGTTTCTGCGGACTGATGCCAAGCTCGGCCTGCTTTTCGAGGAAAAAGCTCCGCATCATCAAACCCGCTCCCGTCAGCAGAATAAGCGACAGAGCGACTTCGACCACAATCAGCACGTTACGCAAACGACCTCGACGGAAGCCGCTGTTTCCGCGTCCCCCAGCCTTCAACGGCTCGCTTAAATTTCGCGTGAACGAGCCCAGAGCCGGAGCCAGGCCGAAAAGCAACGCAGTAAGCACCGCAACCGCGATAGTGACTGCCAGTACGCGCCAATTTAAGCTGATTACCGCTTCGTCAGGGAAAGTGAACTTCGGCAAAGCGGCAACTAGCGCTTTCAACCCTCCCCACGCGAAGGCGCAACCCAATGCGGCGCCCCCCAAGGCAAGTAGGATGCTCTCGACGAGCAACTGCCGGACCACTCTGAAGCGTCCAGCACCCAAGCTGCTTCGAATCGCAAATTCCTTCTCTCGCGCCGTCGCCTTGGCGAGAAGCAGGTTCGCGACATTGGCGCACGCAATCAGGAGCAGCAGCCCTACTGCGCCCAGCAACATATACAGCGTTTCGCGAAATTTGCCCACCACAAGATCGGTCAGCGAAATCAAGCGTACGTCAAACTTCTTCGGGTAGAACTTTGGATACGTTTTTGAGAGCCGTGCGGCCAGAATTCTTACGTCCGGCTCCGCGCTCTTGAGCGTCAGGCCTGGTTTCAAGTGTCCGACTAGCAGAAACCAGGGCGCCGTCGGATCCGTTTCACCGTGCTCGAGCTGCACCGGCTGCCAGATCTCCGCTCCCCAAAGAGCAAAGCGTTTCGGCATGATGCCGATCAGCGTGGTCGGTTTACCGTCGAAAGTAAAGCTCTTTCCAATGATCGCCGGGTCTCCGAAAAACCTCTTCTGCCAAAGTTTGTAGCTCATCACAAACACCGGCGCCGCTCCGGGCTTGGCATCGGCTGGCTTCAAATAGCGTCCAGACAAAGGCTGTACACCCAAAAACTCGAACGTATTCCCGGTCACGAGCCCTCTATCCAAAGATTCTGGCGGACCCGTTCGAGTCCACAATGCCCGGTCCTGTGTCCCGCCCATCGAGCCGTCGAAAATGTGATTCTGTTGCTGGTAGTCCAGGAACTCCGGCTGCGAGAACGCCGGTCGGCCGCCAGGCTCGCTCGAACTCGAGTCATGAATCTCGATCAGCGTCAGCCGCGAACCGTCTCGGTAAGGAAAGGGCTCGAGCAGGACGTTGTCAATCACGCTGAAGATTGCCGTGGTCGATCCAATTCCCAGGGCCAGGGCGAGAACAGCCATCACCAGCGATCCCCGGTCTTTCACCAGAGTACGTGCGCCAAAGCGTATGTCTTGCCACAGCCAGTCCATACGCCGAATACGTAGGCGCAAGGCAAAAAGGTCCAAAGAAATTATGGTCCGATACCAAGGAAGATGTGCAGTAAGACGGGCCGTGGCCGCACCGAATACTGGAATGTCCCCCCGTCCCCCCTGCCCGGGTCAAGAATTCTCGTTCCGCTCGGCGCGAGTAACTATTGTGATTCTGGTCGCAAAACGGTAAGTCTCTTGGGTAAGCTCTCAACCAGAAATGCTTTCTCACTGCGCCGGCAGATCGTGGAGAAATTTCCCGATCGCATTCGACATTTGATAGTTGTTGCGCCGGTCTTCGTTTATGGCCCAGAACATAGCTCCCTTAAACTCCGGATAACCGGATGGTTGGCGTAGCCTATACTCAGCCCCCGCGTACGGTTTGCCCTCGATGAGGTGCCGTAACGCGTCTTCAATCGCTGGGATCTCCGTGTAGTTCCGCGCCGATGTTGGTGTGGCAGGGAGACCTATTGCCACTTTCTCGGGCGGAAGCGGCGGAAAGTACGTGTTAGGGTCGCCTCCGACCGGAAAACCATGCACCAGCATCTCCGACATCGCCACATGGTAATCGGCGTCCCCCGGAAAATAGTAGTTCCCATCCAAGCCTTCTAGCGGCGGCGTGTTGTAGTCTTGTGCATCCACAAACGAGAGAATGTCTCGCGTGCCGTAAATAACCGGCAGGAAGCATCCGAACTGGCCGCCGTAAGCCTGCATGCCGGCCTGCGCCTGCGCTGCCTCCGGTACTTCCCCGATCATGAACTTCGCGCCGAAATTCTCCCGCATCTGATGCATCGCTTCAATCAGGTTCACAATCGAGGGAGTCGTCGGCTTGCGAAAATCCATGTCGCCGGGATTGATGAGCAGCGAAGGCGTTTCAATATCGAGATCGACGCCGTCGAAGCCGTATTTATCCACAATCGCCGACACCGAGCGGACGAAGTTATGAAGGTCTTCAGCTGTCTTCAGCGTCACGATCTCACCGCCCCCGCCAAGCGAGATCAACACCTTCTTGCCTTTGCCCTGCAGATAAGCAACGTCGGCCTTGAATGATTTCTCGTTCAAGCCTGCGGGTGGCTCAAAATGCAGCAGGCTTGTGGAACCCTTAACCGGTGAAGCAAACGTCGCGATAATGACGTCCCATTGCGGAGACACCTCCCGCAACAGGATCGGCGCCTTCACCGAAGCATAGCCTTCCCAATATCCGATCAACGCGTGTCCATTCGGCGCGCGCGTTCTGGGCAGGGGAGAAGCCGACTTCTGCGCATTACTGCCGCTCATAACCGAACAAGGCTGTGCATGAGCCAGCAACGCCTTCGTATCGGGGAAGCTATAAGCTCGTTGGAATGTCTCGGTAGCGACGCTTTGTGCGAACCAAGGCAGCAGTGCCATGTTCTCCAGGTGGTACACCTTCCCGCGCGCAGCTACTCGCGTCGAATCCGCTGCCGGCAAATAATCCGTTGGCTGATCCATAAGATACGCACTGCTTTCTCCGCTGCCGCCCCAGCCGACGTTCGATGGCGGCTTGAGCCAACTGGGAAACTCATTTGCCCGGTACCCATGCAGCGGATCGTTCATCCATTCGGCAACCTGCTGGCTTAGGCCTTGTACATCCGTGTAATGCGGCGTTACTCCTTTGTCGAAATACGAGCCGATCACAAAAGCCTGCGCTGATGCTCCCGAAGGATCGAGCCGCGCCCCATGCGTACCCACCGAGCAGCACACCGTAGCGTCACCGAGCGAATAGAACGCGACATTTTTGGTCAGCGCGATCACAAGTTTGTCCGGCCCCGCGCCTGTACTCGCCAGATGTTCGAAGAGCTGTTTTTGAACGTAGTCGAGGTCCACAACCGCCAGCGACTTCCCGATTCGCACGGAATGCAACACGTATCCATTCGCCACCGGGATGTCGATCTGAATAGGCGGTGCTAATTGCGGCTGCCCCAGCAAGGTGTGCCACTCCGACTTTGCCCTTGCCGTCTCATCAAACTGTGCGCGCTCAACCGCGTCGACATACTGCGTGTTCCCCGTCGCAAATGGAAAAGCTTGAAAGATCGGCGAGTGCAGCACCTCGGGCACAATGCTCCCTGCGTCCATTTCCACTTTGTGTCCAGCTCGTCCTCCACTTGTAGCGAAGTAAAGGGAAAGCGGAACAACCACCGTCGGTATAGTCGTCGTTCCACCTGACTCCGGCTTTTGGCCGGCAATCGTGTATGAATACTGCTTGCCGTCCGTAACAAAGGACCCGGTATATGTGGGAACAGTCCGGACAATTTGTGGTGCCGCATTCTGGGCAAACCCAGATTGGACGGTCACAAAAAGCCCGAGGAACAGTAAGAGTGAAATCCTTGTCATGGTGTGCCTCAATTGTCATCTAAGCCCTTAGACAAAACCTCGATCGCTCTACCCTCCGGGCTACGGGCCGTATCGGGGCGCGAATTCTGTAAGCGAAATGCGCGACGAACAATCGAGGGACGCATTCTACGTTTCCCAAGCTCTCACACTTAAAAGCAACGCAATGTCCTGCCGCTCCCTTAACATAATTCGTCCGACAGTCTGCGTCGAAGAGTAAACATCTCGTATAAACTACAAAATGAGAAATTCGGGAAACGTCCTCTTGAGGGGGAAATTCGAATGAAGGTATTGCAACGAGGCCTGCTTTCGGCGATCATCGTCGCGTCATTCTCTGCTGCGGCGAGTGCTCAAGTGCCCGGGGGACGACAAGTCGCCGCACCTCGCCCAGTGCTTTGGGTCACCACGACCGCATGGCCGGACGGCGGAGAAATTCCCATGAGAAATGCTGCCCGGGGCGAGAACAAGTCTCCGGCTTTTGAATTCCACTGGAACTTGGGCACAGATCCAGGCACACCGCCGGAAACTCTGCAGAGTTACGCCGTGATTTTTCACGACCTCGAGAATTCCTCCAATAAAACTTCAGCCGACACTCTCCATTGGACGGCGTTCAACATACCCGGGACGGCGAAAGGCTTGCCGGAGGGACTAGGGTCAGGTGACCTGCCCGATGGAACGCGGAACGGCCCAGGCATTGCGTCCCGCAACGGCAAGCCACCGGCCTATTTCGGGCCTGGCGCTGGTCCGGGGCCGATACACCACTACGTGTTTGAGTTCTATGCTCTGGATACAAAGCTGGATCTGCCGGCCAATACGACACGCGAAGAGTTGCTTAAGGCGATGGACGGCCACATCGTGGGCAAGGCGGCGTGGTTTGGCCGCTTCCATTCGCCAGGCCAGTAACCACGGGCCGGTTGGTTAGTCGGTACGACGGCGAGAATGCTCTGCAAACGCTACTGCGCACTGATGGCTTCGTTCCGTAAAAAACGGCCGGTGAGCTTGCAAACTTCCACCAGCTTGGATACCGTGGGTTCGAATCCATGAAAAAGTTTTCCTGCTCTCTCTTCTTGCTCGCTGCTATCTGCACGTTCAGCTTGCTAAGCTCCTCCCAGGAACAGCGCAAGCTGCCTGGTGATGACTGGATCTCTCTTTTCAACGGGAACGATCTATCCGGCTGGAATAAAGTCGGCAAGGAGAGTTGGACCGTCGAAAATGGCCTCATCCATGGCAAAGGCCTCACGAACGATTATGGCTATCTCCAAACCGATAAGCCCTATGTGGATTTTCAGCTCGCTCTCCGCTTTAAATGCGTGGCCGACGGCAACAGCGGCGTCTTCTTCCATTCCGCCTTTAAGTCCGGCACTGCGGATGTTACGCAAGGCATGCAGTTTGAAATCGACTGCACCATGATGCATCACACCGGCGGGGTCTACGCGGAAGAAGGCGGTCACTGGGTGGTCTGGCCTGCGCCAGAAAACGAAAGCGTCGTCCGTATGGGGGATTGGAACGATTACCTGGTGGAAGTCGTCGGGAATCGTTATCGTTCCCGCTTGAACGGGGTCCAAATGGTCGATTTCACCGATCCCAAACCGGGCGCCCCCGATGGCACGATTGCCCTCCAGTTGCACTCCGGCGGCCGAGGCAATATGGAGTTTAAAGACATCTGGATCCGCGATCTATCGCATCGCTGATTAACCCGTCGCTTTCCCGAGTTTCTTAAGCAGCACGACGAGTTGCGCTCTTTCACTGTCGGTCAGAATCGCCGCCAGCTGTTCCATCTCGGCTTCATGCCGCTGAAACGCTCTGGTGATCAACTTGCGGCCAATTGTAGTGAGATCCACGATCCGCACTCTCCGGTCTGTCTCGCAATCGGCCCTCGATACCAGACCCTTCGCGTGAAGACGGTCCACTGCGACGCTGATAGAACCCGGCGTCAGGTGGACTTTCGGCCCAATTGTATTTACCGGCAGCGGACCTTTGTGCAGCAACACTTCCAGCACTCGGAAATCGGAATCGCCTAACCCAGTCTCACGAATACTCTGAGCAGCCTGCTCTGCGACCGCATGAAAAGCCTTCCACAAAACTAACCACACGTGGACCCCGCGTACAGTATTCTTCACCTTGCATCATTTGATCACCTTAAGACTGTCCGCTTCGCCGCTCAGTATCATCGTCAAGCGCTTGTACACTTCTTTCAAATACGCTTCATCGCCGCCCGGCAGCTCAACCGTCGCCGTGCCGTGGAAGCTAATCTCTTTCAGCGCCGCGTAAACCGCTTTCCAGTCGATGTCGCCCTCGAGCAGCGGCCTCCACTCCGCTACCGTCTTGTCGCTGCCCGGGTCATGGCGGAACGAAAAGTCCTTGATATGCAGCTTGACAATGCGCTTGCCGAGCGTCCGTATCCAGTCTGCCGGATAGCCATATAACTGTACATTGCCGACATCGAAATAGGCCCGCACCCACGGCGTTCCGAACTGATCGATGTAGTGTGCAAACTCGAGCGGGCTCAGCAGGAATTTGTTCCAGACTTCCTCGAGCGCGATGATGACCCGCAACTCATCCGCTAACGGTAGCAGTTTCCGAATGCTCGCCTGGGAGCGCGTGTAAGCGTCCTGATACGACGTTTGCGCGTCAACCACCGCCGGAACAATCAGCACCGTATCGGCGCCCCAGAAGTGCGCGTTATGTAGCGACGTGCGCGCCCCAGCTAGGCTCTTCTCCACGACCGACGGATCAGGCGACGATAGCGGATATTTCCAGTGATCCATGTTCATTACCGAATGAATTTTGATGCCCGCCTTTTCAGCCGCCTGCTTCATCGCCTCCGCTTGCGACTGGTCTGGCGTGGCCGGGCATTCGACGCGCTCGAAGCCCGCATCGCGCGCCATCTGGAAACGTTCAGGAATACTTGCGCTCTCGGGCAGCATGCTGTATTCGACAGCTTCGTGAATCGGCAAGCGGTTGTCCGGAAAGGCGGCGGCTGCGAGCGCGATAGAGGATTCGAGAAAAGTTCGGCGAGTCATAAAATTCGGGAGTGCAATGTTTTAGTATCGGTTGATATCACTTGATAAGCAAAGCGGGATCGACATGAAAGCAACTTCACAAACCAAAGACAATATCGCGGCGCAGCCGGAGACCTCCGATCGTCGTGGTTTCATCAAAACAGCGGCTGGCGCGGTCGGCGTCTTAGCTGCAGGCTTTCCCGCTATCATCTCCGCACAGACCCTAACTAACTCGCTCAAAGTTGGCCTGGTCGGCTGTGGCGGTCGTGGTACGGGGGCCGCCAGCGAAGCCCTGAACGCTGATCCCAACAACGAGCTTACGGCCGTCGCCGATGTCGATCAGGCGCAGATCGATCACTCTCTTTCAACGCTAAGCGGCATTTCCAAAATCGCCGCTCGCGTGAAGGCCGAAAAGTCTCGCCAATTCGTCGGTCTCGACGCTTACCAGCAACTAATCGCCTCCGGTGTCGATGTCGCTCTTCTCGCCACGCCTCCCGGATTCCGGCCGCTTCACCTGGCGGCTTGTGTCGATGCCGGCAAGCACATTTTCTGCGAGAAGCCTGCCTCTACCGATCCTACTGGAATACGCTCCGTCCTCGCCTCGGTCGATAAAGCCAAGACCAAGAATCTTTCACTCGTCGCGGGCTTTTGCTGGCGCTACAACGACATGGTCATCGATACTTTCAAGCAGGTAAACGATGGCACAATCGGCAAAGTCATTGCTTACTACGCGACGTATTACACCAGTCCCGTCAAGCCCATGCCTCCTGCCAGCACGCGTCCGACTGGTATGAGCGATACCGAGTGGCAGATTCGAAACTGGTACAACTTCGTTTGGCTGTGCGGCGATAGTCTGGTCGAGCAAGCCGTTCACAGCGCCGACAAAATCGCCTGGATGATGCACGACGAGCCTCCGGTAAGTTGCGTCTCAGTAGGTGGCCGCGTGATCCCGGCTGAAGGCGGCAATATCTACGATCACTTCGAGGTAAATTACCTCTACCCGAACAACGTGCGGGCCACTCTCGCGAATCGCCAGATCGAAGGCTGCTACAACGAAAACGCTGATTACATTCTCGGCTCCGAAGGCGTTTGCACCCTCGGCCGCTCGCCTAATCCGCGCATCGAAGGCAAAACAAATTGGACTTGGACCGGCCAAAAATACGATATGTATCAGCGCGAGCACGATGTGCTCTTTGCTTCCATTCGCAAACAACAGCCGGTCAACGATGGCAAGCGCCTCGCGACAAGTACCTTGCTTGCCATCATGGGCCGCATGGCCGCTTACACCGGGCAGGAGGTCACCTGGGATCAGGCGTTGAACTCGCAGGAGAAATTGTTCCCCGAAAACCTCGCTTGGAACGGCAGCTTGCCTGTTGCCCCGCGGGCCGAACCAGGCATCACAAAACTCGCTTGAAATTTGCCCTGTATTGCCTCCTGACCGCCACCTCTTTGCTTGCCCGGCAAGCCGCACACCCGGCAGCAACGGACAAAGCGCACGAGCTCGCCGAAGTCCAGAGCATCCGTAATCGCATCCTCGCCAACCGGCAGAGCGCACCCGGCGTCAAGACCTACAAAATAACCGTCCCGAACACCACGGTCTCTTACGACATGCTCGCCATCCCCGCCGGCAAATTCCTTATGGGATCGACCGCCGTGAAAGACGAGCAACCACCACACCAAGTCTCCATCTCGGCTTTCTGGATGCAGGCCCACGAAGTTACCTGGGACGAATATCGGCTCTTTATGTTCGCGAATCAGGCTGGCGAAATCGCCCACAAAGATGATCTGGTCGATGCCGTGAGCAGGCCTACCCGGCCCTACGTCGAAATGAGCTTCGGCATGGGCATCAATGGCTTTCCCGCCATCAGCATGACCCAGCATGCGGCCAACAAATATGCCGAGTGGCTGAGCGCCAAGACGGGTCAGTTTTACCGTCTGCCCACCGAAGCCGAGTGGGAGTACGCTTGCCGCGCCGATTCCACTTCACCGGTTGCGCCTTTGGGTGACTACGCCTGGTACGCGGCTAACAGCGGCGGCAAGTATCAGAAAGTCGAAACCAAGAAACCCAATGCCTGGGGTCTCTTCGACATGCTCGGCAATGTCATGGAATGGACTCTCGATCAGTACGAACCGTACAAAGCCGGCGACCAGATCGATCCCTGGGTGAAGCCAACAAAGCCTTATCCGATTGCCGTCCGTGGCGGCTCCTGGAACGATCCCGCATCAGCCGTCACCTGCGCCGCCCGCGTCCCCTCCGACCCTTCCTGGAAGCAGGAAGATCCGCAGCTCCCAAAGAGCATCTGGTATGAAACCGACGCTCAGTGGCTCGGCTTCCGTCTCATTCGTCCCTCCAAACTTCCGAGTCCCGAAGAAATGTACCGCTACTGGAACAATGGCGTCGAGCATGACGAGCAGTAGTTTCTCAATCGCACTGTTTGCCGCTGCAGCCGCTCTTCACCTCCATCCCTACGAAGCAGTCGAGCCCCATATGGGCACGCTTTTCCGTATCAAACTCTACGCTGCCGATGAGCATCACGCTCAGCTCGCGTTTCAGGCCGCCTTTGCGCGCATTGCGCAGCTCGACAACACGCTTTCGGACTATAAGCCCAATAGCGAGTTGAACCACCTTTCGGAAATCGCCCTCCATCATCCCGTTCACGCTAGCGACGATCTCTTCCGCATTCTTGACGCGTCTGAAAACCTGTCTGAAAAAACCGGCGGCGCATTCGACATTACTCTCGGTCCGCTCACTCATCTCTGGCGTGCCGCTCGCAAGAGCAACCAGTTACCCTCCGCCGCGGCTATACAAGCGGCAAAAGCCAATTGCGGTTTCCGCAAACTTCATCTCGACCCTGCCCAGCACACTGTCGAACTTGATCAGCCCGGCATGCAGCTAGATGCAGGCGGCATTGCTAAGGGCTATGCGGCCGATGAAGCGCTGCTGGTCCTAACCCGCTGCGGCATTCAGAGCGCGCTGGTTGCGGCCAGCGGAGATCTCGCATTCAGCGACGCGCCTCCTGGCCAAGACGGCTGGAAAATAGGAGTCGATTCGCTCGATAGCGCGAATGCTCCTTTTACCCGCGTTCTCCTGCTCGCAAACGGAGCGGTCTCTACCTCGGGCCCAAGCGAACAGCATCTCGATTCGGGCGGTGTGCGTTATTCCCACATCATCGATCCAGCCACCGGTCTTGGTCTCACGCGCGAAATCACCGCTTCTGTTATCGCCCGTCGTGGCATCGATGCCGACAGCATGTCGACAGCGCTCAGTGTACTCGGCCCCGAACGCGGACTTGCCTTCATCGATCGACAAGCTGGCATTGCAGCGATTGTTGTCACTAGCGAAAATGGTCACCTACGCGCCGAAGAGTCAACGGCTTTCCGCAAGCTGCGCAGGCCCGTGAAACACTCAATCAGCCAAGCCGTGCTTGATCGCAAAACGCACTAGCTCGCCGGTGCTGTGCAGGTTCAGCTTCTCCATGATTTTGCCCCGATGCGAATCGACCGTGTAAACGCTCAGGTTGAGCTTCGTCGCAACTTCCTTGTTCGTCTTACCTTCCGCGATCAACTGCAGCACTTCCCGTTCGCGATTGGTCAGTAAGTCAGCCGGATCTGTCACGTTCTGCCGGTAATCGCTCAGCAGAGCGCCGGAAACAGCCGGGCTGATGTACCCGTCTCCCCGCGCCACCGACCGCACCGCGTTCAACAGTTCCGTGTCGATCACGTCTTTGAGCAGATATCCGCGCGCCCCGGCCTTCAGAATCTCGCGCACATAGACCGATTCCTTGTGCATGCTCAGCACGAGAATCCGCAGCCGCCCATTCGCCTCCATCATGCGCCGTGTTGCCTCGATGCCGTTCAGCTCCGGCATCGCAACATCCAGCAGCACAATATCGGGATGCAGCTTCTCGGCCAGCTCCACCACTTCCCGTCCATTGGCCGCCTCGCCGATCACCTGAAAATCCGGCTGCGAAGAAAGAATTAGTTTCAGGCCTTGACGCACGATCGTATGGTCATCCGCCAATAGGATCTTAATCACGCTGGTTTCACCGGACAGCTCACCGCCACGTTGAACCCTCGCGAGGGGTGAGACTCAACCATCAGCTCTCCTCCGCAACCCCGCGCACGCGTCTGCATTCCGGCCAGACCGAGCCCTCTGTTGCTCCCGTCGTCAGCCGCTTGCCGCCCTCGCCCGTTATCTCTTATCGACAACTGCACCTCTCGCCCGTCCGTATGCAATTCCATTGTCACCTCGGTGGCCGCCGCGTGGCGCGCCACGTTGGTCAACGCCTCTTGCGCGATCCGAAACAGGTGAGTCTCGGCCTCATCCCTGAGCCTTAACTCTCGAATGTCGCTGCGGTACTCGACACGAATCCCGGTCCGTTGCGCAAAACGCTCGGTGAGCGCTCTTAACGCGGCATCCAAACCGAAATCGTCCAAGACAGTCGGCCGCAGCAGTTGCGACATCTCACGAACGTCGTGAATCGCCCCGTCCACCAGTGTCATGCAATCCTCCACCCGTGCCGGATCCGGATGCTCGCGTAAGGCAGACAGGTTGGCCTTCACCGCCGCGAGCGCTTGCCCCAGCTCGTCATGCAGTTCGTGCGAGAAGCGCCGCGCCACATCTTCCTGCGTCTCCAAAAACGCGTATTGCAATCGAGTCAAATCGCTCGCTTGCGTCTCCAAACGCTTGAACAAACTCGCCGAAGCTCGCACTGCCCAGCTTGCGCCAATCAGCGATAATCCCACGCACGCTGCAAATAGCCACACCGTCCAGCGCAACAATCCGTGTCCCGCCTGGTAGACGCTTTCGCGCAACAGCTCAGCCTGCTCATACGCGGATTCGAGAGCGCTGCTCATTTGCGCGCGGTTCTGTTCGAGCTGATCCAGGATCTCTTCCCGCCGGACCACATCCTTCCGCCGAGCAAGCTGCCTCCATTTACTATTAAGTTCGCTCTGCTGCTTTTCTATTTCGTCGATAGCGTCTTTAGCAAGCGCCTGGCGTTGAGCAAACGTTCCTGTAATGCTATTGATCTGATGGATCGTCCGCCATGCAACTAGCACCGCTGACAACAGCAGCAGCGCCGATAGACCCAATCCCAACAACAGCATCCGCTGCCAGCGCGTTCGCGTAAGCACATGACGATTCTTTCATTAACCGACGCCCGCGGCTATCCCGTAAATCAGGGATTCGCTTTCGTCAATTCGCGTGATAGCGCCCGAGCTCAAATAAGCGCAAATTAGGATTGTGAGCGGCGAGGAAGCAGAAGGCCTCCAATCAAGAAAATCCGCCACTAGTTGAAGGAGAAAAACAATGAAACGATTCTTTACATCTACCCTGCTGACCGTAGCTGCGGTGCCTTTCCTGATGGCCGCTCCCACTGCTGCCAAGAAGGTTCAGAACACGACTGCGCCAGCCACCCAGAATAAAGCTGCCGTGAAAAAGGCTCACAAGAAGAACGTCAAGAAGAGCCAGACGAACAGCAAGCCAGCCCAAGCGACCGCGCCTTCTACCCAGAAGTAGCTGCGATCCTAAGGCTAATCTCTCGGCCCAGGTTCCCGCGAGCCTGGGCCATTTTTATGCTGCTACCTTGATCCGCTCCTGCTTGATCGCTTTCCCGAACATCTCGAAATCGGAGTATGTCAGCTTCGCGTAGGCAAGTCCGTATTTGACAATTGAATCGACAGCTGCATCCGAACCGCCAAGATAGCCCTTAATAGCGAGCGCGTCTCCCGAGCGAGCGTGTCCGCGGGCCAGCAGCTCTCCTGCAATGCCGGCTAGTTCGCTCAGACCCTCGCCGCGCAAATGCTCCAGGCTCACGCTCCCTTTGTGGTCATTGAGCTGTCGTACTAGAAAATCATGCTCGCCGATTCGCGTCCAGCCGAGCATCAGATCGGATATAGTCTGTACCCTGCGTTGACCTTCTACCACCCGGTAACCTTGGTGCGTGCGCTTTTGAGTTTTCAGATAGGGCGCGTATGCCGATTCCACTTCCTGCTTAATCTGGAGGAACAACGGATCGACCTTCCCGTTTCCCTCCATCAGCACAACGTAGTCGCGCAGCCCCACGCTGCCCGTGCCCACAATCTTGAACGCCACGTCGAAGGGCTCGAAGAAGTCGAACAGGTGCAATCGCTCGGGCGGAAGCGATTCGCGGTAGGCCGGCAATCCGGCAAGCACGTCCTGCTTGCTTTTTCCTTTGATGGGCCACAGCACTGGTTCCACTTTGCGAAACCGTATTCGCCCGCGCGCTCCGGCTTCTGTATATTTCTTCACTAGGTCGAGCGGCTGTGCCCGTTCGGCCTGTCTCAGCGCCGCAGAAGTCGCCTGCGCTCTCTTGAGCCGCCGGATCTGATGCCGCGCCGCCACCAGAATAGGCTGTTCCGCCAGCTCTCCAATCGTGCGCGCATACGTCGTCGTGAAGTTCTCGACCGCCGCGCTGCAACTTGACTGGTCGTGCTCAACCTCTAGTCCCGCCAGTACAATGCTCGCCGCCATGCGCTTCACGTCCCACTCCCACGGCCCGGCGATTGTCTCGTCGAAATCGTTGATGTCGAAAACGATGCGCCCATCGGGCGCTTCGAAAGATCCCAGATTCTGTACGTGCGCGTCGCCACAGAGCTGTACTGTCAAACTCGTGTGCTCTTGCCGCCCCAGGTCAACCGCCATGATCGCAACGGAACCGCGAAAAAACGCGAAGGGCGAGCCGGCCATGCGGCTATATTTGATCGGAAGCAAACGCGGCACGCGATCATGGGTCGCAGCAAGCAACACTTGCATAGGATCGAAGCCGCGTTTTTTGGCGTCTAAATTCCCAAGCTCGCTCCTGCTGAGTCGTTTCCGGGCATCCTGCCCCAGGGCGAGGCGCTGCTTCCTGTTTAGAATCTTGTGTCGCGGCGCTCCCATCTACCGTCTTAAATACTGGTCTGTCTTATTCAGCCAGTCTTCGCGCGGAGGCGTGAACAGGTCGACGTCTACCGTATCTTCGAGCGCTATCGCTGTATGCGGCACGTTTGGCGGAATGCAGAGAAACTCGCCGCTTCTCACCGTAACCTCGTCGCCTCCCACCGTAAAGTGCAAGGCTCCCGATTCCACATACGTTACTTGCTCGTTGTGGTGATGGTGCAGCGGTACCACGCAATCCTTCTTTAGTAGAACCCGCGCCACCATGATCTGATCGCCGACTACTAGTTGCCTGTCTAAGAGAGGATTTAGGGTCTCGATTGGGATCTTGTCCCATTGAATATGCTTTGCCTTTGCTTCGCTCATCAGAGTCCTTTATACATACCGCCATCGACCAGGATAGTTTGTCCAGTGATGAACGAGGCCCGCTCCGAAGTGAGCCAGACAATCGCATCCGCCAGTTCCTCCGGCTCTCCCAACCGGCCAACTGGGATCTGATCGATCCACTCCTGCTGAATGCTCGCCTCGCTTCGTCCGGTAGCAGCCGCTCGCCGCGCTGAGAGTTCTTTCAACCGGTCAGTTGCGGTGTATCCCGGCGCCACGTTATTAACTAGTATTCCGTCTTTCCCGAAATCGCTCGCCAGACTACGCACCAGCCCCAAAATGCCCGTCCGGATGGCATTGGAAAGAATAAGCTGCGCCTGCGGCTGCCGAACCGTGATCGAGCTGATGGTAATAATGCGTCCCCATTTCCTGCGCTGCATGTAGGGAATCGCGGCGCGCGCAAAGACCGCCGCGCTCCTCAGGTTCAGACGGAATGCGTCGTCCCACTCCTCATCTGTTACTGCGAGAAACTCCTTGGCGGGCGGACCACCTGCGTTCGTAATACAAACATCTACACGGTCGAACATGCGCCCCGTATTGCTGACAAATTGATCGATCGCACGGCTGTCCCGAACGTCCAGTTTTTCGGTGTGTACCTCGACCCCAAACCGTTTGCGGATCTCGGCCGATAACTGCACCAGAGCTTCCGCGTTTCGCGCGCACAGACCTAAATGAACGCCTTCTGCCGCCAGGGCCAAAGCCGTCGCGCGGCCCAGCCCCTGACTCGCGCCCGCTACAACTGCTACCCGATTCTTTAAACCCGTTTCCATTCCTTATCTAGCCCAGACTTTCGATATTTCTTTGATTCGCTGCACCGCTTCCCTGAGATTCTCAAACGAATTGGCATAGCTGAGGCGCAGATAACCATCACCACACTCTCCGAACGCTGCTCCATCGAGACAGGCGACCCCCGCCTGTTCCAAAAGAATCTCCTCCACTTCTTTGGACCGCAATCCTGTGCCTTCTACATTTACGAACGCATAGAATGCCCCGGCTGGCATCGAACAGCGAAACCCGGGAATCGCGTTCAGCGCCGGGCAGAACATATCGCGTCTCCGCCGGAACTCTTTGACCATCTTTTCGACTTCTGTCTGCGGCCCGCTCAGTCCGGTTATGGCGGCGCGCTGCACGAAAGTCGCCGCGCAGGTATTCGAGTTCGCCATCAGCTTGGTTACCGCGCCGGCCAGCCACTCTGGCATCACCCCGAAACCCAGACGCCACCCCGTCATCGCATAGCTCTTCGAGAAGCCATCCACGATGATCGTCTTCTCGAGCGTTCCCGGAACGCTTGCCGGTGAAAAGGCCTCGCCGTCATAACAGATGCGCCCATAAATCTCATCGGAAAGGATCATCACGTCGCGATCTTGCACAATCCCAGCCAGCTCGCGAATATCGCGCTCCGGAATTACGCCGCCGGTCGGATTGTGCGGCGAATTCAGAATAATCAGCTTCGTACCTTCCGTGATGTTGTCCCGGATAAAGTCGAGATCGAGCGAGAAACCATGCTCTTCGCGCAGCGGAATCGGAACAGGCTTACCATCGACGAAGTCGATCAGCGAACGGTAAATCGGGAACCCGGGATCCGGGTACATCACTTCATCGCCCGCTTCAATCAACGCCAGCATCGGAAAGAAGAGAACCGGCTTCGCGCCCGGCACAATGCAGACGTGCTGAGCCCCAACCTCTATGTTTCTTGTTCGGGAAACATAGTTCGCAACCGCTTCGCGAAACTCGGGTAGTCCCTGCGGAGGTCCGTAATGCGTCCAGCCTTGATCGAGAGCTTCCTTCGCCGCGTCCACGATAGACCCCGGCGTATCGAAGTCTGGCTCGCCAATCTCGAGATGGATTACGTGCCGCCCCTTCGCTTCCAGTGCTCGCGCTCTCGCCAGTACGTCGAATGCCGATTCCATTACGAGGCGGCTAATGCGCCCGGCAAGTCTCATATTTTCAGTCCCCGACGATGCCAAAAAAGCGAAACGGGAACCTTCCGGCTCCCGTTCGTCGCGTCGATCGTGTTCGACCCTGGATTTGTGACTAGTTGGTCCCCTTCACATCGGGGTAATCCAAGTATATCCTGCGCTCAGTCGATCTTCTCGGCGATTGATTTCGCCTGCACGAATTGCAGCAGGTAGTCGGGGCCGCCCGCCTTCGAATCCGTTCCAGACATATTGAAGCCGCCGAATGGATGCGCCCCGACCATCGCACCCGTGCACTTGCGATTAATATACAAGTTGCCTACGAAGAACTGCCGTTTGGCTTTTTCCGCCTTAGCTGGATTCGTGGTGAAGACACCTCCGGTCAAGCCGTACTCGGAGTCGTTTGCAAACTCGAGCGCCTGCTCGAAATCCTTGGCCTTGGTCACCGCCAGCACCGGCCCGAAAATTTCTTCCTGGAAAATGCGCGCCTTCGGCTGAATGTCTGCGATGATTGTCGGCTTGATGAAGTATCCTTCGCCCGTGGCTGCCTCGCCGCCCGTAATCAAGCGTCCTTCTTTCTTGCCTGTTTCAATGTAGTCCAGAATGTTTTCTTTGGCCCGGGCATTGATCACCGGCCCCATGTAATTTTCGATCCGATCGGGCGAACCGATCGTAAGGCTCTCCGTTTTTGCTTTCAGCTTTTCGAGAAACTCGTCATAAACAGCTTCGTCCACGATCGCTCTCGAACACGCGGAACATTTTTGGCCCTGGTAGCCAAATGCGGAATACATCACGCCGAGAACTGCCTGGTCGAGATTACTTTCGCGGTCCACCACAATCGCATCTTTGCCGCCCATCTCGGCGACCACGCGCTTGATCCAAAGCTGTCCTTTCGGCGTCTTAGCGGCCAATTCATTGATATGCAATCCGACATCGCGCGATCCGGTGAAAGACACGAAACGCGTTTTGGGATGCGAAACGAGAACGTCTCCTATGGTTCCGCCGCTCCCGGTAAGCAGCGAAAAAGCTTGCGGCGGTATACCCGCTTCAAGCATCGCTTCGGCAAATTTGGCAGCGATGGTGGGCGTGTCGCTCGATGGTTTGATCACTACTGTGTTGCCAGTGACGAGGGCGGCTGTTGTCATTCCCAGCAGAATCGCCAGCGGAAAGTTCCATGGCGGAATCACAATACCGACCCCGAGCGGGAGATAAACCATCTCGTCGCGCTCGCCCGAGAGTTGCACCAGCGGATCAGGCTTCGCCAGCTTTAAAGCTTGGCGCGTATAAAATTCGCAGAAATCGATCGCTTCGGAAACATCGGCCTCTGCTTCGGCCCATGTTTTCCCCGCTTCCACCACTAGCCAGGCGTCAAATTCAAACTTGCGCTCGCGAATCACCTCTGCCAGGCGCAACAGATACTCCGCCCGCTGCTCCACCGGTACAGTCGCCCAGGTTGGTAGATAGCCGTACGCTGCCTCTACCGCATCGCGCGCGTCCTGCTCCGAACCTTTCTGGTGAATGCCTACGACTTCCGAAGGCTTTGCCGGATTGAGGGACTCGAGCTTTCCGCTAGAGCGGCGCCTGTCTCCTGCGATCAGTAAATCGTATTCTGTGCCGAGTCTTGCGCGAACTCTTTCGAGCGCCGCGCGGCTTGCATCGGCTGCTTTGGGCTGCGTGAAATCAGTGTAGGGCTCGTTCTTGAAAGGAGCAAGCTGCGCCGGCGATGTGACTGCTGCCATAATTTCTCTCTCACCCTTCGATGCGCCGCCGCGGCCCTTAGATCCGGTCCTCTATACTCTTCTCGGCGATCTTGCGGCCGCGCTCAAACAGCTCGGCAGCTTCTTCCGCAATCTCACGTCCACGCTCGTATAACTCGCGGCCACGCGAAACAATATCCTGACTTGATTCCATCAGCGTCTTGCGGCCCTTTTCCGCCTGTTTGCCGAGTAAGCTTCTGGTGCGTGATCCCGATTGTGGCGCAATTAACAAGGCGGCAACCGCGCCCAGTACGATCCCTCCGACGAACCAACCCACTTCGGCCCCGATGTTTTCGCGTTCCATATTTCTCCTTCGTTCTCATTCTATGCGCGGGGCAAAAAATCGGCTTCTCGCGTCTCCTGATGGAGCGAACTCAAGCCCCCGAGTTCAATGAAAAGTGTTCAGCTCTACTTTGTCGCCGTCGGTGCGGAAAGTGATCAGACCGCGCTGGTCCGTCCGAACAACGATCGCGTGATGGTCAGCCAAGCGCTCGAGCACGCTCGGATGCGGATGATGGAACTGGTTCTTATACCCATCGGAAATGATGGCGAACTGCGGATTGAGCGCGCTCAAAAACTCTTCGGAAGAAGAGGTCTTGCTTCCGTGATGCCCGACTTTCAAAAGAGTCACTGGATGCAGCAACCCACTCTCGACCATGTCGCTCTCCGCGGCATGTTCTGCGTCCCCGGTCAGGAGAATGCTCCGGCGCCGGTAAGTAATTTCGATGACCAGCGAATCGTTATTGTTAGCCGTATCGCCCGGTTCGTAATCAGGCGAGGGTGCCAGCACTCGTATCTGTGTTCCGCCTACCGTCACCGCCGGAGCAGCGCGGGTGAGCGGCAGGATACGCACGCCGTCTGCTTGCGCATGTTGCTGGACTTGCCGCCACTCTACTGTCTCAGGTTCGGCTCCTATCCATAACTGCTTTGGACGGAAATCATCTAGAACTGATGGCAAACCGCCCATGTGATCGGAGTGTCCATGGGTGAGCACGGCGTAGTCCAGATGTCGGATGCGCCTGCTCCAGAGATACGGCGCGACCACATCCTCGCCCATATCGAGTTGAGGCTTGCGCACCATGCGCTCGGCCCCCGGAAAGCCGCCTGCGTCCACCAGCATGGTTTCTCCATCCGGAAAAACGACCAGCAAGCTATCCCCCTGGCTCACGTCAATCGCGGTCAGCTCTAAATAACCAAGCCTTAGTTCCGCCTTCCATGGTTGCCAGCAGAGAACGATAAAGAGCAGCAGTGAGCAGACGAGGGCAGGGGTCACCAGCACACGGCGTCTGCGGATCGCATACCCAAGCAGCATCAGCGAAGCGCCAAACAGCACGCTCAGCCATAGCGGAATCGCTGCCTGCCGCCAAGCCGGCTCGAAATTGGCGTGCCAGGCGGCTACCCGTTCAGCCATGACCAGCAGCACTTTGGTCAGCAGCGCAAGCAGATGCGAGCCCGTCAAAATGCATGCGAAGCCCAATGGCACGACCAGCGAAAGTAGGGGAATGATTACGACGTTCGCTGACAAGCCAGTAACCGATAACCGGTGGAAATAGCTGATCATGGGCAGCGCGAGCCCGAATTGCACGCACGCGGAAACAATCACCGCGTCGGCGGCAAAGGCCGCCAGCGAAACGCCCCGTACAACCAGGAAATCCGCTGCTTTCGCCCGCAAACCCGTCCAGACTTGAATCGTCCTCGAGAGCAGCCGCAGTTCCACTCGCCACTGGGCGGCCCGTGGCAGAACCTGCGGATCGTAGCGCACCTGATCGAAACGCTTCACCGACGCGCGCAGGGGCTCAGTCAGCCGTTCCATCACCGGAATCGCGAACGCCGCAATCGTCGCTACTGAGAGGAACGAAAGCTGGAAACTAGGATCGAAGAGCTCATCGGGCGCAAAAGCCAGATAGGTGATTCCGACCGCCCCCAGCACGTTCAAAATGCGTGTACGCCGAAAGAAGTAGCTGGCGATGACGAACAAGGTAAAGCCGCCGGCTGCTCTCACGGCCGGCGAGTTGAATCCCGAGATGAAGACATACAGCCAACTGGCAAGCGTGGCGACACCCAGAGCAGGCAAGCGCCGGAAGCGCAACAGCTTGAGAATTATTAGCAGTGTGAACGCGAGCACCGAAACATGCAGCCCCGATATGACTAGCGCGTGATACGTGCCGGTAATACGAAAGTCTGTCGTCCAGCGCCGGTCGACGCCGCTCGTTTCCCCCAGCAGAGTGGCTTGCAGCAGTCCAACCGTGTGCAGATCGTCAGGATAGAGCGCCCGGATTCTCTCGAGAGCCCACGTTCGTACGGTATAAAGCCATCCCACTGCCCGTGAGCCGCATCGCCCCGGCAAAACGTGGATATCTCCGGGCGCAACGACCGAGCCCGTCCAGTAAATGCGTTGCGTAGCCAGGTAACCGACGTAATCGAACGAGTCTGGATTTTGGAAATTTCGGGGGCTGCGAACCTTGGCCGCGACCTCTACTTTCTGGCCGTAATCGAGCGGTACACTCGCCCCATTCTTTAAATTGACGGAGATACGGGCAGCCGCTTTAGGCGTCAGATTGAGCGTGAACTGCTCTCTCTGCGGAGAAAAAACAGGAGGATTGGTCACGCACCCAGAGAGCAGGACCGCTTCTCCATCCTGTGCATCCAACTTGGGCGATGGCCGCTGGCGGTGTAACACCTGGGTCGCTATGCCGCCGAGGAACAAGCAACCACACGCTGCGCCCAATCGGAACCACGAATTTGAGTGGAAAAAACACGCAAGCGCCACGGCTGCAGCAGCTGCCATGCCAGCAAGCGTGAGATCTGTCAGCCGGAAATAGACGAAATGCGCCAGCAGGATCCCGCCCGCCACGGCCCCCAACGGCAATAGCAAAGGTTCGCGCCGCACATCTCTCTAGTGCGTTTAGACCCCGCTTCCTTCTCGGATTTCCGCGACACCCACTTTTCTGGAGTGTGCGATCCGATTTCGCTTGACATATAAACTAAACTTACCTCATACTGAAGAAAATTTAATACGCAAAATTAGTACTAGTATTGGGATCTAGGTGTCCGCCGCTAGCGGTTAGGCTAACGTTTTCACCCTTCTTCGCCTGAGACTTCTCCTCCAACTCAAACTCAATGGCTGACTGACCCGAGAGGCCAGTCAGCCTTCTTTTTCTAACGCTATCCTGGCTAAGATGAACGCTCAGCTATGACCCACCTTTTTGCGGGATATGCTCTTGCGACCCACCCGGTCGCCCTGAGTTCCATCTCAACCGATACCGAAGGCCTGGAAGCTGGCGACACTTCCTTCGATTCAGGCGGTTTCCAGCTTCCCGCCTACTACGCCCGTCCGGTCGGAGCTACTTCTCGACCCGTTCTCCTTGTGGTCCAGGAGATTTTCGGCGTCCATGAGCACATCAAGGACATTTGCCGCCGGCTCGCCAAGCACGGCTACTACGCGATGGCCCCTGAACTCTATGCGCGTCAAGGAAATGTAGCTGCAATCAGCGACATGCAAGAAATTATTCAGAAAGTGGTTAGCAAGGTGCCGGACCAGCAGGTGCTGGCTGATCTTGACGCGGCTATCGAGCATGTCAGGGCGTCCGGCAAAGGCAACACGGATCGCCTCGGAATCGTGGGGTTTTGTTGGGGCGGCCGAATTGTTTGGTTGTACTCCGCGCATCAACCGCAGCTCAAAGCCGGGGCCGCCTGGTACGGCAAGCTTACCGCCGGGCCCTACAGCAAGCCCGATAACCAGCCGAAACAGCCGGTCGATGTAGCGGCCGAGTTGCATGGAGCCATGCTCGGCTTATACGGCGGTAAAGACGACGGAATTCCGCTTTCGACTGTCACCCAAATGAGAGACGCGCTCAAAGCAGCTGGAAAAGACCGCGACTGCCAGATCATCGTTTATCCCGAAGCAGGGCACGCGTTTAACGCGGATTACCGGCCTAGTTACCACGAAGCTTCCGCCAAAGATGCCTGGAGCAAAATGCTGGCGTGGTTCAATAAGCACGGGCTGAGCACTCATTGACTGTACTTCTATTCCGCGCTCCCCGAATCGAATTGCAATATAATCTGTTGCAAAGAAGGGTGTTCTGTCCATGAGAAGTCTGCGCTCGATAAGCGGCTTGGCTTTAGTGTTCCTGGCTAGCAACATTTCCCTCCAGGGCCAGGCGGTTACGGGTTCGGTCTTGGGCACCGTCACCGATGTAAGCGGTGCGGTGGTTGCCAACGCCAAAGTGCTCCTCACTAACGCTGGCACGAGCATCACCAGGACCGAGCAGGCAAACGCCAGCGGTAACTATACTTTCGTCGAAGTGCCGGAAGGGAATTACTCCGTCTCGGTGGAAGCTGCCGGCTTTAAGAAAGAGATCCGGGAGAACGTCACAGTTACTGTAAACACCACTTCTCGCGTCGATGTTCAGTTACAGCCGGGAAACATAACTCAGCAGATTGAAGTTACGGCAGCTCCGCCCCCTCTGCAAACAGATCGCGCCGACACCTCGACTAATATTTCGACGGTCGCAACGGCTAACCTGCCGGTCGGCACGAACAGGAACTTCCAAAGCTTGCTTAATCTAGTGCCCGGTACGACGCGCGCGAGCTTCCAGCACTCAACCTTCTTCAACGCATCAAGTTCTCTTCAGACAGAAGTCAATGGCCAACTTCGCATGGGCAACAACTACCAGATCGAAGGTATCGATGACAACGAGCGCACCGGCCTCCTGCAGATTCTTGTCCCGCCCATCGAGGCCATTGCGACGGTAGATGTCTCTACCAGCGATTTCGACGCCGAACTTGGCCGCGCGAGTGGAGCTGTGACTAACGTAATCCTGAAATCGGGAACGAACAAGGTCCACGGCGCGCTCTACGAGTTTCTCCAGAACAGCGAGTTCAACGCTCGCGCATTCTTTAATCCCGGCACTGGCCACCTCACTTACAACTACTTCGGTGGCGACATCGGAGGGCCGATTGTCAAAAACAAGCTGTTCTACTTCGGCGACATCTTACGTATCACCGACCACGAAGCGAGCGCCAGCCTATTTACTATTCCCACGCCCGCTCAGATTTTAGGCAACCTAAGCGCGTCGTCGACCGCAATTTATAATCCACTCACCGGAAATGCGAATGGCTCCGGCCGGAGTCAGTTTCCCGGAAATGTGATTCCCGGCATCGACATCAATCCAATCTCCGCGAAGTTGCTTGCGCTCCTGCCAGCGCCGAATGTGGCCAGTGCAACCGGAGTCAACAACTATTTTTCACTGCTGCCCTTTCATAAGGACACGACCTCGTTTGATACGAAAGTCGATTACAATCCGACCGACTCCGATCGGGTTGCGGTACGCCTCAGCTTCGCGGAACCGAAGATTTTTCAGGCGCCTGCGTTCGGTCTCGCCGGCGGCGCAGCGAATGGCGCTTTCCAGGGGACAGGCGTCCAGCGGACTTATAGCGGCGGTATCAACTACTCCCACATCTATTCACCAACCCTCATCACCGAGTTACGTTTCGGTGTCGCTTACTACAACAACATCGCGGTTCCGACCGATTACGGCCAAAATCAGTCCGCCGCCCTCGGCATCCCTGGAATCAATCTCAGCCCGATTACCAGCGGACTCGTGGGTATCAATATCGGGCAGTTCTATTCGAATCCTCTCCTCGGTTATTCTGCGAGCCTGCCCTGGACGCGCGCCGAAGCGAATATAGATGTTGCTAACGGTTGGACAAAAATCCTGGGTAACCACACCGTCAAGTTTGGCGGCGATGTGCGGCGCATTCGCGATGCGTTGCTGCAAGAGCAGACCTTTAGCCCCCGGGGACTCTATACCTTTGCCGCCGGCCAGACTGCTTTGAACAACAACGGAACGGAATCAAAGACAAGTTACTACAATAATTTGGCCTCGTTCTTGCTCGACGTTCCGGACCAGGCCGGCCGCGATCTCGCAACGTACTTCCCGGCGCTGCGCGGGTTCCAGTTCTTTACCTTTGTGCAGGATAAGTGGGAGGCTAGCCCGAAACTGACGCTCGATCTCGGCGTTCGGTGGGAAATCTATCCTCCATACGTGCCGCAATTCCCCGGCGGATTTTCTAATTACAATCCCGCCGACAACTCGCTTATCGTCTCCGGTATCGGCCTGAATTATGCCAATCTCGGCCGTAAGACTTATTATGATTTCTTCGCTCCGCGCTTCGGCGCAGCTTACCGTGTCACCGATAAAACGGTCCTCCGCGCTGGCTTTGGAATCAGTTATACTCCATTCCCCGACAACAATTACGCCTACAACTATCCAGTCCGAGCCAACAACGCTTACAACCCAACCGGCGCGAATACGACTTACACTCCCGCGGTGCTCAACACCGGTCAGGTCGCCACTTTCCAGAACGGATTCCCGCCCGCGGTACTGCCCGCCGTTCCGGCCAGCGGCATTATCGCGAATGCACCTGTCAATCAGTCCTACTTCGTCGTCCCGCCGAACTATAAAAACGCCTACGTTGAATCGTGGAACGTCGCTCTCGAGCAGGCTTTGCCCTTACATCTTACGTTCGACGCTGCTTACGTCGCCAATCATGGCGTGGGTACGTCACAGGTGCAGTACAACTTAAACGCAGGATTTATTGCAGGCGCGGGCACGCTTGGGCAGCCCGAGTATCTTGCTTTTCATCGCACCAATTCAACCACTCAGTTATTTGCGCCCTACTCTTCCATGTACAACTCTCTCCAGGTAAAGCTAAACAGGCGTTTTGGCGGAAGTTTTTTTCTTACTACTTCTTACACCTATGCCAAGGGCATGGGCTACCAAAGCGACGACGACGGCGGCTTGGATTTCTACATTAACCAGCGGCGCAATTGGGCTCGGAACGATTTCGACCGTACCCAAACCTTCGTTCAAAGTTATGTCTACGACCTTCCCTTCGGTCCTGGCAAGCGATGGCTCACTTCGGGATTTGCTGGCAATGTCTTCGGTAACTGGCGCTTGAACGGCATCCTTACGGTCATGACCGGATTGCCCATGACGCTTACCCCCAGCACCAACAATCTGAATACGCCCGGCAGCACGCAGACCGTCAACCAAATTGCGCCCGTCACCATACAGAAAGGAGTCGGGCCGAACAGCCCTTGGTTCAGCGCTGCGAGTTTCGTTGCGCCCGTCGGCAACGGAGTATTCGGGAATACCGGACGCAATTTTCTGACTGGACCGGGATTCTTCAACCTCGATGCGTCCCTTTTCAAAATGATAACTTTCCGGGAGCGCTACAACCTCGAGCTTCGCGGAGAGGCCTTCAGCATTACCAATACCCCGCAGTTTGCGAATCCCGGCACGACTCTCGGCTCTCCCACGTTTGGTTACATTACCGGCACCATCGGTGGCAACAATACCTCCAGCAACGGCAATCGCGTTCTTCAACTCGGTGTTAAGTTCAGCTTTTGAGAAGTAAATCATTACGAGACGGTAAGCCACGCTTCGCTAGGCAAGTATCATTCGCGATCGCTGTTTCCATTCTTCTCCTGGTTCCATGCTTTTGGCACCGCAGAATCGAAGCGGGTGATTTGGGCAGCCACATCTACAACGCCTGGCTCGTAACACTCGTTGAGCAAGGCCGAGCCCCGGGTCTCTACGTTGTCCCGCAATACAGCAATATTGCGGTAGACGCGCTGCTCGTCTTCTTCGGTAAACGGCTCGGCTTCGTGGCGGCAGAACGGATCGTCGTCGCGCTCTGCGTGCTGATCTTTTTCTGGGGAGCCTTTGCGCTTGTCACGGCGGCTGCGAAAAAACCTCCCTGGTTTCTGATTCCTGCTCTCGCCATGCTGGCTTACGGCTACACCTTCGAGATGGGGTTCTTCAACTTCTATCTTTCGATTGGGATCGCGTTCTTTGCCATCGCGCTCGTATGGAACCGCGAGGCCCGGCCGCGTGCAAGCGTGCTTAAGTGGATCGCAGCCGTTCTTCTGGCGCTCCTCTCCTACATCGCGCACCCGGTCGGATTGATCGTCCTGCTCGGTATGATCGCGTTCATCAGGCTGGCGCAGGCCACGAAGGGACCACTGCGCTGGAGCCCGTTCGTGCTCGCCCTGCTTGCCGTCACCGCTTTGCACTTCTATGTGATCCGGTTTCAGGTCTATGGCTGGGAAACTCCACGCTTCTTTCTGTTCAACGGCGCCGATCAAGTCATGCTCTTCGGAACGCGCTATGCCAATCTCTTTTTCGCGCTAGCCGGTTTCTTTGCTTGCGCCATTATTTTCGGGCTTGCTCGTGAATGGCGAACAGCTGCCCGCCAGCTCGTCCGAATACCCTTCGAGTTGTGGATTGTCCTGCTCTTCTTTGCGGCGGTTGTTCCCGAACTGATCGTTCTTCCTCAGTATCCGCAACCCGTGGCGCTGTTCGTGTCGCGCTCCACTTCGATCTCAGCTGTGCTCCTGTTGTGCATGCTGGCGGCGCTGCGCGCGCGCGTTTGGCACCTGGCAGGCTTCGCCATCTTCGCCGCACTATTTTTCACTTGGCTGTATCAGGATACCGGCGAATTGAATGCCATCGAACTGCAGGCAGAGCGCCTGCTCGCGCCGCTCCCGTACGGGACGCGCATTGTGGGAACCATGGGACCTCACGCGGGATCCCGACTTTGGTTTATAGGTCACCTGCTAGACCGCGCTTGCCTTGGCCATTGCTTTATGTACAGCGATTATGAACCGTCATCCGGCCAATTTCACATCCGTGTGCGACCCGGCTCTCGTATAGTTACCGATTCCGCTGCCGACAGGGCTCGAATGGAGTTTGGTCAATACGTGGTGAAGCCGCGCGATTTGCCACTGAAACAGGTTTACCAATGCCGTGTAGAAGATGTGGACACGCTGTGCATTCGCGACCTCCGCGCCGGAGAGAATAACTGTGGCAACTGCAACAGCCCGTTATACGCACTCATGCATCCATCATCGGAGCGGCATTAGCGGAGGTTTACCTATTACTGGGGTGCTGCCGGGCTGGTCGTAGCTGGAGCGCTCGCTGGTGTTTCTGCTGTTGACTTCGCGGCGCTTCCCTTTGTTGCCCAATCATGCTCCGTCGCTGCGTTGCCGACCGTGCCCTTCGCGACATCCTGCGCCACGTCCTTCTTTACCGCCTGATCAGCTTGTTTGGCAGCTTGCTGCGTGCCATCACCTAGCGCAATCACTTTCACGCGCACAGGCTTCTTACCAAATCGCTTGCACTCCGCCGTGTTCGGGAGGTAAATATCCAGCTTGCGCCCGACGATTTTTTCACCTGTGTCCGCAACCACGTATTCGCCTGAGTATTTACCGGCGCGCCCGATTTTTATGCGGCTGCCCATCGGCAAAAGATCTGGGTCGGCAGCCACGATGTGACGATGAGTAAATTCGCCAGAAGCTGTAATTCCGCTGACAGAATAGGCCGTCGCGATAAACCGGCCATTGATTTGGGCGGGCGAAGGGCTTGCTAGGCAGACAGGAACGCCAGCGAGCGAGCAAACGCAAGCCAATCCAATTAGAAGATTTTTCGCGGCAATTCCTGAAGTGCCTGCGCTCGACATACCAGTTGAGATGAACGATTCCCTCGACCGGTGTCGAGCAGAGCAGTTTACGTGGTACCGGTACTTATTTTGTCGACCTTCTGCTGAATCAGCCGCACTCTGCATTCGCGCTCAATGCGCCGTATCTCACCGCGTTCTGACCTCAAACTGAACGTCGAGGCAGTGCCGCGCTGGCCCGCCCTGCCGGTCCGCCCGATGCGGTGGATAAAATCGGAAGGCGCTTGCGGCAGATCGTAGTTCACCACGTGCGCCACGCTGTCCACGTGAATGCCACGCGCCGCTACGTCCGTTGCCACCAGCACGCGGTAGCGCCCGTCGCGAAACCCTGCCAGCGCCTGGTTCCGCTGGCTCTGCGTGCGATCTCCGTGCATCGCAACCGCTCGCATGCCCGCTCGCGAAAGCCCTTTCGCCAGCCGGTCCGTGCCATGCTTCGTTCGCACGAACACCAGGAACGAGCCGCTCTCCTGCGCCAGCATGTGACGCAACAGCCCGATTTTTTTATCGTGCTCCACTTCGTAAACATGCAGATCGATTTGCTCCGGCGGGTTGGCCGTGGCATCTCCCACTGCCACGCGCACCGGATTTTTGGAATGCCGCGCGATCAGCCGCTCCACTGTCCGGTCCATCGTTGCCGAAAAGAACAGGCTCTGCCGCGTCGCCGGCAAGCCCGATAAAATCTTCTCGATCGCCGGCAGAAACCCCATGTCGAGCATTCGATCCGCTTCGTCCAAAACCAGCGTGTTCACCGATCTCAAATTGATCAGTCTGCGGTCGAGAAAATCCTCCAGCCGCCCCGGCGTTGCAATAGCGATGTGCACGCCTCGTTTAAGCGCGCCGATCTGCGTCTGCTCGCTCATGCCGCCGACAATTACCGCCGACCTCAGGCCCGTGCCCACCGCGATCTGCACGAAAGCCGTATGAATTTGTATTGCCAGTTCGCGAGTCGGAGTCAGAATGAGCGCGCTAATCGCGCTAGGGATCCCACCGCCTTCCTTTGCCGGCCCCGCTTTCAGCAGCTTTTCGGCAATCGGCAGCAGAAACGCCAGCGTCTTGCCCGTGCCCGTTTGCGCCGTCGCAACCACGTCCGCGCCCGAAAGCGCAGCTGGAATGGCCTGCGCCTGCACCGGGGTTGGCTCTTTGAATTGATTCCGCGCCAGGTTGTGATGAATGGCGGGAGATAGTGTTACTTCAGAAAATTGGTTCATGTGTTTTTAAAGACTTTGGCCGAGTACCGGCAGCGCGTCCTTAAGAAACAAATGAGAAATCCGAGTCAAACGGGTATTCAGCAGAGTGGCTGACAGCCACTCAAAAAAGGACGAATGCGGGCAGAAGACTTTTTGAGTATACCAGAAAAGTTTATGAGAGCCTTAATACTTTCGTCGCACTACTAAGTACACCCTAACTAACAGCGTCGTAAATAAATCAGAACGAACGCGACGCCTCCTTTGGGAGAGGCTTCAAACCTCCAAATCGCCTCTCCCGTCTCTTCAAGCATCCGTATTCATCCGCGTTAATCGGCGGCCATTAATCTTTCTGAGAGCGACGATTAGGCCACCCACCCCGTAAAGATTCCAGCCCTCTCTTCCTGTTGCGTTCACACTTTTCCCGGCATCCATAGCACGGAACCGCCTGGCATGACTCCTAAACCAACCCCGACCGGCTGGCCCGTCCTAAAACAGTTTCAACGTCGCGACCTGCACGCGTTCGGTGATACTTCGGCCTCTGTCCGCACCCACGCCCTTGAATCGCGCATTAAGAATGTCGATAAGGTTGTCGCCTCCGTGTGCCCGTATTGCGCCGTCGGATGCGGACAGTTAATTTATGTGAAAGACGAGAAAATCGTCGATATCGAGGGCGATCCGAACTCTCCTATTTCGGGCGGCTGCTTGTGCCCGAAAGGTTCCGCCACCTTCCAGCTTGTCACCAGCCAACTTCGCGAGCAGCGGGTTCTCTATCGTCCGCCTCATGCCACCTCCTGGGAAGTAATTCCGCTCGATCAGGCAATGGAAATGGTCGCGCAGCGCGTCAAGAAGACTCGCGACGAGAATTGGGAAGCGGAAGCCGCTGACGGCAAAGTTGTCAATCGCACCTTGAGCATGGCCCACCTCGGCGGCGCTACTCTCGACAACGAAGAAAATTACCTCATCAAGAAACTCTTCAACAATCTCGGCATCATTCAGATCGAAAATCAGGCCCGCATTTGACACTCCTCTACGGTCCCCGGTCTGGGGGCCTCATTTGGTAGAGGGGGCGCCACCACTTCGCTCCAGGACCTCGCGAACTCCGATTGCATCGTCATCCAAGGTTCCAATATGGCGGAAAATCATCCGGTCGGTTTCCGCTGGCCCATGCTCGCCAAACAGCGCGGCGCGAAAATCATCCATGTCGATCCGCGCTTTACCCGCACCACTGCGGTCGCCGATATCCACGCGCCGATTCGAGCCGGAACCGATATCGCATTCCTGGGCGGCTTGATCCACTACGTCTTTCACCACGAACGCTATTTCAAGGAGTACGTGCAGGCATATACCAACGCCTCCGCGATCATCTCTGAGGACTACCGCGACACCGAGGACACTGACGGACTATTCAGCGGTTGGGAACACGGTAAAGGCCAGTACGACAGCGATAGTTGGACCTACCAAGGCGTCGAGCGCGGATCGCGAGATACTCACCAGGTTGCCGAATCGCACGCCGAAAAAGCCAAGCACTTCCGCACCGGCCAGCCGAAGGTCCATGAGCGCGACGAAACGCTCGAAAACCCGCAGTGCGTTTTCCAGATCGTAAAACGCCATTACCAGCGCTATACGCCCGAAATGGTCGAGGAAGTGTGTGGCACGCCGATCGGTATATTCGAGAAGGTCGCCAAGACTATTTGCGACAACTCGAACCGCGAGCGGACCACCGCTTTCTGCTACGCCGTCGGTTGGACTCATCACTCGGTCGGAGCCCAGATCATCCGCTGCTGCTCGGTGCTGCAACTGCTGCTCGGGAACGTAGGGCGCCCCGGCAGCGGCATAATGGCTCTGCGCGGACACGCCAGCATCCAGGGCTCGACCGATATCCCAACCCTCTATAGCTTGCTGCCCGGCTATTTGCCGCAGCCGAAAGCCGGCTCGGACACTTCGCTTAAGAAATACATAGAAAACTACACGCCACACGCAGGATGGTGGACTCAGTTCCCCAACTACATCGTTTCTCTCCTAAAAGCCTGGTACGGCGAAGCGGCTACGGCCGAAAACGACTACTGCTTTTCGAATATACCGTCAATGACCGGCGATCATTCCCACATGACCACTGTCGCCGATATGGCCGACGGCGACGTCAAAGGCTATTTCGTCATGGGAGAAAACGCCGTCGTCGGCTCGCCCAATGCTGCCCTCCAGCGCAAAGGCCTGCGCAATCTCGACTGGCTGGTGGTCCGCGACTTCTCGCTCATCGAGACTGCCGAGTTCTGGCGCAACTCGCCGGAACATGAGAGCGGAGAGCTGCGAACCGAAGACATCGCGACCGAAGTCTTCTTCTTCCCGGCAGCGGCCCACACCGAAAAGAACGGCAGCTTTACTCAAACTCAGCGCCTAGCTCAGTGGCATCACGCGGCTGTCGAGCCGCCCGGAGACGCCCGCAGCGAGCTGCACTTCATGTATCACTTGGGCAAGCGCTTGAAGGAGCTCTATGCCGCATCGACCGACCTGAAAGACCGCCCGATTCAAGACCTCACCTGGGACTACAGCGTCGAAGGCCGCATTGAAGAACCGAAAGCCGAAGAAGTGTTGGCCGAGATCAACGGCTACACAGTCGCCGATCGCAAGCCGGTCAGCGCCTACACAAAATTGAAAGACGACGGCTCTACCGCCTGCGGCTGCTGGCTCTACACGGGCGTGTATGCCGATGGGAAAAACCACGCCGCCAGCCGCGAACCCGCCACCGATCCTGAGCATCTCGGCCATGGCTGGGGTTTCGCCTGGCCGGCCAACCGGCGCATCATGTACAATCGCGCTTCCGCTGATCTCGATGGCAAACCATGGTCGGAACGCAAGAAGCTCGTTTGGTGGGACGAGGCGAAGAAGCGGTGGGTCGGAAACGATGTGCCCGATTTCGTCGCCGATCGGCCGCCCAGCTACCGTCCCCCCGAAAACGCCAAAGGAACCGCGACCATCTCCGGCGATGATCCCTTCATCATGCAGCCAGACGGGAAAGGCTGGCTCTTCGCCTCTACCGGCATGCTCGACGGACCCATCCCTTCGCATTACGAGCCTTTTGAATCGCCGGTGCGCAATTCTCTTTACCCACAGCAATGCAATCCGGTGCGCATCGAATATCCGCGCAGCGACAACCTCCTCGCGCGGCCTTACGATGACGAGCGGTTCCCTTACGTGCTCACTACCTACCGCTTGGCCGAGCATCACACCTCAGGCGCCATGTCGCGCTGGCTCTCCTGGCTTTCAGAGTTACAGCCAGAAATGTTCTGCGAAGTCTCGTCGGAACTGGCCCACGATATCGGCCTCAAAAATGGCGGCTGGGCAACCATCTCGAGTGCCCGCGGAGAAATAGAAGCGCGCGTGCTCGTCACGGAACGCATCAAGCCGCTGAAAATGGGACGCCGCTTCATCCACCAGATCGGGCTGCCTTATCACTGGGGCAACACAGGATTGGTAAAGGGCGATTCAACCAATGAATTGCTCGCCTTCGGCGCCGACGCGAACGTCTCCATCATGGAGTCGAAAGCAATCACGGGCAACATCCGCCCCGGTCGTCGCGATCGCCGCAAGCCCAAACCGTTCTCAGCCGATTTCGCGCCCGATGACCGGCTGCGCGATGCGCCCCAGACCGGCACTCAACCTGTCGGCAAGCATCAGGTGCATGCTCCCGAAGCAAAGCAAGGAGACCAGACCTAGCATGGCGACCGGCTTCTTTACCGACACGACTCTTTGTATCGGCTGCAAAGCCTGCGAAGTCGCTTGCAAGCAGTGGAACCAGTTGCCCGACGACGGCTACCACTTCAGCGGCATGTCTTACGACAACACCATCGCGCTCGGAGCCTCTACCTGGCGTCACGTGAGCTTCATCGAGCGTCCCGTGCCGATCAGTGGCGCCGATACTGGGCTTTCCTGGCTCATGGCTTCGGACGTCTGCAAGCACTGCGCGCGCGCCGGTTGCCTCGAGAATTGCCCCACCGGCGCTATCATCCGCACCGAATTCGATTCTGTTTACGTTCAGCCCGATATCTGCAATGGCTGTGGTTATTGCGTCTCCGGCTGTCCCTTTGGCGTGATTGACAAGTCGCCTGATGACGGCCGCGCTTGGAAGTGCACGTTGTGTTATGACCGCCAGAGAGACAACATGCAACCTGCTTGCGCCAAGGCCTGCCCCACCGCTTCCATCAAGTTCGGTGAAGTAGAGACGCTGCGTGAAGAGGCAAAAAAGCGCGTGAGCGAATTGCACCAGCTTGGAATCAAGGAAGCCTATCTCTACGGCGAAGATGCCGCGAGCCAGCCCGGCACTGGCGGTCTCAACGCATTTTTCCTGCTCATCGACAAGCCCGAAGTCTACAACCTCCCGCCAAATCCCATAGTCCCTACCCATAGAGGCAAGAAGAGCTGGATTTCGACCGGCATCGCGGCGCTAGGCGTCTCCCTGATTGCGATCGCCTCGGTGATATTGGGCAATTCCAATGACAAATAAGCTATCAGACGACGGCCGCAATATAGACAAACGTCTGGGCAAGTTGTCGGGTGAAGCTGCCAATCAACGCCCGCTGAGCACCAAGCACGACGTCGCGCTCCATGCGCAGGCTTTCCCTTACGTACCGAGCCATCAATCGACCACCAGTCCCAGCTATTACGGCCATCCTATGTTGAAGCAGCCGACATGGATCTGGTCCATCCCCACTTACTTCTATGTAGGCGGTGTAGCCGGCGTAAGCGGCGCCTTCTCGGCGGCCGCTCAAGTCTTTGCCCCAGATTCCATGCGCGCTCTCGTCACGCACGGGCGCTGGGTTGCGACCGTCGGGGGCGCTATCAGCGCCGGACTGCTTATTCATGACCTCGGACGCCCCGAGCGCTTCCTCTACATGCTCCGCGTCTTTCGCCCGACTTCGCCCATGAGCATGGGTTCCTGGATTCTCACAACCTTCTCGACCTGCATGGGTGGAGCCGCCATCCTGCCGCTGGGTCCTCGCTTCTTCCGCCCGTTCGCCGGGCCCCTCGGACTGCTCGGCGGCGTGCTCGGTCTCGGCTTGTCAGGCTATACAGGTGTCTTGATTTCACAGACCGCCGTGCCCGTTTGGCAGGAGTCGTACCGCACCATGCCTGTCATGTTCCTCGCTTCCGGTACCGCAGCCGCCGCTGCTTTCCTTGAGTTCTTCAGCTTCAATAGGCGGGAAACCAAGGCCATCGAGCGCTTCGGCTTGATCGGCAAGATGACCGAATTAGCCTCGGCTGTCGTTCTCGAGCGGGATGCAAACCAAATCACGCGCGTTGGGCGCCCGCTCAAAGCAGGTCTCAGCGGCTTTCTCTGGCAAACCGCTAAACTGCTCACCGCCGCCGGAATTATTCTGTCGCTCACCCCTGGCAAAAGCCGCAGCAAGCGCATAGCCTCCGGCCTTATCGGCACAGCCGGCAGCCTCTTCCTCCGCTTCGGAATCTTCTACGCCGGCAAAGCCTCCGCCCGCGACCCGCGCTCCAGCTTCGATCAGCAGAGACACTAACCGGTGGCGCGGCCTTCCAGGCTGCCATGCCGGTTTTCCAACCGGCATTCCCTTAGACGCTCGGTCTCACTCCGATCGCAGCGCCTGCATCACGTCGACCTTCGCGGCGCGCGCCGCCGGCAGTACCGACGCAACAACCGCCGCCGTCAGCAGCACGCCCGCCGACGCCAACACAGCAGCGGTACCAGGCACCTGCACGTCCTCGAAGTAGCTGCCCGCCAGACGTGCCAGCGCAAACCCGGCGACCGCGCCCGCCAGGAGCCCCGCTGTCGCCATCACCACGCCTTCGGTGATGACACCCGTCAGGAGATGCCGCGGCTGCGATCCAATCGCCAGCCGGATGCCGAACTCGCGTGTCCGCCCACTCACCGAGAACGCCAGCACGCCCCCAACGCCCACCACCGCGATCACCAGCGCGATACCCGCGAAGCCGCCGAACACCAGCGCGTTTAGCCGGTTCGGAGTTAGCACCTCCGCGCGAATATCTTCCAGCGTCGCCGCGCGTTCCACTGGCTGATCCGACGACATCTCGCGAATGATGCGCGTGATCCGGGGCACCAGTGCATACGGATCTGTGCGTGCGTGAACGAAAAAACGGCCACCCCAGATCTCCTGCTGCCCGAACGGATGGTACACCGTGATTGCCGGCCCGGGCGTCACGTTCTCGTCATCGACATCGGCCGCCACGCCTACGATTCGTTGCGGCGCCGTACTGACGTCGATGAACTTCATCACCGGATCAGTCCACATGACGTGCCGGTTCACCGCATCCTGATTTGGGAACATGCGCTCCGCCAGACTCTGGCTGACGATCACGACCGGCTCGCCGCCGCGCCGATCGCTGTCATTGAAATCGCGTCCGGCAATAATCCGCACCCCGAGCGCCGCAAAGAACCCTGGCGAGATCGTCCTGAACTGCGCGCGAGGATCCTCTTCGCCCGGCCCTCGCACGTGCTCGTCGGCCGAGAACTCGAAGCCGGGACCGAAGTTGCCCGCATCGCGCCACGGAACGTTCGTGCCCATCGCGACGCTTTCCACCCCCGGCAGTTCTCTGATGCGTCGTATCGCCTCCTTGTAAAAGCCCACGATCTGATCGGGGGTCTTTCCGTACGTCATTGCAGGCACGTTCAACGCCAGCACGTGGTGCGTGTCGAAGCCTGTCTGTACTGTTTCGAGTGCCAGTAGCGTTTTGACCAGCATGCTCGCGCCGGCCAGCAGCACAAAGGACGCCGCGATCTGTGTTACCGCGAAGATTCGCAGGCGCCGATTCGTACCGCCACTAATTCGCAGACTGCTGCCCGACAGACTGATTCCCTGCGACGCCTCGGCTGACGGCAGGCGCGGGATAAACGCTAAAAGCACCGCCGCTACTATAGCCAGTACCGCTCCGACCCAGAGCAAGCTGGAGTCGACCGTCAAATCTAGCGCGCGAACCGAGAAGCGAGAGGCGTAGCGGGCCAGGATCGCCACCAGGGGCCGCGCGCTCACTACGCCGAGTATCGCGCCGGCGCCGCAAAGCAACAAGCTCTCAGCCAGCAGCGTCCGCCGCAGCGCTGCGTTGGTCGCGCCCAGTGCCGCCCGGATCGCCAGTTCTCCCTCACGCCGAACCGTCCGCGCGAGAATCAGGTTGACGACGTTCGAGCACGCGATGATGAAGACCAGCACCGAAGCCGCCAACAGTACCAGCAGCACAGGCCTCGCGCGCGAAGTGATCTGATCGCGCAATCGCACGGCATCGATCCGGAAATCCGCCTTCGCCGAATAGGCTTCGGGATGTTGTTTAACCATCGCCCCTTCGGCAGCGCGCAGCTCAGCACGCGCCGACTCGAGATCCGCCCCAGGCGCGAGCCGGCCAAATATCTCCGTCATTCGATGCACCCGCCCGGTCACCATCGTCGCCGACAAATGATGCGGGCTGGTCACGATGTTCGCCATGATCTCCGTTTCTGCTGGATACGGTACCGACGGTTCCAGCACGCCCACAACCGTAGCCGAGCGCGTGCCGAGGCGCACGGTTTTGCCAAGTACCGACGGATCGCTCTTAAGTCCCGTCATCCAGAAACGGTAGGTCAGCACCATCGCTCCGGCGGCGCTCGGCCCGTCGTCTCGCGCGTCGAGCAGCCTGCCGAGCAACGGATGCAGCCCCATCACCGCGAAATATGATCCGTCGACCACGCCCGCCCGCACTTCCCGCGGTTCACCGAGCCCTACCATCGTGAAGCCAATAGTGGAGAAGGTGCCGAAGTCGCCGACCGTTTTGACCCGCGCTCGCAGATCCTGAATCTCCGGCACGGAAAATGTGGAGTTTTCGATGCCGAGGCCGCGCGCGCTTTGGCGGATGTAGATCAGCCGGTCCTCGCCTCGGTTCACCAGCGGCTTCAGCAATACCCCGCGCACCACGCTGAAAATGGCCGCATTGGCCCCGATGCCAAGCGCCAGCGTGAGCACCACCGTTGCCGACAGCCCCTTACTGCGACCGAGCGAGCGGCCCGCGAACTTCATGTCCCGCCAGAACGTCATACCAGCCTCCACTTGTATGTCGAACGGCAGATCGCGAAATCGACGCTCCCAACACTTTTTTCGGTGCGCAGACTGAAATCCGCCCACTAAGGATTAGCTCGTTATTGGTGGCGTAAGGCTTCGACGGGACTGATTCGGGCCGCCTGGCGAGATACAACCCGAATCGTACATCTCGATTTTGCCTGTGCGAGGGCCTTTGCCGGGCAGCTTGGCTCTGACCACCAGGACGTGCGCCCCGGTCTCGGAGGGCGATAGCTCTGTGTAACCGGATCGAAAGCTAGATCCCCAGTCTCCGGTTACGGACCCGATACATCAACACGGCCGCCAACAACGCTGCGGCAGTGAAGCCTGTATACCCGGGCTCGGGCGTCATGATTGGAAGCACGGTGTCAGTGAATGTTGCGGAGAACGGCGTGTTGATCGGAAGGTTGGTAAACAAACTTGCAACCGTCTGACCGCTGAACGTTGCCGAGAATGTGCCGCTGAAAACACTTATCTGCGTGCCCGTGTTGGTATCCACTATGTTCCCCTCGACGGCGAACGATGCAACTGCGCCGTTAGCAGTCTGGCTGAGAACGAAGGGCCCGACCGCACCTGGCGGAATGTTTGTTGCCCAGAGCTGCAGATTTGAGCCGCCGCTGTCGAACGTCATGAATGCGCTCGGAAGAGTTACCGGCCCGGTGCCTTCGTTCAGGCTCTGGATCATACCAAATTCGCCGGTAGTGACGCCTGCAGAGCTGAAGACTCCTGCGTTTACGAGTGAGATTTCGAAAGTTCCGTACCCGGGCGCCGGCGTATAGGGCGCACCGTTGGGATACTGTCCGAAATCGATGTAGTTGGAACCGATTTGGGCGTCGCCGTTGATGCCCAGCAGAATCGTCGCGGCGGAACCCGGAAACGACAGAAGAGCGGCTAGGCCAAGGGCCTGCACCAGGACAAAACGACCTGATCGCACGTGATCTTCTCCTTCCACGGGATTATGTCAGATATCGGGGTAAGGCCGCAATAGGTCTTCTGAGAATGCCAAGGGAGTTCTCCTTCTTCGGGCAAATTATCTTGAAAGCATTTTGGAATGGTGGAGCCCGCCTTCAGCCTGCCAAGTCGGCTTTCGAGCGAATTTCATGCCGCCCACAAATGTCGGCATTGCTCGATCAGCGGTGTTGTTCTCTACGCTGCAATTCTGTAGCGTCCCGGGAGCAGCGTGGCCACCGTCAAAACGCCTTGCACGACCAATGCTGTCCCGATGATAAGCACGAAGCCTTCAAAGTGCTGCGCCTTCAGCAGCCTCAAAATCGCGGAGCCTCCGAGCAATACCATTGCGGCCGCTCCCAACAACACCAAGTTCCGAAACGCCGGCCCTCCCCTCAGCAGCACAACTAGCAACGTAGCCAAACTCTGAACCGCGATGCAGGCGGCAATCACGGACCGCCCCGCATAGCCTTGGTGTTTAAGGATGTTTTCCATCGCGCCCAACCAGACCCCTGCTGCCACAGTAAACACGCACAGCAACATCAGTAGTTGTTTCAAAATCGGACCTCCTATCACCTGAATGAACGCAAAGCTGATCAACTGGCGTAGATACCAATAGTTCGCTCGCCTGGAACCCAAGCCCGGCAGCTTTTCTTCCCGGTATTCCTCCAGCAGGTCCCCGGAAATCGTTTCGCGATCACGCGAATTCAGGAAAAGCAAGAGCATCCGTTCCAGCCAACCCGGCGGCGCTTCTGGATTCATGCTTGCCGCACCAAGGGCCACTTTGCGCCACGCCACATCTGCTCAAGCACAGCTTTAGATTCGTTCAACGCATTAGCGGCCGCAGCCGTAACCCGGTAATAGCGGCGCGCACGGCCGCCGCGTATTGGAGTACCCTCTTCCAAACGAGACGATAGCAGCCCCTTTTGCTCTAGCCGGTCGAGCGTGGCGTATACCGCCCCGGCAGCGACTTCGCGATCAAGGTCAACTTGCACGCTCCGCAGAATGGCCCGTCCATACGCCTCTTTCGCCAGTTTCACTACCGCCAGAAGCACCGCCTGCTCGAACGTGCCAAGTAGTTCGGCCATTATGCCTACATTGTAGGCGTCAAGCGGCCCGGCTGTCAAGCGGATCCGAAAGTACTTCCAAACTTTTGCCTGCTCTGAGAAAGTGGTAATGTCTTACAAGCTGAAAGGAGATTTCTTCAATGTCGTTTCTTGCGTGGATCATTCTCGGGTTAATTGCCGGATTTATCGGCAGCAAAATTGTGAACCGTACCGGTGAGGGCATTTTCCTCGACATCATCTTAGGGATTGTCGGGGCGGTCGTCGGGGGTTGGCTCTTCACGGCTTTCGGCGCGCACGGTGTAACTGGAGTGAATCTGTACAGCATATTGGTTGCTGCTATCGGCGCCATCATTGTGCTTGTGATTTATCACGCCCTGTTCCGGCGCACCCGCTAAACGCAGGTGGTCTCGTGCCGCCCGCTCCCTTAGAAACTCGCGGCAACAAGATTGTAAACGCACAGACCGGCGAGCCGGTTCTCTTGAGGGGCGTGAATCGCTCCGGTCTGGAGTACTCGGCCCCTCGTCATCCCGGCTCTCTGGTTACTGCCGGCATATCTGAATCGGAATTCGACGAGATCGCCGGCTGGGGCGCTAACCTCATTCGCATCCCGTTCAATCAGAGTTGGGCTTTGCGGACTTCCGACTACGACCCCGAACCATACCTGGCCGCCTTAGATCGGGTCATCTCGATGGCGGCCAAACGCGACATCTACACCTTGCTCGATCTCCAATGGCTCGACGCCATTTCGCCCCGAGGCCGTTTGCCAAATGGCCGGACAAATTTCGTTCCGCCGCTTCCCAATCTCGCTTCCATCGAATTGTGGAAACAGCTTGCATCCCGCTATCGGAATGAACCCGCCGTCCTCTACGACATCTTCAACGAACCGCACGATCCGCTGCCCGGCGATACAGGGGATCTCAAGGGCATCCGGCACGTTACAGCGGCGGTATGGCAGTCCTGGGCGATCCGGCTAGTCTCCGCCATCCGAAACGAACATCCGCTCGCGCTCATTTTCGTCTCGGGTGTTGACTGGGGTTACGACTTGGAAGGCTTGCCCTGCGCCGACTTGGCGGGCGTTGTCTATTCTTCGCATGTCTATCCGACGAAGAAGAAATCCTGGCCCTCAGCTTTTGGAAATTTAAGCGTGCAAGTGCCCGTCTTCATCGCCGAATGGGGCGGCCTCGAAGAGGATCTGTCATGGGGAAGGGAACTGGCGAGCTATCTGGCTGATCTTCAGCTCGGATGGACAGCCTGGAGCTGGTCCGATCACCCGCACCTGATCCAGCCCCGATCTTCTTTTCAGCCAACGGCTTTCGGGAGCTTAGTTCGCGGCCTTCTTCGCCAATCGCGCTCGGTTGATTCGGCGTAGTCGCCGTCTTTGCGTTTTGCGCTTCTTCCCGCAGCTTGAATATGTCGTTTTCGAGCTGCAATGCCGCTTCTTTTCTGCGGTCCCGCATGATGTCCTTGTCCAAGCCCCGCAATGCGCTCCAAGCTCGATAAAACGCCCGTTCCGCCGTCGTTTTGTAGCGCTGCGCTTTCTCCATCGTGTGCTGTTGCTCGGCCGTCCAGTCCGTCGGATCGAAGCCCCTCTCGTTTATCACCCGCGCTTCGGCCGTCAACTGAAAACGCTGTGCCCGTCTGTGCAGCCAATCGTTCAAAATCAGCGTCTCGACCAGCTTTTCTTCCTGATAATCGGCCGGTTGCCAGTAATCGTTCCAGCCGTGCACCACTTTGTCGTAGTCTTCCTGCGTCTCGCTCTCGAGAATCACTACGCTCTTCGCCCGCACCCCGTGTTTGGTGCTGTTCCGGCTCGAATTTGCCTTCCCATTCGCAGACTTCGGCCCGCCGCCGCGCTTTTTTTCCGCCATGCTTTTGCCATTAGTCTGCCCAGGCGCCGCTCACACGGCCCATCTCCACCGGACCTAACTCCATGCAGCCCTAATACAAACAAAATTTCCGCCCCCTTGTCACCGCTTGGTAAAGCAGGCGCTTCCGCCTGCCGCTGAGTTCTCCCCCGAGTTCGTTCGGCAGAACCCCTCTCTCCGTCCTAGTACTACCCCCTCGTGATTCGAACGTGGTAACCTAGCTCAATTCCGCACACCAAGCCCAGTCGCTGATGTAGCGCAGACCACTTTCAGGGGTTATCATGCATTTCACTAAGCGGGCGCTTACTCTTTTGGCTTTGCTCACCACGAATCTCTGCCTTCTCCCGGCCCAGGACGCCACCGGCAAGATCACCGGAATCATCACCGATTCGTCGGGTGCTGTCATTCCGAACGCCAACGTAAAGGTCAGCAATTCGGCCACTAACGTCAGCCAGGACGTCACGACGAATAAGGAAGGCTTCTACCAGGCTCTGCAGTTGCCGATCGGTCTCTATCGCGTTACCGTGGTCGCGCCAGGCTTCGAGACCACCACGATCGAATCGAAAACCCGTCTCCAAATCAACGAGACGCTGCGCATTGACGCGACTCTCCAAGTCGGAAAAGTAAGCAATGCGGTAACCGTCGAAAGCAATACCTCGCAGGTAGAAACAGAGAGTTCCACCATCGCGGGCACCGTTACCGGACAAGCCATCTACGAACTGCCATTGAATGGCCGCAACACGCTCGATCTCCTCGGCACCCAGCCAGGTGTTAGCCTTACCAATCCGGATTCGGGCGCAGCCGGAAATTACAGCATCGGCGGCATGCGCACCGATTCGGTAACGTATCTGCTCGACGGCGGCATCAACAATAATCTCCTCAGCAACGCAATTGTTTCAAATCCCAATCCCGACGCCATCGCCGAAGTAAAAATTCTGGAAAACAATTACAGCGCCGAGTTCGGCCGAAACGCAGGCGGTATCGTAAGCGAAGTCGTTAAGTCGGGAACCAATAGCTTTCACGGTACGGCTTACGACTACGTCCGTAACAACTTCTTTGACGCTAATCCGTTCTTCAACAACCAGCAGGGTCTACCCGTACCCGTTCTAAAGCGCAATCAGTTCGGAGGCACAGTAGGCGGGCCCATCCTCAAAAATAAGCTGTTCTTCTTCTTTTCGTATGAAGGTCAACGTCAGAGTCAGCTAGACACGTCGCAGGGCAAGGTGAATACCTTCACGCCTGCAGAGGAGAACGGAGATTTTTCGCAATCCCCTCAAGCCGCGTCGGTAGCCGCCTTCCTGCTGGCGAATCCGCAATATCAGGCGAATCCGACACTAGCGGCACAGGGCATTATTGACCCTTCAGCGATCGACCCAGTAGCCAAAGCGTATTTCGCGAAAGGTCTGATTCCCGTATCGGCTAGCGGCTTCATCTTTCCTCAAGCCGCGGCAACGAACAACTATAACCAGTACAACGGCCGCTTTGACTACAACCTAACTTCCAAAGACACAATTAGTGGCACCTTCACGAATACGGATAATCCACAGTTACTTCCGTTTGAGGGCAGCAACACAGTCGGATTTCCCGACACGACTTCCGATACAACCTATTTCGGAAACGTCAACTACATACATACTTTTACTCCGGCGCTTTTGAATGAATTGCGCGTAACCGCCCAGCGCTCGCGCCACACGCAGGCCTATCCTGCCGCCAGCGCGCCAGACGCCGCTGATCTAGGGGCCGTGGTTCCATCTGATAACCCCATTGGACCGCCGCGCATTGGATTCCTAGCCTCGGGCCTGAATATCGGATTCAGCTCGCAAGGCCCGACTGCACTGATCAACAACACATACGGCTTCACCGATAACCTTTCATGGGTGAAAGGCAATCACAGCCTGAAGTTCGGCTTCTACTTCTCGCCCTATCAAAACAACACAGATTATGACTTCTACGTCACGGGCGAGTATTACTTCTACGGGCTGACCAGCACCGGCCGGTCAGGTTCCGACTTCGCGGACTTTCTGATGGGCAATCCTGACGAGCTGCTGCAATTCGGAGCCGCGCCTTCAAACATCCGATCGCACCAGTATGCCGGGTTCGGGCAAGATACCTGGAAAGTCACCAAGCGTTTAACGCTCGACCTTGGACTGCGCTACGAATACGCCGAACCGAAGTATGATACCCAGGGCCGCACCTTCAGTTTCATTCCTGGTTTGCAATCCCAGCGATTTACCGGCGCGCCTAACGGTCTCATCTTCCCGGGAGATCCCGGTGCTCCTAAGGGCTCGAATTTCCCCGATAAGAACGACTTCGGTCCTCGCGCTGGATTTGCTTACGATGTTTTCGGCAATGCCAAAACGAGTATTCGTGGTGGCTTCGGTGTTTTCTACGACATCTTGAAGGGTGAAGATAACTTGCAATTCAACGGGCAGGCTCCGTTCTACGGTTTTGCGGACGTTTACCCGAACATAGGCACATCCCCAAGCGGGTTGCAGGATCCCTACGGCTCGGCCGGCGCGGTGAATCCTTTCCCGTCTAAACCTCCGTCTCCGACTCTTAATTTCAACGATGCGGGTTATCTGCCATTTGGCGGAGGGGGCGTCTATTTTGTAGATCCCAAGCTTCGCACGCCTTACATTTTTCAGTACAACTTGAATATTCAGCAGCAGCTTCCCTCTAACATCCTGCTCGAGGTGGGATATCTCGGTTACGATGCCCACAAACTGACAGGATTAGTAGACGTAAATCCATTCGATCTTACGACAGGGTCGCGCCTCTATTCAGATTTCAGTTATCTAGACGAATTTCAGAATATAGGCCGAGCAAACTACAACAGCTTAGAGGTGAACCTCACGCGCCGTTTCTCCGACATGGGTGGCTGGGGAAGCAGCTTTTTTACAGTGGGCTATACATACGGGCACGAGATCGATAATTCTTCCGGATTCCGGGAACGAAACTCAAACGTTCCGGCCTACGCCCATAATCTCTTCCGTGCTTCGGGCGACACCGATGTGCGTTCCACGTTTGTTATCTCGGGCGGATGGACGTTGCCGTTCGACCACTTATGGGAGAGAGGACCGAAGCTTCTAACCTCCGGTTGGAGTTTATATCCAATTTTCACTATGCGAACTGGTTTCCCTATTGAGGTTTATGCAAACTTGCAAACAACCAACTCTGACCCCGGCCCCTCGGGCGCGGGAGATGCGGGAAATGTCAGAGCCGATGTGGTAGGCAATGGAATCGGCATTCTCAATCCGAGCACCTATCAGACGCTTACCAACCCCAACAACCAATCGAGTGTCAGCTCCGGGAACTACTGGTTCAATCCGGCGAATTTCAGCAATGCACGGGCTGCTGCGTTGGACGGGACAGCCACAACTACTTTCTATCCGTACGGAACCTTCCCGCGAAATGGGTTGCGCGGACCCGGCCAGACCAACTTAGACCTTTCCATCGCTAAACATTTCATCATCCGGGAAGGAATGGATCTGGAATTGCGCGGGGACGCCTTCAATGTCTTCAACCATACTGAGTTCGAGAATCCGGACACGACCATCACGGATACTACATTCGGCCAGATCTCGACCACCTATCCTTCGCGCATTCTCCAGTTAGCTCTGCACTTCCAGTTCTAACTAGATGTCTAAAGACCTGGCCTCGTTTGCCGGGCTTCTGCTGCTGGCAAATGCAGCAGGAGCCCAAACCAAATCCACCCTCACCCTCGACGATCTTTTCAGCTTCGTGGAAATCCGCTCCGCTAAACTAGCGCCGGATGCCACGGCTGCTGTAATCGCCACCACCCGGCCCGATTGGAAGCGGAACCGGTTCCGTGACGATCTCTGGCTCTGGCGCAACGGGCAGAACGCGCTCGCCCCGCTCGCTCAATCGGGACACGACAGCGGTCCCGAGTGGTCGCCTGACGGTAAGCGCATCGCCTTCATCTCGGATAGATTGCTCGAGGCGCCCGGCTCCTCGGATACCGCCAAAGAAGACCCTGAGAAAGAGATCGCGCGCGTTTGGATCATCGATGTCGAGGGCGGGGAAGCCTTCCCGCTTTATCAGGAGTCTCTCAAAGTCCACAGCTTTGCCTGGACCCCTGACAGCTCCGCCATCCTCTTCAGTGTTCCCGAACCACTCTCCAAATCGACTCAAGAAGCAAATAAGCGCGAGTGGAAGGATGTCCGTCGGTGGCGTGAAGACGAGCGCGGCGATTTGCTGCTCGAGCTCAACGTCAGCAATGCCGTGCCGAATGCTAAGCCTGTCCAGATCGAAGAAACCGAGGCACACGAAACTAGCGATCCAGCTACTATTCCTAAGTCCGCCTGTATCATTACGCGTAGCCGATACGCCATTAACGAGATCGCACCGGCGCCCGCCGCTGGCAAAGTCGCTTTTCTGACAAATTCGATCTCTGGCCGCATCGAACATCCCGAGGCTTACGAGATTTACCTCGCAGATCTGCACGCGACCAACGAAGCGCCTGCGAAGCAATTGACTAACAACGAAGGTCTCGAGAGCCGCCTGCACTGGAGCGCCGATGGCAAGCAGCTCTATTTCGGAGTCTTCGCCGATAGCGGCAGCGTCGAAGGCAAATACAAAGATGTGCAGGGCCGCCTCTACTCGATGGACGTCCCGAGCGGTCGAGTCCAGCGTGTCGGTGCAGATTTCCAAGGGTCGTGGACGGACTACGCACTTACTCGGGATGGCAAACTTCTCGGCCTGGGACAGCTCGCTACAGAAACGCAGCCCTACGCGATCGAAGGACCCAAATCCTCCAAGCTCAACGTCAAAGCCGGCAGCTATGAAGGCCTCGCTACCTTAACGCACAATGGCGCGATGCTCTTCCGGCATTCGGCATCCGACGAACCTACCGAATTGTTTCTCGCCACTGATGACGCACATCTCGATTCCGCGCGGCAAATCACCCATCTGAATACGCTCTTTACCGAACGCGATCTGCCGCAGATGAAAACTTGCCATTGGAAATCCGACGACGGCAAAACTGTCGAAGGCGTTCTGCTTTATCCTCCGGGCCACTTTGAACAAAAGCGTCTCCGGATGCTTACCTTGATTCACGGCGGCCCGGCCGACGCTGACGGTAATAGATTCAACGCCGATTGGTATAGCTGGGCAATATTAGCTGCCTCGAATGGGTGGCTGGTCTTCGAGCCGAACTATCGCGGCTCGACCGGTTATGGCGACGACTTCATGACCGGAATCTCGCCGCACATCGTCTCTGTTCCCGGCCGCGACATACTCTCCGGTGTCGATGCGCTCGTCAAAGATGGCTCGGCCGATCCCGCCCATCTGGCCATAGGCGGCTATAGCTATGGCGGCTACATGACCAACTGGCTGATCACGCAAACCGTCCGTTTCCGTTCTGCAGTTACTGGTGCGGGCGCAATGGAACACGCGGCAAACTGGGGCAACGACGATGAGACATTTGATGACGCTTCCTACCTCGGCGGTCTGCCCTGGCAGAATCCGGCCATTTACCAGAGTGAAGCAGCGCTGTTCCAGTTTGACAAAGTACGCACGCCCGTTCACGAAGTTATGGGCGCCGACGATGTGCGCGTGAGCGCCGCCGAAGGCTATCTGCTCGAGCGCGCTTTAGACGCATTGAACATCCCGCATGAATTTCTCATCTTCCCTGGAGAAGGCCACGGCTTAGGCAAAGATCCCTGGCACGGCTATATCAAGGTGCGGGAGGAACTGAAGTGGCTCGCCAAATACGACGCGGTTCAGCCAGGAAGCTCATCCCAGCAGTGACGCTACGTTAAAGCGCGACCAGTTGCTCGACTGGCAACTTATGAAAGACATCCAGCATGTACCCCAGCATGGCGGATGTGATTCCTGGATAAACTCCTACCCAGAAGACCTGATTCATGATGAAGTCTGTGTTCTCGAGCGATCCAACCACGCGATGCTTAATTCCTTGATAGGCTGGCTGCCGTAGCAGGTTGCCCGCGAAGAGTAGTCGCGTTGCGATCTTGCGGCTTTCTAGAAAAGCGATTACCTGGTTGCGGGTGAACGGTCCTCCCGGGCGCACCGCGATCGGGAACCCGAACCAGCTCGGCTCGGAGTTCGGCGTTGCTTCGGGCAGAATAAAGAACTCCTCGAGGTCTTTCAAGCCTTCGCGGAGAGCATTGAAGTTAGCGCGCCGTTTCGCAATGAACTCAGGAAGTTTTTTGAGTTGCGAAACGCCAACAGCGGCCTGCATATCGGTCATCTTCAGGTTGTAGCCGATATGCGAGTAAGTGTATTTGTGGTCGTAACCGCACGGCAAGTCACCCAACTGCCAGTCGAAGCGTTTGCCGCAGGTGTTTTCCTTTCCGGGTTCGCACCAGCAGTCGCGGCCCCAATCGCGAAACGATTCGACCAGCGTCTTGAGCAGCGGCTTCTCAGCTAGCACGCAACCGCCCTCGCCCATTGTGATGTGGTGCGCCGGATAGAAGCTTACTGTGGCGAGATCGCCGAACGTTCCGACCTTCTGCCCGTTGTAAGTTGCGCCAACCGCATCGCAGCAGTCCTCAACCAGCCAGAGATCGTACTTCTTTACAAATTCTGTGACCGCGCCCAGGTTGAATGGGTTGCCGAGCGTGTGCGCGATCACCACGGCGCGAGTGCGCTCCGAGCGAGCCTCTTCCAGCTTGCTTACATCGATGTTGTAAGTCGGTATGTGCTCATCGATAAATACCGGTACCAGTCCATTCTGGATGATCGGATTCACGGTTGTTGGGAAGCCGGCGGCGACTGTGATTACTTCATCGCCCGGCTTAAGGCGGCGATCGCCGAGTTTTGGCGAAGTTAAAGCCGTGACGGCAAGCAGATCGGCGGACGAGCCCGAGTTCACAAGCGTTGCCGTACGAACGCCGAACCAACGAGCGAACTGCCTCTCGAACTGCGCGGCGAACCGCCCAGTAGTCAGCCAGAAATCGAGCGAGGAATCGACCAGCGACTGCATGTCTTCGGCATCGAAGACACGCCCGGAGACCGGAACAGGCGTCTCGCCGGCAACAAAAGGCTTCGCTGCGAAGGCTTCGCTGTGATACTCGCTGACTAGGTCGAGGATTCGATTGCGCAACTCTTCTCTAGAGTTCACGCTGCGGCTCCTTGCAAGAAATCGTGATACCAGGAAATCGTGCGTGTGAGCCCGTCATCGAGCGTGAACAACGGTTTCCATCCCAGTTGCTTCCGAGCGAGCTCAGCGCTCAAGTATTGGTGCCGGATCTCGTTCGATGCTTCGTTACGAATATCGGGTACAAGCGGGGAATTCATCTTTTCAAGGATCAGTTTGACGAGTTCCGTGACGGTGACCTGTATTTCGTTCGAGAAGTTGAAGGCCTTGCCGCGCAAAGACTCACTCTGCTGAACTAGCTTTTCGGCTAACAGCATGTAGCAGGCCGCTCCATCTTCCACATAAAAATAATCCCGCACAAACTGGCCATCCGATCGGATGACCGGGCGCTCGCCTCGCAGCACAGAACGAATCGTGCCCGGCACGATTCGGTTCCAGTTCAGATCGCCTCCGCCATAGAAGTTTCCGCAGCGCGTAACTGCGACCGGCATCTGATACGTCTTCCCGTAAGCCTGCGTGATCAGGTCCGCGCACGATTTACTCACATCATAAGGATGACGCCCTTCGAGCGGCGTATCTTCGGAGTAAGGCAACTTCTCCTGGTCGCCGTATGCTTTGTCGGATGAAGCGACCACAACAGCTTTCACGAGAGGAGAGCGCCTGCCCGCCTCGAGCACATTCCAGGTACCTTCTATATTGCTCTCGAAAGTAGAGATGGGGTTACGATTGGCGATCCCAACAATGGTCTGCGCAGCGAGGTGGAAAACTGTGTTGATCTCATACTCGCCCAGCGTGCGCTCCAGAATGTCACGCTCGCAAACGTCCCCGCGCACGACTTTCACCTGGTCCAGAATTTTGCTGCGAACGATCTCGCTACCGGGCACCCAATCGCGCACCAGGCAAACCACGTCGGCGCCGGCTTCCACCAGCCGCCGAACGAGCCAGCTCCCTACCAGGCCAGTTCCTCCCGTGACCAGAGTAGGACGATCGCGCCACAGGTTCGCGCTCATGCCCACTTTTTCCAGGGCGCTTCGCCAGATTTCCAGAGCTCATTCAAAGCCTGGTACTCGCGGTAGGTATCCATCGCGTAGAAAAATCCTTGGTGGTGGTAGGCCATCAACTCTCCTTCTGCCGCGAGACGCTCCAACGGCTCCCGCTCGAGGACCGTCTCATCCCCGTCGAGGTAATCGAGCACCTTACGTTCAAAAACGAAGAATCCCGCGCTCGCCCAGGCATCCGATTTTGGCTTTTCAATAAAGTTTTGGACCTGATTCGCCGCGTTGATATCCAGGATGCCGAAGCGCGATATCGGGCGAAAAGTCGTTACTGTTGCCAACTTTCCGTGACTCTTATGGAAGTCGATCAGCTTGGGAATCTCGACATCGCTTAGCCCATCACCGTAAGTCACCATGAAGCGCTCTTCGTCCTTCAGGTATTTGGCGGCTCGCCTTAAGCGTCCGCCGGTCATCGATTCTGCGCCGGTCTCTGCCAAGGTGACAATGAAGTCCTGTTCTTCGTGGTCATCGTTGTATTGAATGCGCGCCTTCTTGCCGAGGCAAACAGTGAAGTCGTTATTCATTGCTTCGTAATTCAAGAAGTACTCTTTGATCATGTTGCCGCGATAACCGAGACAGAGAACAAAGTCACGGAAACCGTAATGCGCGTACGACTTCATGATGTGCCAAAGAATAGGGCGGCCGCCTACATCGACGAGCGGCTTGGGCCGGAACTCGGTTTCTTCACGCATGCGGGTTCCGAGCCCGCCACACAGGATGACAACTTTCATTACGATTGAGCGATTAAAGGCATCCAGCTAGGGAGGTAGTGCCCGGACGCTTTCTGGATTATCCAGAAAATTGGCACGAACCTCATTTTAGCTGAGGGCCAAAAAACCGGTTCAGAGACTTGCATTTTCCGGAGCAGAAGGCACATCGGACGTCAAAGCTCGCAATTTCCAAATGCACCAGAGTGTTATTAGAATGCCGTATAGGTTCAACGAAAAATCCAGGGTGTTGTTTACAAAGCCGTTGAACTGCGATCCGATGATAATCCAGAAACAGGCGACGACTTCGCCTGCGAGCGAAAGTTGATAATAGAGCAGCCAGACGGAAGTGTTGTTAGGCAAAACGACTTTCTGAGCGCGCGCCTGGCGGTGAAGAGACCAGAGGAAAGCGAGACTGGCGGTGGAGGCAGCTGCCCAGAGGATGATCGCAAACGTGCCCACCAGGTTTTCACCGCCATTTTCTTCGCTGCCCGCAAATCCTGCAATGATCAGGCCGAAGATCGCCGCGAGAGTCAAGCTGGCAACGAGCCGGAAGCTGGCCAAGTTCCTGATCCGTGCGATTTGGGCTTTTACCTCTTCCCAGACGTCATAGGCGGCGGCCGGGAAGATGAAGGCATAGAGAAACCGGGAATAAAGAAACACACGTACACTTTCGCGCGTTTCTGTCCCGAGCCATAATCCGACCGAGTCGAAAAATAAGCCCACCACACAGGCGAGCGTGATGAACAGGTATGTTCGATAAAGTCTCAGTTGAAGTATGCGGAGCAGCAGTACGGCGTCTACCACCACACCCGCGATTTCGATCCAGTGGTTCGCTTGGGTCAACATTCACTTTAACCATTTGAACTTAGGGGCGGTCCTGACTCCAGGTACTAATCGGAGTGGCAGAGCGCACCATTTCACTGAGAAAACTCGTCTAATAGATGAAGAGGCGCTTCTATGCGTAAAAGGATGTTGCTCTGCGCTGCTGCGCTGGCGGCGTGCCTTCTGATCGGCCCACGGCAGGCTACGGCCGGAGTGGTGGGTTTTGGGATTGGCGTGGTACCAGGCTTCGGATATCCGGTTTACCCGGTGACTTACCCCTATCCGTATGCGTGCGGACCGTACCCATACGGCTACGCTTACTGCGGTGGTCCGTACACGTTTTACGGCTATCCTTATCCTTACGCCGGATTCTACGGCGGGTATTGGGGCGGATGGGGCGGCTACAGAGATGGACGTTACTATCGCGGGTATGGCTACCGTGGAGGATATCCATATCGTGGCGCTTACGGGTACCGCGGCGGATATGGCTATGGCGGTGGTTATGGATACCGGGGCGGATACGCCCGACCGGGCGGTTTTGCCGGGCGGATGGGTGGATTCGGCGCCGCGCGCTCTGGAGGTTTCGGCGGCGGCCGCAGTGGCGGGCATCGCTGATTCAGAGATCCTTCCATGGAAGTCCGCAGATGATACGATCAGGGCGTACACGGTCTAGAGCCGGAATGCCGGTGCGCAATGAACGCCTCGACAATTGTTACTTCTGACGTAGAGACCTCTCAGCGCTTACAGCTCCCTTTCGAGCCTTTGCCCCAGTTTCGGCAAAACACGCTGGAGGAGACCGTTGAGCGGGCCAATAGCCGTGGTAAGCGCATTGGTATTTTCATCGTCGCCTACAACGCGCTGACCACTTTAAGCACTGTTCTGAAACGCATCACGCCGGAAGTCTGGGGCAATGTCGAACAAGTAGTTGTTTTCGATGACGCGAGTCAGGACGCCACATACGAACTGGCAGTCGGCATTCAAGCAATGACCAATCTGCCGAAACTGCGGGTCCTGAAACACAACAAGAATCTGGGCTATGGCGGCAATCAGAAGGCTGGCTACCGCTATTTCGTCGAGCAAGGCTTCGATATTGTTGTCCTGCTGCATGGCGATGGACAGTACGCGCCGGAACTTCTGTCGCATATGTACGCGCCGCTGGTGCGCGGAGAAGCGGACGCCGTTTTCGGATCCCGTATGATGAAGGACTTCGGCGGCCCGCTCAAGGGCGGAATGCCGTTTTACAAGTACGTCGGGAACCGCCTGTTGACAGCTTTTGAGAATCGTGCGTTGGGTCTGAACCTGACCGAATTCCATAGTGGCTATCGCGCTTACAACGTGCACGCCCTCGCCCGCATCAATCTCGACAAGATGACTGACGACTTCCATTTCGATACGGAAATCATCATCAAGCTGCACCATCAGAATTTTCGGATTTTGGAAGTTCCGATTCCGACCTTCTACGGTGACGAGATCTGTCGCGTAAACGGCCTCAAATACGCGAAGGCTATCGTACGAGCCGTGAATCGATATACGGAGACGTCGCGCGCGGTGCGCAGCTACCCCGAGTACGAGGAGTATTTCGTCCCGTACGCAGTGAAGCGCAGCCGCTATTCTGCTCACTATTACGCTTCTCGTCTAGTGGGTACCGGCCAGCGGGTACTCGAGATCGGCTGTAGCGACGGTGCCTTTGGACGTGAACTCGCAGGCGCGGGAAATACGATAGTTGGTGTTGACTGCCAACCGAACGTGCCCGGTGATGCCGCTTACGATAACGTGATCCAGGCCGACCTCGAGCGCGGCTTGGACCTGCTGTCGCGGGTCGCCGGCGATCAGTTCGACCGCATTCTGCTGCTAGACGGCCTCGAGCATCTTCGGGAGCCGGCGAATCTGCTCGAAGATTGCCGCCGCTTACTCGCCGCGCGTGGCAGGCTGATCTTATCTGTCCCGAATGCCGTGAACTTCACAGTGCGTTTGATGGTGCTTTTCGGTGCGTTTCGTTATGCTGACCGCGGGATTATGGACTGGTCGCATCTGAGGTTTTTCACTCGCACGACGATTCGCACGCTGCTGGGAGAATATGGCTACCGGATCACTGCCACGCACTTCACAGTGGTCCCCCTGGAACGTTTGGTTCCGTTCCGGCCCACAAATCCAGTTTTGCGTCTCGCGAACGTCGTCCTCCGCGCTGCCACGGCTATTCTGCCGGGGCTTTTCGCTTATGAGATTGTCACGGTGGCGGAGCGGTAGAACTAGCTGATCTATTCAGCATCGACCACGCAGCGGAACCCAACGGTAGCGGCGCGGTCATAGCTCGGTGCCATCAAGAGCAATTTTCCGTGCTGATCATTGCGATAAGCCTGTGGGAAATACCAAATTGAGCCTTGTGGCTGATAGTAGCTGCCGCCGCGCAGAATGGCTGCGCGCGTGTGCTCATCCAGATATTCATCAGTCCACTGCCAGACGTTTCCCACGAGATCCATCACACCCGAAAGGCTAGCTCCTGCGGGGTGTGCATCTATGTCGTCAGGGCCGCGCAAGGTGCGGCTCTGCTCTGGAGTGGGTACAGCACTTGGCCGCCAATCATTGCCCCACGGATAGATTCGCCCGTCACCTCCTTGCGCCGCGTACTGCCATTCCCACTCATGGGGAAGCCGCTTTCCAGCCCATTTCGCGTAGGCTCGAGCATCCTCGAGCGACACCCACGTTACCGGTTTATTGCTCCAACCATGCGGATACTGACCATCTTTCCAACCGCGCAGATAATTACCTTTATCTTCTGGGCGATACCGGCTCGCATCTACGAAATGTTTGAAGTCGGCGTTCGTTACTGGATAACGATCGATAAAGAACGGCTTTATATCGATCGTTTGTTCGTGAAAGCGTCGCGCGGAATCTTCCCATGCGTACTGAACGTCCACTCCGACATCGTTTGAACCTTCAATTTCAATTCCCTCTACCTTGAAATCGAAGAATCCGCCCGGTAGCTTTATCATGCCTGTTGGCGATTGCGTCGCGCGCTGCGTTTTCGAGATCTCGGCCATTTTCTGCGGCAGAGCTTTCCATTCGGCCGAATAGCTTGCAAGCGGCCTGGCAGTCATGTTTTTCATGCGATCCATGAGTTGCTGTGTTTTGCTGTCAGGCTGGCTGCGGGTTTCGAGGATTGCGCCAAATCCGTGCGCTTCGATTGAGAAGGCAACTGCGAGCTGTCCGCTCTCGCGCCTGGGTGCGATTTCCTCTCCGTGATAGAGATCGAAGTAGCGCATGTTCTCTTGCGCGGGAAGTGAGATTCCTTTCAGGTCATATTCGTTACGATTCACGAGTGTCCAAACGGCCCGATTTTCGAGCAGCCACTTGCTCGCAAACACGCCATAGGTATTCAGATGAGAGAAAGGCTCCCAGCCGGGGCTGACGAGAAACGCCGCAATGGCGCGCTCGATCGTCGCCATTCTTCGCGTAGCCTCCGCGTCGCGAGGCGTAATGCCGTTCCAGATTCCCCAGATATTCTCCCAACTCTCCCAGCCCACGCCGTTAAAAAACGCAAACTGCAGATCGTCGGTTTTGGTCCGGTTCCAGCGGTCTGAGATGTTCACCATGTGACGCGACTCGAGCCATTTGAAGCGGTCTACCGTGGGAACAAATTGGAATTTGTACTGTCCCCAGGTCATCACGTTCCAGGCGAGAGCTTCGTCCGACGGGCTGCCCTCAGGCTCAAATGCGAGTGGGTGGCCGACTTCATCGGCCGCCTTGGAGAAGGCGAGCGGGACGCCATCCTGCGTGTCTCCGTTTATGCCGTCTGCGCCAATCTCCTTCATGATGGCTGCGACCGCTTGCGGCCACGGCATTCCGGGATCCCGAGTGCCTTGATCCCACATCATCATCGGAAAGAGAACGCGCACGCCGCGACGGTGAAAATCCGCAACCATGCTTCTTACTCCTTCGAGGCCACCCGGCATAGCGCGAATCAAATCGTGCTGATTCCGATTATCGATTCCCATATTCGGATAGGTAGGCCAGATTAGGACTGCATCGATGCCGCCGTAACGTTTTTCGAGATCGTCGAGATATCGCGCGACCGTGTATTGGCCGGTGGCGGAATCGTAGAAATATCGGTCCTGCACCATCATTTGCGGCTGAATGAAGCTCGATTGCGTCCACTCAAGTTCTGGACGTTGATACCGTGATCCGTCATAGCCGACTCGAATCCGGCGCTCGCCGCGCCAATGTTTTATGTCATCAAGCCAAATCCTGTGCATCTCTGCCGGGCAGGACTGAGTGCCGCCTTCCCATGCGGGATGCAGAGTGAGGCAGCTTGGGGCGGGGATCTGCTGGCCGACCGGCGCATAGTGCGTATCCTGCGAGAGACCTAAACCTGAGAGTGAGAGGAAGGAGATGAGTGCCAGGAAGCGCTTCACGAATCAGCTATTGTAAGCGCTGCCGGTGAATGCCTACGTGCTGGGGCTTTCCGCGTGGACCGGCTCGGGCGGTTTCACGCTCGAAAGCTTCTCAAGTTGAGAAGCTTCGATACGTTTCGAACGCCGCACTGGTTCGAGTGTCTGCGCGGTTCTGGTTTCGAGCGAGCGGATGATGGCCTCGATTACGCGCACGTCGAGAAGGCCTTCCTCTCCATCCGGCTCGGGATCTCTATCGTTCAGAATGCAGTCAGAGAAGTATTTCATTTCCCCGCCGAACTGGTCTGTGTTTTTGAAGCTTTCGTTTTCCTTATCGTGGCCGATCGTGACCTGGTATTCGAGCGATTTGCCATAAGTAAAGCCCGGCGAGACGATCACGTCGCCCTCGGTGCCGACTAACGTGTAGGAGTCGATATCGTTGCCGGCGTAAGAAACGATAAACTGGGCCAGACGGCTGTCCGGGAAGCGCAGCGTCACCGCTACCGTATCGTCGAAATCTCCCAGCCCCGCTTCCGGGTGGCGAGATCCGATCGCGCTGACCTCAATCGGTTCCGCTTCGAAGAGATTGCGGACGGCATTCACAGGGTAGGGGCCCATGTCGAAGACTGGCCCGGCGGCAGTGCCGCTTTGAGCGCGATGATTCTCCGGTTTTACGTTTTGCGCAAAGGAAGAACTGAAAAAGCGTAGCTGACCAAGCTTGCCTGAGCGGACGAGATCAATTACCGAA
>CAWIFY010000007.1:0-104085 GCA_963835255.1 Terriglobia bacterium | reverse complement strand
GGAATATACATAGCTTCTTCGCCGGTAAGAGGCGCAGCCGCATCTAACCCTGGCGCGATCGCAACATTTTCCACCATCCCGACGATCAGCGTGTTCTTACCAAGGTAGCGGCCGACCGGATTTGCGCCGTGGAAAAATCTGTGCGCGAATGTCTGGTTGACGATGGCTACGTGCTGTGCATCGGGGCCGTCCCGTTCGGTGAAGGAGCGCCCTATGAGTACCGGGATCTGCAATGCCTCGAAATAACCGGGGGTGACGTATATCTCATCTGCCATGCCTTTTTGTCCTGCTTCTTTGCCGTCGCCGATGGTCACTTCGTTCAGCAAAGAGCGCTCATACGGCAGACTTTCGGCCAACGGCGGCGTGTCAGCACGCCGGGAATTTGCCGCATGGCGGTCGTGCTTTCGATCAGCGGTTTTCGGAACGCTGCAGGGTCTTGATAGCGTACATCGTCGAGCGATGCCCTACGCGGTCATTACTCCAGTTGGGTTAAATCCCGACCGCAACGTTTCCAGGTGAATGAGAGTACGAATGAGCAGGCCTGAAGCGGCCAGCAACATGACAGTCAGGGCAACCTCGCTCACAATCAACACCTGCCGTAAGCGTAGACGGTCTCCGCCGGTTGCGCCTGGGCTGGCCATGGCGGAACGCAGATCGAACTTTCGCGTGGCAAGTGCAGGCAGCATGCCAAAAAACACGCTGGTCAGTAGGGCGATGGAAAGTGTGAATGCCAGGACCCGGCTATCGAGGGGTACGCTGGCGACGGGCAGGAAGCCTTCGGGCAGAAGCAAGAGCAAGCCGCGTAATGCGGTAAAACCTACGGCTACGCCGAGCCGTTCCGCCCCCAAATGCCAGCAGGAGGTTTTCGACCCAGAGTTCATGTTTCGATCTGCCAACGCGAGGCGCCGAGCGCCAGCCGTGTGGCAATTTCAGGCACACGCCCGTAGCATGCGCACCAGCGTCAGACCGGCAAGATTGGCGCAGGCGATAAGCAAGATGAATCCCGCCGCCACCATTAGCGCCAAAACCTGCGGACGCAGCCTGGCCGTCTCGCCCTTCTGGAGCGGCACAGAATAGTAGGTCACCCCGCGCGCCGGGATTGTTCTGTAATTCATAGCGCTCGGTACGGAGAAACCGGGCGCGGGTGATCTCCGCATCCGCCTGCTCCCAGGTCGCGCCATCGCGCAGCCGGGTGATGGCCTCAAAGTTCGTTCCCCCTCCTTCGCCCTCGCGGCTGGCCTGTAGCGCCGTATAGAGTTCGGCATTTAAGGGGGTAGTTGCACTATCCGGGAGCACCCCGATGACCGTGTACGGCCCGCCTTTCAAGAGGATGGCCCGCCCCAGAATATTGGGATTAGACCGAAGGTATTTCGCCACAGCCTGTAACTCAGGATGGCGGCTTTGGCCCATGAGCATGGTCCTCGGCATGCGAGAAATTGCGTCCGATGGCGGGATGAGTGGCCAGCACGTCGAGATAATGGGCCGAGATGCGTCCAGCGTGAAGATACTGCCCCCGGGATCACGCCCGGAGATTGACGCCCGAAGTTCCTCGGCCTGAAACAGCCGATATCAGGGAGGGGACATTATAGCGCAGCAGTTCCCATTGCTCGCCATTTAGTTTGTGCCGCTCATCGGAGGCTGGAGGCGGTGACCCGCGTGTAAATAGTGGCCATCCGCTCGGGATGCGAATAGGGGAGGCTCTCGAATAGGAGCGCATTCACTATGGAGAAAATTGCGGTGTTTGCGCCGATGAAAGCGCGAGCGTAAGGATCACCGTCAGGGTGAACCCTGGCGCTCGGGCGAAGATTCGCACGGCGTACTGGAGATCCTGTCCAATACGGGCTAGCCATGCCCCACCCCACATATCGCGCGTGACCTCCTTGATTCGACTGACATTCCCAAAATCTCGACGCGCGCCAAGCTCAGCCTCTTCTGGCGTCGCCCCCGGTTCTACGCGTTGCTGGATTTTAGAGCGAAATCGGCCTCAATTTCTTCGTCCAGATCTCGCTCACGATTCTTGTTGCGCTTTGTCCATGGCAGCCAGTTCATAACGGCACGCTTAAGCGGGCTTCATGACACGTGCAATTGTCTCGACCAGAGCGTTCCATTTCGATTCTTCTGCTATCAATTGCTTCTTTCCCGCTTTGGTCAGGCTGTAATACTTGGCTCTCCGGTTGGATTCTGAAGCCTTCCAGTCTGCTTTTAGCCATCCCTGCCGCTCCAGCCGGTGAAGAGCAGGATCGAGAGACCCATGTTCGATCTGAAGGGCTTCTTCCGAGTTGGCCCGGATCGCCTGGCCGATGCCGTGCCCGTGTTGCGAACCCCACTGGAGTGTTCGCAACACCGGCATGTCCAAAGTCCCTTGCATGATTTCAATACGGTCCTTATACGGCTTTTGTTGAGTCATCTTCTAGCAGAGAGTCTACCATAGGCGGCCAATCCTCATGAAGACATTCTTCTAGTCAGATATACGGACGCGCGCCTCCGCGGAATCTCTGCCATCGCTGAGCGGACAGCACAGTACCTTGCGTCACAGCTCCTTACTTTGCAGAGGCCGCAGTGGCTTGTTCGAGATCCTTGTCGCCGGTCGAAGAATAATTCACTGAGAGCGCTAAGTGCTTCTGCAGAGTGGAAAGTTCCCTGAACGTCTGATCGAAGCCCGTGCCGGATTGCTCCAGGGCTTCCGGGCAAGTCGCGTCAAAAGCGTGCGGAGAGTCCTTTCGAATGATCGCAAGCGCTTTCTCGCTCGGCATAGCGTTTCGATAGGGCCTGTTCGCCGACAGCGCATCGAAGACATCGGCGACCGCCAAAATCCTGGCTTCGAGAGGCAACTGCCGGCTGGTGAAGCCGCAAATACCCGCTCCCATCCGATCGCTCATGGTGAGCGGCGGCCACTTCACTCATCTCCTCGAAACCGCGAATCGAGTGGAGAATCCTCCAGGTATGTCCGGGGTGGGAGCGGATTGATTGCCACTCCGCATCGTCCAGCTTGCCTGGTTTCTGCAAAATCTTATTGGAGACGGCCATCTTGCCCAAATCGTGCAGCAGGGCGGCATGCCTGACAAGAAGGATTCGGGAGTCGTCCAGCTCAAGCTTCTTTGCGATCCCGACTGCAGCATTCGCAACACCATTCGAATGGTTGTAGGTGAATGAGGATTTTGCGTCGACAATCGCCGCAAAGGCCTGACAAATGGCGTCCAGGGTGACTTGGCCTGCTGCCGTGGTTCTCTGGCTCGGCTCCAATCGCAGGACAATGCGAGGCAAGTCGACGTGCGTGAGATCAGTCCACAGCTGTCTTCGCCGGGCGAGCGACCGAGTCGCCTTCACGATGACGGAATCAAACCAAATACCACTCTTTTGCGTGACGGCGCTGATCGCGGCTTCCGGCCCTTTTTTCGTGAAGAACACGTCGAGCATCTGCGCGAGCAGCATGATACGCGACGCAACGGGAATCTGCTCGCCTTTCAAACCTCCAGGATTTCCGGAACCGTTCCAATGCTCGTTCAGCGCCGCGATTCCGGCTGCCGTCGGCTCCGGTAATCTCATGAGTCGCGCCGGTTGCGCCTCGTTCACAGCCGGAAGTTGAAGCGCCGGTCGAACCAGCATCCTTCAACAGCAAAGCGTAATAAGTTCGTCCTCGCATCTTCTGGCAGCTTCAGCTCTGCGGCGATTCTCATGCCGAGTAGAAGTGCGGGCGAGTGCCAGGCAGTTGACCCAAAACCGAGATCCAGAGCTTGAGACAGCGCCGAAACAACCTCGGCGACGCGAAGAGATGCCGGAAGCATAATGTAAACCTGCTGCAGAAACCTTCCCTGGCGATGAGGGACCATGCGAACGATAGAGGCGGGACCTCTTTAGACTAACCGTATTAAAGTTCGCTCGACTAGAACAGAGACCTGTCCCGATGTCGAGCATCGTGATCTTCCTTCTCCTAACTGTTCATATCCGGCAGAACGATTGCAATAGCGCGCTTGCCGCGGATGTTTACAAAAAGCTGCAGGTTCTCCTCCGGGACGAAATCCAAGTCAAATTCTCCAGCGGCATTGGCCGAGGTCTTTTTCACCAGGCGCTCGCCGCTCAGTAGCACCACATCGATCCTGTCAGGCGATGGCTCGGGATCCCTAGAATTCCGGATCTGTCATGAGAGAGATACGCTTCCGCAAAGGATCGAGTCGAGTCTTAAATCGATTGTGAATGGCTCAGCTTCATGCAGAAGCAGCCGGCTGGACGGCATGGAGGCGCGCACCATCGCCGCCTGCGGCTGCTTGAATTTGTCGAAAATCAGCCGGGCAAACCGGGCGATTTCGGCAAGCCATCTCTCGGGCTGCGCAGGAACATAGGCAGCTTTGATCAGCCTCACCGCATCATCGGGCGGTCGATAGTTTGCTTCTCTGGCTGACCAACTCACGACCAGTCCCCACATCTCCGAAGACCGCAGGCATTCACCGCATCCCTGACTGAGGTGAGTCTGCATCAGCACCCCTCGTGCAGCCGGCAACACGCCTCGGACAAGATCAATCCAATCACCCGGTGGAAAGTGGTCCATAATCTCTCCTCCCTCCCGCAACGCATCGGCCGCATCTTTATCCCTCGATTCATAAGGACAACCCAAGATCTGAAAAATCCAAGAATTCGAAGGGAAGCAGCAGTTATTAAGCAAAAGCCCTCCCGATTAACTTGAACGGCGCCCAGTAGTAAGGATGAGGGTAGTGCTCGCGCAACGCGAGCATCGCCGCTCGCAGCGCATCGGCTTTTCTGGGATGGCGATTCAGACCGCCATAAAACTCCTTCATCAGCTCGGAAGTGCTTCGATCATCAACTTCCCACAAAGATAAGAGCAAAGATCGGGCGCCTGCGTATAGCAGCCCGCGAGTCAATCCGAGCAACTCATCGCCATCGGCCACCACGTTCAATCCGGTTACGCAGCCGCTTAGAGTAAGCAGATCTACTGGTAAATCCATGTGATAAAGATCGTAAAGCGTGAGGTACGAATCTGCCAGCTTGATCGACGAAAACATGGGGCTGTCCTGCCGGAAGTAACCGTGGCTCGCGATGTTATCAGCTGGCTTCGCGGCCCGTACTCCCGTAACGCTTGTTCGGTAGCTTCTGCTCCGAAAAGAACTTTGGGGTCCGGTACCATCGAGGCGACAGCCTGGACTTCTTCTTTAATGAAAGGAGTTCTAGGATCATCGACTCCCAGGATCAAAGATGACACCCTGGAGGTCGCCGGCTTTCCATTGGCATGCGCGAAGATGCTCGCGCTCGGTCCATAACAGATCCTAAACCTGTCTATCAAATAGCGTTGCCCGTCAAACAGCGCGTGAAACGGCAACGAGTGAAGCGGGCCAAACGGAACAATTACCAAATCTCGAACCTGGAGTAAGCCTTCTAAGGGACCGATCACATCGTCGTAGAGCGCGCGTAGATGGATCTGCGCAGATCCAAGGAGAGTTTTGTGAAACCGCGCGACGTATTCGCCGTCCAGGCGAAATTTCGACAATTGAAACTGGAGTAATCTCAACCGTTGTGCAATGGCCGAACAGAAAGCGAGAGGAATTATCTTCAGAGCGCCCGTGGTAATCACAGCGGCAAACGTTTGTTCTCCAATGGCGAAGTATTCGAGAAGCGCCGCCTGCGTTGGGAGAGCGCGGCGGATCTCTTCGAGTGTTGCGGTCCTCGAATTTCGCAGGGCCACGCCGATACTGGCAGAGTTTGGCGCCTCCAGCAACAATCGCATCAGTTGATGCTCGCGTGCCTTCGCCTGAACCCTTAGCGACTCGATGTCTTCTCTCGGGACTGTATCCTGGGAAAACTGCTCGCGCTCGATGCGGTGGTAATACCAGTTCAATTCTTTTCGCAACTCACCGACATGCCGGTCAGTTTCGTTTTCTTCCGATCCCCCAGACCTCGCCTTTGCGCCTCCTAAGATCAAGTCCCGCAAGGTACGAGACTTCGCCGCCTCCACATACGAAAGCGCTTCTTCCAAAGCGTTCGTCCGCACCCGGTCACTCGCTTCTCGCACCTCGGCTGACTCGCGATCCAAGCAGATTTGGACAAGCCGGCTATAGACCTCAAGCCGGTTCTGCATGAATCCGAGCTTCAACTCCTCGCGCTGGAGACTGCTCCGTAACGTCTCGAGCGCCGATCGTGACTCTTGATACGAGTTATAAGCTTGTTCCCTTTCGCCTTGCGCTTCGTGAATCTGTCCCCACAAAAAGTGACACTGATGGAAAAGGATCGGCGCGTCCAGTTTTTCCAAAACGCTCGACGCTTCGCCGCAATGACGCGCCGCCTGTTCGATTTCTCCAGTCCGCAAATTTACCCGTGTCAAGAGCAATAAGCAGAGCACGTGTTTCGAGGGCATTTGGACGGAACGAAAAAAATCCGCTGCTGATAATGAGAGGTCGCGTGCGCCGGAGAATTCACCCTGTTCCAGCAACACGAGCGCGCTATACAGATCGGTAATGTTCGGCCAGACTTGATTGTTCTCACCGCGCGCGATTTGCTTGGCCCGTCCGAACAACTCGAGAGCGCGATTCCTGTCGCCTTGCAGGCTGACGGCGATGGCCAGGTTAGTAAGCGATCTGGCAGACTCGAAACCCATACCCAACTGCTCGAAATGCTCGAAGCTGTTCTGCGCCATTTCGGCTGCTTCTTCTACCAGGCTCAACTCCAGGTAGATCTCGGATCGGTCAAGATCGCACAAGCCTAAGTGGTACATGTCACCGCTCTGCCGGCACGCCTCACGCGTGGTGCGTAACAACTCGAGCGCTTTACTGTAGTCGCCCTGCAGGTAGTAGAGGAAGGCGATATTGTAATCGGCTTGCCCCACGATAAGAGGCATGTTGTGGTGCTCGCAGAAATCACGCACGCGCCGATAAGTCGCCAAGGCTCCGCTGAAATCGTCCAGCGCGATAAGACAAACCGCCATATTGTGGAGTGCGGCGCCGATTCCTTCCATATCTCGATGAGGGACTAGCTGGCGATAGGCTCGTTCGTAAGCGGCGAGTGCCTCAGCGTAGCGGTTCTGGCGGTGATAGATGTTCGCGACATTGATGTCCAGGCGCGCGACACGCCAGCTCTCTCCGAGACCCGTGAAGATCTCTGCGCCGTTTCGGCGGCGGCGAAAGCTTCATCGTACTCGCCCAATAAAGAAAGCGCCTGAAGAGAACTGCTGAGGGTACGAGCTAGCTCGTTCATGTTTCCGGCTTGCTGAAACAGAGTGGCAGCTTCGTGGAACAGCCCAACCGCAGATTTGCATTCACCCACCAACCATAAGGCGTTTGCCTTGGCCCTCGAGCCGAGAGCCAGCGCTTCACTCGTCTTTAACTCACGGGCAATAACAAGCGCCGCCTCAGCCAGATCCAGCGCCTTCCGGACATCGACTCTCACAGCTCCGCGGACGGCTTCCGTGAGTTGCTTTACCACCTTCAGGCTGACGAGTTGGGGGCGGCGATCAAGGAAATCCCTTCGACCCGCCTCGTCAGGCAGCCGCCCCAATTCAGAGCAGATCTCCTCTATCTCCTGGTCCATCCGCTGTTAACGAAAGCCTTTCTTCTCGAGAGATAACCGGAGCTTTTCGAGGCACCGCATGCGGGTGGCTCCGATGGACCCCTTGGCGAAACCGAGCGCCTCCGCGGCCTCTTCATAACGAAGTGGTGGATCCGCAAAGAAGAGAAGATCGATAAGCCGCCTGCATTCCGGCGACGTCGCCCTGACGGCTTCGCGCAGCATCTGCTCGCGCTCGAGCTCTTCGAGGAGACCTTCCGGCAGTTTCTCTGTGCCTGCCACGCGTTCTTCATCGATCTCCGCGTCCACGAATGCCAGCCTTTCGTGCTTCCAACGGACGCACTTGCGCGCCGTCAACTTTATCAGCCATCCGGCCAGCGCTCGCGGCTCGCGTAAGCGCGAGAGCTCCTGCAGAAGAGTGAGAGAGACGGCTTGAAAGATTTCGGTTGCGTCGTCGCGCGAGAAGCCGTATTTCACTGGAATGGAGAAGATAAGATTCCGGTACTTATCTATCAGCTCCGACCACGCTCCTTCGCTACCCAGTAGGCATTCCCGAACCAGCAGTTCATCCTCACGGAACGGTTTTAACGCGTACGACGGGTTGACACCTGAGCTCATGAATATCCGCAGGTCCCGCTATTGATGAATAAAGAGCTGTTCCGCGTTCCAAAGAGTGTGGTCGCTCAGGATGGCTGGGCGGAAGTTTCCGATTCGGTCTTTCGCGCCAACGAGTATATCGGGGCTGATCAGGCAAATCACCGGCACATTCTCCCACAAATTTTCCTGTACACGATCGAAGAGGTGTTTCCTTTCCTGGTAATTCGAGGCGGTTAATTGTTCCTGCATCAATCGGTCGATCTCGAGTTGCCACGCCGGCGGCGGGACGCCGGATTGTAAGCTCCAAACGTGAGTGCTCCCCTTAGAGCTCAAAACGCTCAACTCCGAATTCGGATCTGAGTCGCCACCGGCGAGCGCGACAATCGCCGCCTCATATTTGAAACTTGTGAAGATTCGATCGAGAAAAGTTCGAAATTCCACCGTATCTAGAGTCACCGCGATCCCCAGCGCTTTCAGGTCCTGTTGAATCAAGACCGCCATTTGATCCTGTTCCGGCTTGCCCGCGTTGACTTCGATTGAGAAGGTCACGGGAGTGCCCTGCCCGCTTTTGAGAGAACCGTCGCTCGACCAGGAGAATCCGCTGCTCCGCAACAGGGCCTGGGACCGCTCTAAAGAGTGCACAGGGGGCGGAATTCCATGGTCGACCCAAAGCTTATTGCCCGCTGTGACTTCAACCGATAAAGGCCGCGCCCGTCCGCGATATGCCAGGCGAACGATGCTGTCCCGGTCAATCGCGCTCGAGACCGCCCGGCGGAACGCGGTTTGCCGGAACCAGGACTGCTCGGCGACAAGGGACGGCAAACTGGCAGACGGCGGAGTGTTCTGATTGAAGAAGAGAAAGTCGTACTCCAGTCCGGGTCCCAGGTCGTAGACACGAAGGTGGCGCCCCTGTTCATCTTTCTCCAGAACAGCGAAGTCGGCTGCGTCCAACCGGCCGATGATATCGGTTTCCCCCGCCTCGAACCGCATCGCTTCTGCGCCGGCATTAGCGACGAAGAGGGACTCGATTCTATCCAGATAGGGCAGAGTTTGCCCTTTGGCATCTTTTTTCCAGTAGTACGGATTGCGCTCGAGCACGATGCGCTGGCCAGGAACATACTCCTTCAGACGGAATGGCCCTAAGCCGGCGATCTGCTCTGGAGGCGTATTCAAACCCCAGATGCCCGCCAGCTTCGCTTGCGCGTAATTCTGTTGCAATAAATGGCGCGGGAGGATTGCGATGCTATCGAACAATCGTTCAGCGGCTGCATAGGGTTGCGCCAGCGTGAAGAGGACTGTATGCCCGTCGATCTTTTGCGCTGAAATGGGCGTTCCAGAGATTACCAGCAGGTCTCGTTGCGGAGAGTGGATCCTCTCGTCCAGGTAGCACTGAAAAGTAAACACTACGTCGTCCGCGTCGAACGGATATCCATCGGAAAATCGTAAGCCGCGGCGTAGATGCAACGTGTAGCGTCGCCGGTCGGGAGACACCGTCCACGACATCGCTAGGGCCGGTTCAGTCTGTTGTGTGTAGCGATTGATATGGATGAGGTCGGCCGTTATTAAGCCGATGATTTGCTGCGAAGGGCCGTCCATTGCGAGCAGCGGATTGAGAGTCTTCGGCTCGGAACGCTGCGAAATGACAAGCCTTCCGCCAAAATGGCCGATTTGGCATTGAACCTGCTGAAAATCCTCAGCGACTCCCATCTCGCGCTCGGAATTAAGCCCACAGTGCGCTATACACACAACCGCTATAAACAAAAAGCCGACGCAAAAGACAGTAAAGCGTCTGACAGTAGTGCTTATTGGAATCATCGTTCTTCGTTAGACTAGAACTCGAACCTTTTCCAAACTTAATAGAGTGTGCCAGCTCAGACCCGCGGTGTGCTAGGTGCATAATACGAAAAAAGCCGGTGATACGCGAGGAATACGGCAATCAGAGCGCCCGCCGGAGCAAACATCCACCAACACGACTCGAGGACAAAATATTGTTGGAGACCGCCCAACATATTGCCCCAACTCGGCGCCGGCTCGCTGACGCCGAGACCAAAAAAGGAGAGCGTCACTTCCGCCAGAATGTATTGCGGTATGTATAAGGCCGTCTGCGTCACCACAACACCAGATACGTGGGGCAGAATGTGTCTTCGCAGGAGATAAAAATCCGAAGCGCCGAAGCCCTTAGCGGCCATCACGTACTCACGTTCTTTCGCACTCAAAACCACTCCGCGGATTAAACGCGCAGGCCTGGCCCATCCAAGAAAGCCCAACACTGCAATCAGCAGCAAAAAAAGGCTCGTAGCATTGGTTTTCAGCGGCAGGAAAGCTCGAACAAAAAGAAGCAGGTACAGCCAGGGAATCGTCAGGAAGACCTCGCTGGCTCGCATGATGATGTCGTCCACCCAATGTCCGTAAAAGCCCGCCAGCCCTCCCAGTGCCAATCCAATGGAGAGAGAAATCAGGGTTGCCAGGATCCCGGCGAATAAGGAAGTGCCACCGCCGTAGAGCAAGCGCGAGAACTCGTCGCGGCCGAATGCATCGCTGCCCATCAAGAACAGGTGCGCGTCGCCGTTTACCCCGAACAGATGCCGTCGCGATGCCACTGTGCCAAGCACCTTATAAGGAGTCCCAACAGTGAAAAACCGGATCGGGAACGCCGCGGATCGGTCTTCCTGGTACTCGTCGAAACTGCCCGGTCGCGGCGTCAAGCGGTATATGAACGGCCGATGGAGATGATGTCGTGCATCTAGAAAGCGCACCTGACTCGGCGGAGCGAAAGCCAGAGTCCGGTTCTGCGCGTCAAAGCCATACGGCGCAAAGAAGCCGGCCAAGAGAATGACGCTGTGCGAAAAAATCAGCACGCAGATGGCGATTGCGGGTTTCTTGCCGCGAGACACATTTACTCCGCGCGAATACGAGGATCGCTCGCGTAGAGCAACACATCCGCGAGGAGATTGCCGGCGATCAGAAAACCTGTGGCCAGCATACCCGCATCGACCACCAGAAAGAAGTCCCGCTGAAAAATCGCCTCCAACATCAACTGTCCGAGGCCTGGCCAACTAAAGATTGCCTCAGTCACCAGCGAGGAACTCATCAGCAGGCCTAGTGAGAGGCCAAATAATGAAATCAGCGGATTGGCTGCCGCGGGGAGTGCATGCCGCAGCAGCACGCGCCGAAATGGAATCCCATATCCACGCGCCGCCGTAACGAATGGCAACTGTAACGCTTCCCTTGCAGCCGTGCGCACATGCAAGAACAGCAGCGGTAGCAATCCTGCGGCTAAGCAAATGCTTGGCAGAAATAGGTGCCTGACGATATCTTCGATTTGCGTCCAGAGGTACACGGCAGAAGATTCGGTATCGGGAGAATCAAGTGACATCAGTCCGCCTGCCGGGAAATACCCGGTGCGGACTGCGAGCAGCACTGCCAGGAGGGCAAGCACCAGCTCGGGAGTCGCAAGCAGGATCGACACCGTTGCGCTGGCAAGCGAATCCGCCCATGTTCCCGGATGCGCCGCACTCCAAAGGCCAACTGGCAGCGCTACCAGCCAGGCCAGCAACGTTGCTGTGCCCGCAAGCAGCAACGTGTTCTTCGCGCGCGACCAGAGAATCGGGCGAGCCGGACTGTTATATGCCAGCGAGACTCCCCAGTCGCCGTGAACGACGGACCGGACCCAGTCTAGATACCTCGCGGGCAACGATTGATTGAGACCATGTTGCGAGCGCAGTGCTCCCACGGTTCCGGCCGAGATCTCGGGCCTGAGCCTCAGAGCTTCATAGAAGTCACCCGGAGCAAGGTTGACGACCAGGAAAGATAGCACGGAAGCGCTGGCTAGCAGAAAGAGACTGTGTAAAACGCGGCGAAGCAAAAAACGCATCTTACAGGACAGTATCAGGACGGCTTACGGCCACGGCCTCCGTCATCTGGGGAATGGCATTTATCAATTCTCGGGTTTCTTTCTGTTCAGCACCCGAGAACAAACCGGCGACGCTCCCCGTTTCCACGATTCTGCCGTGCTCGATGACCGCCATCGTGTCAGCCAGATAGGCCGCCATCCGAAGGTCGTGCGAAATGAAGAGATAGGAGAGCGAGAGAGAAGCTTGCAATTGTAAGAGCAAATTCGCGATCTGCGCCTGCGTGCAGACATCGAGACCCGCCAAGGCTTCATCCAGAATCAGCAGCTTCGGTTTCAAAATCAAAGCACGGGCGATAGCAATTCGCTGGCGTTGGCCGCCGCTGAACTCGAGCGGTAGACGGCGAGCCGACCTGGCGAGAATACCCACTTGCTCTAATAACGCCAGCGCCCGCTCGCAACTCTCTTTTTTGGATGTTGCACGCTCGATTCGCAGCGGTTCGGCGACAATCTCTACCGCCTGAAAGAGCGGATTCATGGCTGTCGCGGATTGCTGGAACACCAGTTGAATCTCACGGCGAATCGCGCCGCGCTCATTCTTCCCCAATGCTAAAACGTCTCTTCCCTGGAAGCGGATTTCACCGGAATCGGGCGCTTCGAGCAGTGTCAGACATCGGGCGAGCGTGGACTTTCCTGCCCCTGACTTGCCAACTAGCGCTAACGTGGAGCCCGGCCACAGAGTAAGCCCGACGTCTTCCAACGCGATCACGGGCATTCGGGCCGACGGCCATCGTCCCCTCACATACTGCTTGCTAAGGTTCCGTGCTTCGAGTAGGGGCCCCGGCCGAGCGTCACCGGACTCAGTCTCGACATCCATCTTCAAGCCTCAAACGTACGTTGATCTGGAAGATTGGAACCGAGCCCCATCCGCGCACGCTCAAGCTTACCGGGCATCGGTGGAATCGATCTCAATAGCTCCTGCGTATAAGGATGGTTCGGTTTCCAGAAAATCTGCCGAAAACTGCCGACTTCGACGACGCGGCCGGCACGCATTACCATCACCTGGTCCGCGAGCCCGCTTAGAAGCACGGGATTGTGGGTGATGAACACGAGCGCGAGTTGTAAACGATCTCTCAGCCTTTTCAGAAGGTCCAAGATCGCTGCCTGCGTGACATTATCGAGTGCGCTCGTCGGTTCGTCCGCAATGAGCAGGGGAGGTTTCGAGATCAGGGCTAGCGCGATTGCGGCGCGCTGGCGTTGGCCTCCGCTCAACTCGTGCGGATAGGCGCGGTAGAGGTCCGGCTCCGGCAGTCCAACGGCAGCCAACATCGAATCGACTTCTTCCCGTCGGCTTCGCCCGTCTAAGCTCGCATGCGCACGAAGAACTTCGTCGACTTGCCGGCCCACCACCATGACTGGATTGAGCGACAGTTCGGGCTCCTGAGAGATAACAGAGATCTGTGCTCCCCGAATCTTTCGCAGTTGCCGTTCGTCGGCGCCCAGGATCTCGCTGCCCCGGAACCGGAAAGAGCCCTCCACCGCCCAGCAGTCAGGCGGCAGAAGGCGCACAAGAGCTTTTGCCAGAGTTGTTTTTCCAGCTCCTGACTCGCCCAATATCCCAACGGTTTCGCCGGGCGCTAGATCGAACCCGACGCCGTCGAGGACTACTGCCGCGGGTGAACGGAGATGAACAGTGAGATCTCGAACCTGCAGCAGAAGCTCTGTCATAATTCCCGCGCTCGGCGCGGTCGCCTCGGTCCATTCTCTCGCGCCGCGCCGTCCCCCGCCAGGCCTAATTTGCTCCAACCGCCCGACTCCAGGACTGCACAGCTTGATAGATATCCAAACGCCCATGACCGACATTTGGATTGATCGGCTTCGCGTGGGAGGTTGAATCCGCGCTCGATCCTTGGTCGCTCAAAGCATTGATGTTTAGCAATAGCGCTCCCACGCCGGAAACAAAAGGAGCGCTAAAGGAAGTACCCCACGCCGCCGCATACGTCGAAAAGGGATACGTAGTGACTACACCTTCCCCTGGCGCGCCGATCCAGACCAGTTGCGATCCATAGTTCGAGAAAGAAGACAACTGATCATTGTTGGTGGTCGATGCGATCCCGAGTACATCCCATAGACCAGCCGGATAAACAACCGTGTCTTCTGCGCTGTTGCCTGCCGCCGCCACTGAAACAGTCCCGGAAAGAGTAGCAAGATCGAGTGCAGTTGTCACTTCTGGGGAGTAGGAGCCAAGGGTGAAACTCATGTTCAGAACATTTGCGTGCTGCAGCATGGCTTGGTACATGGCTCGCAAAATATCGGACGTGTACCCTGTCCCGTCAGCCCGAAAAGCCTTCAGGGGGAGGATCTTGGCCGTTGGCGCGACCAGGTGTATAAGCCCCGCCACCATCGTCCCGTGCCCGAAGTCGGCGTACTGGGGCTTGCCATCCACTTCCGCTGCCGTCGACTGGTCCACTACCGCCACGGTGGATTGAGAAAGGTCGCCCGAGCCGTTTCCGCTTACCCATTGTGGATCGGCTCCCTGGATCACTGGAGTCCCGGCTAAGCTTACGTCCTTGGTCTCATCTGCCCCGGGCTGGTTGCGAGTGAAATCATAGCCCGGAAGCAGGACCGCTTTGAGAGCCGGATGTTGTGTGTCCACCCCGGTATCGATCACCGCAACGATACCTGCGCCGGTTATTTTAGGGTAGGCAGATTGGGTGTCTGCCAAATGAATAATCTCTGTGGCCGGTTGATGGACGTAGCCGTCAGGAACCGTGGAACCGTAATACGTAACTGGGCTGTTATCCAAAAGCGCTGGAGGCGCCGTCACGCCCGAGTCTGCCACTTGCGCGATTAGATCGAGTTCGCCGTCGACCACTCCGCTTTGCCCAAGGAGGGTTGCCAAAACCGTATTTGGATCCCCAGGTGTGGTTGCCAGGAAAAGCTGCCCGAGTGAGCCGTCAATACTCTCGACCACGCTGCAACCGGCCGCCTGACAAGCAGTTTGGGCAACCGGCAACCCTCCGACAACCCGGACGATCACCCTTCCCGCCCCCTTCATAGGAGCAGTCCAGAACCCACACACCAGAAGCAGACTTAGTAAAAGGCAACGTCTCATGATTTCGTCCTCCCTGACCTATATCGGGCTTTGTACAACGTCCCGTCTACACAATAGGGATTTACCGGCACCAAAAAATACAACGGATTTTGATTTAACGTGAATTTTGCACGCTTAACTTTAAGTTTCACGTATATCCAGTGCTCGACAGCCAAATACACCAGTTCCGCGAGAATTTCAAGGAAATGACGGACATCCGCCTTTATAATGGCTTCCAGCGGGCCTGGTTCGATGTAAAGCCTGCCCCAGTTAGGAGGTAAGTGCAGCAAGCTGACTATGCACGCCGGAAGTCGACGCGACGCGGGCGCTGGTGACCTCCCTCTCTCCCTCCTCGCTTCCGCGACGCTGCTCGCTTTGGCGAAACGGTTCCAGTGGCGCTGATTCTTAGATACGGCGCTTATAAACGTTTCTGGGAAGGTGTTGCCCCCCAGGAGATTCTGGCCGAGACTCGTCTGAATCTGCTTGCGTTGGACTATGGCTATAAGTACCGTCTCGACATTCGACCTAAGAACGGTCCCTCACGAGTTGAATTCGTTCGCACATTAAGGGAAGCGCGATTTGTCGGCCGGCCAATACGCAAGGCCGAAGGCATGGTTCGATTCTTCCGGCTCCGCGCTAACGGAACGCTCGAGCCCCACCAATGGTGAAGACGGGAGGCCGTAGTTAGTTTTCTAGGGATTTGTTGCGGCGGTCCCGCGCCAAGAAGAAACCCAATGCTGCGAAAACCGAAATAAGAACGGACTCGAAACTCGACGGCTCGGGGACCGGCGCGACCGTAAAGCTGGCGGTTAACGTCTGGCCCACGCTTGGCCTTCCGCCAGGGTAGTTCAGTGTCATCACGTCGCCTGCTACCGAGTAATCGCTAAGGGGAAAGCTATCGGAGATAGGAATGAGGTATTGCCCGACAAAGGCCGCATCCGTGAAAATCATCTGAAAGCTGTTGGCTGCCCCGGAAATTTCAATCAGGTCGCTGACCGTCAATTGATGGTCGGAGAAGTTGGCTGATATGCGGCTCGAGCCATCGTCAAAACCGAATTCAACCGCGCTGTTCGAGATCGTCACCGTTGTTCCGGAGGCGTTCAAGTAGCCGGCAGGCACGAAGCCATAACCGGGATCGAAGTAATTAGAAGGGTCTCCGCCAAATGTCAGCGATCCGGTTACGGAAGTGCCCGCAAGCGTAGCGTTACCGGGCAGGGCAAAAATAGATAACAGGATCGCGACGGGCAGAAGCCTAAAAATCATAGCGCGCATTTTTTCTCCTAGCCAGCATTTCGGAATCCGCCACTCGCGACTCATTACTGGGAGACGAATACAGCCGTTGTTAATCCATCGACAGTGGCCGTCCCCGTGGTGTTGTTCAGCGAAGAAGGTCGTGTCTCTGGATCCGGTGACAGCATTTGCAGCGGATGGAGATGAAGGCCAAGCCCCTTCAATCGGTCGTTTTGGAAATTGACCGTGGCAAGCGTAGCATTAAACACCACGACGACGTGGTTATAAATTCCATAACTTCCGCCGTTGGCGTCCAGCTCCATGACAATCAGGCCAGGGATTTGCGACACTCCAGTGTTCAGGAAGTGAAGGTTGTTCTGTACTTCCGTCAGCGTCGCCATGTGGAAAAGCTGCGAACTGCCGCGAATGCGGAGAAACGTTTGAAACCCAGCAGCCGCGCTGGAAATGTTATCAGGCGTAGCCTTCAGAGCCGGATTGGCTAACAGCGGCTGCATGATGGGCCACTGGCCTTGATTCACATTGGCAAGCGGAAGCCCGATGCCCCAGTTGTTTGACTCGAGGGCGAGAAGCTTCTGGCTAGGCCGATCGCCCTGATAGATCCAATTAACTTTGTCAAACCAATCGCCGGAATTGTAGCTGTTGTAGTCCATGTCCTTTGAGCCAAGCAAGTCATCGCTTCCATAGAAGAACGGTATGCCCTGGCCTAGGGCGATAAAGCTCATCGCGAGTACCTGGCGCCGCGTCCGCATCGCGATCGAATCTCCACCGCTCGAGGTCGTCCCTGGAATGGCGGACTTCAACTGAATAGCATCGAACAGTGTTTGATTGTCATGGACCGAGCAGTAGTTCACCGCTTCGAGCGGGCTGGCCGTGTAGCCGACGGGTTGTCCACCATAAATAACCTGGCTCCCTTTGACCGTAGCCCCGGTGCTGTCCGCAAAGGTAAAGTCACGAAGATTACCGGCCAGCCCGATGCGAATCCAATCTGCTTCCAGGTCGAGGTTCGTTTTCTGGTCGGAGAGGCTCTGGCCAACGGTGGCTGTGGTGTACAGGCTTGGATCGGTAAACAGTCCGGTAGCAAAACCCTGGACCTGTTCCGATGACTGGTCAAATGAACTGCCGCCGCGGATTCCATCCCGGATTCTGTCGTTAAACGTTCCAATACCAAAGCCATACAGGTTTTCCTGCGTAGCATTCACGCCCAGCGCAGCCGTCTCGGAGTTCTGAAATCCTTCGCCGTAAATGTAGATTTTCGATCCGTCGACCCCGTCTTTTTCAACCGTAAGTTGCGCGAGTCCCTGTTGAATGTGCTGCATGTTGTAGACGAAATGCAAGCTCATATCATCGAAACGGAACCCGTCGATCTTGTACTGTACGGCGTTTTGGACAACATTGTCGATCATCAGCTTTTCAAACATGCGATGCTCGCTGGCCGTGTCATAACAGCAACTTGCCGTGTCGATATTTCCATTAGCGTTCAGGCGATAGTAGTAGTCAGGCACAATCTCATCCAGTACGGAAAAAGTATTTTCACCGTATGCATAGGTGTGGTTGAAGACCACATCCTGGACGACTCGTAAACCTGCGTTATGAAGTCCCAGCACCATTTGCCTGTATTCCATAACCCGGTTATCTGGATTGAAGGCGTACCCGCCGTTAGGGGCAAAGTAGTGAACAGGATCGTATCCGAAGTTGTAGCCATCGGAGTTTTGAACGGCAGTTACCGCCGCCTGCTGCTGTGTGCCGTCGGGCGGATATCCGCTCAAATCGCCGGGCGATTTCCACGTTGATTTGTCTTCATTGACGCTTCCCGTGTTCATGCTCGGCATGAGGTGGACGGCCTTCAAACCTGCCTTTGCGAGCCGTTGCAGATGAGTCATGCCATAGGTATCGGGATTCGTGAACGCCAGGTACGTTCCGCGATATTCGTCTGGAACGCTAGTATCCGCTACGCTAAATTCCCGCACGTGGAGCTCGTAAACAGAGAAATCGTTCTTTGCATCGATATAGGGCGCAGAACTCGCGTCCCAACCCGCCGGCTTCGTTGATTCATCCTTCAAATCGGTAATGCGGGTTTTTACCCCGTTCAGAGCCAGGTCGGCGGAATACGGATCAGTGACCAAGTTCTCGACGATCTGCAGAAGGCTCGGTACGTACACTGTGACGTCGTAGAGATAGTACTCACCCTTCCATGAGCTTTGTCCTTTGGCTGTCCAGACGCCGTTTGCCGAGGCCATGGCTATGGTTTGGGCTGGAGTCGTGTCGTTCTCGTGACTATAGAGCAGCAACTTCACCGATTGTGCCGAAGGCGCCCAAACGCTGATCGAAAGCTGACCATTCGAAAAGACAGCTCCGAGCCGGCCCGAGTAATAGAAGAGGTCATCGAGCACGCCCGCATTCTGCATACCGCTCACGTATTTCAGGTGACCGGCGGAATCCGTCGCGTCCACTACAATTTGTCCTGTTAACGCACGCTTGAGTGTGTTGACAGAAGCCGAGGCTGGCAAATGCAACACTGCATAACCGGCGAGTTGTGGGAACTGCGCGGCTTCCGCTGCTGTGAACCCGCTCACTACCGGCGTCAGTGTAATTGCTGTGCCCCCGGCGAGAGCGCCGTCGCTTGTAATACTTAAGTCTGCGCTCAGTGAGTATACCAGCGCGTATTTCCATCCGGATTGCCCATCTCCGCCGGGAATCGCGACCGTTGTCCGATCGATCCAGAACGCCTCACGCCGGTAAAGACCTGCCCCCGCAATTTGGCCTGGGGTCGGCTCCGTTGTGAACACGTTTGGATCGCCCGAGATCACCCAAGCCTGGTCGTATTGCGTGACCTGCAGATACTGATTTGGACCCGGGTCTTTGGTCCCGCCTGTCGAGCAGTTGTTAATGATGAATCCAAGTTGGCCTGGGGGCGTGCCCTGCGCGGGGTTCACCGAGACGTCGAAGTAGATGCCGTAGCCGTCGGTCCCACTGATCCCAACCTCGCTTTGGCACCAGGAGTTATTTTCGGTCGAGGCGTTCCAGGTGTAGAGAGCCCATCCGGTGTAGTTGCCATCCGGGCGGTAATAGTGGATCCGAACGTCACCGGGCGGAAGCAGGTTCTTGTTGGGCTCGCTTGTGAACACGGTTGGGTCGCCCGAGAGCACCCAGCCCTGCTTGTATTGCGTGACCTGCAGATACTGGTTCGGACCCGGGTCTTTGATCTGGCCGTTGTCGCAATTATTAATGATGAATCCGAGTTGCCCCGGCGGCGTCCCTTGCGTGGAATTCACGGAAACATCGAAATAGACACCGAAGCTGTCGAGCCCGCCGATCGCGACCTCGCTTGAGCACCAGGAATTGTTTTCGGTTGAGGCGTTCCAAGTGTAGAGAGCCCATCCGGTGTAGTTACCATCGCCGCGGTAATAATGGATTCGAACGTCGCCGGACGGAATTGGGTTCGTACCTGTGGCAGGCTGGCTGTAGAAGACAGTTACGTTGCCCGAGATCACCCAGCCCTGGCTGTACTCCGTGACCTGCAAATACTGATTCGGACCCGGGTCTTTGATCTGGCCGGCCGCGCAGTTGTTAATAATGAATCCAAGTTGGCCTGCGGGCGAGCCTTGCGTGGGATTCACCGAGATGTCGAAGTAGACGCCGAAGCTGTCCGTCCCGCTGATCGCGACCTCGCTTTGGCACCAGGAATTGTTTTCGGTCGAGGCGTTCCACGTATAGAGAGCCCATCCGGAGTAGTTGCCATCGGGGCGATGATAGTGGACTCGAACGTCGCCGGTCGGAATCTGAGCTAATGCTGGAAGAGCCAGCCCGCTCAGAAATAGGATTTGCGCAAATGCCTTCAAAGTAGTGCCCCTGAGAGAAGAACGTCCGTGTTTGCCGGAACTAGCGCCGTCATAATATCAAAGGGTCGATGAGCATGAAAGTCTTGTTCGTGTCGGCGCTTCTGGCCGGAATAGGTCTTGCCATAACCGGGAACTGGAGCGACGAGTTCAACGGACCGGCTGGCAGTTTGCCCGATCCTTCGAAGTGGACAATAGAAACCGGTGGCGGCGGATGGGGCAATCATGAGCTCGAGACCTACACAAACCGTCCTGAGAATGTTCAGCAGCGTGACGGTAACTTGGTCATCACGGCCCGTAAGGATCCCTTCACCTCTGCACGGTTGCAAACCAAAGGTCATTTCGCGCAAGCCTACGGCCGTTTTGAAGCGCGTATGCAATTGCCATCGGTCAAGGGGATTTGGCCAGCCTTTTGGCTATTGGGAGATGACGTTGACACCGCGCATTGGCCCGCCTGCGGCGAGATCGATGTCATGGAATCGATCGGCGATCCGCATACAATTTACAGCACCTTACATGGTCCGGGTTACTCGGGGAAGAACAGCATTAGCGCCAAATTTTCGCTCCCGGCAGGACAGGCCGTCGACGACGCGTTCCATGTGTATGCCGTCGAATGGACTCCCAAACGAATCCGGTTTTTCTTCGATGATCATTTGATTGTGGAGCGTACTCCCAAAGACCTGCCGGTCGGCGCCCGCTGGGTATACGATCATCCGTTCTTCATCCTCTTGAATCTGGCAGTCGGCGGCGACTGGCCAGGCAATCCAAACGACCAAACTGTGTTTCCTCAACGCTTACTCGTCGATTATGTCCGGGTGTATGACGGCGTGTAACGGTGATCCCATGCTCACGCCAGTAAGAAATTACGCCTTGATGACGCTGCTGGCTTGTTCGATCGGCTCGTTGTCCCCCGCGCAAGAAAGCGGCGCGAAACTTCCCTGGAAGGGTTACGCCATCCTCGGCAACGGCCATCTCACGGTTGTCTATTCTGATGACGCTCGCATCTCCGCCTCAACCCACAGTCAAGGCATCCAACACTTTTATTTCAAGGACTACACGGCCGACTATATTGCTTCGACCACCTTCGATCTGCTCGATCAGAATGGTCAGCAGCTAGAGCCTGCTACCGCCCCATCTGTCGGGATGAAAAATTTCTTCACGACGCAAACTCAGACCCGGCTCTCGAACGGCTCTTTGAAAACCGTTCTTTGCTTCATCCACCCCGATGGTACGGCTGTACTCTCGCTTAGTGCCGGCGGGCCAAGTGCCAGCGGCCGCTATCGATTTCAGGCCCTCTTGCGAAGCGAGATCAAGACCAATGAGGACATCACCCTCACTTCTTTTCACCAGGAGAAGAATATTGCAGTCGCTGTTTGGTCCAACGGAACTGTGCTGGCGGTCGCGCCCAAATCTCCCACCGGCCAGGTCACCGTCGAGCAGGCAACCGTCTCTGTAACCGGCGCCTTGGGCGGTCAAGCGGCTCGCGCCGAAGTGTTGCTGATCCCTGCCTCGTCGCAATCTGAAGCTCTCGCCAAAGTCCGATCCTTCCGGCAAAAGAACGGCCTTGAACTTGCCGCAAGCGACTATTGGAATTCCTGGATGAATGCCGGTCGGCTGCCGCTTTCGAAGAGCAGCAACCCTCAGGCCGCACAGTATCTCGAAGCCTACAAGCGCAATCTTTATTGCGTGAAGTCAGCCAATTTGAATGGCCAGATCCCCGCTGATATTACCGGACAATTTGTCACCAACAACATGCCGCAGCTCTATCCGCGCGACGCGATGATGTGCGCTAGGGTGCTACTGCTCACCGGTCACGCTGAAGAAGCAAAACAGGTCATCGAATTCTGGGCAAACCCTCAGATTCCGATGAAGACTCCTGGTGAGTGGTACGCCCGTTATGATGCGCATGCCAAAGCTGTCGATGCTGGAAGCGGAGCGCGCTACGACGAGCCCGAGTGGGACTCGAACGGCTACTACATTTATCTGCTGCACGAGTATCACCGGAAAACGGGTGTCTGGCTGGCGGATGCAACATTCATGTATAAATTGGCCGACTTCCTGGTGAGCCACATCAGCCCGAATGGGCTGTTATGGGAAGGCGGCATTGTCGAATGGACCGGATACTTGCCGGCCACCAACATGATCGACGCCGCCGCTTTGAAAATAGCGGCCCAGATCGCTCGCGAGCTTGGTGACACCGAAAAAGCCGGCGCCTATGATGCAGCAGTTCGGAAGATTTCGGCCGCTATGCCCGAGATGTTCGACCAGACGCGTCAGACCTATGCCGATGTGCGCTTCACCAACGTTAAGCGAGCAAATGGCGCAAGTCTGACCAACCAATCGGGGAAGAAGATTTATCTGTGGGACACGACTGCCAATGTCGGAGTGATCTGGGGCTACCCGAATCACCGCGAGATCGACTTATCGAACGTCTTCTACGACAAAAACACTGTCAAGCTCGGAGGCGGTATGCAATATTTCGACTCGCCTGATCCGGGATTGGCAAGTTATGGCCATGGTGTCTTCTTCTTCACCACGGCTGCCGCCGCCGAATACGAGTGCCTATACGGAAAGGCCTCGAGGGCAAAGGGCTTCATAGATTGGATGATCCGGAATTCAAACTCCTACGGCTTGATGCCCGAACATATACTCCCGGATGGTAGCGACTGTAGCCCCGCCTCGCCGCTCTCCTGGTGCTGTGCCGAATTCACCGCCGCACTACTCCTGTCGAGCCAATCGTAAGACGGGGCAGACGTGCATAGCACGTTTGCTTCAGCACTAGACGATCAAGGAGAAGCGGTGATATACTCTCCTTTGCACATCCCAATGGTGTGTCCAATTAGAATCGCGACTTCTTCCGCCATCGGAATAGTGTTCCGACTGAAACGTGAGTATTCATGACCTCGTTGCGAATCGTGCTCTCCAAAGTCAAAGGCTTTCTTCAGCAGAGACGCGCCGACGAGGATCTTGACCGTGAAATAAAGCGGCACCTGGCAATGCTCGCTGACCGGTACTTGAACCAGGGATTGAGTTCGGAAGAAGCCTGGCGTGCTGCTCGGCGCCAGTTTGGAGCAGTGACGCAAATGAAAGAGGCTATTCGCGAACGCCGTGGGTTTCCATGGATGGAGGAGCTTCTACAAGACGCAAGATACGCTTTCCGGCAGCTCCGAAAGGCTTTCGATTTCACTATGGTCGCCGTCTCCGTCCTTGCTTTGGGCGTGGGCGCGAACACGGCAATATTCAGTGTGATCAACGCCGTTTTGTTAAAACCTCTGCCTTATCCGGAGGCAAATCGCCTCGTATGGATTGGCGAAACACTGAAAGGAAACTCAACGGATCAAGTTACCTTAACGCCGGACTTTCTGGAATGGCGAGACCACAATAACGCTTTCACCGGAATGGCTGCGTTTAATATTGTTACTCGAACGTTGACCAACATTGGCGAACCTTTGCAGCTCCATACCGCTAAAGCGTCTTCTACTCTGCTCCCAATCCTCAAAATCCAGCCGCGTCTCGGCCGTAACTTCTCCCGAAAGGAAGATCGCAAGGGCAACGATCAAGTTGCCCTTATCTCGTGCGAATTATGGCAAAGAAAGTTCGGAGGCGAAAAGGGAATCCTGGGGCGGGCGATCACGCTCGACGATCGAGTCTACACGGTAATCGGGGTGCTGCCTCCAGCCTTCTATTTCCCTACATCAGTCTCGATTGACGTTGTAACGCCTTTGGGCAAGAACGAAGAAACGGAAATGAAGCGTAGCGATGGAATGACTATTGTCCACGATGTCATTGCCAGATTGAAGCCTGGCGTCACCTTGCATCAGGCTCGTGCCCAAATGAAAACCATCGAGTCTCACATCGCACCCCCGTCGTTTATGTCCGGCCTTCAGATGACGGTTAGGGTTGTTTCTCTACGATCGCAGTTCGTGGGGAATTTGCGTACGTCGCTCTTTGCTCTGCTATGCGCGGTTGGATTCCTATTGCTGATGGGCTGTGCAAACTTATCGAACCTGCTGTTAAGCCGAGCCATCGCGAGGCAACGAGAGATGGCGATCCGCTCGGCTCTCGGCGCTTCTCGCTCGCGTTTGATAAAGCAGCTTCTCAGCGAAAGCATATTGCTCGCCATCCTAGGTTGCGCAGCTGGACTTTTACTGGCCTTCTGTACACGGGGAGTTCTCTTGCGCCTTCTCCCCCGGAGCATCCCCGGGCTCGAAGGACTTTCACTTGATTGGCGGGTTCTTTCCTTTGCGCTGGTGAGCGCTTGCCTCAGCGCCGTCGCTTTTGGGCTTGGTCCTGCCCTGCTTAGCTCCGCTTCCCCTATAGCCCCAAGTCTTGCCACCGAACGTCGCTACATCTTTGCGGGAGGCCGCCGGCAATTCTGGCTAAACGCGCTCGCATCCACTCAAATAGCGATTGCGATTGTGCTGTTATGCGGTGGCGGACTCATGTTGCGAAGCTTCTGGAATCTGAGGTATCGCAATCTTGGATTCCGGACAGAGCATCTCTTAACGGCACAGCTCCATCTCAACAAAGCAAAATACTCAGATAATGCTGCCCAAATTCTTTTCATTAAAAAGCTCCTTGATAACCTTAGTCTGCTGCCTGGGGTAGAAGGCGTCGCCGTTGGCAACTTGCCTCCTGGCGAAGGGCATGCCACTAACGGTTTCGCAATTGAAGGACGAGCGTTACGGCCACAAGGGCAGAAACCGGTAGCCAGGGCATATGCCATCAGTCCGGCCTATCTCCGCGTGCTTCACCTTCCACTTCTGAAGGGGCGCGGCATCTCCGGCAACGACCGCGCAGGGACAATGTCAATCGCCCTGGTTAGCGAAACCTTCGTGCGCCGGAATTTCCCAGGGCAAGAACCCCTCGGCAGAAGGTTGCGCACGGAGAAGGGTAACCCGTGGAGCACGATCGTAGGAATAGTCGCCGACGTGAAAACGGCTGGTCTGGTGTCCCCTCCTGAATCGGTCATCTATTTTCCCTATTCGCAAGTGGGAACGATGGATAACGATGTAGGTGTTTTGCTTCGTACTGCCTTCAATCCTGCGTACATCGAGCCGGAACTTCGGAGGCAAATTGCTGAGCTGGACTTACAGCAGCCAATCGCAAATATGCAAACAATGGATCAACGCTTGAATGAGTCAGTTGCTAAACCGCGCCTTGCAACCGTCTTATTGGGATGCTTTGCTGCGCTTGGTCTGGTGTTAGCAACCGTGGGTCTTTACGGCGTAATGTCGCTGCTTGTGCGAGGGAGATTTCGGGACATCGGCATTCGCCTGGCAATTGGCGCGCAGCCTCACGATGTCCTGCGTATGGTCCTGACGCAGAGTGTTCAAATTATCTTCATCGGAATTGCGGCCGGAATTTGCTGCGCGCTCCTCCTGACCCGTTTCATGCAGAGTCTCCTGTATAACGTGTCCTCTTCTGATCCGTTCACTTTGGGCGCAGTGACCGCTTTTCTGGTTTTGGTGGCCTTGGCCGCCTCTTATTTCCCAGCGCGCCGGGCATCTCAAATCGATCCAATGACCGCTTTGCGTGTCGAGTAACGCGCAAGGCGATCATACTTCGTTCAGGGTGGATCCGAATGGGAGAGGCGTCCTGCCAGCTTCCACGTACCCTGCACTTTTATCCAACTATCTTGCGTGCTAAAACGCTTTTCAATTCGGCTGCCGCCCGCTGACCGAAGCGTCCAGGCTTCATCAACCGCGACGAATACCTGATTACGGCTTACCAGCGGCATTTTCAAAATCACAGCTTGGTAAGCGTCGATCTGCGAACCCGTCACGTCTTCTATCCAATCCTCCCGGCCCACGTCAGTACTGACATATCGCACAGCTGAGCCAATTGTTAAAGAAACATGGAAGTTCTTATCGGTGAGCGTCAAGAGAGCCGCCTTATCCTTGGCCTTCAGCGCTTTTATGAATGCATTCTCCTGCTCACGAACCAACCATGACTCGCCGTCGGCCGGCAAAAGTTTTGCCAGAAGTATAAACAGAAAAATCGATCTGGCAAAGGCATCGGCCACGAGTCAAGCATAGTCCAATTGGCAGACTACCTATATGGACTAATTTTCTGGTGGCGCGGCGACTTTCGCCGCCGCGTCGGGACTCCTCCCGACGCTTGCGGCGAACATTTCGACTACACGCTTCTTCGCATCCTGGAAAATACAATGATTGAGAACCGCTCCGTACCAACAAACACCGTTTTGCCGCACGTGGTTTATCAAGACGTCGCCGAAGCCATTGCCTGGCTGACAAAGACATTCGGCTTCAGCGAGCACTACCGTTATGGCGATCCGATCAGCGGCGCCCAGATGCATTTGGGCGATGCCTGGATTATGCTCAAGTGCGCGCGAGCCGGCAGCCTCAGCCCGGCGCAGCTCGGCTATGGAACACAAAGCCTTACAGTGTTCGTCGGCGATGTGGATGGCCACTTTCAAAAGACAAAGTCAGCCGGCGCCAAAATACTGGAAGAACCCCACGAGACCGTTTATGGCGAACGGCAGTATGCAGCGGAGGACCTCGACGGACACCACTGGCTCTTCTCTCAGCATGCCCGAGACTTGAGCCCTGATGAATGGGGAGCCGTGATATCACAGAGCCAGAACCGCCTCGCGCTGCTGCCTCGCCCGCGATTGTGCTACCTGGAGATTCCCGCCATCAGCATTAACGAATCGGTCTCGTTTTATGAGAAGGTGTTTGGCTGGAACATTCGACATCGCGAGAGCGCTCGTCCGGCCTTCGATGACGCGACCGGAAATATCAGCGGCGCCTGGGTCACAGATCGAGCCGCTACCCGCGACCCGGGCCTGCTGCCATACATCTGGGTCGATAGCATCGAGCAGACTCTGGCTGAAATCAAAGCCCGCGGAGGCGAAGTCGTCTCGGCTTCTCATCCCGATGATCCCGGCAGCACCTCCCGCATTGCCATCTTCCGCGACCCAGCGGGGAACTTGATCGGCCTCTATCAGGAAGAAGATGCGAGTTGAGGTTCTCAATCTCGACCTATTTGCCCTCGAGCTGATTGATCCGGCCGCAGCCTCGCGTTTGGATTCCTGTCCATGAGATGCTCCTTCTCATTTCAGCCCGAGCTTCTTACCAGCCGCCAGCAGACTGATCGCCTCGCGAAGACGTTTGTCTTTCGTTTCCTCTCGTTTCGCCGAATCGATCCAACCGACGTATAGCCGTCGGTATGAGGGTGCTAATCGCCCGAAATATTCCCATGCACGGGTGTTGGCCTTCAGTTGTTTTTCAATGTAAGACGGAATCACCGATGCAGATGGCCGTGGGGCATCACCGCTTCGGCCCGTAGGTGACCGCTCCAGTCCCGGAGCGGCTAGTAGCCGGCGCGCCTTGAGGTCCGCGTAACGTTGGCGATTGATCGTGGACCACCTGCTGTCGGGCTTTCGCGGAGTGAACTTACGCGCGTAGCTATTGTCATCCAGCCGCCTGACGATGCTGTCGATCCAACCAAAGCACAGCGCTTCCTCGACTGCAGCGTCATAACTGATGGTGGCTTCAGCCGTGTGTTGCTTATGAAAGACGAGCCATATCTCGGGTTCTGAATCATGATGTTCGTCCAGCCAGTTCCGCCACTCCTGACGGCTTCGCACATTGAACGTTCTGAAGTTCTTCTCCGACATCAGTACACTTACGCTTTTCGGTTTCAGGGCGGGTCACGTCCGCCTAACGCTTCGGTTCAACAGGGGCGCTTAGCGCCGTTCGCAGATATATAGTATCTGCATACACGCTCCTTTTGCCCGTCGGGATGCGAAGCCCGCGCTGGGGGAATCACAAGCCGCAAAAATATTTTCTTCCCTCTCATTCCACACGCTTTAACTCCAACTTCGCTCCATCCCGAAGTTCGTTTTCGCCCTTCCCCGTGCTATCTTCCGGCAGACTCTCCCATGAGAACCAATCCCGAACTCGACCGGCTGCGTGAGGAACATCGCGCACTCCAGCGCGCTGAGATCAATCGCGCCAACGCTCTCCACAGTACTGGCCCTGTCACGCACAACGGGAAAGCCATTTCCTCATTGAACGCCGTCAAAACGGGCTTAACGGGCCGCACCGTCCTGCTCCACTCAGACGACGCCGCCGTCTATCAGAACCACCTCGCCGCTTATCAAAACGAATACCGGCCCGTCGGACTCCGCGAGCAGGAGCTCGTCCAGTCTCTCGCCGACACGCAATGGCGTTTGCAGCGCATCCCGAGTCTCGAGATAGCCATCTATGCTCAAGGCCGCGCCGAGAACCAGGACTACGTCGACCAGCACCCCACCACCGGCGCGAGCCTGATCGAGCTCGGCACCTTTCTCAAATACGAAAAGCAGCTCAAGAACCTGCAGCTGCAGGAATCGCGTCTCCAGCGCCGCTACGAAAAGGAAATGGCCGAACTCCGCAGTTTGCAAAAGGAACGCAAACAGCAGGAGCAGGCCAAACCCGCAGCGACTGTGTCACATAACGCCTCTGGCTTCGTTTTTTCAAGTGCACAAAATCAGTCGGGAACATTGCCGGCTAAGCCACAAACTGTTCATAATTCCCCGGTGCCGGCGCTTCAGAAAACCGCATGATCGAGCCGCTACGCCTCTGGAGCGATCGCCTTACCACTCCCATCGGCGAGTTGATCGTTCTGACAGATCGCGAAAAGCGGATGCGGATTATTCACTGGGTCGATCACGAGGACCGGATGCAATATTTGCTGCGGCTTCTTTACGGTCCATGCGGTTTTACTATCGAGCCAAGGCAAGCGCACAGGCCGCCGGATGCGGCACCGAACCAAAGAGAAACTCAACGGACTTGGCCGCCTCCGGCGCGTCCGTTGTGCGCGTGTTCCTCAGAAGACTCGGCCGCTCACATTGCCGCGCTGCGCGCATACTTTGCAGGAGATCTGACGGCCATCGACAACTTGCCGGTCGAAACCGCTGGTACACTCTTTCAACGGCTAGTCTGGCGCGCGCTCCGCGAAATTCCCTGCGGGCAGACCATTTCCTATGCTCAGCTGGCACAACGCATCGGTCGCCCGGCGGCAGCGCGGGCCGTCGGTTTGGCGAATGGCGCAAATCCCGTCAGCATTGTGGTGCCGTGCCATCGTGTCATTGGGGCAAGCGGCTCACTCACCGGTTATGGCGGCGGTCTCGAGCGAAAACGCTGGCTCTTAACTCACGAGGACGCCCTCACATCCCCTGGAGCGCGGACTTCAGTCCGAGCTGACCTTCAGCTCCGCCTTCTCTGAGGCGATTCTGCACGTCTCAGAGCCTTGCGTTCTATAATTTGGACAAGTGTAAGTATGAACACCGCCATACGTGTACTCGTCGCCAAACCAGGCCTCGATGGACACGACCGCGGCGCTAAGGTCATCGCGCGTGCCCTGCGCGACGCTGGCATGGAGGTGGTTTACACAGGTCTCCGGCAAACCCCGGAGATGATCGTGAATGCAGCTCTCGAGGAAGACGTTCAAGTGATTGGGCTCTCCATTCTCTCGGGCGCGCACAATGTAATTGTTCCCCGTGTGATGGAACTGCTTCGAGAGAAGGAGATGAATGATGTGCTGGTCGTAGTCGGCGGGATCGTTCCTGACGACGACGCGGCAGAGCTGAAAAAGCTCGGCGTGGCCCAGGTTTTCCAGCCCGGTGCTTCTCTCGAAAAGATCGTTCAATTCATTCGCGATTCTGTAAAACAAGTTGCCTGAGCGCAAGCTCGGCTGTAGACGGTCCAGACTGCCTGAACATTTGAGACTCATGCAGCGGACGGAAAAGGAAATAGATGCAAGACAGACTGAACATCGCGGTGTTCGTCGATTACGACAACATAGAAATTGGCGTGAAGTCGACGCTACGTCGCGAATTCGACGTGTCGCTCGCACTCGGTGCTTTTAAAGAGCGCGGCGACATCGTCGCTAAATTCGCTTATGCGAACTGGGGCCGCCAGGAGGGCGCTACCCGCCTGATGGCTGAAAATGCCGTGCAAATGGTCCAGCGGATCCCTTCACCTCGCGGCGACAAGAATGGAGCCGATATCAATCTCGCGCTCGATGCGCTCGAGATGGCGTTTACGCACTCCCACGTGAACGCCTTCGCGATTGTCAGCGGCGATAGCGATTTCATCCCACTGGTCAACAAACTGAAAGAGTACGGCAAGACAGTGTTCGTACTGGGCGGTAAAGCCTTCACTAGCACGATTCTGCAACAGAACTGCCACGAGTTCGTCAGCTACGAATCGCTGCTCGAAGACGGCGACCGGATCGTTGCCCAACCCATGCCGGACCGGCGCGACAGGCCCGAGCGGCAGGAACGTCCAGAGCGGCAAGACCGCCCAGATCGGCAAGACCGGCCCGACCGGGGAGATCGCTCTGACCGTGACCGCAAAGATAAACGCGACCGAGGCCCACGCCCTGCTCCTCTCGACTTAAGTCAAGCACTACCGCTCGTCGAACGTGCCCTACAGGTGCTGGAGCGCCGCGCCGTGCAGCCGCAGTTGGGTCTCCTCAAGAGCACCATGCTCCAGCTCGATCCCGCTTTCAGCGAGCGCGCCTATGGCGCCGGAAGCTTCTCGGATTTCGTTGACAAGCTCAAGAAAGCGGACTTCATCAATGTAAGCGGATCCGGTGGTCGTTACATCATCGAACGGCGAGGCGGCGGCGGTCCGGAGAAAGTTGCTCCCCGGCCTGAGGAAGCTTTGCCCGCCCTGCGCGACGTTTTGGAAACTCATCGCATGGAGTTGGAGGAGGGCGCTACCGGAGAAGAGCTTGAGCAATGGATGCAAGCTGAGCACCCCGAATTCCAGCTCCCCAAGTATGGATTCCAGCAATTCTCTGAATTCTTGAACTATGCGCAGGACAAAACCGTGGTTCGTACCGAACCCGATGAAGAACGCGGCATTATAGTGCAGCTTGGCGCTGAGTTCTATCCGCCGGCTTTGCCGGAAAGGACGCCTGAACCTATTCCCGAAGAGGAAGAGGATGAGCCGCAGCCTATCGTGGAGGGCCAGCCGACCATCTTCGAGCCAAATCCTCCGCCCGCCAAGCCGAAGAAAGCGCCTGTTCGAAAGCGTACACCTGCCGGCGCGGGGGTTCGCCGCCCAAGAAAGAGAAAACCGGAATAGCGTTGCCGTCAGGCGACGGCGCGCTTCCTTTCGCTTGCCGACGTCAACCCGAACTCTCTCGCTACCAGTTCGTAAGAACGACGTCGGGCCGCATGTTCGTGCAAAATATTGACCAGGAAAACTTCTGTTGCGCCGTAATCCTCGGCCAGTATCTCTACCTCGGCACGGACCCGCCCGGGCGCGCCGGTGATAAATCTCCGGCCCGAACCTAACGGCTCAAACGGCGTCTTCTCCTCCCGCAAAAATTGGCGGGCGCGCTCGATCGTGGGCACGGGAATCAGCCGCCCGCGATGCAGTAGCGTCATCATCATGCGCGCGCTAAGCGATAGCTGCTGAGCTTCTTCATCCGTTTCGGCGCAGACTACCCAGGCGGCAACTGCCGCTTGCGCTTTCGAGAGACGTGAAGAAGGCTGAAACGCGCGCGAATAGTGCTGCGACAGGTCAGCACCTCCCGGATTGATGAAATCGGCAAAGCAGTACGGCAAACCGAGTTCAGCCGCCCAAACCGCGCTCTGCGGAGATGATCCCAGCAGCCAAATTTCCGGCTCCGTGCTGCCTTCGAAATGCGCGAGCAGTTCGTCCAATTGTTCCGGGAAGTCGTCCGGCGCAGGCTGTCGCCGGTCGCGTTGCAGGGCCATCGCCACGTTGCGGCTCGTCCCCGGAGCCCGTCCGATTCCCAGATCGATCCTGCCTGGAAACAAGCTGTTCAACATGGCAAAGTTTTCGGCCACCTTCAACGGGCTGTAATGGGGCAGCATCACGCCTCCGCTGCCCACCCGTATGCGCGAGCTCGCAGCCGCTACCGGCCCAATCAGCACCTCCGGACTGTTGCAGGCGAGTGCCGGCGTTCCGTGATGCTCCGCAAGCCAGTACCGGCCATAACCCAACTCCTCCGCCAGCCCCGCCAAATCTATGGTGTTCCGAAGGGCGTCCGCCGCCGAAGCGCCTTCCGGTATCGGGGACTGATCCAGCACGCTCAAGCGCAGAGCCCGCTCGTTATCTTCCATGCCCTTGTTAGATGCAGCGATCTGATGCGAATGATTCGTGGGGACCCCTATCCCTCTCTTTCCGAAAGCTGTCGCGCGATCAGGAATGCGCTCACTGCCACTACGGCGTCCTCGGCAACCGCAATCACCACGTCGGGCAGCTTAAGATTTTGCTTCACCGATCGCCGCAGATGGTACGCCGCAAAGGTTGCTCCCAGCGCACCCAATGTGCCGTAGAATGCTCCCATCCAGGGCGACCTTTTCTTCGCCGAGCAAAGCACTGCTCCGCTAACGGCGCCAGATACCACTCGGGCGGTCAGCGGTCCCGCGTCCGTACGCGCCGGCGTAGCTGGCAGTTTATCGGCGATTAGCTCGCCTACCGCCAGTAGAGCCGTCGTGGAAATCGCTCCCCGGCTATTCAGAAAACCAAGCTTTGACCCTTCGAGCGCTAGATTGCCCTTGCGCGCCACTTGACTGATCAGGGCAGGCGCGGACATGCTCCGCATTCCCGCCATCACTCCCAGAGCCGTCGCCCCCGCATACGCTTGCGCTTCTGTTGTCATTCCTTCTCCTATTCAGCCAAGCCATTCACGGATGAGTGCCTGCGGATTGCTGTTTAAATCGAGCGGCTTACATCGAGAGCTTCCGTCAGGCTCAATGAAATCGGCGACAATGCCCTCGGGCGTAGCCTTCAGTTCCAGCCGCCGCTCGCGAGCTTCGAGCCGCAGCGTATTGTCGAGCCACGCCATATAAACTTTCGTCCGAATGCGATGGCCCGCAGCTGCCGCTTCATCGAAGAGCCGCTTGGTGTAATCGGAGGATTTCAGTTGTTCCGCCCAAGGCGCCACCGCCAAGGCGCGGGCGCGATCTTCTTCACGCTGCGGTTGATTATTACCATTACGCTCTTCAACCGTCTCGAGACTTTTGAGAGAGCTTTCCAGATTGTCGAGGAATCCCATGACTTGTAACAAACATTGGATGCGTCTGATTCGAATCCTATACATTCGGCAAAGCTATAGTGTGTTTGATGAGCTTGCAACGTGCCATGCCCGGTGGCCGTGCGGATCGCAATCGCCTGCCGAAAGGCGCCAATGGGCGTTGTCTCTGCCGCTGGTGCAGCCTGGAGGTCCCCGCTGGCCGGCATACATTTTGCTCCGAATGGTGCGTCGAGGAGTGGAAGGTGCGCAGCGATCCCGGACACCTCCGGGAAAGCGTCTTCGAACGGGATCGCGGCGTCTGCGCTCACTGCGGTATCGATTGCGTGTCGGAATTTCGGCATATCCGAAAACTGCGCGGCGTCGCACGAGTCCGCGCCACCGCGGAGTGGCAGCCCGGCACTCGCAAATCTCTCTGGGATGCGGACCACGTCACGCCAATCGTTGAGGGTGGCGGAGAATGTGACTTGTCCAATATGCAGACCCTATGTCTTAAATGCCACCGGATCAGAACGGCAGAATTGCGCAAGCGGCTTCTCGCAAGGAACGTACCGAAAGTAATTCATGCCGAAAAAAATCGATAATCTCCAGGGGAGCCTCGAACTGCTGATCCTCAAGACGCTCGAGCGCGAAGCAAACCATGGATTCGGCATAACAGTTCACGTCGCCACGGCTTCAGAAGGGCTGTTGCAAGTAGAAGAGGGCTCCCTCTACCCTGCGCTTCACCGCATGGAACGCGAGAAGCTTGTTACAGGGTCCTGGAAGATCACCGAGAATGGCCGGCGGGCGCGTCTGTACGCTCTGACCCCGGCTGGCAAGAAGAGGCTGACCGAAGTTCGAAGCAACTGGAAGACAGTGACTCGCGGCGTTAAGAAGCTGCTGAAGTTCGCCTGAGCTCAGCGCGGCGAGCGTTGAATAGCGATCGGCTTAGCATAACTCTCCCGGAATGTTTTGGCCGCTTCATTCGCCGCCCAGATCTCCAGATCGGGATCGCTCTCCGAATCCACCAGCAGATTCAAGCCGCCTTCCCGAATCGCGCTCGTTACCTGTTTGACTTTCTGCTCGTGGCCGCGGTCGAGCGCATCGGCAATGCGCAGCAAGGGCGCAAGATTGGTAACCGTTCGCTTGGCGTCTGCTTCTAGCGCCTGAAAATGAGAATGGCGCGCCTGCGGCATGGATTTGCGATGGAAGCGGCAAAGCGCCGCTATGGTGAGCCTCTCTTTATCAGTAAAGCCGGGCAGGTCTGAATTCGCCACCAGGTAAGCGGAATGCTTGTGATGTGAGATGCCGCTCACATAATGGCCGACATCGTGGAGATAGGCAGCCGCCTCGAGTAGCTTACCCGCGACGGGCGGCAGCTGATGCACGGACTGCAGCTTGTCGAAAATCATTTGGCTGAGACAAGCCACGTGCCGCGCATGCCGGAGCGAGACGCCATACTTCTTTGCCATGCCCTCAACCAGCATGCGCTGCTCTCGCGAGAGCTGCGAAAGTTCGCGCCCGGCGCCTTTGGCCGCCAGATCGGCAATGATGCCATCGCGCACGCCCGCTGCGCAGTAGAAAAGCGAGCGATGTCCGAAGAGCTGAAGTGCAGCCAGAAAGACAGCGGTGCCTCCCACGATGATCTCGGCGCGCTTCGGACCTATGCCGGTCATTTTGCGGCGGGCGTTTAAATCGCTGCCAGCCACGGTCAGGAAGAAATCCTGAATCTGGCTCGTCGAAGCGCGCATGCGGTCAGCCTCATCTCGCTTTGCGCGAGGAACGCGGTTAGCCGCGCACACCAGCGCCGCGGCCGTCGCGGAAGTTGCCACTGCCCGCTCGAACTTCTCGTCCCCGTGCTGTTTCCAGAACGGGTTCAGCTTTTCTTCGATGTAACTATTCAGGCGCCGCAACTCCTCCGGGTTAGCAGGATCGCTCTTCAGAAAGACTTCGGTCAGCCGCACCGCGCCTAGGGGCTTGGAAACGGCGTCGATCAACTGCCCGTTTTGGCTTATGATGAGCTCCGCGCTCCCTCCACCCACGTCTATAATCAGCGTTCTCTCTTTCGGACGCGGCCAGCGGGCTTCCACGCCCAGGTGAATTAGCCGCGCCTCTTCCGGCCCTGAGATAATTTCGATCTTTGTTCCCAGCGCATTGCTCGTGCGCTGCAAGAACTCTTCCTGATTGCTGGCGTCCCGCACCGCGCTCGTGGCCACGGCCCTAATGCCAATCACGTCCAATCGGCTGTAGGCTGCCGACATCCGAGCTAGTGTTCCGCAAAGAAAGTCCAATGCCTCTTTGCTGAGCCGGCCCGACCGGAACACGCCCTCGCCGAGCCTGGTGACTTCCCGATCCTGCGCCAGGATGCTCGTTTCTCCATGACTCACGTCGGCCGCCATCATGCGAACGGAGTTGCTGCCGATGTCGACTGCCGCGTATCGAGGCATACCCGTTTTATAGCAACAGGCGAAAACGATCGCTGAACGGGCCATGTCAGACGCAACGGCCTGGGAGTGGCGAGGCCGCTAAACTGGAGCTACATGGTCTCTCGCAAGGCTTATCTCTTGTTCTGCTACTCGAACGCATGATCTCCGTGCTGCGTCCTGTATCGCATCGATATCGCAGTTGGGTGGATCGCCGGGAAAATGATCTGTGCTTCCGCTCCAACGACCGTGTTGTCCGTCCCTTCGAACTTGGCGCCGAGTGGGCCGCGTACTGGCTCACTGGAGTTCCGCTCATTCAGTCTCTGCCGGATCTCATAGCGTTAAATGATCTGATCGTGCAGCGCAGCGAGGAATTTTTCGGGTACCAGCAGCCTGGCGATTTCACGTTGGCCGATAACTGGCTCAGCTTCACGTCACCGGTAACGACGCCTTACGTCGAAAACAACAAAGTGAGCGCGCTCTGGTTTCCGGCCAAGGCTGGGAGCCGCAAAGCCGTCGTTCTTCTCCCCCACTGGAATTCGAAATTACCTCAACATAATGCCCTTTGCAGCGGATTGCAGCGCCTTGGCATTTCGGTCCTGCGGCTCAGCTTGCCGTATCACGACGCCCGCATGCCGGCCGGACTTGCGCGCGCCGATTTCGCGGTTTCGGCCAACGTATGCCGCACGATCGACGCTACTCGCCAGGCCGTGATCGATACCCGCGCCTGCTTCGATTGGTTGGAGCAGCAAGGCTTCACAGATCTAGGAATCGTAGGTACCAGCCTAGGCTCCTGTTACGCATTTCTCGCCAGCGCTCACGACGCTCGCATTCGCGTGAACGTGTTCAATCACTGCTCGACGTATGTCGCCGATGTGGTCTGGGAAGGCTTGTCAACACGCCATATCCGCCAGAGCCTGGAAACCGCAATCGATCTACCCACCTTGCGCAAGTTGTGGACATGCGTCAGTCCGCCAAGCTACTGGAAACTCTTCACTGAAAAGAAGAAGCGCTCCAAATTTATCTACACCAAGTACGACACGACCTTTCCCGTCCATCTCTCGCGGCAAGTCATACAAGGCGCGCGCAAGCAAAATTGGGATCACGACGTTACCGTTCTGCCTTGCGGACACTACACGCTGGGCGCTTTCCCCTTCAAGTATCTGGCTGGTTATGAAATTTGCTCATTCCTGAAACGCAGTCTGTAGCGTTTGCTCCGCTATTCTGAATGGAGCAGTCAGCAATAGCTGCGATCAGACGAGTGAATGAGTAAACTACGAAGCGGTGCGTTTCTCCAATTCATCTGTTTTCTTTTTGCGCTTTATGGAAGCGTAGCTGAGGGACAACAGCCTTCAGCGCAGAGCGGTGCTCCGAGCGGGACGAGCATGCAAGCCGGCGCTCCGACGGGCGGCTCCGCTATTTTTCCGAGTGGTCCTGCTTTACCCGTCACGCCTCCCCCGCAAACCGGCGATCAAGCTCTTCAAGGCAGCGTGCCCCAGGGCAACGCGTCGTCTACTCCTATCGCGCTTGCGCTCGGAGATGCGATTGATCGCGGCCTGAAGGCCAACTTAGGGCTCTTGACGAGCGAACAATCGAGCCGCGAAATCCGCGCCCAGCGTCTGCGGGCATTAAGTACTCTTTTGCCGAAGCTGACCGGCCAAGTCAATGCTGTCGAGCAGCAAGTCAATCTTCAGGCAGTCGGCTTTCTGTTTACTTTTCCCGGCATCCAGATTCCTCACATCGTTGGACCCTACAGTTACGAATCTGCCCAGGTCAATGCTGAGGTCACGCTTTTTGATTTCAGCGCAATCAGCAACTTCAAAGCCTCTCGCGAAGATACAAAAGCCGCCGTTCTCTCCATCAAGAACGCGCGCGACCTAGTCGTCCAGGCAGTAGGTAACGCGTATCTGCAGATCATCGCCGATGCTGCCCGCATCACCGCCACGCAAGCGGAGATCGAGGCCGACCGCGCCGTCTACACAAACGCTGTGCGCCGGCACGATGCCGGCACTGCAATCGGTATCGATGTACTGCGCTCGCAAGTGGAACTGAAACAGCGGCAGCAGCAGCTAGTGGCTGTTACGAATCAGTTCGAGAAAGATAAACTAACTCTAGGCCGGGTCATCGGTCTCGCTGTGGGGCAGGATTTTACAGTTGCCGATCCCGCCCCCTCCGTCCCACTTGCCGCGCTTTCGCTGCAGGATGCAATCAACAAAGCCTATGAGCACCGCCCCGATTACCAGGCCGCGAAAGCGCGGGTTCTGGCTGCGCAATTCTCTCTGCGAGGAGCGAAGGCAGAGCGCTATCCAACTTTGACGGCTAATGGATTCTACGGCGCCGACGGATTGAACCTCTTCACGAACTCTCACGGCGTTTTCAATGCGACTGGTTCGCTGCAGTTCAACATTTTCGATGGCGGCCGCATCAAAGCAGACATCCTGCAGAACGATGCGGAACTGCAAAACCGTCGCAATGAGCTCGAGAATTTGCGTGGCCAGATCGATTTCGAAGTCCGCAGCGCGCTGCTCGACTTAAACTCGGCGCATGATCAGGTGGATGTTGCGCAAAGCAACGTGCAGCTAGCTGGCGAAACGGTGAGAGAGGCCCGCGACCGTTTCTCGGCAGGCGTAACCAATACGGTCGAAGTAGTGCAGGCTGAGCAAACCCTGGCTGATGCGAATGAGAATCTCATCTCGGCGCAGTACCAGTACAACGTCGCGAAAGTCTCACTTGCCCGCGCGCTGGGCTTGGCGGAGGATAATATCCGCACCTACTTCTCCAGATAAAAGCTACCCACAAACAGCGAATCGATTCCGGAAGAGTAGAAGCTCCTGACCGCATCGCGCGGAGTGCAAACCAGCGGATCACCAAACAGATTGAAACTGGTGTTGTAAAGCACGGGAAGTCCCGTCACTTCGCCAACTGCGGTTAGCAGCCTGTGATACAGCGGGTGCTCCTCTTTACTGACCTTATGTACCCGTATCAGATCTCCTACGAGAATGGCCGCCGAAAATCTCTCACGATACTCCGGCCGAACTTCTCCTACGCTCGCCAGAAAGCGCGCGTTCGAACTTGCCTCGAAATATCGCTCCGCCATCTCGTCCGGAACGGAAGCCGCAAATTTTCGAAAGCTCTCGCGGTGCTTGATGTAGACATTTAGGTTCTCGGTTGAGTAGGGATTGAGCGGCGAAGCCAGTATGCTGCGATTTCCAAGCGCGCGTGGACCAAATTCCATACGGCCCTGCATCCAGGCCACAATTTTGTTGTCACTGAGGGCGCGGATCGCTTCCTGGATGAGTTCTTCACTCGTCAACAGGAAACGAAAGCGGAGCTTGCAATTCTCGAGTACGCGCTTGATCTCCTCCGGGACATAAGCCGGGCCAAGGCACAGTGTTTTGAAGGGAACTGGCCGGCTTTCGCCATAAAAATTGTGCCACGCGTAGAACGCCGCTCCGAGCGCTGTGCCGGCATTACCCGAGACCGGTTGCACAAACAGGCTTTTGAAGCGCTGCTCGAGCGCCCGGATCAGCAGCGCATTCAGCGCCAGGCCGCCTGCAATTGCTACGTTTTCCGCGGGCCCTATCATGCAGGCGACACTCTCCTCAATGGCGAGTTGCAAACTTCGCGCGAGGTCCGCCTTTGTCTTCCCGGAAAGCTCCTCCTTTGCGCGAATATTAGCGGCCTCATAGAAGCGGTTACCAAAGCCCCCCTCCGTCAAGGCGTCCGCGTCGAAGTAGCGCCGGTCGAATCGCGGCCAGCCGGTCTCTTTGCGGTTCACTATTTTGCGGAAGACATCCGCGAACACGGGAGTCCCTGCGGATGAAAGCCACTGAACCTTGTGCTCATCGGCACGCGGCTCGAAGCCCAGTAACTCGGTCACGCGGTTGTATAAATCGCCTAGGGAATCCGGAAAATAAAGTTCTCTCTCCCGCGTCAGACGATTTCCTTGTCCACGAAATAGCACGGCGGATCGGAAATCGCCCGCGCGGTCCACGCTCAACACGCTTGCATCGCTAAACCCGGATGCGTAATAAGCCGACGCCGCATGTGCTTCGTGGTGATCCACCACGACGATTTCGCTGAGCGGAAAACGGGCCCGCAGCTCAAGTAGCGACGTGCTCTCCGCTCCGGTTGCGAAAGGCCTTGCTAATGCGACACAATCGATCTTCTCGACATCGACTCTAGCGATTTCTAGCGCCGTCTTGAAGGCTTCTTCGGGAAATGTTCCTGGGCGGTCATGCCGGCTGAGTTTGGCCTGCTCGACCGCTGACGCAAGCTCTCCGCTCTTGATGACGCAACACGCTGGATCGCTGAGCAGGCCGCCCAGGCCAATCAGAACGCCGGGCATCCTCAGGCCTTCTCTAGCCGCTGGATCGCGCGTTCACGACCGACGCAGACGAATACTGCAAACGCGCTGGGCCCAACCGATTGTCCGGTCAGTGCTGCGCGGCTGGCGTTGATTAACACCCCGGCCTTCACTCCGCGTTCTTCTGCCAGGTTCCTGAGATCCGCTTCCACGCTTGCCTCCGAGAATTCGGGATTACGCGCGATTTGTTCCGCCAGGTCGTGCAGCAACGCTCGAGCACCGGGGACCTCCAACTTTTCCAACGCCTGTTTCTCGATGTGAAAATCATCCGCGAAGTAAGCGCGCCCTTTCAGTGGAAAATCGAGCAGTGTCGAGTATCGTGAACGAATCGTGTCAATTACGCGTGAGAAAAACTCGGGGCCTCCATACGGCTCGAGTTTGTGATCTTCGAGCACTTTCTTGACGGCAGGCGCAAGAGTCTCCAGCGGTGCGCTTCTCAGGTGCTGCGAATTCAGCCACAGCGCTTTCGGATCGATCGGATCGCTCTCACTGAAGTTCACCACCGCATTGCTTCGATTCACGCCCTCAAAGCTGAACGCCGAAGTCAAATCCGCAAGCGTCATCTGCTCGCGATTGTCTTTCGGAGACCAGCCGAGCAGACACAGGAAATTTATATAAGCCGGTGCTAGAAAGCCATTGTCACGATAGGTTACTACGCTTACTACCGGACCATGCTTACGCTTAGAAAGCTTCGATCCATCTGGCGCAATCAGCAGCGGCAGGTGCGCGAAACGCGGCATCGAAGCTTCTGCGGCTTCGAACAGCAGAACGTGTTTAAAAGTATTCGAAAGGTGGTCCTGTCCGCGAATGATATGAGTCATATTCAAATCGATGTCGTCCGCGCAGGATGCCAAGTGATAAGTCGGCATTCCATTGCTCCGCAATAGCGCGAAGTCTTCGATATCGGCGGTCAGCTTACTTTGTGCCCCGTATACCTCGTCATCGAACTTGACTTCATATGCCGGCTCTCGCTGCACCCGGAAACGAATCACAAAAGGCTCTCCCGCTTCGGCTCTGCGCCGGCTCTCGTCAAACGGAAGCGCACGCATTTCGGGATTAGAAAGCCACTGTCCTTCGCCGTGCCCTTTCTCTTCCAGATCTGGAGCCGCCGGCGTAAAGTCCCGGTACGCCATCCCTTTCTCGAGTAACCGGTAGGCCAGTTTGCGATGCAGGTCGAGCCGCTCCGACTGCCGGTAAAATTCGTCCCACCCCAGGTCCAACCAGTTCAATCCTTCGTAAATGGAATTAAGAGAGGCTTCCGTGTTGCGATCGACATCGGTGTCGTCGATGCGCAAAACGATCGTGCCGTTATTCCTGCGCACATAAAGCCAGTTAAAAATGAAGGTGCGCGCACTGCCGATATGCAGGTATCCGGTCGGCGATGGCGCAAAGCGAGCGCGAATCATGAGCTTTCAGTGTACAGATGGTTCGCAAAATCTGGCGACTCTGCTCGATCAGTGCGGCAGGAGAGAGTTGTAACTGATTACATGTAGTGGCTTCAGGGTCGATCCGCCGCCGACACCCGCCGGTACAAGGCGACGAACTGCGCTATCGAAAGTTGCTCCGCTCGCAACCGGCCCTCAGGTAGCGAATCGACTTGCTCGCCATAAAACGGACGCAAATTATTGCGCAGAGTCTTTCGCTTATGTATGAAACACCTGCTCACAAAGCGTAACAATTCGTCCAATTCGCTGGGCCCTTCCACTTTACGGCGGAGCTGCAGCGCTCCCGATTCGACGTTTGGCGGCGGCACGAAGGCTGAAGGCGGGACTTTGCAGACTAGCTCGACATCGCACACCAGTCTGGTCGAAACCGTCAGGTATCCATAGCTTCTGCTGCCGGGGTTCGCCAATAGCCGCTCAGCGACTTCCCACTGCATAAGGAAAACAGCGAGAGGAAAACCCGCATTGAGTTTCAGAAACCTTTCTATGATCGGAGACGTTATGTAATAAGGTAGATTGCCGGCTATCGAAGCCGGACCCCATTGCGCGAGATTAGTTGCGAGCACATCCGCTTCGTGTACCTGCAGCTTTGATTCCCTCGCGAAGTTTTGCTGCAAATAGCTTGCGAGCGAGCGGTCGAGTTCGATCGCGTGCAGCTCATCGGTGCGCGGCAGAAGATGTCGTGTTAGAGCGCCGCGCCCTGAGCCAATCTCAATGAGTCGCGCCGTGTGCTCGCCGCAGGCCGCGACTGCCAATCGCTCGAGAATCGCGTCACGAACTAAGAAGTGCTGGCCCAGCTTTCGTGGCACGCCTCAGTTTAGTGTAGGGAGAAAAAACGGCGTTTCAATCCATCCACTGCATCTATACGGGCGTGAACTGGATCATGTATCTGCTCGCAATTGCCGCAGGCGCTGCCAATCCGGCGCAGGCCGGCGCTAATGCCCAATTAAAGAAATCTGTCGATGCTGCCTTATTTTCAGCGGTGATTGTCTATTTTTCAGGCTTACTTGGAGTCCTCGTCATTCAGTTCTTTGTTCGCCAAGCTTGGCCCGGCTCAGGCAGGTTGGCCCAGACTCCCTGGTGGGCCTGGACGGGAGGTCTGCTCAGCATCGCAGCCACATTGTCCGGTATCACCTTCGCGCAAAAAATGGGCTCCGGTGTTTTTACGGGACTGAGCGTCACGGCCTCGCTCGTTACTTCAATTTTGCTAGATAACTTTGGCTGGATTGGTTTCAAAGTACATCCGGTGTCCTGGCCGCGCTTGGTCGGATGCGGGCTTATGATCACAGGACTGTGGATGGTCGCGAAGTTTTAGCTTTACTCTACCCGGAAACGGCGCTGAGAAAGGGCGTGTAGACGACACGTCTGCCGGTCTTTGCAGCAAAGGCTCCTGCACAGGCGCCGAGAGACTCGAGTGAAGTACTCTGCGGCAAGTGTGTGAGCAACTCTATCAGGTATCGTGCTTTCAAAATTGCGAACTGGGTGGAAACCGAGCTTACCGAACGCTGCTTCCAGATTTGCCCAAAGTAGCCGGGATCGTTGGCCGGCTTTCCCCTATTCGGATTCACGCAAACGCCGACCGAATCGAACTCCAGACCAGCCTCCATGACTTGGCTTTGGCGGTTTCGAATTAGCCCGCCCACCATCACTGTGTCCGGATGAAGCTCGGTGATGCCAAGCGCTTCCCATTGCCAGCCCAAATCATCGATCTTCACGTTTGGGCCGATAAAGTAGACGAATCCGTCCTGTTCCGCGACGGAGCGCGCCGCTTCGATACACCCGCCCACGTCGTCGCCCGAGAACCTTACGAACGGACTCGGCTGTTCCTCTTTTCTGCGGAAATGCCAGTGCGCCGCCCCCAGCAGCGGGCTCTCCTCTAGCTCGAACAGCTTGCCCTTCGAGTGAGCGTCGAGGAAACGCTGCAGCACGTTGCGTTGAGAAGTAAGGATGTATGGTTTGATAGCCACGTCGTCTGCCGTCGAATGCGCATGCACGCGCCAGCTGTAGACAATCTCCGGAATATGAACCGCCGAGTGGCCCGCGATCAAGAACCGCACAAAGAGATCCCAATCCGGGCTGCCTTCAGTTGCTGGATCGCTGTAGGCGCCGAGTGCCAGCGCCTTCTCCCGATCGATCACTCCCAAATGTGCGATGTAAGCCGAGTTCAGGAGCAACACCGGATCCCAATCCGGCTTGAAATAGGGCTGATACACGCGTGCTCCGATCACTTTGTCTTCGTCGGTGTAAAGCAGCGGGGGCGAGCCGGTCTTCTCAACGAAAGACGCAACGATCCGTAGTGCATCGGGATAAAGCAAATCGTCTGCATCCACCGGGAGCACATACCGGCCGCTCGCTTCCTCCAAACACCGCCGCAAACCTCGCGTGATACCCAAGTTGGTTTCCGCTCGAAAAAGTCTAACCCAGGGCAGGGAATCGAGCTCTTCCAGATACTCGAGCAGTTTTGCGTTTGAGCAGCCATTGTCGAGGACCACCCATTCACATGCTCCATTCCGGTTCTGCGCCGAAATAGATCTAGCCAGCTCACGCAGATATCTAACCGGACTCCCGTTCCAAACCGGAGTCAAGATAGAGAAGAGGCCAGGGTGAGGCTCCCGCCTGTAAATCTCTCTGCGTAGCATCTGCCGCTCGGCAATCCATTTCCGGTACTGGCGGATGTCGCGGCTGGGCAGCAAAGCGTCTGTCCGCCTCCGAATGCTTCCTTTGAGGTAAGCCTTAGCCGAGCGAAGCGATCTCTCCATCGGCAATAAAAAATCTCCCCCTTGTTATTTTCTATATTGATGAACCGGCGCGACACTCCTGAAACTCAACCTGAAGCAGCGAATGAGACACTTCGGCAAGTTCAGGCGGAACTTCGCGCGTCCCAGCGGCAGTTAAAGCGCGTCCTGGAGCTGGTCGAAAAACACCAGTTACAACTGGTCTCGCACGAATCCTCTATCGCTCGCCTCGATCGCATCATCATGGAGATGCTCACCGGCCGGGTATGGCGAACGCTGCGCGCCGCTGGAGATCTTGCCAAACGCTTTGTTCCCCGCTCAGGGGGCAACAACGCCGATAGCATCGTTTTAAACAGCCGTCAGCGATCCTTTCTTGTCTGCGATGAGCCCAAGGCCAGCGATCTCGCGTTGCGCAGCGGCAGCATCACGGTCAGAGGCTGGTGTGTCGCCCAAGGTGGCGTGGATGCAGTGCAAATCGATGTTCCAGGCGTCCCCAGATTTCAAGTCGTTCCCTCCATTCCGAGGCCCGACGTCAAGAAACACCATCCCGATCTCGATTCGACTGGCCGCGCAGGTTTTGCCGCCGAGTTCGATTCGCTCGCGCTGCCTAATGGTCGCCACCCCATCACTCTCCGGCTCATCTCGAAAGGGAAGCCCATTCGCGAAACCCGCACTGCCGTTCAGATCGATCACGAAAACGGCTTTGCTTCGGACTACTACCGCTGGATTCACGATTTCGAAGAGCCTGACGATGACCTGATCTCGCTCAAGTTGCTGAGCTTCTCTTACCGGCCGACTTTTAGCATCCTCATGCCGGTGTTCAATACCGATCCGGCTGAACTGAGCGGCGCCATCGAGTCGGTAATCGCGCAGTCTTACAGCAATTGGGAACTCTGTATCGCCGACGATTGCTCTTCGCGCGCTGAAACGCGAGCCGTTCTCGATCGCTTTGCCACTGGCCAGAATTCCAGGATTAAAATCGTATACGGAGCGGAGCGCGGCGGCATCTCGAAGACCTGCAATGCAGCCTGGCAGCTCGCAACCGGTGATTACGTCTGCTTCCTGGATCACGACGACACGCTCTCGCCTCACGCGCTTGCGTATGTTTGTGAAGCACTTGATCGCCATCCCCAAGCCGATCTCCTCTACAGTGACGAAGATAAGATCGACAGCAAAGAAAAGCGCTTCGATCCGTTCTTTAAACCGGATTGGTCGCCCGATCTGCTGTTGTCGGAGAATTACATTTGTCACCTGCTTGTCCTGCGACAGGATCTTGCGCGCAAGATCGGTCATCTCAATCCCGATTGCGACGGCAGCCAGGACTATGATCTGATTCTGCGCGCTTGCGAACAGGCTTTAGAGATCCGGCACGTTCCGCGAGTTCTCTATCATTGGCGCGCGACCGAAGGTTCCACCGCGGTGACTCAGGAAAATAAGGAATATGCTCTGGCTGCCGCGCAAAAAGCACTCGAGCAGCACTGCGGCCGAACCGGGAACGTCCTGGCGGTAGAGCCTGCCAAGATACCTGGCCGTTGGCGTACCCGGTATCGCATCCCGGAAGGAACTCGCGTGAGCATCATCATCGCCTCTGGTGGAAAGCTTGACGTTCTTCGCGCCAATCTCGACAGCCTCTTCACAAAAACCACCTACAGTGGCTACGAAGTCGTGGTGATCGATAACTCCAAGCACAACGGCATTGAAGGTTACATTCGCGAGTTACAGCCGGTACACAAGAATATTCGCTACCTCGATTGGCGCAACAAGCCGTTCAACTACTCGGCGATTAACAATACCGCCGCACGCGCGTGCGAGTCGCCGGTTTTGCTTTTTCTCAATGACGACACGTCCGTTATCGAGCCCGGCTGGCTCGAAGCCATGGCGGAGCTAGCAGTTCGTCCGGATGTCGGTGCGGTTGGCGCGAAGCTGCTCTATCCCGATGGGCGCATTCAGCATGCCGGAGTCATCATGGGCCTTTACGATAATTGCGGCCACGCTTTCAAGGGACTGGATGGCAGTACGACTCACTACTTCGATTTCACGGACGTTATCCGCAATGTGAGCGCTGTTACTGGGGCCTGCCTGATGACGCGTTCCGATGTTTTCTGGAAAGTTGGTGGCTTCGATGAAGTGCAGTTCGCCGTCGCTTTCAACGACATCGATCTGTGTCTTAAGATCGGGAACCAGGGTTATCGGGTGCTTTACACCCCGCACGCTGTCCTGTATCACCACGAAGCTTTTTCGAAGACGTCAAAAGATCTGGTCCCGCATCCAGAGGAAGTCGAAGCCATGCGCCTCAAATGGGAAAGTGTCATTGATGCCGACCCGTACTATAATCCCAACCTCACCCGTAACGATGAAGACTACTCACTGAAGACTCGCATCTGAGCACAAACGTCTTGGTTCGCTGCTGCGAAGATGAACAGGATGCTAGTTCGATTGTGCCTGTTAATTCTCGCCTGTGCACTTCCTGCTGTCTCGCAAAATCGTGACGGTGGTTTCCAGATTGAGGTCACGATTTCCAACCAGAGTGAAGCGCTTACTGGTCATCTGATCTTATGTATCGCCAAAGGTTCCACAGAAGAGCCGCGATTCCAGATCTCTGAGACATACGATTCCGCGCAGGCGTTCGGAGTCGATGTCGAAAATCTCGTTCCTGGCAAACCAATCGTTATCGATTCCACAACTGTCGGTTATCCGCTCGAGCATCCATCCGATCTGCCGCCCGGCGAATATTTCGTGCAGGGTGTCTTGAATGTCTATGAGCGGTTTCACCTTGCCAGCGGAGCCGTTCTGGAGCTGCCTCCCGATCGCGGCGAAGGCCAGCAGTGGAACAGCAAGCCAGGGAATCCGTATTCAAAACCGCAAAAGATCTATCTCGATCCGGGTGGCAAGAATCCTGTCCGCATCGCGCTAGATCAAGCGATACCTCCGATCTCTTTCGATCCTGCCCAACAAGTCGAAAAAGATGCTTCGGGCAAGTGGCTCAAATTCGTCCGTATCCGCAGCTCACTGCTTTCAAAATTTTGGGGGCGCGATGTATTTCTTGGCGGTTGGGTCTTGTTGCCGGACGGCTGGGATGATCACCCGAACGCTCATTACCCGTTGATTATTTACCAGGATCACTTCCATCCAGACTTCGGCGCCGGTGTCGATTTCCGGACTTCTCTGCGTAAGCCCAGAAACGAACCGGGCGAAATAGACTACGGCTTCAAGTTCTATCAGGATTGGACTTCGGGGCGCCTGCCTCGCGTGATCATTCTTTATTTGCAGGACGCGAATCCTTATTACGATGATTCCTATAACGTAAACTCTGCGAACTTAGGCCCCTACGGCGATGCCATCACGCAGGAAATAATCCCGCAAATTGAAAAGCAGTTTCGCGCCATCGGCCAGGGTTGGGCTCGGGCGACTTACGGCGGCTCAACAGGCGGCTGGGAGTCTCTCGCTTCCCAGATCTTCTATCCTGACTTTTATAACGGAGTCTGGTCGAGCTGCCCGGATCCGGTCGACTTTCGCGCTTATCAAAACGTGAACCTTTACAAGGACACAAACGCTTACGTGCGCAGTGGTCCGTTTGGCACCATCCCGATCGCCGAAATGCGCGAGGCTGATGGCAGCATCGTGGCCGAGATGGAGCCAGCCAATCGCCGCGAATATGTATTCGGTACGCGCGGCCGCTCAGCCGAGCAGTTCGACGCGTGGCAGGCCGTGTTTTCGCCCGCCGGTCCGGACGGCTATCCCAAACCCGTCTACGACAAACGAACCGGCGCAATCGATCCGGCTGTTGTCCGCTACTGGCACGACCACTATGACCTGACCGCCATCCTGCAACGCGATTGGAGCATGCTGGGTCCGAAGCTCGAAGCAAAACTACATCTCGCTTCCGGCGACGCCGATACCTGGTTCCTCAACAACGCTGTTCACCTGCTGCAAGAAACTTTGGAGGCGACGCGCAATCCGCATTCCGATGCAGTATTCGACTACGGGCCGCGCATGCCGCACTGCTACAGTGGCGATCCAAACCTGCCAATGAGCGTCTCCGGCCCGACGGTAAATCAGCGAGTTCTGCCGAAAATGGTCGAGCACATGCTTCAAACCGCGCCGAAGGGAGCGGATGTGACGAGTTGGAGATATTAGCTCGTGAAAATTCTCAGCTGCTAGGCCGTCAGCACCTTCACTGACTGTCTCTCAAAGCGCTTCTGGCCATTCCATTGCGCGTCGAAGCTGACCGCAGCCTTGCGTCCTGATAAAGCAAACATTACGGCTATCGGCCAGCCCTTCTCGAAGGCGGCTCTTGTGTTCCGAGTCACTTCGGCTATCGCTTTCGCCACTGCCTCACGTGCCGCCATGAATGCAGGATCCGTCGACGGGTCGGGCGTGTTCGGATGTTCTGCGGCCGCGAGAACTAACTTCAGCAAGGGCGCTACCGTCGCCACCGAATGCGCCCAAGTAACAATATCGAACCAATCGCTGTAGGAGGCCGGGGAGTCCGCCGGGAATTTCTGTTTTTCCATGTCCGCCCAGATCGCATCGGATTGAAGAGCTCGTTTGCGTGCCTCATCCATTGCGCTACTTCTGTCGAGCAACGTAATAAGCACGTCTCTCCCCAGGCGTTTCAAATCCTCCTCTTTCCGTGGCGTACGCTCTGCTACATCCTCGAAAAACAGGCTGAGCGCGTCGTTACCCTCGAACGCCGCTCTGGTTTCCAGGCGAAAGTACTTGAACTGCTTCTCCAGCGCGATGCCATCCAGTTCGGCATCGGTAAGCAGTTGCAAAGCCTTTCCAAGCAGCAGATTCTTCCGCAGGCTGGCGTAGCTCGAGCGCTCGTCGTAGATCAAGAGAGACTGCGTTGTTTGTATTGTGACTGCATACGCGGTATGGCTACTTGCAACCGCATAAACCACAGTCGCCAGGAAAGCCTGATCGAGCACTTTACGAAGCTTGTCGTCCTGGGCGGCCAAGGACGCGGAAGAGACCGCGATCCGCTGAGCTGTTTCCTTGTCCGTAATCGTGATGTTTCCGCTTTCCGTGTCGTGCAGTATTGTGCACCGGCGCACAAAGTCCTGGACGGATGCGCAGTCATAAATGCCCAACAAGTTGAGCGTTGTCTTGCCGCTAAATTCGTGTGTTTCGATCAGCGCATTCCGTAGTTGTTTCGCGGCGCTCACCTGAGTGAGTACCGTCCAGTCGCCCTTTAATGCCGCGTTGATCGCCAGATCGGCGGCTTCGGATTCCACTCCAAGATCTATCTCATAGAGAACGGCAGCCTCGTCCGTTTTAGAAGCGCTGCATTTGCTATTCAGCGCGATGGAGAGACCCTGATCGACGGCGCTCTGCAGTGAATCCTGCATTGCCTTACGGTCCGCTTCTGCAACCTGCACGGCATCGAAATTTGCGCCCGGTAAAACCGAGAACAAAGCCGAGATCAGGTCGGCCGATCCGACTTTTGCGCTTATTCCGGCAGAGGCTCGAAATGTAGCAGTCAGATCCGTTTCCTTCTTCTTGTAAAGACCTAGCTGCAACGTGGACCCATTCGCCCGGTAACATCTGCCCCGGAATTCACCCGATACGGTAAGCACACCTGTCAGGCTGACGTTCAGAGCAGGCGCGATCCGCAAGGCATGCCCGGAAGCGAGCGCCGCGCCCGTAAGGCTGAAGCAGTTCGTTGCCAGCGGATAGCCGTAGTTCGCTGCAATTGCGAACGAGCCGGAGACATCCCACTCATAGACCGTGTTCGGAATCTGATTGCGAAGATCGGAAGCGGTCCTAGTGACCCGGTAATTCGAGAGTGCATGTTCGATGCCGTCCTTCAAAGTAGGGAATTTTCCGCCTGGGGCCTCGATCCGCGAGTAGACCGAAAATTCGCGTGCCTGCATTCCCTTTCCACTGACTCCAAATCCCGACGGGCTGGTCACGCCTGCTGCTATTTCCAGCGAAGTATCGAGCGCGAACCGGATCCATGCTTGGCCTTGCCCGACCGGGATGTCTGGTGACGTTTCGCCCGTTTCGAACAGCGTCTTATCTGTTTCTCGGAACACCTTGATTGCGGCGTTCGCTCCACTATTGACCACCAGACCGATGTTCCCGCCCAGTTCGATTTTCGGCGTCTTGAAGTCGCCCCCAAAGACGGCAGACTGGAAGCTCGTCTCATCCAATGGCTTGCTGGCTACCGCAACGAACTCGCTCGTCTTTGATTCGAGAGCCTGGAGACTAAACTTGGCCGCGTCGCTTTTATCGTCAAAACTGATATCGACCTTCAGCCCGAGACTGTCAGTGAGTGGAATCGTTGGCACCGGAGCCGCCTTTCAGATACGTTCTGGCAAGCGCAAGCTCGGCGCGATCGCCTTCCGGACAATTTGCCAGCAGTTGTTTGTAGTAAAGGTCTGCGGATTCCCGCTTGCCCGTAGCTTCAGCGGCCCGTGCAGCGCCAAATAGGGCATTGAACCGGTTCGGATCGGTCTTGAGCGATCGTTCATATTCGGCCAGCGCATCCGCCGGCCGGTGCAGCTCGATCAGCATATCGGCGAGCATCTCGCGCGCCGGTAATTCGACCTCGCCTTTCCCGGTCTTATCCTGCTCATCGGCCACTTTGCCCAGCAGACGAGTGCCTTCCGCGCCATTCCCTTCCGCAAAGGCGAGCCAGGCATGAGCCTCGTCGCGCGTCGTCGTCATCTCGTCTGCCACGTAGGCATGCGAACTCTTCTTCACAGCATCCAGAGCGCGATCGTACTTCTCGACTGCCCCTCGCGCATCCGCAATATTGTGCAAGTGTCCCGCGGCAATAGCCTGGGCCCAGTAAATGACTGCCTGAAAATCCGGTGCCGCATCGGGCGGCTTTAACTCCTCTGCATCCCTCCACGCCCGTGTCTCTAGAACGAACAAAGCGGGGAAATGCACCTGCATGTAAGAAAAGTATCCTGATTTTCCCTCTGGAAAGTCTTGCTGCGGAATGTCCAGCGCTTCTTCTTCAATGCTCTTTGCCCTTTTGCTTTGCCCGGTCTGCAAATATGCGTATTCGAGGAAGTCCATCGCATGTACACGATCACGCGTGCTTCGCTGCTTCTCGGCCGCCGCCTTAGACTCCAGGTTCGATGCTATATCGTCCTGCCACAGGCCAAGCCGCGCGAAGATGTGAGACGGCATGTGCAGCGCGTGGGGCGAACCCGGCGCGATCTGCGCATAACGCCTCGCCGCGGGCAAACCTTCTTTCGCCATCTCCGGGTTATCGCATGCGTGAATCAGATAGTGCGCAACACCCGGATGATCTGGCTCATCTTTCAAAACCGCATTCAAAATGCTGACTGCCTTCTTGCGGCCGGCGAAATCGTTATCACTTGCATGCCGCGATCCCAGCAGAGACAGAGCGTAGAAAATAGCCGCTTCATGGTCGTCCGGAAATTGCTGGTGAAGTCTCTCGAGCGCCTTGACGTAAGCATCCGAACGGCTCTCAAAGCTTTCCTTTGCGTCATTACGATAGAAGGCCGCGATGGCTGCAACGTATCCCTGCTCGCGCTCTGTTTTTGGACCGGCCGCTTCCGCCTTCTCAACCAGCGCCCAGCCGTTGGAGAGATCCGCTTGCGACGGCCGATCCCATAATTGGTGATAGTGTGTCATTGCGTCGCCCCAATAGGCCATGGCACACGACGGCTCCTCGGTTTCGATCTGTTTAAACACTTTCTCCGCCGCCTCGTACCCAAACGAATGCAAAAGCGCCACGCCTCGCGCAAATGCTGAGTGTACTCGAGGAGAGCACGATGTGGGGAACGAAACTGTTCCCAACCGCTCGGCCGCTTGCCCATCCGCATGATGATGCTCCTGAAAGGCTTTGCACGAAAACGCAATCCCCAAAAGCAGGGACATAAGGCAAGTCAATCTATAGGTTTTCACGCCTTTGCCTGAGCTGAACCATTGTAGGCCTAACGAACGAATTTTTGCGATCGTTTACCGCCAGAGGGAGATATGTATTCAACTCAGGTGTTCAGGTGACCCGCGTGCCTTGTGGCAATACATCTCGAGAGGTCAGCAGATGTCGCAGATGTTGGCGCTCGCGCGGAAAGATATTCTTTTGGCTGTCCTCTACTGCTACTGCCGGAACACGATCGGCGTGAACGAAATCCGAATGTCTCCAATCGTGGGCTGCGCGAGCGCGAGCACGCCGGGAAACACAGGCATTTGGATGTTGTTGTACTGCAGCCTGGATGCGTCGCCTACGAAACCGCCCGAACCGTCCCGCACGAAGTAATCGGTGATGCGTCCGCGTCCGTCCAGGCTAAGGGTCAACACTACCGACGACCGCAGTTGTAACGGTACCAGATTGGCATCGGCCCGCTCCGCGTAGATCACTGGTACTTCGTACCCCACTTGACGCGTCGTCGTGCCGATTGTGAAGGCAAGCGCTCCAAACAGAAGAACACTGGAAACTACGCCGCCCGTTGCGGGAATCGTGAGCGGTCGCATGAGCTGATCGATGCGGAATTTCCAGCCATTCCAAAGCCGCCTCAATCGCGACCCATTAGTGTCCATCTGGAGTTGCCGTTCTTTAGAGGCCATGACTTGCAGCTTGCTTCGCAAGGACCTGGGCGTCGCTGGCTGCGGCAAATCAACTAGAGAAGAGCGCAGAGATCGGATTTGATAGACCATTAGGGCGCATGCATCGCAGTCGCGCAGATGTGCCTCAACTCTGGAATGCTCGCGTTTGCGCAGCCTTCCGTCTACAAAACCCGTAATCCGCCGCTTTACAGTCCAGCACGTCATGCGCTTGTCATCTGTTCTTAAGCCATTGCTTCTGCAAGGCCCTGATCCGGCCGCTGCGTTATTTCGAGGCGTAATGCTTCACGCCCGCGCAAAATCCTTGATTTAACCGTACCTAGAGAGACCTGCAGAATCTCGGCTATCTCTTCGTAACTTAGATTCTGGATATCTCGCAGCACTACGGCAGTCCGGAATACCGGGCTCACTTTCGTAAGCGCCCGCTCGATCAAGGTCCGGTTTTCACTCTCCAGCGTTTGCTCATATGGTGAACGACCAGGATCAGCAGCGTATTCCAGCGAAGCGTGATGTTCCCCGCGCTCGTCCTCCATCGATACCTCGCACCGGCAGTGCCGCGCGAACCAGCGCCTGTGATTGTGCGCCTCATTCACTGCAATGCGATAGATCCAGGTCCGCAAACTACTTTGCTCGCGAAAAGAATTGATCGTGCGAAAAACCTTCAGAAAGACTTCTTGCACTACGTCGGCTGCGTCCATCTGGTTCCCCAGGAGGCGGTAGATCATCCCGTAGAGCTGCTGCTCATACCGTTCGATCAGCTCCTCGTAAGCTTCTTCTATTCCCGCTCGCAAGCCGCGCAGGATTCGCGCATCTTCAGCTGAAAGCCCCGCATGGGCGCCCGTCAGGATCGACAGGCTTCCCGAATTCCCTAACAGGGGTTGCGCCATCGATTGAATTCTACCTCGTCTGCCGCTTCCTTGATTATTTGGACACCGCTGCTTGCGCGGAAGTTCCACCCTCTTCGCACACCCGCGCGTAATAGGCCTCGTACTGCGGAATGATCAGGTCAGTACAGAACCGCGTGAGCGCCGTGTTCCGCGCCGCTTCTGAGATCCGCCCATGCAAAGTCGGATCCGAAAGCAGTTCGATCAGCCGCTGCGCCTGTCCATCTGTATCGCCTACCTGTTCCATGTACCCATCGACCCCGTGCGTAATCAAATCGGGCACTCCGCCCGTCAGAGTCGCCACAGGAGGCACGCCGCAAGCCATCGCTTCCAGCGCCGCCAGCCCAAACGCCTCCATTTCGCTAGGCAAGTGGAGCGCGTACATGCGTGGAATCAGCCGTTCCATATGGTCCTGCTTGCCCAAGAAACGTACGTGCTCCTCCACGCCCAGCTCCCGCGCTAATTGCTCAGCGGGCCCCCGCTCTGGTCCATCCCCCGCCATCACCAACTCCGCGTCAACCTCTTTCCTCACCTGCTCAAATACCCGTACGCAATCAAGCACCCGCTTCACCGGCCGAAAGTTCGAAATGTGCAGAATTCGCTTTCGACCCTTACTCTGCTCCTCGCTATCCGGACGGTAAAGGGAGCAGTTCACGAAATTATGAATAACTTCGATCGGCTTCTTGATGCCGAAGAAATCCACCGTGCGCTGGCGCATGTACTCGCTGATTGTGGTGACGCCGTCCGACCTCTCGATGGAAAACTTCGTAATCGGGAAATACGAACGGTCCGTCCCAACCAGCGTGATGTCGGTACCATGTAGCGTCGTGATGAAAGGCAGGCGCCGCGCTGGAGTCATCTCCTGCGCCAGCAGCGCCGAAATCGAATGCGGAATCGCGTAATGCACATGCAGCAGATCCAGCCGGTACCGTTCGGCCACTTCCGCCATTCTCGACGCCAAAGCTAAGGAATACGGCGGATACAGAAAGAGTGGATAGGTGGAAACCTCGACTTCGTGATAATAGATGCCCGGCGTGTCCGGATCGAGGCGAATCGGATTGGCGTAGCTGATGAAATGTACTTCGTGTCCGCGGAGCGCCAGTTCCAGTCCGAGTTCCGTCGCTACGATCCCGCTCCCGCCGTAAGTGGGATAGCATGTGATCCCGATCCGCATGTCCCAGTATCGGCTGTTAGCGTAGCCGATCTTCCCTGGCGGCTGCCGCACACATCTCCAAAAAGCGGCCTACGCTTGGGTTCCGTAATGCGCGTCCCGGCCAGGTGACTGGCACGACGACTGGTCGGTGATGATTAACACCGGGCAGCACGTCGCGATGGCGACCCGTTAACGCGACAGCTTACTCGGCTCGGTCCGCTGATATTGCGATTCGCCCAGAACTGCGCATCGCGGTGATCTGAACATAATCATCCCGAAACCAGCCAAGATTACGGCAAGGTGCCGGTTAGGTGTTTCGAGAGCTGTCTTCCGGTTGGAAAAGCGTTTGCAGAAGTTCCCTAGCGTCGGCCTCGCGGTCGCGCGGCACTTGTAACCGGACCCACTTATGGAGAAATGGATCCACGTCCTGAACCAGCGTCGCAATTTGGCCCAGAGCAAATAAAGGAATTCCCGTGTCCTCAAGCAGTCCCTTCGCCATGGCAAGCTGTATACGGTCGTTTGTCTCAAACACCACAACCAGGTCGAGAGCAGGATCGAAGCTGCTGGCTGGCTCCGGCGAGGGTGTCCTAGCAAAGAGGGGGACGTGGCAATCCGGGCATTCGGTGAAACCTCCTGGGTATCCAACGCGGCACTCGGGACAATACACGATAGTCTCCTTGGGAAGTGCACCCATCACGCGAGCCGTTTTCCACCCGTGCCTTAGGCATTCTCGTTCATCCTCGCAGCGAGGCGCTATGCCTGATTGTATTTGATCTACGTCATCGGGACGATACAATCGGCAATATTTGGTCCGGTGACTCGAAGCCACGTGTGGGACGCTAGCGATTCGAGAGCAGTGCTTTGATATTAGCCTCGATGTTGTCCTTATCCACTAACCCCGCGATGTAAGCGGCCGCTACCCGCCCCTTTCGATCTATAAGCCAAGATCTACGCGAGCACCGTCGAGTTATGGCGTGATGGCCATTGCGTCGCTAGTCACGAGCGCTGTTATCGGCGTCAACAGCAGATCCTCGACTTCGAGCATTACCTGGATGTGTTGTTTCGGAAGCCAGGCGCATTAGCAGGCTCGAAGCCGCTGGAACAGAAACGGCAGGCTGGCCTCTGGCCGGCGAGCTTTGACCGGATCTGGCAAGCCGCTGATCGAACGGCATGGCAAGCAAAGCGGCACCAAGCAGATGATCGATCTGCTCAAGCTTTCCCAGAAGTATGGCCACCAGAAGCTGCGAGACGCCATCGAATCGACGCTGGCCAGCGGCTGCTATGACAGCGCAGCCGTCCGGCACTTGCTGGATGTGGATGAACTGCGGCATGTCTCCTGCGAAGCGATTGACGTCGGCTACCTGGAATGCTATGCACGCCCTCTTCCGGCGATGCAGGAATACGATCAACTCCTCAGTGCCGGAGTAACGCCATGAGCAATCAGATGGCACAGCTACAAGAAGCCACCATCCAGGCGCATTGCAAGATGTTGCGTATGCCCACGGTGGCTTCCCAGTTTGGGAGCCTCGCCGACCAGGCGATCCGCGAAAAGCAGAGTCACATGGGGTATCTCGAAGTGCTATTGGCCGCGGAGATCGAAGAGCGCGAGCGGCACACCATCGAGCGGCGCATTCGAGAAGCCCATCTGCCACGTGTGAAGACCCTGGAAGAGTTTGACTATACGCAGTCTCCGCACGTCACGGCGGCTAAGATGCGTGACTTGGCCGAGGGCGGCTACATCGAACGCGCCGAGCCCGTGCTCTTCATCGGTGAATGTGGCACCGGCAAGACTCACTTGCTCACGGGACTCTGCGTGGCGGCGTGCCGGCAAAAACGCCGGGTCCGCTTCACCACCGCAGCCGGGCCGGTAAATGAACTCGTCGAAGCCAAGCACCAACTTCAATTACGCCGTGTCATGGCGCGCTGGAGTCGCTACGACCTGATCGCGATTGACGAAGTTGGCTACGTTCCGTTGGCAGAAGTCGGAGCCGAGTTCCTGTTTCAAGTAGTTGCCGAGCGAGCAGAAAAAGCGGCCGTGATTCTCACCACCAACTTGCCCTTTTCCGAATGGACGCAAGTCATTCCAAACCCTCGCCTCTGCAAAGCTTTACTGGACCGCATTACAGACCGGGCTCACATTCTGGAGACCGGTACCGAATCCTATCGCTTCCGCCGCACGGCTGACAAACAGAAGAAAGGAGCGAAGCCGAGCTGACGTCAACCAAGCTGTGGAAATGACCCGCAGATGGAAAGCCCGGAAAACCAACAGCAGGTTTTCCGCCCTTCCCACTGCTCTTGGAAATCGCTTCGCGATTCCCACATTCCCACACCTCCGACGATGACTACACATATCTTAAGTGGGGCCGGAAGCAGCCTCGCTAAAAGAATCAATGATTTAGGGTGGGCCAAATTAAATTGCCGAAGTGGGCCGAAAATACTTGTCAAACGCAGATGTTCACATCTCGGTATGGTCTGTGAGTGGAGGCGTTCACGGGCAATATGCTATCCGCCCCGTTGACGTGCCAGGGCATTTGGTAGTTATCGGCTCCATCCTCAATCGTCTCGATAATCTGATTTGTAATCTCGCCGTAGATGTCGTTTTTTTCGGTTCTCATGTCTTGCGTTCTCCGTGGTAAATGCGGTGCAGTGATGAACTGCACCCCTGCCTGCCGCGGCGAGCGGTGAGGGTAGAAAGCGCAAGCTAAGGGGGATCACCCAGCCTTGTAGCGTTAGCGGAAAGGCCGGAGCGAAGCGGAGTGCTGCACAAGCGTTAGCGCGGAAGTATGGGGAATGGCTTGCCGCGCGCGAGGAGCGAAGCGCCTTAGGGTTAATTTAACTTATCTTCGACCCTGATCCGTGCGCAGCGGAGGTCTGCACAAGCGAAGCGCCGAAGTTTGGTGAGACGGCTTGTACGCGCGAGAGGGCGGCACCCTCTCAGGAACTTAGAAGAATGAGTTTTTCCGCAGAAGTGATCTCAGCATCAGCTACAGATTTGTAAACACATCGCGACTAGTCGCATTCTATGTCGCGCGAACATCTGGGAATCGCCATGCTTCCGTCGTACTTAGCTTCCCATCCTAGTTTCGGAGCCGGTCTGACGAGGGTTCTGCCGGATTTGGGAGCGAACTGAGGTAAACGTGTTTGCGTTGTCAGTGAGCCGTGTTTTACCTGCGAAGACGGGAGAGCTGATTCGCGTGGTGAAAGCGGAATTCGCGAAACGATTATCATCCCTTAAGGCGATGCGTTAGTTCGACGCCGAATTCGTAGGGCGCTTACTGCAAACGACGAAAACTCGCGCAGCGCTGGAACGCGCAACGGTGCGCCTATTTCTGAAACATCTGTATGCGGAAGGCCGACTCCCGTGCATAACTCCGAAGGAAACCGAGCCAGTCTGCGGCAGGTATTTGCGGCGATATGAGGAATATCTACGCAAAGACCGTGGTCCGATCGGTGCACCGTTTCCGGTAGAGCATTTCCACAGCGCGCGCCGATCGATCAAGAACATGCCTTTGCTGCAGCGGGGCATGACAGTGGCTTGAGACCGGATCATACTCAACACGGCCGAGGCAGCGGGAAATATCTAGATGGCGGAGTATAAAGAGAAGTAGTTGGGATCGGTCGCGGATCATCACCCTCGAGCAGAGCTGCGAACTTGGCGGCGGACGATTCCCGTGACGCCGAGCAGCAGCAGTGACCAGGCGACCACACCCCCGCTTCCTGGTTCCGGAACCGGCGTGAGACTCGCCGAATAGGGTTGGCTGGCGTCCGGCGCGAGCCCGATCAGCGAGCCGCCGCTGGTGGGATCGCCGCTCCACCATTGCGCGCTCAAGGTGAAGACGCCCGAGTTGACAAGACCTGCCGGTACGTGCTGGTCCCAAAGAATTTGGTACAGTCCGGCCGCGGGCGGAACGGGATTGTACGGCACTGTCACGCTTGCCCCGGGCGCCAAGGCCGGGAAGTCAAAAATCGTCTGGGGCGTGGCGTGGAGAAACGTACCCGCGCCCAGATTCGTCGTCACCAGCCAGTCGGTGCTGCTCTGGTTCTGAATTGCGTAGCCCCAGCCGGTCTCTAGACCGGCCGGGGTGCTCACCGTGACACCATTCGGCACGGTGAAGGTGTAGATGTCCGTCGCCATCGCCGGGACAGTCGATAAAAGAATTGCTGCAAACAAGGTCTTCATCGTTTCTCTCCTTAAGTTTCAAACTGCCGTAAGTTCACCATCGAGGATAGAGCACTTGTCCTTGGCTGAGTTCGACCACTTGCTCCGGCTCTTCCACGTCGACCGAACCGGTCTCAACGATGCGAAGCTTCGCAACGCTGTGGGGAACGTCGAGCTTCAAGATCACTTGGGCGGAGTCGCCGGGCACGAGACGATTAATGTGCAGGGGCACTCCCGGGCTAAGCAGCGTGGCTTCCCCGGAACCGGCCAACGTGTTCAACTCGATCAAGCCGAGGTGCATGGAGTTGGCGGTCGTCGATCCGTTGTTGAAGATGGTCAGCCGCACCTCTAGCTGGTTTCCGTGGCTGGCAATCTGGGTAGCTTGCATGCTCAGCCTGGTGCCGTGCGGCGGGGGCGGCGGTGGCGGCAAGGTCAAACCGCTGCCCCAGCCGCAGCCACCTACCGAAGTACCGCCGTTACTCTGATTGCCGAAGGAGGGAGTGCAGGCGAGACGCGGAAACGGCCAGCCTTCAAAGAAGGCCGGGCGGTACACACCCAGGCCGCCCTGCGAGACCGGATCGGAAGGCGGCTCGAAGAGATTGGCGAGCATAGTTTGACTCGGGGGTTGGTATTGAAAGCTTTGGCTTGTACCGTTCGCCGGAGTGGTTTGTAGGCTGATGGCCAGCCAATCGCCATCAGCCAGGATGGTTCCCGTGCCGGGCTGGTTGGCGAATTCGCTGGTCGCATAATCCGTAGGGTTGCTGTAGACGGAGTAGGCGGGAGTCCAGAATGGATGGGATATAGGAACATACGGAGCGTTATAGAATGCCTCTGCCACATAGGCATAAGGCTGGCCCGTCAACGGAAGTATCCCCCAGCCCCAACCGTTCTCAACAGGGGTGTTCGGATAATAGCTTCCAATGGCATAGGCGGCGGGCATGAGGTTCTCGTAGGCGGCTGCCTTGATGGCCGGTAGCATGGCTTGCAGCAACTGCGAGGTAGTGGTCGATTGCCAGTACCAGGGAGAGCCGGGGTCGAGCGTCGAGACCTCCTTCGTCCCGAGCGCCTCGAGTTTGCCCCAGTCCTGATAGATGAGCTCGAACAACGTGCCCGTAGTGTTGGCTTGGGCGATAAATTGATTGGTCGCCTGCTGCTCCAGTTGCCCGATGGTCGAGGTCAGATCGACGGTCTTGTCCCCCTGCTGATTCGTCGTGAGTGAGGCGCCGAAATTGAAGAACAAATCAGCCAGGCCAAAGGCGGGTCCGGCCTCCGGTATGAAGCTGCCTAGACCCAAAAACAGGTTCACGAGGGGTGAAGCCAAGCTCGGAGCCGGGGCCGCGGGCGGCGCCGGAATCGTGGCTTTGACGTCGTTATAGGCGCTCAGTTGGGAGCCGAGGGTGACGGTTCCGCTGCTCGACCAAAGGTTCGTCACTTGCGTTTGGAAGCCGCGAATGTTGCTGACAAAGACAAATTCATCGAGAAGTTGGCCACGGACCGTACAGTAAGCGCTGCTGCTAGTGCCGCAATCATTCCCTTGATGGTCTTTTGTTATGGCCGTCAAAGGGGTCTGATACGTCGTGCCGATATTCACGACTAAATCGCCATACAGATTTCTGGGGTTGACCGTGGGGTCGCAGGGAGCAGGCAGACTGGGGAGTGGGGGCTTGCACACGTCCTGAAGAATCGCGCTAAATGCGTTGACTTCGTCGGTTCCGGCCGGATGCGGAAAAGCCACGGGGGCTTGGGCCACAATACCGTAGAGGTCCAGATTGGCCAGCCCGGTCGGATCCGCATTCAACGGACTGTACCAGTTGCCGCGTCCGCGCGCCAGCACGCCATGCAGCTCGCCGGTCGGCGCTTGGCCGTTCACGTTCACGGGGTAGACCGAACTGGACTCTCGGGCTCGTTGGCGTGGATTCGGGATGCCGGCGGGCGGCGCGATCGCTCCTACCAGCGAGTAGGTATCATTCGGTGTGAGATACACCATCGTTTCCCAGTAGCCGCCGAGTTTGGCGATAACTTCAGCGAGAGGGTAGAATCGAGCATCTCCGTCGGTGCCGAAATTCCAATTGGCCGGGATCGGATGGCCGTTGCTGGCGAGAAAGAGCAAAGTCCCTTCGTCTGTGAAGTTCGAGGTGATAATGCCGAGGTCTCCGATCAGACGCTGAATCTCAGTGTCGGACTGGGCGGTGCAGTAGGTGTTGTTGACCGTCTCTCCCGCATTGGGATTTTCCCGGATTACCTTCACCAAATGAAACGCATTCTGGCCGTCGCAGTTGACGCGGTAGGAGTCAGCCACCGTATAGGTGTTCTGTCCTACGGTGATGGTTCCGTCGGTGGTCATGTCGTAGCGAACAAAGTCCATTTGGGTGAAGGTGTAGTTGCCATTGGAGTCCTGCGCCAGCTCGCCGTCCAAGGGAAGCGTGCCGTTTCCTCTTTGCAGAGCCGTCTTTGGATTCCGGCCTGCATTCCCGATGAAGATGAAAGGTATCGCGGAGTTGATCCCTTGTATGTCCGTGTAGGCTCCGAACGGCGTCAATGCCTGGGCGACGCCACTGAGCGCAATCCCATAGCTACCGACAGCATTGATTAGAACGAGCGGGCCCCCGCTTGTCGTTTGAATCTTTTTCAGCGCATTGTTGACACTAGCGGCATCCGTGTAGGTTTGATCTAACACCTTAAGGGGCGGGTTCAGATGCCCGTTGATGATGTTGGGCTGCCGCTGGAGCGCAAGCAGGTGAAAGCCCGGGTTCTCGCCGCAGTAGGTGGTGCTGCCGACGGTGATATCGCCGGTCGAAGCATCCAAGTGGATGGGGAAGACCGTCTGCACCGGATCATCTGACGCGGGGGAAGGCGGTTGCGGGCAGGCGGATTGCCCGAACGCAGCCGGGGCAGCAGCCGCCAGACAAAGCGCTAAGGCGAATACCGCCGTAACAGTCCGATAGATCCCGTCGCGTGAGAGGGGATCCACTAAGATCGTTTTCATATAGTCCTTTCTAGCCTGAAACGGGCAGCCTGCTTGGCTCGGTCCTACATTTTGAAACATCAGCCATTCTCCTTTTTTTCTGACAACAACCCGCGCAATACAGCAACTATTCGTCCGTCAAAAGGTAAAGCGCAAAGCGCGGCTGTTTCAGATCATGAAAAGACGGATTTTCATTTCCGCTGATATCCTCCTTAAAGGGGTCGGCTTAAAGAGGCCGGCGCGTACCGTGGAAGCGGATGACAGCAGCACTGCGAAAGCGCGTTCACACGATACCAGGAGGCGGCAGTGGTAAAGTCCTCCCGCAGTAGCGCTGCTTGGGCGTGTTCGAAGGTATTCTCGCGGTCCAGTTGATAGCTGTTCTGTGCATCGCAGGGTATTTCTCCGCCCGGCGCTATCGCTGGGATGCGGTGGACAGGGATTCTCCTCATACTCTCGAAATAGAGCACGCCATTGTCGATGAAGATTTTTTCGCGAACCATTTGGAGCGGACTCCATGAAGTAACCGACATTCCCTCCACGACAGAATCGCTGATGAGGCACCAATTATACACCATTTGGTCGGGTGGAACAGGTGACTGTAGAACGGCGATTCCGGCGGAGGTCCCGTTGTTTGTGGAAATCCAGCTGAAGCCAATTCCTGATTCCCAGCCCTTTGAGTGGAAGCCCAACATTGAACACCAGATTGCGCCGCGGGACGGTCAGATTGGAAAAATAGGCAGATAAATCGCCGGTAACGGCGCAGTGGCGATCTGAGAACAACTGGGCACAACCAAGCTCAAACGGATGCCTGTGCCTGGGCGTAACGTCGCCAGGGAGCCGGATGGTCTGCCGTTCTAGGAATGCCCTTTTAGTAACTGCCGCCGCTTAATCAACCGGCAAACCGCAACTGCGCGTCCCTATGACGACTCAGAATACGTATTTCGAAGAGGCATCGCGATGCCGAAAGCCGCGAGAGTTGCGCGTTCAGGACCGCATCAGCTGCACTGGCCGTGTATGAGCCATCGTTCAGCAGCGTAAGCTCGGCGCCGTTCGCGCCGAGCCATTCTTCGAATATTCTGTTTATCGCAGGAGATGGGAGGAAACCCTTCAGCCACGAAGGATAGCCGGCGAACTTGATTCGCCCATTATTTACGAGAGCGAACGAAACACCGCTAGATCCTAGGGTTCCGCCACGCTGAAGTCTGCGTAGGAGGACCTCGATCGAGACATCAAACAGTTTCGCCCAATTCAGGACTTCTCGCGCGTTAAATTGCTTTCCAACCTTCTCCAGCTCTCGTTCCAAAAATCGCTCCGGAATAAGCAGCATACCTGCTCCGTGATGGCATGCCTGTTCCAAGCTCAAACCACGTGGAGCGCCTTTAATAGGTTTTAGGTTGCCCTCCTTCGGCTCGAAGAAGAATGTATGTGCGATTTCGTGGGCAAGCGAAAAGCGCTGCCGCCGCGAATTACCGGACCGGTCAGAAAAATTCTTCTGAATGTAAATTCTAAAGCGGCCACCCTCAACCTCCACGGCAGCTTCGGGTATCATCTCCCGAACCTCAACATCGATGTTGCCGATTTTAGTAGCTACTGCATCGATATCAATAGGCAATACCGGTCGCTTAAGCTCCCTGCAGCTTTGGACATACGCATCAATGGCTTGGTTGACATAAAAGTCGAGACGATATTCGAGAGACTCCATCAAACCTCAACCGGATCAGAGCTTGTTTCATCTTGGACTTCCAACAACTGATTTAGAAACAGCACCAGCTTGGCTATACGTGAATTCTCCGCTCCCGCCGCCTGCCTTTCCTTCAGAAGACGGCCCTTTGGAGTGCCTTTCGCGCTGCGCTCAAACTCCGCCATTTTCAGTTCGAATATACCGTCCGGTATCTCCATGATTCTGCCCTCATAGAGCTTCACCAGCGTCTCACGCTCGGCCTCAAAATCTTTCCTGAGCACGAACTTACATACGTTCGTAAATCTTTCCATCCGGTTCTGTTGTAATCCGCCTATCTCCGAGTCGGTATAAATAGGTGGAGCTGTAGATGGAATCAACGCTGCGGGCGTGCATCCTGCAACATCTTTGCAATGCTTAGCGCTGTCGTCGAAAAACATCAGCGCGCCAAGGTCTTTCAGAACCGCGCCCTTATTGATGTTCCCAACGGCATACGCTTTATCGAGCCTAATACCCCATGAATGCATGGTGTCGATCGGCCGGCGCATGAAACAGAAATTGCGCGCCGTAACCAGGGCTATCCTGAACTTCGGGCTGTCGACCGGTGATAACGCCTGCATGCGCCCCAAAGCTTTTGCGAACCGGTACATCGGCCCGGGTTTCAATGGAGTGTTCAGATTTTCCATCTCGAACTTTGCAAACTCCGATAAACCGCCCTGCTGGTAGGCACGATCCCCTTCATCCGAGAACAACGTGGAATCGCCATCAAATGCTAGCAGCGGGACATCCTCTTCAGGAAAGACTGGATCGGCCGGCCCTCCAAATATTTTGGCTGCTGAGACGGCCGCGTTGTTAGCGGCTATCACATCACTTTCTTCGTAGGAGAGAAATAAGTCGACGTTGAACCTATTCAATTCACGAATCACCGAAGTCCCACCCGTAAATGCGGCTTTCGGGATGTCCAGCCCATGTTTTTCCAGTGAGTTCACGATGCGAAAACCGCAGTCAGGGTGATTTCTCGAAATGATGACGATTTCGATCGCAGCTGAAAACCCGTTCGCGAGCGATTTGTTCAGATCAACAAGCGCTTTTATTAGTGGAAAAGCCACGCCTTTTGGTATGAGCTCATTACGGTGCTCACGCTGATAGTCGATGAACGCCTGCGTTCCCTTCGACTTGAAAACCTTATCTTCGCTTTCCAGATCAAGAAGCGCTCGTGATGAAATCCCGATTACAAGTGGGTTCACTTGCGGATCAACCTCCGGGCTTTGCTGGCCCTCTAAACTACTCCATTATAAGTAGTTCTGCTACCTTTTTAGGGCTAACGGCGCGCCAGAGGAGCCGTGATTTTGCAACAGGTTGAACGAAGGGCGGCCATCTTCGTCGAAAGCTACAATCTCGCCGTCGATGATGGTCTCGTTAGGCATTAGTGCCAGAGACTTTGCGATGGCAGGGTAGCGCGCACCAAACTCATTGTCGTTGCGAGAACGTAGATAGAGCTTCGATCCGGTTTTGTAAGCAATCGCGCGGTAGCCATCCAGTTTCAACTGGTAAAGCCATTCCCCTCCTTCAGGAAGCTTCTCGGTTCGTAGGAGCAACATCGGCTCGATGAACCGAGCCTTGTCTTTCAAGACGGGCATTCCTTATAAGTACCGAGTGGAACGAGGACTTGGCTCGAATAGTGCGCAAAATTTTATCGGGCAATCCCGGACGGCTGGTGAATCGGTTGAACCAAAGCGAACTGCAACCGCGTTTCAGCGGGGATGCGCACGCGCGGCCCGGAAAGCACAACGCGGGTGAGCGTACCGGCTGCGGCGCCCGATCCAGCGCCGATACCTGCTCCGGTTCCACCTCCCGCGAGAGCACCGATCACAGCCCCGAGAGCAGTTGCGCCGCCGATGGTGGCAGCGGAGCGGCCGCCTTGCGAAGCGCTGGCCTCTCTTTGGAGAGTGGAAGCAAGATCGATGGTTTGATCCGAGACGGTCATGGACTGGAGTGCCACCGACAATTCCGTTTGTCCCGTGAAATGCCCGGCTTGCCGTTGTTCCGTTAGAACCACCAGGCAGTCGGTTCCCGAAGGAATGTGTCTGGCAGGCTCTGGATACCGTACCGCTGCGACGTGGACGAGGCTTACAGGTCCATGGCAGCCGATCAACAGCGCGAGACTGCTCGAATGGAGCCAAAGCCTTATTGCCGATCAGATCGCTACGGTCTCAAGAGCAAAGACTCCGCAACAAAATCGGAATACTCTCAGCAGAAGACATGGCGAGTGTCGAGCGCATTGTCCGGCTTCAACTTGGACTGCGGTAGCCCGCCGTGGAGCCCCCGCGATGCGTTCTGTTTCTGAATTAGCGCCAATGTCCCGGATAGTAGCGATGCCCGTAATATCTCGGCCCCACCCAGTAAGCTCTTGCATACGGCGGACGAGCCCAGTACCCGGCGTGCCAGGCATAACGCGGTCCGCTTGGATACCAATAGCCGCCGACCCAGGTATATCCAGGTCGCGCGTAAGCAGGTGGCGCATATGTCACGAGCGGCGCCGGAGGAGGCGCGTAAGCAAAAACCGGAGGAGGCGCGTAATATCCTCCGCCCACGCCGACACCAAAAAAGAAATGCGTTCCGGCAAACATGCTGCTTCCAGCCAGCAAGAATAGTGCAAGTAATTTGATTTTCATATATTCCTCCCCAGACTCATCTAAAGCGCCGTTCCGATTCTTCCAACGCTTTGCTAATACACGCTCATGGAAGCAAGCGAATTGCCAATGCTAAGCCATTGGGAAACTTACTCAAGGCTGGCTCCTGGCGGTCCTGGCCCACCGCCCGGTGGTGCTTTTCAGCCGCGAACCCCGGCCGCGTTGCCGTCGGAGTGCTACTGCAACGAGTGAATCAGTTCTTTGCGCACCGGCCATGTGCCACTCAGGCGCCGCTCGTTTACCTGAAACGTCCCCGACGTGAGCAGCCACGACAAATCTCCGGGATCGGGTTGGCTGCGCTCCCGAATAAGCTCGATTCTCAGCATTCTGGTATCAATGTCAAGTTGATTCTTTGCCGTCTGCGCTGTAGGCTCATTCCGGAAACGAGCATCGATGGTGATTGCGAAGCTCGTGTCTGCTGCTCCCGAAGGCGCCAGCGCGAGCACCACGGAATCTGCCGATTGGAGAGAAATCGCGAAAATCCGTAGCGCCATCGGAAGGCTCGCGGGATTCTCCATTAGCGCCTCGGATGGGCGTATCCAGACGGGAGCATCGAACGCAAACGGGCTGATGTTCTGCTCTGGGCGAATCAGTTTCGCGGCGGAGCTGTCAGGACCGACCGCTAACGCCATCACATCTGGCTGAATCGCGCGAAATGTCACCATCCGACCTGGCGTGCTGGTTCCAGCCACGCACAAATCACTGTCGCAAGTCCCGCCATGACTGCCGGCGTAATCTCGTATCTTCCGCCACTGAAAGTCGCCCCGCAAAGTAAACCAGAATTGGCCATCTGTAATCTCTCCGGCTACTGCGTCCAGGTATTTCGTGTAATCGAAGCCCGTCTCGCGCACAAACTCGGTGTACTGCTGTTCTTGCTTCGGCTTCGCAGCTTGCAGCAGACTCAGATAGCCCGCCTGCCGGAGCGCCTTTAAATTGGCGAAAAATAAGCTGGCATCCGCTTGCCTCGGCAGCAACTGGAAAAGGTCTTGGTCCGAACGCACAAACCGGTGTTGATATCGTCGCACCCCCGTCAGAACACCTGCTGCGATCACCCCCACAATGGCGATTCCCCACCAGGCTCTATGTCTGAAGAGCAAGAGCTGCTTTACCTCAGGCCGTTGCCATCTCCGGTACCCGCATGTGCTTCCAGAGCGCGAGATAGGGCTTCAGCTCCGCCATCATTGCGGCAAATTGGTCGAGAGTCAACGATTGCGCGCCGTCGCTGATTGCTTTTTCGGGTTGTGGATGTACCTCTACAATCAGTCCGTCCGCCCCGATCGCCACTCCGGCCCGCGAGAGTGCCGGAACCAGGCTGCGCTTTCCCGTCGCATGACTCGGGTCGAGGATCACCGGCAAATGCGATAGTTCGTTCAGCACCGGCACGGCCGTAATGTCGCAAGTGTTCCTAGTGGCTGTTTCGAACGTACGAATGCCCCGTTCGCAGAGGATTACATTTGAATTCCCGTGCGCGACGATGTACTCTGCCGACATCAGCAGTTCTCGAATCGTCGAACTCAGGCCACGCTTCAACATCACCGGCCGGTTCGCTTTACCGAGTTCCTTCAACAGCGCGAAGTTCTGCATGTTTCGTGCGCCGATCTGCAGAATATCCGCATACTCCGCGACCATCTCGACATCACGGTCGCTCATCACCTCCGTGATGATGCCTAAACCTGTCTCCTCTTTTGCTTTGCGCAACAGCTTCAGGCCTTCCCGCTCCATGCCCTGAAAATCATAAGGCGAAGTGCGCGGCTTGAACGCGCCGCCTCGTAGAAACTTCGCTCCGTGCCGTGCCACAAAATGCGCGGTCGAAAGAATCTGCTTCTCGCTCTCTACCGAACAGGGACCCGCCATCACGGCAAAATCATCTCCCCCGATTGCCGTCCCGTTTACTTCAATCGCCGTCTTACCCGGCCGGAACTCCTTGCTGACGAACTTATACGGCGCAGAAATGCGGACCGCTTTCTCTACCTGAGGCATCGCCTCCAGCGACTCCAGGCAGGCGGTCACATCGCCCACCCCAACCGCTCCAATCACCACGCGCTCTTCGCCTTCAATCGAGTGAACTTTGTACCCGAACTCCCGAATCCGGTCGCAAACCGCCTGCACCTCAGCCTTCGTGGCGTGCAGCTTAATCGAAATGATCATGTGCCCTCGAACACTCCGTTAAAAATCGAAAAGCCCACTCGTCTCCGAGTAGGCTTATGCTCTTTCCGCGGGCTAACTTCTGCTTTATGCGGACGCCTCTCGGTACGACGTTGGCCGGCACCAAAATCGAAACGCGCTAAAGCTTATGGCAGAGACCTGCACTAAGCTTGAGTATGACACAAAAGTAAACGCGCCATCTTCGTAGCCCGCAATTCACCCTTGCTCAACCCCTCGGTTTCCAGAGATAATCAATAGCTTCCTACCACTAGCTTTCAAGCGAGTCACCCGCGCCCCGTTTCTGCGCACTTCAGGAGGTTTCGTGAACCAGATCCGTTTCTTGATGTGCCCGCCGCCGCACTTCGGGGTCCAGTACGTGATTAATCCGTGGATGGAAGGCCAGATCGATTCAACAGACGGCCGTCTCGCCGCCACGCAATGGACACAGTTGCACTCAATTTTGCGTGAGCACGCCGAAGTAGCTCTGCTGCCCGCTATACAAGGCCTTCCGGATCTGGTCTTTACAGCTAACGCTGCTCTCATTCATCGTCAGACCGCGGTGCTAAGCAACTTTCGCTGCCCCGAGCGGCAGCCTGAGGCGCAACACTACGCGCGATGGCTCTCGGTAGACGGGTTTACACTGTCCTATCTGCCGCCGAATATCTTTTTTGAAGGCGCTGGCGATGCCTTATTCGATCGCGGCAAATCGCTGCTCTGGTTTGGCCACGGATTTCGTTCGGATATCGATGCCAAACCCTACCTGGAGCGCATAACCGGCGTTGAAGTACAGCCGCTTCGCCTGCTCGACCCGCGCTTCTATCACCTTGACACCTGCTTTTGCCCGCTGAACGCCGGTTTTCTTCTCTATTACCCGGGCGCCTTCGACAAAGCGAGCAACGCCGCGATCGAAGCTTGCATTCCCCACTCCCAAAGACTCGCCCTTTCTGAAGATGATGCTGTTGATTTTGCTTGCAACGCTGTCAACATCGATTGGAAAATCGTACTCAACAACTTGAGTGAAGAAGCCACGGCATGGCTCTCCGAACGCGGCTTCGAAGTCCTAAAAACTCGCATGCATGAATTTATGAAAGCCGGCGGCTCAACCAAGTGCCTTTCGCTCCGGCTCAACGAGGGGTAGTCACAGGTGATAAAATCAGGACTTCTCCCCCATGACCAGGGCCTTCTTCTTAGCGTTGCTGGCCACGGCTCTTGTTGCCGCTCCCGTTAAGTCGAAGCCCACTCAAGCCAAAGTTAAGACGAGCGCCACTACGTCTTCTGCTCATTCTCGAACCCCATCGCACCCCTTACGGGGCCGGACCAGATCGAGGCGTTTGGCTCATGCCGCTGCCGCACCCAGCTATCAGCTTCATCCGGATCCCGAGCGCTACACCCAGATCCAGCAAGCGCTCGCCGATCGCGGTTATTTCAAAGGTCAGCCGAACGGCCAGTGGAACGACGATTCTGTCGATGCTCTCAAGCGCTTTCAGACCGATCAGAAGCTCGAAAGCGATGGCAAAATCAATGCCCTCACCTTGACCGGCCTTGGGCTTGGCCCGAAGCACGACGGGAGCACGGCATCGAGCGTGCCGCTTTCCGCCACTGCTCCTTCGTCCGATCCCGCGCTGAATCCTCCTTCTGAACCGGCTGCGGCCGATCTTCCCGGTCAGGCCTTCCCTCCACCCATCAGCAATCCCGAGTAAATCTTCGCCTGCGGTGTTAGCATCACGGTCGTGGAAGAACAGGACGTCTATTTGGCCATTGGCGAAGAGGGTTTCCGCCGTTTGGTCGCAGCATTTTACCGCCGTGTTCCCACAGACGATATCCTTGCGCCCATGTATAAAGGACGCGATCTTGCGGCCGCCGAAGACCGCCTCCGGGGATTTCTCATTTACCGCTTTGGCGGTCCAGCCACTTACATCGAGCAGCGCGGACATCCGCGCCTTCGCATGCGTCACGTGCCCTTCGCCGTCGATCCATCTGCTCGCGACCGCTGGCTTGAATTGATGACCGCCGCTCTGGATGAAGCCGATCTAGCTCTCGAAGCGAAAACTGTGCTCGCCGATTTCTTCCAGTCCACCGCTACTTTTCTGATCAATCGACCCGGCTGAAACGTGTATGCACCGGAGAGAGCCGTCTTCCTCCCCTCAATCAACATAGCCAGATAATTGCCGTCTGCAATCTGGAAGCTTACGATCGCGTGAGCGATCCAGGGCGAACCCCAATGAGTAAGAAAAAGATCGACGCTCCTGATGGCCAAGCCTTTGCGGCTACCACGCGTGACAAACAGCACTGCCAGGAAAAGTAGGACAAAGATCAGCGCAATGAATCCTGCCAGAGCCGGACGCTGTACATCGAAGTAAAGCGCCGGAGTAGCCCAAGAAGTACCAAGAACGCAGATTATCCAACAAACGCCCATTCCCAACGAGGGCAGAATTTGGAGAATGCGATCCCTCGGATGGTCAGTCATAGCCGTCGCATGATAAACTCCGCTCGCTGGGAGTAGAAGATGGCCGAGAACCTTAAAACTATACTTAGTCGTCCTCTCGAACGCGGTCGCAAACTTGCCTTCCTGTCGAGAAGCCGTTTATCGATAAGTGCGGTCTTGTCAGTTGCACTAGGCGCTGGCGCTTTACCCGTTCACGCGCAGTCGCCGGCGATCCTTTTGGGAAATCCTCAAATTACCCCGGGCTTGCTCGGTCAAGGATACGTCATCACCACAAGCGTGAATCAAACGGCGACCGCCACGAACATCACTTACAACGTGACTCCGCCTCCGGGCGGTTCTCCCAATCTCCAGTTGCTAATCGGGACAATCAATCTGGAGGGCGTGTTACCTTCCGGCACTCCTATCATCATGGCCAACGTCACTGTCACGTTCACTGGCGTCCTCGAGGTGAATTCGTTCACTGGAAAAGGCACCCCGTTCTTTCAGTTGGGATATCAATCAGCTCAGCCCAGCCCCCAAAGCGTAACGGGGCCTATGGAAGCCGGGGTGGGCAGTTTGGCTTTCAGTCTGTATCACGCGACGACTGCCCCATCGACAATGACCGTGAGCATAAACGTTGGCAACTCCACTGGTGCACGGAAACCTTATCTCAACGATTTCGATGGATCGGGAGCTACTGACTATAGCATCTGGAGGCGCCCGACAGGGAACTGGTGGGTGAATCTGAATACCGGTAGCGAACAGAATCCAGTCGTTTCGTGGGGTGCATCGGGCGACGTTCCCGTACCCGGCGATTACGACGCCGACGGTTTCACCGACTACGCCATATGGCGGCCGTCGACAGGCAATTGGTGGATCCGATTGAGCAGCTCCGGTGCTCCAGTAGTGACCCCGTGGGGCAGCGCGGGCGACATCCCCGTACCCTACGACTACGACGGCGACGGCAAAACCGATCTCGCTATTTTTCGGCCCTCCGACGGTAATTGGTGGATCAAATTGAGCAGCACCGGTGCGGCCGTGGTGACCCCGTGGGGTCAAACGGGAGACATCCCTGTGCCCGGCGATTACGATGGCGATGGCAAAGCCGATCTCGCTATTTTTCGGCCTTCCGACGGCAATTGGTGGATCAAATTGAGCAGCACTGGGGCAGTGATCGTTGTGCCATGGGGTGAGTCGGGCGATGTTCCGGTGCCCGGCGATTACGACCTCGACGGCAAAACCGACGTTGCCATCTGGCGGCCAGCGGACGGCACCTGGTGGATCAAGTCGAGCAGCACTGGACAAGCGACGATCGCGCAATGGGGCCAAGCGGGAGACATTCCCGTACCCGGTGATTACGACCGCGACGGAAAGAACGACTACGCTGTCTGGGAGCCGTCAAACGGCACCTGGTACATCAACGCGAGTACGTCTGGCATTCAGCCGCCCATAAAATGGGGTGCCCCAGGCGACATACCGATCGGGCAGCCTTTTGGCTTCCACTCAGGAAACTCGACCCAATAAAATTCGGTTTGGGCCAAAGCACAGGAGTAATCAGCGCGAAGATACTGTGTACTGGACCAGGACGCCGTTGGCGAAGTCGGCCTGCACTTTTTCAGTCGCACTCTGATACGTGCAACTGGTTATTTCCAACGCGTCTTGATTTCGGTCATGGGTTTCTGTTGGCGGTCCGAACAACGCCTCAACCTGAGCCCGCGTCAATCCTTTTTTCAGGCTCTTCATTGGATCCACGGTAGGTGGCGACGGAGCAGGTGGCGGGGCGGCACCATCGCTCCTTGCCCCCTCGCCTGGCCGAGCGCTGTTTGGTCCCGATGTCTCCGGCGAAAAAGAGACATATTGCGTCAGGGCTGCCATAATTACCTGCGGCGTAAGCGCATCACCTGTCCTCTTCTTATCGAAGCGTATGTTGAATCTCGAGCCGCCTTGCGCGCGGCCTGCCGCAATGCTCTGTTTTCTCGACTCAGCGTCGCCTTGCGCCCTCGCGCGATCTCGCCGGTCTTGCCGCTCTCGATCACGTCGCAAGTCGTCCAGTTCCCGGGAGAGCGATCGACGGCGGTCTTCGTCCGTCTCCGTTTTCAACTGCTCTTCCAATTCTTTCTCGTGAGCGCTCTTTTCAGCGGGCTGGAAGTGAACGGACTCATCAGTGGGATCCAAAGCCGTTCCGTAGCCGCCGCCCCCCAGCTGAAATTCAATATTGTCGCTTTTTACTTTGACCCTCGTGATCATCACCGTGTCGCCGTTCCGGAGTGATGTGCCGAATTGCTTCAGCCGGCCCGCATAGCTCTTGGTATCAAGCGGCTGAGGCTTATCCGGGTAAATGTCGATCCCTTTCTGGGTGGCTGGCATATCCAGCTTCACAGTTATCTGCTTGCCTTCGAAGAACTGGCTCAGAGCTTCTGGACTCTGCCCGGCAACTTGACAGACGATCAACGCGCCCAAACCGGCACACACCCAAAAGCGCCTGCCGAAAGGTGAACTGAATGCTCGCATCTTTACCTTCCGCTAACCTCGTGGATGTATCAAGGTACCAAATCTAATCGGCTGGCCGCTTCTGATACGCGTTCATCAATCGCGAGATCAACACTGCCAGATACAAGATGCCGAGGATCGACTCGATTACCGAAATCGAGCGTGCCTGATCCGACACGGGGGTGATGCCCGCCGCCCCAAGCGATGTCATGGTTCCGAAACTGTAATAGATGAAATCGAAGCGGTCGGGAACAGTGCGAAGGTTCGCCACTGGGTCGAGATAAAAGGCCCGTGGCTGCACCGTTGCCAACATGTGGTAAAGACCGGCAAAGCTGAAACCGACGAGCAGATAGATACATAGCGCTCCGAAAATAGCTTCCGAATTGGGCTGGTCCCCAGTGAAGACACGACGGAAGATCACTGTCACAATGAACACGTCAAACACAAAACCGAGACTCGTGCTGAGTAGCGCGAGAGCTCCCGCATCCGCCCGTGGAAGCAGCATTCGTTGAAGCAGCGCGGGAATGGCGAGTACCAGCGCGACCAATACAAAACTTCGCCGGAAACTGATCGCATAAACGCTAAGCAGAGTAACGGCGCTTCCGAAGATACGAAATGCCAGATAATCGCGACCTCCCTGCTGCGTGTATGGATAGAGAATCAAATAGGCAAGCAGAACCAGGAACAGCAGATAGAATCTGCGCTTCGGCAATGTCAGCGCCCGGCCGCGTCGGGCGGCGGTCTTGAAAGGAATCTGCGGCATAAGCGTTTGAAGGTTCCGCTGCCGATAGTAAAACATTCCAGCACAGCTGGTGCCGAGCCCCGTCTAATCGCGCCGCTGCTTTTGGGGAGCGGAGCCTCCAGATTTCACTCGAGGTTTGTTGTTGTTCGCCGGCGGCGAAAGCAAACCGTACACATCTACTTCGCCGCTGGTCGCAACGTATACACGCCCTTGCGCTACCACCGGCGAAACAAAGCGGCGCGCGGTTCCGGCGCGATCTCGCGCCCGGTTCTGTTCGCTGTCGAAAATCTCGTTCGCAACGTTCTTGGCGTCGTAAGCAGTCAGCACGGCCGGACGATCCGCTGATTGCCAACCCTTCGTCTCGAGCACCCACACGATGCCATCTTTCACCCCATTGGCTGAGATGGAAGGGGTTGCTCCCGGATCTACGATTTTGTACTTCCCGCGCGCGACCGGCTCGCTTGACAAGCGGCCACCCTGGAGCGTAAAGTCTTTCAGCACATCGTTGCTTGGAAAATAATAGACGTGTCCATTCCAGTATGCTGGCGCTCCCATAATTCCGCCCCCCACTTTGATCGTCTGCACAGCATGGCTGTTATGGCCGGGCGTAAACTTTCCCATGCGGTCGCTATTCACGACGTAAATCACTGCTCCTTTACCCCCTACCACGACGAGATGAGCGTGTGAGCCGGGTTGCTCCGGGATGAGCAGCGGCCCTCCGGAACCGAGATCACCATCCGTGGCATTCAACTCAGCTTGTTCGGAGGGCGTGAAGTAATCCGTGACGCTAAGTCCGTTCTGACCGCTCGCGATCTTCAACAGGCTGCCGCCATAATCGCGCCCTCCCGAGCTGGCATCGAACTTGCCATTGCCGGTCGAGACCAGGAGGTTCCCGGAATTGTCCACCGCCGGACCCGTGTCGCTTTGCCAAATGCCACTCTCCGCCGCATTCGGTGAAGTGTTCAGAGCGCCCACCTGCCTCAGCGAATGTGCTGCGTATGCCATGACCCAGCCGTGATACGGCCCTACATCGCACGACGACGCCCAGCTCAGATACACTCTGCCGTTTGCCAAGGTCAACGCTGCGCGCGGATTTTCACGCAGTGCTCCGAACTCGACGGTCCCCGAGAACAAGCCGAACGCACCGCCGCTCGCGTTCTTCACCGAAGCCCGGATCACCACGGGACCGCCGAACCTCTCTTCTCCCGTGAGCACGTTCAAAGCATGTAGCCGCTGCCAGAATCGTTGTGTTCCGCCCGCGTCCGTTTCCGCCGTCCGCGCCAGCACATACATCGTTCCGCTCTGCGGGTCGATTACCGGCGTTGAGGTGACTCCAACTTCCGGGCTAATGAACGGGCACTCGACGCTTTCAGCCGGAACCGGAGAGATACGGCGTGAGCTGTTCGCGAAGCTCACCTTCCACAGCGGTGTTGCCGGCTTCCCTCCGGCATCGAATGCGTATACGCTGTCATGCTCTGTAGCCACGAAGAGGACGTCGTGTTTGCCTTTGCCGGGAATCAATACCTGTGGTAAAAAGAGGGGCTGAGCGTACACATCTCCGTCTACGTCCAGCGTGAAGAGCTTTCCAAAATCATTCGTGTTTACATTTTTGGGCGTGAGCGCCGTTTCCTTCACATTGGCGCCAGTGCGCGCGTTGTCATACTGTGACCTTGTGACCTGTCCGAAAGCCAAACCAGCCAGCACTACATTGAGGAACACCAGTCGCGTGAGCATCCTATGTAGCATACTGTATCCGCCCTGCCGCTCTCTTCACAGGTTAGAGAACGCTACGCTGCTAAGCGCAACCCTCTTATGAACTCAGCCACATCTTCTGGAAAACGTTCCCACGGAAATCGATTGCCGGTTTTCTGCTGGGCGTTCTGGAAGCGTTCTCTCCGCTCTTCGCCGTGCAGTTCTTACTGACAGCCCTGATCGGTAAGTTGCTTCCTAACCTGCCGCAAGCAACACTTATGAACTCTTCCGGCCTTAGCCGGTTGCAAGGTCGTCTACCCATTGACGGAATCGCCACTATTTTTGCGATCGCGTCTGGCTACACCTGCTTTCTTTACGCCTCGCTCACCGAAGCCCCTCAGAGGATCGATCCGTTGCGCTCCCAATGATCTGTTTTTGCTGTTCACTGATGGTCTGCTCGAAGTCACCAATGCCCGCGATGAGGAGTTTGGCTTGGCTGGTCTAAAGGCCGTCATATCTGAGCACGCCGATAGTCCGCTCAGTGCGACCCTGCAAGCTGTTCTGGATGCTACCGATCGCCATGGCTCCGCCTCAGACGACCGGTCGCTATTACTGGTCCGCTGCCACTCGCGTACTTCGTAGAACCCTCATTACCGAAGCATTAGTTCCCAGCGACACTCACCAGTGCAGCCCCTTCCTCGTCCGCCCCAGAACCGGCGCTGCGATTCATTCTCGGCTTATGGAAAAGGAATTTCTTACCGCTGGCCGATTGAAATTCGTCCACATAGTATTCGCCGTTCACTTTGGATAAATGAAGGTAGCTGCGGTCCGGGTTGTTGACAAACTCGGTGCTCATTGGCATAGCTATCTCGGTCGCGTCGCCGCTGTGTAGATAGATCAGTGTCGTGCCCATCGGTAGCGGAATTTGGAGACTGTACTCACCCGGTTGCAAAACCGCTTGCCCCCAGTGTGCTTGAAAGGGAAGGTTAAAGGTTCCTTGTTCCGCATTCGCTTGCATCGCGGTGAGCCCGATGCCAATAGCCAGCGCGGTAAAAACAAAAATACGATTTGATTTTCTTTTCACAATTTATCTCCTAAGGCTCTGTTACGGGAACTTCTTTGCTTCGGAAGCCGTACACAAACTTAGACGAGGGTGCGGTATCAGCAGGCCCTCATAAGAAGATCAGGAAATTGTCAGGAATTAGCTGAGCCAACTGATTCTCTAATGAGCATCGTCAAGGACAACCCCAAGGACAAATTCGCTGGCCGGACACTTCGGTTTGGAGATTTCGAAGTCGACCTCGATCAGCAAGAGTTGCGCAATCGAGGAGTCAGGGTACACCTGCAAAAGAAGCCTTTTCAGATTCTCGAGCTGCTGCTTCGGAGGCCAGGCGCGCTTGTTACTCGGGCGCAGCTCGCACAACATCTGTGGCCCGGCCTGCATGTAAACTTCGGTCGCGGATTAAATACCGCCATCAACGTTCTTCGACAAGCTCTCGGCGATTCCCCTACCGCTTGCCGTTTCATCGAGACGCGGCCCGGTTTGGGCTATCGTTTCCTTGCGAGCGTGGAAGAGGTGCCCGGAGTTAGTCTGCCCTCAGCGCTGAGCGGAGTAAGCCCGGCGAAAAGACGTTACACATCTAACGACGAAGCCTATCACGACTATCGAACAGCTAAATATCTTCAGGACAAGCTGAATGAAGCAGATCTGGGCAAGAGCATTGCTCATTTTGAATTGGCCATTGCGCACGACCCAAGCTACGCGCTTGCTTACGCCGGGCTCGCTGACACCTACAGCCTCTTCGCCTTTTTGGGAATGCTCCCTTCTGCTACCGCTCGCAGCCGGGCTGAGGAGCTGACTATGATGGCCCTCCAGATCGACAGCGATCTAGCTGAGGCGCACGCGTCGTTAGCGACTATAAAGGGGATTTTTGATCGGGATTATCCGGCTGCCGAGAGCGAGTATCGTCGAGCGCTACAACTAAATCCCGCTTCAGCGGATGCGCTCCGTGCTTACGCCGCTTTGCTTTCAGCAATGGGACGGCCCGCCGAGGCGCTCAAAGAGATTAGAAACGCACAGGAATCAGACCCGCTTTCGCTCACGCTCAACGTCGAAGCGGCGAGGGTTCACTACATGGCTCGAAATTTCCACGAGTGCATACAGCAAGCCTGGCAAACGCTCGTTCTGGAAGCGGATTTCGCCCCAGCCCAACTTGTACTCGGATTAGCGTACGAACAAATCGAGATGTACGAAGAAGGAATTACCGAACTCGAAAACGCTCACACCTGCTCAGGAGATGATCTTGCAGTGATCGCGGCTCTTGGTCACGCTTACGCAGGCCAAGGGAGGTCGGATGAAGCGGGAGACACACTCTCGAAACTCGACGGCTTGGCTCAGCGCCGCTACGTGTCGCCTTACTGGCGGAGCATCGTTTATACAGCATTCGATGCGAAAGATCTTGCATTGGAAGCCTTAGAGAAGGCCTTTGAAGCCCGTGACGTCTGGCTGATCTGGCTCAAAACCGAGCCGCGCTTCGACCCCCTTCGTGCTGATCGCCGCTTTAGCCGGTTGCTCGAAGCAGTCGGGTTCGAAGCAGAAGTCGCGCCGACCGCGGCCCGTTCCACCAGGGCTCATGCGGGGTAACTGGTCACCTTCCTCGCGCAACTCCAGAAAGGCATCGAAGAGCGTCGCATAGAGGCCTTGCCTGCTCGCTAATCTGTCCTGCCGTGCACGGAGAAATTCAAAACGGAATGGAGAACAGCGCTCCGCTTCCCTTAAGAACGTAGCCGAAAAGAATTCGTGCGAGTCTGCCACCGCCCTTATGATCAGGGATCGCCAGCTCATCTTTAGCAGTTCCTTTAGACTCGCGCTACCATTCGGCAACTCCTCCATGCGTCTTCCCACTTTTTCCGCAAAGTTCAGAAGCTGCATCGTAAGCCCGTCCAGCGGCTTGCCTGCTGCTACGGTTCTCGAAAACAACGTCACCGACCCACGTTGCAGATCCTCACGCACGTCCTGCAAATCGTCGCCCAATTGCAGCAGCACGCCCCACTCGAACGCGAATCGGCTCTCTTCCCCGGTAAGCGATCCGTGAGACAGGCAGGCGTCAGCTACTACCGAACTGCCCCCCTTCGCGCAGCTCACGCCCAAAATTTCAGCTTCGGCTTCAGCATCGCGCTTCCGGTTTCCTACTTGCTTGATGCTTTGCTCTTGCGCCCGGTGAATCGTCAACAGGCAGTCAAAGACCTGCGGGTAACGGGCCCGCGGATATTGCCTTTCGATCAAGTCAATCAAGCGCCATATAGCGCCCTCGCGATTATCTGTTGCCGGCGGCCTCTCGCCCCGTAGACGGCAGCGGAAACGCTCACTGAATCGGAGCTTCGCCTCCGTCGATACTTTCTCCTGATCCAGAAAGTTGTCGCTATACGGATACAAGAGACTGTAGCCCAGAATCGGCGGCGTGAGCGCTATCGGGTCTCCCAGTAGCGGTTGCAGGCCACAAGCCGTCCATGCATTTCGGCACGCCTGAATGATATCGTCCATGCTCAAGCCCGGGTCGAACCGTCTCGCCCACTGCGCTAGTGTCGTACCAACCGGTAGAAAGTCGTTCGTCAGAAGATCGATTGCTTCCTTCTCCAGATCTAGCGCTGCCGCTGAGAACCTTGCAAACAAAATCACTATGAGATCCTGCGTTTCGATTCGCTGCGCTTTGGTTCTTGGGGCTCGCTTTACCGCCTGCTCAACAGCCTTGAGCCCTTCGTCATACGCGCGTTCTCGTTGCTGCTGTTCGCTGCGGCTGTACCGCCGGCCACCTTCATGTGATCGCGCGGCACTGTCGGTCCAAACCTCGATCGTCTGCGCGACCTGCGCCTGGACCCATGCCCAGTCATAAATTTGCTGCATCCGTTCAACATTACGAAAACTCGATCCGCTTTGTTCGCCCTGCGCCCGGCTATGGTAGCTTCATAGAGAAAATCTGCACAGGAGATCGATCATCATGACAATTCAGGAAGTTGCAAACAAGATCGTTGAGCTTTGCTCGCAAGGCAAGTTCGACGAAGCCACCGATTCACTCTACTCTCCCGATATCGTCAGCATGGAGGCCAGCGCACCTCCCGGACAATCGCGCGAATCGAAAGGCCTCGCAGCCGTCAAGGCAAAGGGTGAATGGTGGGTCGCTAACCACGAGGTTCACTCGGTCAAGGTTGAGGGTCCGCTCATTGCGGGTGCGCACTTCGCCGTCACCTTCAAAATGGACATCACTTTCAAGCCTGAATCCAGGCGCTTTACCATGGAAGAGATAGCCGTCTATAAGGTCGCCGAAGGCAAGATCGTATACGAACAGTTCTTCTACAGCATGTAAGGCGGCAGACTTAAGCGGGCTTGGGAGCTTCAGCTCCATTTTGCCCTCCTAATATGCGCGTGGCATCTAAGTTGATCGCCAACAACTGACCACTTGCGGCGATCGCTTCACCGCTCAATCAAAGAAGGAGATTTCCTTCATGGGGTAGTGCTTACGGTTTCGCGTCCACAGCTGTGCATTATGCGCCACGGCACTGGCGGCGATCAATGCATCCGCGGTTTCCACTCCATGGTTCCGTCTGTACTTCCGCAAACAGACGCCTGCGTAACGGCCCGCTTCTTCGTCGATCGGAGTACACGTCAGCGCCTGGAAAAGATTGTTCAGAGCGTCGTATTCATTCGGCCGGGCGTCGGCCCAGAGTTCAGCTACACTGACGGGCGAATACAGAACAGCAGCATCGGAGTTGCTCAAATCTATCCACTCGGAGACAAGGTCCGCATCTCTTCCACGAGAGACTTCGATGAGGATGTCGGAATCGACGAGAGGACGGTCATCGTATGGGAAGCCGGTCCAAACGATTACCTCGACGGAGACTTCGAACATACTTCACCGCATCGGGCGCTCCGGAGCGTTCCTTGCGAATCCCAACGAATTCCTGCATTGCCTTCATCTGCTGATCCTGCCTGGCGAGGTAACGCTCACGAACAGCTTCCCGCACGAGACCCGAGATCATGGTCTTTCGATTCCGTGCGCGAGCGTGAAGGGCATTCCAGAGATGCTCGTCCAGGTATAACTGTGTTCTGCGCAAATGTGTATCATACATCGTCGCCCCGTCCCGGAGAATAATGGCAAACATGCGCCGGGTTCAAGTGTCCCGCCCGAATGGTCCATTTGAGATCGTCGAACATGAGATTTCCGAGCCGGGTTCCCGATCAGTTCGCCTCTAAGGCGCTTTAATCTGATCCCACTGCGCTCGACCTAGGTGCAACGTCGCTCCGACGTGCACTTGAACTTTTCTGAGCAGTAGCACTGTTGACCTTTCCGGGAACTCCCAGAAGACACGCGGACTTGGCACAGGGCCACCAACCTCCCGTGCTACTTTCAATTCATGCGTGGAAAGTTATTTGCAGTAACGGGTCTCATCCTGCTGTCGCCGCTTTGCGCGGCTCTCGCCTCTTCTTTTTCCCAGTTCTATGTTTTCGGAGACAGCCTGTCAGACAACGGCAATGCCTATCTCACCTTAAAGGCCTTAGGACAACCGTTCCCCTCCAACTACGGAACCTATACTTTTCCCGGCACTACCTTGACCACTCGGTATTTTTCTGACGGTCCCAACACCACGCCGGTAGCTGCCGGCCCTGCAGGTCTCTGGGTCGATCAGCTCGCCGGCAAACTCGGCCTCACCGATCCGCAGCCCTTTCTCGCGGGCGGCACTAACTACGCCTTTGCTGGCGCGCAAACCGGCTCTTCAAGCCCCCAGGATGTCGGCGGTCAGGTGGCCCTGTTTACCGTCGGTCATGCTACCGGAGCGCCCTCATCCGGCTTATATGCTTTCTGGGGCGGCGCGAACGACATCTTGGACGGCAACAGTCCCGTCACTGCCGCTAACAACCTGGAAGGCTACATCTCGACTCTTGCTTCGGAGGGCGCGAAGAATTTTATTTGGCTGAACCTTCCACTACTCGGCGACACGCCCCGTGGCAAGCCAGACCAATCTGCGCTAAATGCGGCCTCTGTTTTGTTCGATGATCAGTGGGCCACTGATTTGGCTGCTTTGCAAGGGAAGGGAATCGGCGTGACCGGCGTGAATATCGAGAGCTTATTCTCCAGCGTCCTTGGCAACCCCGCCGCTTACGGCCTCACTAACGTGACGGATGCGGCGCAGGGTCTTTCGATCCCAACCGACAAAGGCTATCTATCTTGGGACGGTCTTCATCCCACCACGGCTGGCCATGCCCTGGTAGCGGACGCGGTATACGGCGTACTTGTTCCGACGCCTGAGCCAGCTTCCCTCGCTTTGGCCCTTGTTGGAATGCTTGGTTTGATCGGTTTCGCGGTTGCCAGGCGTCGCGCTTAGTATCGAAATACCGCAGCCAGCGGCGCTCCGTTCGGCATCTTCTTATTCGATAAACTGAGTACCTGCCCCGCATGCAGAATGGTTTGCACCGCTGCATCGTTGATCAGATCTTCGTCTTCCGAAATTCCCGTCGCATGCCCCTTCACCGCGTGCGTGCGTTCGTCGAACGTGCCCGTGGTCTCGAGCGAGTCTGAAACCAGCAGTGTTAAAACTCGCCCATCGTGCGCGGCCGTCACCACATCTTTAAGCCGGTTGGAAGCGCCACCGCCCACTTTGTGGTTGTACTCGGCTAAGACTGCATCGGCTCTCTTTTCGTAACTTCGGCCGAGCGCTTCGAGGGCCCGCGCGTGCATCTCGCCCGCTTTTAGACTATTCGGAGCTCCTTTCACATCTTCGTCGACCAGATGCGGATACGTATTGAGCGTGTGATACTGCGCCAGTTCATACTCCACGCCAGCCAGCACCAGCAGACCCGAGCTTCCGCGCAACAATTCATTCACGCCGCGATCGATTTGCCGGAAGAAGTGCCCCAAAAACTGCGGCTTGGTTTCTCTTATTGTTGAAGTCGATCCGACGATGCCCTTCGTGTGACCGGACGAAGGTCCTGCACTTGTTTCCTGTGTGTCTACGTGATCCGGTTTCGCCGTATCCATGTACACGTTGAAGCTGGTGGCCGTTCCTGCGGGAATCGCAACCTCCTCTGCACGCTGCCAATTGCAGCGCAACAGACGAACATCGTTTTGACTCAGCGCGAGAATGTAGAATTGCTTTGCCTTTTCTAGCTCCGGTAGCAGCGGGCGAATGTAGAAATGCGGACCCGTCACCGCACGTGTCTGCACCTGATCCTGTAACCACTTCACATTGAAAATGCCGGGAGACCGGAATACTGCTACTGCTTTTGCTTGCGCTTCCTGGCTTTGTGAAATCGTTTCCCAATCTCTCAGCGTTTCCAGCAGCTCCCGCCCTTGCGCGCCCAGCTCCTGCAGTTTCGGCTCAACGGCTCGAATTGTCTCCCGCCACCCGAGTGCGTTCGCCTTCCCGTTCTGGTTTGGCGCGCTGGCAGCAAGTGTCAGGTAGACGCTCACGCACGGCCCAGGTGAGCTTAATAGTGGCTTTAAATCCTTCAAGCTGTGGAATTCGGTCATCTCAGCTTTCGCGGTATCCATACGGTATGAAGACCAATCGAGGTCAACTAGCGTTACTTAAATCGAGACTTCGATCAGCCGGCTATCTTGGCCGTCGTGAGTCATGCGAATGGTTGTTGGCGCACCGCCTATGAGTTGCGGGAACCGGTCGCCCCATTCGATTAGTACGAGCGTAGGCTGCTCCAGCAAATCCTCTAAGCCAAGCCGCCGCGCTTCCTCCACCGTGTCTAACCGGTACAAATCCACGTGGTAGACGCTAACTGGACTTCCGTATTCATGGATCAGTGTGAACGTCGGGCTGGACACATCGTCCGCGGTTGCGGCGCCGCGGCCCTCCACGATTCCCTTGGCAAGAGTGGTTTTGCCTGCGCCCAAATCGCCGATCAGCAGAACCACCCCGCTGCTTGGAAGCAATTGGGCCAATTCTCGGCCTAGCGCGATCGTCTCCTCGCCCGAGTGCGTTTCAAACTGCTGGACGGACTTCATTCATCGCCTCGGGCAGGAAGTCCAGCAGGTCCGTCGCGAGCATCGCTTCTTCGCCCCAGTGTTTGCCGCCCAGCTCGCCCGACCTGCCGTGCAGCCACACCGCCGCAATGACAGCTCGCTTCCAGTCTTTCGGATGCTGCGCCACCAACCCAGCAATCATCCCCGTCAAAACGTCGCCGGTGCCGCCGGTCGCCATCGACGGCGAGCCCGTTGGGTTGACCCAGGTTTCACCATCCGGAAACGCGATCACGGTGCGATCGCCCTTGAGCACCACGGTAGCTCCGCAGTCTGCCGCTAGGTTCTTCGCCGACCCGAGCCGATCCGCCTGAACTTCTTTCACTGATTTGCCCGTGAGGCGGCTCATTTCGCCCGGGTGCGGCGTCAGGATGCGCGTCTTGTCCGTGTGGGGCAACTCGCCCGCCAGTGCGTTTAAGGCGTCCGCGTCGACCACGGCGGGAATATCGGCTTGCTCGTATATGGCTTTTACCAAACGAACTGTTTCGTCTTCGGTGCCCAGGCCCGGGCCGATGGCCAGCACCGTCATCTTCTTCGCCAATTCCAGCAGCTTGGGCGTTTCTGCGAAACGAACCCGCCCGGACTCGGTCTCCTCCAGCGGCTCGGTCATCAGCTCGGGCCGAACCGCCGCTACAGTCGATAATGCGCTCTTCGGCAGGGCGATCGTGACCAAGCCGGCTCCGCTGCGATACGAACCCAAACCCGCCATAGCGGGAGCTCCACTCTTGCCAAACGAACCCCCGATCACCAGCACATGCCCGTACATGCCTTTGTTGCTGTCTGGAGGACGCTGGGCGAATAAATGGCGAATATCGTCCGGAGTTGTCAGGTTCAGCTTGAACGATGGGTTCGTTTCGCAAAATTCGGCCGGACTCCCGATCGGAACAACGGTTAACTCGCCTACGTTTTGGTAGATCGGGGAAAGGCATTGGCTTCGTTTCGCAGCCGTAAACGTGACCGTATACTGGACCCTGACAAACTCGCCCCTTGGGTTCGTTTCGTCGGAAGGCAGCCCAGAAGGAATATCGACCGCCACCTTTCTGGTCAGGGCAAAGCTTTGATTTACCCAGCGAATGCCGTCAAGCGCAGGGCCTTCTTGTGCCGGCCCGGAAAGACCCGTCCCGAGGATGGCATCTACCACGGCCGTTGGAGGAGCGAGTTCGTTTGGTAATTTTCGGTGTACCGGACAGCCGCATACGTCGAGCATCCGCCGGTTGGCAGCTGCGTCGCCGCTGAGCGCCGCAGAGTCGAACAGTTCGATCACGGTGAGCTCACGGCAAAGCTTGCGCGTAAAGAGCTGCCGGGCAACTACGAAGCCGTCGCCGCCATTGTTGCCTTTGCCACAGACCACCAGCACCCGCTGTTCGGCGAGCGGAGCGAAGGTCTTCGCCAGAAAATCGACCAGCCGGCTGCCGGCGTTCTCCATCAGGATCAGCCCGGGGATGCCGCGCTCGATGGTGAGCCGGTCGACCTCGCGCATTTCGGCAGCGGTCAGGATCTTCAAACGGACTCTACCTCGCGAGCGAACAGCAGCGTCATGTCGTCGTGAAGCTCGGGTTTGCCTGTCCAACTGCGGACCGCATCAAGCACGATGTGGATGATCTCATTATCGTCACGATGCGCATGCCGCTTGACCAGGTCGATCAGCCTGTCTTCGCCAAACTCCTCGCCATAAGCATTCTCAGGCTCCGTGATGCCGTCGGTGTAACACACGAGCAGGTCGCCGGGACTCATGGTGACGCAGCTCTCGTCATACTTCGAAAAGGCAAATGCGCCCACCACCATGCCGTTCGAATCGAGCGGCGTAACCGAGCCATTACGAAAGAGCAGGGGCGAAAGGTGCCCGGCATTGGTGTAAGTCAAGGTCCGGGAAAGCTCGTCGAAGAGTGCGAAAAAGAAAGTGGCGTACTTTTCCGGAGAAGTATTCGCGAAAAGCTGCTTGTTGAGCGTCGAGACCAGCTTTGCCACATCTATCTCTGGAATATTGCTGCAGTCGCTTTCCCGGGCGGGCTGATACTGCGTCATCTGAGCACGTAATGCGGCCTGCAAGGTCGCCATTAGCAGAGCAGCCGAGATGCCCTTGCCCGCTACGTCGCCGATGGCAAAGGCGAGCCGTCTGCCGCCGAGTTCCTGATAATCGTAATAGTCACCTGAGACCATACGCGCCGGGTCGCATTGCACGCTCAGTTTCAGACCGCATAGAGGGGGCGCCTTTTTCGGGTAGAGTTGCCCTTGCACTTCGCGAGCGATCTCGATTTCGGTTTGCAGGCGCTCTTTTTCTTTTTCGACGACGAGCAGACGTTCGAGATTGCCGGTCATCTGGTTGAAGGAAGCGGCCAATTCGCCCAACTGGTCGTTCGCGCGAACGGGGATGCGGTGACTGAAGTCGCCGCTGGTGACCCGACGCGTACCCTCGTACAGCGAATTGACTGCTGCAGTGAGCCGCCTGGCTAATCTCGCCCCGAGCATGGTAGCGAACAGTTCAACTAAAAGGAATAGGATCGCGACGCCGATAACGAGGTTGAACAAGACGCCGCGTAGAAACTCGGTACCGGAGAAAAATGTGCCAAGCACCGCAGACGGCCGCGAGTACACCCAGAGGACTCCGCCATAGGTTTTATTCGGCGTGTTGAGGTGATAATGCGAGGTAGTGGCGGGCCACCAGACCGGGATATCGAAGCGAAACGTAGGCGGCGGAAGATGTGTTCTGTGCCGGGGACCCGAGGGTTCGGTAAAGCTTAATTTGAAATCTGGATTCTTCTCGTTTCCCATATCGGTGGCGGTTAGGCGAAAGGAACCAGCTTCGGCCGGGTTTGCACCCGTTTGGCCATCTCGCGGATTCTCGAACAGCGCAATCGCGCCTAGATTCGGCACCAGATTTTCCACCACCTGATCTGACAAAGGAGCGAGCGCTGCGATCTCTTCGCCGTCGCCCTTGAAGTGGGCCCATTCGTAAAAATGACCATCTACGACAAGTAGTCCGTCGAGATTGTGCCAGCCAGCCGGCAGATTTAGCGGCGGACTGTTGGCGGGAAAGCGGTGGTTGCCGGTGGCGTCGTTGATATAGAGGCGCAGTCCGGGCAGACTGTCCTGGAAATCCTTCAGGACTTCAGGCGCGTCAGCGACCTGATCGTCTCTCGGCAGGTGACGGACGGCTGCGATCAGGTGCTCAATGTAGTCGATCCGACGATCGAGCGCGGAATCGGCGAGATAGATGGCGAGTTCGGTAGTCAGCGCCCAGGTTCCAAGGCCGATCAAAACGAGAACCAGCAGCAAGGGTAAAATGCCGATCAATGCGTAAACAAATAAAAGGCGGTTGCGCACGCTCCATAGGCCGTGAACCCGCAAATAGGCGACGCCGCGAAACAGCAGAATGCAGGTTAGCGGAAGAAGAAGGATGGCGAAGAGGAACGCGAGGCCACCACGGCCCAAGAAATAGCAGAGAAAAAATGAGAAGAGGGCAACGAGAAAGGCGATTCCGGACTTGCCGAGGCGTTTCACGACTTGGCGGAGTGTCGGCGACATAGAAGCTTTGGCAGGCAAGCGCCTGTCCCCGTAGCCCTTAGGCGGCAGGTTTGGTGAGTGGGGCCTTCTGCACTTTGCCGTTCCGGATGCAGGATGTGCAGACTCGCACGCGCTTGCCCGCGCCGTTTACCAGAGCGTGCACGCTCTGCAGATTTAGATTCCAGCGACGCTTGCTTACGTTGTGGGCGTGGCTAATACGATGACCGAATTGCGGCCCGCGGCCACATATTTCACAAACCTTTGCCATAAAACACACCTGTGCTCAGGCTGGCTGAGCGTGTAAATAAGCAGTATAGCAGCGATAGCGGCGGGGACTTGGATTCTATGCTAACTAGATGATCGTTTTCATTACTGGCGCAAGCTCTGGGTTCGGCGAGACTATGGCAAGAAAATTCGTGACGGATGGCGCTAAAGTGATCGGCACCGGCCGCCGGGAGGACCGGCTCGACAAACTCCGGCGCACGCTTGGGGAAGCGTTTCACCCGCTAGTTTTCGATGTGGGGAAGCGGAATGAGGCTGAACGAGCGATCGCAAGTCTGCCAGCTGAACTCGCCGCAGTCGATGTTCTTATCAATAATGCCGGCGGCGCAGTCGGGCTTGATCCGGCTCAGAAGGCAAATCTCGACGATTGGGACGCCATGGTGGACAGCAACGTGAAAGGCGTGATGTACTGCACGCGACTGCTTCTACCCGGCATGATCGAGCGAGGTCGCGGCGACATCATCAACATCGGATCGACGGCCGCCGAGTGGCCCTATCCAGGCGGCAATGTGTATGGCGCGGCCAAGGCTTTCGTCCATCAGTTCAGTCTGAATCTGCGCTCGGATCTCTTGGGGACGCCTATTCGCGTGACGGATATACAGCCCGGACTAGTTGGCGGCACGGAGTTTTCGGAAGTGCGCTTTAAAGGAGATAAGAAGAAAGCCGCTGCTGTGTACGAAGGCACTCAGCCGCTCACTCCGGAGGACATCGTCGACGCCGTCCACTGGGTGGTTACTCGGCCGGCGCACGTCAACATTAATACGATGCAGATCATGCCTGTGAGCCAGGCTTTTGCCGCGCCGACGGTGAAACGTAAGTCGTAAGCGCCCGGTTAAGCTTTCAATTACCCAAGTCGAGTATCCATACGGAGCCGAGTGCTATGTCAGTTAACCGAGTACAGTGCGCCACACCATTCCGTTGCCTGGAGGAGGATCCTTTGCGCGAGCGAAAAGGCCGCCAAGTTGAGCGACCTTTTGTGAGAGAAAAGGAGCGGTTGCGTTTGCGTCGCCGACTTCTTGTACTCCCGCTGATGAGTCGATCAAGCAGCCTTGTTTCCAGGCTGGTGAGAGCCGCTGTTGATGGTGCCGATGGTGCGAGTCAATTTATCATGGTCATCAAGAAAGATGCGCCAACTCAGGAGGCAGAACAGCGAAAGCAGGTTGACAATCCGCCCGCAGTGCGGAGTTTCGAAGCTTCCGCTCCGCAACCGGACTTTAGAATTTATGAAAGGTCTCGATCTTCAACCGCATGGCATGCCCACGATAACTTTTGCAGAGCGTCTTTGCGGGATCGGACTTGCAAGTTGGTGGTGAGCCCCTAGTCAATCTTTTCGCGGCCGTACATGTCGCTCGTTCCCCTTCGCGTGAATTACGGTCAGCATCAATAGCGGGTAGTTGTTCTTTTTGCCGAATCGGCGAAAGTGAAAGCGATACACAGGGTCGAAGTCCGCGAATCCAAGGGTGCCGTATCTGAAGCCGTCATGAAGGTCTAGTACCAGCGGCTTCGCGTTCGCCCACCGATTCGTATTGCCGCCGATATCGTGGCCTCACCGGCCAGCCGGTCCAGGACAGGTGCGGACCAGGAGCTTCTGCTCGATCGGCACCCGAGTGGGATTTACCGACCGTTTCAATGCGTTAATTCCCTTGAACTTACCCCGGATCAAATCTGATGGCCGTCAGCCCGAGCGGCAAGCCCTCCACTGTGACAGCGAGGCTGGAATGCATCAGGATGCCACATAGTGTATGCTGCCGCGGACGTCCATCCTTTGCCCGTCCCGTGAAGGACGTTTTCAGAATGCCGATAGCTTCCATTCGCTCCCTGCGAATAGATGAATTCCGTCGTATCATGCAGGATGAGGACGGGAGCAGCGACTGAAGCCACCCTGTCACGTGTGGCTGGAGTGCCCGGCCAGGGTAGCCGCCTCATTCACTCGCATGTTGGACAGAAACCGATAGGCGCTTGGTGTTCGTCCAGTTCTGGCACGCCAATAGGATGGATTGTCCCATCTTTTGCGCCAGCTGCGGGACCAACCTTGAACCGCCGCCCAACTCTGCGATCTTGAAACCGAGCCTCGGCCACATTCCGAATAAGATCTCGAGCCATTCCCTCGGCATTAGCGGCTAAACTATTCTTCTAGACTCTTCCTTTTCAAACCTTTGATCTGCTTCCTGTTTCCGTTTGATCGCGGTTCATTTTACAGCCGCAACTTACGATCAGCCGGAAACGTATTCTTATCTCCACATGGCGGGCCGACGCTTACGTTAGGCCTTCTGGGACCCCGCGATGAGCTGTATCGCGGCCCCAACGCCAGGAAGACCAGATACGAACAACAGGACCGAGGCGGGTTCAGGTACAGGTGTAGCGAGGAAACCATGCTCATGACCGCTGTCTGTTGTGTCACCGAAGTCTCCAACAATCTGGCCGGCATCATTGATGTCAAAAGGGTTTGTGAATGGAGCGCCTGGTACCGCGATAATAGTAAATACACCTGCGGTGTCGAGAAATCCGTGTTGCGCGCCTGTGCTGTCGACAAATTCCCCTACGATCTGGCCAGAACGGTTTATGGCGGAAGCAGTAGTTAAAAGCGCCCCGGGGACGTCAATCGTAGTAAACGTTTCATTTGCGTAAAGGAAACCGTGGGAGAGGCCACTCTTTTCAAGAAAGAAGCCGACAATCTGTCCGGTATTGGAAACGCCTTGTGCGAATGTCGCGAAGGCTCCTGGCACATCGACTGTAGCGAATACCCCGTTTGTATCCAGGAACCCCTGGGAGGGACCGCCAGGGTTGTAGTATCCAACAATCTGACCTGCATTGTTGATACTGTTCGCGAACATAAGGGCGCCAGGAATTAGAATCGGCGCAAAAGTGCCCCTGCTGAACAGAAAGCTGGAATCGCCTTCCTGCGCGACAATCTGGCCGCGATCATTGATGCCCTGAGCCGAGGTTGCTACACCCATCCCGTCCACGTTGAAAAATGTGAAAACGCGATTGGTATTTAGGAACCCGTGTAAACCGGCGGCTCCCACAATTTGTCCTAGATTGTTGATGCCGTTCGCAGTAGTGTAACGTGCTCCTGGGGCGTCTATAGTTTTGAAGGAGAAATTTACGGGATCTCCAGTAACGTGACAGACGCCAAGTAACCCCAACGTTAGTGCAGTCAAACCAGCACTCCCTCTCATCTCTTTTCTCCTCTCAGGGATCAGGAGCCAAGTTGCAATGGAGCATGCGAGCAATGCCGGCCACGTGATCCAGTCACTCTTCATTTTCACCAAACCTATCACAAAATCCAGGGCGATCAAATTGCGCCTCACCGATGTGAGCAATGTAACTGAGTGCGTGTAAGCCTCTAACAAGAGGTCTTGAAGCAAATAACTTGCTCTGAACAGTCAAGTTTTCAAGCTGCCAGTTTTGCTTCTCCAACCCAAGACTTCGCTTCTTGATCGAGTTTTATCGAAGCAGCGGCGTAGTGGGCCCTTGGGAGCGGAGAGCGCGGGTAATATTCTGCCCAGCCCTGGCCGGAGGATGCGAGAGTAGGTGCGTACGAAAAACCCACCCGGTGCGCAAGCCAAGGTTGGTCAACCGGTAGCGATGGCTGTCGGGGATACGTTCGATCATTCCGCGGAGACGGAGGCGACGGAAAGAGTAAGTCATCCTACTTTGTGTCAGGTCAGCCGATTGTTGGCCGAGTAGAGGTGCCGGATTCTCACGAAGGTTTCGATTCGAGAAACCGGAGGGGATTAGTTGAAAAAACAACAATGCGTTCCATAAGGCCTGCACGTGCGGATTGGCGAAGCGGTTTGCCGCACTCGGGGCAAGTTACGCAAGCTCTTGTCGACATAAAAGTCGTGGGTGTTGTTGTTAATGGTGTTTCGGTACGCAAAGCGCGCCCTTCTTTCTGGTATTGCTTGATGTGCGTTCCTTTATAGTCAACGTGAAGTGAAGGAATGACTCCAGCGGTTATGACGCGCGTACGAAACGGTCCACGGGTGCCTCTGGCAACCCAGTACTCAAAGATTGGTTGAACCTGTTTTGGGGCGGCGGATGTCGAGATTCTCTCGAATTACTTCTTCGGAGAAAATCCGCGCGCTGACCGGGCGATCGAGCACCTGAGTTAGCGAGAGTTCGATTTGCAGGATAGATAGCTGATAGCGGTATCGAGCTTGCCGGCCCTTGGCGGTGAAGGGATGGGGTAGCATTGCAGAGAGCCTGGAGGCGGCTAAGCCCAAGTATGGAGCTAAAAGCTCCATGCGGGCTGAAGGCCGCCCTCCGATGCAAAGAAATAGCTGACGCTATTCATTAGGTGGTCACCCGCCCGCCCGGCGCACGTCAACGTTAATACATTAATACGATGCAGATCATGCCTGTGAGCCAGGCTTTTGCCGCGCCGACGGTGAAACGTAAGTCGTAAGAGTACTTCCCTAGTAACGTTCTCCCCGGAGATGCCGATAAGACCAGCAGACCGATGGAACCGGGCTGTCAACATATTGTGTCCGCATTCGTTAGTAGGTATGTGAAGCGAAGGACGGAGCGGAGGACGGAGCGGAGGACGGAGCGGAGGACGGAGCGGAGGACGGCTGCGATTGGCGCAGGGCTGCTCCTGCTGCTGGCCCCGGCATCGGGGGCGGGCGGTCTCAAGCTCAAGAAACTTAAGGTCACGGCAAATCCGCCCGAGTACTCGAAGTTCAGCCAGCCGCTGGCGGGGCCGGGTCAGCTCAATCACGCGCTCGACCGATTGACGTTCGGCGCACGGTCGGGCGATCTGGCCAATCTGCGGAAAACCGGAGTACAAGAGTGGCTGGATGGTCAGCTACACCCGGAGCGGGTTCCCGAAAACTCTCTGCTCGAGGAACGGCTGGCGCATCTCGCATCGTTGGGAATGAGCATTCACGAGACGTTTACAAATTATCCTCCGCCGCAGGCGATTGCTGCATTTGTGCGCGGACGTGGCACGCTACCCGACGACCCGGAGCTGCGCGCTTTGATAATGCGGCTGGCGGACCGGTACTTACAGAAGAAAAATACAAGCGGCGGGGTAGCCGAGGTGACAAAGGATCCGAGTACCGACGACTCAGACCTGGATCTGAAAGTAAAGCTTGACAGTATTTTGACGGCGGAGCAGATGCGGGCCTTGCAAAGCGGAACAGCAGATGAAAAGCGCGCGGTGCTGGCGAGCGTGCCTCCGGAGAAGCAGTTCGATTTTGCCTGGGCGCTGCGGGCCGGCGAGCGGCGGAAACTGTTTAGCCTAGCACCGGTCGATTTGCGTCGCGAGCTGATGCTGACGGTGAATCCTCAAAATGTTGTCGCGAGCGATCTGAGCGAAGGCAAGTTATTGAGGGCCGTGTACAGCAATCATCAACTGGCTGAGCTGCTCGACGATTTCTGGTTCAATCACTTCAATGTATTTTTGAACAAGGGCGGCGACCGCTATATGGTGCCGAGTTACGAACGCGAAGCCATCCGGCCCCATATCTTTGGCAAATTTTCCGAGTTGCTGGAAGCGACGGCAAAGAGTCCGGCGATGCTGTTCTATTTGGACAACTGGCAATCGGTCGCTCCGCAAGCAACCGCCCGAAGTTTTCAGCCGAAGCGAAAAGCGGAGCGTGGCCTGAACGAAAACTACGGGCGCGAGTTGCTGGAGCTGCACACGATGGGCGTGGATGGCGGCTACACACAAAAGGACGTGATCGAAGTAGCGCGCTGCTTTACTGGTTGGACGATTGCGAATCCGCGAAAGGGCGGCGGGTTTGAATACAACGACAAAGTGCACGACAAAGGGCAGAAGATCGTGCTTGGCCATGTGATCAAGGCCGGTGGAGGAATGAACGACGGGCTGGAGGTTTTGGACATCCTGGTGCATCATCCGTCTACTGCGCACTTCATTTCTTTGAAACTTGCGCAGCGCTTTGTGGCCGACAATCCTCCGCGTTCGCTGGTGAATCGAATGGCGAAGAACTTTTTGAAAACGGGCGGCGATTTGCGCCAGTTGACACAGACGATGCTTATCTCGCCGGAGTTCTGGTCAGCGGGAGCGTATCAGGCAAAAGTAAAGACTCCGTTCGAGATGGTGGTGAGCGCGGTGCGCGCCACAAATGCGGACGTAAGTTCGGCGTTCCTGCTCGCGAACGAACTGCAGAGGCTTGGCGAACCGCTATATCGAAAGGTTGAACCGACCGGGTATTCGAGCGCAAATTCGGAATGGGTGAGCTCGGCGGCATTATTGGAAAGGATGAACTTTGCGCTGGCGCTGGCGCACAATCGTGTGCCAGGAGTGAAGGTGGACACGGCCGAATGGGAGACCGAAGCGCAACGAGACCCGATGGAGCTGGCGCGAACGATTCTGGAGCGGGAGCCAAGCGGGGAGACGCGCGCGGCGATTGCAAAAACGGTTTCAAGTGAAGAAATGCAACAGCAGCTTGCCCAAAATGCGCGACCGGGCCCGTCACAATTGCCGAGCCTGGTGGCAGGACTGGCGCTTGGGTCGCCGGAATTTCAGCGCCGCTGAGCCATTTGATTTAGGAGTAATGAAATGCCATCGCGTCGAGTTTTCCTGAAGAGTTCCGCGCTGGCGATGTTTGGCGCGGGGTCGGTGCCAAGCTGGCTCTCACGGGCCGCGTACGCGGCGGACGGGCCCGGGCAGCGGAAGAAAATTTTTATTGCGATTTTCCAGCGAGGCGCAGTGGACGGCTTGAACGTAGTGGTCCCGCACGGCGAGCCGGCCTATTACGTGCTCCGCCCGACGATTGCGATTCCGCGGCCAAATGCAAGCGGGGACGGCGCCATTGACCTCGATGGACATTTCGGACTGCATCCGTCGCTGCGAGCGCTGAAGCCGCTGTGGGACAGGCGGCAACTGGCGATTGTGGAAGCGGTCGGCTCTCCCGACCCAACTCGCTCTCACTTTGATGCGCAGGACTATATGGAATCGGGGACGCCGGGGCTGAAGGCGACACCCGACGGCTGGCTGAATCGCGCGCTGCCACGGGAAGCGCAGCCTTCGCCGATACGAGCGGTGAGCTTGAGTCCGGATCTTTCGAGGACTTTGCGCGGGAGGAATGAGGCGCTGGCGATCGGAAATATCAACGATTTTCAGATCAGGGACACGCAGGCTGCAACCACGTTTGAAAGCATGTATGGCACGTCAACCGACCAGGTGTTGAACGGCACAGCGCGAGAAACGTTCGATGCCGTGAAGATCATGCAATCGCTGCAAAAGGCGCCGTACACGCCGGCGAGCGGCACTAAATATCCGAATGGGCGACTGGGCCAGAGCCTACAGCAGATTGCGCGGATCATCAAAGCCGATGTAGGGCTGGAAGTTGCTTTCACAGATGTGGGCGGGTGGGATACGCACGTGAATGAAGTGGGTGCACAGCCGCACGTGGGGCAACTCGCAAACCTTCTCCACGATTTCGGCAATGCGCTGGCTGCATTCTCGCAAGACATGGGCGACCGCATGGCGGACATCACGATCGTGACGATGTCCGAATTCGGCAGGACGGCTAAGGAAAATGGAAATCGAGGTACCGATCACGGGCACGCCAACACGATGTTCGTGCTGGGCGGCAATGTGCGTGGCGGCAAAGTTTACGGCGAATGGCCAGGGCTGGAGCGGGAGCAACTCTACGAGGGTCGGGACCTGAATGTCACGACCGATTTTCGGACCATACTCGTCGAGCTGGTAGTGAAGCAGATGGGCAACCGGGAGATACGCAGCGTCTTTCCGGGGTTTAAGGCGAATGGGTACCGTGGAATCTTAGCTGCCTGAAATGAATCTGTAGCCCTATCTTTTCTCTGAGAGCAATCGGGGTCTTCCGCTACTTAGCAGGTGAGACCTTGATGAAGCCAAAGATTTACAAGATCGGACCGACCTGGATTTTGTGGGTGCCGGGGGTACGTGTGTACCGCTTTACGAGCTGGGGACGCGCTATGCAATACGCGCTCGAGCCGGAAGCGCGACAGAGGTAAGTTTCCGGGTCCACTCACACCATTACTGGTTCTGCTGCGCGAAGTGCCAAGCGTCAGACACGATTTGGTCCAAGCCGGTGCAGACCGGTTTCCATCGCAGAACCCGCTGCAGCTTACTGGAATCGGCAACTAGGCTGGGCGGATCTCCTTCGCGCCTTGGACCCATCTTAAAAGGCACTTTCTTTCCGGTGACACGCTCGACAGCGGCCAATACTTCTTTAACGGAATGACCGGATCCCGTACCGACGTTGAAGACATCCGATTTGCCGCCTGCGAGCAGACTTTCAATCGAGGCAATATGCGCCTCGGCGAGATCGCTCACGTGGATGTAATCGCGGATGCAGGTGCCGTCTGGCGTCGGGTAATCATCGCCGAATAGAGTAGCCGGCTGGCTAGTCTGAACAGCGCGCAGCAGCAGAGGGATCAAATGGGTTTCGGGATCGTGCCGCTCGCCTAAGCCGACCGCAGGCTCCGCGCCGCAGGCGTTGAAGTAACGCAGGCAAATGCTGCGCAGGCCACGGTAACGGTCCAACCACTCGAGAACCGTTTCGACCATCACCTTCGATTCGCCATATGGGTTGATGGGGGCCTTTGGTTCGTCTTCGGGAATGGGCACGCGTTTTGGGATGCCATACGCCGCCGCGGTTGACGAAAAGACCAGGTGCTTGATCCCGCTTTCGAGCATGGCTTCAAAGAGAGAGATCGAGCCGCCAACATTATTGGCGAAATAAAGTTCAGGGAGCTGGGTCGATTCGCCGACCGATAAGTAAGCGGCGAAGTGAATGACGGCTTCAATATGCTCGCCCTTGAGCAGCGCGACGAGCTTGTCCTTTTCGCGCGTGTCGACAACCCTAAGCATTCCGGGAGGAACAGCGTCACGGTATCCGCGCGAAAGATTATCTACGACGACGACCGAATGGCCGCGCTTTTCGAGCGAATAACGTGTGTGCGAGCCGATATAGCCGGCTCCTCCGGTTACAAGAATTTTGGCCACGCTCCGAGTTTAAACCAATAGCTAGATTTAGGAAAAAATAACGCGCCGAGCAACGTTATACGATCCTGGAATTTGTATGGCCCTGCTCAAAGTTCGCAACGTCACGAAGATTTACCGGACGGAGAGCGAGGAAGTGAGCGCACTCCGAGACGTTTCGCTGACCGTCGATGCGGGAGATATCATCGCGCTGGTGGGAAAAAGCGGCGGCGGAAAATCGACTCTACTGAACTTATGCGGAGCGATGGACCTTCCGACCTCGGGCGAGATCGAGCTCGATGGGAAGGTGACGCAGGACCTCTCCGACGCGGAGCTGACGCGCTTGCGGCGCGAGAAGGTCGGTTTCATTTTCCAATCGTTTCAACTGATCCATACACTAACGTCGATAGAAAACGTAGAGTTGCCGTTGCTGCTGGGGCGCAAGCCGAATGCACGTAAGACAGCCCGGGAGCGCCTCAGGTGGGTCGAGATGGAGCAGTACGCGGGTCGATTGATTCATCAGCTTTCAGGCGGGCAGCAGCAACGAATTGCGATTGCGCGAGCGCTGGTCAACGATCCCAGGCTGTTACTGGCGGACGAACCAACGGGGAACCTCGATTCGAATACGGGCGAAGTTATCTTGCATCTGCTGAACCGGACGGCACGCGAGTTTGGAGTCGCGGTGATGATGGCGACGCACAGCGCCGAGAGCACGGCGATGGCGGATCGAGTGGTGCGGTTGCGGGACGGGCGCCTTTCAGAAACGGCAGTGCTGCGATGAGATCTCTGGTAGCACTCTTCTTGCGGCTGTTTTTGCGCCCGTTGTTGCGCGAGCCGGTGCGCACGGCACTGACTGTTTTGGCGGTCGCGCTCGGGGTAGGCGTGGTGATTGCAATCGATCTGGCGGGGCAAGCTGCCGCGGGAAGTTTTCATTCTTCGGTGGAATCGCTTACCGGGAAGGACGATTTGCTTTTAACCAGTACCGGTGGAATCGACGAACACCTGCTCGGAAAGCTGGTGCAACTGCCATTCGACCTCGAGTTTTCGCCGCGCATTGAGGATTTCGCTTTGATCGAAGGAAAGGGAGAAACGCTGCCCTTTATTGGGCTCGATCTGATTGGCGGGGCTCCAGAGCGAAAGTTCGGGAGCGGGGAAGCGGGCGCGCTGGCACTATTTACCGAGGCGAATCCAGTCTGGGTAGGCGGGGCGCTCGGGCTGCATGCCGGTGATCACGTGCGGCTGCTGATCAATGACTCGACGACGGAATACGCGGTTGCTGGAGTGCTCCGAAGCCGGGATCAGCAAGCCGGGGAATCGAACGTGGTTGTAGCTGATATTGGCTTAGCGCAGCGCGTAACGGGCAAAGTTGGGAAGCTCGACAGCATCGATGTGCGAATTCCGCCGGGGCAAACGGTCGAATACTGGCGCGAACTGCTGCGCAAGCAAGTGCCCGCTTTCGTTAGCGTTGATCCGCAGGGTTCGCGGACGGATGAAAACCGTAAGATGCTGGCTGCATTTCGCTGGAATCTGCGCGTGCTGAGCTACATTGCGTTGGTGGTGGGTGCATTCCTGATCTACAACACGATTTCAATTTCAGTGGTAAGGCGGCGGAACGAAATCGGGGTGGTGCGCGCGCTGGGCGCGACCCGGGGCCTAGTCCTTTCCGGTTTTGTGGCCGAAGCTGGGTTCTTCGCGCTCGCGGGCGGCGTGCTCGGCCTGGCGCTTGGACGCCTCATGGCGATTTGGGCAGTAAGGCTCATCGGGAACACCGTGGAGGCGCTTTATGTAAGTAGCCAACCGGCGCCGGTGGAATTGACAGTCGGCGCCGCGCTTACCGGGCTTGCGTTGGGAGTATGCGTTTCGCTGGCAGCGGCTCTGGCTCCGGCTCTGGAAGCCTCGCATGTAATGCCGGTAGAGGCAATGGCGCGCGGCCGCGAGGAGCAGGTCGCAAGTATGCAATCACGCTATAAGGGGCTGTTGGGAGCGGCGATGTTTGTGGCTGCCGTTGTACTGTCGCAACTGCCTCCGGTGCATAGGCAACCGATCTTTGCTTATGCCGCCGTGCTGCTGCTGATCGCCGGAACGGTGGCTTTCATTCCAGGATTGATCGTGGTGCTCGTGCAGTCGACACACGAGATGATCGAGAGGTTGCTAGGCGTGGAGGCGCTGCTTGCGGCGCGTTCACTTCGGGCTTCGTTGGGGCGAACATCGGTGCTGGCCGCCGCGCTCGCCACGGCGGTAGCGATGACGGCGAGCGTGGGAATCATGGTGGGCAGCTTTCGCGAGACGCTTGGGGTTTGGATGGACAACCAATTAAAAGCGGATTTGTACCTGCGTCCCGCGGGTTCGGCCGCAGCCGATCAGCATCCTACGATGAGTCCCGACATTGGGGACAGCATTGAGAGGATTCCGGGGGTTGCTTCCGTAGACCGCTTCCGAGCGTATCCGATTACCTATGACGGACTGCCGGCGACACTGGCGGGAGGCGAAAGCAGCAGGGTGAAAAATACCGCGAGCACGCACTTCCTGCCAGGCGAGGACCAACGTTCCATTCTTCGGAATCTGCCGACCGGAGATTATGCCGTTGTTAGCGAGCCTTTCGCTAACAAGCACGGGGTGAAGGTTGGCAGCATACTACGGATCCCGCTTGGGAGCGCGATCCGCACTCTCAAAGTGCTCGGCATTTACTACGATTACTCGACCGAACGCGGTTATATTGTTCTCGATCGCAAGACGCTGCTGAAGTATTTGCCAGATCCAGCAGAGTCTAACCTAGCTGTCTATGTAAAACACGGAGCAGATGTTGATTCAGTGCGGAGTGAGATCGATGGGATCATAGCGGGCCGAAGAGTGCTAATTTTCTGGAATGGCAACCTTCGCGGCGCTGCCATTGCGACGTTCGACCGCACTTTCCGTATTACCTACGCACTCGAAATAGTGGCCATTCTGGTGGCAGTGATGGGGATTGCGGGTGCGTTACTCGCGATGATCATTGACCGCCGGCGCGAGTTCGCGCTACTACGCTTTCTGGGCGCCAACCGGTCGCAGGTGCGTCAAATTATACTTTGCGAAGCGGGATTGCTGGGGCTGGTCTCCAATCTGATCGGAGTAGTGCTTGGCACGTTTCTTTCACTGATTCTCATTTTTGTCATTAATAAGCAATCGTTCGGCTGGACTATTCAATTCCACTGGCCCGTGGCCTTGCTGCTGGCGGTGCTAACGGGAGTATATGCAGCAACGGTGCTCGCGGGTTTATATCCGGCGAGTATGGCGTTGCGTATGAATCCAATTGAGGTGATTCATGAGGAGTAGTCTGCTAATCGTGTGGCTCAGTTGTGCGACGGTATTAGGGCAGGCTTGGAAGATAGCGCTGCCCAGGTATCGTTTCGACTTTCCGCGCGATCACTTCAGCCATCCGGATTACCAGACGGAATGGTGGTACTACACTGGCAATTTGCGCGGTGCGGATGGGCATCGATATGGGTTCGAGTTGACGTTTTTCAGACAGGGCACACGCTTGTCGAGGGAAGCGGCCGAAGCGGAGGACGCAACGTGGCGCCCTGACCAACTCTATCTGGCGCACCTCGCGCTGAGCGACATCGATGGCCAGACCTTTTATCACACGGAGCGATTAAATCGCGCAGGTCCTGGTCTGGCTGGAGCAGCACTGTCTGACAGACGGTACTGGAACGGCAACTGGCAAGTTCGCTGGCCGGCACTTCCGGGCGAGCAACAAGAGCTGACGGCGGTTTGCGAGAGGTTCAATCTTCATCTGATTTTCGATCCGTTGAAAGCGCCTGTCATTCAGGGACAAGATGGCGTAAGCCAGAAAGGACCGGCGGAGGGACAGGCTTCGCACTACATCTCTTTCACACGATTGCAGGCGGCGGGAGAACTGGCAGAGAAGAATTCGACTGTTCGGATGAGCGGACTTGCGTGGATGGATCATGAGTTCTTCACCGAACCTGCTTCGAGCGATCTTTCCGGCTGGGATTGGTTCGCAATTCAGCTCAGTGACAATGAGGAACTGATGCTGTATCGGTTGCGGGACGGTTCCGGCAAGGCAGATCCATATTCTTCTGGCGCTTACATAGATAGCCAGGGTAAGATGCGCTTTCTATCGGCCGCCGATTTCGCTTTGGTCCCTGGTGAGACCTGGCGAAGTCCCCATTCTGGGGCGACCTATCCGCTTACATGGACGATCAGTGTGCCGTCATTAGCGCTCGATCTGACCCAGGAAACGGCGCTGAAAGACCAGGAACTTTGCAGAAAAGAGAGCACTTCGCTGAGCTACTGGGAGGGAGCCGTAACGTACAAGGGCACGATGCGCGATCAGCCGATCGATGGTGTTGGATATCTCGAGATGACGGGATATAACGGAGCGGTGAAGTTGAGCGGGATGACTCAGAAGTGAATCTCCGCTGCGGTTTCGCTGGGGCGATTTGGTTCGAGAGAGCGCATTGACCTCGCGAGCAGGGCCGAAATCAAGCAGCAAGCGACGACGATGCCCAGGGCATAGCGCAAGGTGAAGAGTTGGGATGCGAAGCCTATAGCGGGCGGCCCGACGATGAAGCCGATATAGCCGATACCCGTGACGGTCGCGATGCCGGCTCCGGGGCTGATGGATTCGACTCGTCCGCCGGAACCGAAAACGAGTGGGATGATGACCGAGAAACCAGCGCCGGTGGCGGCAAAGCCGGGGAGCGACCAAGCTGGCGAGTGCACGGCGAGAGCCCATAGCAAACCACACCCAGCGACCAGGCTGCCCACGCGTACGGTCAATAAGGGGCCGAGACGGGCAGTGATGATGTCGCCCAAAAATCGAAAGATCGCCATAGAGGCGGAGAAGACAGCGTAGCTGGCTGCTGCGGTACCTGCTCCTGCCCTGAGAACCTGTTTAAGATAGACCGCGGTCCAGTCTCCCATAGCGCCTTCGGAGAGCAGAATGCAAAAGCCAATAGCGCTCAAGGCGAAAAGCACTCGAGGAATTTTGCTCAACGGCAGGCGATGACCGGTTTGGGAGGCGGGCTGGTGAGTGTCCAATAGAAATGGAGAGACAAAGCCGACGGCTAGCAGATTCAGAGCTGAGCTAACAGTGAAATGGGGCAGTACTTCGATCCCGTGCGCGGCGACCAGACCGCCCAGGCCTGCGCCGATCATCCCACCTAAACTGAACATGCCATGAAAGCGGGACATAGTGGGAGTGCCAAGCGCCTTCTCGACTTCGACACCTTGCGCGTTCATCGAGACGTCCATGGCAGCGGCGGCGACGCCGAAAATTAAAAGCGCAAAGGAAAGCGTGATGCTGTTGAAGGCCAGCCCCGGGAGAATGACGGAGAGGCAAAAGAAAAGGCTGCTGAATGTGGAGACTTTTTTGCTCCCGTAGCGAGTTATAAGGAAGCCGGTGACGGGAATACTCGAGACCGCGCCGATTGCGGAACTCAGCAGAGTGAGCCCGAGGACGCCATTGGCGAGACGCAACGTACTCTGTACGGCGGGAATTCGCGAAACCCAAGTGGAGACGACGAGGCCGTGCACCAGAAACAAAACTACAGTGCTCCACCAGGCGGCTTTAACTGACTTAGAATCCGAGATCCTTGCGAACATACACAGTAATTTCTTGGCCGCCGCGCGTCCAACTGGCTCGCGGTTCAAGTCCCATCATTTCGCAATCGGCAAGCGTCACCTCGGGCTGCCAATCGTAGAAGCGGCTTAGAAAGTGGCGAACGAGCGGTATGGCAATAACGCCGTTGCGCGGCGTCCAGGTGAGGGTATGGGTGATGAGAACGTCGTAGCTGCTTGGCGGGAGCGCCTGCAGCGAAGATAGATGAAAATCCTGCATCTCAATGATTTTCAGCTTATGCGAAACGTAGCCGTAGTCCGGGCTTTTGAGAGCGGCGGAGAAAGGCCATGCGGTCGCGATAGCGCGGTGGCTGAGCGTGAGCTCAGTGTAAGCCGCCGCGACTTGCTGCAGCCGAATGAAATCGACCATCGCGTAATTGTTTTCGAAGGGAAAGGGATAGGGGGGATTCCAGAAGAGGCTGGCAATTAAGCCGGCGATCAGAGCCGCTGCGGCAGCGACGCCGGTCCACTTGCGCAACCGGCTCAGCCCAATACTGACGGCGATGTAAAAGATTGGGAGAACAGGCAGGAGATAGCGCTCGAGCTCCGCGCCGCCCAGGATGGATACGAGCACGAGGGTAGACATGCTGACGCAAAGCGTGAGCTGCCAGGATCGCGCCCGGAATATTGAGCACTGGCGCGCCGTCCACAATAAAACGAGCGTGCCGATCCAGCGAAATTCGGCAAAGAAGAGGTAGTACACCCGACGCACGAGCGAAAACAGCATGCGCACGGGATGCAAGGCATACTCGACGTTGTAGTGAGCGAAGCCGGGATTGCCGAGCCAGTATCCGGTTTTGGAGCGCAACAGAATCAACCAGAGGAACAACGCGATTCCTGAGGGAATGAAGAGCAGCGCTCGTTTCCAATCTCGGCGGAAGAGGAACACAAGGCCAAAGATCAAGGGGATGATTACACCTGTCTCTTTGGTCAGCACCAACGCAAAGCAAGCGATGGCCGCCAAGACGTAGCGCTTTTTTAAGAAGAGCAGAAGGGAAAGCAGCGTGAGGACCATGGCCGGCATGTCGAGTTGGGCCATCATGCTTTGCGTATAAAAGAGCGGAGACGCGAGTAGAAAGAGCGGTGGCAGGAAGGCGGGCGCGCCGTCCGTCCCAGAGCTGAGTTCAATGGCGAGAAGAAAGGTGAACAGCATTCCTGCGCCAGCGAGCAGGAGCATGGCAAGGCGAGTTATGGGAATCGAGAAGCCGAATAGTTTGTACCAGAGGACAAGGTACATTTCGACTCCGGGCGGGTGCACGTTCGGGATGGTGGAGTGCGATACCCAAGCGCCGGTGCGAAGGAGGTCGAGCGCAGTGGGGATAAATTGACCGTGCTCATCCCAGAAGAACGGCAAAGTGAGCAGGTGCAAGTGTAGTGCGATCAAAGGCGCAGTGAACAGAGCAAAAAAGAGGAGCAAGTGGTAAGGACGATTGCGAAGCGCGGAGGGTGAATCTGCCAGCGCGAACGGCGGCAGCTTCGGCATGGGCGGCCGGCGCTGAACTGGCATGCGCGCCTATTGAATAACTTCGCCCTGCGCGTGGGTTTCGAGGCGGATCTCTCCGAACGCGGCCTCGTATTGTTTTAGATTTTGCTGCAACAGATTTGAAAGAGCCTTGGCCTGAGGCGGGCTCAGATAGACACCTTGGAAGTTGGAAATGGTCACAGCATCGGGCGCGCTCTGGTTGATGGTGCCGAACATGAGAAAGAAGTCCCAAAGGCTCACGCGCATTTGGACGCTATTGGCATAGTGCTCGCGGTATTCGGGCGTAGTAGTGAGCTGAACCTTCGGGGGCGGCTGTCCGGGTGTCATTTCTTAAGTATCACTGACGGAGAGAAGAGAAAGGTCTATCGAGGTTAGCCTGACAGTGGACCAGACGATTGGCGGGGACGACGGGGCTCGAACCCGCGACCTCCGACGTGACAGGCCGGCGTTCTAACCAGCTGAACTACGTCCCCTCTTGGTGGATAGCGTCGGACGCTTAAAGATTAACACAGGCGGAGCGTTTACTGGAGCGATCCTATTCTTGAGCGCAAGCA
>CAWIFY010000006.1:0-35509 GCA_963835255.1 Terriglobia bacterium | reverse complement strand
CGTCAGAGATTATTCATGATAGAAGCCATGAGCATGGAACTACAAAGCTGTGTCGCCTGTCATCAGCCCTTGCCACGAAACTCGAAGCTGACACTCGTTTCCGTTCCGCGGGAGAAAGCCCAGCAGAACGGTTGGAGCGGCCACGAGAACCCTGATGGCACCTTGATTGTCGATATGTGTCTGCAGTGTCAGATCGACCGGTCAAAGACCCGTACCCAACGAGAGCTAACCCTTTTCCTATTGCGCGGGTACGGGTACAAATCATCGAAAAGAGCTGATTGTTCGTGTGAATCGTCTGGGTCACGGAAATTGCTGAGGCCCACACCAATCAAACGAAAACGCTGCTTGCGATCGAGACCTACCCGCTCCCGAAGTGATAGCGCAATGTTGGTGACTGCCTCGCATGAAGCCGGTGGCGAGCACGGGGTGCAGCTCCGGGTGAGAATGCTGAAGTCGCTGGTCTTCAGCTTGAGAACGACCGTGCGGGCAATCCGCGATTCCTTCCGGGAAGCCGCCCAAACCTGTTCCGCCAGGCGGCGTATCATTGATTCGTTTCCGCAAGAGGACATCGTTCTCAAACGTGTCTTCGGCAGATATGGATTTCGTGGGCCGATTAGGAACAACTTCACTATGATCAATGCCGCGAGCGAGATCGAAGAGGCGCATCCCGTATCGGCCGAAGTGCGCTTCGAGTGTCGCTACGTCCAAACCTCGCAGATGGCCCACAGTCTGAATACCGAGCTGCTCCAGTTTCTTTTCCGTGACTTTGCCGACCCCAGGCAGGCGTGAAACCGGCAACGGCGACAAAAATACATCCACATCGTCAGGCTGAATGACAAAGAGACCGTCCGGTTTACGCCAATCAGATGCGATCTTCGCCAAGAACTTGTTTGGCGCTACGCCGGCTGAAGCCGTCAACTGCAGCTCCTGACGAATCTGCTCGCGAATGGCCCGCGCTAGACGCGTAACGGTCGGCAGCCCGGTCTTGTTCTCAGTGACGTCGAGGTACGCTTCGTCAAGCGATAGCGGCTCGATCAAATCTGTGTGCCGCCGAAAGATCTCGTGTGCCATGCGCGAGACGGCCCGATATCGCGAAAAATCCGGCGCCACGAAGACGGCATCGGGGCACAGGCGTTCAGCACGAGTTGCGGGCATGGCTGAGCGTACCCCGAACCGCCTGGCTTCATATGATGCGGCGCAAACCACAGAACGCTTGCCGCGCCAGGCCACAATGACGGGCTTACCGCGCAGCCGCCGGTCATCGCGCTGTTCCACGGACGCATAAAACGCGTCCATGTCGATGTGCACGCGCACGCTCATTTGCATAGTATGCCTGTTTGCGTCGCAACTTCGATGCAAGTCTGCCTAGATGCGTTGTGCTGGGTAAGAATAGTGCTATGCGGAAGAGGATAGTGGGGACGGGCCCTGACCCGCAACGTGGCGAATCGGACCAAGGCTGGCTTGATCTTGATCAAATCGCCACGGTAGAAGTGACGTCAGAAGATCCCAGCTTTCCCATTGAATCTGCGTTCGGTCCAAACCGCGGGCCTGGCTGGCGAGCTTCCCAGAAAGGTGAACAGCAGATCCGGATTATCTTTGATGAACCTATATCGCTGCATCGCATTCAACTTAGGTTCCATGAAACGGAGTCGGAGCGAACGCAGGAGTTCACACTTCGATGGTCGTCTGCAGCGGGTGCGCCGCCGAAAGAAATTGTGCGCCAACAATGGAATTTTAGCCCTGCTGGCTCGACAACGGAATTTGAAGATTATTCGATCGACTTGAACGCCGTGTCTATGCTAGAACTCGCGATTCAACCCGACCTTGGCCGAGGTGCAGCAATCGCGAGTCTCGTAACCTGCCGTCTGGGTTGATCGCGCCCACGGCAACAGTTTTTATTTTAAAAGTCGCGATCCGCACGAGGGCCAGCGAACGTCGCAGAGTTCCGCCATAATCGCGTATCTCGATAGGTAGTCTTCAGGCCGGTAATCCGGTTGGCGCATCGACCTCGAATCGAAAATGTGGTGACTGCATGATTAGGGCGAAGCTTGTCCAAGACTCGGAAGTTAGCGGCTCGACGGCGGAAGAGCCTGGACGCGGGCTTGTGGTATAGCGGGGTTAGATGCCGCTCGAAGAGCATGGCCGCAAACGGGATTTCCAAGAGGTAGCCGAGCCCCCAGCGGGCCGTGTTCAGGCCAGTAAAGGAAGACTCTCCTGCCCCATCCAAAAACGTGACGCAAGGCGTCTTCAGTGTGACTTCCGGCTCGAATTAGACGGCATCTTACCGAGCTGGGCAGTCAGCAAGGGCGCAAGCCGAAGTGCGGCCGACAAGAGGTTAACAGTAGAGGCAAAAGAAAATCCCGTAGCCAACTGCAGTTCACGCCGCGAGGTGCGCGTCTGCGAGGTCCCTGGAATCTGTTTCGCATGCGCCACTGCGTCCAGCGCGAGAAATGGCTACTAATTAAGGAAGAGGATGCCGCGGCCCAAAGATACAAAAGAAGTTTCTGCGAATGGCTTGAAGGCGTTGATGAAGCGCTATTTCGAGGTGCAGCTTGCGACGCTGGTAGACACGCCACCCGAGGGCGCTCAATGGCTGCATGAAATTAAATTCGATGGCTATCGGCTTCTGGGGTACGTATCGGGCGGCGCATCACGGCTCCTCACCCGCAACGGCAAGGACTGGACAAATCATTTCCCCTCATTGTCTGCAGCTATCGAAAAACTGTCCGTCCAGAACGCAGTCCTGGACATGGAAGCCGTAGTGCTCGATGAGGATGGCAAAAGCAGCTTCCAGTCTTTGCAGGCGGCGCTTGGCGAAGCAGGCAACCGCGACAGTATTGGGGCTTATGTCTTCGATCTTTTACATATCGATGGCACGGATTTCACCCAAAAACCTCTTCTAGAACGCAAAGAGCGATTACAGACTCTCCTTAAGAGCAACAAATCGCCGCTTCGTTATAGCGGTCACGTACTCGGTCAAGGTGCGGAGATGTTCGCCAAAGCCTGCGAAACTGGCCTCGAAGGGATTCTTTCCAAGCAAGCCAATGCGCCATACGTAGCGGGACGCCAAAGGAGTTGGCTGAAGATCAAATGCTCTCGGCGCCAGGAATTCATCATCGTTGGCTTCAGTGATGCACGAAAGGGCGAGCGAGCATTAGGGGCGCTGTACTTGGCCTATAAGAAGAATGGCGTGCTGCAGTACGCCGGTAAGGTCGGCACAGGCTTCTCCATGCAGAGTGCTCGTGAGCTAGCGGGGCGCCTCGCGAAGATCGGAGTGAAGACGCCGGTTCTGGGCCGCGGCGAAACGGTCGGACTCGCTGCTGGCGAATGGCGCGCGGTCCATTGGGTTGAGCCGGTACTGCTTTGCGAGGTTGCGTTCACGGAGTGGACTGCAGACGGCCGCATTCGGCATCCATCTTTCCAGGGCCTGCGAGAAGACAAAGATGCCTCGCAAGTCAACAAGGAGCAGCCAATGCGAACATCCAGCACGACCAAGTCCGCGATAGGAAAGAAAGAAGCGGAACGCCTGGTGCTCGGCGGCATCTCCATTACTCATCCCGGCCGCGTGATTTCAGACACCGGACACATCACCAAAGGCGAGCTGGCCGAATACTATGCCGGCGTAGCTTCTTGGATCCTGCCGCAAATTGAACGGCGCCCTTTGAGCCTGTTGCGCTGCCCGTCCGGAATCGATAGACAATGCTTTTTTCAGAGGAACCCCGGCCGGGGTTTGGGCGCCCACATTAGAACGTTCGAGTTCAAAAACAAAGGCAAAACCTATGAATACCTTTACATCGAGGATGAAAAAGGACTGCTGGAAATCGTCCAGATGGGAGGGATTGAACTTCACCCGTGGGGAGCGCCTGTGGATGCAATCGATTATCCCGATCGAATGATTTTCGATCTTGATCCGGCTCCCGAAGTTCCGTTTGAGGCGCTGAAGTTGGCAGCCCAGGATTTAAAGCAACGCTTAGAGCATAGGGGATTGCATTCGACACTCAAGTGTACGGGAGGTAAAGGGTTGCACGTCACCGTTCCACTTGCCGGTAAGGACAAATGGGCCGCCGTAAAATCTTTTGCCGGCTCTTTGGCTAACGAGATGGTGGCCGCCGAACCGAACGCCTATATCGCCACGATGAGCAAGGCGAATCGAACGGGTAAGATCTTCATCGATTATTTTCGCAACGACTATACCGCTACCGCGATCGCGGATTACGGAGTCCGGGCGAGGCCAGGCGCGCCGGTTGCGCTGCCAATCGAGTGGAAGGAATTGAAAAACTTGCGATCGGCGGATCAATTTACCATTAAGCACGTATTGCAGCGGGCAAGTAGCGAGCGAGCCAGGTCGCCGGTCCCGCCGCAAACGCTACCTGCCGAAAACTGAGCGGCGCGCGTGAGCAGCGGGATCGCAATGCCGGATAACGCGCATCGCTTGAGCAACGCGGAGATTGCCGATCGCCTGGCAAGGCTCGCGCAATTGCTTTCGGCGCAAAGGGAGAATCCGTACAAAGTCAAGGCATACCAAAGAGCCGCAGCCAAAATCCGAACGCTCTCGGAAAGCGTCGAAGAGCTTGTACGCGACGAGGCGGATTTGACAACTTACGCGGGTATCGGCGAGGCGATCAGCGGCGCGATCCAGGAAATCGTCAGGACCGGTACGCTGGGCAAACTGGAAAAGTTACGATCGCAGGCGCGGCCCGAACTCGCCAGTTTGGGTGACTACTCGCGTCTCGATCCGAAACGCGTTCTTCGCGCTTATAAGAAGCTCGGCATCTCTTCGATCGATGCACTGCGCGAAAAACTCGAAAATGGCGAACTGGAAAAAACTGTCGGGATTCGGACGGCACAACATATCCGCCAAGGTTTAACGGAGACGCACGCCATTTTGTTGTATAAGGCTCACGATCTTCGAAACGCGGTAGAGGAATTTCTGCTGAACAGGTGCAGCGTGCGGGCTGCCGAGGTGGTGGGAGATTACAGACGCTGCGTAGAAATCATCGAAGAATTAGCGTTTATTGTCGACGTAGAGGACTTCGCGGCGCTCGTCGCCAAGCTCGAGTGCTACGGCGGACGTACCCCGCTTTTAAGCGCAAACAAGAGCACCGCTGCGTATGCGCTGTCTTCCGGCGTTCGATTGCGTATCGATCGCGCAACAAAGGAGAATTGGGGGCTTTCTCTGATTCGATCGACGGGGAGTAAAGCGCATCTGCGCAAGCTCGCCAGCGTGACAGGAGACCTCGAATCGTTGCAGTCGAAGGGTCCGTTTCCCACAGAGAAGCATCTTTATCGTGAATTCGGGTTGTCCTTTATCGCGCCGGAGCTTCGGGAGGGTCATGATGAGGTGAGCCTGGCGGCCCAAGATGCCTTGCCTGTCCTCGTGACCGCAAAAGACATCCGTGGTGATCTTCACGCACACTCGACCTCGAGTGATGGGGCACACTCTATCGAGCAAATGGCGGCCGCCGCGCGGGATTACGGCTATGAATATCTAGGAATCACCGACCATTCTCAGAGCCTAAAGATCGCACATGGCGTTTCCGTCGAGGACCTTTGGAAGCAGATTCGCTTCATCGACAAATTGAACAGCCGCCTGAATCGTATTCGGGTCCTGAAATCGGCCGAAGTCGATATTCTCTCCGACGGTGCGCTCGACTATCCGGATGACTTATTACGGGAACTCGACTACACGGTCTGCTCGGTTCATTCTCGGTTTGCTTTAGGACGAACGCAGCAGACCGAGCGTATCCTTCGGGCGATGGACAACCGTTACTTCCATATTCTGGGGCATGCGACGGGTCGACTTGTGTTGAAGCGTCCCGGCTACGACATAGACATTGAACGGATCATTCTCCACGCGAAGCGCAACGGCTGCTTTTTCGAGATAAATTCGAGCCCAGACCGCCTCGATCTGTCGGCCGAAAATGCCCGGCTCGCCCGCCAGACGGGCGTGAAGATCGCAATTTCAACCGATGCTCACAGTGTGTGGGAATTTGCCACGATTCGGTACGGAATCGAGCAAGCGCGCCGCGCCGGGATACGAAAAACGGCCGTTTTGAATTGCACCGCGCTGGATGCGATCCTGGGCCTCTTCAAACGTTAGTCACGGCCAATTCATCAATTGCTTGACGGTCATCATTGGTGTATCTCTTCTGAGATGGCTTAGAATCGGCTCAACGTTGAAAGATCACAAGCGCGTCTATTAGTACTGATCCACCGCGAACTCTTGAACGCAAGAACGCACTTCGACTCAGTGGCTTTGCCGAAGGTGCGACTGCGGACCTTTTTCCGTGATCATGGCAGGTCTGATAGGATATGAGGCAGGCGAATAAAAGGAGAATATTACGTCAATCTCATTTTATCGAGACGATCACTTGATTCGGGAAAGTTCCAGCGCGCCGCTTCTTGCCGTCCGTTTTCAATGGTTCAACGACCAAAGCTGAGCTTGCTTCAAGCTGCTTCAGGGCCTCCCCCATATGCTTGCGCAGGTATGCCGTCTCATCGTTGATGAAGGTTTCGATGCGCAAAATCGGCAATTTGCCCACTCCCCTAAATTTCGCGACGATCCGTTCTGCCAAATCCTCAGCTGGTGGTTTGGCAAAAAGAATATGCTGATGCGGGTCCGTGGAGTCAGAGAATGTGAAATCGCCGAACGGGTCGACTCTCCACATCGCTTCCTTCATGCGGATATGACCGAGTGGGTTGTTGGAGGCGAAAAACAAGTAATAGACGACGCGGTCGTCTCTGTCGCACATTTCGAAGTACCGGACGAACTTGGCAATTTTCTTTAGCTGTCGAAAATATATGTCTTTCAATGCGTTGATGCGGTTGGGGCCTTGAGCAATCGTGATAGCCTCATCAGTTCCGAACGTCTCGACTATGTGGGATGTGATCGTCTCGTTGAAATGGGTGAGCCAACGATTGATGGAGTCCACCATAAAAGTGATGAGGACTTCGCATCTCGCGTGAGAAAGGAGCTTCTTAATAAGGGCATAGGGCAGTCCAGAGAACCCGAATGGATCGATCAGTGCAAAGGTTGGCGCTAGTTTCAATCCGCCCCTTTCGAGGGCCTCAAGCGTCTCACCAAAATTCTTTGCGAATTCGCCTCGCTCGACGGAAACGTGGAAGTTTGCGGGCAGATTGAGTTTTGCGATCTCTGCGTCCAGGTGGTCGGCCCTGTCCGAGTCTTCCTCGATGAAGAAGAATACAACCTCCCCAGTCAGTCTTGCAGTATGGGCAAGCGCTGATTGTAATGCGACGACGGGGGAGCCGGGCTCACCTCCCAGATATCTACCGGGCCCGGAAAATCCATCGAGGTACACGATTCGACCGTTATTGGAAATGAGGATGGGGAACCATGCATCAAGGTAGCTCCGGAGGATCCTATGTTTTGCTGCTGTGTGAGGCTCAAGTGCCCAAATGGTGTCGCGCGGTACAGCCACGCAAGATATTAAAACAAAATGAGTTCAGCTTGTGGAAAACATTACCGATGAGGTATGTCTCTTAAGGTAAGACGAGGTAACGCCATGGCAACCAATTCCCATATCGAATGGACTGACGCAACGTGGAATCCCGTGACTGGCTGTACGAAGATCAGTCCGGGATGCAAGCATTGCTACGCAGAACGGCTTTCAAAGCGCCTGCAGGCCATGGGGCAATCAAATTATCGGAATGGCTTCAAGGTGACGCTTCAGCCGCAAATGCTCGAACTGCCGCTGAGGTGGAAATCTCCGAGGCGAATTTTCGTAAATTCGATGAGTGATCTCTTTCACGACGAAGTTCCGACAGACTATATCAACGGCGTTTTTGATGTGATGCGGCATGCCACCTGGCATCAGTATCAAGTACTCACAAAACGGTCTGAACGTGTTCGAGAAATGTCGAAGGAACTGCCGTGGGGGCCGCAGATATGGATGGGCGTGAGCGTTGAAAGCGAAAAGTATGCTTTCCGTATCGATGATCTAAGAAGAACAGGTGCGCACGTGAAGTTCCTATCCCTTGAACCGTTATTAGGACCCCTGAAAAAGCTCAACCTACGCGGCATCGATTGGGCCATTGTGGGTGGTGAGTCCGGGCCAGGCGCCAGGCTCATGGATCCTTCTTGGGTCATTGATTTGCGCGATCAGTGCCTAAGGGCTGGTGTGCCCTTCTTCTTCAAACAGTGGGGTGGCGTCCAAAAGCGCAAGATGGGTCGGACACTGGACGGCCGCACTTGGGACGAAATGCCGATGACATGTGATTTGGTCTTGCTTCAGGGTAAGACGGCGGCGGCCTGCGAGACACGATTGTAGGTAGCTCTTGGAAACGCCGATAACGGCCGCTAGGCGTTCAGAGGTCATTCCGCGTTCAGGCATTGTCTGCATGATGTGTTCTAATGTCGCCGGGTGAATGGCCCGTCTGACACGGCAGCATTCTAGCATCTGAATTCGAGTGGAGTGCGGAGAGCTGCTGTGGACTACTCCCGATAAGTCCCGAAGAGCAAGTGCAGGCACTCCTTTGAACGTAGAATATGAATTTGCGGAGACAGCGCAATGGTATCGCGGAGAAAACGCATCGCAATCACGGGCGCCGTGCTGGCTGTCCTTTTGTTGATTTCGGTTATCGTCATCCCCCGCCTGCTCACGCGCAATCACGAGCTTCGTGCCGCCCTCGCCTCTGCGCTTCAGGTGAGCGCTGATCGCCAGCAGGACTTTTTCCTCAATCTGCCGCCCGCGCAGTCCCGATATCCCGGGTCCATACTCGCAACGAGCAAGCTTCTCGTGCTTGATGCGTCAGACGCGAACACGCCGGATATCCATACGGGCTCGACCTTTCAGCTCACGACCGATGATGCGGTCGCCGCCTCGGCATTAGGCTCCCTGTCGGTGCCCGCGCTGCGCGATGCCGCCGAGTCCAAACAAGCGATTGCGCTGGAATTGCGCATCACCAACGGCAAGGTCCTCGAAATGGACGTGCCACAGCTCAAGCAGCGCCTTCTTGCGTCCAACGCCGCTCGGAACGCCGCGAACAAGGGTACCGATCCGCTCATCATCACGCGCGCGTATTCCGGTCAGCTCACGTTTGTGCTGCACAGGCGCTCGACAGACGCCGGCGAGCTATGGAGCCGGGTGAGCCGATCCGCGCAAACTTCCTCAAATGACCGGGTCCATATCGCCGCCGACCGCGCGACTGCGGGCGAACTCTCCGTGGAAGTCGTTGATCCCGTGATCTTCGCGTTTGAGGCGAGCGCGGCGAGTTTCATCACCAACCACTTGGGCGTAGAGCCTTCCGACGTGCAACTCCGGCCCGTTAAACCGTCCGACATCCAGCCCACTTCGACATCCTCACGGAGCAATCATGCACCCTGGGTACTGGCGACCATCGCCTCCGGCTACTATCCGTCGCTACGGACGTTGCGCCAGGACTGGAATGCGCAGAGCGCCGCGCTCGTGCGACAAACGCTCGCGGAATACAGCCCCAATAAGGTCCATACGCTTGATGCAACGGAGGAAAAACCGCTCTCAGCTCCGGCCATCGCACGATTCATCCAGAGCATGGGCCAAGAGGCGCGTGCGCCCACTCCGCCGCTGATCATCGCCTACTATGTCGGGCATGTGCTCACGTGGCCAAGCGGTGGGATAGCGCTCGTCTTAGGTACAGCGAAGGCGATTCCGGAATTCGCGACTTCCGCGAACAAGACCGCGCTCGACAATGCCTTTGGGGCCAATATTGGCGATCTCGCTCGTCTGGCGGCCACGCTCTCGGCGAATACCGAAGCACTGCCGGAAGGCTTCCTACCACTGCGCGATCTTTACGCCGAACTGAGCCAACTTGGCGCGCCGTTCGCGCTCATCGTTGACGGCTGCTTGCGCATGGATGAATTCGAGCGCGCACGCGAGGATCTCCACATCACCTCCGATCCTGGCCTTCACACCTTTCTCTATGTGGGTCCCGACGGGAACGCCAGTGGGGCTTTATCTCAACTTGGAATGCTGCTCACGCATGTGGCGGACAATCAGCCATTCCTCCACACGAGCAACCCTGTCATCCTCGCCGCGAAGCCCGGAACGTATGCATTCGCATCACCGAACCCGGACGTGGCCTGGAACTCCGTAGGCCCGCTGGCGGCTCGCATTACCCACTACTTTCGGGGAGCGCGCTTCGATCCCGACCGCCCCACGCTCGCCAACGTGATCCAACGCGTAGTCGACTTTACTGGCGTTGGCGAAATTGATCCCAAAGGCTCCATTAGCTGGAGCAACTTCTCCACTTTTCATGCCCGCGCGGCAGAAATTGCTTATCCCGAGTAACTCAGCAGCTTTGATCAATTGGCGCTCAATTGCGAGTGTCGCTCTCCTTCGAATTCGACGGATGCTGCTTAATTTCAGGTACGGCCTCCAGATATATGCGCTTATCCACGGCATGCCCCTGCTCGCGCAACCGCCTGACGAGCGGCTCAAAATGCAAATAGCCGCAGATAACGATGGTAGTTCCCGACTCGGACTTCGTCAGCTTTTGTGTCCAGGCTTCCTCGCGAATATCATCGGATGACAGGCGGTACGTGACGCTCTCCTGACGCTTCCCGCGTCGACTAACCTGTTCCTGAAGAACGCCGGCTGTCTGCTTCTCCTCTATCGTCATATCGAGGTTGTACCAGCGTACGTTCTTTCGCTGGGCGACACGCTGACCGACGGAGGACACCGTTTCGCCTTCCGGGTACTCTTCGGCAATCGCGCCGAGCGGTTCGAAAAAGCGCTCATCGGCGAGCGAGCTCACCAGTGCCTCAAAGCCGCGCTCAGAAAACTGCAACCGGTGATCCGTCCCAATTACGACAAAATTCATTGGATATACGTTCGCAGGTGCGGCATGCCGCACTCACCCATATACAACAAATATCGCGCGAAGTAGAAGTCGTATAGTTCGCTTTCCTATTCCCCGACTGGATCACGTCATGGCGGCGTTACTATTGCGGCCGAGTCTCCGAAATGTCAGAGCCCTGGCGCAAATTGGCGGTGTACTTCAACTGTGATCCGCTCGCAGCTCTTTTCCCTGGCTTTGTTCCCGATAATCAAAAAAGTAAATGGCGAAAGCTCCGTACATCGAAATGGGAATTGTTGTCTCCTTCTCCGAAATCTTCAAACGCCCTGCTACGCTTGACGACGCACGCGCAGTACTCGCGCAATACAACCGCGAGTCTGTGCTCCTCGTTCTCGCCAAACTCAGCGCCGCTCTTCGTTTATGGTTCCGGCCTGACTTTGAAAAGGACAATGGCCTGGCTCGAGACGTCTTTAGGTACGCGGCGAGGGCGGATGCGCAAACAATACCTGGAAGGCCGAGACGGTTGTTTTTCACGCGTTTAGGCGTGTTGGCGACGGCTCGACTGGCGTTAAGTACCTGCATGAACCCAAATGCGCCCGGAATCAAGCAACCCGGGGAAGCTGCCCAGATTCTGGCATGTTGCCTGATGATGAACGATCTCACCGCCAGCACCGAACCCATCATGGGGGTCGCCGACCTTTTGGTCCATCAGCTCGCCAATCATAATGCCATGCCGCGTTACGATTTCCGAGGGGACCTACTTCGCAGTTTGGAGATGTTCGAGCGCAACCGCGGGCTGCTCCAGAAACGCCCGGGACAAGTGGACCTTCAAAAGGCGTTTATCTCTGCCACCGGTCTCTCGCCACGCCAGTTTGTCCAATTATGTCTTGTGGTCGGCACGCCTTATCGGACGATCACCGCCGCATCGCTGGTGGCTGACGACCCAACATTCTTTGTGGACAAGAACCGGTTCGCGAATTTGAAGGTGAGCGACCGTGAACTCACGGCGTTCTTCACAACAATCGCGAGGACCGCTGAGGAGCTCGCCGATTTTCTGCCGACGCAAGGTGAGCGACCCGTCGCGGACACTACGGTGTTTCAATCCTGGCCGATCATTCGCGTCGATGGAGAACAGTACTACTGCTTGGATATCGCAAGTCTAATGGACAAAACCGGCCGTGGGCTTTACTGGACGTTGTTCAACGCCGCCGATAACACCATCAAAGGGAAGCTTGGGGGAACATATGGACTCGCATTCGAGGCATACCTGCATGGTTGCGCTCGCCGTGCGGGATTTGCGCCTCACAGCTATCTTGAAAGCCCGACGTTTCCGAATGGCGATGAGGTCTGCGATGGGATTTTCATTGACGGCTCAGCTTTAGTGCTCTGCGAATACAAGAGCAGCGTGCTCAGGGCCCAGGCGAAACTGAGCGGTTGCCTCAGTGAACTCGAACCAGAGATCCAGAAGAAATTCGTTACCGGCGATGATGAGGGTCGCAAGGGAATAGCCCAACTGCGTCGGAGCATAGAGCGATTGCTCGAGGGCGAACTAATTAGCAGGTTACCCGAGCGGAAGTGGAGCATAATTTTCCCCATGCTTATCTGCCTTGAAAATGCCATGATTTGCCCTGGGATGTCGGGATACTTGAATGCTCAATTTGACCGATCACCATTTAGAAAATCGAGTGTGAAGATCACGCCGCTGATCCTTGCTGACGTCGAGCATTTCGAAGACTTATTGCCAGAAATCCTGGAGTTCGGTTTTGCCACTCTGCTGGACGACTACTATCGCATCAACATGCGCGGCGCGAATGGCAGCCACGAGCAGCTCGTCCCGTTCCGACGAAAGAACATTCCTTATCTCGACGACAAGCCCGAGCCTCCCGACCTGAAAGAGAATGCGTTTCGGGGTTTCTTTGTAGATCTGGACGCAAGGCTTTTCGAATGACGCTCGGAGAACGACTAGGAATTCGTGCTACTTGTGGTCAACCACGCCGCCGCAAAGCGGCCGAGCCCGTCACGCTCTCGGCCCATGCTGTCTGCTGATGTGGGATTTCGCAGATGCACTGAGGCATGCTGGACAATCAAATAGATTGATATCTGCGTGCTAGCAATTCGTATGTCATGTCGACCTTGCTTAATTTTCGACAATCAACCCGCGAAAGCCTCAATCAGTAAGGCCCTGCGAGCAATCCGGAGGATGGCGATCTTTCGGATTTTTTTAATACTAGATCGCCAGTTTCAGTACTCACCCGATATTGATACGTTGTTGCGCCGGCACAATTCTCCGACGGAGCCTTTGAAAGGCTTTGTCGTGCTGAACTGGGAGATCGTTCTTGAGAAGCATCTTGCCAGGCTTGATCCTTGCATTGCGCCAAGTTACGGCTGCGAAGCAGCGGACTGGCACGAACACGGTCTTGTTCCCGTCGACCAACACCACATTCCAGTGTTCAAGAATGCACGGCTCGAGCAATTGGGTGTATTGCGAGCATTGCAAATCTCTCTTCTACGATCTGGATGAGAAATTGTCGCTACAGACGAAAGCAGGATTAATCAAGGCGGATTTCGCCCATTCCATGACAGGTTTGCCGATGCGCATTTTGATGCTTGCCTAGGCAGTGACCCCACAGAGCGGAAGTGCCGAGCTTGCGGGAACATGGTGTCTACGCACATAGCCACTTTTAGCTACCGTAAATCATTTCGCACTCACGCGTATCCCTCCATCTGGTACAGGGCTGAGCGAATGCTATCGGAAGCTGATCGCTGGGTATTGATCGGCTACTCACTACCGAAAGCTGACTACGATCTAAAACATCTCCTGAAAGTAGCGCAAATGCGCTTGGCACACCAGCGCCGCAGCCGGAAGTTCCCAATTGATGTCGTCGTGAAGGTGATTCAGCACTAGGCGATTACGAAGCGTTTTTCGGGCGCGGCGCATTTTCGTTCCACGCTAATGGCCTCGCCGGCTACGTTCACGCTAGCTCGTCAGGCCTGACACGCGCGATGAATTAGTAATCGCCGGGCCGCACAAGTTTCCGGTGCGAAGTCAGATCGCGTGCAGCCGTCGAGTTTTGTCTGAATCGTCGGCCAGCGCCGGAAAATGGACGGATTAGCCCGGGAAGTCACCTAACGCCAGGCCAACTTCCGGGCTGCGTTATCCTGCCGCTATCCGGAAACTCGATCGCAGGAGATCGGTAACACGCAGGTATATCCTTGTCTAATCGTGAAGAATGGTGTACGTAAAAATGCCAACGCTCGGCAGAGTCCGTCGGTAGTGGAAACGATCTCCACCGATGAACAGGAACGGTTCGTCTCTATCCTGAGCTTTTGGCACAAAATCGAGTTCTTCATGCCTTTTGATCTGGAACAGCGAATCGCTGAGGCAGACGAACACAAAATCCGCTACCTGCACCGGGAAGGTCCGGAGGGACACTCTTCAACGCTCTGGCAAGTTACAGTGCAAGACGACGAAGAAGTGAAGCGCTTCAATTTATACCTCGGTGTATTCGAGAAATCCGAAATTACAAAGGTTTGCAATCGCGTGATGGGGCCGTCCCAACATGCAAACGATGAAGAAGAGTTCGAACGCACTGACCTCGAAGGCCGCACCTGCTTTGCACAATTGACTATCGATCCCACAGGCGACCTTGTGCTCGAATCGACGACCAGGTCGGGCCCGGTTTCCTACGTTTCCACTCTTCCATGGGCTCTTGGCCAGTTCGAAAAAGCCGGGCTGGCAAGTCTCACTTCCGACCGTTTTGAGAGTGCGAAACAGAATCTCGCCGACTTTTTACTCAATTTCAAAGCTACTCGTAGGGCTCCGGCCGGTCATGAGTCTGGCGAGCGTGCAACATCGCTAACGCATTCTGAGATCCTCGAACTTCAGGAAATCTTCCAAAACTGGGCAGGCTTTTCAATCCCAAACGCCAATCTCATTGGGGTCCTCGAAGCCGTAACCGGGAAGAAGAAACAAGACAGGGTTGCAGAGGAACCCGAACAACCAGACGAGTCTGATTCCGCGAAAGAAGATCCGGAACCCGATATCGCAATCCTGAACAGCTTCTTCGTTGAGGATATCGAGACGGCAATGAACTCGATCAAATCCGGCCAGATCAGCAAGGCCCTGAAAGAATTTCTATCGCCTTTACCTACGGCCGACCAGATGGATCTTGAATCGGCTCGCGGTCTCCGAGCCATTTGGGCGATGTTGCATCCGAAATGTTTGAATCATGGCCGCTGGTTATCGAATGCGGATCGTTCGATGACGTTGATGCAGCAGTTTGCGATCAGCTCAATATTACAGAGTTCGGCCGACACTCCCTCTTTGTTCTCCGTCAATGGGCCGCCGGGAACCGGAAAAACGACCCTGCTTAAAGACGTTTTCGCGGATTTGATTGTGCGCCGCGCGCGGGTCCTCACACAACTGAATAAACCATCGGACGCATTTCTCCCGGAGAAATTACGGGTTTCGTTTAAGGGAAGCCAAACGTGGCATATTTCCCTTCTCAAGCCCGAACTCACCGGCTTCGAGATAGTCGTGGCATCTTCCAATAACGCTGCGGTCGAGAATATTTCCGGCGATCTCCCTAAAATGAGCAGTCTTGGTTCGCTTTGGCAGGCAAGCCAATATCTAAAGCCGGTCGCTTACAAAGTTGCCGCACAGCAGGACGACGGATCATTCAAAAAGCTCCCTAGCACGGATCAACCTTGGGGGCTGATTTCTTGTGCGCTCGGAAACTCTACTAATCGCACGCGCTTCAAAGAGCGCTTCTTCTATATGGGAGTGCCCAACGATCGAAAGTTGTCCTGGCAGATCCCAGAGCGTCCTCAAACTGTATGGGACTGGATCGCAAACTACTCCGGACCAACTTTCGGCGCAGCTAAACGTCATTTTGAGGAGAAAGAATTAGAAGTCGAAAATACGTGCGCTCGGTTGAAGACACTTGCCAATCTCCTGACTGATCGCCTCGATTCTGCCCATGAACAAAAGATTTCCGCGGCTCGCAAACGAGTCGAGGAGTGCCGACATGAAATGTCGGCCTGTGAACGCGAGAAGCAGGATTTTACAGCCTCGATAGAACACCTTCAGAACTCTCTCGAAAATTTACAAGAGGACGAAACATTGCTCAATCGAACCCGTCCAGGATGGTGGGCCAGGTTGCGACGAACGCCGATTGCCAAACTCCATAAGATCCAAGTAAACGAGAACGCGTTCGCCCAGCTTCAACTTCGAACAAGGCTAAACGAATCGAAATCGAAGCGAGGCGTTGAATTGCATTCCAGCTCCACCGCTCTTGCCGATAAGCTCGGCAGACTGGAAAGTGAATTAAAGCAGGCCGAAGCTAAAAAGAAAGCTACAGAGCAGCTTTTTGAAATCGCGCAATCCGAATTGGCGACGCTGCGTTTACCGAAAGAACTCGATGAGTTACAAGCAGACTACTTCCAGAAGTCGGGCCTATGGCACCTCGATTTTCTCGCTCAGGAGCGTTCCGAACTGTTTGCAGCCGCTCTTTCAGTTCATGAAGCTTGGCTCGCATCCGTATCCAAACCGAAGGCAGGTTTCCTCCCAAACATTTACGCTATTAAGGATGTGCTCTCGGGCCGCCGTTTAGAAAAGCCGTCAGATGCACTTCCAATTTGGCAGAGCCTCTTCCTGATAGTTCCTATCGTCTCCACAACCTTTGCGTCATTCCACAACCAATTTGGTGATCTTGGATCTGGTTCTCTTGGGTGGCTCTTCATTGATGAAGCCGGACAAGCTGTCCCACAGGCCGCCGTCGGTGCGGTCTGGCGTGCGAGACGTGCCGTTGTCATCGGAGACCCACTTCAGATTGAACCCGTGTTCACGCTCCCCAGCCGCTTCATTTCAGCGGTCGCCGAACTCTCTCGGCATACGGATGACGGTAGTTACTCGCCAAATAAGACATCTGTTCAGCGGCTTGCTGACAACGCAAATAGATTTGGTGTCACCATTGGGAACGAAGGCAATCAGGCGGTCTGGGTTGGAAGTCCACTTCGGGTGCATCGTCGCTGCATAGACCCCATGTTTAGCTGGTCTAATGAGATCGCATACGGCAGCAAAATGGTTTTCGGACTACTCCAGCGATCTGAACCAAACGGGCCGCCAATCCCTTGCGAGAGCACGTGGATCGACATCAGAGGGGATGCACGCAAAAGGCAAGAAGTGCCTGAACAGACCGAGTTCGTCCTCGAGTTGCTCCTCGCTCTTTATCGAAGAGATCGGCACTTAGCTGGTCTTTACTTAATTTCGCCTTTCAAAGCGATCAAGACCGAGCTCACGAAAAGGATTCTGGGTTTGGACTGGACGAAAGATCGGCACGAAATGGATCGACCTAAGAAACACGAGCTGAAGAAATGGTGCAAAGAGCGCGTCGGCACTGTCCATACCTTTCAAGGCAAGGAAGAACATACCGTCCTCATGATTCTTGGTGCCGATTCGAAACATGCAGGTTCCGCCGACTGGGCCTGCGCTAAACCCAACATCTTGAACGTTGCGCTCACCCGAGCTCGTCGACGCTTTTACGTGGTGGGCGATCGGGAACTCTGGGGCGCTAGGGGACCCTTCCTTTGGTCAGTAGATCGTCTGCCAAATGTGAGCGCCGGTGTATTTCTTAACATTGTGCGAGATGGTGCCGGACTGGGCAAGCCAGCAGGAGCGTAACTCCCTCTCGAGCGGGAGCCATCAGGTGATGTTTCCGGCTCTGATTATCCACAATTAGCAGTGGTCCTGATTGAAGCGTAGATGGTTGTCAAACCGGTAGTTGGGCCGGATTAAAAACGATAAGTTATGTTCGATCCGCTGATGCGCTTCGCGGAATGCCACTTGGCTGTAGCGCTTAACTGAAAGTTACTCTTGTGGACGCAGCAGCTCTGCGAAGCTAAGCTCGTGGCCGTCCGGATCAGTGACGTGAAAGAAGCGCTCACCCCAAGGTGCATCCCTCGGCAACTGAGGCTCTAGTCCTCGTTCTCGCAATACGCGGTAGTGCGCATCCACGCCATCGACTCGGAAAATGGCTCGACCCCACCATCTGTGTTCGTATTCCGAACTCGCTACCAAGTTAACGAAGGCTTTGCCGGCTTTCAAGCTGCTGAAGGCGGCATCGCCGCCCCCGTAAAACAACTCGAATCCAAGCTTCTCCTCGGTGAACACCCAAAAGCGGCCATAGGTGATCACCGGAAAACCGGCCAATGGGGTAGTTGATTCGGGACATTGATTCTGACGTGGGGACTACCCTGCGTCATCGTGAGCAATGTCTTGAGCGATGACAAGAAACAACAAGTAGTCGCGCTGGGGCGGCTGGGCTGGTCGCTGCGACGCATCGAAGCAGCCGCACACATCCGGCGCGAAACGGTCGGCGGTTATCTGCGAGCCGCTGGCATCGCCATCCGGCCCCCCGGCGGTTGGGGACGGCTCACGCCCGCAAAAGTGGCCAATGAGGTGATCACCGACTTTGGCGTGGAGTTGGCGGTCAGCAAGGCTCCGGAATCCAAGCCGGGTTCGCATCCCACCGCCAGCGCCTGCGAGCCGTTCCGGGATGTCATCGATCTTGGCCTGTCGAGCGGACGCAACGCGATGGCGATCTGGCAGGACCTGGTTGATCAGCACGGGTTCAAGGGTAGCTACCAAAGCGTGCGGCGATTTGTTCGCAGCTTGCACCAGGACACTCCCGACGCCCGCGTCGTGATCGAGACTCCAGCTGGCGAAGAGGCGCAAGTCGATTACGGCTCCGGCCCGATGGTCCGTGATCCGCAAACTGGTAAGTATCGCCGCACTCGCCTATTTGTGTTGACGCTCGGGTATAGCAGGAAGTGCGTACGGCTTCTGGTGTTCCGCTCCAGCGTGCGTGTCTGGGCCGAACTACACGAGAAAGCATTCATGCGGCTCGGTGGAGCGACCCGCGTCGTGGTGCTGGATAACTTGCGCGAAGGCGTACTCGCGCCCGATACCTACGATCCTTCTGTCAATCCGCTCTACCGCGACTTACTCCAGCACTATGGGTGCATTGCGCTGCCGTGCCGCGTGCGCGATCCGGACCGCAAGGGTAAGGTCGAGTCCGGCGTCGGGTATGCCAAGAAAACGCCACTCAAGGGCATGCGCTTCGAAAGTTTGGAAGAGGCGCAAGCGTATCTCGATCAGTGGGAAGAGCGTTGGGCCGACACACGCATTCACGGTACGACGAAGCGCCAGGTCTCGGCTATGTTTGCCGAAGAACGACCGGCGCTTCTGCCATTACCGCTTGAACCCTTTCGCTATTACCAATACGGTGAACGTACGGTACATCTGGATGGCTGCGTCGAAGTGGAAGCCGCTTACTACAGCGCCCCGCCAGGTTGGATGAGCCGCCGCGTCCATGTGCAATGGAGTGATAGCCATGTACGGCTGATCGATCCCCACACGGGACAGCTGCTGCGTGAACACTTACGTCAGCAGCGCGGCCGACATCGCATTCAGGAAAACGACCGGCCCCGGCGGACTCCGCTCAAGACCGAGCAGTTACTTCTTCGAGCCGATCTCACAGGGCTTCACATTGGTGCGCTGTGCCGAGCTATGCACGATGCAGAAGGACCGGTAGCCGTTCGTCGCATCCTGGGCGTGGCCGCACTTACCAAGAAGTATGGCATCGGCTCCACCGACGAAGCTTGCGCCATCGCCTTAGAAGCCGGCGCTTGTACCTATCGCTTCGTGCGCCGCTATCTGGAACGCAACCCGCAGCTGCCGTTGAGCCTGCGCCAGGTCGATCCGTTGATCCGTCAACTTACTCACTATCGAGAGCTGATAGAAAAGCGAACCCGTCAGAAGGATGATTCATGCACCTTATAGAACTCGAACGTTCGTTGCGACAGCTACGCCTCAGCGGCATGGCCGCTGTGCTCGAAACTCGTTTGCGCCAAGCCCAGGCAGAACCGATGGCACCTATCGATCTGATTGCTTGCCTGGTGTCGGATGAACTGACACTTCGTTCCGACCGCTTACTCGCACGTCGCCGCAAACAGGCAGGCTTTCGCGATCCCGACAGAAGCCTGGATAACTTTGACTTCACCTTCAACCCCAAGATGAACCGCAGCCTGGTCTTCGATCTGGCCACAGGCGCGTTCATCGCGAAACACGAAGATGCTCTCTTTCTCGGCCCTGGCGGTTCGGGCAAGAGTCACTTGGCGCAAGCGATCGGACAAGCGGCTATTCTGCAAGGCTACAAAGTGCTCTATCGTGAAACTCACGTCCTGCTGGATGAGCTGGCCGAAGCGGTGGCGGAAGGCACACGCAAAGAGTATATGGAAGCGGTGGCGAGTGTTCCGTTGCTGATCATCGACGACTTCGGCATGCGCAAGCTGCCGCACACCGCTGCTGAGGACCTGCTGGAGATCATCATGCGCCGCTATGAGCGTTTCAGCACGCTGTTAACTTCTAACCGCCCTGTTGAGGACTGGGGAAAACTGCTCAGCGACGTTGCTGCGGTTAGTGCCATGCTCGACAGACTTCTGCATCATGGACACGTGCTGAAGTGCGGCCCGCGAAGCTGGCGCACCAAGACTGCCACACCTTCCTAAGGAAAGGATTTTTGCTGAACACGAGGGCTCTGCCCTCGCGCTCCCGGGATTTATCGCTTTCGCGCCAGAATGCCAAAAGGGCGGCCTAGCCGCCCCGCACTCCGGCCCTGTGTCGGCGCTCCGGTCGCATCCCTGCGTTGCCGTATCCTCCGCACAGGTGTTTGTCACTCTACCGCTTTTTCCACGTTCCGTAAACAAAACTTGCATCGCGCCCACGCTGGCGCTATAACTACTCTTGTCCTGAACCGCGCTCCTTCGTTGGCCGGTTTTGAAGTGTTCACGCTATGGCCGGTTTTCAGGTGATCACCGAGGAGCTTCTCGTAGAATTTGATCGAACGAGCCATATCACGGACGGCAAAGCTCACCGCACTGATGTGCTGGATCAGCTCAGTCGCTTTCACAGCAACGAGTATGACGGATAGTTTCACACGTTCAAATTGCCGCGTCACGTCCGCCGAGCCCAGTGAGATGCGGCCGCCGACAATTCGGAGGCTGTTGTAACCGAGCCACATCTTGGCGTCGGCGCCCTCGAAGATGAGGATCTTCTGAGGGAGTTGGATTGCGATACTTGGAGCAGCGATCATCAACGGAGCTCCGGGTTTGATTTCCGACTAATAATCAATTTAGGGCTGGGAATTCGCAACGGATCTTTCCGCAATTTCCACTGGGATGACAACCACAAAAATCTTCCATTGTACGTTCCTCAACATCGACTTCGGTTGCTCCAAAATCCTCGATTTCCGCTCGGAGAGAGGTATGTCGAAGCGCTCCGCCGATGGATACTGATTCGCTCGATCAGATGTCCGCATGCTGACGAGTCCGTTATTCGTACCATTTCCGGCGGGAGCGATGAGAGATTGTGTGCCCAATGTGGGCTTCGTCCAAAAGGCAGTCCACACTGCATTGTCGGTCACGGTCAGGGGTCCATTGACGTCCGCGAGGTGCTTGCGCGCCCGGAGATGAACATCCGCAAAGGCCTTCAGCAGTTGCTGCTGGCGCTCATCCGCAACCGTTCATATGCGGTAAAACCAACACGCCCGCTGCAGGTGACGTCCGACCCGAAGGACAACCAAGTTTCTGGAATGCGCCGATGCCGCGCGCCGACTACCTGATAACGGGCAATCAGCGGCATTTTCGAAGTTCTGGAAGAACCCAAGATGATAACGGCCCGCGAGTTCATCAGCATCGTGGCACTGCATCTGATCCCCTGATGCGCACCTGCGTATGGAATCCGGGTACAATCGTATTTCTCAATACGAATGACAGGCCGCTTGGGCTCTGTTACAAGCCTTTGTTGCAATGACAAGGCACTGACGCAACCATGCCTATAAACGAAGCGGACACCTGCCGGACCTATGTGCTGCCGAAGCTCTACAGTGCCGGCTGGGAAGACACGCAAATCAGTGAGCAGAAAAGCTTCACGGATGGGCGAATCGTGCTTGTGGGCAACCGGGCCATCCGCCGGCAGCAGAAACGCGCCGATTACCTCCTCCGCTACCGCCGCGATTTTCCGATTGCAGTAGTGGAGGCGAAAGCGGCATACCGCACGGCCGGTGATGGCTTGCAGCAGGCCAAAGAATACGCCCAGATTCTCGGGCTGAAGTTCGCCTATGCCACCAACGGGCACAGCATCATCGAGCATGATTTCCTGACCGGCCTCGATAACGAGCTGCAGGAATTCCCAACAGCGGCCGCACTGTGGGCAAGACTCAGGGCGGCTCAAAACATCACCGAGGAAGTCGGCAATCGCCTGCTCACGCCGTATTACCACCTGTCCGGCAAATCGCCGCGGTACTACCAGGAAATCGCCATCAACCTCGCAGTGCAGTCCATCCTGCAGGGCAGGAAACGCATACTCCTGACGCTGGCGACCGGCACCGGCAAGACCGTCGTCGCGTTCCAAATGTGCTGGAAGCTGACCAACTGCTTGTGGAACCGCACGGGCGAGCACCGGCGGCCGCGCATTCTCTACCTGGCCGACCGCAATGTGCTTATCGATGTTCCCAAGGACCAGACGTTTTCACCCTTCGGCGACGCGCGGCACAAGATCGAAGGGGAGGCGGTCAAGAGCCGCGAGATGTATTTTGCGATTTACCAAGCCATTGCGAAGGATGAGCGGCGGCCGGGCCTCTATCGCGATTTTCCGAAGGGTTTCTTCGACTTAATCATCGTCGATGAATGCCACCGCGGCAGCGCACGCGACGAGAGCAACTGGCGGGAGATTCTGGAATATTTCGAGCCGGCGTATCAGCTGGGGATGACCGCCACCCCCTTGCGCCACGACAACCGCGACACGTACCGCTATTTTCACAATCCGCTCTACATGTACAGCCTGCGTCAGGGCATCGATGACGGGTTCCTGGCACCCTACCGCGTGCACCGAATCGTCTCGACGGTAGACGCTGCCGGATGGCGGCCGACACCGAGAGAAGTGGACCGTTATGGCCGCGAGATCCCCGATGCGCTTTACGGCACGCCGGACTTCGACCGGCTGATTGCGCTCAAGGCCCGCACCGAGGCCATTGCCCGCAACCTCACGGACTTCCTGAAGAAATCCGATCGCTATGCAAAGACCATCGTTTTCTGCGTGGACCAGGAGCATGCCGAGGAAATGCGCCGCGCCCTCAACAACTGCAATGCCGATCTGGTGAAGCAACATCCTGACTATGTCGCCCGCATCGTCTCCGATGAAGGCGATATCGGCCGCTCGCATCTGGGCCGCTTCATGGAGCTGGAGACCAAGACCCCGACGATTGTAACGACGTCGCAGATGCTTACCACCGGCGTCGATGCGCCCACCTGCAAGAACGTAGTGCTGGTCAAGACCATCAACTCTATGACCGAGTTCAAGCAGATCATCGGCCGCGGCACGCGCGTGCGCGACGATTACGGCAAGCTGTTTTTCAACATCCTCGATTACACCGGCAGCGCGACCCGCATGTTCGCCGATCCGGAATTCGACGGCGATCCCGCGCTTATCACCGAAGAGGAAATGAATGCCGAAGGCGAGCGGGTAGGGGAGCCCACCGTGGTGGAGGAAGAGCCGGTGCCGCTGGATGAGACCGAGCTTCCCGGACCACCGACTCTTACCTTTGACGACGATCCGACACCGCCCAGGAAATTCTATGTCGACAACGGGGCGGTCGAGATCGCCGCCCATGTGGTCTGGGACCTGGACGCCGACGGCAGGCGCCTGCAGGCCAGAAAATTCACCGAATACACCGCCGACAGCGTACGCAGCATGTATCCTTCCGCCGCCGAGCTGCGCGCGAAATGGAGCGCCCCGGAAGAGCGCGCGGCCATCATCACGGCCCTGGAGGAGCGCGGCATTTCGTTTGAGGAGCTGGCAGAGGCGGCAAAGCAGCCGGACGCAGATCCATTCGACTTGCTCTGCCACTTCGCCTATAGTGCCCCCATCCGCAGCAGGCGCGAGCGGGCGGAGGCCGCACGTAACGGCGGCAAGTCTTTCTTTGACCGATTTACCAACGGCGCACGGGAGGTGCTCAACGAATTGCTGGATAAGTACATCGAGTTCGGGACGGCGCAGTTCCAGATACCCGACATCCTCAAGGTGCCGCCCTTATCGCAGCACGGCAATGTCATTGAGATCGCGGGGCTTTTTGGCGGACCCGAGCAGCTGCGCTCCGCCGTCGGCGAATTGCAGCTGTTGCTTTACGCCGCGTAAGAGACATCCATGCCAAAGACCGCAGCACTGAAGAAAGAAACCCCGAAATCTACTGCCCAGCAGTTGGGCAGCATCGTGAAGTCCTGCCGCGACATCATGCGCAAGGACAAGGGGCTCAACGGTGACCTCGACCGGCTGCCGATGCTCACCTGGATTATGTTCCTGAAATTCCTCGACGATATGGAGCAGGTCAGGGAGGCCGAAGCCAAGCTCGCGGGCAAGCGCTACCGCCCCAGTATCGAAGCGCCGTATCGCTGGCGCGACTGGGCCGTCAAGCCGGAAGGCATCACCGGGCCGGAGCTGATCGCTTTCATCAATCAGGATGAGGCCGTGCGGCCGGATGGAACACGGGGGGCGGGGCTGTTTGCGTACTTGCGGTCATTGGAGAGCGCGAATGGTGATAGGCGCGATGTGATTGCGCGTGTCTTCCAGGGCACCATTAACCGCATGGTAAACGGTTACCTGCTCCGGGACGTGATCAATAAGGTTAACGAGATTCACTTCACGTCTAAGGATGAGATCCACACCCTCGGGCATCTCTACGAGACCATGCTCCGGGAAATGCGCGATGCCGCAGGGGATTCGGGAGAATTCTATACGCCGCGCGCGGTGGTGAAGTTCATCGTTGCGGCGATTAACCCGCAGCTCGGGGAAACGATTCTTGATCCGGCGGCCGGCACCGGCGGCTTCCTGGTTGAGTCATTTGAACACTTGCAAAAGCAAGCCAAGCGCGCCCAGGATTATGAACGGCTGCAGCACGGCACATTGCATGGCATTGAGGCCAAACCGCTGCCGTATCTCCTCTGCGAGATGAACCTCCTTCTGCATGGCGTGGAATACCCGGAAATCGATCCGGGTAACGCGTTGCGCTTTCCGTTGCGCGAAATCGGCGACAAGGATCGCGTGGACGTGATCATGACCAACCCGCCTTTCGGCGGTGAGGAGGAGAGGGGGATTCTCTCGAATTTTCCAGAGGATAAACAGACGGGGGAAACTGCTCTATTATTCCTGCAGCTCATCATGAGGAAACTTCGCCGTCCAGTGGCCGGAAACAAGCCTGGCAGATGCGGAATGGTTGTGCCGAACGGTGTGCTATTCGGAGACGGCCTCTGCGCCCGGATTAAGGAAGAGCTTCTTAAAGACTTCAATTTGCACACAGTTGTGCGTCTTCCAACCGGAGTTTTCGCCCCATATACGGGCATCCCGACTAATCTGTTATTTTTCGACCGATCTGGGCCGACAAATGATGTGTGGTATTACGAGCAGCCGTTGCCCGAGGGTAGAAAGAGCTACACCAAAACCGGACCAATGCAGTTTGAGGAGTTTCAGGATTGCTTGGCGTGGTGGGGTACACGCGAGGAGAATGAACGCGCTTGGAAAGTATCCTCTAACGCGCTCCGTGCGAGTAACTACAACCTTGACCGCAAGAATCCGCACGCGAAAGAAGAGACGACCCATCTTTCGCCAGAAAAGCTGGCAGACAACATTTTAGAAAATGAACATAGGATCATGGAGCTTATTGCAAATATCCAATCCGTGCTTAGAAACGAGTTATGAGCACCAAGTGGCAAAAAAACCCCCTTGCGGAAGTGCTTCGCCATCGTAAACAATTCACCACGATCGATGACGAGACGATATATATTCGCCCGCGGGTTCAACTGCATGCGCAAGGCATCGTTTTGCGTGACCGGATACCAGGAGCTCTTATCAAGACCAAGACTCAGCAGTTATGCCGCTCGGGTGACTTTCTCGTAGCAGAAATTGACGCCAAAGTGGGCGGGTATGGAGTTGTTCCCGAGTTCTTAAACAATTCAATTGTCAGCAGCCATTATTTCTTGTTTGAGATTGACGAGTCGAAGCTTGATCGGCGGTACCTTGGATATTTTGCGCGGACCCAAGCGTTTCATGACCAGGTAGACGCACAGGGATCAACTAACTATGCCGCAATTCGCCCTGCGCATGTCTTAACTTATGAAATACCCTTGCCGCCGGTACACGAGCAACAGCGAATCGTAGCTGCGCTTGACCAGATGTCTCTCGAAATTCAAGAGGTTTACCGGCTCCGGCGTAAATCGCTGGAGGAGTCTGAAGCGCTTACTGTGAGTGTTCATCATCGGCTTGCAAGTGGACGTAAGAGAAAGCTCGCAGAAGTCATAGAGCTCGTCGAAGATGCTGCATCAGTATGTCCCACGGGATCTTATCCTCAAGTAGGAGTGAGGAGCTTCGGCGGCGGACTTTTTGCCAAAGGAGCGATTGCCGGAATTGCGACCACGTACAAGAGTTTCAACCGCTTATATGCGGGTGCCTTGGTTCTAAGCCAAGTCAAGGGCTGGGAGGGCGCGGTCGCCGTCTGCCCTTCTCAGCTCGACGGCTGGTACGTGTCTCCCGAATACCGCACGTTTCGATGTGTTCCGGGCCAGGCGCGGCCTGATTATCTGGCTTCCCTGGTACGGACTGAATGGTTCTGGAGTAAGTTGGCAAATGTTACTCGCGGTGTCGGTGCTCGCCGAGAACGAACACGACCGGAACAGTTTCTAGATATCGAGCTGGTTATGCCGGACGTTGAGCAGCAGATAAGAGGCGAACGCCTGTTTGCTGAAATCTCGGCATTAAGGCATCTCCAGGCGGAGACAAAGAGGGAGCTCGACTTGGTTTTGCAATCGACGTTTTCAAATATCTTTCCGACTGACAATTGCGTCGATTCTGGCCGAGACTCAACATTGCCGTCAGCGCGATCTAAAAGTTAAGCCATTCGTTGTTTACCTTCAGCTTGACGCATCGCTCAAAGATGCCGAGTATCATCGCCAGACTTGCTAAGCACCGTATTATCGAAAGCGCTTCCACACATCCTCTGCGATGACCCCTGGAAGCCTAAGGGTACCCGGAACGGCCATCGGCATAATGCCGCGGCCCAAAGCGATCTGAAAGGGCAGGGCTGGCAATTTCTCCGCATCTCGGAATGCGAGGTGAAAAATACGGGATGCTGCCGGGCAAGCTGTCCGCGATTTCCTCGGGTGCCCAGGCTCGAAGAGGCGACCTGCGGGCGAGCCGCAGAATTCCTAAACAACTTTAATTGTAGCGGAACCTTGAGCACAATCTGCCCTGTTTTCAATTAGATGAAATATAAAGCCAGAATCTGGCTCGCAATATGGAGCGGCTCTATCCAACAATTGGCTCGACAAATTGGAGCCAATTGTGAAAGTATCAGAACGAAGAAGGTAATTGAAGTAAACACAGGAGATAACCCCTCATGGATATTGCCCCGGCAACGGATCACGACAGCCCAACCCCGAATACTTGATGAATCCGGATGTTGAGAAGGAGAAAAAATGCCCAAAGGAAGACGAGCAAAGGCCCTCCCGGCCCCAAAAAAATTCGAGCGCCAGGAGAATCTCAGGAACCGCATTGTGGCCCTCTCGGAGGAACTGAGCCAAAGCGGGTTTTCTGATCTGCTGGTTCCTTTGGTGCCCATCCAGCCGGTGGCGCCGGAGGTCATCGACGAAAAGACTCAGGCCAGAATCGCGCATGTGGAGGAGAGTCTGGCCGTGTATCTTCAGCGGACTTCTATCAAGGACAACCTGTCGCAACGGCCTCCGTTCGACCATATTGCCGACCCCATTTACCGGCGGCTGATGCGTGACTTCATTCAAGGCGCACAGATGCCGGAAGTCAAAATCGCCGCGCTCCGGGATCTGAGCCAGCGCATTAAGTCCCTGGATGAAAGCGGGATTAACTACAGCATCATTGACGGTCTGCAACGGTCCTGGTGTTACTCCACTACCGTGCTTCTGGCCCTTCATCGCGAGAAGCTGGTTACGGACCGTGTCATCACTGTGGATGCCTGGGACTACTTCCGCCCGTTCATAGAAAAGCTCGGCGACCCCGACACGGCGGCACGGACACTTCTCGGCAGGACTATCCGTTATGAAATCTACTACAACATCGACCTCGAAGGCCTGCTGCACTACATGGTCACGTTCAACACCGCACAACGCCGCATGAGCCTTCAGGTGCAGCTCGAAATCATGCGCCGGCCGCTCATCGATGAGATTGAGTCGGCTGCTAACATCACCATTTTCCGGGATACTAAGGATATCGAGGGCACTGGCCGAATCCAGAAGCCGCGCGATCAGTTCGCCGCCTCGGATATCGCCGTCGCCGCGGAAGCCTTCATTACCAACAACGCCCAGGCCTCACAGAAGGAAATCGCCGAAGACATCCTTGAAAAGGATAGTGGCTACACGGCGACCGGCGTCGATGTTGGTGACATTGCCGATGTTGTAAATATGCTGCGCCGGCTCGCGCAGGACGTCCATCCGCTCATGCTGCTCGTCTATGACGCCGAGGCGGGAAAAAAGTTCTATTTTTCAGGCGGCGGCACATTTCTGACTGGTTTCGCCGCGGCGTGCGGCTACGTGCGCAACCGTAACAACATGCGAATGCTCGACAGTGCGCTGGACAAGCTCATCGCGCTGCTCAGGCATCCCGCGGAAGATCCGCTGGGATTGGACGAATACCAGGAGCTAATCAAAAACATCACCTCCTCGCGGGGTAAGATGATGCGCCGCCTGGTCTACGATACGTTCCTGCGCTTCTTCCTGGGAACCACAACCCGGCTGGAGTGGACCGACGCTTACCGGTCACTGAGCCTTACCTAATTCAAACCAACGGGAGAAGAGTCAAGATGCCTGATTTTACAGTTCGTGTTGAACTTTATCATGCGGAGTGGACTGATTACGAGCAGCTGCACGTTGCGATGGAGCAGAGAGGTTTTTCGCGGCAGATTACTTCAGACGGCGGCACGACCTATCAGATGCCTTGGGCTGAATATAACTGTGCGGGAAGTCTGACCAGCGCCCAGGTCCGGGATATAGCAAGAACGGCCGCTAATAGCACGGGCAAACAGAACGCGATTTTAGTAACTGAGGCGGTGAGCCGTGCCTGCATAGGGCTTGGCGCGGTAACAACGGAGTAGTCATATTCTATGGCCTCCAGTCATTAATATGGGAAGTTCGTCCGCTCTTCTGACATCTCCCGCGTCCGGCACCACTGCCCAGGTCGCGCTGCCGCATTTTTTGCGGGTAGATGTCAGGGAGAACGGCAGTCTGATCCAGCAGGTTGCAGTGCCGCCATGGACCGGAGAAGCTTCTGTCATGGAGTTCAAGCAGGGACGCATGGCCGGTTATACCATTGACCTTCCCGATGGATCACCGCGCGCACTTCTATTAACGAATTCAGCCCAGCCCGGCCCCGAATGGACCCGCGTTTTACGTCTGCGCGCCCCTCAGCCAACCCTTCTTCCTGAGTCGGGGTTCGACCTGACCGCCGCTAAATGGATACAGCATCCAGAGAGCCCCCAGCAGCTTGCGGCATTGGCCGATTATGAGAAGCAAGTGGCTTCCGCGCACGCATCCTGGACCGATGCTTTCAGGTATAAGCGCGAAGATACGGATGCACACGTCGAAGGACTCCGCTCACCTCAAATCGGCGCCATTTACGCTGTGCAAGCTCACTGGAGCATCAATGTAGATCCTGCAACGGTCGTTCTTCCGACAGGTGTGGGCAAGACAGAGACGATGCTGTCCCTTCTCATCGCGGAGCGCTGCCAGCGGCTCCTGGTCGTCGTTCCAACCGACGCACTCCGCACACAGATATCCGAAAAATTTTTGTACCTGGGGTTGCTTAAGACGCCGACTTTTCAGGTTGTTCTACAGCATGCTGAGTATCCAGTTGTCGGCACACTAAACCGGCGGCCTGCCGACCCTGCACAAGTCGATTCCTTTTTTCGTAAATGCAACGTGGTCGTCACAACTATGCCACTGGCAAGCCAATGCCGACCTGAAGTGATGCAGCGGATGGCAGAGCTCTGTCCTTGCCTATTTATAGACGAGGCTCACCACGTGGCTGCGCCGACCTGGAAGGCGTTTAAGGAGACCTTCGCGAAAAACCGAATCATCCAATTCACTGCGACCCCCTTCCGCAACGATGACGAGCCGATTGGCGGGAAGCGCATCTTCACGTTTTCCCTCCGGCATGCACAGGAGCAGAACTATTTCAAGCAGATTCAATTCAAGCCGGTCATGGAATTTGATCCTGCCCGCAAGGATGCGGCAATTGCCGAGGCCGCAGTCGCTCAACTCCGCGAAGATGCTGATTTAGGGCACATCCTCATGGCCCGCGTCGGAAGTATTAAGCGCGCCCAAGAAGTCTTCAAACACTACGAGCAATACAGCGAATTCAATCCCGTCCAGATTCATACAGGGATAACATCCAAGACGCAGCGAGAGGAGATCCGCAAAAAGCTCTTATCTGGCGAGTCGCGCATCGTTGTGTGCGTTGACATGCTGGGAGAAGGCTTCGACCTGCCCGAGCTGAAAATAGCGGCGTTCCATGATATACGGAAGACGCTGGCCGTCACCCTGCAGCTCGTGGGCAGATTCACCCGAACGAAGCCACACCTAGGTTGTGCCACCTTCATTGCCAACATCGCGGATTTGGAGGTCAAGAGCGAGTTGAAACGGCTGTATCAGCATGACAGCGACTGGAACGTGCTGCTGCCGCTGATGAATGAGAGGGTCACGGAGGGCGAGTTCAATCTTTGGGAATTTCTCGGGGGATTCCAAGATCTGCCTGAAGAAATAACGCTGCGCAATGTGCGGCCTGCGATGAGCACGGTCGTGTACCGCACCCGATGCCCAGAGTGGAATCCGGAGAATTTCGCCGAAGGAATTCCCGCATTCGACTCGCTGGATAAGGTGTACCACACGCTCAATCCCCAAGAGAAGACGCTCATCATCGTCACAACCCGGCGTGTATCTGTGGATTGGGCGCAAATCGACGAAATTCACAACTGGGACTGGCAGCTCTATGTCTTGCACTGGGACCGCCAAAACGGGTTACTTTTCATCCATAATTCCAGCAATGCCGGTTTTTTCAAAGATCTTGCCAAGGCGGTTGCTGGCGATGACGTGGAACAGATCCGCGGCCCGAAGATCTTCCGTTGCCTCGCCGGAATCAACCGCTTGAAACTGCAAAATGTTGGCCTACTTGAGCAGCTTGGCCGCTTGATCCGCTACACCATGCGTGCGGGCAGCGACGTCGAGCCGGCCATGTCGGAAGCGCAAAAGGCAAAGGCTATTAAAGCGAATTTGTTTGGGCAGGGATTTGAAAACGGATACCGCTCAACCATTGGTTGCTCTTACAAGGGCCGTATATGGTCGTATAGGACTGCAAATCTCCTCACCCTGACAACGTGGTGCCGGGACGTCGGGGCGAGACTCCTCGATGAGCAGCTTGACCCAGAAGAGGTGCTCCGCGGCACCCTCGTTCCGGAACTCGTGTCCGAGCGGCCGAAGAAGATGCCGATTGCCGCGGAATGGCCTGCCATCTTCTATAAGGAACCTGAGCAGTACTTCTCCTTTGAGATAAACGGCGCTACGATTTACCTTCACGAGGCCGAAATCAACTTGATTGATCCCGACGATAGCGGCCCTCTCACATTTGCCGTCTCCTCGTCCTCGGTAAGCGCGAATTTCGAGCTCCGGCTCGGTATAAATGATGACAGTCCCGACTATTGTGTTCACACCTTAGACGGCACACAAGCGGTCATCCGCCACCGTGGCGGGAGCATCAGCCTGCGGGAATTCTTTGAAGATCACCCGCCAACATTTTGGTTTGCCGATGGGTCATCCCTTACCGGAATTGAATATGTGCCTTTGCGGAAGCAGCCTGAGCCTTTCCCGCGCGAGCGCATTCGTGTGTGGGATTGGAATGCTACTAAGATCCGCATCGAATCTCAAGGAATAGAAAGAAATCCGGTGTCGATTCAACACCGGGTTATCTCGGAGTTGAAGAAACAGACTTTTTCAGTAATTTTTGACGACGACGACCAGGGAGAATCAGCCGATGTAGTAGGAATCGTAGAACATGAAAATCATATCGAGGTTGAGTTCTGGCACTGTAAATTTGCAATGGCCGATACACCCGGTGCCCGCATTAAGGAACTCTACGAATTATGTGGACAGGCGCAAACCAGCATCCGCTGGCTGGAAAAGCCGCGAGATCTTTTCACACATTTAATGCGCCGTGAACCACGCCGTTACAAAGGGCAATCGAGTACAAGGTACGAAGTGGGTTCCGAGAAGGATCTGCTCCGGATTCGCGAAAAAACTGATGTCCAGCGTGTGCAACTTCGAGTTGTTCTTGTTCAGCCTGGATTGTCGGCACCCGCGGCATCAAAAGAACAGTTGGAGCTCCTTGCGGTAACCGAGAACTATCTTTTGGAGACATTTGCGGTTCCCATGGAGATTGTTGCGAGCGGCTAAAATTAATGACTTTCAAACCGCCTCACCCAATTTATTCGCGGCTGGTGAGCGGAACAGAGGCGCGCGCATGGTTGTCATTCTTGTCCATTGGCTTATTAAAACGGGAATGGAGGAGGCGTTCGAGTCTAGGTGGAACAAATGAGCATCGGAGCACATTCGGGCTTGTACCGCGAGATTCTGACAAAAATTGACGTCCGCCCGTTCAACCCCAAATTCCACACCTTCAGCGTTGGCGACCCGTTCTATTCCACCTTCATCAACATCGGTATGTGGGACAGCGTCGAAGCTTTTGACAAAGCGGTCGGCAAATATATTCCCGAGGCAGAAATCATACAGCGTGACGGCAGGCAGAAATATACGGTCGAGCTCGAAGATTTCGAGTTCAAGCTCCGCGAGCGGGTGATTCTTGAGGTGGTCTCTGATCGGGGAGGCGAGCTGCCGGAAGCAGCCCTCAAGGAATGATCCTAAGTGCCGGACCCGGAGTAACAGAACAGGTCGACGCTGGCCTTGTATGATTTGTCGATTTAGCTACGAGGGTCCGTGGCCGTTTGTTATACGGAAATCCTCTCCACGATATTCCGGCTGATTTTGCGCTTGCGCCGGTCATAGAGACTGGTGGTACGCGGATCGGCGTGGCCGGCCAGATGCTGCACGTCCTCGCGCGGGACGTTCTGCTCCAGGAGATCCGTCAGCGTGGTGACGCGGAAGGAGTGGGGAGAGTAGAGCAGGGGCATCCCAAAATCCTTCAGCCGCCGCTTCATCATGCGGTAGATGTCGTCGCCGGTCATGGCGCGCTACATCGCCAGAACCTCATGAGTGACGTACGATTTGAACCTATCAATGCTGGTGAACACACGGAACCCGGCTTGCGTGGCCGCTTCCGGCGCGCCTGTTTGACCATCTGGTAATACCGCTACGGCCTGGCTCAAATTCACTTGGAGGCCATCAGGCCAGGCCAGGTCCAGTATCTCGAACTCCTTACCGGATTGCTCGGTGAGCTGGTGATTCAACACGCCTGCAGGCAAGCCTTGGCTGATTACCCACTGGTTTAGTTCTGCTAGCAGTTTGTCCTCCTCCTCGACATCCGCAACCACAGGGGCCGGTTTCTCCAGTATTGACAGCGATGGCTTTTCCTCTGGAATTCCGCCCTTCACAAGAGTGTCGAGGAATTGATTGGCGGCCTTCGCGAGCAACTCTCGTCTGGCCGCGAGGAAATCCGGATAGTTCTCTGCCTTCCAGAGCTTCTCATGCGTTGGTATCCAGTGCGATTCCAGCGCGCCAGGGTTGCGCTTTTCGACTTCCCGGAAATACTCCTCTGGTTCCCGGCCAGTGACCCAGAGGTTCGCCGACTGTGTGAGGAACGTAAAATTCGCAATAGCATTGACTTGCGGCTTGTCGTACCCATGCTTGTACAGAACCTTCTTCGGAAAAATGTGGTGAACCTGCAGGGTTTGCAGATGGCCGAGTAAGTGGCTCGAAAGCTCGACACCGCTCTCCCAATCCTTGGCCTTATAGACTCTGGTCAGCATGTATAGCAATGGGTAGAAGCGAGCACCCTTGCTCCAACCAAAGAAGTCCTCCGGGCGAAGGTTAAGATCTCCACGGGTCTGTCGCAGCAGCCCGATAAGCTTGTCGAGAGCCGCATCGAGCGGATCTAACTGCGTCAGGTCCTGGCGCATGGTGGACTCCACGGAGCCTGCATAACGTCCCCAGAGAAGCGTCTGGACATACCAGTAGAGGAGCTTGTCCCGATCCTTGTGGTCGGCGATTTTGTAGTTCTTCTGGGCTAAATAACGAGCCATGACAGGGATGGCGTACCGGCTGCCAAGGACATCGTCATGGTCCAGGCCGAGGCGTGAGGCAATCAAGTTTAACAGCGTATCGGTGGTCCGTTCAGCAGCCTTTAGTCCATCTTTAAAATCTGAGGTGGTGACGTCCTTCATGGCGTCAAAGCGCGATTCATTCCGGAGAATCGCGTTGATGTTGCGGAGCAGCCAGTCTAAATCGAAGTTAAAGCCTGCATTCTTCCATTTCGAAAGGCGTTCTTTCATCTCCTCCCGTGCGGGGGGCCACTCAGCGCAGATTTTGGCGAGAGCGAGATCCCCTTGCGAAAGTTTTGTGCCGCCGCTGTTTACACGATTGAAGATGCCGACGACGACATCGATCGTTTTGTCCTCACCAGTGACTTCCTCTATGTGGAGATCGATCTGTTTAATATTCTCAATGGCGTTCAGTCGGTTAATGTACTGGTTAACATTAGCCGACAGGCTTGGAAACGCAAGCACACGTTTGACGCCTTCCGCAACGCCCTCCCTCATGAGGTCGGTCACGCTGAACCATAGTGGGTTGTCTTTCATCTTGAGCGGTGCATAGAACTCAAACGTTTCCTCGTTCAAATTGAAGTAAAGTCCGCTGAAAGTCTGGACATTACCGTCGAAGAATTTTGGCGGCTTACCGCGGACGATACCGTAAAGCGATGTGATGCGCTGTTGGCCATCAAGCAGAAGCTTGACAATGCCGGGCGCCAGTGAACCCTCACCCCGAGCATTGGCCTCTTCGCTCTTGGTGAGCCATACCAGCAACCCGCCGACCGGGTGCTTGCGGTAGAGGGCTTCCATTAAACCCCGAACCTGTTCACGGTTCCAGACGTAGCCACGCTGGAATTCGGGCAGGGCCATGCTGCCCAAATCAATCTGATCGAGAATGGCTCCAATCTTCATACTCTATTTACTCCCCATACACTACTACAAGCAGCAAAGGCTGGGAGAGCCGGCAATAACCTTTAGTGGAGTCAAGCACGTCAAACCATCCGGGCGTACACGCTCTGAATGTCGAATTGTTTGATTGCGCCGAGCGGCTTGGTCCCAAGGGACTGGGCGGATATGAAGCCGCAACAACGCTTCGTAATCGGCATAGCTTTTCGGGCGCAGTCTTGGCTTCGCTGCCGTTGCGAGCCACTGGTTCAGGTATAGGTCCAGCCTGATGGCAGCGGCGCTGGGAAGACGGCCGACGGAGTGATCTGGGTCGGGGGCCGAGCGAAACGCGAACCAGCCACGTGCGTAGTCCGTCCGAAATGAGTTGCTCTGCTTCTCCGGCCATAAAACACCTCAAGCCTGGAAACGGGCACACGGGCCGC
>CAWIFY010000005.1:0-179797 GCA_963835255.1 Terriglobia bacterium | reverse complement strand
GTCGATCACTTTTCTTAATGAGTTTGTTCCAGCGTTCTGCTGCCGGTACTCTTCGTCTGTCCGGTGCTCAACGCCTGCGGCGTGGCAATTTTCGACGCTACTTGTGAGTTCCGCAAGCGGGTCGCGCACTTACCGCAAACTTGACTATGCCGAAGCCTTCAGCGCATCTTTACAATACTGGTAGCACTTCGCCACTTCCTGTGTTGAAGTTCCCGTTCCCTCATATTCGTATTCGATGAAAGCAGGGATCGGGTACTGCTTCTGTTTCAGCAAAAGCAGCACTGGCTTGATCGGCGTATCTCCCTGCCCCCACGGCACATTCGGCCCGTCGTTCTTCTTTCGGTCTTTCAGATGAAGGAGAACTATGCTGTCGTGGTTCTTCGTGATGTAATCCACCGGATCGTAACCCGCCGCCGTGAAGTGTCCAATATCCAGGTTAATTCGATACTGCTTCGACATGGCCAGTGCCTTCGCAAAGCTTTCGGGCGTAGCGAACTGGTTGGGATCCTTGGTATCGGAATGGCCATGAAACGCAACGATGATATTGTGTTTTTCCGCAAATGGCGCCATTCGTCGAGCCACGGGCAGCGTTGTCGAAGAAGTCATGATCCCGACGCCCAGCTCCTTAGTCATTTCGAATGAACGGTCGATCTCTTCGTCGATTGCGTCCTCACCGAGAGTCAAATTGTAGGCGTACAAATTGATTCCGGCGTCTTCGAATTTCTTGCGCACTCCGGTGAAATAGTCGAGCGGCACAGTCAAGCGCCACTGGCGAAGTTTGTCGTTATAGGCCTTGAAAGCGGCAGCCATTTGCTCATGAGTGAGTTTTTTTCCGCCGGCAGGATGGAATATGCTATCCAGCGCTCCGATGCCGCCAGCTTCTATGTGTGGGGAAAAGAGCTCGCAATCGCTAAGGCCATCGGTCACCATCGCCTGGATAGCCTGATCGATTGGAAGATCCCGGAAGCTGTAGGATTGCACTCCCAACTGCACGCCATCGATTTTGGAATTTATCAGTCTGGCGAAAGCGGCGGAAACCGGAATGCCGCAAAGCGCCAGTTTGCAAATGTCTCTTCTTGAAAAGGTCATGTTCTCCTCGCACCAAGTAGCTTATCCGACGCCGCCAGTACTCGTGGATTACTCTGTGATGCGATTACTGAACAATAGCTTGAGTTGTCTGGCCGCTTCCGCGAGCGCTATGTAGATATTGAGCAGCCCCAACCCGCTGAGTGCTCCGCGAAAGTAGCGGCTCATCCAGAGCTGCGCCAGCGCCGGCGAGTGGACTGGCACCCAATTCATCCCCCAAACTCTCAGCCAGGGAAAGACAAGCAGAAATAAACCGATCTCGAAAGCGAAGATAGCCAGGCAGAAGCCGAGAACACGATGATGCCAACGCGTAAACCCGCCCAGCTTCGCAGGCGGAGGTGCCAGCCGAGATGGCGCGCTCATTCACAGGCTCCCGCCAGCAGAAGTTCTTCCTGTTCGGCTACGGCTTGCTCGAAAAGCTCGCCCTGGGCATCGGGCGGCGAGAGGTAACCGGTCCAATGGACGCGGGCAGAACTGGCGCGAACAGGCCAGAAGCTAAAGCGGTGCATGAGGGTGGGCCCATGCGTGCGCAGAGCCCGACGGTGGTCGGGGGTGGAATAGCCCTTGTTGGAGGCGAGATTGAACTGAGGAAAGACCTGATGCCATTGCGCTAAACACGTATCCCGGTGTACTTTGGCGACGATCGAAGCGGCGGCAATCGCGCGGCACCGGGCATCTCCATCGATCAAAGCAAGCTGCTCGACCGGCAGGTCTATTTTTACGGCATCGATGAGCAGGTAATCCGGTTGGGTGGCGAGCGCTTGAACAGCTCTGCGCATCGCTACACGAGATGCCTGATAGATATTGATTTGATCGATTTCGTAAGCGTCCGCCGCGCCTACCGCCCAGCTTACGCAACGCGTCTGAATATGGCGGGCGAGCTTTTCGCGTTCTTTGGCATCGATAATCTTGCTGTCGCGCAGGTTTCTTATCGGCCGCTCCGGGTCCAGAATGACAGCAGCAGCTACCACCGGCCCGAACAAGCAGCCCCGGCCTACTTCGTCTACTCCGGCTATGCGTGAGAAGCCGCGTTCACGAGCTTGCCGCTCGTACGAGCTAACGCAGCGGACAGACCGTTCATGCCCTCCGTCACTCGGAAGCTGACGGCGTGACGGAGCTAGCTTTGGGCTTTCATTCACAACGGCCCGGATAGAAACTATTCGCGCTCGCGGAGGCGAGCAGCCTTGCCTCTGAGACCTCTCAAATAATAGAGCTTGGCGCGGCGAACACGACCGGTTCGAACCAGGTCGATGTGATCGATAACGGGCGCATGCACCGGGAAAATACGCTCCACGCCCTGGCCGAAGCTGACCTTTCGCACGGTTATCGTCTGGCCCATGCCGGTGTTCTTGCGCGCGATTACTGTTCCCTCGAAAGCCTGCAGACGTTCTTTGTCGCCCTCCCTGATCCTGACGTGGACCCGAATGGTATCACCTGGACGGAACTCGGGGTGAGCGTTCGCACGAACGTGCTTGCTAATAAATCTAGAAACCAGTGCGTTTTGCATATCAGTTTTGCCTTATCTCGCGGCTGGCCAGTAGATCCGGCCTGAGCCTGTTTGTCTTTTCACGCGAGGCGGCCCTGCGCCAGCGTTTAATCTCCTCATGATTCCCGCCGAGCAGTACGTCGGGCACCTTCCAGCCGCGAAACTCCGCCGGCCTAGTGTACTGCGGGCAATCGACCCCGTCTTCGCTCGCCTCGCTGAAACTCTCATTCCGCGAGGACTCCTCATTGCCGAGAACGCCAGGCAGGAGCCGTCCGACCGCATCCACCAAGACTGCAGCCGCTAGCTCTCCGCCACTCAGCACAAAATCACCGATCGACAGCTCGTCGTCAACCAGATAATCGGTCACTCGCTCGTCGACCCCCTCATAGCGTCCACAAAGCAGCACGAGCTCATCGAGCTCGGCGTATTCCCGGGCAAGGGCCTGCGTAAAACGCCGACCCTGCGCTGATAGCAGCACTACCCGTGAACGCTTATCCCGGAGCGGGAGAATTTGTTCCACCGCCTCGAACAAGGGCTGAGGCTTCAGCAACATGCCTTCGCCGCCGCCAAAAGGCCGATCGTCCACCGTTCGGTGACGATCGTATGTCCAGTGTCGCAAATCATGGATCAGGATTTCCAGAAGCCCTTTCGACCTAGCCCGGCAAATCACGCCGTGTTCGAACGGAGAGGTGAAAAACACGGGGAAAATAGTGACGATATGGAACTTCACAGCTCCAATAACCCTCCCGGCAGATCCATCCGTATCGTCCGCTGCGGCAAATCTACCGAGCACTCGGCAGCGACGAACGGAATCAGCGCTTCCCGCCCATTCACCTGCACTTCCATCAGCGGAGGGCCGCCATAGTGCTGCCATCCCGTTACTATGCCGATAGCTTCCTCTTTGGCGTTGTCGATTACACGGCAGCCAATCAGATCCGACTGGAAGAAGTCACCTGCCGCGAGTGCTCCACGATCTGCAAACGGCACCCACAGATCGGCCCCGCGAAAGAGTTCCGCGGCTTCGATCGAATCGATGCCGGAGAATCTCAGTACCCAGTCACCCTTATGTTGCCATGCGGCCGCTATTTCCACCGGAACATCCGAGCCGTCAACCAGTCGCGCATGAGCGCTTGTCAGACGTTCGATGCGTCCTGGCACGTCCGTCTGCGATCTCGCGACTACCTCACCTTGTATTCCCCTGACCCGGAGGATTTCAGCCAATACAACCTGTTCAGGGTCCATGACGTGAGCGGATTATTCCAGAATTTCGAGCGAAAAGCGCCGGTTCAGCTTGGTGCCGACAGCACCCAGTAATGTTCGGATGGAACGTGCCGTTCGCCCTTGCTTACCAATGACTTTGCCCAGATCGCCTTCCGCTACGCGCAATTCGAAAACGGTCGCGTGCTCGCCGGCTATTTCATTCACCGTGACACCTGCGGGCGTGTCTACTAATGCCTTAGCTATCTCTTCAACTAGCGCTTTCACACCGTTGCTGTCATTCATTTCCGTTTGTTTCAACCCACGTCCACTTCGGGACGAATTGAGCGCAATTTTAAGCGAGAGCCGGGGATTCCGCCGGGGCGATCTTCATCAGGCGGCTCACTGTGTCGGAGGGCTGCGCCCCGTTCTTTACCCAAAACTCGATGCGCTCACGGTCGAGTTGCACCTGCGCGGGCTTGGTGATCGGATTATAGTGACCTACAACCTCGACTGACCGGCTGTTGCGGGCTCGATCCCTTTCAATCACAACCACACGATAAGTGGGCTTCTTCTTGGCACCGAACCGCGCCAGGCGAATTGCTAACATCGTAACCTTTTCATTTTCCTATTCTTACAAATACAAAAGCTACTTAAGCAGACAAAGAGCGAAACTGGCCTTTTTTAAAACCCAGGCAGCCCCGGAAGCTTCATCTTGGAGAGTTTCTTGCCGAGTAAGCCCGCCTGACCGGTGAAGCTCTTCATCATTTTACGTGCTTGTGCGTATTGTTTAAGCAGATTGTTAACGTCCTGGACTGACGTCCCGCTGCCTTTGGCAATCCGGCGCCGCCGCGAGCCGTTAATCAGCATGTGGTTGCGGCGCTCTTTCGGCGTCATCGAGTCGATGATTGCAACCACACGTCCGACTTCATTTTCATCGATTTTGGCGTTCTTCAGATCCTTCAGCGGCCCCATTTGAGGCATCATGTCAAGCAATTTCCCGAGCGGACCCAGTTTCTGAAGCTGCTTGATCTGATCGCGGAAATCTTCGAGCGAGAAATCGTCGCCGAGCAGCTTCTCCTGCATCTTCTCAGCGGTTTCCTGATCGATCGATTCCTGAACTTTATCGATCAGCGAGAGAACATCTCCCATACCGAGAATGCGGGAAGCAACACGATCAGGGAAGAAGGCTTCGAGGGCGTCTGTCTTCTCGCCTACACCGACGAACTTAAGCGGCTGGCCCGTTATGGAGCGAATGGAAAGCGCTGCGCCGCCGCGCGCGTCGCCATCCATCTTGGTAAGAATGACGCCGGTAATCCCAAGGCGCTTGTGAAACTCGTCTGCCGAACGAACTGCGTCTTGCCCGGTCATGGCATCGGCGACGAAAAGAATTTCGGTCGGGCTCAGGGCTTCTTTCAGCTCATGCAGCTCGCCCATCAGCTGTTCGTCGATGTGCTGGCGGCCGGCGGTATCGACCAGCAGGACGTCGCGACCGGCCTGCGTGGCTTCGCGGCGAGCCGAGCGGGCAAGTTCAACCGGCTTTGTCTCCTGCGCGGTGCCCTCATAAATAGGAGTGTTGACGTTCTTCGCGAGAATGCTGAGCTGATGACGGGCGGCGGGTCGGTAGACGTCCACGCTGACCAATTGTGGCTTGCTGCCTTCTTTACTCAGAAAGCGCGCCAGCTTGGCGGCGCTAGTGGTCTTACCCGAGCCCTGGAGACCAACGATCAGAATCACCGTCGGCGGCTCATTGCCAAAACGAAGCCTTGACTGATGGCTCCCGAGCATCTTGATAAGCTCGTCGCGCACGATTTTGACCACCTGCTGGCCGGGCGAGAGCGCGCTGAGAACTTCCTCACCTGTGGCTTTCACTTTCACTTCTTCGATGAATTGTTTGACAACCTTGAAGTGAACATCGGCCTCCAGCAGAGCCAAGCGAATTTCGCGCAGAGCCTCATCCATGTTGGCCGCGGTGAGTTTACCTTCGCCGCGCAGATTCTTGAAAACGCGCTGCAGTTTGTCGGATAAGCTATCGAACATTTATCTGTATTTCGCTTGGCTCACGCCTTGCCGCAGGCATTTCGGCATTGTGAGCGCACTCGAGAGGGCAGGTTACTTTCTTGTAACGAGTATACCGTTTTGCCAGGTCCGCCAGTCCACCAATGCGCTGATCTATGGATTAAATCCAGTTTCAGCGGCGGACTGTCAACGGGGCGGCGAGGCGAAAAGTAAGCACGGACTCCGATGGAATCTTCACTTGGGAGCCATGCGTGAAGAACTGGTACCCGAGGCCTGCGCCCCCGCCCGCGCCAGCCCCAATAGCCGCGCCTTTGCCGCCTCCGGCGAGACCGCCGATGAGCGCTCCTGCAGCGGCTCCGATGCCAGTGCGAACTGCACTCTGCTTGCCTTTGGATTTGCCGGCTTCGTCGTAGACGTCACTGGAAACCTCGTAAGTCTTACCGCCGGCGGTGAGGCTAGTTACCCGAACCTCCAGATTGCTGCTGCCCTTAATTCGCCCCGCACTGCTGGCGTTCGTCAAAAGAACCGTTACCGGCGAGCCGGCTGGGACGGCGACGCGATTGCCATGGACGAGCGGCGAGTCGAGCGTGCCGCTAAAGGTCTGGCCGACCGTATTGGTACGCGAATCGATGCCATCCGTCATGCGAACCTGCAGACGTGTTCCTGCTGCCAGGGTGATGGTGGCAGGGCGCGGAGGAGGAGCGGGCTCGCTCGCGACCGGCTCGGGAGCAGCGGGAGCGGGGGTGGGCGCCGGCGCGGGGGCGCCGACTGCGGGGCTCGAAGGAGCTGAAGAAACCGGCGGATAGGAGCCAGTGGAGGGGGGCGGCTGAGGCGTGCTATCAGCGGCACTGGTTGAGGTTGAAGGAGTTGCCGCTGCGGCGTTGACCTTCATCTGGTCATTGACCCCGCTTATCCCGGGCGTGCCATTGGCCACCTTCATCGCTTCGAGTTCGACATCTGAACTGGGCACGTCTCCGCTGAGCGTGACAGCCCCGTTCTTCACGTCAACCTTGATGTTGGCGGATCGAGTGGCATCGTCGGCGTAGAGTTTGGACTGAATGGCCGTGACAAGGCTTTGATCAGTTGCCGATTTTTTCGTGCAGCTTACCGTGACGAATCCCGCTAAAACGATGGCCAATAGTCCGAATGGCGTGCGAAACATGAATCCCCTCTCAACTTATACAATAAAACTTCAGGGCAGGTATTAAGAATAAATCGAATGGCAGATCAGACAACGACGATTCCAGCGGGCAAATCAGCAAAGGTAGAGAAGAGGCGCGAGGGGCAGACCCGCAACAGCATTGCCGAATGGGCAGTAACTATTCTGCTGTTACTTTTCGGCACGACCACGCTGGTTCAGGCGTTTGTGATTCCAACCGGGTCGATGGAAGATACTTTGCTGATTGGCGATCACCTATTAGTGGACAAACTTGCTTACGCGCCTGCGGGAGCGGTCAGCAAATACATCTTGCCTTACGAGCAGCCGAAGCACGGCGACATCATCGTCTTTCGCTACCCCGTGGACATAACGCAGACCTTCGTGAAACGAGTGATTGGAGTGCCGGGCGACCATCTCAAGATGGTCAACCGCGTCATTTACCGGAATGGAGCGCAGCTCAATGAGCCGTATGTTTATCACAAGTTCCCGTACGACGCATCGCGCGACAATTTTCCGGGAGAGCCTTCGCTTTTCGCCGAAGGCCTGCAGGCGCAGTATCAGCGGGACATGCTCGACCATCACGTGGTGAATGGGGAGGTGGTGGTGCCGCCCAACTCGTATTTTGCTATGGGCGACAACCGGGACAACTCGCTCGACAGCCGCTATTGGGGCTTCGTTCCGCGGGACAACATCATCGGAAAGCCGTTGCTGATCTACTGGTCGTACCGGGCGTCGACCGAAGATCTGGCGGGAACGTCGGTCGATTCGCTGTTCAGCCACATGACCGACCTGGTGGAGCACTTTTTTTCCCGCACGCGCTGGGACAGGACGTTCCGGGTAATTCGAGGGTTTCCGGATTCCCGGCTCGCCGATCATCCGTTGCCGCTCAATTCAGGCAATCCGAATCCTTAGTTGCGAAAACCTTGGCGATTTTGCCGCTCGACCTAGACTAAGAGACTAATGGCGAATCATCGGTACGGCCTGATTATGGCCGGCGGCCGCGGGACGCGCTTCTGGCCACGCAGCCGCAAAAACAACGCAAAACAAGTTCTCCGCTTCTTCGGCGAAAGGACCTTGATTCAGCAGACGGTGGACCGGCTAGCCCCGGTGATTCCGCCGGAGAACATGTGGGTGATCACAAATGAGCTGCTGCAGCCGGAGATCCGGAGCCAGTTGCCAGACGTGCCCAAGCGACAGATTATCGCCGAGCCGGCGCAGAGGAACACGGCGCCCTGCATTGGGCTCGCGGCACAGATCTTACAGGAGCTGGATCCGCAAGCGATACTGGGCGTTTTTCCGGCAGATCATCTCATCTTGAAAGAGGGACGCTTTCGAAATTTCGTCAAGGCTGCGTATCGGGCGGCAGAAGAAAATCAAGTAATTGTGCTGGGAATCCAGCCACGCTGGGCCGAGACCGGGTATGGTTACATCGAGTTCCCGAAGAAGGTGAAGCCGGGAGCGGCGCAAGCGCTGCCGGTGACCAGCTTCCGCGAGAAACCCGATGCCAAGACGGCCAAGAAATTCATCGAGCGCGGCAATTTTTTCTGGAACGCGGGCATGTTTTTCTGGCCGGCGGCAATGGTGCTCGATTTGATGCGAAGGTACCAGCCGAAGACCTCGACCTTGCTGGCCGGGTTGCCGTCTTTCCGAAGCAAAGCATTCGGAAGCAAGCTGGCCGAGGCTTATCCGTTGTGCGAGAACATTTCCGTCGATTATGCGGTAATTGAAAAGGCCGAGCAGGTCGCGGGAATCGCGCTCGACGACATCGGCTGGAACGATGTCGGAAGCTGGGAAGCGGTTTATGACTTGGCCGAGAAGGACGAGAACGCGAACGCCTCCCGCGGCGATCTAGTGACGGAGGGTAGCCGTGGGAACTATGTGGACGCCGGGAAGACGGTAGCGCTGGTCGGAGTGGACAACCTGGTGATTGTAGACACGCCGGACGCGCTGCTGGTAGCGAGCCGGAGTCACGCGCAAGACGTTAGCAAAATCGTCAAGGCGCTCGATACGCAACGGCGGGAAGAGCTGTTGTAGACGCCGCTGATTTCAACCACACCTGTTCTGGAACAGACTGCCGGGTTGAGGCGCTTAGTGACCCGAAGCCGCACCAGGCAGGAACCTCACGACCATTTCCACGACCGCGCCGATGAACTCGGAAAAGGTTCCGGGCTTACGAACGAATTCGCGAGCGCCAAGCGAGAGAGCCCGCTGCGCTTCTGCCGTATTCTGGGTCGAACTGAAAATCACTATCGGAGCCGGGCGGAGCCGATATTGCTCAAGCACAGCAAAACCGTCGATTTTTGGCAGATTCAAGTCGAGAATCACTAGATCCGGTCTCCGCCACTCATGAGTCAGGAAAGTAAGTGCGTCTTCCCCGTTCACTGCAACAGTGAGGTTGACGTCGAGATCTTTCACTGCTTCCTCGACCAGGCGAACGTCGGCAGGGTTATCTTCCACGAGTAATATCGAAGCTCGTTCTGTCCGTTCTTCAGATTTATTCAGACCATCAAGGCTCTGCGTTAAGTCATACGTTTGAACGTTCATTCCACGACTGTTGTTCATGCTAACGGGGCACTATTCCTCAACATTGGTCCTCCCGATAGGAAAGCTAAAGAAGAAAATAGCTCCACGGTGCGTCTCGGACTCGACCCAGATGCGCCCTCCATATCGTTCTACAATGCGCTTGCAGATCGCAAGCCCGATTCCGCTGCCGGTGTATCTCTCTCGGCCGTGCAGACGCTTAAAGACTCCGAAAATTTTCTCGTGATACTCCGGCGCGATGCCGATGCCGTTGTCATTCACCGAAAAAATACAGTCTTTATTGCGAACAGCCACCGAGATATGTACTCGCGGCCCTTCGTCGCCCCGGTACTTGATCGCGTTGGCAACCAGGTTTTGGAACAATTGCTGAAGGTGGACTTCCCGAACCTTCAGTAAGGGAAGCGGATCGCTGGTTATACTCGCTTGATTGTCGCTAACAATGACCCGCAGATTCTCGAGTGACTTTGCGAGTACGGCATTGGCATCCACCAGTACATCTATTTGCTCGTTGGCGAGAGCGGTCTCGGTATAATTGCGCAAGTCATAAACCATGGTCGCGATTCGGTCGGCGCCTTCTCCAAGAATTTCCATGAATTTTTCCGCATCGCCGTCCAGCTTGCCTTTATAACGTTCTCTGAGCCACTGACTGTAGATCGTGATGTTGCGAAGCGGCTCTTGCAAATCATGAGAAGCCGAATAGGCAAACTGCTCTAGGTCAGTGTTCGACCGGGTCAATTCCTCCGCTTTGCGCGCTAACTCGGACTGGGCTCGCTTGCGATCAAAAATCTCCCTCATTAGTTCGGCATTGGCTCTTGCCAGCTCGGCCGTCCGTTCGTGAACCCGGGCTTCCAGTTGGTCGTGAACTTCTTTCAGAGACTGCTCGGCATTTTTGAGATCGGTGATGTCGAAGGCTGTGCCGTGAATAAACCAAGGCTGGCCGTTGTCGCGCGCGACCAATTTCACCTGACAATGAAACCAGACCACGTGCCCGTCAAGCGCAATCACCCGATAAACAGAGCGCAACGGCTGACCCAAAGATACCAACTGCGCGGCTTCGATACTCCACCGCTCACGGTCGTCGGGATGGATGTGCTGATACCACCGGATGGGATCATCCAGCCATTCTTCCTGGGTAAACCCTAAGACCGTCTCGATATGCGGGCTGACGTAAGCCTCGCTCACGCCTTCATCGAGAAACGCCATGAAGATTACAGCGGGTATCTGCTCTACTAACGCCCGGTACCTGGCCTCCACATCGGGGCGTTCGATGCTAGTTGTCTGCTTCTTTCCGAGAAATGCGTGAATCAGCTCTTCAGTGGCGGAGGTGCAGGGAACCGAAAAACCGGCCAGTTCACGAAGCAGGCTCTCAGACTGCTCGACAGTCAGGCTTTCGTTCTGCTCAGAAACTCGACTCGCATTTGTATCCATGGGCTTACTTCGAGATTTCTTGCCCTGTCTGGCCGTTGCGGCGCCTCCATTCAGGCTCTTTGTTAAGCGAGGCCTGAGTAAACGAACGGAGAGCTTTGATGGCCCGGCCATAAGTCGCCACGGCATGTGAAGACAAGAGCGATCCCGGCGGCTGATTCATAAACGGCATGAATTTATCCGGGAAGCCGGGCATGGTACAGCCGATACAGATCCCGCCCACATTCGGGCATCCACCGATGCCCCCCATCCAGCCGCGTTTCCCGGCGTTGCAATTGACAACAGGTCCCCAGCATCCCAATTTGACAATGCATTTGGGCGAGCCGTAATGTTCGGCAAATTCGCCTTGCTCATAATAGCCGCCGCGGTCGCATCCTTCGTGGACAGTTTGGCCGAAAAGCCAGGTTGGCCGTAAAGCTTCGTCAAGCGGAATCATCGGGGCATGACCGGCCGCCTGGTACAGCAAATAGAGCAGAACCTCCATGAAATTGTCGGGCAAAACGGGACAGCCTGGCACATTGACGATCGGGATGTCTGCCTGAGACTTCCAATTCCAACCCAGGTAATCGGCCAAGCCCATGCAACCCGTCGGGTTCCCCTGCATGGCATGTATTCCACCGTAGGTTGCGCACGTTCCCGCCGCCACTACCGCCCACGCGCGCGGCGCCAAGCGGTCAATCCACTCACAAGTAGTGATAGGCTGGCCTGTTTGCTGGTCTGTGCCGAAGCCGGCCCAGTAACCTTCGCCCTTATTATGTTCATCCGGAATTGAACCCTCGATGACGAGAATAAATGGGAAGAGCTTGCCTTCGGCGGCATGGTGAAAGGTCACCATGAACTCATGCCCGTTTTCAAAGGCGAGCAGAGGATTGTGTAAATTCACTTTGGGAACTGCTGGGAGAGCACCAAGGAGCAAGTCTTCGAGGCTCGGCTGGGTCGCCGCGGTCATGGCAATCGTGTCTCCGTCGCAGCCGAGACCTGCAGTAATCCAAAGGACATCAATTTCTTTGACCGGTTCCAAGGTCCGACCTCCATATTGAGCGAATGAACGATTCGCGACGGAGCCCGGCGGCTAATCCGTGTTGTCGTGTCCCGTCTCGAACACGAGGCAAGCAGACACTTCGCGTACAGATTGCGCCGTCCTATACGGGAAGCGACAAAGACGCGAACAGGCTGCAGACATCCTGCACTTGAGAAACCTGCGATTACAACCGCGCCAACGGCGGCTAGTAGCCCTAGACCGTACTTCGCAAAAATTGAGCTGCTCTCCCGATTGTGCCAGACGCGGACCTTCCTTGGGAACGAGACTCGATCTGGAACAAACCGACGTGGTCGGGTTCTAGATCGAGTAGGCCGAACAAGATCTGTTGAAAGCCAAGACGTTGAAGCCGCAAGATGCGGATACTTTGAAGCGTTAGCTGTGTTGAGTCAACTCCATGCGGAGAGAGCCCGGGCTTGACGGTGGAGGTTATTTAGCGCTCTCGCCCGAGGGCTTCACCATCTCCACATCGATCGTGATCGTGACGTCGTTACCGACCATGCCTTGATAGGCAGTCATGCCAAACTCGGTTCGATTCACGGTAGTGGTGGCCGAAGCGCCCATGTGCATGTTGCCTCGTGGGTCCTTCATCGGCTGGCTTGGCCCATCGATATTGAGCACGACTTCTTTAGTCACGCCGCGAATAGTGAGGTCGCCGACGGCCTTCAGCTTGTCAGGTCCTGCCGATTCGATGCGCTTGGATTTGAAGGTGAGCGTTGGGTACTTCTGCGCGTCAAGAAAGTGATCGCTGCGCAGATCGTTATCCCGCCTCTCGACGCGCGAATCGACCGACGCCGCGTCAATCGTCACCTCGATCGACGACTTCGCCGGATCGGACGGATCGTACTGCACGGTACCGCTCAGCTTGGTGAAGGTCCCGCGCACTGTGGAAATACCCATGTGCCGGACGGAAAACTGAGCGGCGGAGTGTGGCGGATCGAGTTGCCAGGTCTGTATTTCGGCGGCTGCGGTCATCGTGAGGGTTAGGCAGCCCATAAGCGCGAGCAGAAAGTTTTTCGTCATAGGAGATTCTTAAGCGTATACGAAGATGGGCGCGATGGTTACACTTGCCCCCGAAGAAACTCGTCGACTTCCGGGCGGCGAGGAATCGAAGACTGCGCGCCATGCCGTGTAACCGAGATCGCGCCTGCAGCGTTCGCGAACCTTACAGCTTCTTTGAGCGCCCTGCCTTCAGCCAGCGCAACCGCTAATGCACCGTTAAAGGTGTCACCCGCGGCGGTCGAATCGATAGCCTTTACCGCGAACCCGGGAACCCGGTAAACGGCGGCGCGAGTCGCCACCACAGCTCCCAAGCTCCCGAGTTTGAGGATAACCGTGGAAGGACCGCGTGCGAGGAGTTGCGGTGCGGCTTCTTCGGCGTCCGGATAAGATTCGATTTCTTGGTCGGAACCGAGCAGGAGCGCGGCCTCCGTTTGATTCGGGGTGAGAAAATCGACGAACCCGAGCAGTTCCGGGGGTAATGCTTGCGCTGGAGCTGGATCGAGGATTGTGATCGCTCCGCGTTCCCGAGCCGCACGTAGGCAAAGCTCGGTGGTTGCGAGCGGCACTTCGAGCTGCGTCAGAACAATCGAGCCCGGCTCGATCGCGTCGAGGCGGCCGGCAACAGCGTCCGGCGTCAGAGTGCCGTTTGCGCCAGGAGAAATAATGATCAGGTTCTCACCTGTCGGAAGGACGAGAATAGCCGCGGTGCCGGTGGCCGATGCTGATGCCTGAATGCCCGAAATGTCGACGTTTGCTTGCGCGAGGCTCTCGATCAGAATCGGCCCGAACGGATCATTGCCGACCTGCCCGATCATCTTGACGCTGCCTCCGAGCAGCGCCGCGGCGCAGGCTTGATTAGCGCCCTTACCGCCAGGGATAATGCTCAGATCGCTGCCGATGACAGTCTCGCCGGGCCGTGGAAACCGCTCAACCCGCTGCACCAGATCGGCGTTGAGACTTCCGGCGACAATGATGTTCAGTTTGGTCATGTGAGGTCCGTTGTACTTGACAGGAGAAAGCGCCTGTCCACAACTTTCATGGGGCTTTCTTCGTAATACCCATCGTCCGGTCGTAAGTTGCACTGAGTTGATCCGCCGCTGCGGGCTGGCCCTGGGCCCGGTACGCCTGCCCAAGTAAACGAATGGTCTGCGGCAATAGCGGATCTAACTCAACCGCTCGCTTCAAATGCTGCGTCGCGCTTGTGAGTTCGCCTTGTTCGAGCAGGGCGGCCCCCAGATTGACTTCGTAAGGCGCGTAGTCCGGCCGGAGCGCGAGCGCCTTGGCGAAACGTAACTCTGCTTGCTTCGGCTGCTTAGCCGTTAAAAGGACGCTTCCGAGTTCGGTGAGCGCGACAGGATCATTCGCCAGATTCTTCTCGATGCGGTTGAGCGTGCGATACCCGCGAATCACCTGATCGGACACGGAATTTTGCAACCCTTCGGTGACCAGCGCCAAAGCCAAGTTGCGTTCACGAAATTCGGGCGCAGGTTCGCGCCACGCTGCTAGCTCGGCCGTCAGCGATACTTTGCCTTCGGGCTCGGGCCGGCGAGTGATGCGGTGATCGGTGAACGCAGTATGTCCGCCATCTTTGGCCGCGCGCTTCGGCATGTGGCAGTTTATGCAGTCCTGTCCCGGCGCAGCATGTGAAGCGGAAATGTTGGAGGAGTGACAACCGAGGCAGCGCTCGCGAAAGTAAGCGGCGGGCGCCAGCGGTTTCTCGTGCGGATCGTGGCAAGTCCCGCACCAGAGCTTGCCACCGCTGCTTCGGGCACACTGACTCAGCGCGAGTTGCTCGGCGTGGCTGATGACCTTAATGCCCGACTCGGCAGGCGCAGCAGCGACGTAAACTGTGAAGACATCTTCGGATCGCTCGCCGGGCTGAAAATCCGCGATGGTTTTACCTGGATTCGGGATGCGTATCTCGCCGGCGAGATGGCACTCCTCGCAGATGCTATCTCGCGCAGCCGGGCTCAGCTTTGCCGGATTGAGGATCGAACCGGGGACAGGACGTTTCAGGTGAGCTTCGGCCGGACCGTGGCAGCGGTCGCACTGAATCGCGGTGCCGGCAAAAGGAGGCGCTTGATACCTGTTCAAGCTGTTACCGATCAGCAGCGGCTTATCCGCATGGCAGGTCAAACATTCGAGCGTAACCGCACGCGAGAAGTCCGGATGAGACGCTTGCTCGTAACCCGGAGCGACGTCCCAGAGCCGGCGAGTCGTGTAGTAAGAAATCGGTGATTGAAAGAGATGATCGCCAACCTGGGCCAGGAAGCCTACCGCATGATTGCCTGATCCAATGGCATACTCGACGCGAAGTTTCTCCATCTCGCCGGGCCGTTCGAGCGATTGCCAGACACTATTATCGACCGTGCGGCTTTCAAAGCGTGTGCCTGAGAAAGCGTGCTCGAACGCGCCATCCGGCTGCGCTCCAGCCTTCGCGAGCGAATGCGCCATAGAGGATTTCGCAAAGCCTTCCACTTCCTTGGGATGACAGGAAGCACAGGTTTGGCCAGCAACCCCGGCCGGCAAAAACAAAATCACGATCGCGACGACCCACTGCAATCCGAGAGCGTAGCAGAACCGCTTGTTCAACCCTTTAGGGTGAAGCGGTACATCCAGTCGAGCACACGGATGCCGCCAGCCGCGAGCGAGACCAGGCCGCGGGAGTGGCACGGCACATCCGTCATCTTGCCCGCGATGGTCTTGTATCCGACAACCTGCCGCGCCACTAATCTTCAGCGCGCACATAGGCCTTGACTGTCGCTAGAGGCTGTTCGGTCTTCCGCACAGATCGAATAACGTAGCGGCCAACCGCCGCGGGCACGATAAAGGTCTCGGCATAGTGAATCTCGAGCGGAGGGAAAGTTCCGTCCGGGCTCTCGACGGTCACCGCTTCGCCTTCCACCAGATTCAGCACATGGAGATTGCCCGCTGTGTCATGGGTGACCGCTTCGGTGAACCAGGTACGACGGGTCTCGAGGAACTCGAGTGTGTGCAGCCCCGTCCGCTCTTCGCGCCAGCCCGGACCTTCCTGCAGCAACTGAGTCCGGTTGAGCAGTTCCTTCTCTACCCAGGCTGTGCCCCGGTCCCACTGCACGTTCGCCAAACCGTGCTCGAGATGAATCGGCCGTGGTCTTCCATTAAGTCCCAACCGTCCCCAGTCCCAAACCTTGAAAGTAAAAATGTAAGGCGTGGCGCTGATTTCAAGCACTACATTGTCCTTACCGGAGCAGTGAATCGTTCCGGCCGGGATCGAGAAGTGATCGTGTTTTCGTGTCGGCCAGATGTTGACGTAACGTTCCGCGGGAAAAGCTATTTCGCCCGCCTGGGCCGCTTCGAGGTCCTGGCGCATTCGCAGGGCGTCGACACCCGTTTTCAGACCGAGGTAGACATGTGCTCCCGCGCCGCTATCCAGGATGTAATAGCTTTCATCCTGCGTGTACGACATGCCAAAATGTTCCCTGATGTACTTCAGAAGCGGATGCACCTGTAAGGACAGGTTGCCGCCGCCCATCGTGTCTAAGAAATCGAAGCGGATGGGAAACTCGGCGCCAAAGCGTTCGTAGACGGCCCGGCCGAGTAGTGCAATAGGCTGCTCGTGCACGACCGTGATGGCGGGCAAGTGAAACCGGCGCGATCCGAAACCGAGGGTCACGCTGTTCTCTTCCGGGACGCAATCGAAGCACCAGGCGTAGTTCGGAGGCCCGTCGGGCAACTGGAACTGCTCCTTCATCCACTGCCCGCCCCAAGGACCAGGATCGAAGAACGGCACGACCCGAAAGGGTTGCTTCATCGCTGCGCTTACTGCCGAACGCAAAGTTGCGCCTGCGACCATGCGGGGCAAATCCTGATCGTCCAGATCAAGGAAAAAATCAATCCTAGGATAGATTACGTGCCGGATATCGTCCGCCACTCTCCATTCCAGAAAGAAGGCATTCTTATAGAGAAGAGCCGGCTCACTTTCGCAATTGTCCAGACCAAGGTTTCCGATCCTGTGAGCACGCTGGCGCCGCTGCAGTTCCCAGCGGGTCACAGAGGCGTGCAGCAGGAGGTCCGGATGCGGAAGCACACGGCTCGCGCCAGTTCCGGCGAGGATGGTGAGAGCCCGCGACTCCTCGAGTCTGCCTTGGAGCTCTGCCAGGCGGCTTTGGCTGAAATAGTCTTCGATCTTCCAGCGATGCATGATGCCAAAGACCGGATCGCTGGTCAGTGTGCGATCGAACTGCTTCCCGAGATCTGCGCTGTCCTTGTATGCAGTCCCGATATCGACGATGAGAGCATCCCAGAACTTCGCATTGAGCAGCGAAAGCAGGGGAGCAAGCACTGTTCCGGGATAGCACTCCAGGCAGATCGTGTACTTTCTCCCGGAAGGTATCTGCCGCTCGAGTTGTGACAGTATATCCGGCCAGCCCAAGGTGCAATCGGCATCAGCCTGGGTCGCCTGAATCACCGGATAAAGGTCGTAGTTGCGATACTTGCTCATCCGTTCTCCGCGGAAAAGAGGGCCTCCGCGCCGATCAGCGCGGCAGAGTCACCGAGAGAGGCGACCTCAATGGCCGCGGTTCCACGACTGCTCTTCCAGGAATGCTTTTCGACATAGGCCCGTATCTCAGGCAGAATTTCGCCACTCCGATTCATGACGCCGCCTCCGAAAAGAATGACCTGCGGTCCGTACGCGTGGATGAGTGTGACCGTCAGGGCAGACCAGACATGGATGCAATGCTGAAGGATCTCGCTCGCAACCAGATCGCCTGCATCCTTGCAGCGGAACAGAGTGGCGAAATTCAATTGCGCTTCTGTTGCGAGCAAGCTCTTGGCAAAGCCGGGCCAGTCACGGCAAAGCGCGGCCAGCACAGCTGTAGAAGCCTCTGCTTCAGCGCAACCAACGGCTCCGCACGCGCACTTGCGGCCGCCGAAAGGGACGGCGAGATGGCCGCCCAGCGATCCGGCCTGTCCCATGCGGCTCTGCGTAAGCCGGTTCTGCAGCATGGCTGCAACACCAATGCCTGTTCCCAGCGTGACCATTACCACATCCTCGTACTGTGTCCCCGCGCCGGCGAAGTGTTCACCTAAGAGGGCGAGTTTGGCGTCGTTCTCGAGCTTTGCAGGGATCCCAAGTTCACGCTCGCTCCACTCACCAACCTCCCACCCACTCATGTCAGCGAATTTGCCGAAGCTTGAGAGAATCTCGCCGCGCTGACTGTCAACGATCGCCGGGAAGCCGATACCCAGTCCTTTGCAGCCGGCGGGTTCGACTCCGAGCGCGCGGCAATGCGCGGTCAGGTGCTCCTTCAATACCGGCAGGGCGTCCCTGAGGCTGCGAGCATCCGTCGCAAGGCTCGAGCTCGCGAGCACGCGTCCATTCTCGACAAGTGCGCAGCCGGCATGAGATCCGCCCAGATCAATCGCCAATACGCTCATGGCCGAGCTTCTCTCCAGCCTTGCTCACGACTCCAGTAAAGATAGCGTGGAGGGAGCGACTCTGCAACTCGTGTCACTCCAGAAGCTGATATGCATCGCGCTAGCATTCGCTAGACCCTTTATGATCGTCGAGGGAACTCGCACAGGGAATGGCGACCGCCTTGAAAGTGCCCGCACTCGTTCTCTTCAGCACCGCCGTGGTTTCACTGGGAGGACTTCTTTTCGGCTTCGATACAGCGGTGATTGCCGGTGCGACTAGAGGGTTGACCGCCGCCTTTGGGCTCGGTTCGCTGACTCTTGGCCTCACCGTTTCATGCGCGCTCTGGGGCACCGTTGCCGGAGTGCTGTTTGCGTCGCCCATCGGAGAACGCTGGGGAGCGCGTATCGGGTTGCGGTGTATGGGAGTGCTCTACTTCATCTCGGCTGTCGGTTGCGCGCTCGCCTGGAACTGGTCCTCGCTGCTGCTGTTCCGATTTATCGGCGGCCTGGCTATCGGCGGCTCTTCGGTGTTGAGTCCGATGTATATCGCCGAGATCGCTCCCGGTAAGTGGCGCGGCCGGCTGGTTGCATGCTTCCAGTTCGCGATCGTCATCGGCATCTTGCTGGCGTATGCCTCCAACGACCTGATCAACCGGTTCCAGATTGGGCCTTCTGAGTGGCGGTACGATCTGGGAGCTTCGGCGTTGCCGGCCCTGCTGTTTGTCGCTGTTTTGATCTTCATCCCGGAGAGCCCGCGATGGCTGCTGGCCAAGGGTCGCATCGCAGAGGCAAGAAGCATTCGCCTCCGCATGGGAGCAGCCGAAGCAGAACCCGAAGGCGAGCCAAGGCGAACGGCCGAACACGCGCTCTTCACAAGAGAGCACAGAAAAGTCATCCTGATCGCCATCAGCATAGGCGCGCTGAACCAACTCTCGGGTATCAACGCAATCCTCTACTACCTGAATGATATTTTTGGGCAGGCGGGCTTCAGCGCAGCCAGCGCAAACAAGCAAGCGGTTGCCATCGGCGCTGCAAACCTTCTCTTCACAGTGCTGGCCATGCTCTTCATCGACAGCATGGGACGCAAGTTTCTGCTGATCATTGGCTCTCTGGGCATGGCAGGATGCCTGTTCGCCATTTCCAGGATCTTTGCCACCGATGCGAACCGGAGTAACCTCCTGTGGTTGCTCATAACGTATATCGCCTTCTTCGCTTTCTCGCAGGGGACGGTCGTTTGGGTCTATTTGAGCGAGATATTTCCCGTCGGGGTTCGAGAACGGGGACAAAGCCTCGGAACGCTCGCACTATGGGTGACGAACGGTCTCGTCACAGCCGTGTTTCCCCTGATGGCTTCATCCGCGGGCCAGTACCCGTTTCTGTTTTTCTCGGCAATGATGCTGGTGCAGTTGCTACTCACGCTGCTGGTTTACCCCGAAACCAAGGGCGTGTCGCTCGAAGAAGCGTCAGAACGAGCGAGTTAACAGATCAAGACTTCTGCCTTTTTAAGCAAGGGAGCTGCTTTGCGAACAGCTTCTCCGTCAAAGGTTGTATCCCGTTATGAGATTTTCGTTGTATTCCGAAATCAACGGTAATATAATCCCTCAACAGAAGTCGATTTGTAAACGCTTCGCCGGGCCGCTTCAGTCCGGCAGCTATGAGGGGTGCACAATGAAGGTCCTGAAAGTCTCGCAGGCTTTGCTAGCTGTCTGCGCGTTGGCGGTCAGTGCGACGCAAGCCGGGAAAGCGCAAACACTCAGTAGCATCAACGGGACGGTAACCGATACCACCGGCGCCGTGATTGAAGGCGCGAAGGTCACCGTCACGAATACCGCGACTGCGGTGGCGAAGACTGCGCAGACCAGTTCGGCGGGAACCTATACGGTTACGGACTTGATCCCGGGCACCTACACGGTCACTGTCGACCAAGCCGGGTTTCAATCCTCCGTTCACAGCGGGGTCGGTGTTGATGTGGGAAGAGCGTCCACCGTGAATGCCACTCTGCAGCCCGGCAACACCCAGCAGACCGTAACGGTTTCCGAAAGCGCTATTGCGCTCGATACCTCTGCCCCCAGCCTCAACACCACCATCGAAAACAAGGTCGTGCAGGAACTGCCGAACCAGATCAGCGGCGGCCGCGGACGGCAGATCGACAACTTCATCTTCTTGGCGCCCGGCGTAACCGGCAACACCTTCAGCCACCGCATCAACGGCGGCGTCGATTTCCAGAACGAAGTCGTTTTCAACGGCATCCCGATGGCCCAGTCCGAGACTCAGGGCTATCAAACCATCTGGAACCCTCCCTTCGATCTGGTCAACCAGTTCAATGTCCTGCGTTCTTCCTTCTCAGCCCAATACGGATTGGCCCAAGGCGTCGTGACCTACCAAACCGCCTCGGGTACCAATTCGCTCCACGGCTCCGGTTTCGAGATCATCCGCAACAACTTCTTCGATGCAAAGGGTGCTTACAATCCCACTGTCCCAATCGATAAGGAAAACAACTACGGGTTCAGCGTTGGCGGACCGGTGATCATTCCCAAACTGTACAACGGCAAGAACCGGACCTTTTTCTATCTCGCCATGGAGTGGTATCGCCAAAATCAAACGAACACAGATTTCACGAGTTTACCGACTGCGGCCGAAAAGACTGGCGATTTCAGCGCACTTGCGGATTCCAGTGGAAAGCAGATTCCAATTTTCGACCCAGCCGCCGGACAGCCCGGCAGTTGCAGCGCCGGTGGCAACACGCCGGGAACGCCTTTCCGCGGCAACGTTATCCCGCAGGCATGCTTCAGCCCGACGTCTGTCAGCTTATTGAAATACATGCCAGATCCGACCTTACCGGGGTTCGCTAAGAATCTACCCTCCCAGCTGGGCGTTTTGCCCAACCGGCAAAATCCCTGGGGATTTACCATCGACCACAGCATCAGCGATAGACAATCCATCCACTGGGCTGAATGGCGTGACAGACAGACGGGGTTCGGCTTCGATACTGGTTCGCGACAGGCCATAAGCAATCCCCTGACGAGTTTTAAGAATCAGCCGGACCTTGGCACGGTGTTCATCCTGAATTATTCGCTCACCATCAACCCGCATCTGGTGATGACGGCTGGTGCAAGCTGGCTCGGAGAGTTGAATTTTCAGTTCCCAGACCGGATAGGGCCTCAGCCTGTCCCTGGCGCGGCCCCGGGAGCTCCCATTGTTCCGCATATTAACTTCAGCGGCCCACTCGCTCCTACGGAATTCGCATCCTCAAACACAAGCTCCGTCAACCGAAAACTGGGCACCGTTGCAGAAAACAATTATCTTTGGATTAAGGGAAAGCACACCTTCAACATCGGCTGGGAATACCGCAGAACGTACCAGGACGACAACGAATGCCAGCAGTGCGCCGGCACTTTCAACTTCAGCAACAACCAGACCGCCGATCCCGCGAATCTGAGCAACACCGGCAATGCCTTCGCTAGTTACCTGCTCGGCACGGTGGACCACGCAAACCGTACTGGCTCCCAAGAACTTAGGCTAAGGAATCTGGACGTCTCCAGCTACATTCAGGACGACATTAAATTCAGTCCCAAACTCACTTTCAATATTGGCGTGCGTTGGGACGTGATGGTTCCCTTTACGGAGATGAACAACAATATCGTCTACTTCGATTCGACGATTCCGAATCCTGGTGCGGGCGGCATCCTGGGCGCGGCAACCAAGTTCGGTTATTGTATCGGCTGCGCGTCAACTAATCGTGCATTCGTTCACTGGAACCACTTCAGTCCCCGGATGGGCTTCTCTTACGAGCTGAACAGCAAGACGGTACTGCAGGGCGGCTTCTCGGTGAATTACCTAAATGGTGGCGCTTACGAGTACGGCATCAGCAAGGTAGCGGTCAACTACGGCAACCTGCTGCTCGGTTCATTCACCCGAAACTCAACCGGCTCGACCACGCCCGGCTTCGGATCCTGGGACAACACTCAGCTTCCCGTGCCGGCGCCCACTCCGTTTAGCCCTGCGTTAGGTATCGGGACCACGATCAACGGCTTCGATCCTAACTTCGATGGTGTGGCTCCCTATGACGCCGTTTGGAACATCGGCATCCAACGCGAACTCCCCGGCAATATGTTTCTGACGGCCAACTATACGGGAAATCGTGCTAACCGTCTCCCTTCACAGTTGAATCCAGTCAACCAGATTGCACCGGTATATCTCGCCAAATATGGCAACCTGCTGGGAGATTCTTACGCGACAGAAGGTCCAAAGCTTGGAATCGGACTTCCCTATCCGACGTTCCTGAATGATTTCCCGACGGCCACCGTGCTTCAGGCTTTGCGCCCATACCCGCAGTACGCGGACATCTTCAACAATTTCGACATGAATGGGTCGTCGCTCTACCACGCCATGCAGATCCAGGTTGAAAAGCGCTACACCAATGGTCTGAGCTTCCTCGTATCCTACAATTTGTCACGCATGATGTCGAACACCAGTTCCGGGTTCACTTCCTTCGCCGCGCGCGCTTTGAACAAGGACAATCAAGCCGCGGAGTGGTCGATTGATAACAATGACCAGACAAACGCAGTCAGTATCGCTGGTACCTACGAATTACCCTTCGGAAAGGGCAGGCCTTTCCTGAACCGGGGCGGCGTAGTGAACGCTGTTCTGGGCGGATGGCAGATCAGTCCGCTGCTGACATATGCGACGGGGACACCATTGCAGGTCACCGTGCCCGGCGACCCGTTGGGAAATGGCACCTCGAATAGGCCTAACGTAGTTCCAGGCGTACCTCTTCAGTTCTCCTATCAGAACGTATATAAGGGACTGCCGGTCTTGAATGCCGCAGCTTTCCAGGATCCTGGACCGTGGGCCATAGGCGACGAAAAGCGCTACCTTTCAGGCCTGCGTAACCAGTTTCTCTCCAACGAGAACTTATCGCTAGCTAAGTACTTCCCGGTCGGCGAACGGGTGAAGTTCAAATTAGAGATTGAATACTTCAACGTGCTAAATCGGGTAAACTTATCCGGCGGCAATTGCGGTGTAGTTACGAGTCTGACAGACCCAAACTTCGGGAAATCTATCAACTGTCAAAACAATACGCCGCGCCAAGGACAAGGGCTCCTACAAATAAACTTCTAGGCTAAACAGGTACGCTACCGACAGCAGACGCCTCACACGCCAGCCTTGAGCGCACGCTTGGGACGTGGCAGTTGTGGGGCATTGCTGTCGGTCTTGTCATCTCAGGCGAGTACTTTGGCTGGAGCTATGGTTGGGCAAGCGCCGGAACCCTCGGCTTTATCTGCACATCCTTGTTCGTCGCGGCCCTGTACGCGACGTTCATCTTCAGCTTTACCGAGCTAACCACCTCCATTCCGCAGGCCGGCGGCCCCTTCGCGTATGCGCACCGCGCCTTAGGTCCGTTCGGCGGATACTTTGCCGGAGCAGCCACGCTGGTCGAGTTTGTGTTTGCGCCACCGGCAATTGCGCTGGCTATTGGCGCTTATGTAAACGTCCAATTTCCAGGCATCGCGGCGAAACACATCGCCTTCGGCGCATATATTGTTTTCATGCTGCTGAACATTGCCGGCGTGCAGGTGGCGGCCACCTTTGAATTGCTGGTTACGCTGCTGGCGATCGGCGAGCTGCTGGTTTTCATGGGAGTGGTCAGTCCCGGCTTCGCCTGGAGTCATTTTGCCGGTCATGGCTGGGCGGGTGAAAACCATTTCAGCCTGCATGCTGTTCCCGGCCTGTTCGTTGCCATTCCGTTTGCCATCTGGTTCTTTCTGGCAATCGAAGGCGTGGCTATGGCGGCCGAAGAAGCGAGGGACCCGGACCGTTCGATTCCCGTCGCGTACATCGCGGGCATTCTTACGCTCGTGCTGCTCGCGCTGGGCGTGATGGTATTCGCGGGCGGTGCGGGCGACTGGCGCAAAATCGCCAACATCAACGATCCGCTGCCGCAGGCCATGAAGATCGTCGTAGGTGCCAAGAGCGGCTGGCTGCACATGCTGGTGTGGCTTGGGCTATTCGGGCTGATCGCCTCATTTCACGGAATTATTCTAGGTTATTCGCGGCAGATCTTCGCCCTGGCGCGCGCCGGATATCTGCCCGTCTTCCTTTCGAAACTACATCCGCGCTTCCACACGCCGCACCGCGCCATCCTTGCAGGCGGGCTGGTTGGCATCGCCGCCATTTACAGCGACAGTTGGATCACTTTCGGCGGTCAGACGCTCACCGCTAACATTGTCGTAATGTCGGTCTTCGGCGCGCTTTCCATGTATATGGTGAGCATGCTTGCGCTATTCCGGTTGCGCCGTGCCGAACCCGCGATGGCCAGGCCCTTTCGTGCGCCGTGTTATCCATTTTTTCCTGCAATTGCGCTCGGGTGCTCGGCGATTTGCATGGCCAGCATGGTTTACAACTATCCACTGCTTGCGGCGCTGTTTGCGGGACTGCTTTTGCTTGGCTATCTTTACTTCAGGTTGACCGCAGGCGGACGAAAAGCGATGAGCGTGACCGAAGCATGTCCTACCGGAGTGTAGCTGGCACCCGCAGTTACGTCTTCGACAATCTTCGCGTATTGCTCGCGAAAGCTAGCCCGGCGCGCTCGGGAGATGAATTAGCCGGGATCGCGGCTGAATCCGCGGAAGAGCGCGTTATGGCCAAAATGGCGCTGGCCGATGTTCCGCTAACGCGTTTTCTCGAAGAAGAATTCGTGCCGTACGAAGCCGATGAGATTACGCGCTTGATCATCGACACGCACGACGCGCAAGCCTTTGAACCGGTCCGGCATCTGACCGTCGGCGGCTTCCGGGACTGGCTGCTGAGCGACGAAGCGGATACGGCAGCGCTCACACGCATAGCTCCCGGCGTGGCACCCGAAATGGCAGCGGCTGTATCGAAGCTGATGCGCAATCAGGATCTGATTCTGGCCGCGCGAAAATGCGAGGTGGTAACGCGTTTCCGCAACACCATCGGGCTCGCGGGATGCATGTCGGTACGGTTGCAGCCGAATCATCCTTTCGATGATCCCAAGGGCATTGCTGCCTCGATTGTCGATGGATTGCTCTACGGCTGCGGAGACGCGGTGATCGGGATCAATCCGGCGACGGATCGTCTCTCGAGCGTAGTGAGTCTGCTACGAATGCTCGACGAGTTTCGCATTCGCTACCGCGTTCCAACGCAGAGCTGCGTACTCACGCATGTAACCAACACGATTGCCGCGATCGAGGGAGGTGCGCCCGTCGATCTGGTGTTTCAATCCATCGGCGGCACCGAGAAGACCAATACGAGCTTCGGCGTGAACTTGAGCGTGCTCAGAGAAGCGCAGGCGGCGGCGCTCAGCTTGGGTCGAGGCACGGCGGGCAATAACGTGATGTACTTCGAGACTGGTCAGGGCAGCGCGCTTTCGGCAAACGCGCATGCGGGCCTCGACCAACAGACATGCGAGGCACGGGCCTATGCGGTTGCGCGATATTTCCGGCCGCTGCTGGTTAATACAGTGGTTGGCTTTATCGGACCCGAGTACTTGTATAACGGCAAACAGATCATCCGCGCCGGGCTGGAAGATCACTTCTGCGGCAAACTGCTGGGGCTGCCGATGGGTTGCGACGTTTGTTACACCAACCATGCCGAAGCCGATGGCGACGATACGGATACATTGCTGACGCTGCTGGCAGTTGCCGGGGTGAATTTCGTGATGGGCGTGCCGGGTGCGGACGACATCATGCTGAACTACCAGAGCACATCGTTTCACGATGCGCTGTATGTCCGTCGCGTCCTAGGCAAGAAGTGCGCGCCCGAGTTCGAGGAGTGGCTCAGCATGCCGCAGGCTGCGGCGCACCTTGAAAATTCATGGCTGATTGGCAGCAGCTAAAGCGCTTCACGCCTGCCAGGGTGGCTTCGGGCCGAACCGGCGCCAGCTTGCCGACAGAGGCGTTGCTCGATTTTGAACTGGCGCACGCCAAAGCGCGCGATGCCGTTCACGCCGTGTTGCACGCCGGCGAAATCGAGGCGGAGGTGCAAGCGCTGGGTTGGCAATCAGTGCGCGTTCACAGCGCCGCTAACGACCGCGCCGAATATTTGCGCCGCCCTGACCTTGGCCGCAGGTTGCAAAATCAGGAACAGCACATTCAACTCACGGTTCCTCACGGTTCCGAACTGCTGTTCGTCATCGCGGATGGCTTGTCGGCGGTTGCGGCGGAGAGACACGCTGTACCGCTGCTCGCCGCTCTTAAGCCTAGTCTCGCCGGCTGGCACGTCGGTCCGGTAGTAATCGCTGAACAGGCCCGCGTGGCTCTCGGCGATGCCATCGGAGGAAGTCTCGGCGCGGAAATCGTCGTCATGCTAATCGGAGAACGGCCTGGACTGAGCGCGCCCGACAGCCTCGGCGTCTACATCACCTACGGTCCGCGCGTCGGGCGCTCGGATGCCGAACGCAACTGCCTGTCCAACATACGGCCGCAAGGGTTGACTTATGAATTAGCCGCGCATCGCCTGCTCCATCTACTCGAAGCGGCCCGCGGTTTGCGCCTAACGGGCGTGATGCTTAAAGATGAAAGCCAAAACCCCCCTGCTACCTTGACTTAAAAGATGCCTCTTAAATTCTTATTGAAAAGCGCACAGGCCGTGCTAGCCCTTCTCGCAACCAGCCTCATCGCACAGGAAAAACCGCCTGCCCCACCGCCCGAAGACTACGTCAAAGCTCATTACACGAAATACGAATTCCGCATTGCTATGCGCGACGGCGTCCATCTTTTCACGAGCGTCTATGTGCCGAAAGATCAGTCGCAAGCCTGGCCGATTCTGATGGACCGTACTCCTTACTCAGTCGCTCCCTACGGCGAGGACATTTATAGACCTAGACTGGGCCCCAGCGACGAATTCGAGAAGGCCGGCTACATCTTCGTCTACCAGGACGTCCGCGGACGCTACGAGTCGGAAGGCAAATTTGTCGAGATGCATCCGCACATAGACAAGAAGTCGGGGCCGAATGAGGTCGACGAGTCGTCGGACACGTACGACACTGTCGAGTTCCTGCTGAAGCATGTGTCGGGCAATAACGGGAAAGTCGGGATTTGGGGCATTTCGTACCCCGGCTTTTACACGTCAGCTAGCATCATCGACTCCCATCCGGCCATCAAAGCAGCGAGCCCGCAAGCGCCCATGACGAATCTCTTCATGGGTGATGACGCCTACCACGGTGGCGCATTCATGCTGGCGGCGAATTTCGGTTTCTATACCTCGTTCAAGCCAATTGCCGAGCCAGGCAAACCGCCCAAAGTGCGCGTGCCTTTTGATATGGGCACGCCCGACGGTTACGCTTTCTACTTAAAAGCGGGCCCCACAAGTAACCTCGATAAGGTCTATCTCAAAAGCGAGAATCCGCTGTTTGCGGACCAGCTTTATCACGACACGTTCGACATTTATTGGAAGGCGCGCGATGTTTCTCAGCACATGCACAACATCCATTGCGCGGTGATGACGGTCGGCGGTTGGTATGATGCCGAAGACCTCTCCGGCCCCTGGCGTACCTATCGTGCGATCGAAAAGGACAACCCCGGGACGCCGAATACCATCGTGGAAGGCCCTTGGGTCCATGGTGGCTGGGCAGCCAGTGATGGCGACCATCTAGGAGATGCAGAGTTCCACACGAAAACCGGCGAGTTCTTCCGCAAAGAAATACAGTTTCCCTTCTTCGAGTTCTATCTTAAGGGAAAAGGCCAGGCTCCGCCGGAGGCTTATATGTTCGAGACGGGAACAAATGTCTGGCGCAAATACGATCAGTGGCCGCCGAAAGGAGCAGCGCCGAAGATGCTTTATTTCCAGGCAAGCGGCAAGCTGGCTTTCGATCCGCCTTCCGCAAGCGGAGAACACGCTTACGATCAATACGTCAGCGATCCCGCGCACCCCGTTCCGTTTGCCGACTACACCACCGACACAGTGCCGCAGCGCTATATGGTTGACGATCAGCGTTGGGCGTCGCGGCGTCCGGACGTGCTGACTTACGTTACGGACCCGCTAAAAGAAGACCTTACGATTGCCGGGCCGATCTCGCCCAAACTGAAAATTTCATCGAGCGGCACCGATTCGGATTTCGTCTTGAAACTGATCGATGTCTACCCGGAAGACTACCCCGACTCACCGGATGCGACGTCAGGCAATAAACGCATTCTCGGAGCGCCGCCGCTGCACATGGGCGGCTACCAACAGCTTTTGCGCGGTGAGCCGATGCGCGCGAAATTTCGCGACGGTTGGGAGAAGCCCCTACCGCTCTCGCCTGGCAAAGTAGCCGAAGTCAATTTCGAAATGCCGGACCTCGATCACACCTTCCGCGCCGGGCACCGCATCATGGTGCAGGTCCAGAGCTCGTGGTTTCCGCTGGTCGATCGCAACCCGCAGACCTTCGTCGACATTCCGCACGCCAAACCGGAGGACTTCAAAACGGCCACCGAGCGACTCTTTCGCGGCTCAAACACCGCCAGCGGAGTGGAAATCTTGATTCTTCCGCAGCCCTGATGTACGGGTTAAATCGCCCTGCAAATTAGACCATACTCCACCAACGAGAGTAAGGGAACCTATTCCGGCAGGCAATCCCTTTCAAACGTAAGAATCTAGAAGCAATTGCCTTGGAAACGGAAAAGTGTAGCGCCCTCCTAGTTTTTTCCAGGCGTCGCACCAAGACCTGAATCGGCACCTTGATAGCCTGACCTCCCTCAGTACGCATAGCTCTGCTGTGTCTTGCGGCCGCCCGCTTTTCAGCGGACACTGCATTCATGCACGGACATACCGTGCTGAATATTCAATCGGAGGCTAGGAACGCAATGCGTTTTTCTAAATCAATTCTTTTTACGGCCGCGGCTTTGCTGGTACCATTCGTCAGCAATGCCGGCCCAATCAGCCCAAGTCCGACACTGTCGGCAGGTGGCGTGTCTCTGTCGATAGGTGACTTGAGTTTCGACAACTTCACCTGCGCCTTGAGCGGCGGGGGTGGTCATACGCCATCAAGCTGTGACTCGATCAACGTTAGGACGATCACACAGCCGGGTGACGGAATTCAAATTTCGAGTGGCTTCAGCACTTACGGAAAGAATTCGTTTTCGGATGCCGAGATCAACTACAACGTAAGTTCGCACAGCGGTATCGATAGTGTGGGACTCGACTTCAACGGCACTTTCTGGGGGAAAGCTATTGCCTCAGTGACTGAGACCGTTTTCCACGACGGCGTGCAAGTAGGTGAGGCGTACGTTGCTTGCGGCAGCGGCCAAGCTGGTTGCACCATGACCGACAATATCGCTTTAAGTGGCACGTTCACCGATCTGTATATCCAGAAGGACATTCAATTGGACAGCTACGCTGGGAAAGCCGGAGCTAACCTCAGCTACGTCGATCAAACCTTCGCTCTCGCTCCCGAGCCCTCCACTCTCGCTATGCTTGGTGGTGGACTACTCGCCGCTGGTTTGCTCCGCCGCCGCGCTAAGGCAGCGGTGAAAGCCTAAGCTGAATCGGAACCTCGCCCTTACCCCCCTCTTAAACTCCCAAATGAGGCCACTGGTTCGCCAGTGGCCTTTCCTTTTTTGCACAAAAGCCCGTAAGCTGAGGTGGGGCAGACGATCGGGTTTTGTGGTCTGCCTTTCCTTGGGCTCAGGAGCAGGCTGTTTGCCTCTCCTCTACACAAGAATCCACTGCTATACTTCGGTTGCGTTTTCAATTTCGGGAGCAGAATGCGAAGGAAAGTTACGGTCGTGGGAGCAGGTAACGTAGGCGCCAACACAGCCCAGAAAATAGCTGCGAAAGAGCTCGCGGACGTGGTACTTGTCGATGTCGTGGACGGCGTCCCGCAAGGGAAAGGCCTCGACATGCTCGAGTCCGCGCCGGTCGAAGGCTATGATGTCCAGATCACCGGCGCCAATGGCTACGAGGAGACCGCGAACTCCGACATCGTCGTCATTACGGCTGGCTTTCCTCGCAAGCCGGGAATGAGCCGGGATGATCTGCTGCTCGCGAATTACGAAGTTGTAAAGAGCGCGACCGAACAGGCCGTCAAGCATTCCCCAACCGCGATTCTCATCCTGGTGACGAATCCCCTGGATGCGATGTGCTGGACCGCGCTAAAGGTCTCTGGTTTTCCGCGTGAGCGTGTGATCGGTATGGCAGGCGTGCTCGACACCGCGCGTTTCCGCACCTTTATCGCGGAAGAATTGAGCGTATCCTTTGAGAACGTGACCGCCATGGTGCTCGGTGGACACGGCGACACCATGGTACCCCTTGTTCGCTTCACCAATATCAGCGGCATTCCGCTTTCTGAACTGACCGATCAGGCAACCATCGACCGTCTGGTGCAGCGCACGCGGGATGGCGGCGCGGAGATCGTCAAGTATCTAAAGACCGGCAGCGCCTATTACGCGCCCGCGGCCGCCACAGTCGAGATGGTCGAATCGATTCTCAAGGACAAGAAGAAAGTTTTGCCTTGCGCGGTGTACCTGAAGGGCGAGTACGGTTTGAACGAGCTATTCGTTGGCGTCCCGGTCAAGCTGGGCAAGGGCGGCGTGGAGAAGATCTACCAAATCAAGCTCGACGACCGGGAAAAATCCGCGTTGAACAAAAGCGCCCAGGCGGTTGAGGAACTGGTCTCCGTACTCAAACAGAAAACGCAATAGACTTGCCTGAGCACATGCCGGCTTTCACGTTCGCCAATCGCGCTCGCGCGAAGAGCGGCCCGCCACAGATCGATCCGCGGTACGCGAACTTTGGCATGAAGCTCGCCCCCTCTAGGATTCATCGCTGGGGAGTCTACGCCACCGAGCCTATTCCGGCAAATCGCAAGGTGATCGAGTACACCGGCGAAAAGATCAGCCGCAAAGAAACCAAGCGGCGTGCGGCGTCGACCGATCTGATTTATCTTTTCACGCTCGACGCCTATTGGACGATCGATGGCTCGGTTGGCGGCTCGGGAGCTGAATACATCAATCACTGCTGCGATCCCAATCTGGCCGCCCGCATCGTCAAAGGCCACATCCTTTATATGAGCCTTCGTGCCATCGAGCGAGGCGAAGAGCTCACCGTGGATTATCATTTCGACAAAAAGGTCCAAAGGATCCTTTGCAAGTGCGGCGCGCTCAAGTGCCGGGGCACCATCAATCTGCTCGCTTGACGGTCCGCGCCTTGGTCGGGCATAGCGCTTCGGGAGTTTGCCATGCAAACTTTAGTACAAGAGAAAAATTTATCTTCGCGATCACTCAAATTCGAGAACAGTTCTGCCGATAAGGAGTTTAAGGCAGCTTATGAATTTGGAAATAGCAAGGCGCAGGAAAGTCGTCTCCATTTGTGAGACGCAGCCGCTCATCGTTTTCGGCTTGGAGCACCTGCTGGCCTCAACCACCGATCTCACGTTCGGTTCCTACGGCAGTTCTCCCGCTGAGTGGAAACTCGACCCAAACGCAGATCGCACAGACATCTTGATTATCGACAAGGGGCTTGGTGCGAATGTGGTCCTGGACACTCTTAGCCATTTGCCGGTCGAGCACGGCGCGTCCCGATCTACAGTCCCGGCGGTGGTGGTCTGGGGTATGTCGATCAACGAATCGGAAGCTCTCCGTTTTCTCCAAGCCGGGGCTAAAGGAATAATCCGTAAATCGGCCGACAATCCCACGGTCCTCTCTTGCTTGCGCTGCGTCGCCCAGGGCCGTAGTTGGATGCAAGACTCGGTTTTCCGCGATGTTTCGGCGCAGGAGATGCAAATCCGGACCGACCTGACTCCGCGAGAGCATCAGGTCATGGAACTGGTAGAGCAAGGTTTCAAAAACAGAGAGATCGCCCAGGAACTAGGAATTCGGCCGGGCACGGTCAAGATTCACCTGAAGCATATTTTCGAAAAAACCGGCGTTCACGGCCGCCACGGGCTTGCTCTCAACGGACTTCGCCAAAAGGGCGTACTTTCATTGTTGGCTTCCTAGCTTTAGACAGCTTCTTCATACCGTTACATTTCTAGTTGTTCAAGCCACGCGGCTAGGCCCTCGTTCCGAAATGGGTCGGCCGCTACGATGCGGCTACCCGCTACTCGCCACTTGACTTGAGGCGAAAAAAGGGCGAAGATCCTCCCGAGGGTTTTATGCAGGAGTTCGTTCGGCAAAATGAGTTCGTTCGGCTAAATGGCATTGCCCGGCTCGCAGCCGAAGGGTCGCTCCTTTCGCACAAGCACCGCGTCGAATATCGGAGTCTCCCCACTCGTAAGTGGCTGAATCGATGCGACTCGAAGCGCGTGCCGTTCGACTGGACGATAAACCCCTACCGTGGCTGCGAGTATGGCTGTAAATACTGCTATGCCCGCTTTACCCACGAGTTCCTGGAAAGACCCGAGCCGGATGCCTTTGAAACCGAGATCTATGCCAAAGACTGGGATCGCGAGAAGTTCCTGGAAGAGCTGAAGAGGCTAAAGCCGGGTCAGGTCGTCGGTTTGGGGACCGCCACCGACCCATACCAGCCAGCGGAGCGCAAATTCAATCGCACTCGGCAGGTTCTCGAAGCATTGATCGGTATTCGGGGGATCTCCCTCTTTATCACCACGAAATCGGACTTGGTGGTGCGCGACGCGGAACTCCTGAGGAGGATGGGTGAGAAAAACGAAGTCCGCGTCACCTTGACTGTCACCAGCATGGATTGCGAATTGGCGCGGCTCACCGAACCATTCGCACCTAGGCCGGATCTACGGATAAAGGCGGTTGCAGAAGTTGTGCGAGCCGGCGTAAAGGCCGGCGTGATTGCCAGTCCGGTGCTACCCCTAATCACCGACTCTAAACAGAATCTTGAGCAGGTCGCGCAAGCTGCAAAAGACGCTGGAGCAGACCAGTTTGGCGCAAATGTCCTCTTTTTGATGCCCTCGGCCCAACGAGTGTTTTTTCCATTCATTGAGAAGAGCTTCCCTAAGCACCTTGCGCGTTATCGGCGCGGCTACACCAACGGAGCGTACCTTGCGGGCGTCTACCCGGCCAAAATCCGCGAAAGGGTGAACGAGATCAGGCAGCGCGTGGGAATTGGAAGACGCGATCTGGAGCGCGTGAGTCCTCCTCGCCCGCAGGGTGCGCAGTTTCAGTTATTCTAAGCGGCTAGAGTTCTACCCGACCGGTTCGAGGCTTTTGCGACTTTTCACAACCTGCAGAATCGCCGGCAACAGCGAGACGGCAATAATCAACAGCACTACTTTTTCGAAGTTATGCCGGATCACCGGGACATTTCCGAGCAGGTATCCCAAGGTGATCATGGAAGCCACCCAACCAACCGCCCCAATCACATTGAAGGCCAGGAAGCGAGCGTACTTCATTTTGCCGACACCGGCGATGAAGGCCGCAAACGTCCGAATAATTGGGACGAACTTCGCGTAAATGATCGTTTTGCCACCGTGGTGCTCGTAAAAAGCATGCGTCCGGTCTAAGTACTCACGGCGGAAGAACCGCGATTTCGCGTTCTTGAATAAGGAATACCCGATTGTATTTCCCAGCAAGAACCCGATACCGTCCCCGAGTATGGAGGCGGCGGCCAGCATGACTATCATGGCGCCGATGGGCAGCTTTCCCGCGCCTGCCACAATGCCCACGGTGAATAGCAACGAATCGCCGGGCAGAAAGAAACCGAACAGTAAGCCGCTTTCGGCAAAAACGACAACAAACAGGGCCACGTAGCCAACCCAGCCGTTGAGCACCGTCGAGAGGAGTTGAATCAACTGGTCCGGATCGGTCAGGCTGCGGATGAACTGTATGGCTTCGTGGATCACTTGCTCGGTGTTCTTATCCCTGTTGATAGGAGCTGATGATGCGGGTCAGGGTCGCCTGATTGATCTTGATCTTACCCCGCCGTCTAAGGTCACTGACCACGCTATCCCGGAAGAGCGGTTGCTGGACCGATTGGCGCTGTTGCTGCAAGCTCTGGACGATCGCAGCTTTGTTTGCGGCGAACTGGCCCATATCGGCCGGAATCCGCTCGGAAACACGGCACACAAACTGGCTCGCAGAAGCCGCAAGGGGTCCAACAATATCTCCCACCTTCCCTTTAAAAGCATCGGCGAGTAGAGAAGCCGAGCCGATGCCTTCCGCGGCCCCATCAACCGTGAACGGCGCTGCCGTCCTCACGGTCACGCCGTAACCTTTCGCAATGGCCTCCAGGCTCTCTCCTTTGCGGGCACGACCTGCCGCAGTTTTGGCGGCTTCCTCGGCCAGCTTCTGAGACTCTGCCTCGACGTATTTCTTCAGAACGTCGCCTTCGACTGCCGCATAATCCGCATCGTGCGGAGGCAACACGTTCGTGACGACCGCAAATGCCGCTTTACCCTGAGGATCCATGTTCGTGATATCCGTAACAGTGCCCTTGCTGGCCGCGAAAATCGCGTTCATCAGCTCCGGCGGCGTGTTGACCTCCGGCATCGCCGTGCCGGTCGTCATGTTGTCGAGCTTGAAAAATTTGAGACCGTATTTCTTCGCAATCACCTCTGCCTGTCCTGGGTTGCGAGCGATATCCGAGTGCGCGCTGTCAATCGCTTTCTTCAAACTATCGCCCGCAACTTGCTTCTTGGCATCCAGCAAGAGTTGCGGCTTCACTTCATCGAATGTCTGAGTATGCGCCGGCTGCTTCTCTTCCGTTTGAATGATGTGATAGCCGTATTCGGTCTCTATGAGGCCGCTGGTTTCACCCGGCTTCTGAGAAAACGCGGTCTTTTCGAAATTAGGAACTGTCTGCCCTCGAGTGATCCAGCCGAGTTCCCCTCCCTTTACCGCCGTTCCGGTGTCGTCCGAATCCTTCTTGGCCAGCTCGGCGAAATCGGCGCCATGCTGTAGCTGTTTCAACACGTCCTCCGCCTTCGCTTTAAGCTTGGCGGCTTCCTCTTTAGATTTTCCTTGCGTCTTAATCAGGATGTGGCGGACCCTCACTCGCTCCGGAGTTCGGTAACTGTCTAAATTGTCCTGATATTGCTGTTGAAGCTGAGGCTCCGAGACGTTTGCCGCCTGAATGAAATCTGCCGTCGAGCCTACCACCAGATTTACATTGCGCTTTTCTGGAGTGCGGAACAGCGCGCGGTTCTTTTCGAAGTAGGCTTTCACCGCCCCTGGGTCCTTGTTTACCTTCGAAGCGAAGTCCTTGCTTTGAAATTGAACGTACTGCAAGCCGACCTTTAAATTCTTGCGCTGATATTCCGCCCGGGCATCCTCATCCGAAACGATCAGCGACTGCAACTCGGCATTTTCGAGGCGACCCGCCAGTATGGCCTCGCGCTGCTCCTTCTCGAAGTCTGCCACCGTCATGCCCTGCTGCGCCAGGATCGATTGGTAAATCTGGAGGTCGAATTTCCCGCCCAACGCAGGCGCTACCTCGGCCTGAATCTTGTCCCCCAGCTCCTGATCGGATACGTTCAAGCCCATCTCCCGAGCCTTGTACGCCATAGCTTTGGACTCGATCATTTGGTTCACAAGTGAAGGCACATACATCGCGAGAAGCCCCTTCGGCAGGTTGGCCTGACCCCGGGTCACCCGTTGTACCGCCCGCTCGAGATCCGTGGTCGTTACCTTCTCATCGCCTACCGCCGCGATAACGTTCTCGCCCGCCGCGCTCGGGCCCCCAGGACCGCCTGGAATCAAATAGATAAGCATCGACGCCGCAACGAGAACGAGCAAGACGCCGAGGAGAATACGCACACCTTTCTCCCGGCTGCGAAAAAGATCAAACATAAATGGAAGCTGAAAACTCCTGCAGAGAACTTCTTAGACGGCTACAGCCTGGCATCAGCGAGAAGGATCGCCTTCTGACAGTATAACTTCCCGGGAGACTGGAAGCCTAACTCGCGCTGGCCGACGCAGCGCGCTTCTTTTGCGGTTCCAGGTCATCCAGGAACACATAGTAGGAGGCTCCGGAACAGCGGATCCTCACCGTACGGTCGTTGAATCCGGGACCACCGACGTCCACTTGCACCCCCTCGGGTAACTGGGTAATCAATCCCAGACGTGAACGCTCTTCGGAGTCGTCGGTGGAGAGAATTTGGATCGCTGACACATTTTTGGTCAGTGTGTAGCTCTTTTCGAAAGGAACTACGGGCGCACTGTAGGTTAACTGCTGCTTCACGGCGTCCTCGCCCACTTGAAAGTGTCGAATGTACAAAGTGTACTAGATAACCCAGTACTTCGCATCCAGGAAAAGTCTGGGACTTTTACTGTACTTTTGGTTGACTCCGTCCGGCCTTAACAGGCGGCCGCTTTGCCGTTCGAAGTTCGTGCGCGAACGATTCGCAAAATCTCGCTCTCGACCTGCTCGAGCGAAAGGCCGGTGGTGTCCACTAGTTCAGCGTCAGGAGCCTGTACGAGCGGAGCTTCCAGGCGTTGTCGATCACGCTCGTCTCTGATTTGCAGCTCCCCGGCCACAGCTTCGAAGTCCGTATCCTGGCCATTCTCTTCGAGCTCTAAAGCACGGCGCCTAGCCCGCTCCCCAGGCTCCGCATCGAGAAAAATCTTTACCTGGGCTTGCGGAAAAACCACAGATCCGATATCACGGCCCTCCATTACCACGCTGGTCTGTTTGGCCATATCTCGCTGCAAACCCAACAGCGCTCGTCTTACGCCCGGCACCGCCGATATTCGCGATGCCGCATCCGAAATCGCCGGGCCTCGGATCGCATCGGTAACATCTTCTCCGTTTAGAAACACGCGGCCATCACCCGCTTCAAGGGTGATCTGAGCAGATTTCGCAAGCTGCTCCAGCCGGTGCATATCGCTTAAAGAGACTCCCAGACGCAAAGCCCACAGAGCAATGGCCCGGTACATCGCCCCGCTGTTTATGTAGACAAAACCCAGCTTCTCGGCGATGCGCTTGGCCAATGTACTCTTGCCCGCTCCCGCGGGGCCGTCGATCGCGACTATCACTCGTTTCTCGCTCATCGGAAGCGCCAATACAAGGGGAGACGCACGGAATCGAGTATGGCATGTCTCGTGCCGCAGCCCTGTAGCCATTAAGACTTGATAACTCGTCAGCTCCGGGCTAGATACTCTTTCGCCTTCGAAGGTTGGTGCAGGGCGCCGTAAACTGTGACCAAATTTTGTCGCGCTTCTTGGACGGCATGCATCCGTGGATTTCCCAGCTTGGTTAGAATTCTATATCCACTCAAGAGGTATTGTTCCGCCTCCGCATATCGCTTCTCATAAACCAGCGTGCGACCCAAATTGATCTCGGCGGCGCCTGTCCTCGGGTGATTGGGCGGGAGTGAAGCCTTGTAGCGTTTTACCGCCTCTCTAAAGAGTTGTTCGGCGCGATCATATTGCTTTCTCGCGAGGCAAATCTCCGCCAGGCCGCTGAGTGCGACAGCAACATAGTAGTGCTTATCGGCGTACAAGGACCTGTAGATAGCTCGTGTCCGGCTATAGTCCGCTTCAGCCCCGTCCAGGTTTCCGCGGCTCAGCTCCAACCTCCCCCTGGACGCCAGAGCCGTAGCAACGGTGGTATGCACTTTTCCATGTACGCGCTCCAGGGTCGCGAGGGCCGGTTCTATTAGGCTCGCGGCTTCCTCGTATTTGCCCTCCGAGACTAGAGTTCGGGTCAACGCGGCCATGGCCCTGGCAGTCTCAGAATGATCTTTGCCGTACCACGATTGCTCGATCGCCAGCGCCCGTCGCAGATACTGTTCGGCCTGCGCGTAGTGCTCCAGCTCTTGTTGGATACTCCCGAGGTTGATCAGGTCGTCCGCCGTGTCGGGATGGCGCTCACCGTGCCACTCGAGATCCAGCGCCAGGCTTTTTCGGTTCAGAGCATCTGATGCAGCGTAGTCGCCCAGGTAAAAGTGGGTGTTGGCCAGCAGATTCACGCTGGTCATAAGGTCCGCTTCCGACTGTTTGTTACGCGACTGCAGTAGCATAGCCTGATCCAATTTGGAGATAGCCTGGGCATAGTCGCCTCGCGCTACTAACACGCGCCCGAGGGCGGTGAGATATTTGGATTGTCTAGGATCGTCCGGCGAGAAATGCCGTTTCGCCAGCCCCTCATCCAGTAGGCTTTTTGCCTCGGCGAACCGGCCCTGATCCACCCGCAAGTTGCCGATTTCAAGCAGAGTATCGGCTACCTCGGGGTGATCCGGCCCAAGCCTCGCCTTTCGTTGTTTCAATGCGAGCTGCAACAGCGAATCTGCTTTTTCACGCTGATCAAACTGCTGATAAATCGTTCCGAGCGTGTCATAGAGACTTGCTTGAACCTCAGGCTCTGCATTCAGGCTTTTTGCTTCTTCCATGCCCCGATCGAGGAGAGTCGCCACCTTCGTCTTCGGCGATGGTCCGGTTTCCTGGTCCCCTCCAGTGAACAAGTTCAACATGAACTGCTGAATTCGCTGCGCGCGAGCAGCCTGGGCCAGAGCCGCATCGCGCGCTCTTGCAACCCGAATCGTAAAGAAGACTACTAAGCCGATGACTATTGCAATCACAGCCGCTACTAAAGCAAGCGCACGCCGGTTGCGCTTAACGAATTTGCCCACCTTGTACGGCAAGCTGTCAGGCCGAGCTTCCAGCGGCTCGCCGCTCAGATAATGATCGACATCACGAATCAGCGCTTCGACTGAGCGATATCTCCGTTCCGGATCTTTGCGCATCGCCACCAGGCAAAGCACGTCAAGATCAGCCCAGGACGACTTAGTAGCCATCGCAGCCGGCGCGCTTTTTGACGCTCCGACAGACGGCCTTTCCGGCTCCTGCTGCAGAATGATCAGCTCCGCTTTTCCAGGAGTACGCGTGGAGAAATCGAAAGGCAGCCGCCCCACCAACAACTCATACAGCACGACCCCGAGCGAGTAGACATCTGTCCTGATACCGATCCCGTCTCCGCTAAGCTGCTCAGGCGCAGCATACGCCGGTGTCATCAAGCGCAGACCGGTCCGTGTCTGGTCCACAATCATCTCCGGAGCTGCCAGCTGTTTGGCAATCCCGAAGTCGAGCAATTTGACAGCCCCATCTTCCTTTACGAGTATGTTGGAAGGCTTTAGATCACGGTGGATCGTGGTATGCGCGTGAGCGTACTGCACCGCCTCGCAGACCGAGCGAAATAGCGCTAGGCGTGCCGTGATCGAAGACTTATTTCGCCTGCAATACTCGGTTAACGGGAGCCCCTCCACATACTCCATAACGAAATAAGGCGTCCCGTCGGCCAGTGTGTCCGCGTCGTATAGCCTGGCAATTGCTGGGTGATTCAACTGCGCCAGCATCCGCTGCTCGCTGGCGAAGCGTTCCCGGCGAGCGGGCGAGAGATAAGCGTCTCGTAAAATTTTTATCGCGACCGGGTTCCCGAGGTCTGCGCGCTCCGCCAAATACACTACGCCCATTCCGCCTTCGCCCAGTACACGTACGATCCGATAAGGCCCGAAATCTCGAGCCGTAAACGAAAACGCCGGATTACTTAGAATTTCCTGAGCTGTATGTGCTACGCCCCGGTCCAGCACCCCGTCGCTTCGGGCATCCTCTTCCAACAACACGAGAACTTCGCTCTTAAGCTCCTCGTCGTTCGAGCATTCGTTCTCGAGAAACGTTCGCCGCTCAACTTCCGAAAGGTCCGCCGCCTGATGAAACAGCCCTTGAATTTGCTCCCATCGCAGGTTGTGCATTTCTGGCCTCTGGAGAAAATCACGCTCGCCTAGGGCGTGCGCCGAAGTTCATGTGACAGCCAAGCCCGGGCCACGCGCCAGTCGCGCAAAACCGTCGCCTCCGATACATCCAGCAAGGCTGCGGTCTCTGCCACATCGAGGCCTCCGAAGAAGCGAACCTCAATCACTTGAGCCTGCCGCCGGTTAATGCGTGCAAGTTCTTCGAGCGCTCTGTCGAGTGCCAGCACCTCTTCGCCGCAGGACGCTTTCTCTTCCGGCGAATCCTCCAGCACGGGTAGGTTGACCTGAGGCCCTGCATCGCGTTTGTGAGCGCTCCGGCGACGGGCAGCCTCTATCAGCAATTGCCGCATCGCGCGCGCGGCGAGCCGTTTGAAGTGGAGACGCGAGGTCGCCGCCAATTGCGGTGACTTCGCCATCTTCAGCCAAGCTTCGTTCACCAGCGCCGTCGGGCTCAGCGTCGCGCTCGGGTCGCCACGCCTGACGACGGAAGCAAGCCGGCGCAGTTCCTCATATGTGACGCTAAACAACTCGTTGAGTGCCTGCCGCTTCTCAGGTGTCTCGTTCGCATCGCCGAACCCGAACTCCCGGCCCATTCGAATATCTTCCAGACCCATGACAGTTTTTCCAGGCGTTTACGCAATGCGAAGTGTACGGCCGCTAAAGGGTCGCGGGAACGGATCTGCGGAATCGCAAAAACCGTCCCGTCCTCGGAATCTTATCACTCGCACTCGGAGGGCGTTAACCCCGCAGCCATGCCGGCAAGTACAGCGCGTGGCTGCCGGGGTTATCGTAATTGCTGCTCGATCTCCCGCAACCAGTCGGGGCGCTTCAACACCTCGCGTGGTTTGCTGCCGTCAGGAGGTCCGATGATTCCTTCTCGCTGCATCATGTCGAGAATCCGCGCCGCACGACCATAGCCTAGCCGTAGCCGCCTCTGAAGGGTTGACGTCGAAGCCTTCCCCTGTTCGAGCACCACCCGGACAGCATCCTCATACATAGGATCCTGCTCGCCATCGAACAGCTCGGCGTCTTCCGCATCCTCTTCTGAGGGAGGCGTAAGCAGGAAGCTCTCGTCGTATTCCGGCGTGTCCTGCTCTTTCCAGAAATCGACGACCCGGTTGGTCTCGGCCTCCGTGACAAACGCGCCATGCACGCGAGTCAGGCGCGATGAGCCGGGCGGGAGGAAAAGCATATCGCCCTTCCCCAACAGGTGTTCGGCGCCCATGCTGTCCAGCACGGTCCGCGAGTCAACTCGCGTTGCAACTCGAAAACTGATGCGCGATGGGAAATTTGCCTTGATTAGTCCGGTGATCACATCCACGCTCGGCCGCTGCGTGGCGAGCACCAGGTGCATTCCGACCGCGCGCGCCATCTGGGCCAGACGCGTGATGCACTCTTCCACATTCGCGCGTTCGAGCATCATGAGATCGGCCAGCTCGTCGATCAAAATCAGCACATAGGGCAGCGTTTCCAGTTCCTCTTCTTGCTCCTGCTCGTCAAACAGCCCACGCGGCTCCTTCCGCAGCTGCGCAACTTTGCGGTTGTACTGGTCGATGTTTCGCACACCATAAGAAGCCAGCAGCTTCAGCCGCCGCTCCATTTCGAGCACCGCATTGCGCAGCGCATTCGTTGCTTTCTTGGGCTCCGTTATGACTGGTGTTAGTAAGTGCGGTATACCTTCATAAATTCCGAGTTCAACGCGCTTCGGATCCACCATGATCATGCGCACTTCATCGGGAGTCGCTTTATATAGGAAGGACATGATCATGGCGTTGAGCATTACGCTCTTCCCCGACCCTGTCGAGCCCGCGATCAGCAGGTGAGGCATGGTTTCGAGCGAAGCAACCTTGATGCGTCCGTTCGCGTCTTTGCCGAGCGCAATGGTCATTTTCGATGGCGATTCATGAAATTCATCGGACTCCAGGATCGCCCGCAGGCTGATCACTTCTCTTCTGCTGTTTGGCACCTCAATGCCGACAGTCGGCTTGCCCGGCAAACGCTCGATCAGCACTGATTCGGCCTGCAGGCCCAGGCAAAGATCTTCGTTGAGCGTCGTAATACGGCTGTACTTTATGCCGGCGTCGGGCTTGAATTCAAAGGTGGTAACAACAGGCCCTGGGTTGATCTGCACCACCGAACCGCGCACGTTAAACTCTTCGAGCTTCGATTTGATGCGGCTCGCGATCTCTTTCAACTCCTGGCCGTCGTATCCGCTACCAGGAGGCACTTCATTGAGCAAAGCAGGAGAAGGCAGGCGATAAACCTGTTTGCGTTTCTGGCGGACGGGCGTGTCATGAGCCGATTCCACAGGACCTGCCACAGCCTCCTCATCTGATGGCGGTGAGGTCGAGCGAACGGATGGTTGGTACTCCAGCGTTCGAATCGGAATTTCGAATTCTGCTTCGCGATGAGGTCCTCCGTCGGCCAGATCGAATGGCGGTTCATTATCAACTGGAACAGCTGTGCGCATTTCGGCTGGGGGCGCCTGTGCAGTAACGTCCGTAGTTCGAGACCGCCGGGGCCGAGCAGATTCCCCTTCCTGCGCCGCATGCTGCGCATTGTGCCTCGCAGTACGTTCCGCAGCCCGCGCCATCGCCTTTTCAATTGCTGCCTGCCGCTTGGTCTGACGCGACGCTTTCCAACGGATTCGCAGGTTGCGCCATCTGGCAAGCGGACCGCTCAACCAGCGCATTAGAGTTGAGACTTCAAAGGTGGAAGCGAAATACAGCGCCAGGATGCCCGCAGCGACCGTGATGATGGCGGAACCAGCCAGATCGAAGCGAGCGAGCAGGAACTCAGCCGTTAACATGCCGGCGATCCCGCTCGGCCGGATTGCGCCGCCAATCAGCCATTGCCTGGGCAGCAGCCCGCAAGCCGTGGAGACGCAAAACCAGAGCGCGATCGTGCCGCTAACCCGAAACCAAGGGCTTTCAATCGCCGAGGATCGTACCCACTTCCATCCCAGCGCCCAGATATGTACCGGCAGAAGAAAAACACTGACTCCGAAAATCTGGAGCAGCAGGTCCGCCCATTTCGCGCCAGAAATGCCCAATAAATTGTGTGTGTGGATCGATTCGGTAGCCGTGTTCCAGGACGCGTCGGCTGCCGAATAAGAGAGCAGACTCAGTGAGACTGCCAAGCCAAAAAGAAACAACAGCATCCCGACGGCTTCATTGAGCCGCTTGTAGCGAGTGGGTGATAGGAACATCATCCGCTGGCGCGGAAGAAAACTGCCAGAGCGATCACTATTATGCCAGATTATGCCAGAGATGAAGCTATTACGGCGACATCCTCGCCTGCGGCGATAATGAAGTTGTGGTGAGCCTCTCCCGCGTCGTGGAGCTTTCCTCTTTTCATCGATCATGCGCGCCACCAAAATCGTCGCCACCCTCGGGCCGTCTACCGACTCGGAACCTATTGTGCGAAAGCTTTTCGAATCTGGCGTCGATGTTTTTCGCCTAAACGCTTCGCACGGCACCCAAGAGGATCACGCCAGGCGCATCGATTGGGTCAGGACTCTTTCCAGGGAGTTTAAAGCCCATCCCGGCATTCTGCTCGACTTGCAGGGTCCTAAAATAAGGCTCGGCACGTTCAAGAACGGGCCGTGTTTTCTCGCGGAAAAGTCGGCTTTCACGATCACCACGGAAACCCTGGAAGGAACGGAAGAGATCGCATCCACCACTTACGGTGATTTTGCCCGGGACGTAAAGCCGGGCGATCCCGTGCTGATAGCCGATGGAGCCGTCCAGTTGCGTGTGGTGGAAACGAACGGAGTAGCGGCATATTGCGAGGTAGTGGTTGGCGGCTACGTGGACGACCGCAAGGGAATCAATCTCCCCGGCGTAAACGTGAGTACTCCCTCGCTCTCGAAGAAAGATATCGCCGATGCGCACTTTGGGGTGGCGCAGGGCGTCGACTTTTTCGCTCTCTCGTTCGTGCGTCAGGCGCGTGATGTCTTGCGCCTGCGCCATCTTCTCGAAGAAGTCGACGCAAAGCAGCCCATCGTCGCGAAGATCGAGAAACCGGAGGGATGGCAGAACCTCGATTCGATCCTCGACGAATGTGATGGAGTGATGGTCGCGCGCGGCGATCTCGGCGTCGAGATGGCGATCGAGCGCGTACCCGCCATCCAGAAAGGAATTATAGAGAAAGCCAGGGCGCGCAACAGGTTCGTCATCACCGCTACTCAAATGCTCGAATCGATGGTTGAGAATGCGGTGCCTACACGGGCGGAGGTGAGCGACGTTGCGAATGCAATTTATGACGGCACGAGCGCCATCATGCTCTCAGCCGAGACATCGGCCGGCAGGCACCCTGTGGAAGCGGTCAAAGTCATGGCCCGCATAGCTTGTGAGACCGAACATTCACTGCGGACCAAGGGTTACCCAGAAGTAAGGCCGCAAGAGGAGCTTGCGATTCCAGATATCATTGCGGACGCGGCATTTCAGTGCGCGCGCTCCGCCGCCGTAACAGCGCTGGCAGTTGGCACTACCTCAGGGGCTTCGGCTAGATTGCTGGCGCGCTATCGGCCCCCCGTTCCCATTTATGCGTTCACCTCAAACGAAGCGGTTGCACGCCAGTTGTCCATCGCCTACGGAGTGGATCCGATCATCTCGCCCGCTATGGAGTCCACGGATCAGATGCTCCATCAAATGGAGCGCGTGCTGGTTGAAACGGGCCGCGTCCGGCCGGGAGACCATATCGTTTTCGTCGCCGGGCAGCCGGTCGGCCTGCGTGGATCGACCAATATGTTGAAGCTACATCGTGTCAGCAGCATCCGTCCACAATAAATGTACGACGCGATTCTCATTGTTTCTTTCGGCGGCCCTGAAAGGCCCGAAGACGTCATACCTTTTCTTGAAAACGTGACCCGCGGACGCCAGATTCCCCGCGAGCGTCTGCTCGAAGTTGCGGAACACTATTACCACTTTGGCGGAAAGAGTCCGATCAACGTTCAAAACCGTGAGCTCATTACAAGGCTGCGCAACGAGCTTGACAGCCACGGCATTTCACTTCCAATTTACTGGGGCAACCGCAACTGGCATCCTTTACTGCCCGACGCCTTACGGCAAATGCGAAACGACGGCATTAGGCAGGCGCTCGCCTTCGTGACGTCCGCTTACAGTTCGTATTCGGGGTGCCGGCAATATCGGGAAAACATTGCTGCGGCTCAAGCCGAAGCAGGCGAGGAGGCACCGCGAATTGACAAGCTGCGCGCGTTTTACAATCATCCGGGCTTTATCGAGGCGTGTGGCGATCGGGTGCGCGAGGCGCGCGCGCAGTTTTCTTCGCAAGAATGCGCGAAGCTCCGGCTGATTGCTACAGCTCACAGTATTCCATGCTCTATGGCCCAAACCAGCGATTACGAAAAGCAGCTTCGCGAAACCGCACGCCTGGTTGCCGAAGCGGCTGGAATGCCAAATTGGACTCTTGTATATCAGAGCCGCAGTGGCGCGCCTTCCCAGCCCTGGCTTGAACCCGATATCCTCGACCATCTCCGCGCCTTGAGCGCCGAAGGTGTCGAGAACGTGATCATTGCGCCGCTCGGCTTTACGTCAGATCACATGGAAGTTCTCTACGATCTGGATACCGAAGCGCGGGCGCTCGCAAACGAGCTGAGAATCAAGATGGTGCGAGCCGCCACCGCCGGCACTCATCCAGCGTTCCTGCGCATGATTCGCGAGCTGATCGTGGAACGCCTCTCTCCGATCGAGCCGAGAGCCGCTATGGGTCTGTTTGGTCCGAATCACGACTTCTGTCCGCAGGATTGCTGCCCCGCGCCTCAACGATCCGGTAGACCTCCCGCTTTGGAAGCCGCATCTGTTTTGCAACGGACTTAATTGCGTTCATGCGGGAAATTCCCTCCGCCTCCCGGCGACGAACCTCTTCCGCAGCGTCGCCGCTCACCTGAATCTCGTCGGCTCCCGCGATCACCAGCGTAATCTCGCCCTTGATCGAAGGCCGCGATACAAGTTCACGACTAATCTCCGCCGCCGTACCCCGCAGAAACTCTTCGTGTACCTTGGTGAGTTCGCGCGCCAGAACGACGCGCCGCTCGCCATAAATTGCTTCGAGCGCAGTAAGCGTTTCGAGTATTCGATGCGGACTCTCGTAGGCTACCAGCGTCGCCTGTTCCATTGAGATGCTCGCTAGGCGTTGACGGAGCGCGGCAGCCTTCGGCGGCAGAAATCCGACGAAGAGAAAGGAATCAGTCGGCAGGCCGGAACCTGTCAGCGCGGCCAGCGCCGCCGCCGGCCCCGGGACGGGAATAACTTTGATGCCGGACTCGACTGCCGCCCTGACTACTCGGAAGCCGGGGTCCGAGAGGAGCGGCGTTCCGGCATCGCTAACCAGCGCCACCGATTGGCCCTCACTCAGTATTTGTATCAGCTCCGTGGTCCGGCTTGCTTCGTTGTGCTCGTGGTAGCTAAGCAGTGGCTTATGAATAGTGTAGTGCCTCAAAAGCTTTTGAGTCTGGCGCGTGTCTTCGCAAGCAATCGCCGCTACTTCATCGCGCAGAACGCGGAGGGCGCGAAGCGTGATGTCCTCCAGATTTCCTATAGGCGTCGCAACTATGTAGAGCGTTCCCGGCAAGCACTCGCAGTGTATCGCTGCAACAAATCAACCCCGCTTTTTGCCCAACAGAGCCAGCCCTATGGCAAGCAGGCCGGCGAATAAATTGACCAGAGAAGACTCAGGCACAATAGCCGTTAGAAATTCCTGGGACCGCGAACCCTGTATCCCATCCACTTCGGAAATGATCTCGAATTTCCCTGCATCGATCTTGCGCGCATTCTGCCGAGCTTCGGAAACCCAACTCTCGGCCGTCTGATCGATTTGATACGCCTCGTCTGTGATCGCCCAAGCCGCATGTTGCAGGCCGATGCGGTCCGCGCCCGGCTCCATCAGAAGGGTGTAGAGGTAAGCTTCCTCCTCGTACTGCAAAAATGCGCCAGGGTGATAAGTATCGCTGAGATCGCCCCCGAGTGGCGTAGTGTAGGCGTTCCACTGGTCGCCGAGTGCGCTCTGATCGTTCAAGTCGGTACAAAGCACCGGCACATTGCGCCCGTCCACCCCTAGCGTGTAAGGGCCGACGAAATAGGCGCCATCGTTTACCAGCGGGCTGCCCGCATCGATCAGCGTCACGCGGGTGATAGGCGCTGCGACGAGCGCCATGCCCGTAAAAAGAAGGGCTGGAATCAGCTTTGTCAAATTATTCTCCGGGTGGTGCCAATTCGCGGCAAGCCGAAATGGCCTGCCGCGAAAGAGGGACGTGTAGGCGGGATCGGCGGTCTGAATTAATGCCGCAGCAGAATACTGAACTCGCTGCCCTTGGCATCCAGAATCACCGTGCTACCGGCCGGAATCTCTCCTTGCGAAACCAGGGCGGCGACCGGTTGAATGAAGTTGCGCTGAACCGTGCGTTTTAGCTCGCGCGCACCAAACTCGAGACTGGTGCCGTTATCGAGCAGCAAATTTCGGGCCGCTGTTGTACATTGCAACCGGAAAGCGCGCATTCCCAGGCGATTGTGGATAAGACGGCCGAAGTTAGCCAGCGTCTGATCCAGAATCACATCGCACGCTTCGCGATCGAGCGGCTTATAGGTAATCACCGAGTCAATACGGTTCACAAACTCTGGCGAGAACTTTTGCCTCACCGCCGCCATTCCAATACTCTGCATTTTTGAGCTATCCTCAATCGGCTTCGGAGGCAACATTGCTTCATAGCCGAAATCCGGCTTATTGGCGCGTTGAATAGACTTCGCTCCCAGATTGCTGGTGAGGAAGATCAAAGAGCGCTCGAAATTGACCGTGGTATTGTCGCCGAGCCGCAGAGTTGCTTTATCTAGAATGCCCAGCAGCAAACGGTTCATGGAACCGGCGGCCTTTTCTATCTCATCGAAGAGAATCAAAGAAACGTCGTTCTGCTCGCTGGCCACGCTGTTGATCTTGGCTTGCGTGAGCATCGGCTGTGTCTCGCGGTGTCCGAGATATCCTGGAGGAGCCCCAATCAGCTTCGCTACTTCGTGCTCCATCTGAAACTCGCCGCAATCGACTTTGAGCAGGTTTTTGCTGCTTCCGTGCAGCACCTCCGCCAGCGCCTCAACAGTGCGCGTCTTGCCTGTCCCGGTCGGCCCGAGCAGCAGTACGACGCCCACCGGCCGGCCTTCGGGCGAAAGCCCCGCCTGATGCATCTGGACATAAGGGATGATCGTTTCGATGGCTTCCGGTTGCCCGACCAGCAAATCGCTGAGCCGCGCTACCAAACCGTCTGGATCTTCGGGCAGCTTGGAGCGTTTGGTACGCCCCGAAAGGTTATAAGATCGCATCCGTTCCTCAAGTGGAGAGATTCAAATCGACCCATCCTGCACGCCCCCTTGCGAAACGCCGCAGGGGAGTGCAGAGTGGATTGACCGAACCGTTTCTAATGGCTGGAGTGTAACGGCCCTGAAGACGGTGATTCTAGGCGCAAGTACTCTGAATGCGGGCCTTTCGGCACTGGCGGCCATCCGTAACGCTCAACCACTCAACGGTTTAGAGCGGAATCAATTTCCCCACAACTATTTTGCTGATTATGTGACTCGCATTTTCGTCTAGAAGATATGAGCGACACCACAGTTACGAAGGTTGATTCGGCGCATTCACCCGAGGGCGAATTAGGACAAAAGTACCTGGCCTCCGGGAAAACGGTCTCCATGCGGCTCTGGGATGAGCAAGCAGGCCGTCAGGAGGAGGAGAATGTAGCACGCGAGTACGAGGTCGTAGGCTACGTTCTAGAGGGTTCGGCTGAACTAGAACTGGAAGGTCAGCGAGTTCGTTTGGAAATTGGGGATTCGTGGGTGGTTCCGAAGGGCGCGCGCCATACCTATCACATAAAAGGGCGTTTCAAGGCTATTGAGGCGACGAGTCCGCCGGCGCAGGTTCATAGCCGGGATGCTAAATCAGAGCCGCATTCCTGATTATCTATGCCGGCGGCACTCCACTAGAGAATCGTCACCCAAACGTGAGGCGGCACTTACCCCGAATTGCGCTCTTTCTCTTCCTGGCCGCGAGCACCAAAGCTGAAACCGGCTACGACGCGTGGCTACGATACCCGGCGGTTCGGGACCAATCTCTTCGCGAACTCTACGACCGTTTGCCCGCGTCGATCGTCCTCCTCGGGCACTCTCAACTTTCCGGCAACGCCGCACATGAGATCGTGCGGGGTATCCGCGGCATGTTAGGGCGAACACTCCGCATCGAGCACAAACTAGTTCGGGAAGACATGCTGGTTCTAGGCACCCTGGCAGAAATCGAAGCAAACTTTCCGCATCTGGTTCCGCGCCAACTCGAGGCTGACGGATATTGGCTGAAAACAAGCGTTCTCGAGGGGCATAGGATTCTTTTGATTGCCGGCCTGGACGATCGTGGTGTCCTCTACGGGAGTTTCGCTCTGCTTCGAAGAATGGCGTTGCATCGGCGCATCGACCAGCTCGATGAAACTCGCAACCCGTACACAACGATTCGGTGGGTCAATCAATGGGATAACCTCGACGGCTCCGTCGAGCGCGGCTATGCGGGACGATCCATTTTCTTTGAGGGCGGCGAAGTGCTCCCGGACCTCACCCGTGTCTCCGATTACGGCCGGTTACTCGCGTCAGTCGGCATTGACGGCTGTACGGTGAATAACGTCAACGCCGATCCGCGCGCGCTCTCACCCGAGTTCCTGAAGGAAGTGGCGCGCATTGCAGACGCGTTCCGCCCCTGGGGCGTGAGACTGTCGTTATCGGTGGACTTTAGCAGCCCCAAATCGCTCGGCGGATTATCGTCTTTCGACCCGCTCGACCCGGTAGTTGCCCAGTGGTGGAGAAAGAAAGCAGATGAGGTGTATCGATTCATCCCGGACTTCGCCGGTTTCGTTCTGAAAGCCGATTCAGAAGGGCGACTGGGTCCGTCTGCCTACGGCCGCACACACGCAGACGCTGCGAACTTGCTGGCCCGGGCTGTTGCGCCGCATGGGGGAGTCGTTGTCTATAGAGCTTTCGTTTACAACCACCACCTGGACTGGCGCAATCTGACTAACGATCGCGCCCGCGCCGCTTATGACAATTTCCAACCGCTTGACGGTGACTTCGACGACAATGTTCTGCTGCAAATCAAATACGGGCCGATCGACTTTCAAGCGCGCGAGCCAGTTTCTCCGTTGATCGGAGCGCTAAAAAAGACAAATCAGGCGCTCGAACTACAAATCACGCAAGAGTACACGGGCCAGCAGCGGCACCTGTGCTTTTTGGTCCCGATGTGGAAACAGATTCTCGATTTCGATCTGCAAGCCAACGGCCCCGGAAGTCCCGTAAAACGGCTCGTCAGCGGCAAAGCGTTTCACCGTCAGCTCGGTGGATTGGTCGGCGTCGCCAATGTTGGGCGAAATCTAAATTGGCTAGGAAGCGATCTGGCGATGGCAAATTTGTACGGCTTTGGGCGCCTCGCCTGGGACCCGGACCGCTCCGCTGAAGAGATCGCGGACGAATGGACAAGACTCACTTTCGGAAACGACGCGCAAGTGGTCGAGACCGTAAAAACTCTACAGCTCGAGTCCTGGCATGTGTACGAAAGCTATACAGGACCGCTGGGTCTGGGCACTCTGACGGACATTTTGCACAGTCACTATGGCCCCGGCATCGCAACCGCCGAGAGGAATGGCTGGGGCCAGTGGATCCGGGCAGATAGGAACGGTATTGGAATGGATCGTACGGCGGCAACGGGAACCGGGTATATCAGCCAATACGCGCCAGCGGTTGCCCAGATGTATGAGTCGCGCGCGACCACACCCGACAATCTTTTGCTGTTCATGCATCATGTGCCGTATACCTACGTTCTGCATTCAGGCGAAACCGTGATTCAGCATATCTACGATTCGCATTACGCAGGAGCAGTGGAAGCGCAGTTATTCCCAGAGTGGTGGGCAGCCTTGCATGGGCGCATAGATGATGAGCGCTATCGCGCAGTGCTCTCCAAATTGAACTACCAGGCTGGCCATGCCGTTGTTTGGCGCGACGCAATCTGTAACTGGTTTCTGCGGGAATCCGGTATACCCGACAGGCAGGAGCGGGTGGGCCATTATCCGGATCGCATCGAAGCGGAGTCTATGCAGCTATCAGGTTATGAGGTCCAGGACGTGAGGCCCTGGGAAGATGCCTCGGGCGGCAAAGCCATCGTCTGTGGGACAGTGAGGCCAACTTGTTCCGCAAGCTTTGCCTTCGAGAGAGATGCGGGCTGGTATGACTTGAGCATTCAGTATTTCGATCTCGCTACAGGTCGGGCACAATTCAGAGTCTTCCTGAATGACCAGGAAATCGATACCTGGTTTGCGGATGCGGACTTGCCCTCTAAGGCGCCAAACGGCGATACGTCGGTGCGGAGAATGGTGCACGACGTCCCGCTCCGGAAGGGAGATCGCATACGAATCGAAGGCACCCCCGACGGCGGGGACAGCGCGGCTCTAGACTACATCGCGATCACGAAAAGAATTCCTCACCCGAGCGCCTGATCGAGATCCCAGACCAGGTCTTCCAAATCCTCGAGACCAATTGAGAGGCGAACCAGTTCCGGCGTAACGCCCGCCGCTTCCTGCTCGGATAAACTGAGTTGCTGGTGAGTGGTGGAAGCAGGATGAATAACTAAACTCCGGGAGTCACCGACGTTTGCCAGGTGAGAGAAAATCTTCAGCTTGTCAATGAACTTCTTGCCGGCTTCGTAGCCGCCCTTTAAGCCGAATGAGAACACCGCCCCGGCTCCTTGCGGCGTGTATTTCTGCGCCAGCGCGTGATACGGACTGGATTCGAGGGAAGCGTACTTGATCCAGGCGACCGATGGATGCCGCTCCAGATGCTGCGCGATGATTACTGCGTTATCGAGATGCCGGTCCATCCGCATGCCGAGCGTTTCCACGCCTTGCAAAAATAAGAACGAGTTGAAGGGACTAACGCAAGGCCCAAGATCGCGCAGACCTTCGACGCGGGCTTTGATGATAAAGCTGATTTTCCCGAACGTTTCCCAAAACTTCATGCCGTGATACGCCCGTGAGGGCTCGGTGAATTGCGGAAATTTCCCGTTGTCCCAGGGAAATTTCCCGCTATCGACGATAATGCCGCCGATAGACGTGCCGTGCCCGCCAATGAACTTCGTTAGAGAATGAAGGACAACGTCAGCGCCGTAATCGATGGGTCGTGTCACATAAGGCGTAGCAAACGTGTTGTCTACGATCAGCGGAATGCCGTTCTCATGAGCAATCCTTGCCAACGATTCGATATCGAGCACGTTGCTGCGCGGATTGCTAATGGTCTCGCCATAGAGGAGTTTGGTTTTAGGGGTAATCGCTTTCCGGAAGTTTTCGGGATCATCCGGCTCTACGAATACGAAATCGTAGCCGAGGCGACGCATCGTCACGCCGAATTGCGTAAAGGTGCCGCCATAGAGGGTGCTGGCCGAAACAATCTCGTCTCCCGGAGCAGCGATTGTTGTCAAAGCCAAAAATTGCGCGGCCTGGCCGCTGGCAAGAGCCAACGCTGCCACGCCGTTTTCGAGCGATGCGATGCGCTCTTCAAGTACGGCGGTGGTGGGGTTCATGATGCGCGAATAGATGTTCCCGAACTCCTGAAGCGCAAACAGGCGCGCGGCGTGTTCGGAGTCGTTGAACGTGAATGACGTGGATTGATAGATAGGAACCGCTCGCGCATGCGTGGTTGGATCGGGCTCGTACCCGGCGTGCAGGGCGCGAGTGTTAAATCCAAGCTGGCGATCGATATCTTTCAGGGGCATCGAACCCAGTATAAAGTGCGATCTCGATAGGCTTTCGGCTTGGAAACTCGTTCGTCTGTGAAGCACGCTTGTTACGATAGCCGTTTCAGATGCCTGCTCAGGAATCCGCGCCAGCTCCGATGTCCGAGGCGGTTACTCACCAGATCCGCGTCGAAGTTATGGCGCGACACTCGCCAGAGAACTCGCGCCCCGGCGAATGGGTCTTCGAGTACACGGTTCGCATCACGAATCTTGGGCGCGAGACGGTCCAACTTCTCAGCCGGCATTGGATCATCAGTGATGCGTTGGAACGGATTCGAGAGATCGAAGGGGCGGGAGTAGTTGGCGAGCAGCCTGTGCTCGCGCCGGGTGCGTCATTTAAATATTCTTCATGGTGTCCGTTGAAGACACCCACCGGCAGCATGCGCGGGACTTATCAAATGACACGGAAAGGCGGAAACCAGTTCGAGATAGAGATCGCGCCTTTCGCGCTGAGAGCCCCCTACATGGTGCATTGATCGAAGTGCTCTTTGCAAACGCTTTCAGTATGGGAACTAAGTTCTATCAAGGCCGTACACGCGAGTAGCGGTTGCGCCCAAAATACTGTCCCGCTCGTCCCCACTGAGCGACGCGATTTGTTGTGAAACCAGATCAAACCATCCGCTGTACGTGGTGGCAGCAAGGCAAACGGGCCAGTCGGAGCCGAACATCAGGCGACGAGGGCTAAAGCTTGCAAGTACGAGGTCGAAATAGGGGGCAAGGTCTTCCTGGGTCCAGGTTTTGTCTGCCTCAGTGACCATTCCGGAGAGCTTGCAGTAGACGTTCTCACGTCGCGCCAATTCGCGCAAGTTCTCTTTCCAGGGGGAGAGGATTTGTTCGCGAATACGCGGCTTGGAGATGTGATCGAGCACGAAAATCTGCCGCGGGTGGCGATCGACAAATTCGACAGCGGATGGTAGGTGGCGTTCGTAGATAAGTATGTCGTAAACCAGGCTGAACTGTTCCAGAGCATCGATGCCGCGATTGAAATCTTCCCGAAGCATGTAGCGGTCGTCCGGCTCGCCTTGCAAGACATGTCGCATTGCCTTTAGCCGGCCGTAGTCGATGAGAGGTCCCAGAATGTCAGGTATTGCAGGGTCGATCAACGGGGCCCATCCCACAACGCCTCGCACGAAATCGTGTTTTGAAGCCAGTCTGAGAAGCCAGCGTGTCTCCTGCAGCTTCTCGCGTGCCTGCACGGATATAACGCCGTCGATTCCGGTCGTGCGGATCTCGGCCGCCAGGTGCTCCGGAAGAAAATCTCGGCGAAGTGCAGCCATCGAGTCGTCGATCCAACCATACTCTTCTGGCGTGTAGATCCAAAAATGGTGGTGAGCGTCGATCCGGTCGGCCGAAACCTGGGGGTGAAGTGGCATGCCAACAGTCCTCTAGCTTCCGATAAACAACGGCTTGATGTGACGCGAATAAAGATTTTTAGTTACGTTCTTAGCGACAGTCCCTTCGTTGGCAGAAAGCAGGTCCAGATAACGGTCGCCCATCTTTGCCGCGATTTTGAAGCCGACATGTAGAAGCTGGCGCATACTCGCGTTGTAAGCAGAAGAGCTTTGATCGTGGCGCAAGGCGGAAACAAATTCCTCGGACGACCACGTTCTGACTTCTCCGAGTTCGGGAAGTTTAGCAGGATCGATATCGATCACGCTCGCGTAAGGCACGCACAACTCGGCGCGATGAGCATAAGCCTCCGCATAGATCTCTTTCGCCAAATCGAGTCCTGCACCGTCTTCTTCAGCCAGGCCAATCAGCTCTTCGAGCCAGGTAGTTCCGGCCGTTTTGAGGTGCACGCCCGCATCGAATCTTTTCAAAGCGCGGCGCATCGGAGCATAGATCGAGAATTTGTCACTGCCAGAATGCACGCTCAATTTCAAGTTTGGGGGAAGGCCGTATTGCTGGATGCCAAACGCGAGAACCGCGACGTCATCTGAGAATTCCTGTGCGAACTGATCGAGGTTCCCGGCATAGTCGACGCCCTTGTTGAAGCGCCCGGTAAATTTGGGTGCGATGGTTTGAATCGGTATACCTTCATCCGCCATAGCGGCAAGAGTGATGAGCAGTTCAACGGGCGTTTGCGGCGTGTCGGTTTCATCCATCGAGATTTCGGGTATGAATCGCCCTTTGCCTTTCTCGTACTCGATATGGCGATAGATGTGGGCCGCTTCCTGTACAGCGCGAAGATACTTGCTTGCGATCTCCGCCACCTGCTCGCGTTGAATGTGAAGCGGGGCATCGATCCCATCTATTTGGATCGGTCCTGTCAGTTCAGGATGACGATGCACAAAGGCGCTGAGGCTGTCTTCAGAGGCGGGCTGGCCGATACAGTCCGCGACATCGATGGTGAAGAAGTCGCAAGGGCCCATAAAGCGGCTTACCGTTTGCAAATTGATATGGTCGGCGTCCAAATGATAGGACTTGTTCCAGCCAACCGCCTTTACCGCTGCATCGGCGGCGGCTCTGGTTTGCTCCGGGCTCGAACCAATGATAGTGTGCTCCCGGTTCGATTTGTTCCAGACAGGAACCACGTCGATACCTTCCTCCCCCGCTTTGATGCAAGCTTGCAATTGCGCTTTGGCTTGGCGCGCGAATCTGTCGCCTACGCCAATGGAATACTTAGCAAGCACAATTGAGTGGTTCACGGAATCACCTCGAAGACATTTGGGACGGTAGATGCTGGGATAATCTCCCCTCTGGCCGCTCGCTTAGAAGATATTGCCCAGGACCTAGGGCTTTCCATAATTACCCTTTCCAAAGTACTGCGAACCACGACGATATCAGCACGGAGACTCGTGAGCGTGCGGCTCAAAGACCGGCTCCGACAGGCTTCCCCGGGAAGACCACCAAAAGCGGAAGAACTGCTAAGCTGTAACGTTAACTGGCCGAAGGAGACTGGGTGCGCTATAGAGAGCTGGGGAGCACGGGAGCTTCGGTCTCAATCATCGGTTTTGGGGCCTCGCCGCTGGGTGATGTATTCGGTCCAATTGACGCGTCGGAGGCGGAGAAAGCGGTGCGCGAAGCCATCGAGCGGGGAATCAATTTATTCGATGTTTCGCCTTATTATGGCCGGACACTCGCCGAGGAGCGTTTAGGCAAAGCGCTCGCGGGAAGACGCGACAAGATTTTTCTCGCCACCAAATGCGGCCGCTATGACACCGCTATCTTTGATTTCGGCGCGCGGCGCATTGAAAAGAGCATTGATGAGTCTCTCGTCAGGCTCCGCACCGAGTACGTGGATCTACTGCAAGTCCACGATGTCGAGTTCGGAGACATTTGCCAGATTGTAGAGGAAACGATTCCGGCGCTCCGCAGCATCCAGCGAGCAGGCAAGGCACGGTTTATCGGGATCACCGGATATTCTTTGCGAATGTTGGCGGCGATCGCCGAGGAAACCGAAATCGATACCGTCCTGTCTTATTGCCGGTACAACTTGATGATTACCGATATGGATCTTTTTTTGACGCCCTTGGCGCGCGAGAAAAGGATTGGCTTGATCAATGCGTCGCCGTTTCACATGGGCATCGTAACCGGGGGAGCGCCTGAGTGGCATCCCGCTCCGCTGCCGGTCAAGGATGCCGGCATTCTTATCGCGCAGTTGTGCAAGCAGCACGGCGCGGACCCGGCCGTCGTTGCGCTGCGCTTCTGTTTGAATCATCCCTATGCGGCGTCGACGCTAGTGGGAATGGCAACCGCTGAACAGGTAAGAAACAACCTGCAAGCCCTCGAGACCGAAGTGGATCCGGCGTTGCTGAATGGGATTCAGCAGATTGTAAGGCCAGTAAAGGATGTGGTCTGGACCTCCGGACGGCCGGAAAACGCCGGTTTCGCAACGGCGGACGTAACTCAGGTCTGAAGTTTATGAAAGCGCTTCAAGTTCGAAGCCCGGGCGAAGTGGCATTGGTGGACGTACCTGCTCCCACGCCGAAACCAGACGAAGCTTTGCTGAGAGTTCGTAGGATTGGGCTATGCGGTACGGATCTCAGCACGTTCCGGGGAAAAAATCCGCTGGTCAGCTACCCGCGTATTCTCGGCCATGAAATCGCCGCCACTGTGGAAGTGGCTGCAAGAATTGGCGATGGTATACCTGCTGACGCCAATGTAACGCTCTCGCCTTATAACAATTGCGGTAACTGTCCGGCCTGTCGCCGGAACAGGCCGAATGCATGCCAGTTCAATGAGACGCTCGGTGTTCAGCGTGACGGTGCGCTGGCCGAGTTTATTGCCGTAAAATCCCAAAAGCTTTACCGGGCGGACGGCTTAACGCTGAATGAACTAGCGCTGGTGGAGCCGCTCACGATTGGCCTTCATGCCGTGGCGCGCGGCCGGGTAGTACCGGCCGACAGAGTGGCTGTTTTCGGTTGCGGAGGTGTCGGCCTAGGCGCCATTGCGGGCGCGGCCCGCCGCGGCGCGACGGTGATCGGAATAGATGTGGACGACGCCAAGCTCGCGCTTGCTCAAGCTGCTGGCGCGAAGTTTGTGATCCACTCACAGCGCGAGCCGCTGCACGAGCGACTGGCTGAACTTACAAAGGATGACGGGCCGGACGTGGCGATCGAAGCCATCGGACTCCCCGCGACTTTTCGAGCCGCCGTTGAGGAAGTAGCCTTCACAGGACGGGTCGTCTACATCGGCTATGCCAAGGAACCGGTGAGCTATGAGACGCGATGGTTCGTGCAGAAAGAGCTGGATATCCTGGGTTCGCGAAACGCAGCACCGGAGGATTTTCGCGCCGCGATCGAGATGCTCCAGCAGGGCGCGTTTCCCGTGAAGCAGGCGATTAGTAAAGTGGTGCCGCTCGCTGACGCCGCCGCCGCTCTCCTTGCGTGGAGCACACACCCTACCAGCTTCGGCAAGATTCTTGTCCAGCTTGGCGAGTAGCCGGGCAGCGTGCATTATCGCGATGTTAATCAACGGCATTCTGAATCCTTCCATAAACGCGCTGATCAGCCGCGTCCGTCATACCAACACGCTGGTCATTGCCGACCGAGGTTTTCCGTTTTTGCCGGAGATTGAGACGGTAGACATTTCGCTGGTGGATAACGTTCCGCGGGTGCTTGACGTTCTGAAAGCGATCCGCGCGAATTTTGCGATCGGGAGAGTTTTCATGGCAGAAGAGTTCCGGAAAACCAATCCGGCGCAGACTCAGCAATGTTTCGCAGAGGCGCTCGAGAACATCCTAGTAGTCTTCGAGCCACACGTCGGGTTTAAGCGCCGCGTGTCAAAGGCAATCGGTCTCATCCGGACGGGCGATACAGTTTCCTACGCAAACTTGATTCTGGAATCGGCGTAAGTGCCGCTAATTGAGAACGCGGATCTCGCACGCTAGGCTAGGGTTGTGAGTCGCCTCAGGGCTAAATTTCGTCTGAGCATCCGCCAGTGGCCGGTAGCGATGCTCGCAATGTCGATTTTGCTTGCGGCATTACCCGCGAAACCCTTCCAAGGATTTTGGAGCCAGAAGCGGAAGAACGAAGAGCCGAAATCGCAGGTGATGCCGCTGCCGCCGCAGCCGCCAATGGCGTTGAAGGCTGAGACGGAGTCACTCGATTTTCACCTCTCTCCGCTGCTACAGGCAGGTGGCCTGGCCGCACAGATCCGGCACAGCCTGAACGACCTAATTCGCGACACGCATGGAGAAACAATCCTCAAGTTGAGGGCATTTGTAGCGGGCGCGGGCGACGCGCGGCGCGTGCAGGCGGCGGTCTCAGAGCTTTTCACCGATCACAGGTTGCCGCTTCCCGTACTCACCGTCGTCCAGGTCGGCGCGCTGGGTGAAGAACCGGCCAAGGTGGTGATTGAAGCGGTAGTCTCCACGCGCCGGGTCGTCAATCCGAACGGGCTGGCGTTCTTCGCGGGCGAATACAGCAGCTCTCTTGCCGGCGCGCTGAAGCAGCTTCAGGAAAGCGCGCAGGCGGCTTCCGTAAGCCCGGACCACATGCTGACCGCTACCTGCCTGACCTCGCGCCTGGAGAATTTCGAAAGCATTCGCGCCGGCATTCAGGCAGCCTTCCCGCACGCTAATGTGAATCTGGTGCAAGCGGTTCGCGATCCGGCCAACGACAACAGCATTTGCCAAGCCGTCGGTCAACTTTCGCAAGCCCCCGCGGAAGGTCCGGTGGTTCTGCTCAAAGAACGGCGAATTGCGCTAGTGAGCGCCAGACAACTGGTATTCACGGGCCTTCAGCTCTCATTCGGCAGCTTTCTCGACGACGCGCATGAGGCTTTTGTGCGGCTGCAAAGGGCAGCCACGGCGCTCGATCCGGTCGAAGCGCCGGTCGAGGTGAACGTGTTTTCGCTCGATCCCTCCGGCGGCTCGGCCTTGCGAAAAACAACATCTGTGCCGCCCAGCACGTTTACCGTTCAGACCATCGAGGGATTGCCTTCGGTGGACGCGACAGCCGGCATCGAAGCCGTGATGGCTCCCAACATTCAAAGTCCGGCGATGCGGTAGGCTCGTCCGCGGCTAGGAACAAAATTGGGGAAGGCATAGCCTCTCCCTGAATAGCTCGAATTAGCTGGAGAGTAATGTCGGTATAATTTGCGTTAGGCCATTCTCTTGATGCAGTTCTGTAAGCCGAGCATTGTCGCGGCCGGATTTGCTGCCGCACTTTGCCTGCAGCAAGCCGGGTTCGCCCAGCAGAGTTCTCCTTCTCCGCAAGCGTCGGCCACGCCCACGCAGGCGGCAGTCGCTCCCAAGAACAGTTCATCGGGCGAAACCACCGTCGCTTCGCCAATCAATGAGAAAAGCCCGGCAGATGCGGCAAACGAGCGTTCCTCGATTCGCGTATCGGTAAATGAAGTGATCGTGCCGGTAACGGTAACGGATGATAAGGGACGCTTTGTCTCGGATCTCGATAAGAAAGATTTCACTGTCTTCGAAGACAACAAGCCACAAAGCATCCGCTACTTTACGCGAGAGCGGAGCCAACCGGTAGTGATTGGGTTTCTGCTCGACATGAGTAATTCGAGCCGCATCCACTGGAAAAATTTCCAGGACGCCACCGTCGAGCTCATCCAAACGCTGCTCACCGGCGACCCGAAGTATTCGGGCTACCTGATCGATTACGCGCAAGATGCGGAAGTCGCGGTCAACACGGGGGACGATCCTGAGCCGATGGTGGACAAAATCCGGAAACTGAAGCCCGGCGGCGGATCGGCTTTGTACGATGCGATTTACCTGGCGTGTACCAGCCGCAAGCTGATTAAAGGAGAACCGATCGAGCCGCGGCGTATCATTATCATCATCGGCGACGGGCACGACAACGCAAGCAAGCACTCGCTGAATGAGGTGATCGAGCTGGCCCAGCGCAATCTGGTCACGGTCTACTGCATCAGCACCGAGGCGTTCGGATTCACCAATCAAAGCACTGACAATCTGGTTCACTTGGCGACGGAAACAGGCGGCCGCGTGGTGTATCCGCTAGGTGACGTCTACAAAGACACGGACGGTTATCTGTCACATCCTTCCGACGACGGCAATTACGCCCTGACGGTTGGGACGGGCGCTTACCGCTCGGCGGTTGACAACAAGATGTATCACGCGGTGGCCGATATCTCGGGCGAAGTGACCATGCAATACATCATTCGCTATGTCTCGGACAATCCATCGGAGAAGTCTTACCGCAACGTCAAGGTAATAGTCGATTTGGGGAACTTACGCGTACGGGCACGGAAGGGCTATTACGCCAGTACTGCTACCCCGTAATCCAACGAATAGCTATAGGCAACCGTGTCCTGAAGCGCTAGGATAACTGAGAATGAGCGCCGGCAACCCGCCGTCGCGCTTATGAAGTTGAGCAACTGATGTCAGCGCGTGTCCTCCGCTTCAGCGATTACGCCCCAAAGCCGGGAGCATATTCCCTACTGTTATCCGATTTGCCGAACCATGGCCTGCAGACAATCGGCGTGCTGCTGCTCGATTCTGGAACCGACACGCTCCACATCCGCCTGCGGCGGGATTGGCATTACGTTGCGGATGACGAAGATGTTGAAGTCTTAGCTGAACTGGCCGATGATCTCGAATCATTGGCCCGCCAGAGCGGCGGAACAGCGGTTTTAGAACGCCTGGAGAACGAGGCCTCGCAATCGCTCCGCGTAACCGATCGCGAAGCCATTACGGTACGCGACTTCGATCGCACTCTGCAGGAACTGTACCGGGAACATGTTCCTGCCAACATTCTGCAGTTTCGCACGCATTTGCCGCGCTACTCGCTGGCGGTGGCGGCGGGCCCTTTCCTGACTAATCCCGAAGATGTCACGGCGGACGAGTGGGTGGAGGCGCCACCAGGGCTCCGGTTAGACGAAGATATGTTCGTCGCGCGCATTCAGGGGCATTCGATGGAACCGAGGATTCCCGACGGGAGCCTATGTGTCTTTCGTCGGGGCGTAGTGGGCTCGCGCAATGGGAGGCTCGTCCTGGTGAAGAACCCAGGGGATACTGGTGACAATCAATACACCGTCAAGCGATATAAGAGCGAAAAGAAGCAAACGGAAGAAGGCTTCCTGCAAACGCGCATCCGCCTGGAAAGCTTAAACCCAGCCTATCCCTCCTGGGATCTTGATCTTGATGAAGATAAATACGTGGTAATTGCGGAGTTCGTTCGGGTTCTGGAATAAAATCGTCGCTTGTCCTTGACAGACCCGTTAGCGGAGACCGCAGTATCTGATCTGTCCTGCCGTGTTCCCGTTTTAATGCTCACCCTTAAAATCGCGGCGCTGGGTGCTTTGATCGTCCGTTTGATGGTGGTCAATGGGGCGGAATGCCGGGCAACGTGCTACTCGCATGCTCGGTCGAAGGCCAATTGAGGCATCTAGGGTGTCGCGGCTGGCTTGCTCAATGCTGTCAGCGGAGAATGAGGGTTCCCCGCATCATTCCGCTTTATCCTTGCGTCCGCGGCCCTTTCTTCCGTTGCTTGTGACCACAGCGAACTGAAGCTTCTTTTCCACGCTGTCTGCCCGCTCCAGGCGAACGCGTACAGCATCCCCAATCGAGTACGTCTGTCGGGTTCGCTCACCGATAATTTTGCGCCCGTTCTCGTGATAGTGGAAGGGCTCGCCCCAGAGCGTTTCGATCGGCACCAGCCCCTCTACAAACAGGTCCGTGAGCTCGACGAAGAAGCCATACTTCGTGGTGCTGATAATCAGCGCGTCGAATTCCTCGCCGACACGCTCTTCCATGAACTTAACTTTCTTCCATTCGATCAGCTCGCGCTCAGCTTCTGCCGCGCGCCTTTCGGTGAAGGATGTATCGTTTCCGAGCTCATGCAAGCGGGCCTCGTCGAGGAGGGCGGAAGCGGCATCGAGTTGTCGGGCAAGAATGCGATGAACCACCAGATCCGGATAGCGTCTGATGGGCGAGGTAAAGTGCGTGTACGTCGCGGCGGCCAGTGCAAAGTGTCCTTCATTGATGCTGCTATAGCGGGCCTGCTTGAGCGAACGTAACATCAGGTAACTGAGAATGCGCTCCTCGGGCTTGCCAGCGATCTTTGCAATGAGCCGCTGATAGTTGCGCGAGGAGATGTCCGGGTTTTGGGGAAGCACGATCTCCCTACGTGCATCGCGCCCGCCGCCCTTACGCGCGCCGGCATTGCCGCGTGAGCGTCTGTCGACAACGGCGAATTTCCTGGCCGGGATGGCCCCAATTCCGAGCGAGTAACCGAAGTGAGCCGCGATTTCTTCAAAATCCAGCAGGCGTCTCCCATCGGGCGGTTCGTGAATCCGATAGAGAGAGGGAATCCCGGCGGCCTCCAAATGGCTAGCGACGGCTTCATTCGCGGCCAGCATAAACTCTTCGATAATGCGGTGCGCGATATTGCGCTCGCCGCGCGTCACGCCAGTCATTTGTCCTGAGAGGTCGAGCTCAATGTTTGTCTCTGGAAGGTCGAAATCAATCGAGCCGCGCCGGTGCCGCTTGCGGTTCAGGATCAACGCCAGCTCTCGCATCAGCTCGAAGCGGCCGGTTAGCGCGCTGTAGCGCTCGCGCATGGCCGCATCGCCCTCGAGTACGCGGAACACCTCGGTGTAAGTCATGCGCTCGGCGCTGCGAATCACTCCGCGAGCAAATTCCTGGGCCACGATGTCGCCCTGGCGATCGATCTCAAGCAATGCCGAGAGCACCAGCCGATCTTCGTGCGGACGGAGAGAGCAAATATCTGTCGAAAGCTCTACCGGCAGCATGGGGACGGCGCGGTCAGGAAAATACACACTGGTTCCGCGGTTGAGCGCTTCGCGATCGATGGCAGACCCGGGCTCAACGTAGTGGCTCACGTCGGCGATATGCACTTGCAAGGCAAAGTTGCCGTTCGACAACTGCTCAAGCCAGACTGCATCATCGAAGTCGCGCGCCGTTTCGCCATCTATGGTCACAATCTGAAAATCGCGAAAATCGCGGCGGCGGCTCAGCTCCGCGGGGTCGATTTCATGCGGAATCGCCTTCGCCTGCCGGATTACTTCTTCAGGAAAATGTTGCGGCAGATGATGCTTGCGAATGACGATTTCGACATCGATGCCGAAGTCGTCCGGATAGCCGAGTATTTCAATTACGCGGCCGACCGCATTCTCGCCGCCGGCCGGGAATTCAACGATCTCCACATTCACGATGAGGCCGTCGAGATCTTCCGAATGCTCGAAATTGAAACGCGGAAGATCGCCGACGCGGTCGATAGATCTGTCATGCAGCGGCTTTTCCAGTCCTTCCGGGATAGCGATCCATTGCTGGACGCGGTCGTCCGAAGGCACAACGAAATTGCCCCTCTTTCGCACGCGAAATTCGCCAACCACAGTGAGGTGCGCGCGCTTAAGAATACGCACGATCTCGCCCTCTGCCCTGCCCTCGCTAACCAGCCGGGTGACGTGGACCAGTGCGCGGTCGCCGTGCATACCCTTCGCGGCTTCCGGCGGAGGAAGAAAAATATCACCTCGGATGGCCTCCGGCGCGCGTGTATCGGGTATCAGAAAACCAAAGCCGTCACGATGTACCGACAGGCGCCCGGCAACGTACTCGGGATTGGTTCCAGTGGCCAGAAAGTGACCGGATCGAAGTTCGACCAGCAGTCCCTTGTCGCTCAAGCGATCGAGCGCGTCTTCGAGCGCGCCACGGTTTTCACCTTGTAAGCGCAGTTCGCGGACAAGTTGCTTGTAGGTGGCGCGCGCGTGCGGAAGTTGGCGAATATGCTCGAGCAGGCTTTTATCATTCAAATGCTCCGCTTTATTTCCACCGCGCTTGGGAATGGTGCCCGGATGCTCCTGCACACCCGCAATTTTAGCGGGGATGCTCCGGAGAAGGGCCAAGTTGATTTGAAAAAACGAAGCCATTGCGTCTCTTTGGCTAGATTGCGAAGCAGACCGGGCGGTATTGCCGTTTTTGCGAAACGAAGCCAGATCGCCACCGCCGTCTGCTGCTGAGAACACAAGTGAGGTTCTACAGGCCTCGCCTGAGCTATAGAGGATGGCGGAGGTACTGATTTCGGGGCAGCCTGCTAAGTTCTTGGAGCGTGAGGGGAAATTTCGGGATGGGCGGCGTGATTAATAATGAGTGAACGCCTGTTTGAACGCTCTCTTATCTATGTCGGAGCTTCTGCCATCAAGGTACTCTCCCGGTTGTGGCGGACAAGCCTCGGCCACGGCAAGCTGAAGGCGAGGGAGGAGAGGCGGGGAATTGGCGATTGCGCAAACATATCGTCATGCCGGAGGGTAGTGCAATAGAATTTTGCAACCCTCAATACACCCAGCAAGTCGCATATTTTCGCGTCATGCAGAATCCCTCTTTTGGGCACGCCGGCAGCTCTTATTGACAATCTATAAGAACTCGCGATAGGCTTCTTATAGGTAGTCTATAAATAGCTATGGCGTCTGGCGAATCTGATCTGTTGCAGGGGACTCTTGATCTGTTGATCTTGAAATCTCTTACTCTCCAACCTCTGCACGGCATGGGCATCGCTCGCCGGATCTCCCAAATCACAAAAGGGGCCTTCGTGGTCAAGGCCGGTTCTTTGTTTCCTGCTCTGCATCGGATGGAACAGGCCGGTTGGCTCACATCCTGTTGGGGGGAATCGGACACCAATCGTCGAGCGAAATTTTATCGAGTAACGAGGTCGGGAAAGAGCCAACTTCACACTCAATCCGAACGCTGGGAACGGATCTCGCTCGCGATGGGAAGCGCATTGCGAGCCACGTAGGGAATAAGGGTGTGATTCGGCAGTGGTATGTGTTTTGTCGCAATCTCTTGAGCAAAGGACGTCTCGATCAAGAACTTGAAGATGAACTTCGTAGCTATGTCGAGCTCGTCGCCCGAGAAAAAGTGCAAAGTGGGATGGACGCTGATAGAGCTTGGCGCGAGGCTCGCAGAGAAGTTGGAAATTTCGAACAGGTGAAGGAGAGTGTTCGAGATATCAGAAAGGGAGCCTCTGTGGACACGTTGATACAGGACCTTCGGTACGCGATTCGTACTTTGATCAAAAATCCTGGCTTCTCGGTTGTGGCCGTGCTCACACTCGCGCTGGGAATCAGTGTGAACACAACTATGTTCACGGTTGTTAATGGCGTGTTGCTCGAACCGCTACCGTATCCCCATCCCGGACGAGTCCTTACATTGTGGGAGCGGCACCTTTCAGACGACACTCTCGGCAACGTAGCACCCGCGAATTTCGCCGACTGGCATCAGCAGTGCCGCTCCTTCTCAAAGATGGCCGCGCTCGATCCTTACCCGGACTTCATTCTGAATGGTTACGGCGAAGCAAAACGACTGGCGGGAGCCGCGGTGTCCGCTGATTTCTTTTCTCTGTTTGGAGTGCAGATGGCGTTGGGACGCGACTTTCTTCCGGCAGAGGACCGCCCTGGTCAAAACCAAGTTGCGATTCTCAGTAATTCGACTTGGCGGCAGTTCTTTGGCGAACGCTCCGACATTGTAGGCAAGCAACTTACGCTTAATAATGCCAGCTACACCGTAGTGGGCGTGCTCCCCCGCAGCTTTTCGCTCGTCAGCAAGGCTTCGGACTTTCAGTCTCGCAATCGGTTCGAGATTTGGACGCCCCTCGGTCTTGCGTCTCCAGTACCCGCCTGGCAACGCGGAACTCACACGTACAGCGTGTTCGCCCGTCTCAAACCTGGCGTAACTCTAAATCGGGCCCAAGCCGAGCTTGATCACGTCGCTCGTAATCTACAGCGGCTTTACCCCAATGAGGACAAAGAAGCGGGTATTACGGCCATTCCTTTGCAGCAGCACGTCGTCGGTAATGTTCAGGCGGCGCTCATCACTCTGTTGGGCGCTGTTTTCATGCTGCTCTTGCTGGCTTGCGCGAACATTGCTAACCTTTTGCTCACTCGCGCTAGCTCACGTCGACCAGAGATATCCCTCCGGCTCGCTTTAGGAGCGAGCCGCCAGCGGCTTGCCCAACAACTATTGACAGAAAGCCTCGTTCTGGCTCTGACGGGTGGACTGCTCGGGGTGTGCTTCGCCTATGGGGCAATTCCTGCTTTAGTGCATTATCTGCCAACCGATTTGCCTCGTACGGAGGAAATCAGGATAGATGGGCGAGTATTGGCGTTTACCACGCTACTTTCTTTGATTACTGGAATCGTGTTCGGAATTGTCCCCTGGTTACAAGCTCAGCGTGTGAGCGCGAGTGGCTCTCTGAAGACTGGCAACCGCGGCGTTATTGCCGGCTTTTCCCGCCTCCGGAATGGTCTTATTGTAGGACAAATCGCGATCGCCTCGATCCTCCTGATTGGCGCCGGCTTGATGACTAAAAGCCTTTGGACGCTTCTGCAGGTCTCTCCAGGTTTTCAGACCGAGCACGTCCTGACAGCTCGCCTCTCACTCCCGCCACAATATTTGAACGGCTATAAATTTGGAACAGGCGAGCATCGCCGCATTTCAGCTTTCCAGCAAGACCTGCTGGAGCGCGTTCGCAACATCCCCGCCGTACAGTCAGCAGCCTTTACCGCTTACCTTCCCCTAAGCGGTACCGATAACTACTGGGCGTTTGATATCGAAGGCCGACCCGCCAAGCCCCCTGGTGTCTACGATCTCATGAAGTATAGGCCTGTGAGCGCCGATTATTTCAAAACCATGGGAATACCCGTCCTACGTGGGCGAGCGTTCGATGCCAGAGATAATGAGGATGGACCGTTGGTGGTAATCATAAATGACACGATGGCGCGTACTTTCTGGAAACAGCAGAACCCAATCGGACAGCGGGTAAAGTTCAGCGACTCTAAGTGGAAGATGATCGTCGGTATTGTCGGCGATGTGCACCATGAAAGTCTGGAAAGCAAACCCGACGCGGAGCTGTATCTTCCTTACGCACAGGCTCCAAATGTGGAGGCCCGCCCCACAATAGTCTTACGTACCTCGACCGACCCCAGGAACATTATTGGCGCTTTGCGAAGGGCGGTTTCAGATGTCGATCCGCACGTGCCACTTGATCAGATCGCAACCATGAAGCAAATGGTTTCCGCTTCGGTTGGCCAGCCGCGGTTTAGAACAGCTGTGCTCGTAACGTTCGCACTGCTAGCCCTCTTTGTCGCTTCGATTGGGCTATACGGTGTCATGAACTATGTCGTGAATCAGCGGAAAAGAGAATTCGGTATCCGCATGGCGGTTGGTGCCAGCAGAGCCGCCGTGCTCAGGCGGGTGCTCGGACAAGCGGCAACACTGGTGGGCCTAGGCATCGGGTTCGGATGGCTGGGTGCAATTCTGCTGGCTCGTTGGATCGCTAGCTTGCTTTATCATGTGACGTCTTTTGATGCCTCCATCTTTACCTGCATCTCCGCCGTGTTAGCAATAGTGGCTCTTTGTGCCAGCTTCATCCCCGCACACCGTGCGGCAAAGGCCGATCCAATGGAATCGTTGAGATACGAATAATAGCCATTTGCGGTTTATCGAGGCGTTGCGAAATCCTTCCTTTGCGCAACACGCTTGGACATTCCGACTTGTGGAGGTCGAAAACTCGCGTAAAGGAGCTTAGCAGGGACAAAACACAAGCCAACGGGTGTCCTAAACGCCAGAGGGCTGCTTAGGCCGGTTCGCGTCGAGCTTACACCCTTATTCGAGAATGCAATTCGCACAGCACCAACTAAGTGGCATTGGCGAAAGGGCCTGCTCGACAAAACTCAAGGACTTCTGAAACACTGGGACATCTCACCAGGCATCGTAGAATCAGCTAGGTATGAAAGCCGTTGTTGCTGATCCGGTAGGTGGTCCTGAGAACCTGAAATACGTGGACCTTCCTCAACCCGAGCCGCAGGAAGGCGAGGCTTTGGTCAAGCTCGAAGCGGTCGGCGTCAACTTCATTGACGTCTACTTTCGCACAGGGCTCTATAGGGCTCCAGAAACTCCCGTTAAGCTCGGCAACGAAGGCGCTGGCACGGTCGCTGCGGTGGGTAAAGGCGTGAGCTTACGCTTAGACGAGCGGGTGGCCTACGCTATGTCGCGCGGGTCTTATGCCGAGTACGCGGCTGTACCTCAAAACTTGCTGGTGAACTTGCCCGAGACTGTCAGCTTCGATGACGGTGCGGCAGTCATGCTGCAAGGCATGACGGCACATTACCTGACGCGTTCCACCTTTGCTTTGCAGAAAGGACAGACTTGCCTCGTCCATGCCGCTGCGGGGGGAGTTGGACTCCTGATCGTACAGCTCGCGAAAATTGCCGGAGCGAATGTAATCGGCACCTGCTCCTCGGCGGACAAAGCGAAGCTCGCTAAGGAAGCCGGCGCGGATCAAATGATTCTCTACATGGAGCAGGATTTTGTCTCGGAGGTGAAACGAATCACAGGTGGAACGGGTGTCGACGTGGTTTACGATTCGGTCGGGAAATCGACCTTCGCCAAGAGCCTGGATTGCCTGAAGCCGCGTGGCTTAATGGCGAGCTTCGGGCAATCCAGCGGCCCGGTCGGAGAAGTCGATCCGTTGCTGTTAATGCAAAAGGGATCATTGTTTTTGACGCGGCCGACACTGCCGAATTACATCCGCGATCCTGCCGAATTACATTGGAGGTCGTCGGAACTGTTCAAGTGGGTCGCCGAAGGACGGCTCACGATACGGGTTCACAAGAAGTATCAATTAGCGGATGCTGCTTCGGCGCATCGGGATCTCGAGGCCAGGCAAACCAGCGGCAAAGTGCTGCTCAAACCGTAGATGATGATTCGCGAACCGGTATCTGAATTTGCCACGCGGCGGGAAGGTCTGGCAGCGACTCTTTATGAGCAGAGGTTAGAGGCCTTTCTTGTCACAGCACTTCCCAATGTTCAGTATCTAAGCGGTTTCAGCGGCAGCAATGGGGCACTGCTGATATTGCGAGACCGGGCCCTCCTCTTCACCGATCCTCGTTACGCCGCGCAAGCGCCGCGGCAATCCGACTGTGACGTCAAGATCGCCAAGGGGCCGCTAATTTCTGAGATTGCCAAATTGATGAAGCGCCTGAAACTGCGCACGCTCGGGTTCGAACAAAACCGGATCAGCTTCGAGGAATATGGCGGCCTGAAGACTTCACTGGAAGGCGTCCGGCTGAAACCGCTACCAGAAGCTGTCGAGCGCTTGCGAATGATCAAATCACCGGCCGAGATGGGGACCATCAAAGCTTCCGTCCGACTGAACTCGATCGCCTTGGAACAGGCGCTCGAGAAATTCAAGCCTTCTATGACCGAAATCGATCTGGCGGCGGAAATCGATTACCGGATGAGGTTGCTAGGCGCGGACGGCAAAGCGTTTGACACCATCGTGGCCTCTGGAGAGCGCAGCGCGTTGCCGCATGCGCATCCTACGAACCACCCGATTCAGACGAATCAACTATTATTAGTGGATATGGGTGCGAACGTGGCTGGCTACGCCAGCGACATGACCCGCACTCACGCATTGGGTAAGCTGGATGCGAAGATTCGCCGGATGTACAAAGCCGTACTGGAGAGCCAGTTGGCGGCGATCGACGCGGTAAGGCCGGGTGTCTCCTGCGCCCACGTGGACCGGACTACCCGCCAGGTCTTGCGCGGATACGGTTTAGATAAGCTGTTTATTCACTCGACCGGCCACGGGCTTGGTTTGGAGATACACGAGCGTCCCCGGATCGGGCGCAAGGAAAAGACAAAGCTGGAAGCCGGAATGGTGATCACGGTCGAGCCAGGCGTTTATCAGGAAGGGCTCGGCGGAATTCGCATTGAAGATACGGTGGTAGTAACGGCGCGCGGATGCGAAGTTCTGACACCCACAGGCAAAGAGCTGGTGATCCTTTAAACCGATGGGCCCAATTGACCTCGGCACAATCAGACAATGACTATAGACGAAATCAAGAAATTGATCGAAGTTGTGCGCGAAACAGGAATTGCTGAGCTCGAGGTTCAGCTCGGGGAGAATCGAGTTCGGATCCGAAGCGCTCAAACGGCGAATCAGGAAGTGGTATTGCCCGCTGTACTGCCTATATCGATGCCAACCGGAGCAGCCCAAACTTTGCCGCAAGCTTCCGCGCAGGTGCCGGGACGGGAGAGTGCTGCAATTCCAGCCCCCCCTCTTCCACCCAAAGAAGAAGAACCGGCGGTGATAATCAAGTCTCCGATCGTCGGCACCTACTATGATGCCCCGTCACCTGGAGCGGATGTTTTCGTCAAGATTGGTGATCGCGTGGAACCCAAACAGGTACTTTGCATCATCGAGTCCATGAAGCTGATGAACGAAATCGAGGCGGAGATCGCCGGCGTTATCATGGCAAAGCACGTCGAGAACGGACGCCCCGTGGAGTACGGCGAGTCTCTTTTCACGCTTCGTCCTGTTTGAGAAAGCCTCCACGGAATAAGCATGTTTCGAAAAATCCTGATCGCGAACCGGGGAGAAATTGCGCTCCGCGTGATCTGCGCCTGCAAGGACCTGGGGATCAAGACAGTCGCCATCTACTCCGAGGCGGACCGCCACGGCTTGCACGTCCGATTTGCCGATGAGGCGATCTGTATCGGGCCCGCGAAGAGCACGTTGAGCTACCTCAATATCGCTTCTGTAATGAGTGCGGCGGAGATTACCAATGTAGATGCGATTCATCCTGGATATGGTTTCCTGAGTGAGAACGCCGATTTCGCCGAGGTGTGCGATCTGTCTGGGATCAAATTCATCGGTCCGAGGCCTGATGTGATTCGTAAGATGGGTCTAAAACAAAGAGCCCGGGCCATCATGGAGCAGGCGGGCGTTCCGATTCTGCCCGGTTCCGAAGGCATTTTGAACGGTGCCGAGGGAACCGTTGAGCTCGCTTCAAATATCGGTTACCCGGTTATGCTCAAAGCCGCCGCAGGCGGCGGCGGCCGTGGCATGCGCATAGTTCGTTCGGATCCTGAGCTGGCTCCCATGCTGGCGCAAGCGCAATCGGAAGCTGCTGCGGCTTTTGGATGCGGTGATGTCTATATGGAAAAGCTGGTAGAGGCACCGCGGCATATAGAATTTCAGATATTAGCCGACGAACACGGCAACGTAGAGGTGCTTGGCGAGCGAGAATGCTCCATTCAACGCCGCCATCAGAAGCTGATCGAAGAGGCTCCTTCGCCCGTCATGACCCGTGAACTGAGGGCCGCGATTTCAGACCGGTTGCGAGTGGCCATGAAGACAATCGGCTACACCAATGCCGGAACGGTAGAATTCCTGATGGATAAGCAGCAGAATCTCTACTTTATTGAGGTGAATGCACGCATCCAGGTCGAGCATCCTGTTACTGAGTTTGTAACCGGAGTAGATTTGGTGAAAGCTCAGATTCGTATCGCAAGCGGCGAGACGCTGTGCAATATCTTAGACCATCCGGTAACACTCTCCGGGCATGCTATCGAGTGTAGGATAAACGCCGAGGATCCGCGGACGTTCTCTCCCTCTCCGGGACGCCTCACAGGACTGAATCTGCCGGGTGGCATCGGGGTTCGGGTGGATACGGCAGCTTACACCGACGGAATCATCCCGCCTTACTACGATTCATTAGTGGCGAAGTTGATCACTTACGGCAAGGATCGCGAGGAAGCTATCTTCCGCATGCGGCGAGCGCTCAGTATGTTCGTGATCGAAGGTATACACACCAGTATTTCTTTGCATGATCGTATCTTGTGCGATGAAAACTTCGTCGCGGGGAACTTCGATACGTCTTTTCTGACGCACTTTCTGGGTCCCAACAACGGGAACGGCAGTAACACCTAGGGTCCGCATTCATCCGGGTTGATCGGCGGCCATTCAGCCTGTTTCTGATCTATTTGCCCATCGTCCAATAGAGGACCGCCACCACCGGCAAAGCAAACAGACTGCTATCTACTCTGTCTAACATCCCGCCGTGGCCGGGTAGTAAGTTACCACTGTCCTTTACGCCGGCGCCTCGCTTGATGGCGGATTCCGCCAAGTCTCCAAACTGACCAGCCACGTTGCCCGCAATAGCAAGCCCGATAACTTTCCACCATGCGACCTGAGGGAAAAAATGACCAACATAGAGCAAACCAAAAATTACCGATCCGGTAACTGAAGCGATGGCTCCCTCCCAGCTCTTCTTGGGACTTAAGACTGGCGCAAGGCGGTGCTTGCCGAAACGCCGGCCCGCATAGAAGGCGAGAGAGTCGCCGGCCCAGTTCAGGCCAAGCGCGAAGAACAGCAGATGAACGCTTTCCTTCCGCAAATCGATAGAAAATCGCCAGGGCGCAAAAGTGTATACAGCGCCCAGTACCGTACAGGAAACGTAAGGAAGAATCGTGGCGAGCTCGGCTAATCGCATTGCCACGACGAAAGCAATGATGCTGAGCAGAGCCAAAATAGACAAAAAGTCGCCTTGCGGCGTTGCCGTCTGCGGCCAAAACAATATGCAGATGCCGCCGAGCATTCCCAACCAGGCGGGACTCGGGATACCATGCGCCACAACCAGAGCCGAGTATTCGCGGTAGCAAAGCAGGCTCATGGCAAGCGCGGCCAGGGCGAAAACGAAAGCGGGAGAAAAGAAAATTAAATAAAGCGCGATCGCAATCAGCCCGATCGCCGTGACCAGGCGATTCATGAAGGAAGCAATCTCACTATACAGTAAGGCTTCAGGCCAAAGGGAGTTCCAGAACCTCTTCTTCGAGAATAAAAGGCGAGGCCTCGAGAGAAGCCGTAGAGCTCCGCGTTAAGCCGCCAAATCTGCGCTCCCTATTTTGATAATCGGCGATTGCTTCCAGAAGTTCCAGTCGAGTAAAATCCGGCCAGAGTGTCTCGGTCACGTAGAGTTCCGAATAAGCAATCTGCCAAAGCAGGAAATTGCTGATTCTCATTTCCCCCGAAGTCCGGATCAAAAGATCCGGATCCTTTAATCCGGCCGTATAAAGGTGGGCGGAGATTGCTTCTTCGGTAATCTCGAGAGCATCCAGATTGCCCTCATGCCGGGCATTCTCGAGCATTGCGTTCACGGCATCCACGAGTTCTGTGCGGCCGCCGTAATTGATGGCAAGGTTCAAGCGCATGCCGCGATTTTGAGCGGTTTTGTCCATCACGGATTGCAGCTCCGATTGAACCGAGGCCGGCAATGACTCTAAGCGCCCAATCGCAAATAACTGAATATCATTGCGCATTAGATTAGGCAATTCACGCCGCAGATAAACGCAGAGTAACCGCCAAAGACCTTCGATTTCATGGCGCGGCCGCTTCCAGTTTTCCACCGAAAAGGCATAAAGGGTCAGCGCTTCAAGACCCAGTTGAGCGCACGTCTCCACCGCCGTCCTTACCGGGTCGACACCCGCCTTATGACCCAGAATCCTGGGGTAGTTACGCTGGCGAGCCCAACGTCCGTTGCCGTCCATAATTATGGCAATGTGAGCCGGCAAACGCTTAGGATCAAGTTGCGTTGCAACGCGCCACTCACGGTCACCGGGAGAAAGCGCCTCAAGCAGTTCCTTCATAACGTAAAGCTCTATGGTACAGCAAGAGGTGAGTGCCAGCGCGTCGAAAGAAACGGTATCAGGATGGCTCCCAAGCATAGAAAACTCCCAAACGGCATCTCGTACGATCTGGCGTCCTGCTTGGTCCAGATCAAGATGACGATGCCAGCCAGCGACCCGCCGACCGCTCCGATGAGGAGGGCAAACAACCCATTTTCCGGGCCAAGGAACAAGCCAAGCATTGTAAGTAGCTTCACATCGCCAAGGCCGAGTGCCTCGCGTCTCCGGAGGCGCCCATAAGCGGCTCCGATGAGCCAAATCGGAAGTGGAAGCAGGATCGCACCAAGGCAGGCGTTCACTACCGATTGCCATCTCAGGGCCGAATCCGGCAGAATCAAAGCCCCGAAGCTACCCGGAACCGTCACGAAACCTGCCAAGAGTAGCGCCGCGGCGCTCCCGCCCAGAGTGAGTTCGTTCGGCAAAATGCGCTCTTCAAGATCCGTCCAGAACAAAACGATCAATAGGCATTCGAAAACCATCCACTTCACAGAGAGCAGCGTAAGGCCAAACTTGACGGCGGTAAACAAGAAGAGGACCGCCGTGCTCAGTTCGACCAGCGGATACCTGATCCCGATCGATTGCGCGCACCACCGGCAGCGCCCGCGCAGAGAAAGGTAGCTGAGCACGGGTATGTTCTCCAGCCACGTCAACTGTTCGCCGCACTCTGGGCAAAACGAGCGCGGGGCTACGACCGATAAATCGCGAGGAATGCGGTAGATACAAACGTTCAAAAAGCTGCCAAGCAGGAGTCCAAAAAGGAAAACAAATGGCAAGAACAGGGTTCCCATGTCACCCGGCCAACGCTCGCCGGTAGCTGTCGACCGTGCCTGCCACCAGGTGTTTTGCAGTAAATCTCTGCTCGACTCTCTTCCGCGCATTGCGCCCGAGCGCGTGCGCCAATTCGGGATCTCTCATCAATTTGAGTATCGCTTCCGAGATTGCCGGCGGGTCATTTTTCACCAGAAGACCCGACTCTTCGTCGACTACGATTTCGGGGAGCCCACCAACGCAGCTTGCAACGACCGGTAATCCGAGACTCATCGCGAGGAGAGCGGCGGATCCAAACCCCTCGGATCTAGTAATATACAGAAACATCGACGCTTCCCGCAAATCGCTCGCGAGATCTTCGGAAAACACCACGGGAATGTTGGCGATGGCAGCCGCCTGCTCCACGAGGTCCCGTCCTTTCTTGGAATCTCTGGATGCCAGCGCAACCACATGATCACCGACTCCGTGCACCCGAGAGGTGTCGGCTTGTACACCGTCGTAAACCACGTCGATCTTTTCAGGGGAAACACCGGCTCGTTTCAGTTCACCGGAAACGAACTCCGAAACTGCAATGAATCGCCTCGCACGGCCGTACTTCCATTTCGACACCGAATCCTTCGATACCGGAAACGCTACTCGGCGAGAGACGAGAAAGCGCCGGCGTGAAGCAATAGCGGCCAGTGTGTGTGAGCGCGCATCATGAGCGTGAACCAGATCTGCGCCCAGTGATCGCCTCATTACGTTTTTCAAGCTGGCCGCCTCGACCGGAAAATGCAAAGCCTCGGCTGCCTGATACAACGGACTGCCCGCGCGCGCCAGCAGGTCTGAGCTATGCCCGGCGTCACGCAAACCTGAAAGCAGCATAAGTACCTGGCGCTGGCCGCCGCGCATTTCGCGCCCGAGGTCGATGTGCAGAATATGCAATCTAAAGTTTTCGGCCGGGAAGCATCAGCCGCGCTTTCGAATACTTCGCAAAGTTGTAAAATGCCGCCATGTAAGCGATGGCGAGGCCCTCAAAGCCGTCCAGAAAACCCAGTTTAAAAACGTAAGTCTGCAAGAAAGTCCAGGGGGGGTCAAAAAGCAAACGGGAGAGCGATACGGCGTTCTGGCGCGCTGCTATTTCCTGGGCTGCTAGAGTCGTGTAGCGGTCCATCGTTCGCAGGTGCTCCGAGATTGAACTACAGGTAAAGTGCAACAGATTGGATTGCAGATGTCCAACGGTGCCATCGACTCTGACAGATTCATGGACAAACTCGCCGACCCATTTCGCCTTAGTCCTATCGAAGAGGCGAATTTTGCGGTCCGGATACCATCCGCTGTGCAAGATCCACCTCCCAAGGTACTGCGCCAGGCGCGGGACCGTGTAGCCATCGAATTTCGGACCCGTCTTTTTGATATGCCAGATCTCGGCTTCGAGAGCTTCGCTCAAGCTTTCGTCGGCATCGAGCGAGAGCACCCAATCATGTTTGGCGAGTTCAGCCGCGATGTTCTTCTGCGCCGCATATCCATGCCACGAGGCTTCCACGACCCGGGCCCCGAGCTTACCGGCGATCTCGACGGTGCGATCGTTGGACCCGCTGTCGAGAACCAGGATTTCATCGCAGCAACGCAAGCTTTCGATGACCCGGGCGATATTTCTCTCTTCGTTGAATGTGATAATCGCCGCCGAAATTTTCATTCAACAATCGATTCAAATACTGCGTACGGGAACGATCGTAACGGAAAGAATGAAGATGAGTAACACCGCCACGGAAAGCAGAAGCCGGCCGCGAGAAAGTCGGGTGTTGTCGTAGACCAGCGGGTGCCGCCGGCCGAAAAGACACATGGCCGCTCCCCAAATCCACCATGGCCAGTAGAAAAAGCCGGCGACGGCTAGCGAAAGAATGAAGGCGAAGCTAATGCGGCGGTGCCAGTTCTCCGACCCAATTGCGTAGAGTATGTGCCCTCCGTCGAGTTGCCCAATCGGGAGCAAGTTCAGAGCTGTGGCGAAGAGCCCAGCCCACGCCGCCATTGCCATGGGATGAAGCAAGATATGAACGGGCGCCAAGCCGGGGAAGCGCAACTGCTCCGCTATGCGCAGCGCAAGGGGTGTTCCAAAAAAGATAGAGTCGGCTGGGGAAACGCTCGAAGCGGCCTGCGACAAGGCCATGCCGATTATCAAGAATGGAATGAGCGTAACAAATCCTGCAAGCGGCCCTCCGATGCCGACATCGAACAATCCTTCGCGACTGTATATCGGTGACCGGATCCGGATAAACGCTCCGAATGTTCCGAACAGCGAGGGCGACGGCAGAAAATAAGGGAGACTCGCCTCTACGTTCCTCTTCCGGCATTCCAGGTAATGCCCGAGTTCGTGCGCGAGAAGGATGGTGAGCAGAGGAATCGAAAAGGAGAGGCCGGTCCAGATACTCGGATCCAAATGAGCGAGCCTGACATAAGCGTCAACCAGCGAGTCTAAGCTCAACGGGCGCTTGCGGGCAAAACTCTCAACCAGAGCCGACCCAAATGCTGTGCTCGTAATGAGTGTCGTCAGAAAAAGCAGAACGTGCAATAACCACGAGCGAGATCCGGGCCAAGATCTCGGTTTAGAGATAAGCGGCCGCTCTAGATTCGGGATACGTTCGCTAAACTCCGGCTGAAGCACACGATTCGGCTAAAGAGTCTGCAGTTCCTTGCCTGGCTTGAAGCGGACCGCCTTGCCAGGTGGGATGGCAACCTCGGCGCCCGTTCGTGGGTTTCGGCCAATGCCAGTTTTTCTTGGTCGCACGTTGAAGATCCCGAACCCGCGCAGTTCGATTCGGTGGCCCTCAGTCAGGGCTTTCTTCATGCTTTCGAAGACCGTTTCGACCGCCATCTCGGCTTTAGTCTTCGTTATGCCGGTCCGGTTCACGACCTCGTTAATAATGTCCAGCTTTATCAAGCAAGCTCCAGGCGCTCTAATCTGCATTCGCAGAGCGAAATGCAAAGCAATGTTTATGATATGAAAGCGTTTAGCAACATGTCAATGGCAGGTCCGGCCGTCCCGCTTGGATCCCGATTAGAGCCCTTCGATTCCGGGGAATTTTTGCCGCTGCCAGGGCGACATCGTGATCGTAATTACCGGTTTTGCCAGAAGAGCGTCACTTATCCGCAGATCCTTAAGGCTTTTAGAAGAATGGCGCTAAACCTGCTCTCGAATCCCTAGTGAGATCGGGTGCACCATGAAACGCCTGGAAATTTTGCTGGTAGAGGATTCGCCCAGTGACGTTCGACTCATTCGAGAGGCTCTTAAAGAGACTCCGGTTAACGTGCAAATCAGTCTCGCGCGAGATGGTATCGAGGCGCTGGATTTTCTTCAAAAGATGTCTGTCGGGGGCGGGTACCCGTCCGGATTTGATATTGCTGGATCTCAACTTGCCCAGGAAGAATGGCAGCGAGGTCCTGGCGGAAATTAAGACCTCCCCGGAACTAAAGCAGATTCCAGTGCTAGTGATGACAAGTTCACACGCAGAAGAAGACATCAGCGAGGTGTACTCGTTGAACGCGAACTGCTACATCACAAAGCCCAGTGACCTGGACGAATACGTAAACGTAGTGCGAGCGATCGAGGGTTTTGGTTCTTAACCGCAACACTGCCAGAGAGTTTTCAGCGACCCGGGCGATTGTCCTTATGAAGTTCTCCCTTGCAGGACGCTCCCAGCCAGTTTCAATGCTGGGCAGTTTTAACGGCTTCTAGAGCTGCTTCGTAATCCGGGTGGTCGCCCACCTGTTTCACATACTCGACGTGGCGAATTCTATTTTCGCCGTCTATCACAAAAATTGCGCGGCTCTCTATTCGGAGGTCGGGAATCAGAGTTCCATAGTTTTCTCCAAACGATGCGTTCTTGTGATCTGAGAGCATTGAGACATTCTTGACGCCGTAATTTCCGCACCATCGCTTTTGGGCAAATGGCAGGTCCATACTGATCGTATAGATCCTCACGTCTGACAGTTGACCGCTCGCTTCTTCAAACCGTTTGGTTTGAGCATCACACACGGGTGTGTCAAGCGAAGGTACGACGCTAAAAATGCGAACTCCGCTTCCGGTATTGGCGAGATTGACGGTTTGCAGGGAACTATCGACCGCCTCGAATTCCGGCGCCTTGTCCCCGACTCTTAACTCCGGGCCATCCAGTTTGAAAAGATTGCCTTGGAGAACGGTGGTGCGATTTTTCTCATTTGAGTTCGCCATCGGCCACAGTTTAGCAAAGGGAACGAGGACTGCTCCGCATTTGTTGAAACGAACTAAGCAGCGCTTTAAATTCGTTTAGTGATCTGGCATTTACGATATCGGCTGCTTCCAGCCAGCCGCGCCGCGCCGTAACGACTCCGAGAGGCATGTTCCTGAGATGAGATTGTCGGTGAGCATCGGTAGAGATCGCGAACCGGCATCCGAGATGGCGCGCAGCACGGATCAGATGAGCCGGAAGATCCAGTCGTTCGGGACTGGCGTTGATTTCAAAAACAACCTGATGCGTGGCGGCGAGTTGGGCGATCCGCTCGAAATCAAAGGAATAGGAGTCCCGCTGCAAGAGAATGCGCCCTGTTCCGTGACCCAGAATGCGAAGGTTGGGCGATTCAAGAGCACGTTCCAGCCGATCGCTCATTTCGGCCGGTCCCAAATTGAAATAGCTGTGAACGCTTCCGATCACTAGGTCCAGCTCAGCTAAGGCGTCTTCGGCGATATCCATGGCGCCGTCACGCAGGATGTCGCACTCAAGACCAGAAAAGACATGTAAGGGAAGGCCCTCGCGATTGAGATCGCGCACCCGCCGGGCAAATTCAACTACTCGCCGTTCATCCAAGCCATTAGACATGGCGAGCGCCTTGGAATGGTCGGTAATCGCGATGTACTCGTAACCGAGCGCGGCGGCAGCTTCGGCCATCTCGCGCAAAGTCGCTCTGCCATCCGTGGCAGTCGTGTGCATGTGAAGATCGCCGCGAATGTCGGCAAGTTCTATCAGCTTCGGGAGCGTGCCATTTTGTGCAGCTTCTAGCTCACCACCGTTTTCGCGCAATTCAGGAGGAATCCAGGCATAGCCGAGGCGACGGTAGATATCTTGTTCGGCTTCTCCAGCTACGCGCTGGTTTCCTTCGATGGTGAAAAGGCCGTACTCGTTCAGCGTGAGACCTTGTTTGATGGCGTTTGTGCGAAGAACGACGTTGTGCTCCTTGCTTCCGGTAAAGTACTGCAGAGCGGCGCCGAAGCTCTCATGCGGCAAAGCGCGCACATCGACCTGCAAGTGCTCGAGGCCAAAAGTGACACTGGCCTTGTTCGGACCCCGACCTAGGACCTCTTGAGTTTTCGGGTGTTGAACCAACCGATCAAGTGCAGCGGCGGCGCCCGACCCCGTAACGAGCAGGTCGAGATCTCCAACGGTCTCGCGCCCGCGGCGAAGACTGCCGGCGACCTCGACTTTCTCGATGCCGGGCAGAAGATGAAAGTCCGCCGAAAGCTCATCGGCGACCGCCCGTGCGAAGCTAAGAAGAAAACGGCCTGCGCTTTTGCGGTACGACTCGATGGAGCGAAGAACCCTCTCCTCGAGTTTGACACCCATGCGAGGCAGGTCCCGGAGCTTCTGAGCGCGGCAGATGCGCTCCAGATCGTCGACTGTTTTTACCCCGTGATGTTGATAAAGCAAAGCGATGCTCTTGGGACCAAGCCCTTGGATCTTGAGCAGTTCCAGAGCAGAGGCAGGATACTTTGCGAGCATTTGATCACGCCGGTCGAAGGAGCCGCGCTGACAAATCTCGGCTAACACGAAGGCGAGCCCTTTGCCGATGCCCGGTATGTCGGTAACTTTGCGATCGGGATTGCAGATTATGTCCACAACGCGTTCGGGATGACTCGCGATGGCTGCCGCGGCATTGCGATAGCTCCGAATCCGAAAGCCATCCTCGCCCGCTACCTCCATTAAGTCTGCCGTTTCATGGAGGAGCCGTGCGATTTCCTTATTTTCCATGTCTGCTTTCCAGCCGAGAACTCTTGGTAACCGGGCGGGAGACGAGTGGCGAAGGTTCGACGTGCACCAGGACGTCCGCCACCCAGGGAAGATCGTGTTTTATCGCGAACCGGACTCCCGTCGCGATGTCGTGAGACTTGCGAACTGTCAGATTGGGATCAACTTCGAGATGCAAGTCGACGTGGTATCGCAATCCCGTGCGGCGAGCGAAACACTTCTCAATGCCGAGCGCCCCGGGGACACTTAAGGCGGAGTTCCGGATTTCGGCCATCTTTCTTGGAGCTGGCATGGTGTCAACCAACTGATCCACCGTCTGACGCACAACGCGCGCCGAGAGAAAGAGAATCAAAATTCCAATGACGATACTGCCAATGCGATCGGACATTCCAAAGCGGACTGGGTCGAGCAGAGTTAGTAGTACCGCGATGAGCGCGATAGAGGTCGAAAGCAGATCGGTGATGTCGTGCCAGGCGTCTGCCTCGAGGGAAATGCTGGCGATGCGCCGTGCAGAACGGAACTTTAGAAAACTTAGCGCAACTTTAAGAATTATCGATGCGAAAAGAGGATAGAGAGCATACAGCGGAAGACTAGTGCGGTTATTGCCTGAAGTAATGCCGTGCCAGAGGATCGCGACACCCGCGAGAAGCAGGACAGCTCCGATCCCGAGACCCGATAGTGTCTCATAGCGACCATGTCCGTAAGGGTGTTCTGCATCGGGCGGCTTGCTGGCAAGCCATAACCCGGCGTAAACGACACTGGAAGAGAGAACGTCGCTGGCCGCTTCGAGTCCGTCCGATAGAACGGAAGCTGAACCGGCGTGAATGCCAACGAGGATCTTAGCCAGAGCGAGCGCGATGCCCACGGTGATGCTGAGCAGGGCGAGACGACGCGCCAGCGACTCTTCCTTATTTGTAGTAATGGCGACGCTCGGCCCGTCGATCATACTTTCCGAGGATAACCCGGCAAGAGCGGCGAGCGGCGCAATGGATAGCTAGGCCCGGCCTTAGTTGCCGCAGGCCGTACTGCTCAGTATCATCAACGCCGAAACCACAAGGAAAAACAGCCCGGGAGTTTCCTGGCGAAATTACCGCAACTGCGGCGACTGTTAGCTCATCACAGTACTGAACGGTACGGTATCAATGATGCGAGCGCTAAGGCACGGCAAATTCTCAGCGAGCAAGATCGCGCTGGCCAGTCTATTGTCCTTCTTCCTACAAAAGTCCCAGGCTGCAACAGTAACACCGGAAACAGTTGCGTTCTGGAATCAACACGTCCAACAAGCAAAAGCGGGGATAGCGCAGGAAATCTGCAGCCCGGAGGGATTTCTCAGCATCGATGTCAAGCAGAAGAGGAGTGCTGAGACAGGCTACGAAAAAAATCTCGCGGCGCGTCCCGCCCAAGGAAGGATGGTCCCAGTTCCTTCCGGGCTGATCCATCACTGGACAGGCACTGTTTTCGTACGGAACGCCCGGTCTGCGGATGTTCTCGCAGTACTGGAGAACTACGACTCGTATGCAAGTGTTTTCAGGCCGGCTGTAGTTGACTCGCGACTTCTGAGCCGCACCGAGGACGATTTCACATACCGGCTCAAATTCGAGCAGAGAGGCTTCGGAGTGAAAGCAGGTCTGCTTGGAGTCTTTCGATCCAGCTATTACCAGTTGGGCCCGGACGCCGGTTACAGCATTACGGAAGCAACAGAATTAAACGAGCTCGAAAATCCTGGCACTCCTGATGAGCGTCTGATTCCATTCAGCACTTCGCACGGCTACGTCGAGAAGATATTCACTATCGTGCGGTACCGCGAAGCGGATACGGGAGTGTATGTGCGGGTAGAGACGATGACTCTAAGCCGGAACGTTCCGACTCCTGTGCGATGGCTGATTTCGCCGGTCATTGAGCGATTTTCGCGAGAGACGATGGCTGGGACACTCGAAAGCCTTAGAAACAAGGTTCAGACAATAAGGGAGCTGGAATCCGCTTCGGAGGAGCGGCCAAGATCTCATGAACGCCGCGGCTGGTGAGAGAATGTACTCTCAAGGATGCAGGTTCGAGGCATCCAAGCTTGATCTCAAACACCAGGACGCAAAAAAAGCAACACGACATCTTGAACGTTGCCCGGCAATTGTTCCTGGAGCGCGGCTACGATGCTGTCAGTCTGGACGACATCCTGGAACAGGTGGGCGGGTCCAAGAGTACGCTTTATAGCTACTACGGCGGCAAGGAAGGTCTCTTTGCGGCAACGGTTGAGAAAATGTGCACGGAAAAGCTTGGGCCACTCCTTGCCATGGACATGGCGGATCTCGACCCTAAGACAGCTCTAAACGCCGTCGGCAGGCAATTTTTGACTATCATTTCGGACCCGCAGGGTCGCGCCTTTTTCCGCGCCATGATTTCGGAAGCGCAGCGTTTTCCCGAATTGGCATCTAGGTTTTTCTCCGCCGGCCCCGAGAGGATGCTTCGACTTCTCCGGCGCAGCATCGAGCAGTGGCAGAAGGAAGGCCTGCTGAAATGCGGAAATCCCGAAGCAATGGCTGGTCAGTTTCTTGGGCTAATGATGGGCAGTTATCACTTGAAGAGTCTTCTTGGTCTGATGGAGCCACTGACCGACAAGCAGATCAGATCCTGGGTTGCCCGTGGCACCGATATCTTCCTGGAAGGAGCTATCGGCCGCGGCGAGTAAGCCTCGCACCTCGACACAAGCAGCAAGAAATAACGCGCTCTCGGACTCGGTGCGCTACACTCGGTCCTTCCCGAGATGAGGCAGCTTCGAGACGGCTGCGCACCTACAGGCAAAAGGGATTCCATTTGCTTTGCAGAGCGGCTTTGCAGCTTATGTGCCGAAGACGCGGGTGATCCTTTTTGAGGCTGCGGTAGCGGGTGCCAACGGGCTAACGTTCTACTAAGCGCTGGCAAGCATCACCATCAATGCGGCCAAGATGATCGGGTGGCGAATCGAGTCGGATCGCTCGAAGCTGGCGAAGGCGGAGATGTCGCGCTGTACGATGGCGATTCGTTCGAATACACGACTCACCGCGTAGGGACGGCGATCGAAGGGAAGATGGTGACACAGCAAAGCAGTAGCGCCAGGTGTGCCCGTTAGAAGTTCATGCGAGGGGAAGCCCGTTCTCTTCGAGCGTGCCGCGCACCTCCTTAGGGGATAAGCGTGAGGCATCGTATTCGATGAAAAGTTCATCGCCGGAAGGCGCGACACGGACGGCGAACATCCCGTAGACGGCATGCACATGCGAGATACTCTTCAAGTCTCCATCTGTGAGGGGGCGAGAGAGCTTGAATGTGGTCTGCACCTTCGTCATCGGGATACAGCATAGCATTCGTGATTTTCCTGCTGTGCCGCTAAGAAACGGCTAAATGAACCGGCGGCATTCGTTTCTGTAACGCTCTCGTATTTCGGAGCGCTTCATGCAGGTGACCGAGAACTGGACTGCGATGTGGCCCTAGGGGCGGGACATCGGCTTTTCGCAACAGAATGTGTTACCGGTCAACCATGGCCATCATACGCTCGTTATAGCGAGGGCCTGAAACGGCCTCGGAGGCGAGGGCCCGGTCGAGTTGCGAGATTTCCTCGGAGGCCAGTTTCAGGGAAACCGCGGCGATATTCTCTTCAAGATAAGTCCTTCGCTTGGTGCCGGGGATAGGCACGATGTCCTCGCCTTTATGCAGTAACCAAGCTAAGGCAATTTGGCCGGGCTTCGCGTCCTTCTGCTTGGCGATATTTTGCACGACGGAAGCGGCCCGCATGTTGACATCGTAGTTCTTGCCCTGGAAACGCGGGTCACCGCGGCGGTAATCGTTCTCTGGATAGTCTTCCGCGCGTTTGGCAGTGCCCGTGAGAAAGCCGCGGCCGAGTGGGCTAAACGGCACGAGACCGATGCCGAGCTCGCGAAGCAGCGGTATGATTTTCGGCTCTAGATTGCGCTCCCATAACGAGTACTCGCTTTGCAACGCGCTGATCGGGTGTGTCGATTGGGCGCGCCGGATCGTTATTTCACCTGCTTCCGAGAGACCCAGGAAACGCACCTTGCCTTCGCGAACCAGGTCAGACATGGCTCCCACAACGTCCTCAATAGGAATGGCTGGATCGACGCGATGTTGGTAGAGGAGGTCAATGCGATCGGTGCCGAGCCGGCGCAGCGAGGCCTCGACCACTTCGCGAACGTGCGCGGGGCGACTATCGGTGCCAGTGATCTTCCGGTCCTCAATGCGAAAACCGAATTTGGTGGCAATAACCGCACGATCGCGCCGGCCCTTCAGCGCGCGTCCGAGCAGCTCCTCATTGATGAACGGGCCGTACACTTCGGCCGTATCGAAGAAGTCGAGCCCGAGGTCTAGAGCACTGTGGATGGTCGCGATCGATTCCTGTTCATCTGCCGGGCCGTAGGACTGGCTCATGCCCATGCAACCGAGTCCAAGCGCGGAGACCTGGAGTCCTTGAGATCCGAGTTTTCTTGCTGGTAACATTTGCCTCCTTGATATTCATGCCTGAGGGCGCTAGCGTTTTCCGCCGAGCACAACCGCACCCGATGCAGGTTTGCTGAAAAGGGCGGGGTTAATCGAGACGTTATGGATTACTTTGGAAATTCGTATGTCCTCCGCTTTGGCGCCCGGTTCGTTTGAATTGTGGACAATGCGGAATGGCAGCCTAACCCCGTCGATTTCCTGATAATCCATGAAATCGGTGACATGCTTGAAGTAAGCCGAAGTCTCACCGGTCTCCTCGACCCGGGCGAGCAAGTGCGTTGAATTGTCGAAATAGAACCTGGTCGAGCCGAGATCATTGGGCGCTATCAATACGTCCATCTTGCGGCCTTCCAGCGTCTCAGGCGCGCCGGGCGACACATCGGCATACAGCCGCTTGAGACCTGCATAGCGGAGGGGATTGGCATCCATTTCGAGCGGTTGCTGGGAGCCTTTGGGCAGCTTGGAAATTCGCTTTTTCTGCGATAAAATCCAGCCGCTGCCTCCGTCGTATCCGATCTTCTTCTTGCCTTCCACCAGCAAGACCTTGTTCGGCTTCTGCCAAAAATAGACGAGTTTGGGACCATGATGCCGTTGGGCGTGTATTTCGCGCGTCTCTATTCGATCGATAGCGGCAGGCCCGCCCACCGCCTGAACAAATTGCGCTATTACTTCGTCGGTGGGTTTGCCGGGGTTGTTGCGCGCCTGGAGGCCAGCCGCGGAAAGCAGAAGGATCGCGGCGGGGAAAGCAATTCTGTACATAGAAAATCAGCGGTTTCGGAGATCCCTTTCCAAACGCCAAAAAATCTGGTACGTTCTAGGCACGCTCAACAGTCTTTATAATAGGAGTACCAGCCATGACAGTCCTTGAGTCGTTGAAGAAATACAGTACTGTGGTAGCGGATACAGGCGATTTTCAGGCGATCAAGCGTCTGAAGCCGCAGGATGCCACCACAAATCCATCTCTGCTTCTGACCGCCGCACAGCGTCCGGAGTACCACAATCTGGTGGAGGAAGCGATCGAGCACGCGGATAAAGAGGGCGGAGACGAAAAGAAGCAGTCTGAGGCCTTCATGGACCGGCTGTTTGTCAGTTTCGGCCGTGAAATTCTGAAGGTGATTCCGGGGCGCGTTTCGACGGAAGTGGATGCATCGCTCAGTTTTGACACGCAAGGGACCCTGAACAAGGCGCGGCATCTCATCGGCATGTACGAAAAGGATGGCACCGGCCGCGAGCGCGTTCTGATCAAAGTTGCAAGCACCTGGGAAGGCATTCGCGCCGCTGAGCAATTGGAGAAAGAAGGCATTCACTGCAATCTGACCCTGCTGTTCAGCTTTGCGCAGGCCGTGGCTTGCGCCGAGGCAAAGGTTACGCTGATTTCGCCTTTCGTAGGCCGGATTTACGACTACTACAAGAAAGAAAACGGCGGGAAAGATATTCCGATCGAACAAGATCCTGGCGTCGCTAGCGTGACGCGGATTTACAACTACATTAAGAAATACGGATACAAGACGCAGGTGATGGGCGCCAGTTTCCGAAAGGTAGAACAGATTACGCATCTAGCCGGGTGCGACCTGCTTACCATCAGCCCCGACCTTTTGGAGAAGATGCAGGAAACCCAGGGCGACGTGCAGGTTGCCCTGACACCTGAGAAGGCTCAGGCGAGCAAAGACGAGAAGATCCACCTGGATGAGAAAAGCTTCCGCTGGATGCACAACGAAGACGCGATGGGTACCGATAAGCTTGCCGAGGGCATTCGTAAGTTCAACGCCGATGCACGTAAGCTCGAGCAGTATGCGCGCAGTCAAGTAAGGGAGAAGGTCGGCGCCTAGTCCGACGAGTGGGCAGCAGCTCTCTGCTGCTGCCTTCCCTTTCTAAATTCTTTTCACTGCCTGTCCTTTCAAGCCTTTGATATATTTCTCCAGCGGCTGCTTGCTGACCGGATCGCGCAAACCCGGTGCAATTTCAAGGAGGGGTTCAAGAACAAAGCGTCGTTCTAACATGCGGGGATGTGGGAGAGTGAGTTCGCGGCTTCGCATTGTGATTGTTCCGAAATAGAGAATATCGATATCGATCAAGCGAGGACCGCGAGGTGTTGCGGCTATTCGAACTCGGCCCATCTCGCGCTCGACCCGCTGCAACGCAGTGAGTAGCTGCAGCGGGAAATAGCGCATCTCGCAATCCACAACCATGTTAAGGAACCAGGGCTGATCGGTGACATCTTGGGGTTCAGCTTCATAGATGGAGGAGCGCGCCGTGATGTGAATCGATTCGAGTTCCAGCGCTTCAAGGGCTGTGGTGAGATTTTTCTCGCGATCCCCCAGGTTTGATCCAAGCGACAGGAAGGCCTTCTTAGAGGACATGCGGACGGCTCAGAATAGCGGATTCTGCGCAGTGCCGGCAAAACGAGCTTTGCGAGAGACTCCGAAATAGTCGAAGGCGCGTTCGGTAGCGATACGCCCGCGCGGAGTGCGGTCCAAGAAGCCGAGCTGAATCAGGTAAGGTTCGTAGACTTCTTCGATCGTGTCGGTCTGTTCGTCAATCGAGGCAGCAATGGTGCTGAGGCCGACGGGACCGCCGCCGTACTTGACCATTACGGTGAGCATAACCTTCTGGTCTACAGCGTCCAAACCGAAGCGGTCGACCTTTAGGAGATCTAGCGCAGCTTGGGCGACGCTGGCGTCGATATGACCCTCTGCTCGTACCTGAGCGAAATCGCGGACGCGCCGCAGTAAACGGTTGGCAATGCGGGGGGTGCCGCGGCCTCGACGGGCAATTTCGCGGGCGGCGTCGAGCGTAATTCTTACGTCGAGCAGTCTGGCCGACCTTTCAACGATACACCCCAGTGTTTCTTCATCGTATGGTTCGAGGCGGAGAACGATACCAAAGCGGCTCAGCAAAGGGGCGCTGAGCAGGCCTTGTTTGGTGGTTGCACCGACAACGGTGAAGTGCGGCAGGGGAAGTGAGTGCGTGCGGGCGCCGGGTCCTGTGCCGATGAGGATGTCAAGCCGGAAATCTTCGAGAGCGGCATATAGGATTTCTTCAATGTCGTGCATCAGGCGGTGTATTTCGTCGATGAAAAACACCTGGTGCTCATGCACGCTGCTGAGGATGCCGGTCAGGTCGAGCTTTTTTTGAAGGATGGGGCCGGCGGTCTGGGTAATGGGGACAGAGAGTTCCTGCGCGATGATGCCGGCAAGGGTAGTTTTGCCGAGGCCCGGCGGCCCACAGAGCAGAACGTGATCCATGGCTTCACCGCGTTGCCGGGCGGCCTCGATTGCAATCGAGAGCAACTCTCGCACGTGCGGCTGTCCAGCGAAATCGGCCAGCGAGGTGGGCCGCAGCGCCGCTTCGAATTGACGATCCTCTTCCTGTGATTTTCGAGAGACCAGATCGTCGTCGTGCATCCGCTTTTACGTTACCGTATGAGTGCCATCGCCGCTCGAAAGAACGGTTCAAAGCCATCCGGAGCGCCGCGTTCGCTCACTTTGCGCACTGCCTGTTCCGCAGCCGCTCGCGAGCAGCCCAGGTTCTGCAAAGCGGAAAGCACGTCCTGCTCAAGCGGCGTGAAGCTCTGGGCGGACTGTTCGGACACGGTACTTCTTTCGGAGACGTCGACAGTGGCTAATTTGTCTTTTAGCTCGAGCACAATCCGCTCCGCCGTCTTCTTGCCGACTCCCGGAATACGCACCAGGCGTTCGATGTCGCTGGTCCTAATAGCTCCGATGAGATCGGCGGTGGGCAGGCCGGAAAGGACCGCGATGGCCAGCTTCGGACCAATGCCGCTGACCGTAATCAGCTTTTCAAATACAGTCTGTTCCTGCGCTGTAGTAAAGCCGAAGAGGATCAGGGCGTCCTCGCGCACATGCGTGTGGATGCGCAGCGCAACAGCTGCACCCGCGGCCGGAAGCGTGGTGTAGGTCGAAATCGGGATTTGCACTTCATAGCCTACCCCGGCTGCTTCGACGATTACTTCGCCTGGATGTTTTTCAAGGACTGTACCTCGCAAGTGCCCGATCATGTTGTCGTTTGCCGAGGAGCTTTTGGCTGCGCGGACACCTGCTAGGATAGCCAAGCGCTTCCAACAATGCGTCGCCCTTGACAATACTTTTACTTCTTGTTCTGCTGGCATGTCCACTGTTCGCTCAGAGGGCAGTCAGATACGAGCTTCGCTTTGACAACGCGGCCCATCGCGAGGCGGAGATTCGGGCGATGTTCAGCGGAGTGCCTGAAGGCGCGCTCCAGGTTCGTATGAGCCGCTCTTCTCCAGGCCGGTACGCACTTCACGAATTTGCCAAGAACATTTACAACGTGCGCGTTTCCGACGGTGAGGCGCATGCTTTAGAGGTAGCCCAAGCCGATCCATACGGCTGGAGCATCTCCGGACATCACGGTACGGTGGTTTTCGAATACACGCTTTACGCAGACCGCGTAGATGGCACGTACGCGGCAGTGGACGAAACGCATGCGCATCTGAACTTGCCTGCGGCGCTAGTATGGGCGCGCGGGTTCGAGAGCACCCCTGCCTCTCTGTCCTTCAAGCTTCCTGCTGAGTCGGGCTGGAAGGTTGCAACTCAACTTGCTGAGCAAAATGACGGAACGTGGTCCGCGCCGAACCTAGAGCAGTTAATGGATAGCCCGGTCGAGATCAGCGCGCATCCTGAGCCGGAGTGGAAGATCGAGAATGCGGTATTTCGCCTTGCACTGCACCACAGGGGAACCGATGCTGAAGCGCAGGTTTTCGCTGAAATGTGCAAGGCCGTCGTCCTTGAGGAGGAAGGTGTTTTCCGGGCGTTTCCGAAGTACGATACTGGCTCGTACACGTTTCTGATCGATTATCTGCCGTGGGCCTCATTCGACGGTATGGAGCATCGGGATTCGACTGTGATCACTGGCTCGAACGATTTGAAAGGTTCGGCCGCGCGTGAAATTGAAGCTGTTTCGCACGAGTTCTTCCACTCCTGGAACGTGAGACGCATCCGGCCACGATCGTTAGAACCTTTCGATTTTGAGCGCGCCGATATGTCAGGTGAGCTTTGGTTCGCCGAAGGATTCACCAACTATTACGGCATACTTGTGCTGAAACGCGCCGGCTTTCGCTCGCTCGATCAGTTCGCGGGCGAAATGGGTTCGGCTGTCGATACGGTGCTGACCGCTCCGGGCCGCAAGGTGCATGACGTAATCGAGATGAGCCGGCTGGCGCCTTTCGTAGACGCTGCAAGATCGATTGACCCGAACAACTTCGCGAATACGTTCATCTCGTATTACACATACGGGCAAGCGCTGGCGCTCGGGCTGGATCTTGCAATCCGCAAGCAGTTTCCCGGCAAGACGCTCGATGACTGGATGCGCGCGATGTGGCGCGAGCACCCGGATATCGACAAGCCGTACACGCTGGAGGATTTGCAGCAGACATTAGGCGAAACGACGGACAGCTCATTCGCGCGAGACTTTTTTGAACGCCACATTCTCGGCGAAGAGCCGGTTGATTTTGGCCCCCTGTTAGCGCAGGCAGGGCTCGTGCTGCGGAAGGAGCATCCGAATACCGTCTGGTTAGGCGCAAGCAATCTGAACTTCTCAGGCGAAGGAGTAGAACTCGCGGGAAGTACGCTGCGCGACTCACCGCTGTACAAGGCCGGCCTCGACATTGGAGATCGCGTTCTTCGTTGGGAGGGTAAAACGATAAAGAGCTCAGTTGATCTGAACTCATGGCTGGCAAAGCGTAAGCCCGGAGATCGTGTTCAATTGCAAGTGCAGAGGCGCGACGGAACGCGTACCGTGGAAGCGGTCCTGACGGAAGACCCGGCGCTTGAGGTGGTTACTTACGAGCGGGCTGGCCAAGCAGTTACTCAGCAGATTGCTGAATTTCGCCAGGCGTGGCTGAGCTCGAAAGCCCTGCATCCCTTGCCGCGCATTCCTACAATGCCGTGAAGGATTGCTGAGAGAATATGCTGATAAGACATGATACAGCGACGCCGTTTCCTTACCTCTTCGTTGGCCGCTACTACGCTGGCCGCCGCTCCTGAACTGCGTTCGGCAGAGACACCCACGCGCCAGTATTACGAACTGCGCCGGTATCACTTGATTTCCGGACCACAGCAGAAGCTTGCGAGCGCCTTCCTCGCCGAGGCGCTCATCCCGGCTTTGAACCGGCTCGGTATGAACCCAGTGGGCGTTTTCGATCTGTACCTGGGGCCCGAAACGCCGGCCTTGTATGTCTTGATTCCGAGCAACTCGCTCGAGGTGCTAGCGACAGCGGAGCTTCGCTTGGCCCAGGACGAAGAGTATCAGCGAACAGGGCACGATTTCCTGAATGCGCCAGCTAAAGAGCCGCCCTATGAGCGAGTCGACAGCTCGCTTATGCTAGCGTTCGAAGGTTATCCAAAACTTACCGTGCCTCCGGCGACAGCGCAGCGTGGCCCACGCGTTTTTCAGATGCGCACGTACGAGAGCCCGAGCAATCATGATCATCGTGTAAAAGTCGAGATGTTCAATAGCGGCGAGTTCGCCGTATTTGAGCGGGCCGGGTTCTGGTCGGTTTTCTATGGAGACACGCTAATTGGGCCGCGCCTGCCGAATCTCACCTATATGCTCAGTTTTCCCGACCTGGCGGAGCTGAATGCGAAGTGGAAAGCGTTTAGCGCAGATCCGGATTGGAAGAAGCTGAGCAGTTCGCCGAAGTTCGCATATGAATCGGTTGTTTCGAATATTTCGAATTTGATCTTAAACCCGACCTCGTTCTCGCAAATTTAAGTGCCTGTGACTACGCCGCCATCGACGCTCAAGACGGTCCCGGTGATGAAGGAGGCGGCATCGGAAGCGAGCCATAAGTAAGCGTTGGCGACGTCCTCTGGCTGGCCGAGACGGCCGATGGGCGTGTGGTCTTGCATGGTTTGCAGGATTTTTTCGGGCACGGATTTGATCATGTCGGTCGCAATGAAACCGGGTGCAACGGCATTCACGCGGATCTTGTACTTACCGAGTTCGCGCGCCCAGACTTTAGTCATCCCGATCACGCCCGATTTAGCCGCGATGTAGTTGGTCTGGCCAAAGTTGCCGTAGAGCCCGACGACGCTCGAGGCATTGAGAATGACGCCGCCAGCACCGGCCGAAATCATATGCGACGCAACGGCCCGTGTGCAGACGAACACGCCCTTAAGATTCACCGCGATGACTGCCTCGAACTGCTCATCAGTGAGGACACCTAATATTGATCCCTCCTTGACTTTTACGAGTTGGCCATCGCGCAAGATGCCGGCGTTGTTCACGAGCACGTAAGGCGACTCCCAGCGAGCTTTGATCTCTGCGACGGCAGGCTCGACAGACGAGGCATCAGCGACATTTACCTGCTGGAACAAGCCCCCGGGCTCAGCTGCGCCTTGCTTAACGTCCCAAGAGACCACACGGCAGCCTTCGGCAGCGAAATGCTGAGCGGTGGCCTTCCCGATGCCGCTAGCCGCCCCCGTGACAATCACTACTTTGTCTTTCAGTCCGGTTTCGATCATGATAATGGCTATACAGCACAATATCGAATGAGGAGGGAAGGAGCGAGATGCTAGGAAGCATGCCGTGGATAGAGCACGCGATACGAGACGTTCGCTTCGGCACACGCAGCCTGATGAAATCGCGCGGGTTCGCAGCGGCAGCGATTCTTTCACTGGCGCTTGGAATCGGCGCGACCACCGCGATCTTCAGCGTGATCCACGGTGTGATCCTCGATCCCTTTCCGTACTCTCATCCTGAAACGCTATACAGCTTTTACGCTACCGTCCCCGATCGCAACTTCTACTACTCTCCCTATACTCCAGACGGCTATCTGGAAGTGCAACAACGCACGCATGCGTTCTCAGATCTGATTGCTTCCACGATCAGCGATGTTGCCTGGACGGGTGCCGGCGAACCGCAGCGTTTACGTGGCAATTTCTGCACTGTAAACACGTTTCGCGTAATGGGCGTGAAGCCGCTGATCGGGCGCTACATTGTGGCCGATGACGGCGAGACTGATGCAGCAGCAGTAGCCGTTCTCGGTTACAAATTCTGGAAACATCAGTTCAACGGAGACCCTGGCGTGATCGGCCGCAAACTGCGGTTGAATGACAGAGTTCGAACGGTTGTCGGCGTGATGCCCAAGCGTTTCATGTGGCGCGGAGCCGACGTATACTTGCCGATCGTGTTTGAGAAGGGACATTTCGCGGAGGACGTACGCTACATCTTCATCATGGGACGCCTGAAGCCAGGCGTAAACAAAGCGGAAGCCGCGTCAGAGCTACATCCCGTGCTGCGCGACCTGATGATGCGAGAAACCGGGGAACGCGAGCCAAAGCTCCGGGTGATTCTGGACAATTTCTACGACACCTTTCCAAGCGGAATCAGGCAATCGCTTTGGATTCTGTTTGGAGCAGTCGGGGTGCTGCTCCTCATTGCGTGCGCTAACGTTTCGAGTCTGCTGCTAGCGCGTTCGGCCGGCAGGAGCCGGGAGATGGCGGTTCGACTATCGCTGGGCGCGGGCCGCTTCCGTATCGTCCGGCAGCTATTAACAGAGAGCGCGATCATCGGAATCGCCGCCGGAGCGCTTGGCGTGCTGCTGGCCTTTGCAAGTCTTCATTCGATTCTCGCCATTGTGCCACCGGATACGATTCCCGATGAAGCGGCAGTCACGCTTAATCTGCCGGTTCTTGTATTCACGGTTATCGTCTCTCTGATGGCAGCATTTCTGTTCGGCCTGGCGCCGGCATTTCAGGCTGGGCGCGCCGATATTAACAGCGCGTTGAGGGGAGGAGGCAGGGGAATCAGCGGAGCCTTCGGTGAAGCGAAGATCCGTAACGTTTTCGTCGTCATCGAAGTAGCGCTCGCAATGATGCTGTTGGTGAGCGCGAGCCTGGTCATTCGTACGCTGCTGCATCTCGAAAGAGTGCAGGTCGGCGCTAAGCCGGAGAACATTCTCACGATGACCATCCCGCTGTCCGATAAGCGTTATCCGACTCGCGAGGCGCGCAATAACTTCTATTTGCAATTGCTGGATCGTGCTCAACGGGTGCCTGGATTGACGGAGATCGCACTGAATCAGTCTGTGCATCCGATTGTGTATTTCGGCACTTTTGCGAACATCCCGGGAAGCACTGTGCGGGCGAAAACACAGGTGATCGTCAGCGAGACCAGCGCTGAGTATCCAGAGTTAATGAATACCCGACTGCGACAAGGGCGTCTGTTAACACTGGCCGATGTTCGCGGCGCAAGGCGCGTGGCGGTTGTCAACAGCAAGTTTGCATCTTTCTTCTTCCCAAAAGGTAACGTGCTGGGCCAGAACGTGCAGTTGTTGCAGTTGCATCCGCCACCGGACCCGGCGCCAAACGAGACCTGCGAGATCGTAGGTGTTGTCAGCGATCTGCCGAATATCGGACTGAAGCGTGAGACCGCCCCCGAAGCTTACGTGCCGTTTACGATCGCGGGTTACGCCGATCTCTCCGCGACTTTGCTGGCGGAAGGCGTGGTGCCGCCAAGAACCCTGATCAAGCCACTCGAATCTCAAATTCACGCGATCGACCCCGATCAGCCGGTAATGGAAATACGGACGTTGCGGGAGTGGCTCGATTTGCGTGGCTATTCGGAGCCTCGATTCAGTGTGTTTTTGTTCGGCGTTTTTGCCGGTCTCGGGCTGCTGCTTGCTGCACTCGGTATTTATGCGATTGTCAATTACTCGGTTCTGCGCCAAACACAGGAAATCGGCGTCCGAATGGCGCTCGGCGCCCAGCGCTTGGGCATTGTGAAAATGGTCGCCCGTTCGGGAGCGAAATTGCTAGGCTTCGGCACGGCGCTGGGCGTAATTGGCAGTTTGAGCGTGACCCACTTCTTACGCAGTATGATCTGGGGCGTTTCGCCCTTCGATCCGCTTTCTTTCGTAATTGTTGTTTGCGTGCTCTTTGCCATTGGCGTTTTAGCTTGCGTGCGGCCAGCCTGGCGCGCCGCGCAAATTGACCCGATGACAGCGCTGCGGTATGAGTAGCATTGTTCTTACCCTGGTAATGATCGCGCAACTCGCCGCGAGGAGCACGGAGGCGCCAGCCGCAGGTCCACTGGCAGCAGCGAAGACCGCTGCCGAGAGCGGCATGTTGCCCGAGGCGGAAGCAGAGGCCCGGCAATATCTGGCTTTGCATCAGAATTCGGCAAGCGGCCATTTTCTGCTCGGCTATATTTTGTTTCGCCAAACCAAGGCTCGCGAATCACTCGCCGAATACACGGAAGGAGCGAAATATCAGAGGCCAAGCGCAGCGGATCTGCGCGTGGTGGGTGCAGATTACGTTTTGCTGAGCGACTACGGCGATGCCGATAAGTGGTTTACAAAAGCGACCGAATGGGCTCCCGGGAATGTGCTCGGCTGGTATTACCTGGCGCGCGCTAAGTACAACGAGAATCGATTCGAAGAAGCTGTAGCCGCATTCAAACAATGCTTAAACCTTGACCCAAAGCACGTGAGGGCGGAAGACAATCTCGGTTTGACGCTACAGGCGCTGGGTCGCAACGACGAAGCGCAGCAAGCCTTTGCGAATGCGATCGCCTGGCAAGCGGACGTGCCTGTCAAAGACCCGTGGCCGTATATCGACTTTGGAAGCTTTTTCCTGGAAAATAATCAGCCGGAAAAAGCTGTCCCTTATCTTCAGCAAGCGATAGCAACTGCGCCGGACTTGGCGAAAGCGCATCAGCAGCTTGGCAAAGCCTATCTTTTGCTAAAGGAGCTTCCGAAAGCGCAAGCAGAGCTGGAGCGGTCTGTGCAGTTAGAGCCCGATAATGCAAGAGCCCACTACGTGCTTGGCCAGCTTTATCAGAAGGAGGGCGAAAGCGAAAAAGCCAAGCAAGAGTTCGCTCGATTCTCGCGTCTCAATGCGCTGCACCCGGGGGAAGACAATCGGGAGTTTCATTCGGTCGCGCCGAATTGATGTGCAGTCACGGGTTTCAGCAATTTCGGAACCGGCGAGCCGCACCCAGTGATCAAATTCCGGGCCGGCTTCACTGCCCCAGTTTGTCTTAGTTGACTCCCGGGGCCGCGCTGGGTACCGCATACGCAGACAAGAACTTTGCAATCTGTTCCTCAGCTGTCGGTTTCGCCGCTGTGCAAAGATGAACCGTCTCTAAAGCGTTCTCCAAATTCCGTGGTCCGCCAATGACATCCTTCATGCGTGACTCGAAAAATATCTTCATGTCGCTCTGTGCTGAATCGCTGCAGGCCGAAGCAGCCGCTATCGACGGCAAATATGCCGAGTAATCCGTGTTAACAGCTCTTGGCAGCTTTGCTTTGATGTCGTCATAGTGTTCCTTTACGTACTGGTAAGCCAAATTGGCGCCTTCTGGAGTGCTCGTAAGCCCGAACAGCATACGGATTGAAAGGCGCAGATCGAATGTTCCGTCGAAAGCCATCGCGAGGCTCCGCTTCAACAGTTCCGGATTCGAGAAATCCCCTAGGGTAGAAATCAACATCGGCTTGAAGTACGGATCCTGTTCCGATTTGGCGGCCGTCACTACCTTTTCATAGAAAGCGGAGTCCCCATTTCGGGCCGCGGTCGCAAGAATGCTGGTCGTTACGTCGGGGGTGACTGCCTTATGATTTTCCAGCCACGCGTTCGCCAGCTGCTTTGCCTCGGCGATGAGCTGAGGATCTTTTCCCCACCGTGCTACGAATCCAACCAGCTCCGGCCTTAACAGCCGTTGATCGGGCGTGTCCCCTGGCTTATCTTGCCAGCCGAGTTCGCGTGCCTGATCCCCGAATGTGTCCTCGACATAGCTGGCGTACTTCGGCATCAGGTTTGGATCCAGGTACTCCTGTGGAATCTGTGCCAGCTCAATCGCGGCGCGTGTGATTTCCGGCCGTTTATCATGTTTCAGTTTCGGTGCCAGCCCAAGGACCTGGTCCCAAGGCGTCTGGCTTGAGACCGCTAACGTGTGTAAATCGCCCAGTACGCCGACCTCTTCCGCCAGCGTCAATTCATTGCTGTGGTCCAGCAACTTCGCGATCGAGTCTCCATCATATTGCGCTTCGTAATACCCGATTTCTTTTTCGTTCGCCAGATACCAGGCCGGACAACCCTTTTCGGGAAAACTGAGCGTAGCCGATTGTTCGGTGACCAGCTTGCAACTCTGTTTCCGGCCGCTTCCCTCCGCATAAGCCACGCAGATCGGAACGCCCCACGTGCGATTTACATCGCCGCTTGAACCCGCTGGCAAAAGGCGCCGCTGTTCTACTTCAAGACTGGGTTCGCCGCCCGTTGCGCATTTAACCCGCGTTTTTACTTCCGGAACGCCGGTCTGGTTTAAGAATGTTGCAAACGCCGTCGCGTATTCAGGTTTTGTCGTTTGCCCAAGTTGAGCCAGGAAGTCTTCAGATGTGGCGTTGCCGAACATGTGCGCTCGCAGGTAATCGTGCATCACACGCTGAAAATTCGCTGCTCCCACAGCGTTCTCGAACATCCCTAAAACCGCACCGCCCTTCTGATAGGTAATCCCATCGAATGCGTTACCGATATCGCTCTTGCTCTCCACCGGTTGATTGATTCGTCGCGCGCTTGTCTTGGTATCCGCATTGATCGCAAAGAGTCGAGCACCCTGATTCTGTGCACGTGTGTGCCATTCCGGCTTCCATTCGGAAAGCAGCTTAGCCGACATCCAGGTTGCGAACGACTCGTTCAGCCAAACATCGTTCCACCATTTCATCGTCACCATATCGCCGGTCCACTGATGCGCAAGCTCGTGCGCGGCTATCGACGCGTACTGGCGTTGATGCCTCTCTGTATCCTCTCCGGGCGGCGACAGAATAATATTCGCATCGTAGGTGACCAGACCCGGATTCTCCATTGCTCCCCCGAATGAGAGCGGTATCGCAAGCTGGTCCGCTTTGTCGTACGGATACGGAATCCCAAAGTAATTCTCGAGCCGCGTTAAAATCTCGGCCGACACGCTCGCTGCATATTTCGCCCGTGCCTTGTCCCCGCGTGGCACCACAATCCTCACTGGCACGTGCCTGCTTCCAGCCACCCCGGCGTCCACGAACTCGAATGGCCCTACCCCAAATGCGACTAGATAGCTCGGCAGTGGCTTCGTTTCCGTAAAGCGCACCGTCTTCATCCCGCCTGAATCCGGCATCTCTTTTTCAATCTTGGTGTTTGCTACCGCTAGATCGTTCTGCGGCACATGCAACGTCAACTGCCAGGGTATTTTGAAGTCTGGCTCATCGAAGCAAGGGAATGCCCGTCGCGCGCTGATCGCTTCAAATTGCGTAAAGAGATATGTGTCTTGACCCCGCTTACTCTGGAAGATACCCTCGCTCGAGCGCAGGTTCACCTTCCCCGTGAAGGACACGCTAAGCCGCGCTTTGCCCGGCTGCAAGGTTGAAGGAAACTGAAAGCCAACGAAATCTTCTCCTCCAGGCAGAACCTGTGCCTGTAAGGTTTTCCCGTTTTCAACAAGCTTTGCGTCCGTTACGGTAAGCTCTGCCGCATTCAACCAGAAATGATCAACCGCGGAATTGATCTGGAGCTCTGCCTCGACCTTTCCGGAGAAATCCGTCTTCTCCGGAGAAAGCGCGAGATCGAGCGACATGTGCTCCGGTTGAACATCGTTACCCAGGCGAAGCGCTGGCGGCGTTGCGGCCATCGCCAGAGCAGAGGTGAGTGCGAGTACGACAGAAACGCCAGCTTGAAAATGCATACCCGTCCATTTCACCACTCCGCCTCTGGAGGGTGCCGCGTGACAAGTCTACTTAACGAAAAAATCTGGCTTAGAAATCCAAGTTTAGGATCCTCCCACAATCGCGGTGCCGCGATCCTGGTGGAGTAAGCCGGTGCAACTTGCTGTTGCGCCGCTGGCCCTGGAACTGGTAGCTGGGTAGGCTTAAGTGAGTCGCTCGATACTGGCCGACGTGTCGGTCCTCCTCTTCGCCGGCTTGGCCGTTATCGCAGCCGGCGGTTACCTGGTCTTCTGGCTCTGTTTCTGTCGCCGCCGTAATTCAGCCTGATCAATGTACCGGCGCCACGCAGGCGAAGTTTGCGTAATCGTTCGTGTCGCCAGAACCGTTATATTTCGCAATCTGCGGGTAGGAACAGAGCGGGCGAGTCATCTGGACTCCCTTTGAGGAATTGTCTTCCACGTATTTGGTCGCGATCACCTCACTGGGCGTGGCGCCCTTTTCCACCCACTGCTCGAGCGCAGTGTAGATGCCGCGTTCCGGCCCCTGCGCTGTCTTCGTACCGAGTTGACCAAAGGAACTGGGCCCCGGACCCCCGATGCAGTGTTGCATTCCAGGAACCATGTACAGGCGGATAAAACGCGCAGCCTTCTCGGCTCCTGCGGCTTTCACCGCACTCTGGTAGTAATTGATGGTGTTCAACGGAGCAATAGCCGGATCGCTCCAGCCGTGATACAGAATCAGTTTTCCGCCACGCGCTTGGAAGCGGCTCAGATCGGGATCGGTTGCGTTCAGAGCGTGCGCGGTTTTCTCATCAGCCCGGCGCTCCGCAGCGTCAACTTTGGCCGTGAGAGGATTCCATGCTGGATCCTCGAAGGCCATATAGCGGAAATAATTCTCCAGGTAAATCGCGGCCGCGCTGCCGCCCGGACCCGGGCCAATCACCCACTGCGACCATCCCGACGTCTCGCCGCCGGGCATCAAACCCGGAAAGATCTGTTTGCCTTGCGAGTCTTCGCCGCCGGCGTAAAGCTTCTTCAACGCGGTGATTTGCGGGTCGGTCAAACAAGCGCGCGATTCCACACCCTTGCACAGGAGTACGGAAGGATCGAAGCGGCAGCGCGGCGGATCGTTGATGATGCCGTCCTTAACGCCGTCGTGAGCGTCGCATGCCGCAAATACGGCAGCGGCGATGGCCGGTAGTTTGACGCTGGAGATGTAGGCCGCTGGATTGCCGTACACGCTCTGCGTGACATCGAGACCGCCTGCCAGCATGTGTGTCCAGAAGTTCGCGGGCGCCCCGGCAAGAATACCATCGTAATCATTAGGAAAGCGCTGCGCTTCCATCAGAGCTTCACGGCCGCCATCAGAACACGAATCGAAGTAGGAGTGCTGCGGAGAACGCGCGTAGAACGATTGAACAATATACTTCGCCACTTCCGCCGTTTCGTGCAGCGCGCGGTAGCCGAAGTCGATTACCTTTTCCGGATGTTTGAAAGCCCAACTCGCGTCCACGCCGTCTGCTTCGTGCCCGGTATCAGTAGCCGCAGTGGCATAGCCCCGCCTCAGATCGCCGCCCATTGAAGTGTAATCGATTGAGCCGGCAAACCCGCCATTGCCGACGCCCAGGAACTTATCGTTCCAGTCAGCAGCGGGCAGCCAGACCTCGAACCGGATGAACGAGTCGTTCGTGGGCGTAATCAAACCGGCTACGCGGCAAAACGCGGGGAGTTTGTCAATGGGATTGCCGTAGGGCGGAGTGAAGTTTCCCGCGGGTACGGATTGGGCAACGGCGATTTTCGTGTTAGGCAGTCCTAAGGCCGACAGGCTTTCACAATTGGCGCCTTTCACAGATCGCGCTCCCGCAAGAGCGATCACAGATAAAGATGGAAGCAAGAATCGAGCGACAGCAGTTCGCATGGCGACGGCTGATCATATCAGATCAAAGGGCGAGGGGCTCGTCCCACCGGCCGTTGAAAGCGAGTTCGGATAGCGGTTTGCGCGTGCGAGGCGCTAGCTCGCGTTCGCGATAGGGAGCTGGCAGATCGTCGGGAGAGCCCAGATAGCCAATCGCTACAGCGGCGGCGGGTTCGTAGCCTTCGGGTATGCCAAGTTCTGTGCGCGCTCTTTCTCGATCAAAGCCGGCCATAGCATGAGCGCGCAAGCCTAAAGCAGTTGCCTGTAGAGCAATGTAGGCCAGGGCCGCACCGGCATCGTGCATGGCGTGAAGATTCGGCGTGCCATTATGCGTGAATGTCTGCTTGGCGGCAGTGATGATGAGCACAGGAGCGGATTTGGCCCAAGCCTGATTGAAAGGCAGCAGAACATTCAAGACTTTTTCGTAAAGCGGGCCATCAGACTTGCGGGCCACGACGAAACGCCACGGCTGCTCGTTGTAAGAAGACGCGGCCCAGCGCGCGGCTTCGAGTATCGCTTTTAAGTCTTCGTTAGAGACTATCCGATTCGCGAAAGCCCGTGGACTCCAGCGATCGCGGAAGAGGTCGTGTACGCCGGGCAGGATGTCTGAATCAGCCATTTCCAACGCCGACCGGTTCGATATCGAGAGCTTCTTCCTGAGCCGCTGCCGGCTTGCCCTCCCGATCGTAATAATAGTTGTGATAGTACGAGTAACGGCTGTACAGTTCGCCGTGATGGGCGCCATTTACTACGATGCCAAGGACGTTGTTTTCGCAGAGCGATTGCAGCGCGCGAGCGACAGAATCGTAGGTGGTAGTACCGATTCTCACGACGAGAATGGTCCCGTCTGCCATGGTGGAGAGCAAATTCCCATCGGCGGCAAAGAGAAGCGGCGGGCTGTCGAGGATAACCCAGTCGAAATGGTCGCGTAAGGCTTCGAGCAAGGCACCGCATCGGCCAAGGTTCAGCAGCTCGAGAGGATTTTGTACTGATTCGCCGGCCGTAATGACGTAGAGATTGGTATCGGCGATCCGGTGGAGAATGTCCTGAATCCGCGCTTTGCCCAACAGGTAATCCGTCAGTCCGGGAGCGCTCTTGATGCCGAAGACCTTCTCGATGCTCGGGCGGCGGAAGTCGAAATCGGCTAGCAGGATACGCTTGCCCGTCAGTTGAGCCTGTGACATGGCGAGATTACAAGCAGTAAACGATTTGCCTTCCCCGGGCGAGGCGCTGCTCACGACGAGCGTATGAAGCGGCTGATTTCTCTGGAGGTGATTGAGCCGAGTGCGCAGGCTTCGGAACTCCTCGGAAGGAGCATCCTTCGGTTTCGCAGGATTGACGATCAGAGCATCCGGAGCAGGCGTGAATGGAATCTCAGGGACCTGGGCGATGATGTCTTCCAGCCTTTCGAGATCAGCCGCGGTATTCACGAACAAGGCAGGTGCAGGCGGTGGGACCGGCTTAGGCTCACCATTCAACGCCAGGGGGAAACTTTCTCCAGGCACAAAGGAGACCGCCTCAGATTGAAGGGGGAGGACCTCGGCCGCGCCGTATGGCGGGGCGCTTTCAGCCGGAGGCGGAGCTGCCGGCGCATGTGCAGCCGGTTGGCTGGCAACAGCCTGTCTGGCTGCTTCAGATTTCTCATATGCTGCTTTTCGCAGCGCGTCGTGAACTCGGCTCATTGCTTTATGCCTTACCCATGTAGTAGTGAACAACAGACCCGGCCATAACGGCCAAACCGACAACCGTCGCCGCAGCCCATCCGATCCACATTACCTGCTTACGGCGCTGGACGACGACATCGTTTTCCAGCAGTGGGATGCTGCCCAGGACAGAAAGTTGGGTGTAGAGCCGGGCATCCTTGAGGCTCTTGAGCGAGGTGTCCTTCATCTCGCGCATACCGACAATAATGAAGCCAAGCACAAGTCCCACAATGGCGCCCACCGGGACAATAATGTAACGCTTCGGTTGGCTGGGCGAAGTTGGCAAGGAAGCAGCGTCAAGGACTTCGAGCGTCTCTCCCTCTTTGCGGCGATTGAGTTCGATGGAGGCAGCCGACCGCTGGCGTTCCATTTCCAACCGGTCGTAGCGCTGCTTGACAAGATCCCGGTCCCGCATGAGGTCGCTATATTCCTTTTGGCCGGCCGGCACGCCACCTAGCCGCTCCTGATAGCTACCCAGGGCCTGATTGACCTGCGCGCCCTGGTGCTGCATCCGTTTCGCTTCCATTTCGTTGGCCTTGATGCGCAATTGGATTTCATTGACCGCATTCTCAGCCTCCTGACGCTCCCGCGAGACAGCAAAGATCTGGGGCGAATTCGGATCGGCTGGTTTGGGCTTGTCTTGGAAGGCCTGGTCCCGCTCCTGCTTGAGCAACTTCAACCTGTCGACCGCCGCCTGCAGATTCGGATAGCTGTCCGTGTAACGATTCTTCATATCCGCAATGCTGCTCTCGAGTTGATCAATCTCGTGATCCAATTCGACAACTTTTTGGCTTTGGGCCTGGGTCTGGGGTGAATTGGTGCGGGCCGCCGAGAGCCGGTTCTTGGCCATATTCAGTTCGGACTCGAGAAACATGTGCTCTTCGGCGTTCCTGGCCTGGGCATCGGAAACGTTAGCGCCACGCTGTTCGAGAGCGTTCATCTGCGCCAGATTGCTGCCTGCCTCCTCGGGCAAGCGGCCGGCATTCTTCGTTCTGAAATCTGCCAGCTTTTGTTCGATCGAATCCAGATCGCGCTTTGCCTGATCGAACTGCTCGTTGATAAACATGTCTGCCTCGCGCTGGATGTTAAGCGCCTCCTGAGTGTTGGCATTCATAAAGCGGGAGACAATATCCTCGCAGACTTTCTGCGCCAGGATGGGATTCCGGTAGGAGAAGCCAACCTGCATGGCAGGCAAGCTCTTGCCCGAAACGTTGGTGACGCCCTCGACTGGCCTGATCTTGATGGCGCTTTTCATTTGAGCAATTACATCTTCCATCGGCTCACTCTTCTGCTCTTTGGGGTAGAGTCCGAAGGAGGTAATGATGGTCGAGAGAGTATTGTGACTCTCGATGGTTTGCGCCATGCCGTTGATGCGATCGGCAATATCCTGAGCCGTAATGTCGGGCACAACCTCAGGAGAGATCTGCTGCGGCACAATGCGAATAAGCGCCTGGGAGACATAGGTATCCTTCCACAGGTACGCCACGACGGTACTGATTACCAATCCCGCGAATAAGGGACCGAGCAGCCAGCGAAAATTGCGCCTTACGATCGAAACGTAATCCTCGAAATCCAGCGCGCGGCGAGGGACTGAAGCTCTGTCAAGCATAAAGTGATTCCTAAATTTCTTCTAAACTAACCAGCAACTGACCGGCCATGACCTTATAACCTAAGGGACTACAACGTGGTCGCCCGGTTGGAGTTTAATATTTTGTTCCATATGCTTTCCGCGTAACACGTCCTTGTAGTTGAACGGGATGCGTGTGGACCCGCGGAGAACATAAATCTTCTTTCCGTTGGCAAAAGCCTGGATCCCTCCGGCCTTGCTAACCGCCTCGAGAATGGTCGTGGGGACTACCAATGGATACTCACCTGGCTTATTAATCAGCCCGTCCATGAAGTACTGTTTGCTTCCCACCTGCTGGACAGTGACAGTGACGAGGGGCTGGCGAACGTACTTACCGAGCGCTTTGGTGACTTCCTCCTCCACCTGGATCGGGGTCATGCCGCCGGCTTTCAGATCGCCCACCAGGGGCAGGGTAAACATGCCGTCTTCATGCACAATCGCTGGTCCGGAGAACTCGGCCTCGTTCCAGACGTGAATGCCTAGCACGTCGGCAGCGCCAATCTTATAGGAACTCGAATTTACCGGCTCACCGGGGCCGGCCGCAGGCAGCTTGCGATCGTCGTTCGGCTTGTTAGCAGATTGCCCCTGCTGGGAGGGCGCAATTTCAGGCACTTGCGGCAGGGCGGGAGGGCCGACCGGCGTCTCTTGCGCGAAGGCAGAGAGTGAAAAGCCCAGAAGCAGGCAGGCGCCTAAGACATAAGCTCGAGAGCTGGCAGTCGCTTTCTTCGAAATCACTTTCTTCATACCGTCAGAAAACCTAATCTTTTCTTCAACATCCTTGATTTTACTAACTTTTCCGCTGTTCCGCGAGTCAGGTTTCACTTAGTCTCGGGATGGCGATCAAAGCCAGCGCCAGCCAGCGAAGGCGTTGAACCTTCCATGCGAATCATCGGAACCCAAACTTCCATTGGGGTGGGCTCGCGGTTACCGATTGCATAATAAGGAATAAAGGTCAGCGGAACTGGACGCTTTGCCCGGCTAGCCCCTACCGTCAGAGACTGGTATAACGGTTCCTCCCCTAAAGACTTTTCGGCAACTTGCCCCGAACTTTTTAGGAGTATTACGCCTCCGAGGAGATCTTTTTTTGGTTCAGCGGCAATCGGGGAGCCTTGCCGATAGAAGATGTCGCCTAGGGCTGCGTTCTGGTCGATTTGCTCCAGGGCATACACGAGAGGCCCTCTTTCGATGGCTACCCGTCCGTAATCGTCGGCCACCCGCGGATTTGCAACCATCGGCGTAGCCGGCATAGGCAGGTCAACCGCGATGGAGTCACCGGGCTGCCACCTGCGCGAAATCGGGATGTACGATCCGCCTCGAGCGCCAGTGACTTCGACCGGCGCTCCGTTGACCTCCAGGCTGATAGACTGAGCCCATTGCGGCCAGCGGATGTACACCGTAAAATCGGCCGGTTTAGCCGGCGAGACATGAAGCCGAATAGCTCCTGACCAGGGATAATCCGTAGCTTGGGTGAGCTGGATACCGGTGCCATCCTCCAGACGCCAGTCAAGCTGAGACGAGTGATAGAGGTTTACATACACGCCGTCCCGGCTTACGGCGTAGAGGTATCCAGGCAGCGATTCGAACAGCCGCTCGAGATTGGGCGGACAGCAGGTCACGTCATACCAGGGATTCCGCAGTTTCTCACCGGTCGACGCAAGCGGATTCCGGTAGCAATAGAGATTGCCGCCCAGTGACATACCGACGTTGGCGCCGTTGTAAAGCGTTCTCTCGAGAACATCGGCATAGCCCGCGTCTCCCGTCATCATGAGGAGCCGGAAATTCCACATGACGTTGGCCACCGAGGCACAGCTTTCGGCGTACGCGGATTCGCTCGGGAGCTCATAGGCATCCCCGAAGCTTTCACCCGCGGCTCTAGATCCCACGCCCCCGGTGATGTACATTTTCCGGAGAGTGAGATCGGTCCAAAGCAGATCCAAAGTTTTCTTATAGGCGGGATCGCCTGTTTCGGTGTAGTAGTCCGTAGCGCCCGAAGCGGCATAGAGAGCGCGCACCGCGTGCCCCTCGAATTCGGTGCGAGAGGTAAATGGTTTGCCGCTGAACATGTAACGGATGTCGGAATCTTTCAGCTTGAGACGGTCCCGCTCGACCCCGCTAAACAGGTAACGGGTGAATTCGAGGTAGCGGGTCTGGCCGGTTGTCCGGTAGAGCTCGACGAGCGCCATCTCCAGTTCGGGGTGGCCGGTAAAGAAGGGCCGCTTATCCGGGCCGAAGTTTTGCACGAGATAGTCGGCGAAGTGAATACCGGCATCGAGCAGCCTGCGATTTCCGGTCGCACGGTAGTAAGCGATCCCGGCCTGCAGGAGATGGCCCAGGCAATAACCCTCGTGCGAGTGAGCGAGATCTGTGAACCGCAAATGAGCCTTGTCGCCGGTAAAGTATGTGTTCAAGTAGCCGGTTGGGTCCTGGGCGGCAACGATATGCGAGATGAGCGATTCGACGTCGCCGCGCAGAGTTGCTTTGTCAGCCGCTGAGGTTTCATTCGAAGCCAGAGCCCAGGCCGCAGCTTCAATCCACTTATATAGATCGGAATCGGAGGAAACACGGCCCTTGCGCGGCAGCTCCGAGTGGCCCTCCAGGCGGCGGAAGTTATCTACCACCCCATGCTCCTCAAGCTCAATAAGCATGGTGGGCAGGCTTCGTTCGGTGGTCACGCGCCGGCGTTCGGTCCAGAAGCCATCCCGCATATGGACCGCCTGGAGAGGGACCGTATGTAGCCTTGCATTCAAGGAACGGTCGAGATAAAGGACGCCCTCATCGCGCCAGTTAGGACCGGGAACAGGGGGAGTCTGGGCGAAAAGGGCGAATAGAGAGGCAAGCAGCACGAAGCCGGCAAAGGCAGTAGCAAAGCGGGCCTGGAAGCTAAGAGTCCACATCTTCACAGCGAGCCCTCAAGACGGCAAGCGTTCATGAGGAGAGAGTCCGCAGGTGGCGGTAAACAAGGGAGACTGGTAAACCCACTACGTTTTGGTATGACCCGGTGATCGACACTACGAACTTGGACGCCAATCCCTGGATAGCATATGCGCCTGCCTTGCCGACAGGTTCCCCGCTCCGAGTGTACTCCCAAATCTCCTGGTCCGTCAGTTCGGCGAAGAAAACCTCAGTACTAGAGACGTCAGCGACGCAGGACGTGCCCTGGGTAAGGAAGATGCCGGTGTGAACGCTGTGGTGGCGGCCGGAGAGGAGCCGCAACATACGGTGAGCATCCTGTTCGTCCTTGGGTTTGCCGAAGACCTCATCCTCTAGGGAAACTACCGTGTCGGCCCCGAGGACGATATCGGTCCAGCGGCATTTGACAGCGTGGGCCTTTTCTTCGGCCATGCGACGGACAAAGTCGAGCGGGGCTTCACCTGGGCGACGGACTTCGGGTACTGACGAAGGCTTGACCAAGTGATCGATGCCCGCGGCGAGCAGCAATTCGTGGCGGCGGGGCGAAGCAGACGCGAGAATGAGCATTTTTCATCAAGATAGCGAAGGTGAGGGAGTGGCGAGAGTGGAGGTAAGAGTCAATTCGGAAGTGGAGCTCGATGCCGAAGCGGAGCTGAAGCTCCGCGCGGGTTGAAACCGGCGGTCCAAATGGGTCTCGAGATTGTCAGTTGAAAATTCGAACCCAAGCTTCGCGGAAGGGGCTGCTTCGACCGGTTGGGCTTCCTCCTTGTTGGTTCGCTTTTGCTGGATTGCTTTCAGCTCAGCCAGATCTTTTTCGCGGTGCGGCGGAGGCGTCCTTCCTGGACGAGCTCGCGTTCACGCAGACCTTGCGGACGATATTCCTTCTCGTATTCGGCGAGATGGGCGGAATAAGCAGCAGCGTCGTCGGAGGGCAGCAGGACGGTGCGGCCGGTCAAACCGGTTTTGACAGCATTTAGCGACGAAATGGCTCGCCCTTCGTCGCTAGAGGGACCCGTTGAGAGAGCGGCATTGGCGCGATTGGCGGCAAGGCGAGCCGGGCTGAGAGGACGGAAGGCGGAGGCGTCCGGGAGATTGGAAGCTTGCGTTTCGGCGGATATCAGATCCTGCAGTCTGGCTTGTTTCTGCTCGTTTTTGCGGGCTTTGCGCTCGGCGGCGCGGCGAATGGATCGAGGGTTCATGGGAGAGCCTGCCAGAACGTACTACGGGGATGGGCGAAAACGAACTATGTACAAATATTTTGGCGGCAAGTGCTTGAATTCGCGCTCGTGACTCGCCAAGCGGCGGCCTTAGGCTAAACGATGTGGCGGAATTGCCCAAATCGTACAAGCGCGGATCTTCACGCCGGCCGGATTACACGCCGCTCAGGCGTCCGGCTCACTTCTTGCTGGTCAGCATGCGCTTCAAAAAGACCAATTGGCCGAGTTCGTAAGAATTGTGGTTTGCAACCAGGAGCGCCTCTCGCAATAGCGTCTGTCCGTCACCATGCGGAAACGGGGTAAACAAATCTCCGGTCTCGAGCAATTGCCCAAGCTCTTTAGCGTCGCGCTGAAATGCTTGCACGCTTTGGTCCCAGGCTGCTTCACTGGGAGGCGCTTCGCTTGCCGGCCAGTAGCCATCCGGAAACTCCGGCGATTCGTGTTTTGGGTTGCGCGAAAAATCGAGAATGTCGCGCTGCGCTATCCGCATATGCTCGATCAATTCCCAAGCTGAGTGCGGAGCGCCGTGCGGCTTACTCGCGCGAGCCTCCGCCGGGAAATCCTTTACAACTTTGTCGAAGGTGATATGGGACTCACCCCCGCTCAGCGCGCCGACGAGTTGCTTACCGAGCTTCTTCAGGTCATCATTGCCCATCGGTGGATTGGACTACTGCCGCCGTTCCCGATTTCAATCGGCGTGCATCGGCGTGCATTAGTGGCGATGCTTGTGTTGTCTGAATCACCGCCGATCAACGCTTATGAACACGGATTTTGGGCGGAACCGTAGCGCTCGAGCCATGCGGAAGCTGAGCAACAACCCAGAACACGACCAGAGAGAAATTCAGCGTTCAGCGCACCACGATACTTGCGGACTCTGGTTCTCTATTCAGTTCTATTTTCTGTGGCGACCCTGGCGGTAGCCGGCCATTCCGGCAGCCATGCTGAATACATCGGGGGAACGCGGGCCGATATCCCTGCCAAGGATTCAGGAGATATCGAAGTCTCTGACAACGTGTACTTCGTTTTTGCTTCGAAGCATACCCAAGTCAAGATCCCCTTTGAGCGCATCAACCTGCTCGAATACGGGCAGAAGGTGGACCGGCGTTATCTGGCCGCGGTAGTGATTTCTCCTTTATTCATGCTGGCGAAAAAGCGCGAGCACTTTCTGACAATCGGGTTCCAGGATGACGACGGCCGGCAGCAGGCGATGGTGTTTCGGGTCGACAAAAGCGACATTCGACTCGCGCTGGTTACACTCGAAGCCCGTACGGGACAATCAATCCAGTTCCAAGACGATGAAGCGAGAATTGCAGGCAAAGGATGAAGGTGTTATGGGCTGTTTCCGCAGCACTTGTTTCGAGCGCGCTCGTGCAAGCGCAGCATTCGGGAGCCGATTCTGCTGCGACTAGTCTGCCCGAGGTAAGGCGCATTTACGTGGCCGCGCTGGTGGGGACGGAAGCTGGCACTCTGCGCGAATTGATCATTGCGAGCCTTGACTCGACCAAGCTTTTCGTCCTGACCGACAATGCGGAGCGGGCGGATGCCATTCTGAAGGGTGCGGCCGACGACCGCGTCTTTACCGATACGCACGACATCGAAGAAGGACTCAGCACGCGGCAAAACGGGGGCAAGTCTTCGAGTGGTGCATCCACGTCCAAGGCGGGGGGCCTTTACGCGGGAATGTCGATTTCGGATAACGAGTCGCATCACTCGAAAGAGCGGAAGCACGACGCCTATGCGGCCGTCCGATTGTGCAACACAAATGGAGACGTGCTCTGGTCGACCACGCAGGAGAGCCAGGGGGCCAAATTTAAGGGAGCGAGCGCGGACGTAGCCGCGAAAGTTGCGCGCCAACTTACGCTCGATATGGAAAAAGCCCGGCGTGGCACTGCTGCCGTTGCAGGCGGACAGTAAAGTCGGCCTCTGATTCAGTTTCCCAAGACCGCACAGACTGGTCCCAAAACAGCGCCGTTGTCGGACCTGCGTTGAACGTATGTCACTCATTCCGAGTGATCTTCTATACCCAAACTTTGGCCCGTGAAGTGCGTCAACAGGCACGAGGAAACCGCTCTTATGAAGCAGAGCATTCGGGATGTCGTGACAGGGGAACTGACACTGGATTATTTTGTCAGAAGGTCGGCTGAAGGTTGGAAGGTGGCAAGTATAGAGTGGGTTCGAGACTCTGGCCCTAGCAAGTCGTCCACAGGGCTATCGGATCTTTTGACGGGTCCAGCATCAGCGCCGTACGGGTTGCGAGTTGCGGAAGGCAGTCTTCATTTAGAAGAGAATCCGCTCGAAGCCACGGTCCTTCTCCTGATTCTCGAGCAAATTATTCAAGAGAAGCGCATCCAGGAGATCGCTAGTAATCTAAATCTGCAAGGTTACTCAACGCGTGACGGAATGCCTTGGAGCGCGACTGATGTCTTCAACCTGATGCCACGCCTGATCGACGCGGGACCATCGCTGCTGAAGAGTGCCGCGTGGCAGCAACGCCGCTCGCCAGCTCAAAAAACCCAGTAACTCACCGAGGGCTGGCGTAATAGCGATCACGAGCCTGAACGATCCAGTCCTTTTGCCTGGCTTTGACCTGAAGTTTCCGAAATTCATAGTCCCTGGGCGACTGATCGGAAACATACCCGAGGTTGTACTGGCTTCGCAGCTCGTCCTGAATCACGTCAAAAATTTGATCGATGCTCTCCTTCTTGGACACTTCAAAAAAGCCGCCTCCCGAATCTTTCGACATGCGTTGTAGAACATTCCTGCCGTCTCTTCCCCCTCCGAAACCGTAGAATCCAGCATCCGAAAATAGAATAGAGTAGATCAAAGTATCGGCTTTCTGCGCCGTGTCAATGGCCGCCGTAAGGTCGGCATCGCTTCCGTTATCTACGCCGTCCGTCATTACGATAAGCGCTTTGCGCCCATGTTGGTCCTGCATCATCTTCGAGCCCTTCACCACTGCGTCGTACAGCAGGGTGCCTCCGCCGACCTGGTGGGTCAGTTCTTTGCGGGAAGGCGTGTCTACCGCCGCAAGCGCATCGTTTAGGTCCTTCCAGGATGATGTCAGTTCCTGTCTGATTGCGACGCTCATATCGAACTGCAAAAGGAACACCTTATCCTTGTTCGGTCGCACCACCTGGTCGAGAAAATGGAAGCACGCCGAACGCTCCGGCGTGATGACCCGTTGCTGGCTCATACTCGAATCGATCATGAGCCCGAGAATCAGCGGAAGATCGGGCTGTGCCGCAAAATAACGGATCGTCTGCGGTCGGCCGTCCTCCAGGATCGAGAAGTCATCTTTGTGGAGATCGCGGATAATATGACCTTTCTTGTCTGTTACGTTTGCGAGCACGTTTACTACGTTCACCGACGCCGAAAAAGTTGGTTCCTCCTGCGCCCACAATAAGGGCGACATTAGCCCCGCAAGGATCGATAAAAGAAAACTTCGCCTGGGCTCTCCGCAATTACGCTTTGGTTTCAATAGCACGAGTCTAAACCAGCCCGTCACTTACAGCGTATTGCGATATTTTGCACCGTGCGCGATGAGCACGGCCACACCACGGCCCACCTCGCAAATTCGCAGCGCATCCCTCATCGCGCGAGCGCCTGCGCTGGCTGGGCGTAGTATCCGGACCGCGTCCGCGCCTCGAGTCCGGGATGGTCGATCTTTATCTCGAGCGCATGATATTCGTCCGGGCCGTCCCCAACAAGCCCGTCAAAGGAGAGAACATAATAAGCATTCGCGTCCGCAGCGCACGTGGCGATCTCACCCGCTACATCGTTGCTTGAATTAAGCACGAGGCCTCCGCTCTGCTGAGCAAGAACCTGCAGTGCCACGTTTCCGATATGCACCTGTTTTGCCGCCGTTACTCCTTTTAAGAACTCCTGGTAATAAATCGTTCGCAATCCGCCCGCATCCAACATCCCCAACGGATCAACACTGTAAAGGGTGATGCGAGCCCGTCGCAGCGCGTCCGAAAGCGCAACAATAGAGCGGAAGATCCCCTGCTGATCTTTGGGACTTAGTTCGATGTGCGGACCGGAAAGAATGGGCCAACCAGGACTGATCCAGACCACGAGTTTTCGCCCGGGTCTGGCGGCTTCATAGTCGGCGAGCTGTCCCACAGTGCGGAGAGATAACTGGAGGCGATCACTCGCCCCGTAAAATCCTTGTGATCTGCCGACTACGCGTAGAGCGCGTTTGCTCTGATTCGATTCTGCGATCAGAGCCTTTCCATCCCGAGAAGATGTGTTTCCCATCTTTGCTCCCGAATCGGAAAGGAAGACCAGCGATAGCGGACGGGCAAGCTCCCCGCCGTTTCGCCCTAGGAACTTCTCTATTTGTTGCTGGGCTCGCGTCACGGTTTGGAAAGAGGTATTGACCTCGTCAACCAGCAAAATGACTTCGACCGGCGGCCCAGCCATGGCGCTCACGCCTGGTATTGCACGAAAAGAAACAATCTTCTGCGGCTGTCTGTTGTCTAGCAACGTGAAGTCTTGCTGTTGCAAGCCCGGGACCGGCTTGCCAGACTTATCTTCTACCACCACATCCAGCGTGATTTCGCGGTTCGCACTCCCACCCGGCACAGCCGCCGGAGCTTCGGACTGCCCCGCAAATCCACTCTGCTGCGCTCTTACAGAAAAACAAGCAAAGCAGAACGATCCAGCTACGGCGTCTACTCATTCCAGTCACCTCGCTTCCGTTGCTGCATTGCCTTCAATCCCCGGTTGCCAGGCACGATCCGTGACCAACCACCTTATCCCTCCAGGGCGGGAGCGCAGAGCGCGTTGATCACGAAGCTATTTCGGAACCACACTCCTTCGCGTCCTATCCGATCGTGATTCGGTGTGCGCAGAATGCGATTCCCGGCAAGGCTCAGCGCGTCGGCTCTTTGCCCTTCTCCCAAGAACAGAATGATGTTCGGCTTGCCGGCATTCGATGTAGTTTCACATGAGCCCTTTTTTGTCGAGAGCGCTGCGCTTGCCAAGGCGGTCCCTCCGGCCTGAAGAACCTCCCGCCTGGTCTGGCCCAAAGGCAATTGAGCTTTGCCTGATTTCACCTCAATAGCCTCTCACAAAAATCTCATCGAACGGAAAAAATGCCCCGCCGCTCACTTTTTCATTGACAGAATTCCCGATCGTACTCAAAATAAGGTAATTCCTTCAGCAAAGCGGGGTGCTGCGCTATGAAATCCGATACACGCAAGTGTGTCTTTTGCCGGACCGTTTTCCTGGCACTCAGTCTTCTGACAGCCCAAGCCGTTCTTCTCGGCCAAGCGACCACGTCGCTCCGTGGAACGGTTACGGACCCGAGCGGCGGATCGATACGCAATGCGACCGTTACGCTCAAAGCCGCCACAATCAATGTAGAACGGACGATCAATAGCGGTCCGCAAGGCGATTACGCCTTTATCGGCCTGCCCCCTGGAAACTACGCCCTCACTGTCGAATCGAGCGGCTTCGATCGCTATGAGCGAACCGACTTGAAGCTGCTGGTGAACACGCCGGCGACCGTCGACGTTCAACTGAAGCTTGGCTCCGTCAATCAGACAGTCGCAGTGACCTCCGAAGCGCCCATCCTGAACTCGGTGGATGCCTCGCTTGGAAACGCGTTTAACGAAATGCAAGTCAAGCAGATTCCGCTCGAAGGGCGTAATGTTCCAGACCTGCTTACGCTGCAGGCGGGCGTGGTCTATACCGGGAACCGGCCCGATCTCGACCGGAACAACGATACCCGCAGCGGCTCGGTCAATGGCGCGCGCAGCGATCAGAGCAACGTCACGCTCGACGGCATCGATTCCAACGACCAGGGACGGGGCTACGCGTTTACTTCGGTCTTGCCTACCACGCTCGATTCCGTGCAGGAGTTTCGCGTGACCACCACCAACTACGGCGCGGATGAAGGTCGATCCTCGGGAGCGCAGGTGACGCTCGTGACTAAGAGCGGAAGCGACAAGTTTCATGGGTCGCTATACGAGTATCTGCGGAACACGGCAACCAGCGCGAACGATTATTTCGTCAAGCTGGCGGAGCTGAACAGCGGATTGCCGAATACTCCGCCCAAGCTGAACCGCAATATTTACGGCGTTTCCCTCGGCGGTCCTGTCATCAAGCAGCGGTTCTTCTTCTTCGCGAATTGGGAAGCCACGCGCGAGCGCGAAGAGCAGAGCGTTGTTCGCACCATTCCAACCGCAACACTCCGGCAGGGCATCATTCAGTACCAGAACGCAAGCGGAGGAGTTTCGGCCCTCACCCCGCAGGACATCACCTCGCTCGATCCGCTGCACATGGGACCGAATCCGGTCATGCTGAAATACTTCAACACCTATCCGTTGCCGAACGACAACTCGGTTGGGGACGGGCTGAATTTCTCTGGTTATCGTTTCGCCGCGCCCATACGCAACGATAACGATGTCTATATCGCGCGCTTCGATTACCGCATCGATTCGAATGGCAAGCATACGCTGTTCTGGCGCGGAGCCTTGCAGGACGACTACAATCCCGGTCCGGCCTTTCTGCCCGGCACGACGCCCGAGAACACGCTGGTCGACCATACGAAGGGATTCGCCATCGGCTACACCGGCGTACTCAGCCCCACGCTGGTTAACAATCTGCGTTACGGCCTGACCCGGCAGAGCGTAGGCAATCTGGGCGATTCCACCCAGACCTGGAACAACTTCCGCGGACTCGACCAGGGCATCACCCGCTCGGAAAGTTTTCAGATGCCCGTTAACAACTTCGTTGACGACCTCTCCTGGACCAAAGGCTCGCACAGCTTTGCTTTTGGCGGCAACATAGGGCTGGTGCGCAACCCGCGTCAAAGCACTCTGAATTCCTTCAGCAATGGGCTCGCGAACTCGGCCTGGCTGAATACCTCCGGCCTTGCGAATACCAATAGCCCGCTCAGTCCCGATAACGGCGGCTTCGCGCCGGTGAATCCGGCCTTCAATAACTCCTATGACTTCCCGATGATGGCGCTGCTCGGCATGATCACGGAAGACAATGGCACCTACAACTACAACAAGGACGGCAGCCTGCTGGCCCAAGGCGCGCCGGTCCAGCGCCATTTTGCCTTGAACTGGTACGAAACCTACGCGCAGGATTCGTGGCGCATCAAACCGAACTTGACCTTTACGTACGGTTTACGCTATTCACTATTCCCGCCGCCTTGGGAAACCACTGGATTGCAGGTGGTGCCGAATATCAGCATTGGGAACTTATTCAATGAACATGAACAGCAAATGCAGCAGGGCCTTCCGGCCAATCTAGATCCGCTTATCCAGTTCAGGCTGGGCGGCCCGGCGAACAATGGCCCCGGTTACTATCATTTCGAAAAGACCGATTTTGCGCCGCGCGCTTCCATCGCCTGGTCGCTGCGTCCGCAAAGCGATTGGGGCAAGAAACTTTTCGGAGGTGACGACAAAACTGTCATCCGCGCCGGCTTCAGCAAAGTGTATGATCGCTTCGGGCTCGGGTTGCTGAACACGTTCGACCAAAACGGATCCTTTGGGCTTGCGACATCCATTTCGAATCCAGCCGCCGTGCTTACGGCAGCTACTGCACCACGGCTCACGGATCTGCATACCATTCCAACAACAGCTCTGGACGGCACGCAAATACTGATCCCCGCCCCGCCTGGAACATTTCCGCAAACGCCGCCAGCTTCTCTGGGCTCGGGTGGCTTCGCCATTGCCTGGGGCCTCGACGACACTATCAAGACGCCCTATTCCTATACCATCGATTTCTCGATCGGCCGCGAGCTTCCCAATAACTTTGCGCTGGAAGCTTCCTATGTCGGCCGCTTTTCGCACAATCTACTGACGCAACGCGATCTGCTCGAGCCATTGAACCTGACCGACAAGCAATCCGGCATCACCTATTTCCAAGCCGCAACGCGCATGTCCGGGCTTTACCGCTCCGGATTGCCGACGAGTCAAGTCACTTCCGCCGTGGTCGGACCAACTGCCGCCTATTGGAAGAATCTGGTTCAACCGCTCAAAAGCGGCGGAGCCTACTCATTGACTTGCAGCGGCGGCTCCACTAAAGATGTCGCGCAAGCTGTTTACGACGAGTTCCTCTGTGCGAAATTCAACGACACCACCGCGCAGGCCAACATCGACGCGTACGGCGGCATACCGGATGCCAACCTGAGCGGCGTATCCTACAACCTCAATACCGGGCCGTTCTCCTATTACAATCAGCAGTACTCTTCGCTCTACGCCTGGAGCACCATCGGCAACTCGAGCTACAACGCTCTCCAGGTCAGCTTGCGGAAGCGCTTCAGCGCCGGTTTGCAATTCGATCTGAACTACACCTTTTCGAAATCGATGGACATCTCTTCCGATGCCGAGCGAATCACTCCTTATGGCGGGTTAGGAGGACAGGTGATCAATCCATATTCTCCTAACCAATTGCGCGCTGTTTCGGATTTCGACACCCCGCATCAGATCAACGCCAACTTCATCGTCGAGCTGCCGTTTGGCAAAGGTAAGCCGATCGCGCGCAATGCCAATGCCCTGCTGGATGCCTTCATCGGGGGCTGGCAGCTGTCGGGTATTGTGCGCTGGACAAGCGGCTTCCCAGTCACTGTCGATAACGGCTTTTACTTCCCGACAAACTGGCAAGAGGAGGGCGATGCCCTAACCGTAGTGACCCCCACCAGCGGTGCCTACAAAGAACCGAACGGAACCGTCAACATGTTTGCCAACGGGCCAGCTGCTATATCGGATTTCATTCACCCATATCCGGGTGCCAGCGGTTCGCGCAATACCTTCCGCGGCGATGGTTTCGCCGGCTGGGATACAGGGCTGAGTAAGCGCTGGAAAATGCCGTTCGAAGGACATAGCCTGCAACTGCGCTGGGAAGTTTTCAACGTGACGAACCTGACGCGCTTCGACGTGCAGTCGAACCGCCCGGAGATCGACCTCTCAACGCAGTTTGGAAACTATACCAATCTACTCACCCAGCCCCGCGTAATGCAGTTCGCGCTCCGCTACGAATTCTAGGGCGATTACTTCTTAGCCGACCCTGGCTCCGACATCGAATGATGAATTGCCGCCGTGGCGGTTTCCGGCAGTACATTGGCGGCCAGACTCTGCAATTTATTCTTGAACGAGCCTCCCACAACTTTGTCTTTACCCGCCATTAATGCCTCATATCCCTGGCGCGCCACTTCCGCCGGATCGTCTTTTTCGCTCGATCCTACTTTGGTGTCGTCCATCCCCGCCCGGTGGAAAAAGTTGGTTTCCGTGGGCCCGGGCATCAGGGACGTCACGGTGACGCCCGTATCTTTTAACTCGTTGCGAATCGCCTCAGAGAACGAGGAGATGAACGCCTTCGATGCTGCGTAGATAGCTTCGTAAGGGCCAGGCATGGTGGCCGCTATCGATGAGGTGAACAGAATCTTGCCTTGGCCGCGATCAACCATGTCTTTCACCACCCGCTTTGCCAGGTGTACGGTAGAAACGACATTCAAGTTAATAAGATTCAACTCGTCTTTCAGATCGGTCTCGCGAGCGAAGTCACCGCCCACCCCGACTCCCGCGTTAATTGCGATCACCTCGATGGGCCGGCCGGCAGCCTTCATTTTTGCGTATAGCTGCTCGACGCCCTCATATTCCGCCAGGTTAGCCTGCGCGGTCTCCACTTCTGCGCCGAGCATCTTGAGTTCCTGCACGGCCTTGTTGATGCCGTCACTTCCGGACGCGATCAGAAGATCGAAGCCGTTTTGGGCAAACTGCTTAGCGAGCTCGAGCCCGATGCCGCTCGAGGCGCCGGTCACAACTGCGAATGGTTTGGTCGATGAATGAGTCATAGATTACGCTTCTTCTCGTGAGACTGCATTCATCGGCCAACGCTCATTGCGGAAAAATACCTATCGGCTAACTACTCTTCTTGTCACTCTTCGAGTGATCTCCTTGTGAAGGGTGGCTATTGTCATGAGGGGTCGGCTTCGATTCCTGGCCTTTGGGCTGGCTTCGTTCTTCCGGCGGCGTGCTGCGCTCCGGATACGCACGGCGTTCTGGCGCAGGTTGGGTTCGTTCCTCTGTTGGTGGCTGCTGACGCGCCGGAGGCTGCGCGCGCTCCGGTGCAGGCTGGGTTCGTTCCTCTGTTTGCGGCTGCTGACGCGCCGGAGGCTGCGCGCGCTCCGGTGCAGGCTGGGTTCGTTCCTCTGTTTGTGGCTGCTGACGCGCCGGAGGCTGCGCACGCTCCGGTGCAGGCTGGGTTCGTTCCTCTGTTTGTGGCTGCTGACGCACTGGAGGCTGCGCCCGCTCAGGCGCAGGCTGGCTTCGTTCCCCGACTTGGGGCTCCGTGGGCGGCACATTCCGGGGCGGCTGAGCATTGCTAGGCGGAGTTCGTTCGGCAAAACGCCCGTTTTCGGCCGGCTGGCTGTTACCCTGCCGCAAATTTGGAGGTACCCCGTGTGCGTTTGGGGGCGGTTGCTGCTTCCTATGGGGCTCGTTTGCCGGCTGAGCCGGCCGACTCACGCTGGGCTGCTGTCCAGGGCGGCTTTGTACTGCGGGTTCAACTGTCCGTCCATTCTGCTGCGCCGGTGCCTGCTGCGAGACGGGAACTGCCGGACGGTCAAAGACCGCCGCGCTGCCGACACGCTGACCAGGTTTTACAGCCACCGCGTTGGCCGGCGGAGCTTTCCTGACGTTTGCCACAACCGGGCGCACCGAGGGCACTGCCTGCCGCATCGCCTGGGGATCTACCAGCTGCCCGGCATGTTGCTGAAGATACTGTTGGCGTTGCGCGAAAGGCGCGGGTGCCGGGGGCGGCGTGTTTTTCGCAACCACCTGCCGCTGAATCACTTGAGCCGCTGGGCGCGGGACCGGACGGCCCGCGGTCGGGGCAAAAGATTGCCGCGTCGGGGCGACCGGCGGAGCAACAACCGAGGCCGTCTGCAAGCGCGCGAAATCGGCTTGCTTGACCGCAACAGCCGCCTGCCTGACCGATTGGCCGCTCGCAAAGGCCGCTTGCGGCATCGTCATCACTGCATTCGGCGCTCTGACGTTCACGAACTGCTGGTTATAGACCTGCTTGTTGACATACACGTTGTTGTAGACATTGGTGATATTGACGGTGTTTACAATACGCGTGTTATACACGTTCACGTTATCGAAGTAACGCGGACTACAGCGATACGCGGGCGTATAAACTTCGCCCCAGCCAAGCGGCACCCAGCCCAAACTAGGACCGCTTCCCATGGAAACTCCCACTCCCCAATTGGCTCCGCCGAACCACGCCACCATGGCGGGAGCGTAATACGGCCGAATTACAGGTCCGGGATACCCGACCACGATCGGCCCAGGACACCAGCCCCAGCGATTTCCGATGTACGCCCAGCGCCCATAGTGAAATGGCGCAAAACCCCAGGGCATGCTATCCACCCAGGTCCAGCCCCAAGGATCGATCCAGGCCCAATGTCCGGAGTGATAGGGCGCCCAGCCCGGATCTACGTTTTGCGGATACCAGACTGTTCCGTACTGGCCCGCTTCCTGCCAAACACCGTAATCGCCCAGGTCTTCGCCGCCAATCACAGTCGGAGGAAGATAGCCGCGCGAGGCAAGCTGAGCTTCGTGCGCATCGCGTTGCTGGCACCACTGGTCGAATTCATCCGGCTGCGGCGCCAGCTCAATCTGGTATGCGAGCTGGTCGGTTCCGCTGAGACTCGCGGCGTTATCCGGATTGAGCGTGAACGCCTGGCCTCCGCCCGTGATCTGGGCCTGACCCTCTCGGACAACGACGAAACTCATATTGCCGTTCGCATCCACGCGGAAGCGATAGATGCCGTCTCGCAGCAGCGTTACTGCTGCATTAGGCGTGTCCACTTCAAACACCTGATCCGATCCGAAATCGTGAACGCGAATCTCCATGTCCCCTTCGGTGAGCTTAAGCTGGACCGTGCGGTCGTCCAAATTCAGAAACCCGAAGCTGGTTTGCGAACCGATGCGAATCACGCCGACGTCGAGATGCAGCTCCGCTTGCGCACCCTGGTCCGCGTAAAGGTAATCGCCGATGGTAAACGGCCGGTTGACTTCTGCCGGGGCCCATTCATCTACCCCGGCGGGCTCCATGGAAACGTTGCCGTTGACATAGTTCAGCCGCGCGACGCGCGACGGTGGATCCTGTTGCGCGAACACCTGTCCGCTCAACAGCAACAGAAAACTTGCCATACAGGCAAATTGCGCTGTTTTTTTGTTTCGTGCATGCACCATATGGTGCCTCCCCTGGGTACATAGATGTGGGGCTCCGCTGATGAGTTACCCCACACGCTCGCGCAACGGTCTTTCTATACTCGATTTAATCAGGACTTTAGGTCGAGATCACGAGAGGATCAGTCCGTAAGGAAGGCGGTGGTCTTTATCCCAGATACTTCGAAGCTTCGGCGGCAACGCGCTTCCTTGCACGACACCTTATCGTCCAAGAGAACCATATAACTCGCAGCTTTTGTAAACTTCGCGCGATCTCTTTCGTCGGCGTTTCTAGGCAGGCGGTCGACTTTGCGCCGCACCAGCCAGCGGAGATCGTATGAATTCGAGGCCCGGCAGTAAGAACACGTCAAAGTAGTGGGCTTCGTCGTCTCCGATTCACGATAAAAGGCGCGCTCATCCATAGCCGTATACTCTCATCTTTGCCCGCGCTCAGTGACTGCTGAAGTGGAAATTCGCAACTGCCACCTCGTCGTTTCCCGGAATGTAGAAGCCCACTTTCTCCTGCGTGAAGTCGCGGCCATCGCTTGTCACGGAGCCGAGGTCGCTCCAGCCTGTCGCAGGCGTTTTGACCCGCGCGGTAATGGTCCCCGGCTTGACAGACATGTCCACCTGTATCCATTCGTCCGAGTTCGCGCTAAACGGAACGCGGCTGATCTCAGCCGTCTTTCCGCTGCTCATTTGCCGTACGGTCGCGTGCTTACCGTCTACCGAAAACATCACATAGTTCTCGCTGTTCTCATATCCCGCATACCATTGCAGTTTCGCGTGTTTGAGGAAGCCACCGATTTTCCCATGCGCCTCGAAGGAGTAGCGGCCAGCCGCGCCGGGCACGTTGTAGTGCACAAACCCTCCTCCTCTTCGAACTTGTTCGCCCGGAATACTGATGCTGTCGGCCGCGGGCGCTTTGCTCGGCGTGGAATCCTCAGCAGCGTTGGCTGGCTTCTCCGCCGTTTTTTCCGCGACTAGTTTTTCCAGCACCACATCGGCACCCGATAGCGACACCGTCTCACCCGCTTGCAAGTAGCGCTGAAATCTTTTCGGTATCGAGCCATCTAGCCGGAGTTCGATGCTATGCTCGCCGCCTTTCAAATTGCCTACCGTCGCGCTCCCGGTCGCGCCCACCGTCGCGGCCTGTTCCTTGTCTACATAGATCGCCGTGCCGGGCGCCGCGCCTCGTACCTCTAGCAATGCCACGTTTGGAACGGGCTCCAAATCAAACGTCAGCTCCGCTTCTTCCGCTCTCTTTATCTCGATGCTTTGCGGCGGCGGATCGATGAAGCCATCTTTGTGTACATGGATCACATATTCGCCGACCTTCAGGGGAATGCGTATTTCGCCCTTCTCGGTTTTACGCCGGTACGGCTTGTCGTCGATGAAGATGCTGACTCCGTCCTGTTTGGTGATTACGGTAACCACGCCCGCGTACAGATCGGACTTCACATAGACGGTCAAAACTGGAGCGGGCGTGTAGGTCATGACAAACCGCTGCTTGTCGTTGCCCTGCGCCACCTGCAGCTCGTGATCGGTGTTGCCCAGGCTGTCGAGCGCTAAGCCGTCCGGACCCGCTTGCCCGAGCGGCTTTCCATCGACCGATATCTCAGGCTGTTGAACACTGGTTAGCAAATGCCCTTTGCCGTCCTGCGCCGACACCAATACTGCCATCGCATTGCTAGCCGTCACCGGAGCGACGGCTTGCGGCGCCAAATCGTCCGTCACATCGAAGCTGAACGCTGCCGTGCCGCTTCGCCCCGCCACTTTGATCGAGTGCCGTCCTGGTTCGAGATGATCGAGATTTAATTCTCCATCTTTCAAATCCTGCGGTTCGCCATCATCCACCGAAACGGTGCCAGGTATTAGATCCGTATACAGCCGCACCGTAGGGGCAGTAACAACCGCCGGCTCAGGCGTCTTTGCGTTCTGAACTGGAACTTTCCCCCCGGTGGCGGTTTTGGGGGAAGTCTGAACTGGAGGCGCTAAATTGATGCGTCTCGCAGTCTGGATCAGGTAAAAAAACACCGCGCAGATGACCGCCGTGAGAGCGAGCGCCATGTAGGTCGCCCGGCGCCAACTCCTGCTATCGCCTCCGGTCGTTTCGGGGCGGGGATTTTCACCGTCGCCGTTCCCCTCGTGAGCGGGGAGCTCAGGCGAATGCGCGAGGGCAACCGGTTCCTTGAATAGGTCTCCTTCGCTTCCGAGCACGCCTGCACGGCTGCGCAGGTCGCGCGCCCGCTCGATGATTTTTTCTTGTGCCTCCGCTACCAGCAGTTGAACATCGAAATCTCCGGAATGAATGCGCCGGAGTTCCTGTACCCGATCGAAGTAAGAGCGCAGGGCTTTCAGAGAGTTGGACGAATGCACCTCGTCCTGGATCTGCTTCAGCTCATCCAAGGAAGTTGCCGAGTGCCCGAAGCGATCCACTGATGGATAAAGTTCTCCAGTTGAATTATAGCCAGTCTGCGCGTACTACTTCGCGCGACCCGCGTAATTCAGTTCGTAAAAACGACGATATTCGCCGCTCTTCACCCGCCGCACCCAATCCTGGTTAGTACGGTACCAATCGACTGTGGCGGCTAACCCGCGATCGAAATCCATCTCAGGTTCCCAACCGGTTTCGGCAGTCAACTTCCGATTGGTCAGAGCATAGCGCCGGTCGTGGCCCGGACGATCGGCCACGCGCGTAATGAGCGACGCAGGCTTGCCGGTAGCCCGTACGATCCGCTGTACTACGTCCAGATTCGGGAGCGAACAGTTACCGCCAATGTTGTAGATTTCCCCAGGCCGTCCGTTTTCGAGAACAGCACGAATCGCGCGGCAATGATCTTCCACATAGAGCCAATCCCGGATCTGCTGCCCGTCGCCGTAAACCGGCAGCGGCTTATCTTCCAATGCATTTGAAATCATCAGCGGAATCAGCTTTTCCGGAAACTGGTACGGCCCGTAATTATTCGATGCGCGAGTAACCGACACGTTCAGTTCAAAAGTTGCGAAGTAAGATAGCGCGAGCAGATCGGAGGCAGCCTTGGACGCTGAATAAGGGCTGCTGGCGCGGAGCGGATAAGTTTCATCGGCCTCATAGGGAGGATCGATGCTGCCATATACTTCGTCCGTGGAAACGTGAACAAAGCGGGCCAGCTTGTGTTTGCGCGCCGCCTCGAGCAAAGCAAATGTTCCGTTGAAGTTTGTCTGAATCACCGGAGCCGGCGAATGAATACTCCGATCCACGTGCGATTCGGCTGCGAAATGCACAACTGCATCCGGGGCTTCGCTCGCAAAGAGTTCTTCCACCGCCGCGCTTTCCGAAATGTCGTGTTGCGCGAAGCGATAGCCACCATGGGCGGCTACTGGTTGCACGTTTTCCAAATTACCGGCGTAGGTCAGCTTATCGAGATTGATGACCTGATCGGCCCAGTTTTCGAGTAACGCCATTCGAACAAAGCAGGACCCGATAAAGCCCGCGCCGCCGGTTACAACTAACTTCATTTATGCTGTAACTCCCAGTCGTAAGCGATCGAAGGGTCGTTATAAGGGATACGGCCTTCGTCCTTGGGATCGTAGATTTTGTTCGTAATGTAGACGAGCACCGAGGGCTGGTCGCCTATCACTTTATAGCCATGCGCTACGCCGGGCGGGATCAGTAATTGCCAGGCCCGTAGACTTCCGACATACAGCGTATTTTTCGCGCCATACGTTCTCGATCCACGCCGCAGATCTACCAGTGCAACTTGCAGTAAACCAGCAACCGGTACCCAGTAGTCGGTCTGAAAACGGTGGTAGTGAAATGCTTTGATGATGCCCGAATAATTGAGCGCGGCGGAAACCTGTGAACTCTCGGCGGGATAGTCCGCAACTAATCCTTGGCCGAGACGCGCGATCTCCAAAAAATACCCCCGATCGTCGGGCCAAATCGGAAACGGCTTTATCTCCACCCCAGTAATTAAATCGCCGCTAGTAGGCGACAGTATTACTTTTCCGATACCCGGGCCGGCGCTCGGGATCTCGATCGCCGTGCCTGATTCGAGCACTCCTAAGGCCGCGCCAGTCACTCGTGTTGCGCTCCAGCTCCTGCCAATGCGGGCTCCCGCTTAGATTGCGTATCGTGGACAAGATTGCCCGCCCGGAGCAAGGAATCGAATGTCCCGGCATCCGTCCACCAGCCATCGAGATAGTTGAATGTCATTGTGCCTTCCCGAATGTAGGCGTTATTGACGTCGGTGATTTCCAGTTCGCCTCGCGCGGAAGGCTTGAGGGTGCGCGTTTTGTCGAACACCGATTCGTCGTACATATAGATGCCGGTGACGGCGTGGTTCGATTTAGGCTGGAGCGGCTTTTCCTCAATGGAAACGATGCGGTCTCCTGCGATCTCGGCCACCCCGAACCGCTCGGCATCGTGAACTTGCTTCAGAAGCACTTTGGCGCCGCGCTCCTGAAGTTTGAAGTCTTCCACCGCCCGCGCAATCGACCCCTCAATGATGTTGTCTCCCAGGACCACGCAGACTTTGCTCTTTTCAGCGAAAAATTCCGCTAAAGCCAGCGCCTCAGCGATACCTCCTTCGCCCTCCTGATAGGCATAATTGATGTGCTTGAGACCGAACTCTTTGCCGTTTCCAAGCAGACGCAGAAAATCACCTGCATTCCGCCCCCCCGTCACGACCAGCAAATCCCGAATGCCGGCTTCCACAAGCGTTTCGATCGGGTAGTAAATCATCGGCTTGTCGTAGATGGGCAAGAGATGTTTATTGGTGATCTTAGTTAAAGGGAGAAGGCGGCTGCCGGTTCCGCCAGCCAGAACGATGCCTTTCATGGATTTCTCATCCTAGCAAGCGAACCTGTCTAGTCAAGTTTTAAGGTGGACTGAGGATCGGGCTCTGCCGCACGGCTGGGACGGCCCCGCAGCCGGCGAGTTATTAGCCTCAAAACCAGTAGCAGGATGGCGGCCGCAATGGCGCCTCGTTTGAAAAAGTCAGAAGGCGCTGAGATGCTCAGCCCTAAGATCAAAAGCACAACCACCACCAGCGCGGCCCCGGCGCTCCACAGCGTCATTGAATTTCGAAGAGACGTTCCGCGCTCACGGGCGGCTTGCTGTTCATACTTATTCATCTCGCACCGCCTCTCGACTCAGCTTACGTCAAATTGACGCGTCTGAATTCAAAGGCAATTCATCTAGCTGTAACGCGTTTGTAATGACTGTTCGGTTACTCTCTTCTTTAGGCTGATATATGCGAAAAATTGCGCTAATCGAAGACGACACAGATCTTTATGCCCTGGTGAAATACAACCTGGAAAAGGAAGGGTTTTCGGTTGTCGGCGCGCAAACCGGACGCGGGGTCCTGGATTTGTGCCGACGTGAACGGCCCGATCTGCTGCTCCTCGATATCATGCTGCCAGATTCAGATGGACTGGACATCTGCAAGAGCATTCGCCAGCATCCTGAATTAGCGCACATCCCGGTTATTTTCCTGACGGCGCGCGCTTCCGAAACCGATCGTATTGTCGGTCTTGAACTCGGAGCCAACGATTACATTGTCAAGCCGTTCTTTGTGCGTGAGCTGATCGCGCGAGTGAAAATACAGTTCCGCGGCCAAGCCAACGCGAACAGAGTCTTGAAGGCTGCCTCGCTCGAACTCGACCGGAGCAGTTGCGAAGCGCGGCTGGACGGAGCGCTGCTTACCCTAACTGCCACCGAGTTTCGCTTGCTCGAATTCGTGATGAGCCGGCCTGGAGTTGTGTTCAGCCGCGAGCAGCTGCTCGATGCCGTGTGGGGACATGATCGAGCGGTAACCGACCGCACAGTCGACGTCTACATTCTGCGGCTCCGGCAGAAAATCGAAGCCGATCCCGCCAATCCCTTCCTGATTCGATCCGTGCGCGGCTTTGGGTACAGCTTCAATAACAACGTGCAGCAGCTGGAAGAGCCGGAGCCAATGCGAACGGCCGCAGTATAGGAAAGCGCTCCGGTTTACTCCGCATGCTCGATTGCGAGCGTCGCGCGTCAGCGACCATTTTCCGCAGTGTCAAAGCTAGAATAAGTCCTTTAATGAGACCTCTACTGGCGCTGATTCTCTCCGCCGTGATGCCGTTGTGCACACAGGCGCAGAATGTCAACATGCGGGGCTTTCTTCTCAAAGAAGTTCCCGGCGAGACCAGGATCGAGCGGCAGGCGCAGGCTGTTCCTGATCGGGAACGGCTGCGAAGCTATCTCGATTTCATGGCCGGGGAGCCGCATAACGCAGGCTCACCCAGATCGAAGGCGGTCGCTCAGTACCTAGCGGGAATGCTTCGGGATTGGGGGGTTGAGACGCAGGTCGAACAGTTCGAAGCCCTCATGCCATTCCCAACGGTGCGCCAGGTTGAGGTGATTGGTCCCAGGCATTACGTCGCTCAGCTCAAAGAACCTGTCATTTCACAAGATCCCGCTAGCGGTGACGCCCACCAGTTACCCACATACAACGCGTACGCGGCGAGCGGCGATGTAACAGGCGAAGTCGTTTACGCGAATTTCGGCGTGCCGGACGATTACGACTGGCTCGAGAAACAAGGCATCAGTGTCAAAGGAAAAGTCGTGCTCACTCGATACGGCAAGAGCTGGCGAGGCATCAAGCCAAAATTAGCCGCGGAACACGGCGCAATCGCCTGCCTGATTTACTCGGACCCCCATGAAGACGGATTTTTCGAGGACGATGTCTACGTGAAAGGCCCGATGCGTCCCTCGCAAGGCGTGCAGCGTGGCAGTGTTTTGGACATGCCTTTGTATCCGGGGGACCCGCTTTCGCCAGGATGGGCTTCCGAGCAGGGCTCCAAGCGGTTGCCAATCTCCGAAGCAAAAACGCTGGTGAAGATTCCAGTGATGCCTCTCTCGTATGGAGATGCGCAACCCATGCTCGAACAGCTAACGGGTCCGGTGGTGCCGCGCGACTGGAGAGGCTCGTTGGCCATCACGTACCACGCAGGTCCGGGTGCGACAGAGGTACACATCAAGACCGACTATGACTGGACAACCAAGCCGCTCTATGACGTGATCGCAACCATCCCGGGGACCGAATCGCCCGACCGATGGGTGATGGCGGGCAACCATCATGATGCCTGGGTCAACGGAGCGGACGATCCAGTTTCCGGAGCGATTGCGCTTCTCGAAGCGGCGCGGGCTTTGGCCACCCTGAAGAAGCAGGGGTGGAGGCCGAGGCGGACGATCAAAATCGGTTTTTGGGACGGCGAAGAGTTCGGCTTGCTTGGCTCGACGGAGTGGGCCGAGAAGCATCAGATAGAACTCAAAGAAAGGGCAGTCGCATATTTGAATTCGGACAATAGCGGAAAGGGTTGGATTCATATCAGCGGGTCGCACACACTGGAATCGTTTGCGGCTGAAGTTGCTTCGGCGGTGCCTCAACCAGGCAGCAGTGGTACTCTGCTCGATGCCAACATCCATCACCCCGCCGGCTCCGGCGAAGAGGACGAGGCCCCGCCTACAAAGGCGGAAAGGCCGTTCCAGATCGGCGCGCTCGGGGCAGGTTCGGATTATGTCGCTTTCCTGGATTATCTAGGCATAGCGAGCCTGAACGAAGGTTTTGGCGGTCAGGCGAAAAGCGGTATTTACCACTCGGTTTACGATTCGATTTACTGGTACACGCATTTTTCCGACAGCGCGTTTGCCGATGGACAGGCGCTTGCTCAGTACACTGCCACGGCTCTGCTGCGCTTAGCCGATGCATCCATCTTGCCGTTTGAGTTTGTGCGGTTTGCAAACACCGTGGACGGCTATCTGGATGACATCGAGAAGCAAGCGCAGAAAGAAGGGCAGGAGATTAATCTCGGTGGTTTGCATGAGCAGGTAAATGCGCTAAAGCAGAACGGAGAGCGTTACGACGCGCTGCTCGAAGGAGCGATGAAGAAGGCTTCGCTCGATACGAGCCGGACCAACAACCTGAATCAGGATCTGATGCGAACGGAACGTGTTCTGACACGTCCCGAAGGGCTGCCGAACAGGCCTTGGTACAAGCATCAGATCTACGCGCCCGGTTTTTATACCGGTTACGGTGTGAAGACGATTCCCGGCGTGCGTGAAGCGGTCGACAGCAAGAATTGGGGTCTGGCTCAACGCGAAGAGCAGGTAGTCGAGCAGTGCCTGGCAGAGATGAATCAGGTGGTGAACGAAGCGATCGGGGAGCTGTCCGGGATTTAGCGAATCGAAAATCCATTTAAATTCTCAACCGCTTCCTCCCGCTCCTCGACTCCGCGCACGTCGGCCATGCGCGGGCCGGTATGCAGCGCTGCAGCCAGATCTGACAAGCGCGCTGCCGGGCCGGCTGCGTACACTTCTACGTTGCCGTCATCGAGATTGCGGGCCCAGCCGCTTAAGCCAAGAGTAGCGGCCTTGGCCTGCACAAAAAACCGGAATCCCACGCCCTGCACCGAACCTCTGACGATCCACCGCTTCGCCGCTTTGCGCTCCATTCAACCAATTTTGCAGCACGCATCTGCTGCAAGTGGCCGTTTGCCACACTGAAAGAGAAACCTTCATGCCCTTTCCGGTTCATCGCTCGCGGCGGCTGCGCAACTCCGAACCAGTCCGGCGGCTCGTTCGAGAAACGAAGCTGGGACCATCGCAATTTATTCTGCCCCTCTTTGTCTGTGCGGGCGAAGGAGTGCGCAAAGAGATCAGTTCCATGCCAGGCAATGCTCAGCTTTCCATCGACCAGCTTGTCCGGGAAGCGGAGGAATGCCGCTCACTCGGATTGGGCGGAGTGATTCTGTTTGGAATCCCCGAGGAGAAAGACGAGTTCGCTAGCGGAGCATACGCTCCTGATGGAATTACCCAACGAGCGGTACGCGCGCTCAAGCGAGGAGTCCCGTCTCTGCTGGTGATAACGGATGTCTGCAACTGCGAGTACACCAGCCACGGCCATTGCGGACTGATTAGAAACGGCGATGTGGACGGCCATGTGGATAACGACGCCACGCTTGAGTGGCTGGCGAAGACGGCGGTCTCACACGCGGTGGCGGGCGCGGATATTGTGGCTCCCAGTGACATGATGGATGGGCGCGTAGCTGCTATTCGCGGCGCACTCGACGCGGCTGGTCACCTGAACACGCCTATTCTTTCGTATGCTGCGAAATATGCTTCGGTGTTCTACGGTCCTTTCCGCGAGGCTGCCGAATCGACTCCGCAGTTCGGCGACCGGCGTAGTTACCAGATGGATCCCGCGAACGGGCGTGAAGCTCTGCGCGAGATCGCTCTCGACCTGGAAGAAGGCGCGGACATGATCCTGGTGAAGCCCGCCATGGCCTATCTCGACATCATCCATGCGGCCCGGCAGAGCTTCAATGTCCCGATCGGGGCCTATCAGGTGAGCGGTGAGTTCAGCATGATCGTGGCGGCAGCCCAGAACGGATGGCTGGATCTGGATCGCGCCATTCTCGAGTCGCTCACCTGCATTCGGCGTGCCGGAGCGGAGTTCATCCTGACCTATTTCTCCAAGCGCGCGGCGCAGTTAATCGGGTAAAGCTTTAATCTTCGGGCAAACGGCCCGAAAGATAAAGCCGCTGCGGATCCGAATGCTGACCAGGGACCCGGCTTCGGACGATGTGAACAGCTACCGGTTGCCCAGCCTTCATGTTTGATTGTGCCTTTGTCACGTCTTCCGGCGAGGAGACGGGCTGGCGGTTGATCGAAAGAATGACGTCGCCTTCTGCCATGTTAATGTCGTCCGCAAACGATCCCGGGTCGACAGAAACCACTTTTACGCCGCTGCGATCCTCGATTTGAAGGTCCTTGCGCTCCTTCTCGGTCAGGCGCATGATCGTGATTCCGAATTTAGCGGGGCTCAACGCTTTCGGAGGGGAAGCGGACTCAGGATGGTCCTCGGCCACCTGCGGTTGACCCTTCCACACTACCGAGCGGTCCGCAATTTCCACCTTGAAGTCTATTCGCTTCCCGTTCCGGTCGACGGTCAGCTGTGTGGTAGAACCAATCGGCAGATCGGCGACTTTCCTGACGAGCTCTTCTCCATCCTTTACCGGAGCGTCATTCATCGCGATGATAATGTCGTCCGGTTTGATACCCGCTTTTCCCGCAGGGCCTGCCGGGTTCACGGTTTCGACCAGCACGCCATGATTGAGGCCAAACGCCTGGAGCGTGTCCGATTGACTCCCGTTGCGCAACCACATTACCCCCAGGGAGCCGCGCACCACTCGACCCTCGCGAATGATATCGTTGTAGACCTTTACCGCCTGATTGGAAGGCAGAGCAAAACCGATCCCCTCATACGAGCCACTGCGGGTGGCGATCATCGTGTTTACGCCGATCACCTCGCCGCGAATGTTCAGCAGAGGTCCTCCGCTGTTGCCGGGGTTTATCGCAGCATCGGTTTGCAGAAAGTTCTGAAATGACCCAGCTCCCGGCAGGTCGCGGCTGGTGCGCTGCGCGCTTATAATACCCGCTGTGACGGTAGCCTGGAGACCGAAGGGAGAGCCAATGGCGATCACCCAGTCTCCAACCTGCACGCTATCAGAGTTGCCGATCTCCACTGGAAGCAGCGGCTGCCTGGGATCGATCTTGAGCACCGCCACGTCTGTCTCTTTGTCATAGCCGATGACGTGCCCGCGATAGTCGATGTCCTCGCCCGCCAGACGCACTTTGATCCGGTCGGCATTCTCGATCACGTGATAGTTGGTGATCAGATAACCTTTGCGGTCGACGATGAAACCTGTGCCGGTACCTTCAGTCCGGAACGAACGCGGTTCACCGTTGCCGAAAAAGCGCTTGAACATGTCTGACGGATCATGTCCCTTGGGCGTAGCCTCGCCACCATTGTCCTCATCGGGATCGTCTTTTTGCCGGGCGCTTTGCTTGCCGGGCTTCGCCAAATAGTCAGACTCGATATAAACCACCGAGGGCTCGACGCGCTTGGTGAGCTTGGTGAACTCGTTAGCAATGGGAACGGCTTGTGGAATCGTGAGAGGCGTGGCATCCGGCGCAGACGAGGTCGGCATTTGCCGCTCGGCCTTCACTCCGGTATTGATTATCGTGCCTATTACAATGCCGGTGACCAGCGTGAACAGCAGCAGCACGAAGCTGAGCAGCTTCGGCTGCTTAAGAAATCTGGAGAGCGGCATGTAAGAACACCCTTTCGAAGCTGTAACTCCCAGTATAAAGAAAACGTTAGTTTCGCCCGAAAAATACAGTGGCTAAGAAAGCTTCTTCTTCTCCGATGTCAGAGTTTGCTGCCGGGTTTCAATTCTACTGCCAGAATGCCAGCCAGGATGAGCGCTCCCCCAGCAACTGCCGCGCCGGTTAACGGCTCGCGGCCCACTAGAACAGCAGTGATCAGCGCAAAGACAGGCTCGAGCGCGAAGATGAGAGCTGTCCGGGTCGCAGTGGTGTACTTTTGCGCCCAGGTTTGCAGCGCGAATGCGAGCGCCGTGGCAAATATCGCAGTGAGGGCGACCGCAAAGATAGGGTAGCCGCTCCAAACGGCGCGCGGAGGTTCGGCAAGCAGCGAGCAGCCCGAAAGCAGAGCCGCGCAGGCGATCTGGCCGAGCGCGACGGCCTGAAAAATTTCCCGTTGCGAATAATAGCCGAGGAGCAGCAGTTGAAAAGCAAACGCTATGGCGCAGCCGATGGTGAGGAGGTCGCCGCGATTGACATGGAAATGTCGGCCGATACCGGGCAGCGTCATAACGGCCATTCCCACGGTCGCGATGGCTATACCTGTTAGCTCCCGGGGCTGAGGCCAGCGCCGGTAGAGAGACGCGCTGATCAAAGGAACGAGTACGATGTAGAGGCCAGTGAGGAAGCCGGAGTTGCCAGCGCTCGTATACTTCAGGCCAAAGGTCTGCAGCATGTACCCGAGCCACAAGAAGAGACCCGCCAGCGCGCCGCCCCACAAGCCCCGGCCCACAGCTGCCCGGCCACATTTGGAAAGCGGTTTCCAAAAGATCAAAAGCATGCACAGCGTTGCGACGGCGAATCGAAGGGCCAGAAAGTAAACTGCCGAAATATCTGCGAGGGCGCGTTTTACCACTACGAACTTTGCGCCCCAAACCAAAGCCACGATGGCCAGCGAAAGATCGGCCTGCCAGCGCGAGGGCGCTTTGCCGGCCGTCATCCCTTCAGGGAGATTTCGGGGGGCTCTCCGTCTGGAGATGCGGTATTGGTAGCGGCAAGCAACAGCAGAATTCGCTTCAAGCCCAGCTCACGACCTTCCGGCTGGTACCATTCCGCGGAGGTATGGGCTCCCCCGCCCTGTCCGCCCGCTCCGATGGATACGGCCGGCAAACCCAGGGACAGTGGCACGTTCGCGTCCGTCGAAGCGCAGTCGATCCAGGAGCGAATGTTCAGATAAGCGTCCACCGATTGGACCGTCCGCAGCAGCCGCGAGTTGTCGGGCAGCTTGCCGCCTGGACGCGAACCTAATTCCTTGATTTTGGCCGAAAGACGAGAACCGCGGGAGGCACGGTTTTGGAGCTCGAGGCTGCGTTCGACCGAGGCGCTTAGCAATTTTGTAAGGTCGTCGAGAATAGCGGGGCTCTCCGAGCGCAGGTCCAGCTTGGCGCGAGCGGTGGCCGGAATCGAGTTGATACTCGTACCGCCTTCTAAGATCCCGAAATTGTAAGAACAGCGGGTTTTGCGCTCCGCAGCGGCGCGCATCTCGGCGGATTGCACAAAATGGCTGACCAGATCGCCTGCCGCGTGCACCGGATTCGGCGTCCCGTAGTCGTTCCAGCTGTGGCCCCCTGGACCGGAAAAGATAATCTCGAACCGTCGGCTGGCAAGGGCCTGCGCGGTGACATGCTCGGTAGAAGGTCCGTCCAACACCACAAAAGCGGCAATCTTCGCGAGCTCGGGCGCCGGGCGACCCAAATCGGCAGTCCGGCCCGGCTCCGTTTTGCTTGCAGCTTCGTCGGTCCGGCAAAGATAGCGCATTCCGCTCAAATTGCCTTCGCCCTCTTCCCCAACGTTGGCCACCAGCAGGATGCTGGCTGCTAAATCGTGCAGGCCGGGATTTTCCGCGAGCAGCCGAGCCACAGCCAAAAGCGCGGACAGTCCCGATCCGTTATCCGAAACGCCAGGACCAACCAGGCGGCCATCGGGAGCTATGTAAATGTCGTCTGAACGGCTTGGTGCGAAGACCGTATCGAGGTGAGCCGAGACCACAAGCGAGGGCGAAGCAACGCTCTCGGCCAGAGTGGCCAGAACATTTCCGGCGCGGTCGATCCTTGCCCGCCAACCAAGCGCGTTAAGTTGGGCGCGAAACCATTCCGCGCGCTCAGCCTCGAAGAATGTGGGCGCTGGGATACGGCAGAGTTGGATATGCTGCTCTATGATCCAGGCGCGTTCGCGCGCAAACCATCGCTGAGCTTCGAAGTAATCTGAGCTTTCTGCCAGTTGGGCCACGCGCCTGACCTCAGCCGGATAGCGGAGGGTTTGCGTCAGCGTTCTGGGTTCTGTAGCCAAAAAATATCCCGAATCCGTAGTTTACTTTGCATACGCAGGATTTCCAAGGCGGTAAATTGCGCGCTCGTTGATCAGCTGCTCTTCCATATACCCTGCGATACCCTGAAACTTGCACTAGACGTCTTTCAGAGGCCATGCGTAAACTCGCGAGCTTACACAAAGCAGCTTCTGAGTCAGGAATAAATGGCCACCACTGTAATCGGCACGCGTGAGATTCGCCGTTTCGCTTTTTGGGAGTCGACCAACGGTCAAAAAGCGATTATGGCGGTCACGGGGGCAATTCTCTTTCTGTTTGTCTTTTTCCACATGGTTGGTAACCTGCAAGTCTTCGAAGGCGCCGCACAGCTGAACTTCTACGGAGCAGCTTTGCGGCGTTTCCCCGAAGCGCTCTGGGCAGCACGAGTGCTGCTTCTTTTTGCCGTCGCGCTGCACATCTGGTCGTCCATTAAGTTGGCCGTGCGCAAAACCAGCGCGCGTCCGGTCGGATACGCGGAACGCAAGAACACGAATTCTTCCTACGCCTCGCGCACAATGTACTGGAGCGGTCCCATTCTGCTGGCGTTCATCATCTATCACCTTCTTCATCTCACGGCAGGCTACATTCACCCGGGAGGGGCTTTCATCGAAGGTGACGTGTATCACAACTTAGTCGCCGGTTTTCAGGTCTGGTACGTCTCGCTTTGGTACATCTTCTCGATGATTCTTCTCGCTTTGCACATTCGCCACGGCGCCTGGAGCATGTTCCAGTCGCTTGGCATGAATCACCCTAGGCACACGCCGGTTTTGAAAAAAGCTGCCGCGGCGCTCGCCGTCATTATTGCCGTCGGGTACATTTCGATCCCGGTGAGTGTGATGTTGGGGCTAGTCAAGTAAATGGAACTGAATGCACGGATTCCTTCCGGTCCGATTCAGGAGAAGTGGGATAAAGCGCGCTTTGACATGAAGCTGGTGAATCCGGCCAACAAGCGGCGCCATTCGCTAATCGTTGTTGGTTCTGGCCTGGCTGGAGCCTCCGCCGCAGCCACGCTCGGAGAACTTGGCTATCACGTCAAATGTCTCTGTTTCCAGGATTCGCCCAGGCGCGCGCACTCAATCGCGGCACAGGGCGGCATTAACGCGGCGAAAAATTATCAGAACGACGGCGACAGCATCTATCGTCTCTTTTACGACACGGTGAAAGGCGGCGACTTCCGCGCGCGCGAAGCGAATGTTTACCGTTTGGCGCAGATCAGCGTGCACATCATCGATCAATGTGTGGCGCAAGGCGTTCCGTTTGCCCGGGAATACGGTGGAACGCTGGCCAATCGCTCCTTTGGCGGAGCGCAAGTTTCGCGAACCTTCTACGCTCGCGGCCAGACCGGGCAGCAGCTTCTTCTAGGCGCTTACCAGGCCCTCGAGCGGCAGGTACAAGCCGGCTCCGTCGAAATGTACGCGCGCACCGAGATGCTCGATCTTATCGTTATTGACGGCAGGGCGCGCGGCATCGTCACTCGCAATCTCGTCACTGGTGAAATCGATACGTTTCTCGCTGATGCCGTGATTCTTGGTACCGGAGGCTACGGCAACGTTTTCTTTTTATCCACCAACGCCAAAGGTTCGAACGTCACTGCTTGTTGGCGCGCTCACAAACGCGGCGCGCTCTTCGCCAATCCCTGTTTTACGCAGATCCATCCGACTTGCATACCGGTCTCCGGTGATTATCAATCGAAGCTCACGCTGATGAGCGAATCGCTACGCAATGACGGACGCATTTGGGTTCCGTCGAAAAAAGGCGACACGCGCCGGCCCGACCAAATTCCTGAAGCGGACCGCGACTATTATCTGGAGCGCCGCTATCCGAGTTTTGGCAACTTGGTTCCGCGCGACGTTGCTTCCCGCAATGCAAAATTCGTGTGCGATGAAGGGCGCGGAGTCGGCCAGACCGGGCTCGGCGTCTACCTCGATTTTGCCGATTCGATCAAACGCCTCGGGCGCAAAACAGTCGAAGAGCGTTACGGCAACCTCTTCGATATGTATGAGCGAATCACCGATGAAGACCCTTACAAAGTCCCAATGCGTATCTATCCTGCCATCCATTACACGATGGGCGGTCTCTGGGTGGATTACAACCTGATGAGCACCATTCCCGGGCTGTTTGTCGTTGGCGAAGCAAATTTCTCGGATCACGGCGCCAACCGGTTGGGAGCCAGTGCACTGATGCAGGGCCTTTCCGATGGCTATTTCATTGTGCCGTACACGGTCGGCGATTATCTTGCCACCACTAAATTGCCGAAGCTCGACGCCGCCGATCCCGAAATTCGCAACGCGGTTGCCTGCGTGCAACAGATGATCCAAAAACTCTTGTCGATTAACGGCAAGAGAACGGTGGATTCTTTTCATCGCCAGCTTGGGAAAATTGTCTGGGATTACTGCGGTATGTCGCGCAACGCGAACGGCCTTGAAACCGCTATCCAACAGATTCGCGGGCTGCGTGAAGAGTACTGGCAGAACGTAAAAGTTCTCGGCACTGAGGATGACCTCAATCAAAGTCTGGAGAAGGCCGGACGTGTCGCCGATTTCTTTGAGCTGGCCGAGTTGATGTGCATCGATGCCCTTGAGCGGAATGAATCGGCGGGCGGCCATTTCCGCGAAGAGTATCAAACCGAAGAGGGCGAAGCGCAACGCGATGACGAAAATTACTCATATGTCGCGGCGTGGGGCTACCGCGGATACGGCAACGATCCCGAGCTCTTCAAGGAACCGCTGGAATTCGAATACGTTCATCCGAGCCAGAGGAGCTACAAGTAAGTGCGAGTCACGCTGAAGGTGTGGCGGCAGAGCGGGCGGAAAGCTGTCGGCCGGTTCGTCGCATACGCGATGGATGATGTGAATCCCGACATGTCGATATTGGAATGTCTTGACGTGCTCAATGACCGTTTGGTCGAGCGCGGCGAGGAGCCGATTGCGTTCGAGCACGACTGCCGTGAAGGAATCTGCGGTTCCTGCGGGTTCATGATAAACGGCATTGCCCATGGCCCGCTGCCCGCAACCACGGTTTGCCAGTTGACCATGCGCCACTTCAAAGATGGCCAAGAGCTAACCCTCGAGCCGTGGCGCGCACGCTCTTTTCCGTTGATCAAGGACCTAGTGGTCGATCGGCGCTCCTTTGACCGCATCATTGCTTCTGGCGGCTACATTTCAGTTTCGACCGGCAGCGCGCCCGACGGAAATGCTATTCCCGTGGCAAAGGAACGCGCCGACCGCGCGATGGATGCTGCCGCTTGTATCGGTTGCGGCGCTTGCGTAGCGGCGTGCCCAAACGCTTCTGCCGCTTTGTTCACGGGCGCCAAAATAGCGCACTTAGGGATTCTGCCGCAGGGCAAACCGGAGCAGGACTTGCGCGCGATCCGCATGGTGACCCAGATGAACGCGGAAGGTTTCGGCGGCTGTACGAACATCGGCGAATGCACCGGCGTTTGTCCGAAAGAGATAGCGCTTGAAGTGATCGCGGCCATGAACCGCGATTACCTGCGCGGGAGCTGGCGTGAGCGGGACAATATCGTCACACCCATCCGGCCGTTCACCGAATGGAGCACTGGCTCTAAGCTCCAGGTCGACCGGAGCGCGGACTAATCGGCGATGGTAATCGTCGGTCGCGTTCGCTGCTTGGCTGCTTCGGCTTTCTCGATCACCTTGTGCGCTAGCTTTTCGAACACTTCCACTTGCATGTTTTGTTCGCGCAGTGTTGCGATGGGTTGACCGCGGTCGCCCATCTCGCGCGTCCTTGGATCAAGCGGAATCTCAGCCAGCAGCGGCACTTTCATCCGCTCCGCCGTTCTTGCACCACCACCTTTTCCAAAAACGTAAAGCTTTTCGCCGTTGTGCTCCAGGTAACTCATGTTCTCGACAATCCCGAGAACCTGCTCGCGTACTTGCTCGAACATGTTGACTGCTTTGCGCGCATCTTCGAGCGCAACGTCCGAAGGCGTGGTCACAACCACTGCGCCCGTTAGCGGCGTGGTCTGAATTAACGTAAGCTGCACATCACCAGTACCAGGTGGTAGATCGATCACAAGATAATCCAACTCGCCCCAATCGACGTTGCGTAGGAATTGTTGGATTACGCTGTTCAGCATCGGTCCGCGCCAGACGAGCGGCTTATCGCCCGGATTCAAGAGAGCCATCGACATCAGCCGTACGCCGTGAGCTTCCAGTGGCTGAATTCGCTGCCCGAGCGCGTGAGGCGTTTCGCTGACGCCCATCATCAGCGGTACGTTGGGCCCGTAGACATCGGCATCGAGCAGACCGGTTTTATAACCGAGTTTCGCAAAGGTGATCGCCAAATTTACCGCGACGGTACTTTTGCCAACGCCGCCTTTCCCCGACCCGACCGCGATGATGTTCTGAACGCCGGGAATCGGCAGTTTCGGTTGCTCGCCAGGAGCTTGAGGACCCATGCTCCCAAGCTAACATCCAGCCGAGCTATTGCTTCGGTGCGTGTGGTCCACTCGGATATCGCTCTCTTGCTTTGACTTGGCCCATGCGCTGCGGGTTCGAAGCATTTGCTGCTCCGGTCATCGAAGGTGGTACAAGGCACTTACGCTGTACACTTCAACATCGGCCCACAACTGGCCAGCGCAATCGGCATCTACAAAGTCGAACGCGACGGAACCCTCAGTTATTGCCGCGTTGGGCCCGTGTTCGAAGTCGACGAATGTTTCGCCGGGCCAAAGCCTTTGGTGAAGTTCCTCTCGCGCAATCGACTCGCCGGGACTTTCCAGAAGCGCCACCGGCAGTTTCAGCGGCTGATCCTGAACTCTGATTCGAATGCCGCTCCCGCGCACCGCGCCCGCATAGCAATCGACCTCGAACCTGCCGAACCGATACACTCTGCGTTTCGCGGGAGGTGAGGCCATGGTCAAGCCAGTGCCAGGCCAGCCTGGGCTTTCAAATCGAAGCCGGCGAACTCATGCCGCTCCAACTTCGGGAATGCGGCAGCCGCGATCATAGCAGCGTTATCGGTCGACAACGCCGCGGATGGGAAATAAAACCGGAAGCCATTCGCCTTTGAAGCTGCTTCGCGCAAACCTGCATTGGAGGCAACGCCTCCCGCCACGAGGATCGATTCGGCGCCGATCTGCTCTGCCGCGACGACGGCGCGCCGAAGCAATTCGCGGATAACTGTGCTTTGAAAGCTAGCAAGGAGGTCGAGAGTTGGCTGCGGAGTTGCTTCGTGTAACTCGGCGAGCGTGGGGTTTTTCAAACTTCTGCGGCGCGCGATCTCTTCTGTCAAATTGCGCTGTTCGGCCCAGCGCAGGACGGCTGTTTTTAACCCGCTGAAACTGAAATCAAGCTCGTTGCCCTTCATCTTGGCGAGCGTAAAGTGGACCGCACGCGGATTGCCGAATGGAGCGAGTTTATCAATCACCGGGCCGCCTGGATAACCATAGCCAAGCAGCTTTGCTACTTTGTCGTATGCCTCGCCGGCCGCGTCGTCTCTGGTTTTGCCAAGCAGCCTGTATTGACCTATCTCCGGCGCAACGAACAAATGCGTGTGTCCGCCGCTGACCACGAGCGCCAGAGCGGGAAAGCGCACCTCGGGATGCTCGAGCAAGACCGAATGAATGTGCCCTTCGACATGGTTGACCGCTATCAAGGGGATGTTGCGCGTGTAGCAGAGCGCCTTGGCGTATGTAATGCCGACCAGTAGCGAGCCGACTAGGCCAGGACCCGCTGTTACAGCGATCGCGTTCAGATCTTCCAATACAATCTCCGCTTCAGTGAGCGCCTGTCGAACCACGGGAACAATGGCGCGTAAGTGTTCCCGCGATGCCAGTTCGGGGACTACGCCCCCATATTGCGCGTGAGTAGATAGCTGTGAGGCAACTATACTCGAGCGAATGTCACCACCACTCGCGACAACACCGGCAGCGGTTTCGTCGCACGAACTCTCGATTCCTAAAATAAGAGTTTGCAAGTTTCTGATTTCTATTATGAGTTGCCGGAAGAGCTAATCGCGCAGGAGCCGCCCCTTGAGCGAGGCGCCTCGCGGATGCTGGTTGTATCGCGCCGGACAAATTCGTTCCGCGATGATGAATTTCGGAATTTCAGTTCCTACTTGCGTCCTGGCGACTGTCTCGTATTAAACGACACGCGGGTCTTCCCTGCCCGCCTAAATGGCCGGCGCAATCATCAGGGCGGAGCCGCTGTCGAAGTGTTTCTCCTTCGGCCACTTGATAAAGAAGAGACGAACTGGAAGGCGCTGGTCAAGCCAGGCAAGCGCGCGCGTAAAGGCGATCGCATCATTTTCGAAAAGGGGCTTACAGCGGAAGTTCTGTCGCAAGATGATTTCGGTGAACGCGTATTTCGCTTCGAGGCGGAAGGGCCTGTGAGGAATCTGCTGGAAGAGATCGGCGAGACACCGCTGCCGCCCTACATCCACCGCAAACCAAACGCGAAAGATCGAGACCGCTACCAAACTGTGTTTGCACGGAATACAGGTTCCGTTGCGGCTCCCACAGCCGGGCTGCATTTCACTCCCGAGATGCTGCATGCCTGCCGCGTAACCGGTACCGAGATTGCGCATGTCACATTGCACGTGGGATTGGGTACTTTTGCGCCTTTGCGCAGCCGGAGTGTTTCTGAAATCGAATTGCACGAAGAATGTTTCGAGCTAAAAGAAGCGGATTGCGAGATGATGTGTCGCGCCGAGCGGCTGTTGTGCGCCGGAACGACGAGCGTCCGCGCCGTGGAAACTGCCCTTCTGCGCGGCGGGTTACAGGCTCAACGGGGCGAAACCAATCTGTTCATTTATCCGGGCTTTCATTTTCGAGGAGCCGGCGCGCTGCTCACGAATTTTCATTTGCCCGAATCGAGCTTGTTGATGCTGGTGGCAGCTTTCGCGGGCCGCGAACTTACGCTCGCGGCCTACAAACACGCGGTGCGAAACCGCTACAGGTTCTTCTCGTACGGTGACTGCATGCTTATCGAATAGCGAAATACTTTTGATAAGCGTTCAAGCCATCAGCCACGTAGCTCGCGAGAGCGGTCCTGCCCTCATCGGCAGCGCGACCGTCCTGCAGTAGTCTGCGGCCCACCCGCGCGATCTCGAGCACGTCATCGACGTTTGCCTTCCAATCCTCTGGCGCCCAATCGATCGCTTCGGATACAACCGAGGGCACGCCTTCAGCTACGCCATCGGCGGTAACCATGTTGAAGGATTCGGTGTAGCTCGGCTGCAGCAGAAGATGCATGTGCGCGATCGTCTTGCGGAAGTTAGGCCAGGACTGCCAGCCATTTAGATTCAGAGTGACGCCCGGAAGGCCGTTCAGCATCTCTCTCACTGCTCCCAGGACCGTCTCGCCGCCCCCCTCTGTGCGCCCACCGGAAAGCCAGAGTTCCAGGGGCGCGCGCAGGTGGCGAGCAATTTCTAGGGCCGCGCCAGCTGCGCTCATCAAATTCTTGAGCGGCCGTGTCGCCCCGAACACGCCAATGCGCAGCGTGCCGGCGGTCCATGGCAGTTGCCGCGCAGCATGCTCATGCAACCAGTACAGGTTCGGAAGGTAAGCGCAGGGAGAGCCGAAGGCCGAGCTCACCCAGTGGCAAAACCGTCGGCTGTTGCCCGCCAAATGCACATTCGAGGTTCCGAGCTCCAGTTCCATCGTTTCGCGCACGAGCTTTACGCCGTTGCGGTCTGCCTGCAAGAAGCCGACATTAGAGTGGCAATTTATCGCGAAATGCGTGTCGGGAAACTCGCTTGAAAGCGCCTGCAACTCAACAGTTGGGATCCAGGGCGCTGAAATGATCACGTGCTCGGCGGCCGACTGTTTCAGTTTCAGCCGAAGGTCGGCAGCGCTGAGAATGGGCCAAACATCGGCCTTGATCCCTTCTCGCCGAAGCACCTTAGCAGTATTGATAGCGGCGACGCCAAGACCGATATGGCTGATATTGCGGTTGGCTGCAAAGTTTTTGTAAGCAAGAACTACACTCAAGAGTCGGGTCTCCTTGAACCGGCAACTTTTTGGTATTGCCGGACCTAGGGTCCCTCGCAGTAGCTCACGGGCGGCCGGAATACAGAGTCAGAAACGACTCATTCAGCGGGAGATAGATTTTTTTGACACTTTGTCACCGCCCCCGCAGCACCGATTGATCAAGCAGCCGATAGCGAACTGGCCGGTGGAAGCGCAGCGTCGGGCATATAGCCGACGAACTGCTCGAGTATCACGTTGCCCTTATATTCGATCTCCTGGTGAATGCCAATGGAAGACGAATAGTATACGGCGGCGGTCGTGTCCTTCAGTTGTTCAAAGAACTGCTTGGGCCGGGCGGCTCCCCTCTTACCGCTATCGCCTTCTGCCTCGCCCTTGTCGGATTGCTTGGCGTCCTCGCTGGTTGACATTTTTTTCAAAATCTCAATCTGCTGTTCTTTCGTGGCCTGCATGAAGGGTTTACCGTGCGTGGATTGAGAAAAGTCATTCACTGAGGCAAGGCCCTTCTGCCAGGAGGTTTTGTCTTCCGGCATAAAGGCTTCGGCAACGCTCTTGTCGATGTAGGCGGCGACACCGGCCCTGTGAGCACCCGGTGAGTGGTCGTCGGCGGGGATGACGAGCTCGGTTAGAGTATCGAGCAAGAGAAATTCGTCTTTAGTGAAGAAGAGCGGAGCGCCGGGTTCAGGAGCACACAGCGCAAGCGGCACTGAAAACGTAGCAGCCGAAAGCAGCTTGAGCAAATCGCGCCGGTTGAAATCCGAACTCATTAAATTTCTCCCTTCTGAAGCTGATCTGCCAGATGATCGCAGGAACGCCAGCAAAGAGCCATGATGGTCCAGGTTGGGTTCTGGCACGACGCATTCACGTGCGTACTGCCGTCGACAACAAATAAATTTTTTACATCGTGGAACTGCTGAAATTGGTTCACTACGGAGGTTTTGGGATCGTTGCCCATTCGAGCCGTTCCCATTTCATGAATGGACCAGCCTTCCGTCAGCATTTTGCTCGAGGACGAAAGAATTTCAAATTTAGCAGCTTCGAACATCTCGCGTCCAGTGCGCGCCATGTCCTGGCACATCTTGCGCTCGTTCTCGCCAAATTTGTAATTGAAGCGAAGCACCGGAATACCCCAGGCATCTTTCATATTGGGATCAATCTCGACCTGGTTCTCATAGCGTGCCAGGACTTCACCGAAGCCGCCGATGTCAATGGTAGCTCCGGCCATGCGGCGCGCGTTCTTCTTGTATTCTTCTCCGAAGCCAGGCGTGTCGTAGGCGCTGCCAGGGACCATGCCGCAGCCACTCCCACCTTCGAAACCGTAACCTCGCAAAAAATCGGACTTGCTTTTTTTGTCGAGATTCTGGTAACGCGGGATATAAAAGCCGCCCGGCTTCCCATCATCGAGGGTACGGGCTTTGCCGACCAGATCGGGCATAAAACCGGCGACAGACGGCCCCATCACATGCTCACAGAAGTTGTGACCTGCGTGGCCGCTGGAATTTCCAATTCCGTTGGGATAGGTGGTTGACTTCGAGAGCAAGATCAAGCGGGCAGATTCGAGCGTAGAAGCGGCCAACAAAACGGTTTTCGCCTTTACCTGATAGCTCTTGCGGGTTTCGCTGTCGATGAAGGCCACCCCCGTCGCTTTGCCAGTGTCTTTGTCGACCGTGACTTCATGGACAGTCGCATTGGTCCGCATCGTCAGGTTGCCTGTGTCATAGGCCGGGCGGATCAATCCTGTCGGCGAATCGAAAGCCGCGTGAATATCGCATCCACCGACGTGGCGATTGCAAGCACCACGGCCGTAACAGCGGCTTCGATATTTGTTGTGCTTCAAACCATCAGTAGTAACTCCGGCGCGGTACGGTGTCAGCACTCGATCCATGCCTTTGAGCGTATTGCGCATGTGCAGCTCGGCATAAGTCAACCTGATAGGCCGTTGAAACTTGCCGTCGGGCAGCCAAGGCAGGCCTTCTGGAAACCCGGAGACCCCAAGATAATCGTCAACTTTGTCGTAATAGGGCTCGACATCGGCGTAAGAAATGGGCCAATTCTCGCCATAGCCATCGTGATCTTTCGCCTTGAAGTCATAATCGGAAAGCCGCAGCGCAAGGCGCCCCCAGATATTGGTCTTCCCGCCAACCACGCGCGAGCGCACCCAAGCGTACTTTGTGCCGGTGTAGGGGTTCGCCTTTTCGTCAACAACCAACGTCTTGCTGTAATCCGTCCCACTCCACCCCTGGACGTAAGAAGTAACCTTCTTGTAGGGCGAGTTTTCAGCATACGGAAGTGAACGAAACTTGTACTCGGCGGCTGTCAGCGCATGATAATCGGGCGGCATCTGACCCCGCCGCGGGTGATCGTATGGCCATTCCATTGAATGAAGAATCTTGCTCGTGTCCTGATATTTCCCGGCCTCGAGCAGAAGCACTTTTAAGCCGTGCGAAGTGAGAACGTAGGCCGCCATTCCTCCAGCGGCGCCGGAACCGACCACGACAGCGTCATACGTCGTATTCAAATCTACTTCGGGATTGGAGGGCGGGAATTGAACGAGCATCTATACTTGGCCTGACATTCAAATTGTAGACCTTTGGCTAATCTTTCCGCTATTGATGAGATTTGCACAATGGACGGAAGAGCGATTTGAACAGCGATCTAGGCTTCCCACTCATCTCCGGCCTAAGTGTCTATGTAGTATCCTACTCTATACAGAAGGTGACCATGCAGCTGCGCACTTGGTTCGAGAGCATTGCTGACGATGTTTGGTTCGCGTTGAGGAGTTACCGGCGGTCGCCCGGCTTCATGCTTACAGCGCTCGTCGCGATTGCGTTGGGCGTGGGAGCCACTACGGCCGTATTTAGCGTGGTCGATCGGGTCCTCTTCCGCAGTCTTCCCTACCATAACGCGAACCGGCTGGTTTCGCTGGGGATGATCGCCAAGGTGGTGGGCGATGACGAATTTCTTTTCGCTGCCGATTACAAGGATCTCCTTGAAGAAAAAGGTCCGTTCCAATCGCTTACCAGTTGGAGCGGTGTCAACGATTGCGATATTACGGACCGGGCTCCGGCGCGCCAACGCTGCGCAGAGGTCGAATCGAACTTTCTGCACGTGTTTGGGATCAAGCCGATTCTTGGCGAGAGTTTCAGTAAAGAGGATGGACAGCCGAATGCGCCGCGCAAAGTGATGCTCAGCTACCGGTTGTGGCAGAGCCGGTTTGGGGGCGATACGAGGGTCGCGGGGAAGACGCTATCGCTCGACGGCACACCCGCGCGGATCGCGGGCGTTCTGCCGGCGTCCTTTGAATTGCCGACGCTAGAGCAATCGGATCTCTTGATCCCGCAGATCGTACTCGATGCCGGCTGGCAGCATGGTGCGACGCGCGTACTGTGGGCCTACGGCCAGTTGAAGGACGGCGTCACTCTCAAACAAGCACGTTCGCAGCTTGCACCTGCCTTCGCGCGAATCCTATCTTATGTACCGGCTCCATTTCGCAAGGAGGTACAGTTTCGGGTTCGCTCGCTACGTGATCGCGAAATGCAGGGCGCAAAAACGGCTTCGTGGACCTTGTTTGGTTCAGTGATGGCGGTGATGCTGATTTCCTGCGCAAATGTTGCAAACCTGCTGCTTGCGCGGAGCGCCGGCCGTCAAAGAGAGCTGGCGATTCGAGAGGCATTGGGCGTGAGTCGTGCGAGGTTGATGCGGCAGATGATTGTCGAAAGCCTGCCGTTGGCGTTGGCGGGGGGAGTATTGGGGTGCGGATTGGCAGCGGCTCTCTTGCGAGTTCTGATCGCGATGGCGCCGCATGGCGTTCCACATCTGGCTAATGCGTCCTTGGACAGTCGAGTGCTCGCGTTTTCGCTCGGCGCGTCTATTTTCTCCGGATTACTGTTTGGGCTTGCGCCAGCAATGCAAAAACCTCGAACCGAGGCGCTCGGCAGCTCTCGAAGCACCGCGCCAAAGAGCTCGGCCCGGCTGAAAAACCTGTTAGTAGCGGGCCAAATCGCCATCTCGACTGTATTGCTGGCTTCGGCAGGGCTGCTGGTTCGGAGTCTCTGGAATCTGGAATCGCAGCCGCTTGGGATGCACGCCGAACGCGTGCTTACGGCCCAACTGATTTTGCCGGTGAGCAGGTACACAAAACCGGAGGAACGGATTGCATTCTTCAATTTAGTGGAACAGCAGATCGGATGGATACCTGGGGTGCGCGTCATAGGTCTGAGCGACTCACTGCCACCAGGCGGTTGGGAGCGTGCGCGGCCTCTTTTCGCAATCGAAGTCAAAGGACACCCGCAACATGGGACTGGTACGGGCGGGATGGTTGCGTGGCGCTATGTGAATCCTGGTTACTTTACGGCTCTGCGGATTCCGGTGCTGGAAGGAAGTGCGTTCACAGAAGAAGACAGACGACCGGGAGACGACTTGGTTATTGTGAGCCGGTCACTTGCCCGACGCTTATTTCCGGGCCAAGATGCGGTTGGCCAGCATCTCAGATTCGGGCCGGATGGAGCATGGAAGAGAGTGGTCGGCATCGCCGCGGATGTCAAGAACGCAGGGCTGGCCCCGCGCGATGATCCGGAATATTATGTCTTGCGATCGCGTATTCCAGACGACACGTATTTGCATTCAACCGGTCCTGTGGCGCAACTCACGTTAAGTATCCTGCTGCGGAGCGCGATTCGGGATGCGACCTTGACGGAATTGGTCAGGCGGAGGATAGCGGCGCTCGATGGGTCGCTGCCGGTCGAGTTCAAGAGCATGCGGAGACGCCTAAGTGAAATGACAGAGCAGCCCAGATTCGACGCTGTGTTGCTGGTTTTATTTGCTGCGGTCGGCGTGTTGCTGGCGGCAGTTGGACTTTACGGGACCGTATCCTTTTTGGTTGCGCAGCGCACGCAAGAGATTGGGATTCGCATGTCACTCGGGGCTACGCCGTTGAGAATCGCGTGGTCGATGCTCGGCGAAGCGGCGCAATGGGCGCTTAGCGGCGCGGCCACTGGGGCGCTCGCGGCAACGGTTACAACACGATTGCTTTCTTCGCTGCTGTTCGGAGTATCGGCACGAGATCCGCTCACGCTGGCAGGCTCGATCGCGCTTCTGTTGGTTGTTGCGATGCTGGCTACGGCAAACCCGGCGCGGAAGGCGGCCGCAATCGACCCTATGATTGCGCTGAGGGAGGGTTGAGCTGCACCGATCCTGGGCCTTCGGAGGCGACGCGACAATAGCCCCACAAGAGCCGTGAACCGTCATCTACTAAGGCTGCCTTCGGTTGGACGTGCGTACTACCCCATCACGCTCGCCCCGCTCCGCTTCGAGTTTCCTTGATCCTAATGCCCGGCGTAGCAATTCGGAAACCGACTCGTTCCATCGCGGTCTGGATGTAGGGATTAAGCATGAACCAGCGCCAAACGTTACCGCTCATCAGGTTTTCGATGCTCACCAGAGTAATTCCGACATCGATCCCAATTACGTCCTGATTCACCCAGAGTTTCTGGTCTTTCCAGTTCGGATTGAACGCATCGGTAAATCCGTAGCGCTGATAAATTTTATCGCCATAAACCTTGTACATCTCGCGCAGCACAGGAAGGCAGATGTCGGGCGTAAACATGAGAGACCCAGCGGCGGCACAGGGTACCAGCGTCCCATCAATCGGACCCAAGTTTGGTGGTCCGCCCCAATTCACATAACCGGCGGCGCTGTCCGATACCGTGATACCCCACATGTTCGGCCCATAATCGGCGTATCTGGATTGCAGGCTGATGCAGAAGTCTCGGTGAGCGTAGGTGGCCATCTGCGAGTTCGCGAAATAGTCGGTGCCGTTGCTATCCATCTGGTGACGGAAGTTCACCCAGGCATGCGAGAACTGATGCGTGAAAAGCGGGCCGCTACTGATGAATTTCCATTTCTCATAATGAACTTCCGGCCGGACCCAGCTATACCAGCTTTCAGCCGTGATCGAGTTGCGAGGGGATCCGATCGCGAGCAAATAGAGAATCGAAGCTTCGCTGTAATAATCCCAACGAGTCTTGAGAAATCCCGAGCCAGGCTGAACGCCATGCGCAAGCAAATAGGGACTGCCATTTAGCATCCAGACGAAGTCGACGCGCTCGAAGATCTGTCGGGCCAGCAAATGAATTTCCCGGTCGGTCGAGAAGTAGCCTTGCGCCGTCAACACGCCCGCCAGCAGCAAAGCCGTATCGACACTCGAAATTTCGGAATCCAGCTTGCGCGATCCGGTCCTTGCGTCCACAAAATGCAGAAACCAGCCGTGATCGTGGAAAGAATGCGCCCATAGATAACGCAAAGTGGTTAGCACGCGGCTACGGACTTGTTCGCGCGACACCCATCCATGCTCCGCCCCAACGCAAAGCGCAGTCAATCCAAAACCGGTCGCCGCGGAACTGCTCACGTTGCTCGATGGCGCCCCGTCCATTCGCGCCCGATCGAGAAAGAGTCCAGTCCGGTCATTCCACTGCTCCCAGAAGTAGCGAAAACAACGTCTTTCCAAATCGATCAGGAAAGCCCGGTCATCTGCTTTCAAATTGGCGTTCAGAGGAGAGTGGCTGGGCGGCGTCTGATGCAAATTCAGCCTGGAAGAGTGTGAGGCAGCCGACGCGCTCTTGGCCAAAAGGATGCCGCCTGCACTCGAGGCAAGAAATCCCCGGCGCGAGATGTCGAAACTATGGCGGCTGAACACTTCGAAGACCTTTTGGCCGTTTCTTTCAATATTGTAGATGCAGCCGGCCCTTTGTATATTTACCTTGAGCTCAGAAAATTCCTATGCATTCCAGGGTCCGTTCTAGCCGAACCTTTATGCCTCCGCCGGAGCCCTGCTCACTTCCGATAATGAAAGAGTGACGGACCAATTATCGTTATCTCTCTGGCTGGCGAGAAATGCGCGGAGCAGTCGGATTCGTCAGTTCGAGCGTCTGCTGCGCATTTTCCCTTTCTCACAACGGGACCAGCCGCAATCCATAGCCTCCATCCAGGCGGTGGATTCGACCGAACCTGCCCTGCTCGAGCGCCCTTTCAACGGGCCGGTCGATGTTTCCGAAATTTTGGCTACTTTTCGGGATTATTCGGGCGACGATGTTGCCTATCATCTAGAGAGTTGGTGGGATCTCTGGCAGTTTGACCTCGACTGGAAACTAGCCCCGTCTCGCATCACTCTTTCCTGCTTTGGACCGGAGTTCGTAAGCGGAACTGGACCAGCAATCGGCACCCACGGGCAAGAGGACCTGCGCATTGACTTCGGCGTCGACAGTTACTTCTTGCCGTTGCCCGAGATCCCCGGAAGCGCCAGGCTCGTGGAATCGAATATAAGAAGTCTACTGAGGCTGGTTCATGAACTGGATTCGGCTCTTCCGGTGGATAGGAGAAAGCTCGAGACTGAATCGGGAGAGAACTTCGCCGAGCGGTTGCACTCTACCTTGACCAGCACTCGGTCCATGTAAGCACATCGTGCGCGGCCCTACAAATCCAACGGATCACGAACCGTACTAAAGCTCGTCGGCGCGCCGGCAATTGCTGGTCGTCCTTTAGAACAGCGTAAGCGGGATACTCTTGCTGCTGAATGAGAGACCCACCGCAAACCGGTTATCTATACTCGAACCGTAGTTCAGCAATGCTCCGTAGCGTATATACGAGTAATTCGCAAACGTGGAAACATGCGGAATCAGCATGCGCGAGTACGCAAACGTCAAGTAAGTTTGCGAATAAGAATCCGAGACCTTGTTCGCAATGCTCGAGATCCGCGAGTAATAGGCATTCGCACTGACGACCGACGTTCGTCCGAACCTGCGGGATATGACACCACCGAAATAAGTGCTCGATGAGGTGAAAATGGTCCCGTTTCCTGTGCTCACACCATGGCCACCAGAAGCCGAGACATCGAACCGCCCGAAATGACGGCTGACGCCGCCCTGGAAGGTAGGCACATTTCCGCTAGTATTGTAACTGCCGGTCACATATCCCGGTATTAGCTGCCCTCCAGAGATAAACTCGACCGGTAGCTGCACCACTCCATGGGTCTGCGTGTGCGTGAGACCTCCTGAAGCATAAACCCGCCAGCTTCTTCCGAACAGGTGCGAGATGTTGCCGAACCCGCCATCGAGCTCGGTCGTACCGGTGCCGCGCTGGAAGACAAAGTAATCGTGGGAGTAAGTCCCTCCGACACTCGTTCGCGCGGTAATCATATAGGACACCGAACCAGAGCCGACTGCCCCGGTTGAGCCGATTGCCCCCGCGTAGTTATATCGATCAAGAAAGAAGTTGCCACCGAACGTATAGGTCAGGCGTTGCGTTTGGCGATAGGAAAGATAGACTCCGCTCTGGAGGAAACGCGTTGACGGGCTAAACGGATTGGTCTGCACACTGCCGCCTGAGGGCGCGAGAGTACCGTAGAAAGCATTGCTGTAGAACAAAATACCCGCTGTCTCGGTAAAGGAAAGAAGCCATCTCCGGCCCAGTTGCCTGCTGTAAGTCAGACTCAGATACTGGTTTGTTCCGCTTTGATCGAAACCTGCCGAATACTGCTGGTAGCTGCCTCTGTAGTTAACTGATAGGACGCCGCTTGAAAACGTCTTCGAAGCTGTAATCCCACCACCGACACCGAACCCTCCGCCGCTCTGGTTGGCAGTCTGCAGCGTCTGCTGCGTCGAATCGTACGTGCCGTTCACAAACCCGTACACATTAACGAAATCGCCATGCAGGAATTCCCCCGCAAGGCTGCCAAGGGGATTGGCCGCTGTCGAGGGTTGCGCCGTTTCAGACGGGTTGTTCGGGACCTCTTGCGCAATCGCCACGAAGCTCCCGAAAGTTAAAACCAGGACTACTAATCTCTTCAAATGAGCCCCCGAAAACCTGTTCGCATAAATCTGCACTCTCCCAGCATCGGCCTAATTCAGTCTCGCGGAGCCGAACAAAGCTGTCAAGCAAGAGAACATCGGCGTGCAGCAAACGAGTGCGGACATCACGCAAGCAAAGCCTCTACTTTTGCCATATCGGCAGGTTCTCCAAACTTTACACCCACTAAAGAAGGATCAATGTTTCGGAGAAGTCCGAGCAGAACGGATCCCGCGCCCACCTCGACGAAGTGTCTGATACCGGAGTGGGCCATCTCGCGGATTGTCTCCGTCCAACGCACCGGATTAGGAATCTGTTCGTAGAGCCCGCGCCGGGCTTCCTCCCCGGTCGTAATCCGGCGGGCTTGCCAGTTATTAATCAAAGGAACCGCCGGACGCCCAAACGCAGTCGCTTTGAGATCGCTTTCGAGCCGCTGCTGAGCCGGAAGCATCAGCGGACAGTGAAATGGAGCGCTGACGGGCAGGCGTACGGCGCGCCTCGCCCCCGCCCGCTTCGCCAATTCCATCGCGCGCTCGACCGCGCCCACATGACCTGCAATCACCACCTGCTCGGGAGAATTAAAATTCGCCGCCGTGACAACCTCATTTCCCGCAGCCTCGGCCAAAATGCTATCCAGCTGACCGTCCGGAAGTTTGAGGATAGCGGCCATCGCTCCCGCCCCTTGCGGCACCGCCGCCTGCATATATTGAGCGCGCTTGCGCACTAGTCGAACAGCATCGCCGAAGGCAAGACTGCCCGCCGCGACTAAGGCCGAGTACTCTCCCAAACTATGGCCGGCAACCAGCGCTGGTTGCCAGTTGCACACCTGAAGCGCACCGGGCCTGTGGCTACCCGTTGCGCGCAAGTTCCTCAAAAGAACCCGGTGCGCGGCAACAGATACCGCCAGCAGCGCAGGTTGCGTATTCTCGGTTTTCTTCAGCTCCTCGTCGGGTCCCTCGAAGCACAGCCGCGACAGCCGAAAAGCAAGTGCCTCATCCGCTTCAGCGAAAACTTGCTGCGCTTCCAAGTACTCATAAGCGAGTAGTTTGCCCATCCCCGAGTACTGGGACCCTTGACCTGGAAACACGAATGCAAAGTCGATCATACTGCTAACGTTCTTCTGCCCTCATTCCAAACACCCCATGGTAAGCCTGCCCAGCGTTAAGCGCGCCTCGAACTGGTTTATAGTAAAAGCAGAATGAAAAAGAAATCGCTCCCTGAGCCCGTCATCGCGCCGCAGATCTTGGCTATGGCGAAGAAGTCGGTCGAAGCAGAGCGACCATCCGCCGGCAAGCCTTGCATCGTATGTGGCGCATCCTGTAAGGAACGCATCGGCCCACATCAAGATTCAGATGGCGGTCTCTGCTGGATATGCCGCCGTCTTAAGATCAGCGCTTGGCGCGATTCGGATCAACAGGTTCCAGCACAAGAGTAGTGGGCTCGAGCCGTTCGCGGGGCGGTCGGAACCACTGGTCTTTCAGCTTAAGGAAGGGCCTCTCCACCACAAAATACGAAATGCTGGCCAGCGTGTAGGCGGGAATAAGCCTGAATACCACCGGCAACCAGTGCGGTACGGGAACCAACCCGTGATAAAGATACGTTGAATAAGAGATCTGGCCCAAAAACCGCACCGGCCGCGCATCCAGCCAGTTTAGAGCCCGGCACTCGATCCCCAGCAACTGCACGATTATGACGGCGATCAAAAGCGGCTCAATCGCGTGTCCGATCGTGTCGCGATACATGCTCCCCTTCATATGGACGAAGAGCACGGAACACAGTGCAAGGACGGTGACCACGAGATTGAGCCAGTGACGGCATAGCATTCGCCAGATTGCGAGGTAATAGCCGCTGCGCAATGAGATCGCCAGCCCGCACCCGACCAGAATGGCGTCGGCCCGGCACTCGAAAACATTGTAGAGATAAGCCTGGTTAACCCCGGCGTGCCATAACACAACGCGGTAAACCCAGATGCATCCGATAATCGCCGCCAGCGTCTTCAAAAGACGTTTCCGCCTCGGAGCCAGCCAGAGAAACAGCAGCGGCCAAAGCAGATAGAACTGCTCCTCGACGGCCAGCGACCAAGTGAATCCGTACCCGGTTTCGGGCAGCGGATGCAATCCCACGTAGTAATCCGAAACGTAAAAGAACGCACTCAGCGCAGGCCCCGTCATGAATAGGTGATGCCGTATAAGAATGATCGCCGTAAGGATCAGCCACTCCACGTAGAAGGCGGGAAAAATGCGCAGCGAGCGGCGCGCGTAAAAATCTTTTAATGATACGTTTCCCGTCCGTTCATGTTCAGCGAGCAAAAGCCAGGTGATTAAAAAGCCGCTGATCACGAAAAAACATAAAACGCCAAATCCGGGTGGGATGGGAAGCCCGAAGTGGTACAGCATGACCAGCAGCGCGCTTATTGCGCGCAGTGCGTCCAGCTTAGGGATGTGTTTGGCGGAAAGCGAACGGGATAGTTTGTCGTTTCGCGCTAAGGAATGCCGGTCAGGTGTTAACGCGATATTCACCGGAAGGCGGACATAATGCCTGGCTCCAACTCTAAATAGTAGCGGATCGGGCGTATTCCGCTCTTTTGTGTTCACTTTTTCGGCAGAGCAAACGCGATATAGGCGCCGTGGATGGGAGTCTGTTGTTCGGAGGGCGCAACCGAAACCCGCGCGGCCGCGCAAACGACCAGATACTCTCTGCCGCCAAGTTCGTAAAGCGCCGGTATTCCCTCCATACCCTCCACCACTTCTTTCTCCCAAACTAACCGTCCCGTATCCTTATCGAGCGCACGCACTTTCCGGTCGCGTGTCCCGGTAAAGATGAGCCCGCCGGCAGTCACGATGGGACCGGCTTTCGGGAAGTGGACACCAGTATCGGTGATACCCTTGGCCGCCAGCTCAGGAACTTCCCCAAGCGGAATTTTCCATTTGATTGTGCCTTCGTTCAAATCGTAAGCAGTGAGCGACGTCCACGGCGGAGCGATGGGCGAAAGCCCCGCGTTTGTAATCATAAATCCAAAACCGCTGTAGTAGCGGTCAGGTTTAGATGCCTTCTCACGTGGCGCAAGCTTGAGCATTGCAGGAAGGTCTTTCGAAATGACGTATAGAGTTCCCTTCGACGGATCCACCGCCGCGCCGCCCCAATTGGCTCCTCCGTTGTTGCCAGGCATCTCTACCGTATTCCGCAACCCCGGAGGAGTAAACAGCCCTTCATTGCGCGCGCTCTGAATCTCGTCGCGAAAACGGGCGCGCTCTTGCGGATCATCTAGCAACGGACTCAAATCCCGCTCGGTGAATGTTTGCCGGGCGAACGAGGGTGGTTTCAGCGGGAACGGTTGCGTCGGCCACGCCTCCTCTCCGGGCATATCGGATCGTGGCACCGCGCGTTCCTCAATGGGCCAAAGCGGCTCACCTGTCACCCGGTCGAACACCCATAGGAAGCCCTCTTTCCCAACCTGCGCCACCGCATCGATAGTCTTCCCGTTGTGCACCACCGTGAGCAGTTTCGGCGCCGTCGCATTGTCGTAGTCCCAGATGTCGTGATGAACCATCTGGAAATGCCAGAGACGTTTGCCCGTGCGCGCATCGAGCGCCAGTAGGCAATCCCCAAATAAATTCGCGCCTTTCCGGTCGGCGCCATAAAAATTGTATTTCGGGCTTGCCGTTGGCACGTAAACAATCCCCCGCTTTTCATCCAAAGAAAGCTCACTCCACGCGTTCGCCCCGCCAACACTTTTCCAGGCGTCTTTCGGCCACGTTTCGTATCCGAATTCGCCCGGGTGCGGCACCGTGTGAAAGATCCAGGTCTGCTTACCTGTGTGGACATTGAACGCTCGAATATCTCCGGGAGCGGATTCGTACTCTTCATTTGTGGCCGATCCCAAAATCAGCAAATCCCGAAATACGCGTCCTGGTGTGGTAGATTGAACCAGCGTAAGCGCCTTCGGGTCACGTCCGAGACCTGCCCGCAAATCGACCCTTCCGTTCTCGCCGAACGATGGAATGACAGCTCCGCTGCGAGCGTCGATCGCTTGCAGAAAGTTATCGCTCGCGAAAAGCAATCGCCGGTCTGTCCCATCCTCGCTCTCCCAGTAATTGATTCCGCGATTAGTAATAAGCTTGGTCTTCGCGTCGGTTGCGTGTACCCAAACTTCTGTCCCGCTCACTGCATCTAACGCTACGATCGAATTGTTCTTGGCCAGAACGTATAACAGCCCGTGCGCCATGAGCGGGTCGAAGAAGTACTTGCGAGTGTCTCCGGTCGAATAGCTCCAGGCGATCTGCAACCTGTTCACGTTCGATTTATTAATCTGCGTGAGCGCCGAGTATTGCGCCGAATCCGCTGCCCCGCCATAATCGCTCCAGCCCGTATGCGCCTGATCGACACTCTGCGCCCCGGCCGCGAAATAGCAACAACCAGACAACAGCAGCGCAAAGGCGCACCATTGCGGATCACAGCTCGTCCTTTTCACGTATTGGCTGGCTCTACTCTTGCGGCAGTGAAACCGTGATGTTTCGGAACCTCAAACCGCCGGTATGATCGCCCTGAATGTAAAACGGACCCGGCTCTCCCTCATTCGCATCCAGTGCGCCGCCCGTGATTCCGTCAATCTCCTGGTGATCGATGGTCAACTGGCCGTCCCTGACCACCGTCACTGTGCGGCCCACCAGCGTGACGTCGAACGTTTCCCATTGTCCTGGCTTTCGTGGCAGCTCAACTTTCGGTGCGATCCGCCCATAGATGGACCCCATCTGTCGGTTGACCGGTTCGCTGTCGGCAGGCTCGTATTCGAGTTGCAATTCGTACCGGCCGCGCAGGTAGAAGCCGCTGTTGGCGCGGTCAGGACAGTTCACTTCAAAGTGCAGCTTGAAGTCTTCGAACTTCCGCGTGGTCTTGAGATTCGCTCCACGCTCCTCGTTTACCAATTCGCTGTCCTTAACCATCCAGTGATTGTGCGTTACATTCCCTACCGGCTCCCACCCATCCAGGTTCTTGCCATTAAATAAAGGTTCCGCCGCCGTCCATGCTTTCGGCTCAGCGTGGTTCAGTTCCGGTGCCGGCAATCCCGTCAACTCAACAGTCTTTTCACCGCTCTTTTGCACACCGCTGAGCTTCCCGCCACTCGCGTCGAGTTCCCACGTCATAGGCGGGTTACTATTACCGCCCGGAGAAACCACCAGCGACAGATGCGAGCCATTCACCTTGAAATCCTTAACCTGATATACGTGGCCGCCCGTCGGCTGAAACCAGATCTCCAGACTTGCCCCTTTTTCCGTCACACCAAGCCAATTCGCGCCAATCCCGTTTGGCGTAGGCACGTCGAAATCCCAACGGCCTATAAATGGATTGCTTTGCGCGTGCGAAGCAGCGGGTAAGAGAAACGCCGATAGCAGAACGAGAATGCGAAGCCGACTCATGCTGGCAGTCTATCCAATCTTCCACCCAGCCTTTCTTTAGACCCGCTCTGCCGTGCCCCCGCCTCCACCGCTCCTAGCAGACGAGCACTCGACTCCGTAATTTCGCGAACTGCCTGTTCGAATGCCGCTTCATTCACCCTCGAGGGCTTATGAAATCCTGAGATCTTCCTTACAAATTGCAGGGCAGCGCCTCTCAACTCTTCGTTGCTTGTGGCTTGCCCCGGTCTTCGTAAAACTTTGATGCTCCTGCACATGTCAACAGCTTCGCACGTCTTCCGCGTGCCCGCACAAGTCGCCGTGAAACTCAGGCCGTATACTACCGAGCATGGTCCTCAAGGCATTATCACTATTGGCATTGTTGGCAGCCTGCCTACCTGCAGCGGACAGCACCCAATCCTTTTCTAAGCTTTACGATCATGATTTGTCGTCACTAGAATCAGAATTCGTTCCGTTGGTGGAAGCAATGCCCGCCGATCGGTTCGGCTTCGTTCCAACTGCTGGCGCATTCTCAAAATCCCGTACTTTTGGCCAGGAGGCGACGCACGTTGCAACGGTCCTATACGAAGTCTCGGCTGGCATTCTTCAGCAGCAGATCCCCGTAGAACTCGGAGCACACGAGAACGGCACGGTCAACCCTACTTCGAAGGAAGCTGTCGTGAAATATGTGAAAGACGCCTTCGCTTACAGCCACAAAGCAATCGCCAGCATCACTGACGAGAACGTCAGGAGCCCCATAAAATCGCCTTTCGGAGACAAGCCCGCATCTCGCGCGTACCTGGCAAATATCTTGAGCTGGCACAGCTACGATCACTACGGTCAGATGGTGGTCTACGCGCGAATGAACAACATTATCCCGCCCGCCAGCCGTTAAACGCCCGCGTCGCGAACCCGTTCCTTTGTCGATACTCAACTTCTTAATAGGACGCCCACTTGCCTCTTCAGAAGAGGAGGCCGAGCAAATTGGTGTAGCCAAGGGCGTACCCGTCTTCGGTCTGGACGCACTCGGTTCCGCCGCGTACGGCCCCGAAGCCGCGCTCACCCTGCTGATCCCGCTCGGGGTGGCCGGGTTGACTTATATCATCCCGCTCAGTTTCGTCATCATTGTGCTACTGACAGTCGTTTTCTTTTCTTACCGGCAGACCATCAAGGCGTATCCGCAAGGCGGCGGCTCCTACACCGTCGCGCACCTCAACTTGGGCATGTTCCCCGGCTTGCTTGCCGCCGCGGCATTGCTGATCGATTACACGCTCGATGCCGCCGTGGGCATTTCCGCTGGCATCGCAGCCCTCACCTCCGCTTTCCCTTCTCTGCACCCGCGCACCTTAAGCTTATGTCTCGCTGCGCTCCTCTTGCTGACCATTGCCAATTTGCGAGGAGTGCGCGAGAATGGCGCCCTCTTTATGGCGCCCACCTATCTTTTCCTCGCCTGCATGTTCACGGCGTTAGCCATTGGCATCGTAAAAGCGGTCTCCAGCGGCGGCCATCCCCAACCCGTGGTAGCTCCTCCTGTTTCGCACGCGACCATCGAAGCCGTGAGTGCCTGGTTACTGATCCGGTCATTCGCCGGCGGATGCACAGCCCTTACGGGCGTGGAAGCAGTCAGCAATGGCGTGCAGGCCTTTCGTGAAGACCGCGTGAAGCATGCCCGTCAAACGCTTGCTTTCATCATTGGCGCCCTCGCAATTATGCTCGCCGGCATTGCCTATCTCGTCAAAGCCTACGGCATCGTCGCAACCGATCCAAACGGCAGCAATTACCAAAGCATCTTGTCGATGTTGATCGCAGCCATCACTGGCCAAGAATGGTTTTACTACGTTGCGATTGCATCCATTTTGCTCTTGTTGATCTTTTCCGCCAACACCGCCTTCGCCGACTTTCCACGCGTCTGCCACTTCATTGCTGAAGACGGTTACCTCCCCTCCTCGTTCACGAATCGCGGCCGCCGTCTTGTTTACACCGAAGGCATTCTGGTCTTAGCCACTATCACTGCCGCGCTCCTGATCGGATTTGGAGGAATTACCGACCGCCTCATTCCGCTCTTCGCAGTGGGAGCCTTCCTCGCCTTCACCATGTCGCAGGCCGGGATGGTCGCCCATTGGCGTAGAGAACGCGGTAAAGGCGCGCGCCGGAGTATGTTCATCAACGGCGTTGGCGCACTTGCCACCGGCTTGACCGTCCTGATTGTCATCGTTGCGAAATTCAAAGAAGGCGCCTGGATTACAGTCATCGCCATTCCCTCTCTGCTGGCCCTCATGTACGGTATCCACCGCCACTATCAGAAGGTGCGCCGGGAAATTGAGACTCGCACTCCTTTGGACACTGCTAGGGAGCCAGACCCCTTAATCGTGATTACCATGACCGGCTGGACCCGAGTTGGCGAACAGGCTCTGCGCTTTGCCATGACCCTCTCGTCCGACATCAAGGTCGTCCACGTCGTCGAGGAGGGCAAACCCGATGACCTTCGCACTCATTGGAACGAGTATGTGGAACAACCGGCCGCGGCCGCCGGTCTTCCCAAGCCCGAGTTAGTCGACCTTAAATCGCCTTACCGCTTCGTGATCACGCCGATCGTGAAATATGTGCTTCAGCTTTCCAGAGAAAATCCAAAGCGCCGCGTTGTCACGATCATCCCTGAGTTGATGGAAAAACGCTGGTACTACTATTTCCTCCACACTCAACGAGCCACGCTGTTAAAAACGCGCCTCCTCATGGAAAGTAATGACCGGATCTCAGTCTTGAACATTCCCTGGTATCTGAAAACCGGTTAACCAGCAAGTCGGCATGCCGCTATCGCACTGCGTCAGTGAGCCTCCCTCGACGGCTTTCCTCCGCGCATTTTCACGCTGTCATCAAAGGAAAGCTCGATGGTGGCCGTCTTGCCCGGCGCGATATCGATCGGCTCCGGCTTGCCCGGTGTCTTGCTATAAAGACCCAGCGAGCTTCCATCTGGAGGCGGCCCTGATTTGCCGTCCCATTGCCCGTTCGGGTCGTAGGCCGCGCTGACATAGGCCGGTGACTTCTTCACGTCTGAAAAAGTCACCGTGCCATTCTTCGAGCTCGAAGGCTCGAGCTCGACCGGCATCGCTTCACCATCGACGAAAGCCATTGAGTCCCACAGGACCACGTAGATCTTATGCTTTTCGTCCACCGTGCCCGTGCCTGTATAGTTGACGCGCACCTGCAGTGTCGAGCCCTTACTCTGGTCCTGAGATATGGCTTGCCGGGGTACTGCAAACAGCAAACCGAGAAGAACGAATCCACACACCGGAATCAGGCATGTTTTCATATAGCACCTCCTGCCGCAGCAGAAAATAAAGAACGCGCTTGAGCATATCACCAGCCCTGAATTGCCTGATCTCGGAAAGCTCTCGCACTCCAATCTACCCTAATCCTGTCTAGCGTTCCGATTCGGCTTACCACGGTATTTGCATGAAGAGCAACTCGTCAAATACGAAAGCTTCAAAGCGCCATGGTCATTCGTAGCGCAGGGCGACCATAGGGTCGATCGACTTTAGCTGCACGTCGAGCCGGTAGGTAGGTCGCCACGAGCGATACGACAAGTAGCAGCAGCGAAACGCCAAGTAACGTCCATGGATCGGTTGGTTTTACGCCGAAGAGCAAGCCGCTTAACAATCGGTCTAAACCCAGCGCAAGGAGCAGCCCAGCAGCTAGTCCCGCACCCGTTAACAACAGACTTGCCGGACGACAAGCGCCAGCACCTCGTTCTTCTCGGCCCCAAGCGCCATCCTCACTCCGAACTCTTGTGTCCGCTGCGCACTCAAATGCGTAAGCACGCCGTACAAACCCACGCCCGCGAGAATAAGCGCTAGCGCTGCAAACGTTCCCAGCACATGCGCGCGAAACCGCGGATATGACAAGAGCTTGGAAAAATGTTGGTCCATTGTTTCGACGTCCCCCACGGGCACGCTGCCGTCGAGAGATGCAATTTGCTTTTGAATCGTGAGCCCTAACCCAACATCATCCCTCGTTGCGCGCAACACTAGTGAGCCTCTGAGTGGCGGCCCTTGAGCTACCGGGCGAAAGACCGAGGGAATGTCCTCCCAAGCCATCTCATGAAAGAAATCCCTGTCCTTTTCGTCCGCAACCACGCCGACTATCGTGAGCCATGGCTTCGCGGTTTCTGGTTCTCCCACTTTAATGTGCCTGCCGAGTGCGCTCCCGTTTGGAAAGTATTTCCGAGCCAGAGCTTCGTTGATGATCGCTACGGGTTCGCTTTCCGCTCGGTCCCGCTCCTCAAACATGCGTCCTCTTACCAGCGGAACACCATCACGCGAAAATAACCAGGAGTGATGGAAGGCTGAGTGACGTCGAGCGAATCGACGATTGGATTGGGCTCAGGCCTGCCTTCGACAGTTAAGATGCTTTCCTTCCAGCGGCCACTATTCAGCGGCAAAGAACTGGCAAACGCAGCCGAGTCCACGCCGGGCAGTATTGCCGCTCGATCCAGCACATCGCGATAGAATTTCACCCGCTGATTGATTTTGTGTACTTCCATTCCGGCAATTCGATGGGCATCATCGATACGCGCGCTGTCGTGAATCCCAGTGGCACAGAGGCCAACCGATTCACGCTCTGGATCAATAACCCCGCACCGACCAACAATGCCAGCGAAAGCGCCACCTCGGCGGCAACCAAAACCTTTCCGAGCATTCGAGTCCCCGGCCCAAAGGACCCACTTCGGCCGCTTGCCTTCAGAGCATCGATCAAATTGGCTCGGGAGGCCTTCAATGCGGGAAACAAACCAAATACCAGCGCCGTTACGACCGCCAGAGCCGCCGCAAAAGCCAGAACGTAAAGATTCGCGCTCACCGGATTTCCGGGAGGCATCTGGATGGGATTCAAAACTCGAAAGTAGTGAACGGCACATACGGCCAGCAAAATTCCGCCGAGCGCTCCCACAAACGACAGCAGCAAGCATTCCGTCAGCAACTGCCGTATCAATCGCAGCCGTCCCGAGCCCAAGCTGGCACGCACCGCCAGTTCTTTTTGCCTCGTAAGCGATCGGCCTAGAAGCAGGTTCGCTACGTTCACGCACGCAATCAAAAGAACGAAAGTAACGGCCGCAAACAGGACCAATATGCTGAGGCGCAAATTAGGTCCCGTCAGATAGTCGAACTCTTCAGCCAGCGGATATACAACCGGCGTGCGCAAAATTCCGCGCGGATCTTTCCGGTGCTGATTGCTGTAGAGTGCCGCTATCTCCTTTTGTGCGCGCTCCATCGATACGCCCGGCTTCAGAAGCCCAAAAACGCCGACGCTGGCGTTTTCCGGATCGCGTGCAATTTCGCTGCCCGGCGTGATCAGTATCCACATGGAAATCGCTTCCGGATAAAAGGTGAAAGATGGCGATGCGACGCCCACAATTGTGCACGCTTTCTCACTGAGTGAGATGTGCCGGCCAACCGCGCTTTTCTGGGCGCCAAAAGCTGTTAGCCAGAACTGGTATTTCAAAACGACAGTGCAGCCGCGGTTCAGATCGTCGGGATGAAACAGGTGTCCGAGTGCAGGCTTCCCCCCGAGCAAGCGAAAGAAATCGATTCCAGCGGGCATTGCAAGCACATTGCGTGCCGGTCCGCTGCCGGTCAAAATCTTTCCGCCGGTGGCCCACGTGGCAGGCGCAAGCTCTTCGAAGCTCTCGTTACGAGCTTTCCAAAGTTCAAAATCGCTGTAGGAATCGAAGATTGGCGGCCCTTTCAGATTCCGCGTTAGCTTTTCCCAAACGACCGCGAGCCGGTTCGCGTTTGGATACGGCAGCGGGTGTAGCAAAACCGCATTCACGATGCTGAAGATAGCCGAAGTTGCGCCGATGCCGAGCGCCAAGGTTACGATCACGACCACCGTAAACCCTGGTGTTCGCGCGAACGTGCGCAGGGCGTAAACGATGTCCTGTTTTGATCTTTCGAGCCACCTCCAGCCCCATGCCTGCCGCACTTGCTCCTTGATTAAGGTCGTGTTGCCAAATGCGCGCTGAGCTGCGTACCGAGCGCCTTCTATAGAACACCTTTCTCGGCTCGTTCGTCAGCTTCCACGTCCAAATGCGAGCGCAACTCGCGGTTGAGGTCTTCCTCGCGCTGCTTTCGTCTCCACCAAAGCATTTCAGCTCTCCTCGTGGGATTACATAGACATTCTACCCAGATTCGAATCTGCTCGGTAGATAAACTACCAACTGCAGTAACGAAGGGATTCAGGTCCTGAGATGCCTATCCAATTCGCAGCGCCGTCGTCGGATCCGTTTGTGCGGCGCGATGCGCCGGGATATAGCTCGCCGCCAACGCGACGAGGACAAACAGGAACGTGATGCAGGTGAACGTCGCGGGATCGGTCGGGCTGGTGTGGAACAGCAGACTTGTCATGACCCGCGTCAATGCCAGCGCTGCTCCGATGCCGAGGGTGACGCCGGCGAGCGTCAAAGCGACACCTTGGCCGACTATCAACCGCAGAATATCCACGTGTTGCGCGCCAAGAGCGCGGCGGATGCCTATCTCGGGAGTGCGCTGTGCGACAGAATAAGCGATGACGCCGTAGATACCGATTACGGCAAGCAGCAGGGCTGCGCCGCCGAAACATTCCAGTAAAATCAGAATCAACCGACGCTGACCGCCCTCCGATTCCATCAGGTCGTCCATGGTCTTAAAGGCAGAGGCGGGCTGATCCCTATCAACCGCCAGTACCTGACTGTTTATTGCGTGCACGAGCGGAAGAGGAGCGCCTGCGGTCCGTACCGCCAATCCAGCGGACGCAAGTGGGCTTTGATTAAAGGGACGGAAAACACCTGGCCACGGATCCCATTCAAGGGACTGGTGTATGTCCGCAACGATACCAACGATCTCCACCGAGTCGGCCTTGGAGCCTATTAAAATGTGCTGGCCCACGGGGCTCAAGCCCTGTGGATAAGCTGGCCAGAGCACCCGGGCGAGGCTTTCATTGATGATCGCAGTGAGTGGAGCGCCAGCGACATCTCGCTCCGAAAACTCGCGGCCGCGCTTCAATGGAATCTCAAGAGTACGAAAATATGCCGGCGTGACGTCCTGGATAACCGCGAGCGGCCGTTCGTTTAAAGGATGCGGCGGTTTGTCCGCGAGTTGAACCGGAGTGCGGGCGAAGCCTGTCATGGGAAGCGTCATTGCTGCCGCGGCGTTGCGGACACCACGTATCGATTGCACGCGCCGCACGACTTCGTCAAAGAACCCCGCCTGCTTTTCGTTCGTGGTGTAGCGCAACGGCGGCAGTGAAATGCGAAACGTGAGAAGGTGCGATGGGTTGAACCCTGGATTTACCCGGGACAAACGAGCCAAGCTCTGCATCAAAAGCGCTGCGCCGATCAGCAACACCGTCGACAACGCGACTTGTCCAATCACCAGGGCGCCCCGTGCGCTAAACCCCAGCGCAAACCGCCTCCCGCCACTTACGTTCGTTCCTTCGCCGCTGGCTCGCAGTACAGCAGCGAGATCCGGGCGCGAAGCGCCAAGAGAAGGGATCAGCCCAAAAAGCAGACCCGTAGCGGTCGATAGCAGCACTGCGAAGCCGAGCACCGTCCCATCAATCTGAATCTCCCCTGCGCGAGGCAGATCCAGGACCGTCATGCGCGTGATCCCGATCAAACTCCATTTCGCCAACAACAGTCCCAGTGCTCCTCCGGCGACGGCCAGCAGGACGCTCTCGGCAAGCAACTGCTGGATCAGCCGGACGCGTGAGGCGCCGACAGCCGCACGTACCGCGAATTCGCGCGAACGCGAGGCCGCCCGTGCTAGCAGCAGGCTCGCGACATTGGCGCATGCGATCAGCAGGACAAAGCCAACCGCGCCGAAGAGCATCCATAGCATGAAGCGCACGTCGGCCACCACGCTGTCTCTGAGCGGTTTGACGTGCTCCACTATGCTCGGTTTGCCGTCCAGCATCCCCGGATGGGCAGTCCGGTATTGTTGATTCACCACAGCTAGCTCCGAGGTTGCCTGTTGAATATTCACTCCTGGATTCAAGCGGCCGAACACGTTCAAGACTGGGCTGTTGATACTTACGTTCTCCCACGGCCTAGTGATCCACACGTCCACATCGCGAAATGGGAACTGGAAACCGGGTGGCAGCACACCGACGATGGTGTACGACGTCGCAGCCAGCGTAGCTGTCTTGCCAAGAATGGCCGAATCTCCGCCAAAATGCCTGTGCCACAGTTCCGAGCTGATCATCGCGACCCGAGGTCCGGCCGCAGTATCTTCCTCTCCACGGAAGCCGCGCCCCAGGGACGGATTCACTTCCAGAATGCTCCAGAAATTCGAAGACACGCGCGCGCTCTTCAGCACCTCAGGCCCGGCTCCGCCAGAGAGCGTTATGCTCTCGACGCCACCACCCACGAAGTAGTCTCCTAATCCTGCGTAGGATCTGGTGGCCGTTTTCATCTCGTTAAAGCGGACCGACGTAGCCCCGCCAGAGACTTCAACTAGTCGATCCGGCTCGCGGTAGGCGAGTGGTTTCAGCAGCACCGAACGGATTACCGTAAAGATCGCGGTATTGCCACCGATACCCAAGGCCAGTGTAAGCACGGCGGCAGCGGTAAAGGCGCGGTTCTTGCGCATGGTTCTTAGCGCGTAGAGCATGTCCCGCCAGATCGTTTCTGAGCGTTCGCCAATATTCACGATTAGTTTGTTGCCGGGTAAAGCTAAGTCTAATCTAATTTGTCGACTGCCGAAGAGCCTCGCCAGCGCTCACCACCTCCACGCCTAGAAACAGCCCAGAGCAGCTTCGTCGGCTATTCGCATCGAAACGCCTCAAGCGGATCTGCAAAAGCCGCACGAAGTGCGGGAGCCAAACTCGCCAGTCCACGACAGGCGAAAACCTGACAAGACAGCACTCCCGGACCGTGGCGAACGTGGCGCCTGAGCTGCGAGTGGCGTTACTCAATTGAGCCAGCGGCTTACGCGCCGGTGACAAAATCGCCTCTACTCAATCTCGCGCGAATTCAAGCACTTGCCGCCAAAATATTTGTACATAGTTCGTTTTCGCCCATCCCCGTGCTACGTTCTGGCAGGCTCTCCCATGAACCCTCGATCCATTCGCCGCGCCGCCGAGCGCAAAGCCCGCAAAAACGAGCAGAAACAAGCCAGACTGCAGGATCTGATATCCGCCGAAACGCAAGCTTCCAATCTCCCGGACGCCTCCGCCTTCCGTCCTCTCAGCCCGGCTCGCCTCGCCGCCAATCGCGCCAATGCCGCTCTCTCAACGGGTCCCTCTAGCGAAGAAGGGCGAGCCATTTCGTCGCTAAATGCTGTCAAAACCGGTTTGACCGGCCGCACCGTCCTGCTGCCCTCCGACGACGCTGCTGCTTATTCCGCCCATCTCGCCGAATACGAGAAGGAATATCGTCCGCAAGGTCTGCGCGAACGCGAGCTCGTCCAGTCTCTCGCCGACACGCAATGGCGCCTGCAGCGCATTCCCCCTCTCGAACTGGCCATCTTCGCCCGCGGCCGTTCCGAGTTCGCCGAGTTTGCCGGCGTTGAATGCGACCTGCAAACCTTTCTCAAATACGAAAAGCAACTCCGCAATCTCCAACTCCAGGAAGGACGCCTCCGCCGCCATCGCGAAAAAGATCTGGCTGAGCTGAAAACCCTCCGGCAACAGCGAACCAACAAAGAGGAAGCCCAAGCGGCCGAAGCGGCCACTCCCACGAAGCTTGGGTTCGAATTTTCAACCAGCCCAAATGCCACCCCAGAATCCGTGTATATCGGCGTTCAGCAGCGGCCAGGAAGACTCTCGCCTCGTCCCGGCGCTTCGGCGGACTTAGGCGCGGACGCCGTTCAGTGCGCTTCTTAATCTCGCTCCGAAAACTTACTTCCGAATCTGCCTGTCACACCCTAAGGGACATTGACTCGGAGAGCCCTATAATGGGCCAAACCATATAGACCATGCGAAAAGCCCTTTGCACCGCCGCCTTGGCGCTTGTGTCTTTGACCCTGCCGCTGGTGGCGCAACCAGATAAACCGCTGCTCCTGCGCAGCCCTTCCCTGAGCAAGTCTCAGATCGTCTTTGAATATGCGAACGATCTCTGGATTGTCAGTCGGCAGGGAGGCGAGGCGACCCGTCTCACCAGCGGCGTGGGGCGCGAGTTTAATCCGCACTTCTCGCCCGACGGGACTCAGATCGCATTCAGCGGCGAATATGATGGCAACATCGATGTCTACGTGGTGGCCGCGGCTGGCGGTGTGCCTCGCAGGCTGACTTATCACCCAGGCCCAGACATCGCAATTGGCTGGACGCCGGATGGGAAACGCATTCTGTTTGGCTCGCATCGCGATAGTTATGCGGATAGCGGCCAGCTTTATACGGTGGCGCTTGACGGCGCTTTACCTGAAGCCTTGCCGCTGGCGACCGCCGAAGACGGTTCCTACTCGCCCGACGGCACGCACATCGCTTATGTGCCGGTGTTTCAGTGGCAAGCCGCGTGGAAGCGCTACCGCGGCGGCCAGACCACAAAAATCTGGCTGGCGAATCTCGCCGATTCAAGCATCGTCGCCATTCCCCGCGAGAACTCGAACGACTTCAATCCGATGTGGGTCGGCAACACGATTTACTTCCTCTCCGATCGCAATGGTCCGGTGAGTCTGTGGCTTTACGACACGGGTTCGGGAAAGGTGAGCGAGGCGGTGAAGAATGACGAACTCGATTTCAAAACCGCTTCCGAAGGTCCGGGCGGCATTGTTTACGAACAGTTCGGCTCGATCTTTCTTTTCGACACCAGGTCCGGCAAATCGCATCACGTCGACATAAACGTTTCGGCGGACCTTCCCGAGGTGCGACCGCACTTCGAGAAACTCACCGTTGCCAAAATAGAGAACGCCGCTATATCGCCTACCGGACAACGAGCCGTGTTCGAAGCGCACGGCGAAATTCTAACCGTGCCGGCCGAGAAAGGCGACATTCGCAATCTCACGGCGAGTCCGAGCGTGGCAGATCGCGACCCTGCGTGGTCTCCGGACGGCAAATGGATCGCATATTTTTCCGATCAGTCGGGCGAATACGCGCTTCACATCCGCGATCAGAACGGCCTCGGACAGGTTACAAAAATCTCGTTAGGCAATCCGCCGTCGTATTTCTATTCGCCTACCTGGTCGCCAGACAACAAGAAAATTGCTTATTTCGACAAGCGGCTGAATCTCTGGTATGTCGATCTCGCCAAAAAGACGCCGCTGAAAGTGGATACAGACCGGTACGACAGCCCCTCGTATGGCTTCAATCCCCGCTGGTCACCCGATAGCCGTTGGATCACCTACAGTAAGCAGCTCGAGAATCATCAGCACGGGGTTTTTGTGTATTCGCTGGCCGACTCCAAGAGCACCCAGATCACCGACGGCCTGAGCGACTCGACTTCACCCGATTTCGATAAAAGCGGCAAGTATCTTTACTTCGTCGCGAGCACGAATCTCGCACTGAGCGGTGGCTGGATCGACATGTCAAGCATTGAACATCCGGTGACGAGCGCGGTCTATGTAATGGTTCTACGCAAGGATCTGCCGTCGCCGCTAGCGCCGCAAAGCGATGACGAGAATGCAACGCCGGATAAAAAGGACGAGAAAAAGCCGGACGCGAAGGACAAGAGCGAGGACAAGAGTAAAGACGCCGCAAAAGAACCATCCCCGCCTGACGTTCGTATCGATTTCGACAATATCGGCCAGCGAATACTCGCCTTGCCGCTGCCGGAGAAGAATTACTTCGCTGTGGCGCCAGGCAAACAGGGAATCCTGTACGTGGAAGACGGACCGCTGGTCGACTTGCAGCAGGGGCCGCGTCAGATCACTGTCAACAAATTCGATTTCAAGACCCGCAAAACGGACAAGATTCTAGAAGGCGTAACCGGCTTTAATCTTTCAGACAACCGCGAGAAGATGCTGTACCGCCAAGGCGAGCAGTGGCTCATTACGGGCGCCGACAACGCGCCGAAGCCGGGCGACGGAGCTCTCAAGCTGGCCGAGATGGAAGTTTACGTGGATCCGCGCGCGGAATGGAAGCAGATGTACCACGAAACCTGGCGCATCGAGCGCGACTTCTTTTACGATCCGCACTTTCACGGCCTTGATTTGGCTACGGCCGAAAAGTTTTACTCGCCTTACGTGGACGGCCTCTCGAGCCGTAACGATTTAAATTACCTGTTCGAGGAAATGCTGGGGAACATTACAGTAGGCCATATGTTTGTCGGCGGCGGGACCCAGCCGGAGATTCCGAAACTGAAAGTTGGACTGCTGGGCGCGGACTACAAGATTGAAAATGGACGTTACCGCTTCGCTTCGGTTTACAACGGCGAGAACTGGAATCCTCAATTGCAGGCGCCTCTCACTCAACCGGGCGTAAATGTCGTGCCTGGCGAATATCTGCTGGCGGTGCGCGCCCGAGAACTGCACAGCACGGACAATCTGTACAGCTTTTTTGAAGAAACAGCAGGGAAGCAAATCACATTAAAGGTGGGGCCGAATGCCGACGGCAGCGGTTCACGCGAGGTGATCGTCGCCCATTTCCTGAAGAACGACAAGATGCAGGCGGCGGCCCGCGGCGGCCGCGTCGTCGTCGATGAAACCTCGATGCTCGGCCATAAGGACGCCCGCGAGCTCATCGGCCGTCGGCAAGAAGAACAACCTCAAATTCGTCTTCGTCGGCGACCCGATGCAGCACGGCTCCGTCGCTCGCGGGGCCTTCATGCGGCTGCTGACGGAGCAGGGCACGATCCGGCCGATCCGCCTGACGCAGAATCCTGCGCCAGAAAGACCCGGCCTACCGGGCGGCGGCGCAGTTGTTCGCCGAGGGCAGGGCGGCGGAAGGCTTCGACGCCCTGGACCGGCTGGGCTGGGTGATCGAGACGGCCGATCCCGCCGAACGCATCCGGCGATCGCCAGCGATTACGTCGAGTCGCTCAAGGACTGCCACCGCTGGCATGACGTGCTGGTCATCGCCCCGACGCACGCCGAGGCCAACGCCATCACCGCAGGCATCCGCTCCGCAGTCAAGCGAGGCCGGGAAGCTGGGCGAGGAACGCCAGTTCACCCGGCTGGTCGCGGTCGATACCTGCGAGGCGGAGCGGGGCCAGGCGTATACCTACCGCCCCGGCGACGTGCTGGTCGTTCCACCAGAACGCCAAGGGCGGCTTCACCAAAGGCGAGCGGCTGGTCGTCACCGATCCGGCCCAGGTGCCGCTGGCGGAAGCCAGGAAATTCTCCCTCTACCGCGAGCGAAAAAATCTCGCTGGCGGTCGGCGACGTGATCCGCTTCACCGGCACGGTCCAGACGCTCGGGGCCAACCCGCATCCCCTGAAAAACGGCATGGCCCATGCCGTCGCCGGCTTCACCGACGGCGGGCAACATCCGCCTCGACAACGGCGACGTCATCTCCAAAGACGCCGCGCATGTTCCGGCATGGCTTCGTGGAAACGTCGATCGGCAGCCAGGGCCGCACCGTCCGCCGCGTCCTGCTGGGCATGTCGGCGGCGATGGGCCGGGCGGCCAACATGCAGCAGCTCTACGTCTCGGCGACGCGGGCCTGGGAATGGGTGCGCGTCTATGCCGACGACAAGGACTCGGCCCGGGAGGCGGCCGAAGCGGGACAGCCGCCAGTTGCTCGCCCTCGACCTCAAGCCGGAGCAGCCGGGCTGTCGGAGGAGGAGAAGCAGCGGCTGCGGGACGTCGCCCGGCGGCAGCAGGAGTCCGTGCTCGCCGAAATCGGCGGCGGCTGGGACAAGCTCTGGCAGCGGCAGCCGGAGCCGCCGCCGCCGCCGCCCCTCCGCCTGCCGCCGAGACGCACGCGGGCCGCTGGCGGGCACAGCAGCAGGAACGGGGCACGGCCATGAGCGATGACGGTGGATGACAAGCGTGACTCGATCACCGACCTGATCCTGGACGCGCCGGCTCAGGGGGCGGCCGCGCCGACGCCGCGGCGGCCGGACGCGGGCGGCGGCGCCCGCCGCCGCCGGCGCCGTCGCCGCCCGGCAGCGGCGGATGGCGGCTGGAGGCCGTCGAGCCGGACCGGCAGGAACTGGCCAAGAAATCCGACCCCATGCCGGAATCGCCCCAGGAGCCTTACCGGCCCCATGCCGGGCTACCTCAACCGCCTGAAGCCGCAGCGAGCGGACCTTCTATTGCGTGTTCAAGGATTGCACCTTTCGCGGCTTCCCCTATGCCCATTACGACGGCATCCGCCTGGAGCGGGCCGCCCGCCCGGCGGCGGGCTGGAGCTCGTCGTGCGGTTCAACGGCAGCGAGGTCGAGGAAGTGCGGATCGCCGGGCGGGACCTGCGGTTCGTCGCCCTCTGCATCGGCCTGGGCATCATGCCCTGGGTCTGGGAGCTGCCCGACGGCCGGGCCGTCGCGGCGATGACGCCACCGTCATCACCGCCATCACCATCACCAAGATCGAACGCAAGTGAGGCCGGCGGCCGAAGGCGGCGGGCTGGGTAATCCCGGTCGGGTTCGCCGGCGGGCGATTCGCCTGGCGCGTTCTTCTCGGCCAGGGCCTCTTCATAATAGCGGTAAGCCCGGCGGCGGGTCGCCTCGCTGTCGGGCGGCCACTGGCCGGTTTCGGCCGTGATCGAGATAGGCCGGCAAGGCACAGCCGTGGAAAAGCGTCGAGGATGTCGTCGCATGCGTCGGCCATGCTCAGTCCTCCTTCGTCAGCAGGTGGCCGAGGCGGGCATGGACGATGTCCGTCTCGAACTGGCGGTGGATGATACGCTGCCCGGTGATTTGCCGCACGCGGTCGCGTCCCGCCAGGGACGCCTGATAGTCGCCGGAAAGCCGACGCCATCGGCGGCGGTCCTGGCGGTTGATCTTGGCGTCCAGCCGCTCCCGGAACCAGTGGCGGAACGCCTCGCCGGTGAGGCCGTTGCAGCCCCACCAGGTCCTGACGGCGATCTCGCCCGCCATTGCCTTCCGCATCGTGTCGACGAAGCTCATAGCGGCCTCCTTCCGGTGCCGCTCCGGCATCGAAGGCGGCTTGCAGGGCCGCTTTGACGTTCCAGTACGGCCACATCGTGGAAATCGGGCGGTCGGCTTTCGTTTTTCGACGGCCCGATGCAGAGGTGCTTGCGGGCAATCGCGGTAAGAGGCGGTCGCGGTGTTCGATCATGGTGAGTCCCGGCTCTCCAGGCTCGGGATTCCGTGGAAAATCCCTGACTTTCCGGATGTGATGCATGGGGCATTCGGATAGCTGTCGTCGTCCCATTCCATGTCCCGTGATCTTCAAGCTCCGTAATCGGTGACAAGGGCCAAGCGTCGTTGCCCGGATGCGGAACTGATCGTCGTTCCCGCAGGATGGGCATTTGATGCCCGCTGACAATTGGTGTTCGTCATGGTGAGGATTCCTTTCTCGTGGTTGATGGTTACGGGCGTTCAAAGATCATGCAGACGTCGTGCAGGCCGGGGATGAAGCTGCTGCGGTAGACCTTCTTGCCGCTGCTGGTGCCGTGGCTGAAGCGGATGATGTCGGTGCAGTGCTGCTTCAGCCCGGCATCGAAGGCCAGTCGCTTGGTGTGGTAGACCAGCGGCACGTAGCCGGCCTCGCGGTCGCTGTAGTCGCCCATGAGGATGGCCAGCTTGCCGCCGGGTTTCAGGGACTGCCGTGCAGTTGCGGATGAACTGGCCGTAGCGGCCGAGGAAATGCTCCAGCGTCGGGGCACGCGACAGGTCGCGGGGATCGTCGGCGTAGAGCTTCTGCCGCCAGTAGGGCGGGTGTGCCCAGATGAAATCGAACATCTCCGCCGCGGGGAAATCCTTCGGGTCGCAGGCGTCGAAGCCCTGGTGGATGTCCCAGGCCATGCAGGCGATGCCGAGTTCCTTGCACACGTCCTCGGCAGGTGCCGCTGCCGGTCATGGGGTCGAACACCAGGCCCGGCTTGAAATAGGTCAGCAGGTCCTTGATCAGGTTGCCGCCGCAGTTGCCCGGCCATTTGCGGTCGCCGTACTCGCCGGCCCGGTGGAAGTGGTACAGGCTGGTCAGGTGCGGCACCGGGCTGCCGGTGCGGGGTGCCCGCGGCAGCCGGGCGTAGAGCGTCGGCTCCGGCTCGTCCTGCCGGGGGAGCTGCCCGCCGCTCGGCTCCGGCGGCCGGGCGGGGATGGCACGGCGGAGCCGGGCGGCATAGTGCGGATTGGTCGATGCGAGTGCGTACATAAGCTGATTCCTTTCGGTGGGGGCGGGCATCGCTGCCCGCCCGGTTGATCCTGGTTATTTCTGCTCCGGCGCGCGGAGCGTGATGCGGCCCGACGAGCGGGACCGCGTCATAGAGGATGTCGAAGCCCTTGCCGTCCTTGTGCGGGAAGGCCACGCCGATCTCGGTGAATTTGGCCTTCTTCCCCTCCCGCTCGCGGACGCTGTAGGCGATGTAGGGGGGACGCTTCGCGGAATGTGCTGGCGGTGGTGTCGGCGGTCGTTTGCTGGTCGGACATGGTGGTTCTCCTTCTCTTTGAGTGACAGGCCCGCCACCGGGCCTTACGGCGGCGAACCAACAGCCGCCCAGCCGGGAGCTTTTGGGCGACGGGCAATCGCCGGGTGCGGACGAAACGGCCCGGCGGGCTTGGCGGCCGGACGCCCTGGGCCGACGCCGTTTCGCAACGGAGGCCGGGGCTTGACGGCCGCTCTTGGGCGGCAGTCAAGCGCAGGGCGAGAACGAAACGGCTCTGGCGGCCCCGGCGGCTGGACGCCCTTAGCTCGCGGCTGTTTCGCAACGCAAGGCCGGTGATTGCCCGGCCCGGCGGGCGGATGTACGTTCGCAGAGTAAAGGCCAGGTGTGGGAATGGATCGAAGCCGGGAGGAGATACCCCCTGGATGGCCGGACGCGACGCTACCGGCGGATCGGAAGAATGCGGGCCGGATCGGCAGGGCGGCCGGGCGGGGGATGGAAGGGCAAGGCTGCGGTCGGCGGGGGGCCGCTCGGTGTCGAAGGGCGTCATCCGCCGGGGCACGCGGTGCGGCTCGCGGCGGATCGCCGGATGCCGGAGGAAGAGAAGGCGACCGGGCGGTCGGCGTTGCCGAGCCGCAGGCCGAGGCGATCAGGGACCGCCGCTCGCCCATGAGCCTGCCCCCCCCCGGCATCCGCCGGGGCAGGCTTGAAGGCCGGGGATCGCGGCGTCGTCATGCCCGTCGGCTCGCCGCCGGGGGGGTGTCAACCGGCGGTGTCGCCCTGCGGGCGACGCGGGCGGCGACTTCTCCACAGGCTTCCGCTGTACGGGACTGCTTCTGCCTATGGATAAGCCGCCACCCGCAAGGTGGCACCCAGGATGCCCGCAGGAACGCCTATAAGTCCCGTAGGGAGGCGTTGGGCAATGGGACGGGGAAAGAGGCGGGCGGCGGCCAGCGATGCCACGGCGGGGCATTTCCGGCGACGGACGGGCTACCGGCCGCGATCCGGGCCAGGATCGTGCCCGTGACCCCGGCCTTCGCCGGGGCTGCTGTGGCCCGGCTCGGGCAAGAACGCTCCGGGATCGGCCAGGATGGCGGCGGTGAGCGAGGGAATCTGCCCGCCGTGGACCGATTGCAGGGCCTGGACGCGAAGCTCGCCCAGGTACAGCCGCTGGATCGCGGGGGAAACCCGGTTGAGATCGACTTCCCCCTCGGTCACGCAGAGCCGTTGCAGCGGCGGGACGCCCTGCCAGTCCAGCGTGGCGAGTTGCTCCAGCTTCCGGCTCTCCGAAAGCCCGGCCCAACGGCCGGTCGGCTCCGCCTTCAGCTCGCGGATGTGCCGCTCGACCCGCATCAGCGGGGTGTCGGCCGCCGCAGCGGGGTCGTGCACGGTGATCGGGTACGGCCTCTTCTGATCGCTCATGCGGAAGTCCTGTGCTCGGGTGATGACCGCTACCGGCCGCGTCCGGCGTCCTGCCCCCGGCCTTCGCCGGGGCTGTCGTGCCCGCGATCCTGGCCGTTCTGCTGCTGCTCCGGCGACTGGTAACGCCCGGGGTCGGCGAGGATGGCGGCGGTGATGCTGTTGGCGGGCGGCGGCTGCGGGATGAATGCTCCGTCAAGATACGCCCCGGCGAGGTTGGCCTGCTCGACGTTGGCCCCCCGGAAATCCGCCTGGCGGGCGTCGATGCCCTGCATCCTGCAACCATATAAATTGGCGTTCTGGAAATTCGCCCCGGTGGCATCGGCACCTCTCAAATCCGCATATCTGAGGTTGCTGCCGGTGAAATTCGCCCCCCGGAGGTCGGCCGCCCGCAAATCGGCCCCCTGGAGATCGACGCCCGCCAGGTTGCTGCCCCGCAGCTTGGCCCCGATCCAGGTGACGCGGGGAGGAGAGGTCGGCGGTTGCTTCGGTTGCTGCTCGGACATGGCGGCCCCGATTACTAAAGCTTGGCATGTCGCCGTGGATATGCTATGAATAAACAACAATCTTTGCGATGAATGCCATGCAGCCGGAGAACGACAATACCGACCCGTTTTCGTCGCCCGACACCGCCCTCGCCGAGCTGTACCGGCTCCGCCGCGAGGTGCTGAAGCAGGACGTCAGGACCATGCCGTTCGCCCGGCGGCGGCAGCGGGACGAAGCGTTAAAGAAAGTCGCCCGGGCCGAGGCGGGGCTGCTGGCCGTGCTGCCGCCCGGGTGATCGCCATGCCGCCGGAGAACGACAATACCGACCCGTTCGAGTACGCCGACACCGCCCTCGCCGAGCTGTACCGCATCCGCCGCTTGCTGCTGGCGGTGGACGGGAGCAACCGCCCGCTCTCCTGGTGGCGGGAACGCCGGGCCGTCCTCGCCGCTTTTGATGAGGTCGAGCGGCTCTGCCTCCCCTATCTGGCCTGTGAGTAGCATCGGAACAGAAAACCGGAATAGGGGCGAAAACCTCGGGAAAACCAGGGTCTTCCGTTGCTCTCGATTGCTGATACCAGCATGAAGTAACTAATTGTATAAGTCCGATTATACGTCGAGTTTTGATGAAAACCGGGGCAAACCGGCTCGATTTCGGCCCCATAGCCCCGGAAAAACTCGGCGTATAAGGCTTATTCCGGTTTTCTGTTCCGATGCTACTCACAGGCCTATCTCTAAAATCGCCCGGCGGCCGTCATTGCTCCCTCCCCGTGTCGTGCCCGGGTTCCGGCTCCGGCTCCGGCGACTGGTAGCGGCCGGGATCGCGGAGGATGGATTCGGTGATCGACGGCGGCGGGCTGGCCGCCGGATGCCTGGCCCTGAGCCAACCGCTGGGCTGGCCGCCGCCCGCGTCGCGGGCCGTCGGCGAGTGCGGCGGGGCGAGCTGTCCGGAGTGTCCGTCTTCAATGTGCGTCGCGGGTGCCTGGATCATCCCCAGGCCACGCTTGGCCCATGCCCGGATCGCGTCGTTGATCCGCTCGGGCAGATTGTTCGCCGGTTGCGGGTTTTTGGGTTGCCCGGCATCGTCATCCGCCACGGCAGACCGCCTTTCGGTTCGGGGAATCGAGCATGTCGCCGCTACCGGCCGCGAGTCGGGCCGCCGTCGTTGCCGTGCCCGTGATCCGGGCCGTCCTGCCGCTGCTCGGGCAGGAACGCCTTGGGGTCGTCGAGGATGGCGGCGGTGATGCTGCCCGGGTGCGGCGTCGGCCGGTCCGCTGGCCCGCTGGCGGGCGGCTCGGGGGCATAGCCGTGGAGCATTTCCGCGTGGCATTCGAGAACGCTCCAAGTGATGCCGATCCCGGCGTCGTGTTTCTGGCGGGCGTGTTGCAGCACCTCCCATGCTTGATCGTCGCTCAGGTCGGGCCGCACTTCCTGCACGTCCTCGACGCTCCAGATCGCCGCGATCTGGCGACGCTTGGCAAGGGCTTCATGGATGTCCGAGGGCAGGCCGTGCGTGGCGTGGGCCTTGGCGACAAGCTGCCTCGCCTCCTCCGCGAGCACCTTATCGTCGATGTAACCCTTGTAATCCTTGCCCGGCTGTGCCGACAGCCAGCGTTCGACGAAGGCCAGCAATTCGCCCGATTCATGGGCGATGTTCGACCCTGCCAGGTCGAGCGGCTTGCGTTCCGCCTCCGGCCCCGCCTGCCCGGGACCGGCGTCGGTGATGGCGGCTCGCAACTGGATCACCAGCGGATCGTTATCCATGCGGGAATCGAAGGTATCCCGGTAGACCTCCGCCATACGCTCCAACGCCGCCGAGGCGGCCTTGAACAGCTTCGGCGAAGCGGCGATCAGGCGGGCGTTGGCCTCAGCACCCGGCCAGATTGCTTCGATGAAGGCGACGGTGTCCCACCCGGCCTCGGTGACGTTGGCCCGCACCTCGATCATGGTTATAGCGTCGGTTTCGTGGGGTGCCGCATACATGATGGTGCGACCGTCGCAATCCCACGGCCCCGGCGTGTGCTTCGCGTCCGCCATGTGCATAGCTCCCCTGATCGGAAAAATCCGCCCCGGCATTCGTCGGGGCAGGCTCGATCACATCTCGCGGCCGTGGTCGTGCTGCTGCTGGTTCTGGTGCTGGTGCTCCTGGCCGTGCTCCCGCTGCTGGTCGGGCGGCAGGAAGCCCTGCGGGTTGTCGAGGATCGCCTGCGTGATCGACTGGCCCGGCTCGATGCCGGGCTTGCCCTGCACCATCCCCTGGCCCTGCTCCGGCCCCGGCGTCAGTTGCTGGGCAGGCCCCTGCTGCTGGGGCGAGAGGTAGGCTTGCGGGTTGGCGAGGATGCTCTCGGTGATCGACGGTTTCGACATGGATGCCTCCGCTTGCGGCCCGCCCTCGTGCTGCGAGCCGTAGGATTTCCGGGCCTCGACGATGTCATGGAACAGGGGCGTCAGCGGCGTGCCCGGCTCCGAGCCGCGATCCCCCTTGCCGAAGAACACTTCCATATAGGTGTTGTGAACATCCTTGATCGCCTCGCGGGTGTAGGCGGCCGCCACGCCGCTCCCCAGGAAGAAGTTGATGGCGGCATCGACCAGGCGACCGGCGTTGCTGACGATCAGGTCGTCATGCTGGGCGTTGACGTCCTTCATGCAAAACCTCCCGCCATGTCATTGGCGGTCAGAAACCCGGGCCATGCGGCGGGGGTAGGCTCGCGGCGGGGAACGGGGGCGGCGGCATCGCCGCGTTCCAGGCCGGGGCGGGGGCCTGCCCGGCCGGGGGCGTCAGGGCGATGGTGACGGCGGACGCCAGCAGCAGCGAGCACGCCGCCACCAGGGCGGTGAGCACCGCCCCGGCCAGGCCCATCCCCCGCCTGCGGCCGTCGCGTCCGCGTTTGAACAGCGGCGAGCGGTAGTACTTGATTAATTCACACATAATAACGTTTTGGTTTTTGTGGAAGATCAGAGCAAGCGTGGAGGGAAATGTTCGGATTTCCTCGGGCTTGGCCCAGCGTCTCCCCGTCTCGGAGGTGTTGACGCTGGTCGAGTAGTTGGCGGAGCCGCCCTGCTGCTGGCCGGACGTGCCGGTCGGGTACGAATAGCCGCCGCTGACGTTCAGCGTCTCCAGGAGCACCGTGCAGTCGCCGATCAGCTTGCTCAGATATTCGCAACTCTCGTAATCGTCCGTCCCGAAATATACCTGCGTGTTCAAGTTTCCCAGGATCGTCTGGGCGTTGTCGCCGTAGAGCCGGTTGACCTGGGCCACGGACTGGAAGGCGAAAAACATTCTGATGCCATACCCGCGTAATTGCGTGATGGCATCCTCAAGCACCTGCACCCGGCCGCACGCCGCCGCCTCGTCGATCAAGAACAGCACCGGGCTGCGTTCGTCGGCCTTGCCCCGCGTGATCGTGCGGATCATCGTGCCGAAGGTCGACGCGGGTGAGCGAGGCCATCGTCGCCAATTTCTCCGGCGGCATGATGTTGTAGATGTCGATCCTGTTCCGCTGCAGGTCCATCGGGTCGAAGCGTGCTGCGGGAGAGGAAGGCGGCGGTGGCCGGGCCGTCCATCCATTGCGTATGGGTGTGCGTGACGGATAAAACCGATTCAATTCCTTATCCTGCAGCCAGGACAGCGTGCCGCCCTGCTGGCGGACCAGTCGGGGATGCCCGGCATGCGTCTTCATGACGTTGAGCGCCGCCAGGTACGATTCGCGGCTGGACAGTAGCCGCCTGACGGAAATCAGGTTGCGGCGGGCCGGGTCGGTTTCGACCGCCGCGATGAAACAAATGAAAACGCTTAAAAGCCTTTCTGCGGCGTTGTTCCAGTACGGCTCGTGCTCGGTGCCCTGGCGGAATATGAGCATGTTCGCCAGGTCGCGGCAGGCGTCCAGGAAGCCGGGGTCGTCGGGCGGCGGCAGGAAGTCGATCGGGTTCAGCCCGTCGCCGCCCGGGCCATGACGTCCAAGATGTCGAGCCGGACGACGCGTCGGCGCTTCGCCCGCCGCTTGGCCGATCGCCGCGTAGATGCTCCCCTGCGGGTCGTTGATGACGACCGAATTTTTATATGCCAATGCGTTCGGGATCAAAAAGCCGACGCCCTTCCCGCCCCCGGCCGGGGCCGATCACCGCCCCGTGCACGATGTCGGGATGCGGACGAGCGACCGGCCCGCCAGCCGCGAGCCGAGCACGCCGGAGAAGAACAGCCGCACCGCCAGATCGGAATCGAGGGCGGGGTTGACCAGGGCGGCCAGGCCCTGGCCTGGGTCGGGCGGGCGGTGTAGCCCGCCGTGCCGACGACGATCCCGGCATCGCGGCCGACCTGCCGCGGGCGATCAGCTCGCCGAGGGTGCTGGGGCGGGCCGAGCCGTAGGCGTCGCCGCCGCCCGCGAACCGCCCCAGGCGGCGGTAGGCGACGATGCCCAGCGGCACGACGGCGACGATCGGGGCCTGAACGGCGGCGGCCAGGCCGGACAGCCCGGCCAGGCTCAAGGCGAGGAGCAGCACCAGGCGATAGAGGAAGGCGAGGGGGTGGAATCGCATGACGGTCGTCTCCGCGATTTCGGGCGTCATCGGCCGGGCGGCTTTAGGATGGCGGCCGCCAGAAGACAGCGAGTGTACATATCCTCGAACAGCACCAGGATCAGGCCGAACATCAGCACGCCATGGATGACCGCGGCGGGTCGAGGCCGACGGCCTGGAGCAGGCCGTGCCGCCCGGCGGCGGCCAGGAACAGCGTCCGTCGCCACGACCCAGGACCCAGCATCGCATCAGGCCCCGGGGGAACGCCCGGGCGATGGTGCGGGCCAGCAGCCAGAACAGCGGGAGCACCGAGGGCCAGGGCGGTCCAGGCCCGGAACGGGGGTCCATCGGCGTAGCCTCAATCGTGCGGGTCGAGCCGACCGGCGAGGCGGCGTTCCGCCTCATCGATGGCGTCAGGTTGACGTAGGTGACCTGCGACAGCAGTTCCGGCGTGGCCGGTATCCCGGCCATCGCCAGAATCCGCCCGGCGAGGACAGGGCTACCTCGAAGCGGATCCCGGGCATGGCGTCACTCCTTCCGCTTGCCCTCGCCGACGGCTCGCCGTTGCGGAGCGACGCCGGTTGCCGGTCGCCCCGCTCCGGCATCGCGGGCCCGGCATCGTGCCGGAGCCCGGGCTGGCCGGGGCTCACCACGGCGCGGCCCGGTCCTCCTCCGCCAGGCCGCCGGGCTTCCCGCCACACCGATCCTAATGCCCGAGGCGAAGAACACCGCCGACGCGATGAAGTTCGGTCGGCACGAAGATGGCCCCGACGCCCAGGCAGACCAGGCATCGCCCCCTGCACCGAGCGGAGCCGGAGCCAGGGCGGAGGGCGCGCCCGGCGGCGGTGAAGCCGCCGATCAGGGCCAGGCCCGAGAAGGCCACCACCTCCGCCCGGAGCAGCCAGGAGGGCGGCTCGAAGCCGTAGGCGGCGGCCAGCCCGCCGCCGCCGGATGATCGCCCACGCGGCCAGGCGGCCCGACGCGATAAAGACCGACTTTCGCTTTGCCATGCTCTCATCTCCTCGCACCTAGCATCTGCCTTCCCGACGGTCGGCGGGTACGTCCCCGCCCCGGAGTTTGCCCGGCTCCAGCCCCAGGCCGTTGCCGTCCTGACGATCCCAGGGTCCTGGAGAAGCATTGCTGCATC
>CAWIFY010000004.1:0-58248 GCA_963835255.1 Terriglobia bacterium | reverse complement strand
TCGTGGTTCCGGTCGATAGTGAAGTGAATTTGCGGCACCTCGCCTGGATCGAGGGAAATCGCAAAAAAGTCGACCGGCTGAGCGGCGGAAAGCTAGCTTATGTGCATCTCCCCGATACAGGTATGAAAGGCTTCACCAGCTTCAACCGCTACTTCTTCGCGCAGATTGGGCGCGAAGGAGCGGTTATCGATGAACGCTACAACCATGGCGGCGATGTAGCCGATTACGTGATCCAATATCTTAATCGAAAGCCGATGGGCCGGATTGCTACGCGCGAAGGAGAAGACATTACCGATCCTACACAAGCCATCTATGGTCCGAAGGTGATGATCATTAATCAGTTCGCCGGCTCGGGCGGAGACGCGATGCCGTGGTACTTCCGGCAGGCGAAAGTTGGACCGCTGGTCGGGATGAAGACTTGGGGCGGCCTGGTTGGGATCGGGGGTTACCCGGCTTTGATCGATGGCGGCCACGTAACCGCTCCGCGCTGGGCCTTCTATGGCATCACCGGACAATGGGAAGTAGAGAATCATGGGATCGCGCCGGACGTGGAAGTGGATCTCGATCCGAAGCTGGTGCGGGAGGGGCATGATCCGCAACTGGAGCGGGCGGTGGAAGTGGCGCTCGAGCTTCTGAAGAAGAATCCGCCGCCGAAGTTCGAGCGGCCAGCGTATCCGAATTATCATCAGCGGTTCAGCGCGGGAACGTCACAGTAGCGATGCAGGCCAAGAGGCCTACTCCATGGGTTTTGCTGTGGAGCGTTCTTCTGCTGATCAGCTCCGGAATCTTCATTTACTCTCAGACAAACGCTTTCGTCTGGGACGAGGGCTTCCATCTCGTCGCAGCACAACTGATCGCCCGGGGCAAGACGCCGTATATCGATTTCATTTTTCCGCAAACCCTGTTGAACGCCTACTTTAATGCTTCCGTGCTACGGAGCGTCGCGGATAACTGGAAAGCTGTGCACGTTTTCGATGCGCTGTTTGTGGCGGCCGCGATTTGCCTGACCGCGACTTACGTGATGCGCCGCTTTCCGGAGCAGCGCTGGCGGCTCGCTTGCGCGGTCGCGGCAGCGTGTTTCGTCGGGCTCGATACGGTGATCATTCCTTTTGGCCCGGTGGCACAGGCTTACGGTAGCGGCACTTTTCTGGTAATTGCCGCTTACCGGGTCGCAATTATGAGCGTGGATCGAAAAAGCGCCTGGCTGACATTCTGGGCTGCGTTGCTGGCCGGCGCAGCGGCCGGTTCAACGCTGCTGGCCGCGCCAGTAATTCCCATCCTGCTGATCTGGATCCTGTTCGAGAGTCGCGCTGGCTCCCGCTTAGCCAAGCTGATTGCCTTCTGCGCTGGTGTTATCGTTCCGTTCGCGCCCGAACTGTGGCTGCTGGCGAAAGCTCCCCGGCAAACCTTTTTCAATGTCGTTCAGTATCAAGCACTTTTCCGGCGCGTGAATTGGGGTGACGCAAATTCGCATGATTTCGATGTGTTGACAGACTGGACGGTCTCCGCGCCAACGCTGCTGCTAGGGCTGTTTGCGGTGCTGGGCATTCTGTTCATCGCTAAGAAGAGTAACTGGGAAAGGGTGGTGCGCCAAGAATTTTATCTTGCCGCCTGGATCGCCGCCGGGCTCGGCGCTTATATCGCGCTGACGCATCCCACGTTTGGCCGTTATTTCATTTTCATGATTCCGTTTACTGCAATCGTGGCGAGCGCCGGCTTCTACTTCACAGGTTCACGGCTCCTCGACCCAGAAAATCCGCGCTGGATCACTGCGACGCTCGTTTTCATCCTGGCTGCGAGCGCGGCAAAATACGTTTTCGACGATCGCGATGCGACGAACTGGCACGATTATGAAAAGATCGCGGCGAAGATCAAGCAGGTAACCCCGCCAGGCAAAGAGTATTTGGCGGACGAATTGGTTTACTTCATCCTCCGGCAGACTCCGCCGCCTGGCATGGAATTTTCTTACTCGCATAAACTCGAGCTGCCGCCCAAAGACGAAGCGCTGTATCACATCATTTCTTCGAAAGAGCTGAAGGCACAGATTGCAAAGGGGCGCTTTGAAACGGTGGAAACCTGCAAAGACGAAATCGCGGAAGATTTCAAACTGGGTGATTACTTTCCGAACAAGCAAGAGTTCGACGACTGCACTGTGTATTGGCGCAAAGGGGCGAACAAGTGAAAACCTGGTGTGCTGTGCGCTGTAACATGGGAGATGAATGGGCACACTTGGCCTTGTAGCCATATATGCCGCTTTATTCTTGACTCCAAGTCCGTGATCGCTTATAGTCTCAGTGCATTGCAAACGCAGCCTAACTATAAAGGAGATTAAGCGTGGCGAAAACAGGTTCGATTATAACTGGAGCCCGTCTGCTAGTTACCATCGCGTTCATAGTACTACCCGTGTGGGCGAATCCAGCGGCCCAAGCTAGTGAAACCGATTCCAATAATGGAGTTGCGGACGGAGCCGTGCTTCCGAAGCTGAAGGTGTACGCCGCCATCAAGGCGCCCAACAAAGAAGCGGTCGAGGCGACTAAGGCCCAGATCGGCAATGAATCGGTGATAGGTTCAGGACCGAAGTTGCCGTTGTGGCTTTATGGGGTGGAATCGCCGCGCGATGGCAACTTCTACACCGGCGTAATGGTCGGCCGTGATCCGTTCAATGGCGGTGGAACAGCCGATATAGCAACTTACATAGTTCCGGTGGTTATCAAAACCAACTCTGTCGTTACGGCAATTAGCAAAACAGGCATTTTTACAACCAAGCCGGGCGTGACGGTTTTCGATCCTACCAAAGCGGATGCCTGCCTTGGCACCAGCAACAACGTGGCCTTGACGTTGCTGCAGGAATCACCCATCGTGAAGAGCGCAAATTTCAATTTCGGCGGAACTCCGGTCGGAGAGACGCAGTATACGGATGCCTTTCAGCGCAGCAACTTCTGGAAGCCGCTGGGCGGAGATGACAGCGGGTATCATGTGCTGCTGAACCCGGTTACCACTCTCCCCGTCGTAATCATCGACGTCCCCGCCGCTCACGGCGCTGCGGTCCCTGGCTCCCTGTATGGGCTCTGCAGCACTCTCGGAGTCGTCGATCTCAACTGGCTGGACGCCTATCTCGATTCGACTGTCCTTCCCGCTCTGGTTTCAAAAGGCGTCAACCCGGGCAACTTTCCGTATTTCGAGTACAAGAACGTGGTGCAAAGCGTTGGAACGCCCGGTTTCGATGATTGCTGTGTGTTGGGCTATCACAGCTACTCGGGATATCCGATACAAACCTACGCAGTCGTCGATTTCGATACAAGTCGCTTTTTCAGCAGCACCGCGGTCCAGGATACGGGAATCGCCGCCCATGAGGTGGCGGAGTGGATGAACGATCCGTTTGGCGATAACTATACGCCGGCATGGGGAAATACCGGCCAGGTTGTAGCATGCCAGGGCAATTTGGAAGTGGGCGATCCTCTGACCGGTACCAACGCTCCGCCGATCGTGATGCCGAACGGATTCACCTACCACTTACAAGAGCTGGCGTTCTTCTCCTGGTTCTTCGGCGGGCCCTCGACTGGAATACATGGCTGGTACTCGGACAACGCGACATTCCTGACCGATGCCGGCCCGGTCTGCCAAACACCGCCGCCCACGAGCAGTTCCGGTTGGAAGTTTATTCAACTAACGAATTAGCGCGGGAAATGGGGCCTGCACCTAGGTTGCAAGCCCCACGATATCCTGGCTTTAGAATGGTTTTGCGAGTAGCAACGATTACGTTGCTGGCCTCCACGATCCTGCTTGCTCAAGGCTTTGCGCAAAGTAGCAATTCTTCGCCATCTGGCGCCGAAAATTCCGCATTGGACACGGCGCAGACGCCGCCTCCCATCGCTTGTCCCGCGGGAGCGCCCATCGGAGCTGTTGAGCTTCGAGTTCAGAGCGCGGCCAATCCAGACAGCCTTCCCTTTCAGACGATCAATCACCTGACTGAAGGCGACACAGTACTCTACACGCCGGTGCTTCGCGCCCGAGAGAAGCGGCCAGGCGAAGTTTCGTTGGTGATGGTTCCGGCCAAGCACGAGCTCAAGGAAGCGGCTCTGCTGGTAACCGATCCCAAAGCGGCCGACAAGCCACAGCGCTGGAACATTCCCAAGACGCTCACACTGGCCGCGCTAGTTTACGGCCCGCAAGGTCTCAGCAAAAAAAAGGTGGAAGGATTCCTCGCGCAGGACGATCTTCTCATCGCACAGCTTGCCGATTACGCCGAGAAGACCGCGCAGACGGAAGCGCTGGTGGAAGCGCTCTCGAATTCCGGCAGTTCGTCCGCCAGCGTCAATGCAGCATTGACTGGCTTCGCGTCGCAGTACGGGATGTCGGTGCAACTGGATAAGACCGCCCCGCCGGCAATTCAGGCCCAAACGCTTTTCGCGACCATGAACCCGCAGTTGGCCACTTACAATCCGCTGGCCAGTTCCAGTGCTGAGCGTGTGGGGCAGACCGCCAGTCTGGCTACGGCCGCCGCAACGCTCTTCTTCGGCAGCCCGATTGGATTAGCTGCGGGAGGCACCGCCATGCTGCTCGATCTTCGTTACATCGCATTCCCTGGTACTCAGTTTCGCTCGTCCTTCGCGCAACCGCTCAATCGGCCCCTTGCGAAAGATGGTTTGAACTTATGCGGGCAGAACACGCCTGCGCCCCCGCATACTAGGGTCGCCTTTATCTGGGCGGTTCGTATCCCAAACACGCCTGCGCCGGACATCAAAATTGGCGAGGCCGATTTCATTCCTCCTGGCCAGAAGACTCCGGTTCCGGTAACCGTTCCCGACCCGCAATGGAAATATCTCCAGCGATCGCGAGCCTGGACTCTCGAGGACGCGAAAGGCCAGAAGTTTCCCATTTCTGTCCTTAAGCTTGGCAATCAAAAGGCTCTTGAACTTGATCTGAATAAAGTGCCGGTCACGCCAGGCGATTATCATCTGTCAGGCTTTTGGGATTGGAGCCACTTTGCAGCTTCCGGGGAGATTCACGTTCAGCCCTTGAGCGATTTCGCTTTGGCCAAACTCGAGCCCGACTCTCAAGATAAGCTGCTGGCCAAATCCGGCAAGCTACCTGTCACGCTCGCCGGTAGCGATTTTGAATTCCTGACCAAAGTTGAGATTAAAAAGTTAAACGATGAGTTCGCCATCGCTGAACCCGTGCGCTTTATTTTGCCTAAAGGGCTGCGCGAGGGCCCGCAGAAGCATGCAGACGTGCAGATCGATACCACCAATCTCGATCCCGGCAGGTACGAGATATTGCTCTCACAGCAGGATGCGAAGAGTCACCCCGTGAAAGTCAACGTGCTGCCCAATCTGCCCAAGATTGACAACCTTCCCATTCTCGCTAACCAGGGCGAAGCAACTCAACATTACGTTCTGAAGGGCGAGCGGCTGGATCTGCTCTCTAAGCTGCAGGCTCCGGGCGCGAGTTTCGAGCTTGGCCCCGCAACACCGAGCGGAACGGATCGTAGCGTCACTGTACAACTCGAGGCAGATTTGAAGCCTGGTGCATCGCTCGCGGTTCAGGCCGACATAGCCGACCGCAATGAGCCCATGACGCTGCCCGACGCTCTCGAAATCACCGGACCTCTGCCGGTGATCGCGAGTTCCCATCTCTCGCTGCCGACCGGAATGGCGATTACTTTACCCCCGGACGAGTTTCCAGCCAGCTACAATCTCACAGCGATGCTGGATGTAAGAAATGTTGAACCAAGGAGTGTCTTGAAGCTCGCGTGCTCCGAGGACGTGGAATCTCCCGTCAAGCTGCACATCGGCGAGCAGAATGCGACATACAGTCTGCAGCAACTCTCTCCGGACCAGTTATTTGTCTCTTTCGATACCAGCGCGTTCCCGGCTGGCTGCCTGCTGCAAGCGACAATCGATAACGGGAAAACCGGGAAATCCCAGCCATTCACTCTTGCTCATATCGTTCGCCTGCCCCAGATCGATTCCTTCGAGGCTACCGGCCAGATTCAGCCGGACGGCAAACGCACTTATTCGCTGACCGGCCGAGATTTGGAGATGATTGAGAAAGTTGGTTGGGACCAGTTAGAAGGTCTTCTGGTAACCGCCCTGCCTACGCCAATTCAGGGCCAGGGGCTCAGACAGATGCTGCAACTAAACTTGCCGGATCCTCCGCCCGTGCATGCTGATTTGTTCGTCTGGTTGCGAGGCGAAAAGAATGCCAGCGCGACCACGCTGGCTGCACCGGTCAAATTGCCGCCTCCCGGAATGACCCCGACCGGAGGAGCCCATTCAGGCGCGGACCATCCTGCAACTCTTGTACATTAAGAGCGGGAATCGCATATCAGGAAGGCTTTCTTCCGGGTCGGCGGGGGCGGTTGCTCAAAATACTTTTCGGTGAAGATAGCACTTTCCGGGAAGGTGGAGCACTCCGGGCTTCTCCGGGCCTGGCTGGCGTCGTAGTTGCTCGCCGGTTGACGATCGAGGGAGAACCTAGCCGGCCAGATTGCTGCACCGGCTTTTCGATCACCGGTTCTTCACTGCGAGTCGCTTCGGCCCCGGTCACGTTGCCCTGCGCATCGAGGCGTTCCACGCGCGCGTGTTCCTCAGTTACCGGCACGTTCGTCTGAACGGTGTGGGTTTCTTCGAGCTGAGTGATCCGAATCTCCTCTGTTAGAACCCATTGCTTTTCACAGTCCTGCATCACTTCTGAAACCACCGGAATGATCAGAATGTTACCCGAGCGATAAGGCGCTTGCGGGCCGTCAACCACGCGGTTCATCTGAATTCGTTCTACTTCGGCTCGCCCTTTCCGAAGTTCCTGCTCAACGAGTTCGTCGTGGGTCTCTACGGATTTAGTCACGCGGACGCCGCCGGTTTGCACCGGCTTGGCGTCCGCATGAACCTCTTCCTGGATGACGGGAACTACCACTTTCCCTTCGTCCTTTTGCATCGACTTTACCGCGTGGAAGCTGCAGAGCGAGTCTTACCGGTGACTTTATCCCAGCCGTAACGGACCGAGTCTTTCACCCGGTCCCAACTGCTGTTTGGATTCCGGCGCGCATAGTCGTCCCTTAATTGCGACTCGATCGAGCTGTAATCCTGACCCTTATAGCGTGGGTCGTTTGCGATTTCCGATCCGTAACGATAACCCGGAGCATAGTCCTCGTAGCTTCCGCCGCTTGCCGCATACCTGGTTGAGAAATCTTTGCGGAAATCGTCGTCATTGTAGGTCTGGCCAGCCGTGCCGCCTTGGGCGTTTCTTCCGCTCAAATTCTCTACTTCTACATCACTCCGCCGGACGGTATCGCGGATCGTCTCAGTACGCTCGGATGCTTCCTTGTTTACGCTCACTTCTTCCACTACCCGCGCTTGCTTCGAGACTACGGGCTCCTCGGCGTACTCGGCCACTTCGATGACCTGTTCGCGGCCAGCCCGAAAATCCGCCTCATTCGCTGGACGGTTGACCGGCTCCCGATTGACGCTCACACGCTCTTCGCGCAACTGAATGTTTTCCTCGACCGGAGTATCCGTCGTGCGTGAGTAGATGCGAACGCCGCCTCGCTGCACAGCGCGCTTCCCCACCTGCAGTTCTTCTTGTACGACGGGAATCTGCTGGCCGGCCCCGGTTTGCGCCGTCGAAGTATCGGCTGCTGTTCGTCCGCCCACAGGTACGCCTGCCGAGCCGGTGGTAGTGGCCGCAGCACCCCTTAGCTCATCCCTTGCGTTGAGAACATCTGATCTACTTCCCTGGTAGCCCGAATCGTAGGTGTTCGAAGTGGCGACGCCGCGCGCTTCCCCGTAATCTTCAGTGTGGACATTGATCGGCGAATAGCGATTCAGGATATCGGAAATCCGGTCGGCGCTTGCCTCAGGAGCCTCTACACTGACGATCGTTTTTCCGCCTGCCACGGCACTCTCATACCCGCGCCTGTGCTCATCGGCATCGTTTGCTCCAAAAAGAGACTTGAACCAACCCGTGATACCGCCTTCGTGATGGGTTGTGGATGCTTGGGCCGGGTAGCTGCCCGCCACAGCCGACGCGGATGTTCCTGCTTCCGATTGAAGGCTCTGACTCGTAGCCTGTCCGCCTTCTGAAGAAATAAACACCTTATCAGAGCCGAAGCCCGCTGACTTCAGTTCGGCCGTCGCGGCTCGAGCGTCGTCCGCCCTATCAAAAACTGCAACAACAGTGCAATCTGTCGTGCTTGCCATGTATGTTTTCCTCCTTGGAATTCCCAATACAACCTTGTTGACGACGCCTCGGAGGAATTGCTACAGGCGGCGCGGACTTTTAATGTGAATTCCGGTACGTGAGCGAATCGGAGTTGATGGCTATGACTTTTTGCCCTGTAATTCATTCAAGGCTGTCAAAACTTCCCCACTGTGCCTGTTTGGATCGACCCCCGTCCAGACTTTTACGATCTGCCCATCAGGATTGATGAGGAAAGTGTTGCGGGCGGCCATCTTCATACCCATCATGCTGCGCTCGGAACCGTATTCGGCAACTACTTTCTTGTCGGTATCGGCAAGTAGCTTGAACGTCAGTCCCTGCTTCGCGCAGAAATCTTTGTGACTATCAGCTGAATCGACGCTCACGCCTACAATCACGGCGTTGTCTTGCTCATATTTGGCGAGATCGCGCTGGAAATTGTGCGCCTCGATGGTGCAGCCCGGGGTGTTGTCCTTGGGGTAAAAGTAGAGCACCACCCACTTGCCGCGAAAATCCTTAAGGCCGATTTCCGTGCCGTCCTGAGAAGGAAGCCGGAAGTCGGGCGCCTGCTGGCCAGCTTGAGGAACTGCGTCGTCGGTGAGGCCCGGCAAAACGCCAAACGCTAGGGCAAGGAATGATACGCCTGCTATCCGTCGGACGCCAAAGTTCGTTTTCTGCATGTTCATTTTGGGAGTTCTCTAATGTGACGCTAACTAAAGATAGATTGTATCGAGAGGAAGCTGATGTACGGTTAACCGGAAGGTGAATCTGCTGTGTGCGGCAACTACCCGGCTGAATGATTTCCTGTTTATGATTCGCATGGGACAGCCACACGGTACTAGGGTGCCCAGTACCACTCGTCTCTGGATAGCAGAAGTCGCTTGTAAACATAAGTTTACTCTGTAGTAGGGCCCACAGTGTACTGTTGACATCTGTAAGCTTTCTTCTAGAATTAGGATCGAGGTCGCCACAGGTAGGCAGACACTAGCGCTCCGACGAGCGGTGGCGGAAGTCTCGTTTCCGTGAGAGTTGGATGGCGTGCAGCAAGCAGAACAGCAGATCGCGATTAACCGGCATTTCGACAACGCCGCCCAATACTGGCGTGACGTGTATCTGCAACCCGACTTGGGCGGACAAATTTATCGCGACCGGCAGCGAACGGTGCTCGACATGGTCGAGACGCTGAAACTCGCGCAAGGCACGCGCATTTTGGAGGTGGGCTGCGGAGCCGGAGCAACAAGCGTCGCGCTCGCAGTCAAAGGATACCGGGTCGAAGCGGTCGACAGCGTCGAGAAGATGGTGTGCTCGACGCTGAAATTCGCGAGGGAGATGGGCGTGGACGAGTTCGTCCATTCGCGGATAGCGGACATTCACAACTTGCATTACGCGAACGGAGAATTCACTGTGGCGCTCGCGGTGGGAGTGATGCCCTGGATGCCGAGGCTGCAACAGCCTCTATCCGAACTAGCCCGGGTGCTTGCGCCGAACGGCTATTTGATTGTGACCTCGGACAACGGTATGCGGCTTACGCGGCTGCTGGATCCGTTTGCCCGTCTCAGTCAACTGGCGGGTAAGGCGCTGAGGGTATCGGGTCTGCGCTCAAGTGGACCGGTAAGTCGAATGTATACGCCGCGACGCTTCGATGCCGCGTTGGCCAAAGCCGGTTTCGAAAAGGAGATGTGGCGAACGGTTGGATTCGGCCCGTTTACCTTCGCGAAGCGCAACGTGGTGCCGGCTTCTTACGAATTACAGCTCCACGACTCGCTTCAGAAACGCGCGGATCGCGGAATGCCGCTGGTCAGGTCGCGAGGTTCTCATTATGTTGTGCTCGCCCGCAAAGGCGAGAGTTCTTTTGCAAAGCGTTGATGTCCTCGGAGGTTCAACATGACGCCCGACACCATAGCCGGGCTGGAGAAGCAACTCGGTAAAGACGATCACAGCTCTGAAAACCGACACCATACGGCCGATTACCTGCGCGTGATCGGAGTGATCGACTTACCTGCGCTCACCAGTCCCTTTGACCCTGGATATGACCCACTGACACTCGAAGGTCATCTGGAACAGAGTTCACATTTAATTTCATTCCTGAAAATTTCGATGGCGTGTTGGATAGTTGCAGATGAAAGAGCAACCCGGCGCAAAATTCGAAGCGCCCGCACGCATCGCGTTGCTACCGTCACGGGAGGCGGTCCGTTCGAGGTCGCGGTCGCGCAGGGTAAGTTGCCTGAGTATCTCGACTTGTGCGCGGATATCGGTTTTGATCGCATCGAATGCGGGGAAGGTTTCACGGACATGACGCTTCCGCCCGAGCAAGTGATCAAGATGGCTCGGGAGCATGGGCTCGAAGTTCAGTTTGAAATCGGCAAAAAACATACTGGCGCGTTTACAGGAGATGCCTGCGAAGAGTTGATCGCGCAAGGCCGAGCCTGGCTAGAGGCGGGGGCGCGTCAATTGGTCGTTGAAGCGAGAGAGAGCGCGCAGGGCGTAGGGCTCTTTGATACGGCGGGCGCTTTTAACAGCGAGTTGGCGGACCGTTTTGCGGCGGCTTTCGGTTTTGAAGTCGTGATCTTTGAAGCGCCGACCAAGTCCAGTCAGTTTGCCATGCTCAATCACTTCGGCCCGCACGTGCACCTGTGCAATGTGCGGCTGGAAGAGCTCCTGCGAGTGGAAATCTATCGGCGAGGCTTACATTCCGATGCATTTGGCCACAAGGATTTGAGGCCCAGGAGAGTCGCCTAGGTGAGCCGGACCTTCATTATCGACTGTTTACCTGAATCGGCGCCCCGCTACGTATCGGATTACGCCATTGCAGCAATAGACGTTATCCGAGCAACAACGATGGCGGTTACTGCCGTCGCGCTGGGTCATAAGTGCTATTCGGTAACTTCCGTGGACGAGGCGCACGCGCTGGCGATCGTGCTGAAAAACCCGCTCCTCGCGGGCGAGTTAAGGGGCAAAATGCCGGACTGCTTCCATATGAATAACAGCCCGGCGGAACTGGTGCGGCGAGGGGAAAGAGAACGGCCGTTAATTCTGCTGTCGTCATCCGGGACTCAACTTCTGCAAACGGCGAGCTCCTGCCCGCATGTATATGTGGCGTGTCTGCGTAACTATTGTGCAGTATCGAGATATATGGCTGAACGCCATCCGCGTATCGCCCTGATAGGGGCGGGAAGCCGGGGTGAGTTTCGTGAAGAAGATCAGCTCTGCTGCGCATGGATGGGCAAATATCTGATGGACGCCGGTTACATTCCAGAGGATGAAAGGACTGCAAGCATGGTCGAGCAGTGGCGTGAGGAGCCTGTTGCGGCATGTGCCATCGGCGCTAGCGGCGCATACCTTCAACGTAGCGGTCAACTGGACGATTTAGATTTTGTACTGGCGCATGTCAACGACTTGCCAGCCGTTTTCGTACTCGACGGCCGTGAAGTAGTACCCGTCGAGAACCTCCAGCGGATGCTTTTAAGTACACTTCGCTGGGACTGCAACGTAGCTTAGATCCCAAAGTGGTTGTGCACACGGGACCCTTAATAACGGGCCTAAGCACGCCAATAGTCTAAGCATTGATATGGTCGTTTCATGTCGAGACTCGCCTTCGCCCTGCTCGCCTTATCCTTTACCTGCTCTGCTTCCCACCGGCATAGCCGGCCACGATTAGGAGAAGCCGGCGTTTTCGATTACTACGTCCTAGTTCTATCCTGGAGTCCCGAGTTTTGCTACAGCCACGCAAGTGCCGCGGAATGCAGTAAACACTCCGGCTTTGTCGTCCACGGCTTATGGCCCCAAAACAACGACGGCAGTTATCCCTTAAACTGCCCGACGAACCAGCCGCCGCCTGCCGATCCGTCTTTGATGGCCGACATCATGCCCGCAGAGATTATTCAGCACGAATGGCAGCAGCATGGAACCTGCAGCGGCTTGAACGGCGACGCCTATTTTGCGCTGATTCGGAAAGCGTTCCAGTCCCTGAAGATTCCCAGTCGCCTGCAAGCTCCGAGTTCTTCTTTCACGCTCGCGCCGAAGAACCTGAAGCAGGCATTTGAGCAAGCGAATCCTAACTTGAGCGACCCCGATATCGCGGTCCAATTGCGTGGCAACTACCTCAGCGCTGTCGAACTCTGCCTAATTAAGAGCGGCCAGCCAACCCCGATTGCCTGTTCGAATCTTAAGGACAGCCGCGCCGGAACGTTTGTCGTCCCACCGGTTCGCTAACGCAGCTTCCCGTGCCATTTCGCAGCCAGGGCACTGCAAGATATACTTAAACAGGAGATCCTCTTGCATTTGCGTGCTTTTGTGCGTCTTTTTGCGCATATACAATTGCTTCCCGTCCTCGAGAACGGAGAAGAAACAACTCTGGTGGGCGGACAGGCGGTTATGGAGGGGGTGATGATGCGCTCCCCGCATAGCTATTGCGTTGCTGTTCGTAAACCAGACGGGGAGATCGTAACCGAAGAAAGCCCCCTGGCGCGGCTCTCCGACAGCTATCCCATTTTCAAGCTGCCGGTTTTTCGCGGCTTGGGAACGTTAGGCCATGCCATGTGGCTCGGCATGAAAGCTCTCAAGTTTTCCGCGGAATGCGCGCTTGAGGAAGTTACCGGAAAAGTGGCCCAGAAGAAGCGTGAGACGGGCTCGGGTGCGATGCTTTTGCAGATCCTCTTCTCGCTAGTTTTCATGATCGCTCTCTATAAATTCATCCCTCTTTATCTGGCAACGCTGCTGGGCACGCATTTTCATGCCGTGAGCGGAAGATTTGCCATCAACATGGTGGACGGGTCTTTGCGCATCGCTATTTTCCTCAGCTTCATGTTTCTACTCTCGCGTATGAATGAGATGAGGAGAGTGTTCGAGTATCACGGTGCCGAGCACAAAGTAGTATTTAACTTCGAATCGGGCCAGCCCGTGACGGTTCAGAACGCGCAACGTTTCGTGACCTGGCACCCACGCTGCGGAACCAGCTTTCTGGTTGTGGTGCTGATTATTGCTATGATCTGCTACGCCTTTTTGCCGCTCGATAATTTCTGGGCGAAGTTTCTGGCCCGCATCGCACTGCTTCCTTTGATCGTCGGTGTAAGTTATGAGGTGATCCGGTTCGCGGCGAAACGCCGAGGCGGACTCATGGCGTGGCTGACGCGTCCTGGCCTTTGGCTGCAACGCGTGACTACCCAGCCCCCATCTAATCAGCAGACCGAAGTTGCGATCCATGCTCTCGATCATGCCATGCAGCTTGAGAAAGCGCAGGGCGGCGTACTGGTGATCGCTTAAGCTCATTCCTACTGGCGCACTCGATTCCGGCGCTTTTCACCCCATCACGATGCAATTTTTCGATCGCTTACAAGAGACCGAGGCCCGGCACAACGAGCTTACGGCCAAAATGACGGACCCGGCCGTTCTGAACGACCAGGACGAGTATAGAAAAGTCGCCAAGGCGCAGAGCGAATTGTCGGATCTGGTAGCCAAGTTCCGCGAATGGAAAAAAGCGGAAGCCGAGTTGCGGGATGCGCGCGTGATGTTGACTGAGAACGATCTCGATCTGAGGCAAATGGCTGAGCTCGAAGTCACCCGCCTCGAACCAGAAGTAGCCGCTATCGAGAGCGATTTGGAAATTCTCCTGCTGCCCAAAGATCCCAACGACGAGAAGAACGTGGTGCTCGAAATTCGCAAGGGCGCGGGTGGCGACGAGGCTTCTCTCTTTGCCGGAGAAATCTTCCGGATGTACACCCGCTACGCCGAGGAACAGGGCTGGAAAGTGGAAGTCACCTCGCTGAGCGAATCATCGGTCGGCGGCTTGAGCGAAGTGATTGCCATGATCAGCGGCAAAAGAGTCTACAGCCGCATGAAGTACGAAAGCGGAGTGCATCGCGTACAGCGCGTTCCCGCGACTGAAACTCAAGGCCGGGTTCATACTTCCACCATCACTGTAGTCGTTATGCCAGAAGCCGACGAGGTAGACGTGCAGGTCGACGCGAAGGACCTGCGCATCGACACGTTTTGTTCCTCTGGCCCCGGCGGACAATCAGTAAACACAACTTATTCCGCCGTGCGCATCACGCACCTGCCGACTAACACGGTGGTTTCCTGCCAGGACGAGAAATCGCAGATTAAGAATCGCTCGAAGGCGATGCAGGTTCTGCGCTCGCGCTTGTACCAAATGGAGATGGAAAGGCAACTCGCGCAAATCGGCGCCGAGCGCAAGAGCATGGTCGGAACTGGCGACCGCAGCGAAAAAATTCGCACCTACAACTTTCCGCAAAATCGAGTGACCGACCACCGCATCGGTTTGACCTTGCATCAGCTTGATCTGGTGGTCGAGGGACGGCTGCAGCCTATCATCGATGCGCTAACCAGTTACTATCAGTCGGAACGGCTGCGCGATGAAGGTGAAGCAGCTTAGTCTGTCCCGCTGTTTCGTTGTTCCTGACCATTCAAGCCGCGCTGCAGCAAGGCACTGAGATTCTCGAGAAAGCTTCTATTGGCGTGCCCCGTCTCACAGCGGAGGTTCTGCTCTGCCATGCGCTACGTCGCGATCGCGCCTTTCTTTACGCCCACTGCAACGACGAATTAAAAGAGCTGCACTGGATCCACTACGGGCGCTATCTTAACGAACGGCTCAAGGGCAAGCCCACCCAGTATATCACGCATAATCAGGAGTTTTTTGGGCGCAACTTTCACGTGAACGAAAGCGTGCTGATCCCACGGCCTGAGACCGAGCATCTGGTCGAGGCCGGGCTCAGTCATCTCGCGGATCATTCAGTCGTGAAAATCCTGGACGTCGGAACCGGTTCCGGCGCAATCGCCATCACCTTGGCGCTCGAAAGCCACCGTCCCGTGCTCGCTTCCGACATTTCTCTGCCTGCGCTTGCGGTCGCCGAACGCAATCGCGCGACCTACGCAGCCGCCGTTCATTTCTTCGCGGCCGATCTGCTCGAATGCGTGGAGCCAAATTCTATCGATCTGCTGATCTCCAATCCGCCGTACGTGCCCGGTGCCGATGCCGCCAACATGCAGAGCGAAGTTCGCGATTGGGAGCCTCACATCGCGCTCTTTGCCGGTGATTCCGGTCTTGAAATCTACGCCAGGCTGATCACCGCGGCCGCACTGGCACTCAAACCCCGCGGCCGGCTGCTGATGGAGCTTGGTTATCAATCGCTCGACGGCGTTCGCGAACTTCTCGCGCCCCAATGGACCGATCTTGCAGTAAGCTCAGACTTAGCAGGTTGGCCGCGCGTCATAGGTGCCACTCTGCCCGGTTAAGCTATTTCCGTAAACTCTCTCCGCGATGCAACGCCTCATCTGCCACGTAGATATGGATGCGTTCTTCGTTTCGGTCGAGGAGTTGTTCGACCCTTCGCTGAAGGGCAAGCCAGTCGTTGTAGGCGGCCGCGCAAACCAGCGCGGTGTCGTAGCGGCTGCTTCTTACGCCGCGCGCAGGTTCGGAGTTCACTCGGCCATGCCTCTGCGAACCGCCGGCCAGCTTTGCCCACAGGCAGTTTTTGTCGAAGGCCACCCCCAGTACTACCGTGAATACTCGAAGAAGATCTTCTCGATCCTCAATCGCTTTTCGCCACTAGTTGAAATGGCCTCGATCGATGAAGCGTATCTCGACCTCACCGGCACCGAGCGGCTGCACGGACCTGCGATGCGCGCGGCTCATGAATTGCACGGAGCCATCGGGCGTGAAACGAACCTGAAATGCTCTCTCGGTTTGGCCACTTCCCGCCTGGTCGCGAAGGTCTCCTCCGATCAAGCCAAGCCCAATGGTATTTTGCACATCCTTCCAGGGCAGGAGGCGCGCTTTCTCGCTCCGCTCGAAGTACGCAAGATTCCCGGAGTCGGCAAGCGGATGGAAGCTTCGCTGCACAAGCTCGGCATTCGCCGTGTAGGTGATTTAGCCAGCTTGGATGACTCGTTTCTCGCATCCCACTTTGGGCGCTGGGGATTGGCGCTGGCGGGCAAGGCGCGCGGTACGGACGCTGGCGGCTGGTTCGATGCCGAAGTTGGCGCAGAGTCCGATCCAAAGTCGATCAGCCACGAACACACCTTCTCTGAAGATACGGCCGACCCAAACCAACTCGAAACCACGCTTCTTAAGCTTTCAGAGATGGTCGCCAAGCGACTACGTGAGCATGAACTCTATTCGCGGACCATTCAGCTCAAGCTGCGCAACGAAGATTTCTACACCATTACCCGCGCCGCATCTCTCGATCACGCGACTCAGCTCGATCGCGAAGTGGCTGGAGCTGTCATCCAACTCTTCCGGCGCGCCTGGGACGGGAAGACGCCGATCAGGCTGTTAGGCGTCCACGCCGGCAATCTGCAAAACGTCGAAGGCCAGATGAGCTTGCTGGAAGAGGCTACCACGGCTCGTTTGCGCAGCGCGTTTCGCTCAGTCGATCACATCCGGAATCGCTTCGGCGAGGCGAGCATCTCCCTTGCCAAAACACTGCACTCTGGCATCCGCGAGCGAGTGCATGAAAATCCGTTCGATCTGCCAGGCAAAACAGCGGCCGACAAAAAACCCCCGGGGGATTCCTAAGCAGCTCTCACAATTTTTATGAACGAATCCGGATCCAGGCTCGCTCCGCCCACCAGCGTTCCGTCAATCTCCGGCTCTCGCATCAGGCCTTCGATGTTATCCGGCTTCACGCTGCCCCCGTAAAGAATTCTGACTTGTTGCGCCGCTTCCGAGCCGAACCGTTTCGCCGCCTCCGAGCGAATCAGCTTGTGTGCGTCGGAAGCGATCTGCGGGGTGGCCGTTTGTCCGGTACCAATTGCCCAAACCGGCTCGTAGGCTAGTACAACCTGCGCAAATTGTTCTTCGGTGAGGCCGGCGATGCCACCGGCAAATTGCTTTACCAGAACTTCGTGTGCCTTGCCGGCCTTATGTTCCTCCAGCTTCTCGCCTATACAAATGACAGGGGTCAAATTCGCGGTGAGAGCGGCTTGCGCTTTCTTCAGCACGTCGGCGTCGGTTTCGTGGCAGACCTGGTGCCGCCGCTCGCTGTGGCCCACCAGCACCCAGGTCGCACCCGCGGCACGCATCATGTCCGCCGAAACTTCACCCGTGTACGCGCCTTCCGAGCACCAATGAATGTTTTGGCCGCCAATACGAATCGGCGTGCCTTCCGCTTCGGTCACGGCCGCGGGAATACTCAAAGAAGGTGGGAAAATAACCACCTCGCAGCCGTTCCCGCGTTCGGCAAGTTGTTTGAACTTCGCAAGGAATTGCACCGTCTCGGGCGCTGTCTTGTACATCTTCCAGTTCCCCGCCGTGATACGCCGTCTCATCGCTCGATCTGTCTGCTTATCCTTCCTGAATATCGTTGAGAAAACTAGAACCGGCTTCGATCGCAGTGCCAAAATTTTGCGCTACGGTTTGACCGATGTCGGCCAGCGTTTGGCGAGTGCCTAAATTCACGCCAGCTTTCACGCCAGATCCGAAGATAAGCAGCGGCGCATACTCGCGCGAGTGATCGGTCGATGGAGTAGTCGGGTCGCAGCCGTGGTCTGCCGTAAGGATGAGCATGTCGCGCTCACTCAACTCGAGACTCGGCAACCAGCGATCCACTGCTTCAAGCGCCCCCGCGTAACCCTTCACATCATTCCGATGCCCGAACTGCTGGTCGAAATCGACGAGGTTTACAAAAATCAGGCCGTCCACTTGCGCGCTAAGAGCTTCGCACGTCTTCTCCATGCCGTCCTGATTGCTCTTCGTCTTAACCGACGCCGAGATTCCCCGCCCGAGAAAGATATCCGCTATCTTGCCGATCGCGTACACTTTCACCCCACTCTCCGCCAGTTTGTCAAGCAACATACAAGGCGGCGGTACAGCAAAATCGTGCCGGTTCGCAGTGCGCGCGAAGCGTCCTGGTTCACCCTCAAAAGGGCGCGCGATCACCCGGCCGACACAGTTCGGGCCCTGCAACATCCCGCGTGCAATTTCACTGATCCGGTAAAGCTCATCGAGCTGAATTATCTCTTCATGCGCTGCAATTTGAAACACACTGTCAGCCGAGGTATAGACAATCGGCGAGCCCGTTCGCACGTGCTCTTCGCCGAGTTCGTTGATGATCTCGGTTCCGGATGCCGGCTTGTTGCCCAGAGTCTTGCGCCCGATCCGCCGTTCGAACTCGCTGATCAGTTCGGAGGGGAAACCGTGTGGGTATACCGGAAACGGCTGCTCGAGAATGATGCCGGCCATCTCCCAGTGGCCCGTCGTCGTATCTTTGCCGGGGGAGGCCAGCGCGCATCTGCCATAGGCGCCGGCCGGATGCTCGGCGGGGCTGAGACCCGCCAGCGGCTTTATATTAGCCAGTCCAAGACGAGCTAGATTTGGCAGGCTGAGGCGATATTTTTTTGCGATATTGCCGAGCGTATCGCTTCCTACATCGCCAAAAGCGCCTGCGTCCGGCATTGCCCCGATTCCCACACTATCGAGCACCACCCAGATCACGCGCTCAAAAGCAGACCGGCCGTTATTCATTTCTGTTTGGGATCGCTTGCGGCAACGGTGGCCGGCTGAGGCTTCTCAAATTCGTCTTTCAATCGCGCCGCCCTCTCGCGCGCTAGATGCATGAACGATTCATGCGAGGCAACCCGCGTTAGCAAAGGAACAAACTGCTCAGGCGCCGCGAGTTGCTTGCGAACCCACAACGCCTCGATTTCGGCCAGCGCGTCGTTCACGCCCAACTTGTCGAAATGGATCGTCCGATCGAGATCGAGATAAGCTCTTTCACTCGCTCCAATCTGTTCAAGTTTCTCCAGCAGCTTTTGAGCTGTTTCATTCACCGAGTAATTGAAAGTCGTTTCGGAACTCGCTCCGTTCCCGTCTTCATAGCGGAATACTTTCTTGCCCGTGTTCGCAACTCTCAACCCGGATTCCAAAGGAGTTTTGAAGTAGTCCAGCTTACCCGCCATGTCGAATAGCGGAGCCGTCTCGCTCTCCGCCATGTGCGCTCGCACCGGCTGATCGTCTTTCAGCGCCTCGCTGTACTCCAGGTTTCCCGCGGCATCTACGGTTATTCGAAAATACTCCGGGCTGCTGCCAGGAAAAGCTCTCGTATAAGTAAGTCGGGGCGTAGCGGCGAGTGTCGCGCAATTGAGTAGCAGCAAAGCGGCGAGCGTCTTCACTTTTGCGCTCCCGCCGCCACCGGGTAATGCAATCGCGTACCATGACAAATCGCCACAGCTAAAGCGTCAGTGGCATCAAAGGATGCAAACTGCTGGTTGATGCCGAGCAGCGATAGCACCATCATCTGAACTTGCTGCTTCTCCGCCCGGCCATACCCCACTACGCTGATCTTTACTTCCAAAGGTGAGTACTCGCTGACCGCCAAACCCGCTTCCGCCGCCACCAGCATCGCTGCTCCTCGAACGTGTGCCAGTTTCAAGGCGGACTTTGCATTTACCGCATGGAATACTTCTTCGACGGCAACGGCATCGGGCGCGAAATTCTGCAAGGCGAAGCGTAGTTCGTCGGCAATAAGCTTCAGCCTCCGCTCCAGGGCGTCGGCCGGTTTCGTTCGAATCACCCCAGCATTGACGAACCGGTGAGAACGTCCATCGGTATCGATAATTCCGAAACCCGTCCTCTCAGTTCCGCAGTCTATTCCGGCGATTCGCATCTATCCGCGCAAGCGGTGTTCTCTCTTGACCTGTCGCCGCTCCACGCCTGCTAAGCGAGAGCTTCTACTTCGGCTTCGTCCACTTCATAGTTTCCGTAGACGTTCTGCACATCGTCGTGATCTTCAAGCGCATCGTAGAGCTTCAGCATCGCCTGCGCGGTTTTACCCTCGAGTTTCACGGTATTTTTTGGCACCATGGCAATCTCCGCCGATTCAGCGGTAAGCCCGGCTTTTTCCAAAGCTTTCAGAACAGCCTCATGCGCCTCGGGCGCGGAGATCACTTCCCAAGCTCCACTTTCATCGCGAATGTCTTCGGCGCCAGCATCGAGGACGATATTCATCAACTGATCTTCAGACGCCTTCTCCGCATCGACGATAATTTGGCTCTTCCTTTCGAACATCCAGGCGACGCTGCCCACTTCACCCAGATTCCCGCCGTTTTTTGCAAACAGATGCCGCACTTCGCTGACCGTTCGATTGCGGTTATCTGTCGCCACGTTCACCAGCACCGCAGCCCCACCCGGCCCGTAGCCTTCAAACAGAATTTCGTCGATTTGGCCGCCCTCGAGTTCGCCGGTACCGCGCATGATCGCTCGCTTGATGTTGTCTGCCGGCATCGATTCGGCTTTGGCAGCCAGAATCGCCGTGCGAAGACGTGGATTCGAGTCAGGATCGCCGCCATTCCGCGCAGCGATTTGAATCTCCTTGATCACACGCGTAAAAACTTTGCCGCGCTTGCTGTCCAGGGCCGCCTTCTTGTGCTTGATCGTGGCCCATTTACTATGTCCAGACATCGGAAAACCTCAACTCGTTCTTAACTTTCGAGGATATCAAAGAGGCCGAGCTTGGATGGAAACCCCGATTGACCGGTCTTGGGGCCGCGACGGCGAGAATTCCTTCATCTATCGCGTGGACGTGCGGCCAATCGCGCGATCCCGTAACCTTCGCCGTCGTCGCGCAGGCGATTAAGGTTTAAGCCAGCGGCTCGCAGCCGGGCAATCACGCTCTCTACTGAGCCACCAGGATGATATTCCATCGTTACGCGGCGGGCGCGATTTAAGCAGCGCGGCGAGTCCTCGGTGATAACAGAGTACTCGTCGCCTTCAATGTCCAGTTTCAGCATGTCCACCTGGGCATCTCCGACTATCGAATCGAGGGTCTTGACTGCGACTTCCGTATTCCCGCGTCCTGTGCTTCGGAATTGACTCCCCCAATTTAGATCGATAGTTGTGACACCCTCTTTCGGACCGAGCGCCGCTTCATGGACCTCGCAGCGCGAGCCGAAATTGTGCTCGGCGATTAGCTTGCGCAGCTGATTGCAGGCATCCGGCGCGGGCTCGATAGCGATCACGCGAGTTTGCGGGGCATTCAGCAATGCGTAAAGCGTGAAGCACCCAATATTCGCACCAGCATCAACAATCACGCGGTCGGTAGCGGCAACCTCATACGTCACGGCGAAGAATACCGCCCAAAATGTACGAACGTCGGCCAGCGTCTCAAACCGAAAGCACCCCGTCTTCAATCGGATCTCAAACGGGAACTTGGTCGGTAGCCCAATGTAAGCGCATGTTAGTCTCCGCCAGTCCGGCGTGAACTTCCGCGCGGAAAATACCTCGCGTAGCCGGTGGATGTTGATCAACGTCTCGAGCACTCTCATGACATAGAGGCCTCAGGAGGTCATTTGGCTCGTTCAAGTGGCGGAGAGGGGGGGATTCGAACCCCCGGTAGCGTTTTTGACACTACGACGGTTTAGCAAACCGCTGCTTTCGACCACTCAGCCACCTCTCCGTTGTTCGACCTTCGCCGCGCAGAAAGAACGCGGCCTCATCATTATCGAGACTTCGCCGCGGTTAAACGCGAGCGCATCGGCCTCAAATACTAGCTGTAGTCTCTAGAAATCGTAGCATGAATCAACGGTTTCTTTCTTCAAAACCCCCGCTCCATCGGCATCGAGAACGGAGCCTCAACCAGGAAATCCGCGTCCCGTATCTCCACCAGTGCGTCGCGAATGGCCTGTTCCTCTGCCGTCTCCGTCGTTATCACAAAAGGCAGATCGCGCCAGTCCTCGCGCGGTAATTGCAGCACCGCATCGATCCCGATCCTATGTTTCGCCAGCACAGTTGCGAGCGTTGCGATTATTCCTGCTTTGTCCTCCACGCGAAACCGCAGATAGTAAGGGAGCTGCTGAGTAGAGATTGATTGTGGCTTGTACTCTCCCAAACGTTCATGTCCGAAAGGACTCACGCGCTCCGGGCTCCCGAATCGTATCTCGCGCGCCACCTTCATCAGATCACTTACCACCGCGACACCTGTCGGCTTCGATCCCGCACCGCGCCCGTAGTAAAACGTATCCTCCCCATAGTTCCCGCGAATCCAGATTGCGTTATACGCGCCCTGAACCTGTGACAGGATTGCTGATTGAGGAATGAGACTGGGGCGCACCGAAAGTAGCAGCCCTCGCTCACTCTGCCGTGCCAGGCACAGTAGCCGGATCGTGTGCTTCAGTTGATGAGCGTATTCGAAATCGATCGGCATCACGCGCCTGATGCCTTCTGTGTAAATATCGGAAGGCGTCAGCTTCTCCCCAAATGCCAGCGCGGAGAGGATTGCCAATTTGGATGCCGCATCTAATCCGTCGATGTCGGCAGATGGATCGGCTTCAGCGTAACCGAGCTGCTGCGCCTCCGCTAGGACCGATTGAAAATTGGCGTGACTCTTTTCGATCTCGGTGAGAATGAAGTTACTCGTGCCGTTGAGGATTCCATACAACTCGACGACACGATCCCCTGCGATCCCTTCGCGCAAAACCGTGTGGATGGGAATGCCGCCGGCGACGCTCGCCTCCATCGCCAGATTCACGCCGTTTTGACGCGCCAGACCCCACAGCTCCGCTCCCCGTACTGCCATCAACTCCTTGTTCGCAGTTACCACCGATTTCTTGTGCTGCAGCGCTTCTTCAATAATGTGGCCTGCCGTAGCCGTCCCGCCGACAACCTCCACCACAATTTCGATTTCAGGGTTTGAGACCACTTCTCGCCAGTCGTTCGTTCGCAGTACTGGTTCCGCGAAAGCAGGAAGCTTCTTGGTCTCGGAGCTGCGGCTGCACACCGCCTTCACCCGCAGCGGGAATCCCAGCTTCTCCCTGATCGATGTTGCGTTCTCTGCTAATATCTCGAGAGTTCCGGAGCCTACGTTTCCGAGCCCGATTACGCCAATCGCTACCTCCTCCAAAACAGCGCCTCAGCATTCGTCATAAGTGGCTTATCATAACAACCAAGATGAGCCGCTCAATCCTGCCATGCCTTGCCTGGAAACGCTCGCGGCGAACCGCCTTGCTTTCTTTGTTAACCTCTATTTTCTTTGTTCCGAAATTGCAGCCGCAGATTACTCAGGAGGAGCAAGTTCCAGACGAGCGCAAGCCGAAGATTCCCGATCCCAACGAAGAGCCGCGGCTGCCGGATGGCAAATCACAACGAAATGCGATCGCCAAAGAACAGCACGATCAGGCGTTGAAGGATGCCGATCACCTGGTTGCCGTAGCCCAGGATTTGCGGAACGAATTGCAGCGAGCCGGCACGTTTGTTGTCCCACTCACATCGGTCAAGAAAACAGAAGAGATAGAGAAACTCGCCAAGCGCATTCGCTCTCGCCTGAAATCCTGAGCGGCTCGCCTTGCGAGTCTCTTGCGCATGTTAACCTGCCTCTCAGTAGCAAACATCCCCAAAGCTGTATGCCGACTGTTCGCGAAAAGAAACAACTCATGAGTGCCTCGGAGATCGACCGCACTCTGGTGCGCCTTGCGCACGAAGTCCTGGAGAAGACTACCGACCTTCAGCAGCTCGCCTTTATCGGGATCAAACGCCGCGGCGTACCGCTTGCTCAGCGGTTAGCGGCAAAGATTCAAAGCCTGGAATCGTTTCAAATCCCGGTAGGAATTCTCGATATAAATCTCTATCGCGACGATCTCTCGGTCGTTGCCGAAAGGCCCGTCGTGCATGCCAGGCAAATTGATTTTTCTATCATCGGCAAAGACGTCGTTTTGATGGACGACGTCCTTTATACGGGGCGCACCGTGCGCTCTGCTCTAGACGCGCTCTTCGATCACGGCCGCCCCGCGCGCGTACAGCTTCTTGCGCTTATCGATCGCGGACATCGGGAGCTACCCATTGAGGCGCGCTACGTCGGACGCATGGTTCAAACTAGCGACCAAGAAATCATCGAAGTGAAGTTACAGGAGATCGACGGTCAGGAAAAGGTGTTGCTGGTCGAGCGAGTGGATGAACCGGCCGAAATAGCCGTCTGAAGATGACCAGCCGGGGACTGCTAGATATCGAATCTCTCGATCGCCGTGATATCGAATCTATCCTGACTCGTTCCAAAGACTTCCAGCCTGCGCCCGGGCAGACCTTTCAGCGTTTCGACATTCTCCGCAATCGCAGCATCGTAAATCTCTTCTTTGAAGCCTCCACACGCACGCGGACCAGCTTCGAGATCGCAGCTAAGCGGCTCGGCGCGGATATCATTTCGATCACTGCCTCTGGTTCCAGTGTCTCGAAAGGTGAATCGCTGGTCGACACGTTAAACACGCTCGGAGCGATGCGCCCGGACGCCATTGTCATGCGTCACTCGGCTTCCGGCGCACCCCACTTTCTGTCGCGCTATCTGCCCATACCTTTTGTGAACGCCGGGGACGGAACGCATGAACATCCAACGCAGGCGCTCTTAGACGCTCGTACGATTCTCGACCGCCGCGGCGCTCTTGAAGGATTGCGCGTGGCAATCATCGGCGATATCGCGCACAGCCGGGTCGCCCGCTCCAATATCTTTCTCTTGACGAAGTTTGGCGTGCAGGTTGTGCTGTGCGGGCCAGCTTCTTTGCTCCCCCGCGAGATCGGCAGCCTTGCGCCCGGCATCGAGCTCACTACGGATATGGAAGAAGCTCTCCGCGGCGTCGACGTCATCATGATGTTGCGCGTCCAACTCGAACGGCAGCACGAAGCCGCCTTCCCGGCCAATGAATATTTCCAGTTTTATGGCTTGCGTCCCGAGCACGTGGAACTCGCGAAGCATAACGTGGTTGTCATGCATCCGGGCCCGATCAACCGCGGACGCGAAATTTCATCTGAAGTTGCCGATAGCCAGCGCTCAGCCATCCTGAATCAGGTGGAAAACGGCATTGCCGTGCGCATGGCCGTGCTCGAGAGAGTCCTCGCTGCATGAGGAGGCTCGTCATAAAGGGTGGCCGAATCGTCGACCCCGCGCGGCAGATCGATCGCATGGCAGACCTCGCGATCGAAGAAGGGGTCATTCGCGAAATTGGACAAGAAATTGACGGAGCGGCCAGCGACATATACGATGCTTCCGGCCTGGTTGTCGCGCCCGGGTTCATTGATATGCACGTGCACCTGCGCGAGCCTGGCTTCGAGTATGCGGAAACCATCGAAAGTGGGTCCCGAGCGGCAGCGGCCGGCGGCTTCTCTTCGATCTGCTGCATGCCCAACACACAGCCGGTAAACGACAACGCTACTGTCACCAGCTACGTCATTGATCGCGCCCGGCGCTTCGCCAAAGTGAATGTCTTTCCCATTGGAGCTATCACGAAGAACAGCGCCGGCGAAGAGCTCGCGGCTATTGCTTCCATGAAGCAGGCCGGCATCGTCGCGATCTCTGATGATGGCAAGCCGGTCATGAACGCGCGCGTTGTCCGCCGAGCCATGGAATTCGCCGGAGCATTGAATCTGCCTTTAATCGAGCACTGCGAAGACCTCCATCTCAGCGCAGGCGGCGACATGCACGAGGGTTTGCAATCCACTCGACTCGGATTGCGCGGGATCCCACGCAGTTCTGAAGACGTGATGGTCGCTCGTGACATCATTCTCGCCGAAGTCACCGGGGTTCGCTACCACGTGGCGCACATCTCGTCAGCCAACTCAGTGGCGTTAGTGGCTGAGGCGAAACGGCGAGGCCTGAACGTCACATCCGAAGCCACGCCTCACCATTTCGTTCTCGCTGACAAAGACATGCTGCCGTATGACAGCAACTATAAGATGAAGCCGCCGCTGCGGGAAAGGCGTGACCTAGACGCTGTCACGCACGGGCTTCTCGACGGAACGATTGACGCGATCGCAACCGATCACGCTCCTCATCCCGGCGCGGAAAAAATGCAGGAGTTCGAACGTTGTCCATTCGGTATTATCGGGCTCGAAACTGCCGTTGCTCTAGCGCTAGAGCGTCTCTACCATCCGGGCCACGCGAGCCTCTCGAAGATCGTTCAGCTCTTTACGCAAGGTCCAGCCAAAGTTGTTTTGCCCGGTAGGGGAACTCTTCGCGAAGGCGCTCCTGCCGACGTAACGATTCTCGCGCTCGACCATGAGTGGACCTATGACGTGAACCGGTCGCCTTCCAAGAGCCGCAACACGCCTTTCCATCTGAAGAAATTTCGCGGTGGTCCCGTAGCAACCATCGTCGGGGGGGAGATAGTCTGGCGTTTGGATCCTTAAGTAAGCGCCGAATTCAACGCCTCGGCCAGAGGACCTTCTTCTTCGTCCGCCACTGTTCGCATATCAAGAATGACTTTATCTCGCTCAATGCGCCCAATGACGGGTATTGTGCCCGTTCGTAAGCGCTGTTCGAATTTGCTCGCGTCGGGGATATCGAGTTCGATTACACAAGAGCGAAGGGTCTGATCAGGCGTAGATCCGCCGCCGATCACTGAATCCGTCTCCCGGATTGCGCATGATAAGCCATCCAGCGAAGCTGCGACACGCTCTGCGCGTGCGCGAATCTCATCGAGCGGCATAAGAATCATGCGCAACGCGGGTATCTGCCTCCACTCTTTCTTCAAGACATTCCGCAGCGTGATCTGAAGCGACTGAATAATCAGCTTATCGAGACGAAACGCCCGGTACATCGGATTCCGCCGAATGCGGCCGACAAGCTCGGCATCCCCGGCAATAATCCCCGCTTGCGGACCGCCCAGCAGCTTGTCGCAGCTAAACGAAACCAGGTTGGCTTTCGCCGCCAGGCTCTCTTGCACCAGCGGCTCGTCAAGCCCACTTGTTCGAAAATCGATCAGACACCCGCTACCGAGATCTTCGTAAACCGGAATGCCGTGTTCGCGCCCAAGCGCAACCAGTTCTTTGAGCGCCGGGCGTGAAGTAAACCCGCTCATGTGAAAGTTGGACCGGTGAACACGCATGATCAAACGAGTTCGTTCGGTAATCGCGCTCGCATAATCCGCTACTCGTGTCCGGTTTGTCGTTCCAACTTCGCGCAGTATCGCGCCTGAGCGGGACATGATTTCCGGAATTCGGAAACCATCTCCGATCTCAATCAGCTCGCCGCGCGACACGATTACCTCGCCTGCCGCAGCTAGCTCGTTCAGCACCAGATAGACCGCTGCCGCGTTGTTATTCACCGCAATCGCGGGCTTACCAAGCAGGCGATCGAGCAGCGGAGAAAGCTGATCCTCGCGCTTGCCGCGTTGGCCGGTTGCAAGATCGTATTCAAGATTTGAATATCCGGTAATCGGCTCAAATGCAGCCAGCGGCGACCGTCCTAAATTGGTATGCAGGACAACGCCGGTGGCGTTTATCACATGCCGCAAGGAAACTTCTAGGAGCGCATGAAGCCGCTCTTGCACAAGATTTTCAACTGCTGCGTCACAAGGAACGCCACCGCTCTGCAACATGTTCCGTTTCTCGGCCAGCACTGCCCGGATTTCATTCTTTACTAATTCGGCTGGCAAACCATCGATCGGCCTCAGTTTTCGTAGCACCTGATCGACTGAGGGCAGATCTCGCGGCGTTCCCATCTACTCTAAGCGATGGCGCTTTCGACAAGGATTTGTTGCAGGTAGCGGCCCGTATAAGAATCCGACGATGCGGCGATTGCCTCCGGTGTACCTGTCGCGATGATCCTTCCGCCAGCGTCACCGCCCTCCGGACCGAGATCGATCACCCAATCGGCGGCACGAATCAGGTCGAGATTATGCTCGATGATCAGTATGCTCCCGCCATTCTGAATCAAACGTTCGAACGCCTCTAGCAGCTTAGCGATGTCCTCGAAATGCAGGCCGGTGGTTGGCTCATCGAAGAGAAAGAGCGTTCCCTCGCAGCTTGCTTGCGAGAGGTGCGCGGCTAACTTAACCCGCTGCGCCTCCCCTCCGCTTAGAGTTGTGGCGGACTGCCCAAGGCGGAGATACGCGAGACCGACATCCACCAGCACCCTCAACCTAGCGGCCAGCCGCGCGGTATCCGCGAAGAACGACAGCGCCTCGCGAACGGTGAGCTGAAGCACTTCGTGAATGTTCAGGCCCTTATACCGGATGTCGAGCACGCTCTGCTTGTAGCGAGTTCCCTTGCACTCTTCGCAGACCAGTTCGACATCGGCTAGGAACTGCATTTCGACAGTGACCGTCCCATCGCCTTGACAGGTCTCGCAGCGGCCGCCTGGAATATTAAACGAGAAGTGGCCCCCAGTATAGCCGCGCCGCTGCGCCTCAGGTGTTGACGCAAAGAGATCTCGAATTAAATCGAAAGCTTTGATATATGTCACAGGGTTCGAGCGCGGCGTCCGGCCGATGGGCGATTGATCCACCAGGACAACGCTCGTCAGCAGATTCGAACGCTCCGCGCGTTTGAGAGGCAGCTTGCGTGTTCCTGCTTCTTCCTCCTCAGTCGGCACGGCACGCTGCCGTTCTTTGTTCACTTCGAAATCGAGCGCGCGATAAATCACTTCATGCACCAGGCTCGACTTCCCTGAACCGGATACGCCTGTGACGGCGACCATCATCCCGAGCGGAATCTCCACATCGATGTTCTTCAGATTGTTGGCGCGAGCCCCGATGAAGCGGACAGTGCGCTTCGCGTTCACCTTTCTTCGATCGCGCCGTCGCGAAACGAGCATATCGCCGCGCAGATACTTACCAGTCAGCGATTGCGTATCGCGATCCACGCCAGAGTTGGGCAGCAGTAACTGCCCATACGTGCCTGAGAAAATGATTCGGCCGCCCTGCTCTCCCGCGCCCGGACCGAGGTCCAGAATGTGATCCGCGTGCGCCATAATTTCGGAGTCGTGTTCGACTACGATGATCGTGTTGCCGAGTTCGCGGAGATCTTTCAGTATCTTGATCAAGCGAGCCGTGTCCCGGCTGTGCAAACCAATCGACGGCTCGTCCAGCACGTAAGTCGCGCCGACCAAACGGGAACCGAGGCAAGTCGCGAGTTGAATCCGCTGCGCCTCTCCTCCAGACAGAGTCGAAGAGAGACGATCCAAAGTGAGATACTGCAAGCCGACATCGTTCAGAAACTTAAAGCGCTGCCGTATTTCGTCCAGGATGCGCTCCGCAATTTCCGTCTCTTCAGGACTTAAGTGCAATTGCTCGAAAAACATCTGCGCCCTGGCGATGTTCATGCGTGAGACCTGCGCGATGTTGCAGTCACCAAGCCGTACCCACAACGCTTCCGCTCTTAGGCGCGCGCCTCTGCAAGCCGGGCATTCCGTATAAGCGCGATACCGGCTCAGGAACACGCGCACATGAACCTTGTACTTCTTCTTCTCTACCTCATTGAAGAATCGCTGAATGTGAGTGCGGACAAACTCTTTCTCATCTCCCCTTAACTCCGCATACGCAATGTTGAGACGAACTTTACCACGCGACTTCGCCTTAAAGAACTCGTCGTAGTACCAGCTGTATTGAGGTTTTGTCCAGGGCTCAATCGCGCCTTCCTCGATCGAAAGAAAAGGATCGGGAATGATCAGTCCCGGATCGTAGTCGATGGTATTTCCAAAACCCTGACAGACCGGACACGCGCCGATCGGGTTATTGAAACTGAACAGCGTCGGCTCGGGCGGCGCGCCAACTAAACCGCAAAGTTTGCACGCAAACTTCTCGCTGAAGTGCAGACTGCGCGGATCGGCTACACCAGCGGGCTCGAAATACACTTCGCCCGCTTCGCGATAGCAAACCTCAACCGTGTCGACGATTCGCTGGTGAAGATCGGGATGGATAACGATGCGGTCAGCCAGCACATATAACGGTTTCGCGAAGTCGATTTCGAGCAGCGATTCGGGCGTTGAGAACTCAAATGTCTGATCGCTCTGAAAGAGGCGGTTGAAGCCTCTGCTGCGAAGTTCGAAGAGCCGGTCGCGCATCACTCCAGCTTCGGTGTTGCCGCTGAGCTTGACGGGAAAAAGCGCATACCAGCGCGAGCCTTCTGCTTGCGCAAGTATTGCGTCCGCCACTTGGTCGACTGTGTCGGATTGGATTCGCGTTCCGTCGTTCGGGCAGTAGGTTCGCCCGGCGCGCGCCCAAAGCAGCCGCATGAAATCGTACAGCTCCGTAGCAGTGGCAACCGTCGAGCGCGGATTGCGCGTCTGATTTTTTTGCCGGATCGCAATCGGCGGCGAGATGCCCAAGATCTCGTCGACATCCGGCTTCTCCATGCGTTCGAGAAACTGCCGGGCATAAGCGGACAGCGATTCCACGTAGCGCCGCTGCCCCTCCGCGTATATCGTGTCGAAGACCAGGGAAGACTTGCCGGAGCCCGAAACGCCAGTCACCACCGAAATTTGATTGTGCGGCAGGTCGACGTCAATGTTCTTGAGATTATGCACGCGCGCGCCCCGAATGGAGAGCACAGGTTTGGCGGCGGCACTGATCTCTTGCTCAGTCACAACTTCGCAAGGGGATAAGCTGGTGTTTTCCGGCATCAAAGGCAGAACGGCAGGCGCTGGGAAAGGGCTCGCTCTCTAGTATAGATGCTCGAAGACACTCGAAAGGCTGAGTTCCAGACAGCTTTGCTCGACTGGTTCCGCGTTCATAAGCGTGACTTGCCGTGGCGGCGCACAAAGGATCCCTATTCGATCTGGATCTCCGAGATCATGCTCCAGCAGACGCGCGTCGCGGTGGTTATTCCGTATTACCAGCGATTCCTGAATCGCTTTCCTGATTTCCGTACTCTAGCTGAGGCTCCGGAATCCGACTTGCTCGCACACTGGGCGGGACTTGGATATTACTATCGCGCTCGGAATCTACAGAAAGCCGCGCGGCGCATGTGCGATTCAGGCGGCTTCCCCGCGTCATTACGACGACATAGGAGCTTTGCCGGGCGTTGGCGAGTACACGAGCGCGGCTGTGGCGAGCATTGCGCTGAATCTCCCGTATGCCGCGGTGGACGGGAACGTGTTGCGAGTGCTCAGCCGGGTGCTGGCCGATAGTGTAGATACGGGATCTGCCAAGGGCCGCAAACATTTTGCGAGTTTCGCGGAAGAGCTTCTCGTGGGCCAGCAGCCAGGCGCTTTCAACCAGGCCATGATGGAGCTTGGCGCGACGGTGTGCGTGCCCCGCAATCCTCAGTGCCTGATTTGCCCGGTAGCTCGGCTGTGTCGCGGCAGGCAGCTTGGGAGACAAAACGAATTTCCCGTGAAGATAAGCCGCACCAAGCGCGTCGAGAAGGAGCGTTTGCTCTTTTGGATCGAACACGGCGGCCAAGTTTTGCTGTGGCTGCGGGCGCCGGATGCCAGCTTGATGCCAGGCTTTTGGGAGATGCCGGAACGCGCCCAGATTCCCGCGGCAGTTCCGGGCAGGCGGTTGGGAGCGTTCCGGCACTCGATCACTTTCCACGACTACCGGTTTCAGGTTTACGAGGCGGAAATGCCCGGCGATTTGGGCCCGTGCGAATGGGTACCACTTAACTCCATTTCCGAGATACCGGTTAGTACTGTTTTTCGAAAAGCTCACCGCTTAGCCGGACGTGCTTGGCGACAAACCGCTGCCGCGAGCTGAATTTGACGATAGACTAAGTAAGTACATATGCTTAGAATCACGGCACTCATGTGCCTTGTCCTGCTTGGTTTCATGCCGGCGTTTCCCCAAGAAACGCTCAAGCAGCGTCAGGATGCAGACGCAACAAAGAGCGTCTATCGTGTCGACGCCGGCACCCACATTCTGTTGAACATGATTAATAGCGTAAGCACAAAACAGGCGGTGGTCGGGGACCGCATTTACCTGGAGACGGCGTTTCCCGTTTTATCAGGCAAGCGAATTGTCATCCCGCAAGGCAGTTGGGTCACTGGAACCATCACTGAGGTAAAGCGGCCAGGAAAAGTGAAGGGGCGAGGCTATCTCCAAGTGCGCTTCGATTCGCTTACGCTGCCGAACGGCATCAGCAAGAACTTCCGTTCTGATCTGGGCGCGATCGATCCGCGGAGCGACGAAACTCTGCAGCGGGAGGGCAGTAAAGTGCAGAGCGCGGGCGGCAAGAAGAGCGATGCTGGAACCATTATTGGGGCAAGCACGGCGGGAACTGTGATCGGAGCCGGGGCAGGTGGTGCTGCCGGACATGCGGGAATGGGCGGCGGAATCGGCGCCGGCGCCGGAGCAGCTGCGGGTGTGCTGGGTGTCCTGATGACGCGCGGACCGGAGGCCGTCCTTACGAAGGGTTCAACGGTCGAGATGGTGCTGGATCGCCCGATCACCTTCGAACCGGCGGATCTCGATCTTAGTGGTGCTCCTCCACGAGCAACACTCAGCGAGGGCGCCGGTCCGGGAGACTCCCAGCGGCGTGGATCGAACCCACGGATTCCGTTTTAGCGCGCAGCCCCGAATCCTGAGCGCGATTCGTTGCTCATAACGAGCGCTGAATGGCGCTCCCATACCCACAACAGCGTTAACGCGATTGCGATCAGGGCTATCGTGAGTCCCCACCAGAGTCCGTAAATGCCTTTGCCGTAATGGAAGCAGAGCGCGTAGCCGATGGGCAGCCCCAATAGCCAGTAGCCCGCGAAGTTTGCAAGCATAGGCCCGCGAGTCTCGCCTAAACCGCGTAGTGCGCCCGTAGCCACCGTCTGGATGCCGTCGAAGAGCTGGAACAGCGCGGCTATCGCCAGCAACCCGATCCCTGTAGCTAATACCGTTCGATCCCGCGTGTAGACCAGCAGAATGGGTCGTGGAATCGTAACGAATGCCAGGGCGGAGCAGAGCATAAACGTGCAGGCCAAGCCGATCGAGATATATCCATTTCTCCTCGCCGTAGCTGGCTCCTTCCGTCCGATGGCCTGTCCAACCGCAACCGCTGCCGCCGACGAGATGCCAAGCGGCACCATGAAGCTCAGTGCCGCGCAATTCAGAGCAATTTGATGCGCCGCCAGCGCGACCGGGTTGAGACGTCCGGCGAGAACCGCCGCGGCTCCAAAAGCGCCCACTTCGAGTAGAATCTGCAGCGCCGCCGGAAATCCCAAGTGAAGCAACCGGTTCAGCCTTTTCCAATTCGGCCCCTGGACCAAATTCCGGAAGCCAGGCTGAAGCCTATGTTCGAACCACCAGATGAAAAATCCCAGCACCGCCGCCATGTAGACGCGCGCGAAGCAGGTGGATAGAGCGGATCCTGCTACACCGAGCGCCGGGAATCCCCAGTGGCCCTCGATCAGTAACCAATTGAAAAACCAGTTGATAAAATTCGCGCTGGTCAGAACGAACATCACCGGCCGCACGTGACCCATGCCCTGCAGATACCTGCGGAATGCCGCGTAAAGCATTAACGGGAGAGCGCTGAAGTTAAGCACCCGGATGAAGGTGCCCGCCAACGAACTAACCGGCTCCACGATGCCGAGCGCACGGAACATAGGCGGCATTAGCGCGAAGAGGACCATCAGCGGAACCGTTAGCCAAACGGCGAGATAGACGCCCTGGGTGAGCGAGCGGTGGCAATCCTCGCGATCTCCTGCGCCGTAGGCCTGTGAAACTAGCGTATCCAGCCCGAGCAGCAGGCCCATCCCGAAAATGGCGAAGGAATAAAAGGCGCTGCTGCCGACCCCGATAGCCCCGATCGCCGCCGGCCCGAGCCGGCCGATCATGATAGTGTCGACCGTGGTCATCGCCATCCAGCCCAGCTCGCCCAAAGCGACCGGAACGGCAAGTTGAAGGACGCGGCGGACATCTTGCCAGAACGGGCGCATCTGAACATCGTCCCATTCGATGCAAATGAAAAAACGAACCCAAGCTGCTGGGCGTTAATCAAATCAAAGACTTAGCTTGAGTTCGTTTGGCAAAAATGAGAGCCCGCTTCTTCAGCGAGGCGAAGATTCAAAGTGACTTTTAGCAGGCAAGCGCGAACGCCGGCTCTTCGAACGCCTTCAACTTGGCGAGCAGGGTGGTGCGCTTAATCCGCAAAAGGTCAGCCGCCTGACTCTTGTTGCCTTGGGTAAGCGCTAGCGCCTGGTTCAGCAGCGAGCGCTCAAACTCACCCACCACCGTGTCGAAATCCAGGCCATGACTCGGCACCTTCATCAGAGGCCCGGCAGTGGCCGTCTGAATCGCCGAGGCGCTCCGATAGCGCGGCTGAAGTCGCTCAAGGTAAGTAAAGGCCGATCCCCGCTCAAAGCAAATGCCATCTGGACGGCGTGCTCCAGTTGCCGGACATTCCCGGGCCAATCGAGGTTTTGCAGGTATTCTTTGGCTTCGGCGCTGATGTGTTTCAAAGGAGCGTTCTCGGCAGTGCTGATCTTATCCAGGAAATGATCGAGCAGCAACGGAATGTCGCTGCGCCTTTCTCTCAGCGGCGGCATGTGGATCGGTACCACGTTCAGCCGGTAGTAGAGGTCTTCGCGAAACTTTCCGTTCCCGCGAGGCTGCTTCCAGGTCGACGTTCGACGCCGCAACCACCCGCACATCGACGCGAACCGTTTCGGAGCTGCCAACGCGCTCGAACTCTCGTTCCTGCAAAACGCGCAGCAGTTTCGCTTGCGAATCCAATGGCAGATCGCCAATCTCGTCCAGAAAAATAGTCCCCCGGTGCGCCTGTTCGAAACGGCCAATTCGGTTCGCTTGCGCTCCTGTGAAAGCGCCTTTGGCGTGGCCGAACAGCTCGGTCTCGACCAAACTCGAGGGCAGGGCAGTGCAATTAACCGAAACCAAGGGAGCGGCCGAGCGGTTGCTCGCGGCGTGGATAGCCCTGGCAATGACTTCCTTGCCTGTACCGGTTTCGCCTGTAATCAGAATTGTGCAGCGCTTGGACGCGACCAGATGAATGATGTCGCATATTTCCAGCATCGGACGGCTCTGACCGATCAGGAACCGCCGCCAGGAAACCGAATCAGACTCGATCATCTTTGTTTGTAGTGTGCGAAAAGAGCCAAAGTTCTTGGGCTGTGATTTCGATTTCGCGTTGAGCTTCCGATTCCCATTCCGTCAACCGCTTCGCACGGAGCTTGGCAAGTGAGCGCTCATCCTGCTCGGCCTTCATCAAACGCTGTTTTTGTTCACTGATCGACTTCTCCGCCCGGCTCAACGCCTCTCGTACCGTTTTGGTACGTGCTTCCAGGCCTAAAGTAAATAACGAGAGCGCTCGCAGATCTCCGGCTGACGGTGCTTGCGCTGCCTGGACGAAGCTCGATGCGCTAACCCTCTCTTCGCGTATCGACGTTAGCAACTGCTCGAGGCGCTTGCGTTGCGCGAACAAATCCTGCAGCCTGGCTGTCTCCGATTCCACCCGCATGTGCCGCAGCCGCAATGCTGCTTCGAGCCGGAACTTGAACTTGGTCATTCAGAATTCGATCAGAGCGCCGAGGCAATCTCGGTCAATGAGCTGAGCGTCTGATCGAAGCTGGCTTTCTCCTGCGAATCCTGCCGCAAGAAATTCATGATCTGCTCCCGTGAACGAATGCTTGCGTCGAGCTTCGGATTGGATCCGGAAACATAAGCGCCAAGATGAATCAAGTCTTCGGCGCTCCGGTAACAGGAAAGAGCTTCGCGCAGTTTCTGAGCAGCCTTGAGCTGGTTCGGCTTTGCCACGTGAGACGCGACACGCGAGACGGAAGCGAGCACATCAATTGCGGGATAGTGCCCGGCAGCGCCGAGTTCGCGTGAGAGAACAATATGGCCGTCGAGAATGCTACGCACCGCGTCTGCAATGGGCTCGTTCTGATCGTCTCCTTCCACCAGCACGGTGAAGAAGCCGGTAATGCTGCCTCTACGGAAGGCTCCGGCGCGTTCAAAGATTCTTGGCATGATCGCGAAGACCGAAGGCGTATAGCCTTTTTGACTGGGCGGTTCGCCGGCCGCCAAGCCGATCTCCCGCTGCGCCATCGCTAGGCGCGTAACCGAATCCATCACCAGCAGAACATTCTTGCCTTGATCCCGAAAGTATTCGGCGACCGCGATGGCCACGAAGCAGGCTCGTACGCGAAGAGGCGCCGGGCGGTCGGACGTGGCCACAACGACTACGGAGCGTGCTTGCCCTTCGGGACCAAGTTCATTTTCGATGAAGTGACGCACTTCTCGATTGCGTTCGCCGATTAATGCAATAACCGTGACGTCAGCGGAGTTCTCGCGCGACATGGCCCCGAGCAGAGTGCTTTTGCCCACGCCGCTTCCGCCGAAGATGCCGATACGCTGGCCGAGTCCGCACGGAAGCAGGCTATCGATAGCGCGAATTCCGCTGGCGAGCGGCTGATTGATATGCTCGCGCTGCATGGGCCCAGGCGGCTCAGCGAATAAGCCATAACTTTCGACGCCCTGGATGGGCGGCCCTCCATCCATGGGTCGGCCAAATCCATCGAGTACACGGCCGAGCAGATCCGGTCCGACACGTACTTGGGAATCAGCCGAGCGCGCATAAATAGGATCGCCAGGCTCCAGCCCGTCGACGTCCTCGAGCGGGACAGATAAGATGCGCCCGTTCTTGAAACCGGCTACTTGCGTGCGAATCGTCCTTCCTTGATTGGTGTGAATTTCGCAAAAGCTGCCGACCGCGGAGGCCGGCCCGTGGGATTCGATTACCAACCCGGTCACTTCCTTGACTACGCCGCGCCAGCGAAGCAAGTCGAAGCTGCTCAGATCGGCTGAAAAACGGGAAAGGTCGAGACTATGTTCTGCCGCTAACATGCGATTCCGAGGCGGTCCGCAAACCCTCGTTCGATTTCCTGCAGTTGAGTTTCGATGGAAGCGTCGAGCTCTCCGAGACTCGTCTCGAAAATCATGTCACCGTTGCGCAATTTGGGATCGGGCACGATCGATACAGCGGGCGTAACGCCGGCTTTCTCTAGGGCTGCGCGCACGGAATTGAACGCAGAAGGACAAATGCGGACCTTTGTGATCTCGCGATTCTGAAGCTTTTGAAGGCCCGCGTAGACCACCCCCTGGATGGAATCCGGATCGGCATTGAGTTCCCGATGCAGAATTCTTTTCGCAATCGCAAGGGAGAGCTTCACCACATCCGACTCCGCTTCATTTCGCAGACGGCGCTTAAGAGCTATCAGGTCTCGAAGCGTATGGGCGAGACGGTCATTGGCTTTTTTGATTTCATTCAATGCTTCTTCATGCCCCTGTTTCACGCCGTCTTGGAATGCATCCTTCCGGCATTGAGCGAGTTCGGCTTGCTTGGCTCGTTCTAGTTCGGCAGATTGCTGTTGCTGGATGACCTCTAGACTACGCCCCGGCTGAGTTGCGGCCGTCACCGAACCGGCAGGAGAGCGCGACGAGTTAATAGAGGGCCAGACTACGGGCTCGACGGAAACTGGATTTTTTGCGATTATGCAAGCCATCGGTTTAGGAAGGATTAGCTTTCCACTTCAGCGATCCAGGTGCGGATCACACCCGCCGCGAGCGCTGGATCACGGCTAACGGTTTCGCGTATATTTTGGCGCAGACCTTCTATCTTGCTGGACACCTCTGGTAGTTGAGGGCGCGAGTTGGCTGCCGCCGCCAATTGCGCTTTTTCATTCTCGGACGAGCTGTCTTGTTCAGGTTCAGCCGTCTTAGCCGCCGCTAGGCGGCCGGGAGATTGCACGAGTTCGACAGGCTTCTTTTTTCGAGTGAAGGCAAAACCCGCCAATCCTACCACCAGCAGCGCCGCTGCGCCTGCTCCGATCATGACCTTCGGGTCACTCAACAGTTTTCGAAGCTCATCCTTTTGGCTAATTGGTTTGAGTGGAGCTTGGGAAGTGAATTCCGGTTCGTGGTTCTGTTCGAATGGCAGACTTTGTACGATGAGCTGATCTCCGCGTTCCGTCGAGAGGCCTATTATGCCCGCCACAACGTCGTGAATCGTTTTCATCTTTTCAGGGGTGGGGGGAACGAGCACGCGCTTCGTATGGGAGCCGGTGCCTTCCCACCGCACATCCTGATCGATCAAGATAGACGCGGAGAGGCGTTTTAGAATGCCGCGAGGAACTTTGACCTGCCGTACGCTTCTAGACGTTTCGTAAGCAACATTCTCACTTCGGCGCGAGACGCTAGAGGCCGAAGTAGTAGGCCTAGAAACAGGGCGGGGCAGATTAGATGGTGTGCCTGGAACGCCGGCCGAATCCGGCTTACTGGCCAGATCCTCAGACTTTTGCGAGTTGGTCATAACCGAGCGGGTGGGGTCGAAGGTCTCGTCGGTTTGTTCGCTGGTGCTGAAGTCGCAATCGGCGGAGATCCCCACGCGGAAGTGATCTTCTCCCAGCAGCGGGGTGAGCGTGGATTCCACTTTTGCAAAGAGATCTTTTTCCAGTTGATGTTTGTATTCGAGCGCTGCATCCGAGTCGTTTGAGTCTGAAAGCGGCTTCTTGGGACGATTGAGTAGATTACCGCGCATGTCGACTACCGAGACGAAGTCTGGACCGAGGCCCTCGACCGCGCTGGCGACGAGATTGGTGATTGCCATGACGTTGGACTCGCTCAAGCGGGCCCCGGGCCGGAGATTAAGCAGGACGCTGGCCTTGGCGGGCTCGCGGGCGTCTAAGAATACTGAATCCTTAGGAAAGCTGATGTGAATGCGCGCTTGTTCTACTTCGTTGAGCGACCGGATCGAGCGCTCGAGCTCTCCTTCGAGGGCGCGCCGATAATTCACGTGTTCTGTGAAGTCGGTGATTCCGAGATTGGTCTTGTCGAAGAGCTCGAATCCGATACGGCCGCTTCTGGGCAGGCCGGCTCCCGCCATCTCTAATCGCAATTCATCTACTTTTGCTGCGGGGACGAGAACGGAAGTTCCGTTGTCGCTCAACCGATGCTCTACGCCGGATTCTTTCAGTTTCTGCACGATTGCAGCGGCATCTTCGGCCGGCATACCGGTAAATAGAGGCCGGAAATCGCTCTCATGCCGCCAGTGAACGAAGCTGGTCAAACCTGCTATCAGCAGGAGAACGGTAACGCCGATTCCGGTACGTTGCGCCACAGAGAGCGCGCGAAAAATCTTTTGCAATTGATCCATAGCTTCGCCTGACGCCCTCAGACTTGCATCTTCATGATTTCTTCGTAGGCGGAAACTACTTTATTTCGCACCTGCATGAACATTTCAAAGTCGAGTTCCGCGCTTTGCGTGGCCAGGATGGTCGAGTGAAGCTCTTGAGTGCCTCCCGACAGAAAATTCTGAGTGGCCGCATCCGCGCTTGAGCCAGCGGCTTCGACGTTTTGAATAGCGGAAGACAGGACGTTCTGAAACGAGTTGCCCGGCACCGAGGTGGCCACCTTATCGATTGTGCCGATGAGCGAGGGCGCAGTAATAGGAGCAATAGGAAGCGACATGGGATTAGCGGAAGAGGTCGATCGATCTCTGGATCATGTCTTTCACAGCAGAAATGGCTGCTACGTTTGCCTGGTAAGAATGCGACGCGCCCAGAAGGTCGACCGTATCCTCCGCGGGATTGACGCGAGGAAAGGCGACGTAGCCGTCTTTATCGGCGTCGGGGTGACCGGGCATATAGCGGCGGTCAGGCTCGCTTGTGTCTTCGACAATTTGACTGACGCCCACGCCGGTCGCCTCTCCGCCAATATGTGATTCCATGAACGAGGAAAAAGGAGAAGCGACTTTCTGACTTTCAAAGACGACATCTTTTCGGCGATAGGGGCCGCCTTCCGCTGTACGGGTGGTATCAGCGTTCGCGATGTTCTCGACCAGAACTTCAGCGCGCTGACGCTCGGCCGACATGCCAGAAGCACTTACGGAAAGAGTGGAGAAGAGGCTCATGACGACGAGCTGGACCCCTGAATAGCCAGGTGCATAAGTTTCAGCTTCGAGCGAAGCAGGTTGGACGCTACGTTGAAGCGGAGCGCATTTTCTGAGAGGAGACGAGCTTCCCGGTCGAGGTCGACATTGTTACCGTCGTTCTTCGTGATTAGCCCCGATACTTCGGACGGCAAGGCAGGCATCGCGCTCAGTGAGTTGCGCAGCTCTGTATCGAAGTCGATGTCCTTGGTTTTGTAACCGGGTGTATCTGCGTTCGCGATATTCGCGGCTACGAGTCGCTGGCGAACGCTGACGAGCGTAAGATAGCGCTCGAGTGTTCCAGAGGTCGAATCAAGCATGGAGATTGCAAATCTACTTAGGCAATTCCAGTGCCAACAAAATGCATGGATTTGTTAGTGTGTCGAGGCGTTTCGAGGCATCATTCTGACGATTCCTGGTCCGAGTGTCAAAATCCTGACGGCGCCTTTAGCCTTCGATGAGCCAAGTGTTGTGGACGCAGGGAGCACTTGCGTAGCACGCAATTCTGGAGACGGCACCGATTTGGGCGGCGAGGTGCGAACGCATCACACGAGCCAGGTGAAGGCGATCTTGCAGGAAGGCAGTGGCTTCGCTGGCAATGGCCGAGCGTTCCTGCGAAGTAGCGGCATTGCGGAGCGCGCTGAGGATCCCTTGGCCGTACTGTTCGATGAGAGGAACGGCCGCTTCGAAGCGCGCTGCCTCAATGGAGCGCTGAATTTCTTCTTCGACCTCAGCCACCACTGCTGGCCCTCTCGTTGGTTTGCATTTGCGAGAAGAGATCAGTGATCTCGGTGAGTTGGGATTGCAGCGATGAGATCGTGCTGTCGACTTTCGCCATCTGCGTGGTTAGGCTTTGCTGAAGTTGAGAGACCTGGGCCTGATCATCCGTGATCTTCGTAGAATCGGCAGAGATCTCCGATGCCAGATCGTTTGAAGCCCCGGCGAGGGTACCGGTAGTAGGGTCTGTCACCGCGGTAAGCATGTTGCTTGCGGTTTCAAGAAATCCTCCGGAATTGGAGCTCCCGATGAAGCTTAAAAGATCATTTGCGGAGCTAGCGGCGGTCTGATTGAACTTAGTAGAGTCGAACTGAAGATTTCCGTTCTGGTCGAAGCTCAGCCCCAAATCGGAGAGGGAGTGGATAGATCCGCTGCTCGGGGAGTAATTCGCAAGGCTCTGCAATTGATTCTGCAGTTCGTAAATGATGCTATTCCCGGTAAGTGCGCCCCCGTTTTGCCCCCGGTTTTTGTTCAGTTCCGCGACGATCGAATTGTACGCGCCGGCAAACGATGAAAGAGCGCTTGCCATATTCGACGCGCTCTGCGCGACCGTTACTTGCGTCATTCCGGCTTGCAGAAGTTGCACCGAGAGCCCTGGAGAAACTACTACGCTGCGCGATGACGAAGCGATCGGCGTGCTCGGCTGACCGTTGATCTGGTAACTGACGTTTGAACCCGTGGATAGAGTGTTGAGCAGGTTGCTCGTTCCATCGTTTAGCTGGACCGTATCTGGCGCGTAACTCAGGCTCTGCACCGAGAGACGGTAATCAGGCGACGAGGAACTGCCCACGTTTACGACGCTCGCCTGTACGTTTGCAGAGCTGCTGTTTATCGCTTCCGCCAAACCGTTGAGAGTGCCATCGGAATCCGAGATGCTGTACGAACTCCCGTTTACAGAAAGAGTGTAGGAGGAGCTGGTACTGATGTTGGAGGCCGAGGGGTCCGTCACGAGGGGCCCTACGCTTTGGCTGATGGTATTCGTCTGTGAGCCGACGCCGATTACATTCAGGTTATAGTTTCCGGCCATGACACCCGAGGAGATGGAGACGGAAGCGATCGACGATTGGCTGACGGTTGCAGAAAAAGCGCCCACACCGGTGGAGCTGCCGAGAGCGGAAATGGCCGCTTGCATGGCGGAGAACGAGCTCGTCACATTCTGCAGTTCTGCTTGTTCGCCCTCCGACACCGCCTGTTGCGATTGAAGCTGTTTTACCGGAAGAGAAGCGATATTAACGGCCTGGGTGATGGTCTGCTGCAACTGGGCAGCGTATGTGCTGCTCCCGTTGAAGTAGGGACTGGAGTTGACGGAGGTGGTTGCCATAAAAATCCACCGCGCGAGCTAGTCAAAAAACCAGCTCGCGCGATTCTAGAGCGCTAATTACAAGTTCTGCAGGAGCTTGAGGACCGACTGTGGTTCCGAGTTAGCCTGCGCCATAGCGGCGACCGAAGTTTGCACCAAAACTTGGGATTTGGTGAGGTTGGCCGCATCAGCGGCCACGTCGGCGTCACGAATCTGGCTTTCCGCGGCCGAGAAATTCGAGATCTGCGACTGAGCGAGGCTGATGGCGTACTGGAGTTTGTTTTCGCCCGCGCCGACCGAACCCTGAACTAATCCGAGCGACTGAATAGCACCGTTGATGGCGGTGATGGCAGACTCGGCATTCGAGCCACCACCGGTGGTCGGAGCTGTGGCGACGTTATTGCCCGCCGCGGCAAAGGTTCCACTGCCGGTGGCATCGTAGACCGAAAAACCGTTCGCACTCTGGAGCGAGATTCCAGTACCCGCTGCATTGGCGACCGCATACACGCCGAGGCTGGCCGTCTGAGCATTGATTTTAGAAACGGCGCTCGAAACGGTGTCGCCGGCCGTTAAGGCTACACTTGCAGCACCGGAGCTCGTCTGAAATTTCAGAGTCTCGGCTGCGCCCGCGTAAGTCGTCTGACCGTCCACAATGTAGTTCGACGTGTTCTCGGCAGTACCGGCGGTCGAAAGCGCGCCAGCACCGGTCGTCACGGTAAAGGCGGACGCACCGCTGAACTGCAGTAATCCGTTACCATCGACGCTGGCCGTAATGCCCGATGGGTTCAAGGCTGTATTCAGGTTTGCGAGCGCCGTGGTCAGGTTGGAACCGGCTCCGGAGGTAGCCGTAATTTGACTGGACCCACCGTTGGAATACACGTTGAAGGTGAAGCTTTGGCTGGCGAAGGTCGCGCCCGGAGCATCGACACGCGTGGTGTTGCCGCTAATACCGACGCCGCCAGCGAGAACATTACTTGTGCTCAGTCCCAGACTAGTCGCATCGACAGCATTCTGACTTCCGCTCAGGTTGACGGAGACGTTCGCATCAGCAGCATTATTCGCGCCACCAACGTAGACGCTCAAATTCGAATTGAACGTGCCACCGTTATTGAGGTTGATGTTGCTTGCCTGGCGGTCGATTTCGGTTACCAACTGCTGGTATTCCTGATTCAAGGTTGCCCGGTTTCCGGTGAAAGTACCAGATGCAGACTCCGTAGCCAGTGTCTTCATGCGGTCAAGAATCGTGGAGATATTGCTGAGGCCGCCATCGATGATCTGCAACTGACTAACGCCGTTGTTTCCGTTATTGACGCCTTGTGTCAGTTCGTCGACGGTACTCCGGTACCCGTTGGCGATGGCCAAGCCGGCCGCGTCGTCCGCACTGCTATTGATGCGATAGCCGGAGGTCAGCTGTTGAATATCCTTGCTTTGCTGCATCGAATTGATGTTCAAGTTGTCCTGCGCATTAAGCGAGTCAACGTTGGTCTGAAGAGAAATCATGTGGTTGTCCTAGTTCCTTTTAGCCGGCGTAGGCTCGCGGCCTGCATTCGACTTCTACAAAACATGTCGCACGTTCGATGCCGAACTTTAAGACTTTTGTTGAGAAGATAGGGCTGTTGGACTCGGATTCTTCCTTCGGCTTGGAATCCGAACTGAGATGAGAAAGCAGAGTCCACGCCCCACTAAGTCTTGAGTGCCCGGCTAATTTGCCTTCGCGATTTATTGCACGAAGGTGTTCGACGACGCTCTGCAACAACTCTTCACGTTCGCTTTCCAGATCCGACAGCGGGCGTGAAGCCGTGCACGAGGCAGATGCACTGTCCAATGCCGTTTCGAAATTCGAGACGTCTCTAAGTTTCCATGCTTGCAGGATCTGACCAGCGCATTGCGCAGCGTTCATTGTCGACTACCTCTAGATTTCGTATCGCAAACAAACGCCGCTGCTTCTAGCGGGATTTAGCCAAGGAAATCGAAGAGCGATTTAGTATTAAGGCTTGCGTGCGCAGCGAGCGCGGCTTGGAGGGCCGTTTGATCGAGGCTCAACTGGGTAGCATCGCTGGCAATATCGCTGTCGCGGATGGCGCTGAGGGCTTGCGTGACGTTGTTCAGATGCGTCGTCGCGGTTTGCGATGCCTGCTGAATCCAGGTCTCAATATTGCCGTATGCCGTAGTCGATTGCTGTAGCTGCGCCGATCCTGCTTTGACCTGATCCAGTGCACTCTGAATTCCGGGCTGATCGTTGGCTTGCAGCGCCGTACCGAGCGCAAAGGCGGCTTGGAAGATGTTGCCGGTGGCGGGAGTGCCATCGGGATTCTTCACGTCGAAGATCTGTTGCGCGGTCAGCCTCGGAACGATCTCGTTTTCATCGGCGTCCCGAAGCGTGGCGGTGTTCGTCGGCGTACCACTGGCAATCACACCTTCCGGGCTGGTCCAAGAAAACGTGTAGGGAGCAGTTGAAGAACTGTCGCCGCCAAAAATGTAACTTCCACCAATGGAGGTGTTTGCAACAGCAACTAATTGCTGCTCGATAGTCTGAACCTGCTCACTGAGCACAGCCCGGCTGGAGGCCGAAGAAGTGCTGCTTGCTCCTTCCGCTCCAAGCGAGACAAGCTGGTCCATCAGAGTAGACGCGGTTTGTAACGCTCCATCGGCGGTCTGCGCTTCGGTCTGGGCAGTACTCAGGTCGATTTGCACCTGCTTGATTTCGGCGATCTGTCCCTGGTAGGCAAGGATGGGAGCGACAGCGGAAGGGTCATCCGACGCCTGGTTGACGCGAACGCCGGAAGAGATCTGCTTGTTGACCTGCGAAATTCTATTCTCCAACTGGGATAAATCCGCAAGAAAATTTCCATTGGAAGCGTTTAATCCTGCAATCACTGCGAAAACTCCGAATCTCTATTGAAGCGACTGTACGGAAGTCATCAGATACTGAATCGTCTTGTCTATAGTGGAGAACGCCTGGGCCGAGGCCTGATACGCGTCCTGAAACTGCAGGAGAGCGGCCGCCTGATCATTTAGAGGAACACCGGAGATCTGAGCGCGCGCGCTTTGAGCTTGCGTCAGAGCTTCGGTCTGCGTTTGCTGGGTCTGCGAAGCGCTTGCTTCCAGGGTTCCGGCATTTGAGGCAATCGAGCTATAGAAATCTGTGTAGCTCAGGCCGGAGGGCATGTCCGCCGAATTCGTTGGGCTCTGCAGTTGGGAGAGTTGGTCGGCAATGCCGTTGGCAACGCTGGGCGGCCCTGGATCGACCGCCGCCAGTTGCGAAGCGGTAATTCCAGAGCTGACGGAAAGTGTTCGGGCAGCCGACGTAGGTGAGGTCGTATCGTAGGAGAAAAGTGCTACGCCTGGCGCCCCTGAGCTCGTTTGACCGCTTGTCAGAAGAGAGTTGACTCTGTCAGCTATACCTTGCGCAAGCTGATTCAGGCTTCCCGTCTGGCTCGGATCGCCGGCGATGGACGGCAATACGGTATTCGAGATTTGAAGAAGACCTCCAAGCTGGCCGCCCTGTATTTTGGTGGTGACGTCGTCACCATTGGAAGTGAGGATCTGCTGGTCGGGTGGTCCATCCGACGTCGAACTCGACGGATTCAAAGCGGTCACGCTGAGCTGGGTTTGAGTTTGGCCGATAACCAGAGGCACTTGACCGCCCATTAAGACCGAGACCGTACCGTCGCTCTCTGTCTGGGCGGAGATATCGACCAGGTTCGATAATTGCTCCAGATTGCTGTACAACTCAGCCTGTAATCCCCCATCGTCTTTACCTCCGGCTCGAATCTGGCCGTTCAGAGAGGCGATCTGCGATGTCAAATTGTTGACCGACGTGACGGTGCTTTGAGTTTGCTGCCCGGTTTGCGCTCGGATTGCGCCGATGCTGGAAGCAGCGCTATTGAAAGCTTGCGTCACGCCCTGGGCGGCCGTGATCACCTGCTGCTGGGCCGTGGAGCTGCCAGAGCTGTTGCTCCAGGCGGAGAAGGCAGAATACAGTGTGGTCAGCGCCGCGGGTATACCGCTGGTACCGGACACGTCGAAGATAGACTGCAATGCCTGTAAGCTCGAGGCCTGCTGGGTAGCCGAGCCGACCTGCTGATTTGCAGCCCAGACGGCGTTCTCGGCGAAAGAGTTCCTCGCGCTCTCGGTATTTCCCGCCTGCACACCGCCCAAAAGATTGCTGGACGGATCGAAAGCCGACGCGTTGAGCTGAAGGCTCTGAGTGACATACCCCGGGGTCGACGCGTTCGCTACATTGTTCTGAACAACCCCCATTGCTTTTTCGAGCACATCCATGGCATTGCCGGCTGTTCCTAGTGCGGCAAATAGGGTAGACATTTGCTTTATCCTTCCACGCGAAGACAGCCGCCACCGAATCTGTCCGGAACTCCAGTGACACTGTACCCCTGTTCGAGCGAACCGGGGTTCAAAACAGCGCCGAAGTAGAAAGTTGCTGCGCCATCTAGAAGCCTGCGGGCCGTTGCCGCTTTGGCAGCTATGGAGTGCAGCAGCAACTCGATGGGGGCGCGAGACGTGATCGCGTCATGGCGGAGATGAGCGCTGCTGAGAAGAGTGGCAGCACGTTGCAGTTCAAGGGGGCATGTCTCAGCAGGCGAATCCATCTCGAGCAGCGAACGAATCGCGCAGTCGAGATGGGCATCGGCGCTAGCTAGCTTCTCCAATGGGTCATTCGAGGGCATCAAGGTCATTACCTTAGTTGGTTAATCATGGCCTGGCTCACGTCGCCCGGGTTCACCTGATAGGTTCCCGAACGGACTTGGGTTGCCAGGCTCGCGATCTTCGATTGCCGGTCAGAGGAGCTTACATTCTTGGCCAGGGCCACGAGATTACTTGCGCTCGAGAGCTTCACCGTATCAGCGGAGCCATCGTCTCCATCAGCAGGTTGGATTCTCGGATCCATCCCGATGGAGCGCACCGAACCCGAAGAACCACTTCCCCCAACCCCGCCTATGTTTCCGTTTTCGACACGCATCTATGTATTCCCAATCTTCCTTATCGTTAGTTTTGCCGCGAAGTTATAGCGGATTTTCTTCGTGCCCAGAATTGCCGCGGCTTAGCTCGTAGACCTTGATCATCAGCTTGACTTCGCCTTGGCCCATGCGCAGGGAAGACGCAATTTCGGCAGCCGATTCGCCTCTCCGGTGGAGACGGAGTACCTGCCCACGACGGTTCAGATTGAGGCTTTGCGCTTGCGAGACCCACTCGGCGTGGTCCTTTCTGGTCCGGTCGGCGCTATCGAGCCTGGACTCGCACAGGCCCAGCCGCACGGAAAGCGCGCCGGTCAATTCGGAGATCTGTTGAGGATTGACGGTCTTAAACGCCAACTGGCGAAACTCGGAACGTAATTTGAGGTAAAGCCAGAGCGAGATGGAGGCCGCCAGGGTCGAGATCAGGCAAGCGACGGAAAGCGTGAAGATCACTTCAGTAAAGCCCTCTTTCGGTTGGCCATTTGTATTCCATTAGGGCGCGCAGGCGAAGAATGCCTTGCGCGCGCAACTGCGAAATGCGTGTGGTGTGCAGATTCATTACAGAGCCGATCTCGCGCAGGTTCAACTCCTCCTTGTAATAGAGACTGAGAACGGTACGTTCATTCTCGGGCATCTTTTTCATGCCTTCGGTTACCACCCGATGTAGTTCGGCTCGTTCGAGCAGGCGGGCGGGGGTGGCGTCTTCGTCATCACTTATAAATTGCAGGATGTCGCGTTCTTCTCCGTCCACGATTTGCAGGCTGCCGAGCGAGACGCCGCGAAGGTCTACCATCCACTGTTGATATTCGGCGAGTGGAATCTTCAATTCGGCCGCGATTTCTTCTTCACCTGGGCTACCCTGAATGCGCCGCTCAGCCGCCGCAATCGCCTGCTGAACCTGCTTTAGGCGCTTGCGCTTGTGAACCGGAATGCCGTCAAGGCCTCGAATGCTATCCAGGATGGCACCGCGGATCTTATATTCGGCGTAAGTTCTCAGCGTGGTGTTGCGGCCGGGATCGAAATTGTCGACGGCCGCGAGCAGGCCCACTACGCCGGCTGAAATCAGATCGTCGAGTTCTACGCTGGGCGGCAGTTTCTCATGAATGCGCGAAGCGATCCAATTCACCTGGGGCAGATGCTCCAAAATCAGCTCGTCTCTCTCTTCGGCCGATCGTTCCAAGCTGGCGTAGGCGTACATATAGCCTTAGGCAGCCATCGAGATAGCGCGTTCGCGCGGCATCAACTCAGCGAGGAGCTCGGCCTTGCTGGCTTTCCGAATGTCTTCGGGGACCTGTTGGCCCGTTCCGATAAAGGAGAGAGGCAGACCCGACCCGATCGCGAATTCAATCAGACAAGCTGGCGTTTCAAGGGCGTCTGCATGAGTAACGAGGAGCTTTGCGGGCTCGAAGATGGCAAAACGGTTCCAGACATGTTTGGCGGCGGGCAAGCTGTAGTGCGCCGGGAGAACCAGATGTACTTCGATCGGCAACTTCCGTACGAGGCGAGCTAGCTCTTCCATTTCGCCTTCGTCCGTTTTCGAAAAGCCGGGCGTATCGACGTGGGCCAGCCCGCTACGCGGCAGCTCGGAGATTATTCCTTCCAGCGCTAAAGCCTCTGGTAGGGGCCTGAACGGGGCTCCGCTGATGTGGGCGTAGGTTTCAAGTTGGTCGCAGCCGCCAATGCGCAAGGTGTCGAGCGAGAGCAGGTGGAGTGGGCGCCTCGCCTTTAATCCGTATTGCAGGCCGAGTTTGACGAGCGAGGTCGTTTTGCCGGCTCCGGGAGGCCCGACGAACATGACTGCTGCCGCCTCATCGTCCTGGCCGAGCGACGGTGAAACTTCGAACCGGCTTGCGATCTCTTCGTCGAGCACTGCATAGAGGAGGTCGCGGGCAAAGAGGTCGCGGTGGTCGCGAAGCATGCGAGGCAGCCTATCGGCTTGCGAGCGCGTGCGGTGCGCTACGGCTTCGGTGAGCTCCTGAGCGAGCCCGGTCGAAAAGCCGGCGTTTAAGAGCCGGTCGTGAATGTGCGCTAGCTCCGGCGTGAGCTGTTCCGTGGCGCGAGTCAGACTATTTCGCGCCACTGACTGGCCAAACGATTCGACCTGCCTGCGCAACTCCGCCAACTCACGCAAAATCAAATCCTGGCTCGCTGCCGGAATCTGAGCAGGAGCGGTTCTGGCAAAAGGCGCATTTGCAGTGCTGCTTGCACTTTCCTGAGAGAGTCCAAAGACGACTTCGTAGCAACCAAGATCGCGCAGATCTTCGCCGGTTTGTCTGGAGTTGACCAGCATGGCATCCGGGCCAAGCTCCACGCGGGCTTTATTCATCGCCTCCTGGACAGAATCGGCAAAGTAGGATTTGAGTCTCATCAGATCACCCCTAGCGACAGAATCTTCACTCCCGGCGGAACTTCGTTATGCGCCACGGGAAATACGTTGGGCAGCGAAGGCTCGAGCATCTGCCGCAAAAAGAATCGGGCCCCGGAAGACGTAATCAACAAGGTCGGCGCTTCACGCTTGCCCAACTTACGTTCGATTCGCGCGACAATCTCTCGAACTACTTGCGGCGAGAGAACCAGAATGCTGTTTTGATCCGTGTGCTGGACGGCCGACTCGATGGATTGTTCGACCGAGTTGTCGAGGAAGAAGGCCGGCAGCTCACCCTTCTGATTCAAGTAAGGTTTGGTGATGGTTCTGCGTATCGACTGGCGCGCGAACTCGGTTAGGAGAACACAGTTTTTGGTGGTAGCGGCTGCTTCACTGAGCGCTTCGAGAATAGACACTCCGTCCCGGATCGAGACGCGCTCGCGGAGAAGATTTTGCAAAACTTTTTGAACCGCTGAAAGAGAGAGCAGCTTAGGGACCAAATCCTCGATCAGCTTGGCGTGGTCCTGAGTGACGCGATCGCAGAACGTCTTAGCGTCTTGCCGCGAGAACATTTCGCTAGTGTGCTGTTTGATCAGTTCGGAGAAGTGAGTTCCAATTACGTTGACGGCGTCGACGATGGTATAGCCAGCACTGCGTGCCGCATCGACCCTATCGGCGGGAATCCAGAGCGCGGGCAGGTTGAAGGCGGGCTCGCGTGTCGGCTGCCCGGCGAAGTCCTTCTGCGCGTTTGCCGTAGGTACTGCGAGCTCGTTTCCGGAGGGCAATTCGTAGCGCCCGATTTCGCTTCCTTTCAGCATCACTACGTACTCCCGGGAGCGTAGAGACAGATTGTCGGTGACGCGAACGGGAGGGAGCAGAAAGCCGAGATTGGTTACGAACTGGCGGCGAATCCCGGCGATTCGTTTGAGCAGGGGAGAAGTTTTCCCGCCCGCCACGAGGGTGGCCAATCCGAGACCCACTTCGATTGCGATGGGCTCGACTTTCAACAGAGATTCGAGTTCTTCCTTGGGGGTCGCGACCGGCGCGGCCGTTATTTTTGTGACAGCAGCGTCGATTTTTTTACGCTTGACCCAGGCCGCCGTTCCGAGCCCGCCGCCCAGCAGCAGGAATGGGATGGTCGGTAAACCCGGGAAAGCAGCGAGTACTAGCAGCACTCCACTGGAGAGGAAAAGCGGTTCCGGCTTACTGAAGAGCTGTTTCTGAAATTCTTCGCCGACGCGGACTTCGGAAGACGCGCGGGTGACGATCAGGCCGCCCGAGACTGAGATCATGAGCGCGGGAATGACCGTGACCAGCCCGTCGCCAATGGTGAGAACGGTGTAGGTCTGCAGGGCGCGCTTCAACTCCATTCCGTGTTGCAGAACACCGATAAGAAAGCCCGCGATGATGTTGATGCTCGTGATCAGAATGCTGGCGACAGCGTCGCGCTGCGTGAAGCGCGAGGCTCCGTCCATCGAGCCATAGAACTCCGCTTCCGCCGATAATTGTTTGCGCCGACGCCGCGCCTCCGATTCATCGATCAGGCCGGCGTTCATTTCGGCATCGATGGACATTTGCTTGCCCGGCATAGCATCGAGCGTAAAGCGAGCAGAGACTTCGGAGATGCGTACCGCGCCGTGATTGATGACCACATACTGGATAGCAATCAGGATGAGGAAGATCACGCAGCCGATAACGTAATTGCCGCCGACGACGAAGTTGCCGAATGCTTCGATGACGCTGCCGGCAGCGGCCGTCCCACTGTTGCCGTTGAGCAGGATCAAACGAGCAGAACTAACATTGAGCGCGAGCCGAAAGAGGGTTAACAGCAGAAGCGTGGTTGGGAAAACGCTGAAATCGACAGGCTTGAGGATATACATCGTTACCATCAGCACGACGACGGACATCGTCATATCGAGCACGATCAATAAATCCAGCAGCATGGGCGGCATGGGAGTGATCAGTGCCACCACAATAGCCAGCACGGCGATGGGCACTCCGATTTCCCCCAGTTTCAGAAAGGACAGAGCGCGGAGGCCTTTAGCGGGCCGGGGGCTAGAAAGCGCTTGGGGCTGAGCCGACATCAGTGCCCTCCGGCTCCGAGTAGCTCTGTAGAACAGGCACTTCCGCATGTCTCCCGCGCAGATTGAGAACTGCCAGATGTGGGACAGGCGCTTCCGCCTGTCTGGCGTGCGCTCGACCAGGGCCAATCGGATGGGTTCTGAACCAGACCTGCAGCAACAGGATTGTTTTCGATGTAGCGAACGATTCGGTTCAGCTCATCGCGGGAACGTACGTAATGATCGAAGCACTCATCTTGCCAAAATGGTTCTCCAGTTCTCCCGAGAATCTGGTTTGCAAGGCGAGCCGTGGAGCCTTTCAGCCACCGGGTAATCGCGGGCAACGGAGCTTTGGGTTCCATGAGCACGTGAACATGGTTAGGCATAATGACCCAAGCCTGCAGTGTGTATAGAGAACGCTCTTGCTCACCGTAAAGCAAAGAATCTCTCACCAGTCCCGCGATAATGGGACTCTTCAACCAAAGCGGTCCGGAGACCGCCTTATCGGTTTGCTGGTCATCATCACGAATTCTTTCCCGGCAGTCGTTTCGGGCAGTGTGGCGTATTAAATTCCGCGGGAGTGAGCCAGCCAGCCGCCATGTCAGGAAGAATAACCTCCCCGGACCCGGGTCAGGCTGCCAATGAGGTAGTTTTCTACGATAGAACATCAGATCCTTGGCAGGCGAAAGCGCCTGCCCCACGCGTTCAGACATCACTTAGCAATTCCTCTGCCCATCACGCGATAGACATAAGCCAGGATTTCGGCAATGGCTTTGTAGAATTCCGGTGAAATAGCGCGGCCCACTTCGGCTGCGTCGTACAGAGCGCGCGCTAGCGGTGGATTTTCGATGATTGGGACCTGATTCTCCACTGCGATCTGACGAATTCTAAGAGCCAACCAGTTCTTGCCTTTCGCTACAACTACGGGCGAGGCCATGCTTTCGATTTCGTAGCGGATCGCTACCGCGAAGTGCGTGGGGTTTACCACTACGGCGGTTGCCTTCGCCACGTCTTTCATCATTTGCCTGCGCAGAAGATCGCGGCGCAAACGGCGGATGCGCGCTTTCATCTGCGGGTCACCGTCCTGACGTTTGTTCTCCTCGCGAATCTCTTCCTTCGACATGCGGAGCTGCGACATATACCTGCGCTGCTGGCGTATGAGGTCCACCACGCCGAAGAGCATGAAGAGAGCTGCTGCTTTCCAAAGCAGCGACTGAATGGCATCTCCGACCTGCGCGGAAGCAGAAGCGGTAGATTCGAGCGGCAGCCGTAGCAGCGTCGCGGCATGTTCCTGTATGAGCGAATTGATGACCGCCGATAAGGCCGCGATGAGCAGCGCAGCTTCTATCACCGATTTGAGATTTTGCCCAGGCAGTTCTTTCAGCTTTGAGGCGGGATTGAGGCGTCCGAAACTTGGCGCCAGCCGCCCGAAGCTGAAACCCAACTTGCTAAGACCCAGATGAGCCGCAAGCGTGACGGCAAAGAGCGCTCCGGAGAAATAAAGCAGCGGAGTCAAGTTTTGCAGGAAGATGCCGCGCAGGAGCACTGGCCAATCCGAGCTGCTGATCTCGCCCGTCATAGCGCGGTCGAGCAGCGTAGGCATCGAATGGCTCAGCGCATTTCTCCAGCCTGTTACGAGCTTGTCGAGGAGCACCAGCGCGACAACGAATTGGACAGCATTCAAGAATCCTCGCGAGACTAGAAACTGGCCTTGCTCGCGTGCTTTGCGCAGCTTTTGCGGTGTCGGCTTTTCGGTTTTGTTGCCACCTGCTGCCATGGTGCGCTACCGCAGGAAGTTGCGCCTGATGCTTCCCAGCACTTGTTCCGCATACGCGCTATAGAGGTGGGGAGTCACCGCAAGAATCGAGCTCAGGGCTACAAGTGTCAGGAGCATCTTGACCGGAAACGCGTGCATCCCGAGATGTAGCTGACCGTTTACGCGCCCGAGCAGAGCCAGCGTAATCTCGGTCATCAGCAACAGCCCGATGATCGGGAGCGCGAGTCGCAGGCCGAACGAAAAGATTCCGGAGCCGGTTCGCACCACTTCCTTCGCAAGAGGCTGAGTGAGCTTGAACGCGCCGGGCGGATAGCTTTCGAGACTATCGGCGAGTACTTTGATGAGAAAGCGATGAAGATTTGCGGTGAAAAAGAAGAGCCCGGCCAGCAACTGCGCCATCACCGCGAGCACGTCTGAATCGGCCTGGGTTGTTGGGTCGATAACCGAGGCGTAGCCGTATCCCGCCTGCAGAGCCAGGCTTTGCGCGCCTGCCGTAAATGCTTCCGAGAGGAAACTGACCATGAGACCGATGGCTGCTCCGAGCGCGGCATCCGAAACAATCAAGCGCGAGAGTGGAAGTAAGTGTAAGTTCCGCGAAATTGATATGCGGCCAGCGCGAGTACAGCGCGATGGTGCATCCGAGTGCCAGGACGATACGCGATACGCTCGGGCCGGCATCCTTTACCGGTAGCGGAACAAAGACAAAGACGCCAGTCATGCGCGCCAGCACAAGCAGAAAAGCGATAAGCGTGGCGGCCGAGACATGCAGGTCAACGTGCATATCGCGCCAGGTCTCCTAAAATCGCCAGAGCGTAATCCATGGCATGCTTCAACATCCAAGGAAGTAACAGCAAAAAGCCGGCAAGACAGGCGGCCAGGCGCGGAATAGTGCTGAAGATCTGGTCCTGCATGGAGGTCACGATCTGTACCAGATTGATTACGATGCTCAAAGCGAACGCGATTGCCAGCAGGGGCGCGCAGATCCAGAATGCCGCCATTAGGGCTTGCTCTACGACGTGAACCACCAGTTGCGGAGTCATTCTGGGCGTTTACTATTGGAGAAAGCTCTTCATGAGCGAGCCGATGACCAGATTCCAACCATCCACCAATACGAACAGGAGAATCTTGAAAGGCGCGGAAATCATGGCTGGCGGAAGCTGCATCATTCCGACCGAAAGCGTTACCGAAGCGACGGCCATATCGATTACCAGAAAAGGTAGAAACAAAACAGCGCCAATCTGGAAACCTGCCTTGAGTTCAGACAAGATATAGGCGGGGATGAGGACCTTCAGGCTGAGATCTTTGCGATTGTGCGGCGCCGGCTCCTTGGCGATTTCAAGAAAGAGCTGAAGATCCCGCTCGCGCGCAAACTTGACGAGGAAATTGCGCAAGGGAGCAGAACCTTGCTCGACAGCCTGTTCAGTAGTGATCTGGCCTTTTTCGAGCGGCTGCCAGGCATTGCTGTAGATGTCCGAGAACACCGGCTGCACAATCAGCAGCGAAAGAAAAAGAGAAAGACCGATCAGCACCTGATTGGAAGGTGCGGTCTGTGTGCCCAAAGCCTGACGTAAAAAATGCAGCACGACGGCGATCCGCAAAAACGGCGTGATGCACATGATCACTGCCGGCAAGAGCGTCAAAAGGGTCAGGCCCAAAGCCATCTGCATCGGCATGCTGAGGGTCGGGCCACCATGTGCAACAGCCGAGGTTGTGATCCCGAACGAGCCAAGCGTGTCCGCGCCGGGCGCCGCCGCTGCGAGCGACTGGACGGCGAAAACAGCCAGCAGAAAAGCGCGTCGCCAAGTCATCAGTCGTGCTCCTGGAGCTCGACTGGGCTGTCCGAACCCGCAAGTCGAACAACCTTGTTGCAACCCGATGGAGAGACGCCGATCAGGAATACGGCGCTTCGTACGCTTACCAGGTGTAGTGAGTGTTGCGGACTTAGGGCTATTCTTTCGAGAACCTGCATCTGCTTCGGCCGGCTCCCCCCGCGGGCTAGCTTTCCGGAAAACTGCGCCAGCCCCCGCCGGCGAAGCAGATACAGCATGCCCATAAGGAGGCCGAGTACCAGGAGGATCGCTAGGATTTGCTGCAACATGAGCGTGAGATTCCGTACCGCATCAGACTCGTCATAAGTCAGTCCTGCGGGGGATGGAATAATCTCAACGCTGAGGAGTATTATCTTCGGAAAAACCCGGTAAGCTGGCGCATTTGTGAGGAACACGCGCAAGACGGGCACGGCGTCAGACTTGCCGCAATCAGAGGAGTTCCTTCTCTGTTTGGCGGCGCACTGCCGTGCCCTTTGCTTCTACGCGAGATTAGTGGATTACGTTCAACAGGTCCTGCGTCATCTGATCTGCTGTGGTAATCACTTTGGAAGCTGCCTGATAGGCGCTTTGATAGACGATCAGATTGGTGAACTGGGTCGCCAGATCCACGTTCGATCCTTCGAGCGCGCCGCCGTCGATCTGGCCTCGCCCGCCGGTCTGGGGCATTCCGATGGAAGGCGTCGCGGTATTCCCGCTTGCGGAATAGTTATTGTTGCCGACGTTATTCAGGGAATCCGGGTTCTGAATAGAAGCCAAAGCGAGCTGAGCTTCCACTTTTTGCTGGCCGTTCGAGAAGGTAGCCACCACCTGCCCGCCGTTCTGAATGCCGATCCCGCTCAATTGGGCGCCCTGAGCGCCATCTTGAGTAGAAGAACTGGTTGACGCTTCCGAGTATTGTGTAATCAGTGGCGAACCGCTGGTATTGGCCATGCTCCAGTTAATGCCGAGGGGGCTGGCGCCATCTGCCAATGCCGCAGAAGACAACGTGACGGGGCTGGTGCTCGAGGTCAAATTCCCGCTGGAATCAAAGCTGGCAGTTCCGGGAGAGCTTAAGAGGGATATTTGCGTACCTGTGGTTCCACCAGCCAAATCTCCGCTGGGAATCGTGACATCATAACTCCAGCTATTTGCCGCTGCTTTGGTGAAAGTGAAGTTCAGTGGTTGCTCGTTTCCAAGGCTGTCGGTTACCTGGACCGGAACCGGAAAGTCGCGTCCGCGGACCCGACCGCCGCGGAAGCGTCTAAATTGGCGCTAATCGAAAGATTTTCCGTCGGGGTTGGCGCCAGTACGGCTCCTGTAGGCAGAACGATATCTCCTGGCGCGCCAGTAGTATTGATTCCGCTTGACGTCGCGGTCCAGCCTTGCACAGTCTCGCCAGTTTGTGTCTGCAAGGTTCCAGAAGCATCGAAGGTGAAGTTTCCGTCTCTTGTAAATAGCTGCTCATTTGTTGGGCTATTCACAACGAAGAAGCCGTTCCCTTGAATAGCGGCGGCATAGGATGAAGTGCTGCTCTGTATCGCGCCTTGGCTGAATACGGTGTCGCTAATTGGTACGCCAACCCCTAGTCCGACCTGGAAGGAATTGTTCGCTCCCAATGTCTCTCCGAAAAGATCTTTAAATGAGACGGTGCTTCCCTTGAAACCGGTTGTGTTCAAGTTCGCAAGATTGTTGCCAGTGGTATTGATCGCCTCCGATTGTGCCTGAAGGGCGGAAAGTGCTATAGAAAATGTGCTCGACATTGATTCGAATCCTTAGAAATGTATGACTGCTACTGAGTGATGCTGCCGCTGCTGGTTGTTCCGCCGGATCCAGAGCCTTGCGAATCTGTGCTGCCATCACTAGACGACGTTGTACTGGATGAGGTGGAGGAACCGGCGCTCGAGGTTCCCGCGTATTTACTGCTAAGCGCGTCCAAATCAGTCCGCATGGCGAGGTTCTGCTCGAGATCGCTGAATTGCGCGAGCTGTGTCACGAATGTTGTGCCATCCATGGGACTCGCCGGGTCCTGGTTTTTCAATTGAGAAACAAGTAGCGTGAGGAACGTAGATTCGTTTGCCAGCGGGTCGGCTGTGGCTGTGCCGGATGTGGACGAACTGCCGGAAGACGCGTTGGAGCTTGTGGTTCCTGCCGCCGTATTAGCGTCGGGGAAAGGATGCCTATTGATGCCATGAGTACTCTATCCTTTTTTGAAATGCTGTTGAATTTTTCTCGAAATTTTCAAGCCACTCGGGTGCTTGAGACTGGTTGCCATTCTGCTTTTGCTGCTGGCTGGGATTACGTTGTCCGGAATTTCCATCGCCTTGCGATTGCGGATTTCCGCCGCTGGACTCGCGGCCGCTTTCATTTTTCGCTTGGCCCGGCGTCCATAGCTCCGTGCGGAAATTTTCCATTGAGAGACGTCCGGTCAACTCTGGCACATGATCCTGCAGAGCTTTAGTCAAGCCACTGTCGGCAGACCTTACGGTCACGGATAAAGCACCACCGCGTTCGAGCATGCGAATATCTATCCGCTGATTGTCCGAGCCTGCAATCTGCACATGAGCAGCCCGAACCGGCTCCGCCAAAGCTTTGTTTAGCTCGGCTTCGAAGCTCGCCGGCTGAGATTTGCCGCTTTCTTCGGTTGGAGCGGATTTGTCGGAAGCGGAAGAGCCAGCGGGCGTGCCACCCCCGCTATTTCGATCGGCTGTGGACCTTCGGGCTGATGCCGCTGCTGTGCGATCTCGACCGCCGAAGCCAGTTGTGCCCGACTTGATAAGAGCCTGGAACACTGGTCTCTGCGGAGATCTCAGCCGCGCCTCGCTGCTCTAGTGGATCGGGAGCGTCGCCATTGCCGGAACTGATCTGCATCGCAAGAGCAAGATCGCCACCTGCGGGCCATTGCCCGTGTTGGCTGCCTCGGAATTCTCAACCGGATTCTTTCTCTGAGCTTCATTAGGTGGGGGCTGTTCGTGTTTATCTGACTGTCCACCGCGTTGCCCGTCATTGCCGGTGAGATCGGAAACGGCCTGCTGAGCGCTCGGGGATAACTGAGCGCTATCGGTGTCGTTGGCGGCTTCAGCCGGTTCTTGTTCAGCGGCTTTACGCTGCTTATTGGGGTTTGACGATGCCGTGTTGGGCGTTGCTTTCGATGGAAATTGCGACGAGCTGCGGAGATTTGAGAAAGGAAGGGTTTGGGCAATGAGCGTCGCCGAAGGCGGGGCAGTTTGAGACATCTGAAGCAGAGCCGTACGCGCTTGCATGGGACCGGCTGACTGCTTGCCGGGAGTGAGCTTGCCGGTTTGCGCAGCTGTTTGCTGGGCATGAGCCGGATGCGCCTCAGCAGGTTGCTGGCTCGCTAACTGATCGCGCAGTTGCTGACCGAAATCGGAGTCGTCCGCAGA
>CAWIFY010000003.1:0-275460 GCA_963835255.1 Terriglobia bacterium | reverse complement strand
CGGGGCGGCCAGTAGGGGCATCCTCATCAGATGGCCTGCTTGCGAAGCGCTATTTCACCTGCTAGTAGGTGTCCGCATGGAAGAAGCCTCGCCTTTTGCAATATTATTGAGACAGGTTCGCGTCGGATTCTTCTTCGACCCGGACGATTTCAACGGGATTGAGCCCTGCTTCCCTAAGCTGCTGGTTGAGCTTAGGCACAGTGCTCTGCTTCAGAACGTTCCACTCCGACAATCTAGCTTTCAGCGTCCGATCGGATTGCGAATAGAGTGCAATCGATTGTGCCGCTGGAAGGCGGTCCGCGCCCTCGATGGCGTTAAGCGCAATGGTTAGAGCGCGGCTGACCGCATCCAGTCCAGAATCCTGGCCCTGTTCACCATTCTGTCGTCCGGTCTGAATTTCCTGCGCTTGTTTGTCCGCGGCCTCGATACTGCCAGTTAATGCCGAACTGTTGCCGGTACCAGCTTTGAGCTTATCGAGCTGAATCCGTAATCCCCTGATCTCGCTTGCCGCAACCCGCGCTGCAACCGTGTCTTCAAAGGTGCGCTGCGCCCATCGAAACTGCGCCAGCAGCACCGCGGTTGTCGCTTCCGAACGGGGATCCATCTTGACTCGAAGCGGCTGTGGCGGGAAGGGCGTTCCATTCACCGTCAGCTTCACCTGATAATTACCGGGAAGCACCAACGGTCCTATCCAGGTCTGCAGTCCCGTATCTTCGTCCCCGGCGGTCGTCTGTTCACCGTGCCGTCCGTAGCGCAAGTCCCAAACAAATCGATGCATCCCCGCTGTTTCGCTCAGCACTTCGGGCCGAGTCAGCCACCGGGGCGCAATGGCACCGCCCTTCGGAGCCGGAACCGGTTTCTCGCGGCTGGAGAAATGTCGAACAGGCGTGCCTTGCGCATCGGAGATATCGAGCTCAACCGCTCCAGAGGCCGTCTGTCCTAAGTAATAGTCGATCACGGCGCCGCGCGGAGGATTTTTTGCCTGCGGCTCCTCCGGTGGGAGCGGCGTACCAGAGAAGCTATCGTTTGTCGTACGAACTGCCAGCGCCGGCTTATACAGCCATGCTTCCGACTCTTCCATCTTTGAAGCAACTTGCCGGAGAGACGAAATATTATCCAGTACCCAGAATGAACGGCCGTGTGTCGCGACGACTAAGTCGTCGTTATGAACGGCCAAATCGCGCACGGAAGTAACAGGCAAATTGAGTTGCAGGGATTGCCAATGATCACCGTCATCGAACGATACATATACTCCGAATTCCGTGCCCGCAAACAGTAATCCCTCGCGCTTCGGGTCCTCTCGAATCGCGTTGAGGAACGCATCCTCCCGGAAGCCGCTCACTATCGGCTGCCAAGTCTTCCCAAAATCACGCGTGCGGAAAAGATAAGGGCGCATGTCATCAAGACGGTGGCGATCCACCGCGGCATAAGCCTCCCCGGCTCTAAAATGCGAAGCTTCGATTTGGGTAATCTTGCTCCACGCGGAGATTTCGCCGGGGGTCACGTTTGCCCAAGCGCGCCCACCATCGCGAGTGAGGTGAATGAGCCCTGTATCGCTGCCCGCCCAAATCTCAGGGGCGCTGAGCGGCGAAGGCGCAATGGTGTAGACCACGCCGTAGCCTAGTTCTTTCGCGGCCATAGTATCGGGCTGAGCTATGGACTTACTCGCATTTGCTTCGGCGCTCGAGGCCGCAAGATTTGCACGAGTGAGATCAGGACTGATCGTCTGCCAATGCAAGCCTCCGTCGAGCGTGCGCATCACATACTGCGTACCGAGGTATAACGCATTCGGCTGTGCCGGCGAGAAGACGAGCACGGGCGTCCAGGGATCTCGATATTTCCGCTGGTTGATCTCCGTACCAAATCCCGGCAGCAGTGAGGGCGCAATATTCTGGCTCTGCATCATTCGACGATCGAAACGAACCACTGTGCCAAACGTGCCGCTCACATAAAAAATGTTCGGATCCGTAGGATCGGGAGCAACATATCCGCTCTCGCTGCCACTTACTGTGAACCAATCGCGGCTATCGATCTCACCATGATCGGTCCGGCTCCCGATTCCCGCGCTTCCACTGTCCTGCTGGGATCCATAGACGTGGTAAGGAAACGAACTGTCCGTGACGACGTGATAAAACTGCCCGGTCGGTTGGTTGTACCAGCTACTCCAAGTGGCACCCCCATTGAGGGTCACAGTCGTGCCCTGGTCCGTGCCAAGCACTTGGTGCAGGGAATTCGCCGGATCAATCCAAAGCTGGTGATAATCATCCCCGCCGGGAGCGCCGCGCACAATGCTGAGGGTCTTTCCTCCATCGCTCAACTTATAAAGAGCAACATTTGGGACATACACGATATCAGCGTCGTGCGGGTCGACCGTTATGCAACTGAAATACCAGGCGCGGCTGGTCACTCGTGCATCGCCGTTGACAAGGGTCCACTTGGCGCCGCCATCATCGCTCCGGTAAAGGCCGGCTTCCTTCTTTGCCTCAATCAGGGCATAGACGCGTTTGCCATGCGTGTTAGCTGCGATCGCAACTCCGATTCGCCCCCATGGGCGTGGGGGCAAACCGTCAGCAATGACCTGGTTCCAGGTTTTGCCTCCGTCTTGCGAGCGGTAGAGTCCGCTGCCAGCACCCGCCAGCGGCGCATAAGTGCTCCAGGGTGGCCGGTGAGCTTCCCACATCGCGGCGAACACGAGCGACGGTTCGTCCGCCGCGATCGCCAGGTCCGCCGCGCCTATACTCGGCAGGCGAAAAAGCACCTTCGTCCAGCTTTCGCCGCCATCCGCGGAACGAAAAACGCCACGCTCCTCGTTCGACCCATATGCGTGACCCAAAGCAGCCACCAGCACCACATCGGGATTGCGTGGATCGACGGCAATCCGGCTGATCTGGCGCGTATCCTTCAGTCCGACGTTCTTCCATGTCTTGCCGGCATCGACGGACTTATACACGCCATTACCACTGGCAAGATCGGAGCGGATGTCTGACTCTCCAGTACCGACGTAAATGACATTCGGGTCTGAAGGCGCAACTTCGAGTGCTCCGATCGAAGCAACGGTCTGGCCGTCAAACAGCGGCGTCCATACCGTGCCGGCATCTGTGCTCCTCCACACGCCTCCGTCCACGCTTCCGAAGTAGAATGTTGAGCCGCCACCGGGCACACCCGATACCGCCACGGCGCGCCCGCCGCGAAACGGGCCAATCAGTCGCCACGTAAGGCCGTTGAAGAGATTTGGCGAAAACTGCTCTCCGCAAACAAGTGAGCATAGAGCAAGGGAAAAGAGGAGGGGAACCGGGCGACGCATCGACTTTTAACAATAACGTGGAAGCTCTCTCACGCCGGGCCGGGCGTTGTGGTCGGTGTCGTAGGCGAACCAGCGATCAATGTAATGCTATGGGTAGCTTCTCCCGTCGATCAGCCGGTTCGGGTCACTACCTGGGTGCGCGCCCACGCCCTTGAAATTCTCGACATCCAGCCCGGTGACGTCCTCGGCTTCAAGCGCCGGCCCGTAATAGGGAGGGGCGTTGGGCGACCAGGTTACTTGCAGGTTTCGCAGCGCCAGGTTCGAGGCCCATTTGCAGTAAACGCCGGCGATTTTGTGCTCATATAAGCCCTGGTACACGTCACCGGGGCGTAGATCGTAAAAGCCGCCTTTCCAGCGTGAAGTCTTCGTCAGCACGAGCCGGACATCTTCAAACGCAACATCGTCGATCGGGCTATCCTTCCAGCCATGAATGAAGAGGCCGCTCTCTCCTTCGCACAGCAGATGGCTGAATCGGAGGCCCTTCACGGCGCCCGCCTTGGTGCCCGCACTACGCGGCAGATTCGAGAGGTGTACCGGCTCTCCCGCGCCCCACCACATCGAATGCCGCAGTTCCGTCGTGATCACCAGGTCCGAGAACACGAGATCTTCAATCAGCGCCCCGTCCCGGTTCAGCAGGCACACGCCTCGATTGCTGTGTGAAATCACGCAGGAGGTAATCACCACATTGCGAATCGTCTCCGGACCTTCCGGTTCGATTTTGATACCAGCCGAACTCGAGGTGAGAGTACAGCCTGTTACCGTAACGTCTTCGCAAGGGCCGTAGCTCGTGAAATTCCGCGAGGTCTTCAGGATGATGCAGTCGTCGCCTGCTTGAATGTTGCAGTTGGCAATACGCACCCGACGGCAATGGTCTAGATCGATACCGTCGCAGTTGGGCACGCGCAAATCGTTCAGGATGCTGACGCCTTGCACATACAATCCATCGCAGCCGATCGGGTGAATCGTCCAGGTAGGCGCGTCAACGACGGTGAATTCCTCCAGCCGGAGATTGCGGCAACCCACCAGCAGAATCATACGCGGCCGTCCATCCGGGGCGTGCTGCTCAGCCGGCGGATATAGCGGATCGTATGGACCGAGGAATGGGGCAGTGACTTTGTATCCGCCTTCTTCTAGATCGGTCAGATACGCATGAAAGTTGCCGTCGATTTTGCCGGTTCCGCGGATCGAGATGTTCGCCGCGTCCTTAGCGAACAGGAGGGAGCCGAGCTCCCGGAAGTCCTCGCGATTGCCGCTCGCTTTGAGCGTCGCGCCGCTGCCCAATTCAAATGTGACGTTGCTTTTGAGTTCGATAGTTCCGCTGAGGAACGTTTTTCCGCTTGGCAGCAGGACACGGCCGCCCCCGGCGCCAGCGCATTTGTCTACCGCCCGCTGGATCGCCGGCGTGTCGTTTGTTGATCCATCCCCGCGCGCTCCAAACGCGACCACGTCAAAACCCGAAGCACTTGGCTTACTCTCTTTAGGCCGGGCCAGAAGCAGTGACGGTGTCGCCGCCAGCAAATTCAAAAAGGCTCTGCGTCCGACCATCGAAAGCGCCTAGAGCTGCACAGGTTCGTGATGCGCTAAGCTCTTTCCAGATTGCTCGATTCGCCCTGTGGCTCTTGCAGAGAAGATTCCTGATCGGTGCCGCCAGTCTCGTCGTGCTCGCCGCCGGAGTCTGTGCCCCGTTCGGCCTTGCGCTGCAGCCTTTTGGCCATTTTTTCCTGCTGGCGCTCTTTTCGTTCTTGCTCTTTCTGTCGTTTTTTGAATGTCTGCGGACCGCGACCTGGCATAGTTGCTCCTAAAATGAAAAGCTGCCTATACTCTGGAGTCTAAACGAGACCAAAGTATAGGCAACCAGAATGCAAACGTTATTGAATGTTTAGCGGGCTAGCTGAGCGGGTCTACCATCGTTGACCGCGGCTGCGGCCTCCGTCGCGTGATCCGCCCCCATTGCGTTTTCCGGCGAACCCTCCGCCAGCGCCGCCGGCGGGCTTGGGCCGCGCTTCGTTCACGTTCATCGCCCGGCCGTACAGCTCGGCGCCATTTAACTGGGTAATTGCGGTCTGAGCAGCTTGCGCGTCGCTCATCTCCACGAAAGCAAAGCCTCGGGGCTGACCCGAATCGCGGTCGGTAATTAAATTTACGCGCTCTACGCTCCCATAAGCTTCGAATGCAGCCTGAAGGTCAGCTTGAGTCGCTTGATAACTGAGGTTCCCTACAAAAATGTTGGTCACAGATCGTTCCTTGTATTTTGAAATTTATCTTTGTCAGACAGCTCGGCAAACCAACTTGATGAAGGAGAAACTAGCGGCCGGAAGGCACTCGAATGGAATACGGATGCGGGCAAAGACATAATTATGATAGCAAACTTCCGGCCGGTTTGGACGTATAATGCTCGGGACAGTGATTGCCGGGAGGTATGAGCCATGGAAGTTCTCGACCGTGTTTCCGCAATTCTGAAGCAAAAAGGTGATCGCATCTGGTCGGTTGGGCCGGATTCGACAGTTTATGACGCGCTAAGCATCATGGCAGGCAAGGAAATTGGGGCTCTGCTCGTGATGGATGCCGAAAAGCTAGTGGGGTTGTTCTCGGAACGGGATTATGCCCGCAAGATCATCCTCAAGGGACGCTCATCGAGAGACACTCGCGTGAGCGAGATTATGAGTTCTCCGCCCATCACCATTTCGCGCGATAGCTCGGTCAAAGAAGCGATGCAGATCATGACTGAAAGCCGCGTACGACACTTGCCCGTGCTGGCCGGCGACGGCGCAGTCTCAGGCATGCTGTCGATTGGCGATTTGGTGAAGTGGATTATCACCTCTCAGGAAGAGACGATCGAGCAACTCCACAGTTATATTTCGGGCAGATCCTGACCGGCGTATCTCCGCCCGTAGCCTTTATCGATGTAAGCTCCGCGTTCCTCGCGAGGCCGAATCTTACGATTGGCAAAGTCATCTTATCAATCGCAAGACCTCGTCTGTCGCTTCATGTGAGCTGGCGGTGTTCTAGTGGAATAAGCTGAGGTTCAATTGTCTCCCAGTGATGATAGAGCTTCTTCATTTAGCCACCGATTCCGATTGAATGATCGCCTCGACGGCCAGACGCCTCTCATAAAGCACGCTGTTCGTCCCCGTGTGACCGACATAATCCGATGGAAGTGAGCCAAAGATTATGTCGATTCGAATGGTCTTACCGTCTGGAGCTAAACGCAGATTTTCCGGGCCAATCAGGTAGAGGTCTCTTTTCTCTTTGGTCGACCCAGCCCCTGCCATTGTTGTTACATCGCCGCCGATCTTGATGCAGTCGGCGTATCGGCCATTATCAAGGCGACTCAGATCGCCGTGATGATTAATCACTGCGCTTTGCACCATCTCAGGGGTCACGGCCGCGCAGCTTCTGACTAAGTTGATTAAGTAAGCCTCCTCCTTTTTGTACATAGCCTCCTCTACGTGAGACACGGACAATCCTGCCCTCCTCAAATATTCCGGCAAAGCCACAGCGAATTCTTCTGCCGTGCCCTCGAATACCTCACCTTTAGACGGCAGCGGAGTCCACCGTCCCTTGAATAGAGGATCTTGGCTGGGATCGTTGTACGACTCTGTGGCGATCAGACCAACGCGTCCATCTTGCAGTCTTACAAGGTCCACAAGCCCTTGTCCGACAGGAATGCTCACTTTGCCTGATTCTCCCGGTGACACCCCGACGCTACGTTCCACATTATCCGGCGCACGCATTTGTATCGGCGCAAATTGCGTGTTTGCCGGAGCTACTTCTGGTTTTCGAAATCTTGTTGCGAAGTCTGCGACCTGACCGGCTCTACCAAGCCAGAATTCTCGTTGAATTGCCGCTATCTCCTCTCGACTTAGAGGAACAAACCGCGCTCCCGGGGAGTAGATATCCTGTGGCTCTCCCAAGTCGCCCATATAAAGAGGGAAAGCCGCGGTGCAGCTCGCAGCGAAACTCTTGAAGGCTGGATCTTGTGGACGTATCGTTACGACAGGCTCATTCCCATTCGCGAGCGTGAACTTCAGCCGAATCGTTTGCGCCTCAAACAGGTCAATGGCTCGTATCGTGTAATCTGCGGCTCCCTCCTGCGACGCCACAGCTTTGCTGAGGTCGATGCCCTGTTGCAGGATGTTAGGCCTTGACATGTTCATTGACTTTCGAAACTCTTGCTTGGGGTCTCGTTGCTCAAAAACGAGCTGGATCTCGCGGTTGTTCTTGTCCTTCAGGCTAAACAGTTTGTTGACAAACGGCGCATCGTCTTTACTGAGTGGGATGAGAGGTATGCCGGCAGTCAGTGACAGCAGGTCATACTCGGCCTTATCTTTGGGTAGGTCGTAGCCAATTTGAAAAATGACTGCTCCTTGTGCGGTGCAATCCGCGTTGACATCGAACTTAACACCGTCTGTTCCAGCAATGCCTTTTTGCTGGAAGTGAGTTTGTGCCTCCCCAAGGGATGTGAACGTAAGGCAGATAATTGTGACCAACACCCTGTTCATGGTGAAGAGAACGCTTTACAGCTTATCGCAAACACGATTATAGGCAGACAGTGCTTTGCACTTCGGCCGCCCGGTCCTGCTGGATCAGGCCGCCTCGCGTATTTGGCACGGAGGGAGTTTCGTTCAAAACGGCCTGACTCTCGCTCAGTCTCAGTTCGCAACCGATGCTACCGAAGTCTGAGCCGCTTCTTCGGCTTTGCGAACAGTGATCGTCCCGCGGCCCGTCACCAGATCGACGCTCGGGCCAGAACCCACCGCTCCTTCGAGGTGCGCGCCCCGTCCTGACGTCTGCTCTTTGAGCCCGTCCCCGAAATCATTCTCCACTTGACCGCGATCCGTCGTCGCCGTCAGCGCAAACGTCGCCGCTTGGGGAATCGCCAGTTCGATATTGCCCGACCCCGCATGCACCGCGATCTTGCTGAGCGGAATGCGTCCCGGTTTCAGCTCGACATCGCCCCGATCAACCGAGATCTCGACCGCATTGCTCACCCCCTCGAGCGTAACGTCGGTTGAATGCGCCGTCAACCGTAGCGGGCCCATCGCGTCTTCTACGCTCAGGCTACCGCGGTCGAGCCGCACCTCACCAGCAACGCGTTCCACCTGAAAATCAGTGTGCATGTTCTGCACCCGAGCCGGTTTACTCAAGCCGCGCAGGGAAACAGTGCCGGTATAGTCCCCGTTGATCCCGACCGGGCCGTCGATTTTACTCAGTTCGACATCCGAGCCATGGCCGCGCAAGTCGACGGAGCCTTTCACGTCCGTGCAGCGGATCAGATCGCTCCGGCGCGTCTCAACATTGACGTTGCCTCCGATATCTTGCAACCGCATCCCAGCATTACCACTCCTGAGCGTCACATCTCCACCCAGCGCGGAAACGTCTAAGTCGCCGGAGGTTCCATCCACCTCCACGCTTGCGCCCTTTGGAACTGTTAAATCCAGGTTAGTAGTTACGGAGGTGCGGGCAACAGCCCGGTTCTGGTTACACCGGATAACTACGTTCTTGCCGTCCAGAATCACCTCGACTGGCGTTTGCGCGTCCGCCCGGTCAGCTATTCCGTCCTTCATCGCCCGGATCGTCTTATGGCCGCTGACAGTGAGGGTTGCTCCATCGGCGCCCGCGATCTTAGCCTCGCCCCGGAAATTTTCGATCACGATGTGCGGCGCCGTCCCTACCGCCTTTTGCGTCACGTTCACTGAATACTCGTGCTCGTCGCCGAATGCGTTGTCGAAGCCGCGCGTCCAATCGGTGTTCTGCCACCATGCATCCGGTCGCCGGAACTGAAAGAAGGCCATTCCCATCAGGCAAATCAAGATGATCACCAGCCAGCCGCCGCCCGACACGCCGTTGACCGGCACCGGCCCGCCACGTAACGTGCGGAACAAAACTTCGAATAACGCGATCACGCCCCAGGCGATTAACAGGTAGGGCCAGTACTGCCCAAGCCAGTCGATAATCGGAAAATCGGGCGAGACCGCGCGCAGCAGAAAGAGAACACCGAACAGAATAACGACAATAGGGCCGGTAATCGATCCACGAGGTCTCATTTGGGCTGTCCTTCCGGGGGCCGGTCGCCTGCTTGGGGATACGTCTGCGTGCCGGGTGCAAATGGTTGACCCATCGGCCGGTACCCTGGCGGATAACCTGCTCCGGGCGCGCCTGCGGGAGGCGTATGAGTCACCGGACCGCTTAGCATCCGCTCGATCAGCTTCATCACGCCGATCGCGATAATGAGCAATGGCCAGCTCCGCGAGAAGGGGAGAATCGCGCCCTGCTGTAAGGCAAACAGGAGGCCTATTGTAATTAGGAGCACGGGCCCGCGGGCAGCCTGTGCAAGCATCGCGCCCCGGTTAGTCATGGCGGCTACCCATCAGATCGTTCGGCGCGGCGCTCGCCCTTGCATTCGTCATAGACTGCCCGTCAGGCGGCGGGGCCTCATAGGGAGAAGTCACTCGCGAATACAGCATGTACGCTCCCACTACGATCAAAATCACCGGCCAAAATCTGCCGATCTGCCGGAAATCGACCACGTCCAGCGTATTCAGCAGATACAGCACGCCGATCGCAATCAGGACGATCGGTCCCACCGGAGCGCGTCCGGTGTGCCGGCCCGCTGGCAGAATGCTCGACCACTCATCCGGCATTAGGCCCATCTCGCGCTTCTTCGCCGTGTGATACGCCTCGAATGGCATATAGAAAACAAACGCCGCCAGCAGAATGCCAACTAAAGGCTGCGTCGACCCAGGCGTGTTACTCACGATGGTCACGAGCAACCCAAACACAAGCGCGTGCACCAAGCCTTTCAAATACTGTCCGTTATAGATCGCGCCCACTCCCGGAATAAACCCGAGAAGGAACGCCAGCCCCGGAGACGTTCGCACTGCCGTTGATGCGCCCAGTGGTACTGGCCCGGGCTGCATGTAAGGGTTACTGGCTGCATCCGCTCCGGGCGCAGCCGCGTAAACAGGAACCGGTACATGATCCTGGCAGAAGATCGTCCCTTCCGCCGGCCTCTGGCACAACGTGCAAAGAGAGCGCCCGCAAGTGCGGCAAAAAGCCACGGCGGGTGATTCCGGATGTAAATAGCAGTTCATGGTTTACTCCCCCCAGGCGGTTGGCTCTTGCCAGCGCCATTCGTTTTTCGTGACGTGTAGCTCGCGCCACCCTCGTTTTCCGACTGTTGACTTCCGCCCTTACCGCCGGCTTGCGAATTCGTTGCGTTTGACTTAGCGGCCGGCATTTGCCGCGCGTTCATATCCCGTGGCTCTTCGAGGTCCTTCAAATGCGTCTCGACCTCGTATACGATACGCAGATTGTCGTAATATTTCACTACTTGGTCCTTAACGCGCAGCGCCTTGTCTTCCACGCCGCCCCACACTCTCACCGGATTCAGATCGGCCGCCTGCACCCGCTGCGCCTGTACCCCGGTACAGCGCTCCAGCATGGCAAACGACAGGATCGTCATCGCCATGCCCATGGCCAATCTCGGTTGCAGAATGGGAAGCAGCCACTTGCTCGTGAAGTGGCTCAGCCAGCCCTGCCGCTCAAAAGGGTCTCGCGTGCGCCCCGCTGGCGCCAGGTAAGCGATCCGCGTGATCAGTTCAGCTGGCGGCTCTACTTCCTCCGCCCGCTTCAGCACGCTGAGCCCTCCGCTCACCTCCCTCATAAACTCCCGGCAGCCGGAGCAGATGGCGGCGTGTTCCTCAACGGCCGCAACTTCGGCCGTCGACAGGGACCCGTCGAGGTAATCCGCCAGAATGCTCTCAAACTCCGCGCAGTTCATGCTACTTTCTTTTCGGCCTTCGAGCCTATGCCGTCACTCTATTCCGGCGCAGAACCTTAGCCAGTTCCGCGCGCCCTCGATTCAGGCGCGATTTCACCGTTCCCTCGGGCACGTCCAGCACCCGTGCAATCTCCCGGTACTCCAATTCCTGGAGATCTCGCAAGATAACCGCTTCCCTCAGCTCCGGCGACAGCTTCTGCAGCGCCGCTTGCAACAACTCTCCCGCCTCTCTGCCGGCCAGCAGCCCGTCCGTCCGCGAATGCTGCGCCGTCTTTTCCTCGAGCACGCCCAGCTTCTCTTCTATCCCGTCCGTCACCCGCTCCTGTTTAGTCCGGCGATAGTGATCTACCAGCAGGTTACGCGTCAACCGGGTCAGCCAAACTGTGAACGAGCCTTCCCCAGCCCGAAAGCTGCCCAGCGTGCGAAAAATCCGTAGAAACACTTCCTGCGTCAGATCCTGGGCTTCGCTATCGCGATTCGTAAACCGGTAGCAAATGCCGTAGACGCGTTTGGTATGGAGCTGGACAAGCTCCTCCCACGCACCCTGCTCCCCACCCAGGCACCGCCCGATCAGATTTGATTCGGCATCCAATGGTTGCTTTGTTCTAACCACGGCGGACGCTGCCGTTCCCCAAGCCCCTGGCGCGGCCGCTGCGTATCTTTTATACGTATACGGAACCTTTGAGTTTATCGAAAGCCCAAAGGGCACGGCTGCGCACCGCCAAGCAAAGAAGGAACTCCTGTGGCCTCCGGGCGGCAAGCCTGAACCCGTACCCGTCTTGCGCGTGTTCGTCGAAAGGGGCGCTATTGCTGCCGCTGCCATAGTCTCGCCTTATGTAACGGATTTCGCCTTCCACAAGTTCAACCCGAAAAATCCGGCTTTCCGGCCCGCGATAGTGTAAATTCAAACCGTTACCGGCCAACGCACCAAGTATGATCTGTCCCTTTTGCGGCCATCGCGAAGATAAAGTGATCGATTCCCGGGAAAGCAGGGAAGGCAATTCTATCCGCCGTCGTCGCCAGTGCCTCGGGTGCGAACGCCGCTTTACCAGCTACGAACGTTGCGACGAAGTGCCCTATATGGTCATCAAAAAAGACGGGAGGCGGGAAAGTTTCGATCGCCAGAAGTTGCTCAATGGGCTGCTCAGGGCCTGTGAGAAACGCCCGGTAAGCATGGGCAGCCTGGCCAACCTGGTCAATGAGATCGAATCCGAGCTTTTTGAGAGTCCGGACCGGGAGTTGTCAACCACCGCCATTGGAGAACGGCTCATGGAGCGGCTAAAGGCGCTCGATAAAATCGCCTATGTTCGCTTTGCCTCCGTTTACCGGGATTTTCAGGACCTGGAAGAATTCTTGGGGGAACTGAAAAACGTAATGCTCCATCGGAAAGTCTAATCTCTGGGGTGGTTGCGTATTACCGTATGCAGCGGGGTGTCCGGCGTGGTTATCTTTTGTGTAACCAATCACTTTGCTGAACATCTTCATAAGAAAGCATTAACTTTTCGCTTTGAGATCGGGTACAATCGTGGCGCGCAATCATCATATATGTAGGGATTTGTGCATCGCGGTAGATCCGGGATCGGGGCACAAGAATGTCCGTAAGGAGGTTGGCGCGTTGCGCAGTTTGTGAACTATTTTGGAGGTTTGGGTTTTTGCCAGTAGAGGTGATGAAGTAAGTGGATCAGTTTGAAGATCAATATGCTGCCGAGGGACATGAGCCGCTCGGGCTCCCGTTCGACGAAGAGGCGAACTTTTTTCATCCGGAAGAGGTTCAGGATGAGGAATTCCACGGCGTTCAGCAGGTCGAGGAGTCCATCTACACGGACGACCCAGTCCGTGTGTACCTGCGGGAGATGGGTTCGGTCCCGCTGCTCACTCGCGAGGGGGAAGTCACCCTGGCTCGTAAGATGGAGCGCGGCAAGGTGCGGATGCAGAAGGCTATCAGCCGTTCTCCGCTCCTGCAAAGCGTGGTATACGAGTTCGCCGAGCTCGTGCGCAAAGGCGCCGAGGACGTCGACAGCTACGTAGATTTTGGACCTTCGGACATTGAAGAAGGCAGTCCGGCTGATCTCAAGCGCCGCGCCGATATAGCCGAACTGTTCTTCGCCTACCTGGCGGCCGACAAGAAGCTCCGGCAGACTTCTGACAAGCATGCGGCCATTCCTGCGCTGAACAAAAAACTCCGCAAGAAGTGGGCCGGCAAGCTGGCCCGCGCTAAAGTCGAACTGTCGCGCGCGCTCCGCGCCGTCCCTTTCAATCTCGCCCGCTGGAAAGAATTTGTCCGTACCATCGAGGCGACCGCCGACGAAATGGCGATTCTCGACGGCGAGATCCGGAAATTCGAAAATCGCAACTCCGCCTCCGCCCAGCTGCGCGTCAAGGAGTTGAAGCGCGATCTTAAAAGGAAGGAAGGCGAAGCCGGCGCTTCGCTGCCCGATTTGCGCCATAGCCTCTCCATCATCCGGCATGGCGAAATCGAAGCCGAGCGCGCCAAAAAGGACTTGGTCGAGGCCAACCTCCGCCTCGTCGTCTCGGTTGCCAAGAAGTACGTCAATCGCGGTCTCCACCTTCTTGACTTAATTCAGGAAGGCAACATCGGCCTGATGCGCGCCGCTGACAAGTTCGAGTACCGCCGCGGCTACAAGTTCTCCACTTACGCCACTTGGTGGATTCGCCAAGCCATCACCCGCGCTATCGCCGATCAATCGCGCACCATTCGTATTCCTGTTCATATGAACGAGAGTATGAACAAGTTCCTGCGTGCTACTCGCGAGCTCGAAAAGGAACTCGGCCGCGTCCCCACCAACGACGAAATCAGCCGGCGCATGGATATTCCGGTTGAAAAGGTCCAGAAGCTGAAGACCATCTCACGCGATCCTGTTTCGCTGGAAACTCCAGTCGGCCGTGATGGTGAATCCGCTCTCGGCGACCTTATCGAGGATCGCTGGGTCGGTTCGCCAGTCGATGCCGTCATCGACTCCAACGTGCGCGACGAGACCGCCAATATCCTCAAGACCCTCTCCCCTAAAGAGGAGAAGGTTATCCGGCTCCGCTTCGGCATCGGTTGCGAGCGCGAGCACACCCTCGAAGAGATCGGCCAGGAGTTCGACGTCACCCGCGAGCGTATTCGCCAGATCGAAGCGAAAGCTCTGCGCCAGCTCCGTTCCCCCGAGCGTGCGCGTCATCTCAGAGCCCTGCTAGCCGCTCGCTAACTTAACCCACTTTCATCCGCGTTGATCGGCGGCCATCAGTCGTTCTAAATCCCCTGCCAGATCGGCCGCAGATCCAAAACGAATCCCTTCACCGGACCTTTTCCGGCTAGTTTTGCTACCTTCTCGTGTAGCTTTTCGCTGTCGCCCTGGTATTCCCAAACCACTTTGGCGTCTCCATCGATCAGCCACGCCAGCTCGGCTCCATTTGCAATCCACTGCCGGCACTTGTCCCGCTGTTCTTTCACCGAATCGCTCGGCGATTTCACTTCTACGACGAAATTGGGTGTAACCGGCGCATAGTGTCTCTTCGCCTCGCGCGTCAATGTATCCAGCAGCTCATCGGAAACCCAAGCCGCATCCGGCGAAAGCGTGGATCCATCCGGCAAAGTCCAGCCGGAAGATGCGCCGAATACCTTCCCGCGCTTATTCTTCTTGGCCCAGGCACGAAGCTGACCAGCTACCTCCGTACTCTCGTAATCACTCTCTATTCCCGCCGCCGCCATAACGATGATTCGCCCATCCCCCTGCAACTCGATTCGCAAATCCGGATTTTGTCTGACCAACTCGTCGAACTGTTTTCGCGCGTATCGCGGATCCTTATGCATCACGATCTGGTCTTCTGCTTCGAGCGGCGGCAGTACTCCGTGCATAGCTCTCATGCTAGCGAAATTTCCCCTACCGCTTTTCCACAAACTGAGGTAACATATAAAACCTACCCAGTCGCGTTAACCTGGCGTTCACGATATGCTCCTTTAGGGAACTTCGCGCACAACGGACTCGCAACCCGCGCCTAAGTCCGTTGAAGTTCTTGCTTGGTTTGGCGGCGCGGGATTGCGGCCTGTGCCGCTTACAAGGGGTTTGAGGATGTACTTACTCGACGTGTATGGGCGTAAACTGAGGCTTCCAGCCATCGCGCTCCTGGCTGCCTTCTTCATGAGTTCTCTGTCTTATGGGCAGAGCGTGCAGGGGGTTGTCACTGGGAACATCACCGATCCTACCGGCGCAACCATCCCTGGCGCCCAGGTCACTCTGACCAACGAAGGCACCGATGTCAGCCAGCGGGACAAAAGCGGTACGGATGGCGGTTATCGTTTTGCTCTCGTCCCTCCCGGCAGCTACACATTGAGCGTCGAAGCTCCCGGCTTCGCCAAAAATGAAACCAAGCGCATCTCGGTTGAGGCCAGCCAGACCGTTCCCGCCAACGTCAGGCTCTCGATCGCCACTTCTTCCATGGCGGTCGAAGTGACCACCCAAGGCACCATCGTCCAGACCGCAACCTCCGACTTGGCTACCACCATCAATCTGCGAACCGTCGACGCCACCCCGCTCCTCACGCGCAACGTCTTCGATCTCGCCTTTCTCGCCCCGCAAGTTTCGCAAGGCATGAACTTCGGCCCGGCGTCCGGAGGTGCCCGTGAATCCGGTACCGCTTATCTCCTCAACGGCGCCGACAACAACGACAACTTCAGCGAAGGCGGCTTCAACATCACGCCGCCGCTAGAGTCCGTCGCCGATTTCAGCATTCTCACTAACAGCTTCAGCGCCGAGTATGGCCGTGGCGCAGGCGCCGTCGTCAGCGCCGTGCAAAAATCCGGTACCAACGGCTTTCATGGCGCCGCCTACGAATTCAATCGGAACCGCAGCATCAGCTCCAACGACTTCTTCTCCAACCGCGACAGCGTCGATAAGCCAAAATTCATCCGCAACCAATTTGGCGGCGAAGTCGACGGGCCCATCAAGAAAGATAAGACTTTCTTCTCCTTCGCCTTCGACCGCTATGACGTCCGCACCGGCGCCAACCTGCAGATCCAGGTGCCCACTCCGGCCGAACTGGCCGCTATGTCCGCCGGCGCTGGTCCACTTGCCTCCAGCATTCTCAGCAAATATCCCCTGATGACTTCCAACGCGCCCTGCGCCGCTGAAGCCGTGAATAACCCTGCAGCCATCGGCCACATCGGCTGCGTTAACGCCTTCGATCCCATCCCCACCACGCAAAACACTTATTTCTTCAAAATCGACCAGAACTTTAGCGCCAGCGACCGCCTCAGCGCCTCCGTCAACGTGCAGCGCTACACCAACACCGATCAGTACGGAGGGAGCTACTCCAACGCCAGCCAGACGCCCATCCCCTCCACCGACGCCGAGCATTATCACAACATCGGCCTGGTCGAAACCCACACCTTCAGTCCTACGCTGGTGAACGAATTCACCGCTGCTCACAACCGCCATTTCTCCGACTTCTTCGAAGGCCAGAACGGCGCTTTCAGCGCGCCGGAAATTTATATTGACGGTGCCAACTACGGCTACAGCAGCGCCTTTAATATAGGCGCGAACTCCGAAGCCGCTACCGAGGCCTTCACTCAGGACCGCTGGCAAGTGCAGGACAACCTCGGCTGGACCCTTGGTAAACACTCGTTCAAATTCGGGGGCAGTTGGCAATACGGCAACGTCTACCGCAACTGGGATCTCGGCGGCAACGGCTACTACGAGTTCGCCAACACCACCGGTGGGCCGATCCCGGCCAGTTCGCTCGGTCCGAGCGGCACGATCCAAAATGTCACCTATAGCGCCAGCAACTTCCAAAACGATTTTCCCTACTACCAGGAAGCATCAATCGACCCCCGCACTGGTGCTAAAGCCAACGCTTATCGCCACTACATCGGCGAAGATGGCGCAGCTTTCGTCAACGACGATTGGAAGCTGACACCACGTCTGACCCTGAATCTCGGCTTGCGCTGGGAACACTACGGCGCGCCCCGCGAAGCAAACAACTTGATCGCCCAGTTCACCAACCTGAATTGTCTGTCTATAAGCTGCATCGCCAACGCTCAGGTCGGCCAAGTCAACACCATGTGGAAACCAAACTGGCACGACTTCGCACCCCGCGCCGGCTTTGCCTGGGATGTGGCCGGTGACGGAAAGACTTCGATTCGGGGCGCTTACGGCATCTTCTATGACCGGATCTTCGACAACGTTTGGTCGAATGCAGCCTGGAATCCGCCCTTCTACGCGCTGATCGATCACGATGCGACCGGCGGTGATCTGGTTTACTACTCCAACCCCGCGTCGGTTGGTCCGGCCTACAATCCCGCAGTTGGACCCGGCCGCGTTTCCCTGCGCACCATGGACGTCGCGCTCAAGGACTCTTCCTCCCAGAACTTCAACCTCACCGTCGAGCGCCAGCTCGGAACCAGCTACCTCCTCCGCCTCGGCTATCAGGGCTCCTTGGGCCGCCACCTGCCCATCCTGATGAACCTGAACCGTTATGACGGCGATGCCTACAATCCAAACCTCAGTCCCGTTTTCCCGAATCCAAATTACAACGGCTTCAATTACCGCGCCAATAATGGCAGCTCCAATTACAACGCGCTCGTTACGGAGCTTCAGAAGCGCTTCAACAACGGACTTCAGTTCCAGATAAGCTACACGTGGTCAAAACTCATGGACTTCGGCTCCGACCTCTTCTCCGGCGAGACCACCACCGGTACCTACAGTTCTCCCTACTACTTCGTCACCAACACGAATAACCGGAACGAGTACGGCCCCGCATCTTTCGATCACACCAGCTCCGCGAAAGCCAACTTTGTCTATCAACTGCCCTTTCTCAAAAACAACAAGGGCTTTTTCGGAGAGGCTTTCGGTGGCTGGCAGGTCTCCGGCTTCTATCAGGGCTACTCCGGGCATCCACTTGAGATTTACACCAGCCGCACGCGTTACGCGGGCGATTACATTGATTCGAACGGCGTGCCCGAAAACCTGGGCGGCGATTATAACCTCGACGGCGTCGCAAACGATCACCCCATCTATATCGGGGGTGCCAATCCCTATTCCACCTTTAGTCCCGCCGACGGCATTTTTGCCGATAACAATCCGCTGGGCTGCGGCTTTGCGGGTGCAAAATCGAGCGCGGCAGCCATTGCGGGCTGCAACTCGAACTTTGGCGTCTCTACTCCCAGCACCCTCTTCGCCAACCCAGGAGGCAGTAGCCCGATTCGATACGGCTTCGGCCGCGACGTCTTCCGAGGACCCTGGTTCAACGGCTTCGATGCCGCCATTTTCAAAAACTTCCGCCTGACGGAGCGCTTCAACCTCCAGATCCGCGCCGATGCCGTCAATGTTATGAACCACCCCAACTTCGATTGCATCCCGACCAACGTCGGTTCCGGCAGCTTTGGCAAAGCCGGCTGCGTTGTAGGAGATGGCGGCATCTACGGCCCCAGCGCCGGCGGCTCATGGGCCAACGGCGTCGCCCGGCGTTTCCAATTCTCCGGCAAAATCAGCTTCTAGGACTCAGTGGAGTGCGCCTTCGGCCTTTAGTGCAAATATTGTGGTCTTGAGTGGGGCGGGCGCTTCCGCCTGCCCCCTCTCAACCCCGATCCCTCCGCATAATGGGATTACACGATCAACTGCTACACCGAACCGTATAAGACTGGGTTGAAAACAGTGAAATTCCGTGATTCTTAGGCTGGCCTTTTGATTGCTTTGCGCTAGACCACTGCCGTGTCTTTAAAACTAGTTCTAAACGTTGTCTGGGGGTAATTTCCTAAATGTCTCAATCGAACAGGAATAAAGCTTGGGCGCTCGTATTAGCGCTCCTAACCGCTTCTTGCCTCATTTGGGCACAAACTGAAACCGGACAGATCGCCGGAACCGTTGTCGATCCGGCGGGCGCTATCGTCGCGAATGCCTCAATCATAGTCACGGAGACCCAGACCGGGGCAGAACGCAGAACCGTGACCAGCGGAGCCGGTGACTTCACCATGACGAATCTTCTTCCCGGGCCCTATAGTGTCGCCGTCCAGTCCCCTGGCTTCGCGACCTACAAACAAGACTTGGTCGTTGCCGTCGGCTCAAAGATCGGCTTGGACGTGAAATTGCAGCTCGGATCAACCGGCACTACCGTCGAAGTTAGTACCACAGCCGTGCAGGTCAATACCGAGACCCAGACTCTCTCGACTGTCATTTCTCAGAAACAACTCACCGAATTACCGACCTTGACCCGTAATCCTTACGCGCTCGTTGCCACTTCCGGCAATGTGGCTGATGCCGGCATGGGCGGCCGTGGTGTTGGTTTCGCTGTCAATGGGCAGCGTCCGGAGTCTACTAACATTCTGCTCGATGGCGCGGCAAATAACGACGAATTCCTCGCCAGCGTCGGGCAGGCTGTCCCTCTCGATTCGGTGCAGGAATTCAGCATTCTCACCAACGACTTCACTGCCGAGTATGGTCGGGCGGGCGCTGGTGTCGTCAACGCCGTTACTAAGTCTGGAACCAATTCTTTCTCTGGCACCGCTTACGAATTCAACCGCGTCTCGGCGCTCTCCTCCAACAGCTTCGACAATAACGCTAAGAGCCTTCCGAAATCTGTTTTCACACGCAATCAATTCGGCTATTCCCTCGGTGGCCCGATTAAAAAAGACAAGCTCTTCTTTTTCAGCAGCACCGAGTGGATCCGCATTCGGAGCACCGCGCTCCAAACGGTTTGGGTGCCCACGCCGGAGTTGATCGCCGCCAGTTCGCCCAATACGCAGAGCTTCTTCGCCGCCTACGGCCACTTGAAATCAAACGATGTTCTCTTGCAGACTCAAAGCATCAACGGCTTTGCTGCGCAGGGGATTACCGTATGCGGTACCTCCGCCGCCTGCGCCGCCTATAACCCGAACGCGCCGCTGTTCTCTCAATATGCCTACTCGCTGGCCGGGGATGCAGGTGGTGGCCTCCCGGATAACGAATATCAGACCGTCGCCCGAGTGGACTATAACCTGAGCGACAAGACCCAAATGTATGCCCGCTATGCGCTCCAAAGTATCGTTAATCCGCCCGGAGTGGTCTCAAATAGCCCCTATCAGGGCTTTGACTCGGCCAATACCAATTTCAACAACAACGCGCTCTTCTCGATCACTCACGCGTTCAGCTCGACTTTCGTTTCTCAGTCGAAAGCCGTCTTCAACCGGCTGAATAATCAGCAGCCCTTCGGTACACAGCCGCCCGTGCCCACGCTTTACGTGAACCCGACAGGTACCATCAACCTCGGGCAGAGTAGCGTGGTCTTCCCAGGCTATGATCCCTTCACGCCGGGCAGCGGGATTCCGTTTGGCGGTCCTCAGAACTTTGTCCAGCTATACGAAGACCTGAGCTGGTCGCGCGGCAAGCACAATCTGCGCTTCGGAGGCAGCTTCGAGTACATCCGTGATAACCGCACCTTCGGCGCTTATGAGACCGCTGGCGATTATCTGAGCTCTGGCTCGATTGGAGGCGCTATAGGCAATTTCCTCGCGGGCGATCTCTACCGGCTTCAGGTTGCCATCAACCCCCAGGGCAAGTATCCCGGCGATACCATTTCGCTCCCTGTAGGGCCTCCCAACTTCAGCCGCAGCAATCGCTATAAGGAAGGAGCTGTCTACGTACAGGATTCCTGGAAAGTTGAGCCGCGCTTTACGGCCAATATCGGCCTGCGTTGGGAATACTATGGGCCGCAGCACAACAAGAATGCGAATCTGGACTCTAACTTCTACGACCCGACAGACCAGATCGATACGCCTTTAGGCATTCGTGAGGGACAAGTTTATCTCGCGCCTCAAAGCCCCTACGGAGTTCTCTGGAAATCGAGCTACCACAATTTCGCCCCGCGCCTCGGCTTTGCCTGGGACGTAGCTGGGGATGGCAAGACGTCCCTTCGAGGCGGCTATGGAATCGGGTACATTCGTAACTTCGGAAACGTCACCTTTAATATCATCCAGAATCCGCCTAACTACGAAACCGTGCAGGACAACGCCAGTCCGACCAACATCGTTCCCATCTCGCCTAATAATTTTGGTCCGCTGGCTGGCACCTCAGGGACGAGGGTGCTTCCTCCGGCCTCCATCCGCAACGTCGATCCGAACATCCCGACGGCTTACAATCACTTCTGGAATCTGACCCTCGAACACCAGGTCAGCAAAAATCTGCTGATCGGCGCGGATTACAACGGCTCGCGTGGTGTTCACCTCTACGACATTGAGCTGCTGAATCGCCCAGGGTACGGGAACGTCTTTCTGGGTGACTCGGTCGCTACTGACGGGCTGACTTACTTGAATGATCAGTACACGGGCATCAATCGTCGGGGCGCCAAGGGATGGTCCAACTATCAGGGCATGACCTTACGAGCGGTCGGCCGCAATTTCGCCAGTGCTGGCCTTACCCTGAATGCCAACTACACTTGGGCGCACTCAGAGGACAACTTGAGCAGTACGTTCTCCGATGCCAATACCCTGCAAGCGAATAACGGCCAGTTCAACACGGGCTATTTGGATCCGTACGCTCCGATGCTGGATAAAGGCGCCTCCGATTTCGATATCCGCCAGCGAATCGCCGTGAGCGCCGTTTGGGAGATCCCGGCCTTCAAACAAGGCACGGGCTTCCTTCACCAAGCGCTCGGCGGATGGTCGATCGACCCGATTTGGACGGCAGAAACCGGCGAGCCTTATTCCATCTTCGACAGCACGAATGCAATCTACGGGATACCGCGTGCTGAATTTACAACCGCTGTACCTGTCAACGGCTCAAGCAACCCTACTCCTATCGCGGGGGCGCCAAACACGTTTAACTACCTTCAGCTTCCGGCCGCCATTAACTATGTCAATCCTCTTTACGGAGTTTCGGATCTGCCGCCATTCCCAGCCGGCATGACGGGCCGCAACACGTTCCGCGCACCCGGCGTCTGGTTTGTCGATGTCGGCGTCTACAAGACTTTTTCCCTAACAGAGAAGTTAAGGCTTCAACTGAGAGGGGAGGCATACAATATCTTCAATCACCCTAACTTGTACGTCCAGGGAGCCGCTGCCGACGTCTATTCCACCGCCTATATTCCGGCCTGCCGCGCCTGCACCGAAACCACGACGGATCGGCGCAACCTACAGCTCGCCGCGAAGTTTATTTTTTAATGGCGAAAGTTTCGCCCAAAGGGGGAGCCGACAAAACTCCCCTTTCCACACTCCGAACCTCCGCACATTGGAATTTGCGCAACCCGTCTCTCCGCAAATCGGTACCGAGGCGGCAAGTCGGCCCCACTGGTGTTCTATTTGCAACAACATAGTGGCATCCGTTTCATGGCATAGGAATTGCCCTATCCCCGTCGACTAAACTAGAGCAACGAGCAATCCCGGCGTGTCCTCCATGACGGAATGCTCAAGGGGAATAAATGAAATTTTCCAAGGTTCAATTAGGCATTCTGCTTGCAGCATTATTCTGCAGCCTGCCTCTTTTCGCGCAGCTTACTAGCGGCAACGTCCAGGGCAGTGTTTATGACCCGTCAGGCGCCATCGTGCCAGGTGCCCGCGTGACCGCCAGGAACAACGCTACCGGAGTCGAGAATTCGACGACCTCGACCTCTGCCGGCGATTACCGCTTCGAGAATTTGCCCGTAGGAACGTATTCGGTCTTGGTGGATGCCTCCGGCTTCGTCAAAGCAGAAGTGAAGGGCGTCAATGTTGAGCTGAATCAAACCGTCACTACCAACGTGAAACTCGCGGTCGGCCAGGCTGCCACTATTGTCGAGGTGAGCGAGGCTGCGGCTGCCATCGATACGACGACAGCTCAGATTCAATCGACTTTCGAATCTAAACAGATCTCGGATCTCCCGACAACGGCTAGCGGGTCCGGCGTCATCAATCTATCGCTGTTGAACGCGGGTGTCGCATCCAGCGGCGCGGTCGGCGCCGGAACCGGCCCCTCAGTTGGGGGCCAGCGTCCCCGCAATAACAACTTCACCATTGAAGGTATCGACAACAACAGCGGTGCCGTCACAGGTCCGCTCGTGCAGGTACCCAATGACGCGGTTGCCGAGTTCAGTTCTCTTCAGAACCAATACTCTCCGGATTTCGGCCACTCCTCCGGCGGCCAGTTTAACCAGGTAGTAAAAAGCGGAACCAACGAATTCCACGGCTTGGCCTATGAGTACTTCCAGAATCGCGACCTGAACGCCGCCGATAATCTCGCCGCCGTCGATGGCACTCCGCTGCACCCCCGCTACGATAACAATCGGTTCGGCGGTACCGTCGGAGGTCCGATCAAGCACAATAAGCTTTTTTTCTTCGTGAATTATGAGTACAATCCCGTGGGGCAAGCTGGCTCGGCCGGGTTGCTTTTTGCGCCGACTGCCGCTGGCTACAACACGATCAATGCGACCCCAGGGATCAACCAGACCAATCTTGCCATTTTCAAAAAATATCTTGGAACCGCGCCAACGGCCGCCGCGCCGGCCTCAACCCCCAACGGCGCCTATCCCATTCTCAGCACGCTCGCCGCTGGGCCCGAGTACAACCAGACCACGATCACTGGTGTCCCCATCCAAATCGGCCAAATCTCGATCCCTACACCGAGCTATGCAAACTACGAATCGGGTGTGGCTTCGATTGATTACAACATTTCCGACAAAGACTCGCTGCGCGGACGATTTATTCTGAACCGTAGCGGAGTGCTCAATACCGGCGCCTCGCTGCCCACTTTTTTTACCACGGTGCCGAACAACAACTACCTGCTCACGCTCTCCGAGTACCACAACTTCTCTCCGACTGTAGTGAATGAACTGCGTTTAGGCTACAACCGGAATGCCCAGACCGAGGGAGTTGGCAATCAAACCTTTCCCGGACTAGATCAGTTCCCGAATATTCAATTCCAGGGCGATCTCAGCGGGGTGCAGATCGGCCCTAATCCAAACTTCCCGCAATACGGCTATCAGAATCTCTATCAACTCACTGATAACGTAACTTGGACCAAGGGAGCACACAGCATTAAGGTTGGGTTTGACGGTGAGCGCCTTATTTCCCCGCAGAGTTTTACTCAGCGCTCCCGGGGCGATTACGAATACAACTACTTCAGCGATTACCTGTTCGACTTCACCCCGGATTACCTCGCTGAGCGCTCGGCAGGTAATCCGATCTACTGGGGCAATCGGTATCTGTTGGGCTGGTATGCCAACGACAGTTGGAAGGTGCGCCCGAACCTGACCGTAAATCTGGGTGTCCGTTACGAATACCAGACCGTTCCCGCTGGAGAGAAACTGCAGGCCTTGAATGCCATTGCGAGCGATCCCGGTCTGATCACGTTCCATGCGCCCCAGCCACAAACGAACAACATCATGCCCCGTATCGGAATCGCCTACTCTCCGGGCGACAGCAGCAAAACATCCATCCGTGCGGGCTTCGGCATAAACTACGACGTTCTTTTCGACAACTTCGGGTTGCTTACGCTTCCCCCCCAGCTTTCGGTTACTCAGGATGTCGCAGGTAATGGCGGCAGCAATTTCCTCGCTAGTGGCGGGCTGCCTCCTACCGGTCCCGCCGCCGATTTTACGCCTGCCCAGGCTCGGGCCAAAACCTCAGGGTTCGTCCCGGATGTGCAGCGCCCGAAGTCTTTGCAGTGGAACTTCGGCATCCAGCATGAGTTTGGCAGCAACTACGTGTTCGAAACGCGCTATCTCGGAACACGCGGTATCAATCTTCCTGTGCAGGAGAATATCAACCGCCAAAGCGTGGTGAATGACGCCAATCAGTTGCCCGTCTTTTGGAGCATGCCTAGCGCCGCGGTGATCAACTCGCTTGCCAACACCCTAGCGCCTATCCAGGCTGCGTACAACGCCAGCCCCCATGGATATATCCTCCCCACATATGCTTCGGCAGGCTTTATCAGCCCTATAACCGCTTACATGCCTATCGGCAACTCGATCTACCACGGATGGGCCAACCAGTTAACGCGCCGCTTCTCGAACGGCTTGCAATTCCTGGGAGCCTATACCTGGAGTCACGCTATTGACGATTCGACGGCCGAAGTCTTTAGTACCTATTCCACACCCCGTCGGCCTGAGGACCCGCAGAATCTGCGGCAGGATCGTTCGAGTTCCGCTCTCGACCACAGAAATCGCTTTACGATGGAAGTTCTTTACGATGTGCCGTTCTTTAAGCACTCCAATTGGTTCCTGAAGAATTTCGTGGGCAATTGGGAAATTGCCCCCATTTACACCTATCAAACCGGAACCCCCTACACCGTGCAGAGCGGTGTCGATTCCAATCGCAACGGCGACTCCGCTGGCGACCGTGTTTTCGTCAATCCGAACGGCGGTTCCGACTCGATCGGTTCAGGAGCGACTGCGATCACGAATAGCGCGGGAGCTACCGTTGGCTATGTGGTCGATAATCCAAACGCGAAGTACGCTGTGGCTCCGCTGGGTACCCTTCCCAATGCCGGCCGCAATACTGCCCGCTTGAATCCGATCGATGACATCGACGTCTCCGCTGCCAAGCGCTTCAACTTCACCGAACGCACCAGTCTCGAATTCTCGGCACAAGTTTTGAATGTGCTCAATCACCCGCAGTACGCTGGCGGTTATGTGAGCGATGTGGCCCCCAACGGCGCAACCAGTAGCGACCAGCACGGAGTCTTCGTACCGACTAGCTCGATTTTCGCCAATCCTTCACAGGCGTTTTCGAGCAATCCGCGCAGCATGGTGCTCACTCTGAAATTCCGCTTCTAAGCCTTCTTATAGAGTAGGCCCTTTGGCCTGCGAAGAATCCGAACCAGGGGAGCCTCCGGTTCCCCTTTGGTTTCTTCGAGAAACATCGTCCCGTTAGCTTGCAATCGCACGAATCCAGTCGATTCCCCGATTGCCGCATTCCGCATAAATGGAATTTCCGCCGATTCGCCTACATCAAAACACATGGCCTGAGCCTCACGCCCCTGTGAATCCGGGTTCCGGCGAGGCAAGGGACGCGGCTTGCCCCAAAATTTCTATACTGGAATATGGAGCGAAGCGAATACATCGAACAGCGCAACGGCGGATTCTACGTCGTCGGCACGCGTGTTTCCCTGGACTCAATCGTTTATTCCTTCACGGCCGGAGACTCGCCGGAGACCATTCGCCAGAACTTCTCTTCTATGACTCTAGAGCAGGTGTACGGGGCGATTGCCTTCTATCTGGCGCACGAGCAAGAGATCGGCGCCCACATCCGAGAAGGGGAAGAAGAGATCCAACGCTCAGTCCCGCATTTGAGCGAAAGTCGCCCCGAACTCTACGCCCGTCTTGAGCGTGCCCGACACGAAGTTGCCTCACAGGATCTGGCGAAGCATTGAGCATCCGTTTTCAGGCCGACAATGACCTGAAGAGGATCATCGTTGACGCGACGCTGCGTCGCGAGCCTCGGATCGATTTTCAAACTGCCCAAGCAGCCCGTCTGGACGACCTCGACGACGAAGCTGTTCTGCGTCTGTCGGCGGCACAGTCCCGAATTCTGGTAAGTCACGACAAGCGGACAATGCCCAAAGCGCTCACCTCGTTTGTCGCGTCGGGCGGCGTGAGTCCAGGCATGGTGCTCGTAATTCCTCAAAGTGCGCCGATCCGAGAGGTGGTTGAGACCCTCGTTCTTATTTGGGCAGACGACCGAGAGAGCGACTGGCAAAATCTGCTTGTCAAAATTCCATTTTGATGTTGTCTGGTCTTTCTCGAGTTGCGCCCGGAGGGTTACAACGTCTTTTGACCCCTCAGTTTCAGGCGGTTCCTGCAGGGCAGCGGCGGGAATGGCGATATCAGCTCCGGCAACTTCGGCCGCGTGCTTTCGGCTGCCGCCGGCCGCACGGTTCAGCTCGGGGCAAAATTCTACGTTTGACCGCGTTACGGAACCCTGACGTCGTCCCCTTTCCCATTTTCAGGAACGCTCCCGCCCCAAAATTCTGCAATCCAGATTATTCCTACCCTAGTTCATTCATTCGACATGACTTACAAAACGGCTTCGCAATTGCTACAAAGCGGTTTCAAGCATGGGCCGCTGCGCCCATAGCACGAGGAATAGCAGATATGCACATCAAACGCCTCCTTCTTCCGCTCGGCTTCGTCGCCTATAGTTTCCGCCAACCAGCCGCCCTCGTCGGCGTCGCCCTGCTTGGCATGGCCACTCTCTCTGCCCAGAGCATCACCACCGGCGATATTACCGGGACGGTAAAGGATCAGTCGGGCGCTGCGGTGCCTGGCGCGACCATAACCCTCCACTCGGCCGACACCGGCGAAATGCGTACCCAAACCGCCACCTCATCCGGCGGTTATCACTTTTCCCTCTTAAAGCCAGGAACCTACACGGTTGAAGCATCCGGTACCGGGCTGACTTCCGACACGACCCGAGTGAAGGTGGAAGTCGGGCAGGCCCCCGAAGTCGACCTCGAGATGAAAGTGGAATCGACCCATCAGATGGTCGAGGTCTCCGCCACCGGAACAGCCGTCGACACCGAGAACGCCAACGCCACTACCAGCTTCAGCACCAAGCAAGTGCTGGAACTGCCGGCGCCTGGCGGTGACCTCACCACCGTCGCCTTCACGGTTCCCGGAATTGCAGTGAGCACCGGGATGGGCTACGGTAACTTCAGTTCGCATGGGCTTCCGGGCACTTCGAACCTCTTTACCATCAATGGCAACGACTACAACGACGCCTACCTGAACTTGAATAACTCGGGCGCCAGCAATCTGCTGCTTGGCCAGAACGAAGTCACCGACGCTGCGGTTGTGCAGAACGGCTACAGCGTTCAATACGGTCGCGGAGCCGGTGCCCAGGTGAATTATGTCACCAAGGGCGGTACAAACCAGCTCCATGGCGATCTGCTGTTCAATTTCAACAATCACCTGATGAACGCCAATGACTTTTTTGCGAATGAGCAGGGTACCCCTCGGCCTTACGCGGTGTCGCGCCAGTGGGCCGCCGATATCGGCGGCCCCGTGATCAAAAACAAGCTCTTCTTCTATTCCGATAGCGAAGGCTTGTATTACGCGCTGCCGAGCGTACATACCGTTGTGCTGCCTTCGCAATTGCTCCAGAGCTACACCTTGCAGAACATCGCTCCCGCGCAGGTCCCGCTTTACCAGCAAGCATTCAGTGTGTACAATAACGCTCCTGGTGCTAAGACCGCCCACCATGTCGGTTTTGGCACTGGTCCTCTCGACGATTCGACTGTCGGAGGTCTTGGCTGCGGGGCGTTGGCCGGCACGGCCATTCCCGCTTCGCTGGGCGGGGGAACCTTCGGGTTGGGTTCCGCCAGTTGCGCCGATGCTTATGGCGCCAGCGGTTTGAACAGCAACAAAGAATGGCTCGAAACCCACCGCGCCGATTGGAACATCAGTGACAAGCAGAAAGTCTTCTTCCGCTTCAAGGGCGACCATGGATTTCAGCCTACTGGTACCAACCTGCTTTCACCCACATTGAATGAGCAGAGTATTCAGCCTCAGTACGAAGGTCAGATCAATCACACCTACGTGATCTCGCCGAGTACCGTGAATAACTTCATCGTGTCGATCCTTTACTACAGCGCGATTTTCGGACCGTCCAGTGTGTCTACGGCGCAGAGTGTTTTCCCCAGCTACTTCCAGATCGGCGGTGCGGGTGGCACAAACCTCTCCTCGGGCTTCTATCCAGTCGGCGTCAACTGGACTGCTTTTCCGCAGGGCCGCAAAGTCGGACAGGGCCAGATCGTGGATGATCTATCCACGACAAAGGGGAATCACAGCCTTAAACTTGGCGTTAACTTCCGCAAAAATCGCGTCACGGATTACAGCTATGAATCCGGCTCTATTGGTTCGTACCTCTTTGCCAACCTCTACGATTTCGCAAATGGTGAGACCGGTGCGAATAGTGCGGGCAACGGCACCAGCACATACCAACAGAAGTTCAGTCCGCTGCTCAACGCCCACATTCGTCTCTACAACATCGGGATGTATGCGCAAGACGAGTGGGCGGTCAAGCCGAACCTGAAGGTCACCTTGGGCATCCGTTTGGATCGTACCGGCAATCCGTCCTGTCTTGATAAGTGCTTCTCACTGCTGAACCAGCCGTTCACATCTTCGGCTTTCCAGACGGGAGCCGACATTCCATATAACTCCTCGATCCAAACTGGCCTCACGCATGCTTACTACAAAGTGGATTCCATCGTTCCTGACCCTCGCCTCGGAATCGTCTGGAGTCCGCGGGGCGCCGATGGCACCGTAATCCGTGGTGGTATCGGCCTTTTCTCTGACCTCTCGCCGGGCGTACTGGTTGCTAGCGTATTCAACAATGCCCCGTTTCCCTACAACGCGAATATAGGAACAACCTATCCCGTCGGCCTCGTCGGCAATCCGGCCAGCGCCGCCGCCGCCGCTCAGAATCAGTTCAATGCTTTCAAAACTGGCTTCTTTAGTGGACAGACGCTTGCGCAATTGAACTCCTCCGTGCCCGGTGGTTTCAACCCGTTCCCCTATTTCTCGATTCCACAAAAACTCCTGACCCCCAATTACATTGAATGGAGCTTTGAAATTCAGCAGCCCGTCGGACAAAAGAATGTGCTGGTTGCCACTTACAGCGGGAATCACGGTTATAATCTGCTGCTCCAGAATGGCTGGCCAAACGCCTTCCTCCAGCCGGGCTATTCTCCCGGATTTTCTGGGTTACCCTCGACGGCACCTGATTCGCGCTTCGCGGCCATTACACAGTTAAGCAACGGTGGTATTTCAAACTACGACGGCCTCTCCGTGCAGTTTCGGCGGACCTTCTCGTATGGCTTCCAGGGAGAGGCCTCCTATACCTGGAGTCATGCGCTCGACACCATCTCGAATGACGGCGCCGGTCTCCCCTATTCTTTCTGCTCAGGATGCGGGCTGACCACGTTATCTAGCCCGAATGTCCAATCCAACTATGGAAACGCGGATTATGACATTCGCCACAACTTCACTGCTGATTTCATTTGGGATACGCCCTGGAAGTTCGGCAACAAAATCTTAGGCAATCTGCTGGGTAACTGGACTGTTTCTGGCAAGTTCTTCTGGCGTACCGGCACTCCTTTCAGCATTATTGACGGCGCTCTTGCCGGCACTGTGGCGGGGACCAATGTGAACGCCACTATGCTCGCCACTACGCTTGGGCCATTAGCCACAACTTGCGGAGCCTCCGCAGTGAACACGGCCTGCTACACACCCGCGCAATTCCTGGCTAGCGGCGCGGAGACAGCTTTTGGAAACGTTGGACGGAACTCGCTTCATGGTCCGAATTATTCCGATGTGGATGCCACTCTGTTCAAGAACTTCACGGTCAAGGAACACTACCGCTTCCAGATCGGTGCCAGCGCATACAACGTGCTGAATCATCCGAACTTTCAGAATCCAAACGCCGATATCTCGGCCCCCAATAGCTTTGGAACGATTTCCGCCACGGCGATTCCTCCTACTAGCGCCTACGGCTCCTTCCAGGGCTCGGCCGTCTCCGGCCGTGTCCTGGTCTTGACCGGACGCTTCCAGTTCTAGTCGCTTCGCCCGCTGTAAACCCAGCGCACCAAACTAAAGCCCGCTACCATCAAAGTAGCGGGCTTTTTTCTAGGATGGAGGCCGCGATTCTCAGCTAGCCGAAGATCAAAACAATGATTGCTTCCCCCACTCTCGCCGAAGAAATCGCCGACCTCAAAGCCGAGCGCCGCGCCACCATCCTCGCCCACCACTATCAGGAAGCCGAAATCCAGGACGTGGCGGATCACATCGGCGACAGTCTCGAGCTCGCCCGCGTCGCCCAGAAGTTCTCAGGCGAAGTTATTGTCTTCTGCGGCGTCCGCTTCATGGCCGAAACCGCCAAGGTCCTCAATCCCGACCGTATCGTCGTTCTGCCCGACATCCACGCGGGCTGTAGTCTGGTCGATAGCTGCCCGGCCGAGGGCGTCCGCGCCTTTCGCCGCAAGCACCCTGATCACGTGGTCGTCAGCTACATCAACACCTCCGTCGAGGTCAAAGCCGAAAGCGACATTCTCTGCACCTCCCGCAATGCCGTCGCCGTCGTAAACTCGATTCCGGCCGACCGGCCCATCCTCTTCCTGCCTGACATCAACCTCGGCAACTACGTCAAGAAACAGACCGGACGCCGGAATATGCAAATTTGGCAGGGCGCCTGCATCGTGCATGCCACTTTCCCGGCCCGCCGCGTGGCCGCTGCGCGTTTTGAGCACCCGGATGCGCTGGTAGCCGCCCACCCCGAGTGCCCCGGAGACGTCCTTCGTATGGCTGACTTTATCGGCTCCACCTCGGCCATCATCAACTGGTGTACCGCCCAAACAGCCGATGAGTTCATCGTGATGACCGAAAGCGGCGTCCGCTATTCGCTCGAAAAGCTCAGCCCTGGCAAGCGCTTCTACTTCGTGGCCAACGAAAACTGCAATTGCAGCGAATGCCCCTTCATGAAGATGAACACGCTCGAAAAGCTGCGCGACTGCCTCCAGAACTTGGAGCCCAGTATAGAATTGCGAAACGAACTCATGGAGCGCGCCCGCCTGCCGATCGAACGTATGCTGGCTGTCAGATGACAGATCTGCTCACCCAGATCGCACCCGTAACCGATACCTACGGCCGCGTCCACTCCGACTTGCGTATCAGTGTCACGGACCGGTGCAACATACGCTGCTTCTACTGCATGCCGGAAACCGGGGCCGAGTTCCAGCCCAGCGTTAACCTACTTACTTTCGATGAGCTAGTTCGTTTGGCAAAAACGGCTGTCCCGCTCGGTTTCCGCAAAATCCGGCTCACCGGCGGTGAACCGCTGCTGCGTCCCAAGCTGCCCGATTTGGTAGCGTCTCTGAGCGCGCTTCCGGGCGTAGAGGATCTCGCCCTGACGACCAATGCCGTCCTGCTCGGCAAATTCGCTCAGCCGCTCTTTGACGCCGGCCTGCGCCGCGTGAACATCCATCTGGACACGCTGGACCGCGCCCGCTTCCAGCAGATTACCCGTAGAGATGATCTCGGCCGCGTCCTGGACGGCATCGACGCTGCCTTCGCCGCCGGGTTCCGCTCGATCAAGCTCAACGCTGTTGCGATCAAAGGGCTTACCGAGCCCGATCTGCTGCCGCTAGTTCGTTTCGCACGCGAGCGCCACACCGAAGTGCGGTTCATTGAATTCATGCCGCTCGACGCCCAGCATCTTTGGTCGCTTGATCATGTCTTGACGGCGGACGAAATGCTGCAGACGCTCACCGCCGAGTTCGGGCCCCTGATTCCCGTGCCGGACGCCGACCCGCGCGCGCCCGCTACCGAATACCGCTTCTCGAATGGCGACCGAGTCGGCTTTATCGCCTCCGTCAGCCGTCCCTTCTGCATGAACTGCAACCGGCTCCGTCTTACCGCCGACGGCAAGCTGCGCTACTGCCTCTTCGCCCGCGAGGAGACCGACATCCGGCCGTTTCTGGATTCCCCGGACGAACTGGAATCCGCCATCCGTTCTACTATCTGGAAGAAATGGGCCGGCCACGAGATCAACCGCTCGACGTTCATCGCGCCGCAGCGGCCCATGTACTCGATCGGCGGCTAAGGACTTAGCCTCTTCGCCCGCCGTTCAGCACTCGCAGCAGAATATTCAGCGCCGCAACGAAAATATTGAAAACGCCCGCAAACAGCATCAGCGCGCCCGGAATCGGGCTATCGGCGTCGGGAGATCTCAAGACGGTGCTGGTCGAGTAAACGAGGATGCAGACGCCCAGAATGCCGATCCCCAGGCTGATCAGTATTCCGATCATGCCAATGTGCAGTGATCACGGACAATCATAATTCAGCCAGGGACAATTAAAAATCCCGATGGCGAGGAAGGCGAAAGCGGTACAAGTCGGAGACGACTTGTATGGTGAGCGATCAGCAGGTAAAGCGACTCTGGCGGCTGGCAGGGCGGAAGTGGGCGTTGGAGATTGCGGCGGCGAAGGCGGGCATGGACCCGAAGACAGCGCGAAAGTACCTGCGGGATCGGCGCCTACCAGGCGAGATGCGACCAAAGCATACGTGGCGAACGCGACCTGATCCGTTCGCCGATAGCTGGGACGAGATTCGACAGTTGCTCGCCGTCGAACCAGGATTGCAGGCGAAGACCATCTTTGAGCATCTGCAGCAAGCGCAGCCGGGCCGGTTCAGTGACGGGCAGGTGCGGACATTGCGGCGCCGGATTAGCTACTGGCGAGCGACGGAAGGGCCGCCACGCGAGGTGTTCTTTGCGCAAGAGCATCGGCCGGGCGAACTGTGCCAATCGGATTTTACGCACTGCCGGGAACTGGGGGTGACGATCAATGGCCAGTCGTTTCCGCATCTCATTTATCACTTTGTCCTGAGTTATTCGAACTGGGAAACAGGAAGCATCTGTTATTCAGAGACATTTGAGAGTCTAAGCGAAGGGCTGCAGAATGCACTCTGGCAACTGGGCGGCGTGCCTTGGGAACATCGAACGGATCGGATGAGCGCGGCGGTGAACAATCTGTGCGATGCCAAAGAGTTCACGCGAGCCTATGAAGGGCTGTTGCGGCATTACCGGATCAGTGGTCAGAAGATCCAAGCCGGTCAGGCGAATGAAAACGGAGATGTGGAACAACGGCATTATCGGTTTAAGCAAGCCGCCGAGCAAGCGTTACTAATGCGGGGCAGCCGGGACTTTCCGGCGGTGGCAGCCTACCAGGTGTTCTTGAGCAAGCTGTTTACGCGGTTGAATGCCGGCCGGAGAGAACGATATCTAGACGAAGTGGCACAACTGCGGCCGCTTCCCGAGCAGCGGCTCGATTCGGTGCGACGGGAACGGGTGCGAGTCAGTCCAGGCAGCCTGGTGACAGTTCACCGAAACATCTACTCGGTGCATAGCCGGCTGATTGGCGAGATGGTGGACGCACGAGTGGGCCCCGATATGGTCGAGATCTGGTACGCCGATCGGAAAGTAGAAGAGCTGCCGCGCTTGCGCGGCCGAAGCAAACACCGGATCGACTATCGCCACATTATCGATTGGCTGGTCCGAAAGCCGGGAGCGTTTGAAAATTATCGCTACCGGAGCGATCTGTTCCCGACCAGCTGGTTCCGTTTGGCTTACGATGCCTTGCGCGAAGAGCACGGTCCGAAACGTGGTGCTCAAGAGTACCTGGCGCTCCTGTTGTTGGCAGCTCGCCGCGGAGAGGCATTGGTCGAAGGAGCCATTCGGTTTTTGCTGGGGAGTCAGCAAGCTCTGAACGCGGAAGAAACCGCTCGCTTGACGGAGGACAATGCTCCCGCTCCGCTGACCAACATTGCTGTAGACCCAGTCTCGCTCGCGGTCTTCGACGACCTGCTGACAAGGGAAGACACGGCGGCATGACGACCGATATCGTGGATGTCAAAGCCGCCCTTACCGAGAGTCTGACGGAACTGCACTTACCCACAGTGCGGCGGACCTACGAAGAAGCAGCTCGTCTGGCGGAGCGCGAAACCCTGAGTTATGAACGTTACCTGCTGGATCTGGTCACTCGCGAAAGTCAAGATCGCCAGCAGAAGCGCATCCAACGGTTGCTGCGTCAGTCGCGCATTCCGGCAGAGAAAGCCTTAGCCAACTTCAACCTGAAACGGCTGCCCCCAAAGGTGGCGATCTTAACCAAGTCGCTCATCGAAGGGGAAGTGCTGGACCGGCGTGAAAACGTCTTGGCGTTCGGGAATCCCGGCAGCGGCAAGACTCATCTTCTCTGTGCCATCGGCCAGGAACTGATTGCTCGCGGCCGGCGCATGTACTTCACCACCTCGGCGCTTCTGGTGCAGGATCTATTGGTTGCCAAACGCGACCTCAAGCTTAGCCGCTTCCTCAAGAAGCTGGCGCACTTCGAAGGCCTGATCATTGATGATCTCGGCTACGTGCAACAGAGTCGGGAAGAGATGGAGGTGCTGTTCACTCTACTGGCCGAACGTTACGAGCGTGGCAGCGTCTTCATCTCCAGCAATCTGCCGTTCTCGAAGTGGGAAGGGATCTTCAAAGATCCGATGACCACGGCGGCCGCGATTGACCGCCTCGTTCATCATTGCGTCATCCTCGAGCTCAACATCCCGAGCTACCGAGTCGAACAGGCCAAGAAGGCCAAAGAAGAATCGTAAACAACCCAAGATGGCCCTGGAAATGACGGCCTGATGGAAAGCAAAAACCGCTTCCCACAGCCCTTGGAAAACGCTCGCGCGTTTTCTCACATTCCCACCGCCCGACCACGACTATGCTCGCTCAAAAAAAAGGGAAAAATAGTTGACCGCGAACGGGAAAAATAGTTGACTCTGATCAGTGCAGGAAGCCGTTCAAGATAATGGCGCCGATGACGGAGAAAAATATACCCGCCATGAGCCCCCGCGGCGCTGAGAAGGTCCGGCCAGAAGCCATCACATACAGGGTCACCCCGATAAAAACAAAGGCTGTGATAGCCAGCGCCACTACGATAAGCACCGGCGCAATGCTGCGAGCCACCCAGAGCAGCGGAGAAATGGCGATACCCGAGACGAAACCGTCGCCCACCAGGGCGCTCACGCCCAGTACCGGATTGTGCCGCACCGCGATAGCAATCCGTGGAACGGCATTGAGCAGCAGGATAGCCACGATCCATCCCAGCCAGCCGGAAAAAAAGCGCGCCAAAGTTTCCGAAGTTGCGCCGATATAGCCGCCGGCCAGAGCGCTAAACACACTTAGCCCAAAAAGCAGATAAGTCTGTTTGATAACAGCCGCGCTTTGCGCCGTTAAAGGGGTGGTTCCGGTCAGCTTGTCCCAGGTCGATGTTTGCGGTTGGTACGGGTTCATGTAATACCTCCTGTCACCAGGAGGTCGTGCGATGACCTCCTCAAACCAGGATAGGCGAAGCTACGCGATGCGCCCTGCGCCGGCCGCTGGCTCACAATCGTAAAATGCTGGCTCGATGCCGAACCGCCCTTTATAAGCCGTCTTCAATTCGCTCTCGAAGTCCGCCACCGCGTCCGGCGCAACCAGATTTACCGTGCAGCCTCCAAAGCCGCCGCCCGTCATGCGCGCCCCGTACACACCGGGAATTTTGATCGCCTGTTCGACCAGGAAATCGATCTCTTCGCAGGAGATTTCGTAGTCGTATTGCATGCTACGGTGCGAGGCCACAAACAATTCGCCCATTTTGCGCAAATCATGCGCACGGGCCGCTGCCGCTAAATCGAGCACGCGCTGCGTATCGGAAATGACGTGCCGCGCCCTGCGCCTTGGCACGGCAGGAATGCTTTCCTCGATCTGTTCGAACAGCGAAAGCGAAACATCGCGCAGGCTCCGCACTTCGGGGTAGCTCTCCTGAATCTCTGCCACGGCAGTCTGACATTCGGCGACTCGGTCCCGGTAAGCCGACGTGCCCAGCTCATGCTTTACCAAAGAATTGACCGCCATGATCCGCAGATCGTGCGGCAGCTCGACATACTCGTGCTCGAGGCTGCGGCAATCGATCTGTATAGCCGCGCCTTTCCGCCCGAATACGGAAGCGTACTGGTCCATAATGCCGCACGGCATGCCCACAAACTGCGATTCCGCCCGTTGCCCTAGCAGCGCGATGTCGAGCGGCTTCAAGTGGCGCGACCCAAGCAAGGCAAACGCGGTGGCAATCTCGATAGCCGCCGACGAACTCAGGCCCGATCCCGCCGGTACCTCACTCGCGACCAGCAAATCGCAGGGCTCAAGCGGTACTCCGGCCCGCACCAGCTCGCGCGCGACGCCGAGCACATAGTCGCTCCAGATACCGAGCGGTTTCGCTTCGCCGATCTCGTTTACCGGGAGCGCGAATTCCGACCCGACGTCACGCGAATAGACCCGCAATTTGCCGTGCTTCGCCGGGGCAATCGCCATGTAGCACGCCATTTCGAGGGCAATCGGAAAAACGTAACCCAGATTGTAGTCGGTGTGCTCGCCGATCAGATTCACGCGGCCCGGAGCGCGGTACAGTGCCGGTTCTGCGTCGGAGCCGAAGCGCTCCCTGAACAGTTTTACGATTTCGCCCGGAACGAGAGCCAAAGTAGAATGCCTCCGAAAACCAAGATCGTCAGGCCGCACCAGAGATTCACATTGACTCCGGCGTCAAGTGGCGCCCGCACATCAGAGCTCACGAGGCCGTATACGACCAGAATCAATCCCAGCAACGAAAAAAGATAACCAGTAGGGCGGCGTAGGTCGTTCATAGGTGTTTACCAGAAAATGATGTTCACAATTACCAGCACTACGATCACCATCAGCGCCAAGGGCCACGGTCGCTTGTACCAGATGACAGTTCCTTCGTGGGGAAGATCCGTGACCCCGTAAACCAGGTTGTGGAGCTCAGTCTCCGGTTTCGGCGTGGTAAAAAGCGTGACTACGAACGTCACCACCAGGCAGGCGCACCAGGAGATAATCGCGATCCAGAAATTCTGGGCCATAGTCGACGGAAATTGATGCAGATTCGCGATCCAGCCGCCCTTGTTCTCGGCCACAGTAAGCCCAAGCGTAAGCCCGCCCCCCACTAAACCCGTCAGCAGGCCCCAAAAGGCGCCGTTACTCGTGGTGCGTTTCCAGAACATCCCAAGCAGGAACGTCGCAAACAGCGGCGCATTCACGAACGCGAATACCAGCTGCAGAAAATCCATGATGTTGTTGAACGCGGTCGCCAGGTAAGCAGTCGCAATCGAGAGCGCCACCCCCAGCACGGTGGTTACTCTGCCCATCCAAAGATAGTGGCTGTCCGGGGCGTCCTTGCGGATATAGCTCTGATAGATGTCGTACGTGAAAACGGTATTAAAGGCTGTTACGTTGCCCGCCATCCCGGACATAAAGGATGCCATCAGCGCGGTGAGCCCGATGCCCAGCATGCCCGATGGGTAAAACTTTGCCATCAGGGTTGTGAGCACCAGGTCGTAGTTGTATCCGCCGCTTGCTTTCAGCGGTAGCGTGTAGCCGCTCGACATGCTCATCAACGCGACTGCGGCAACCCCTGGGAGAATGACCACGAACGGCATGAGAATCTTCGGAAAAGCAGCCACCAGGGGAGTCTGCCGGGCTCCGGCCATTGTTTCCGCTGCCATGGCGCGCTGAATAACCAGGAAGTTGGTGCACCAGTAGCCGAACGACAGAACGAAGCCTAAGCCCGCTACCAGCACAAACGCATTCACGCCCATCGGATTTTCGTGCGCGTGCGCCGCATACTTCCAGGTGTGCATCATCACAGGTTGCATGTGCGCCTTCATGCCGCTCCAGCCCCCCGCTTTCTCCACCGCCAGAATCGACAGCGGAGCGAACCCGAGCACAATCAGAAAGAATTGCACGACTTCGTTGTAGATGGCGCTGGTCAACCCGCCAAGCAATGTATAAACCAGCACGATGGCCGCCGAAAGCAGTACGGAATTGGTGAAGCTCCAGCCGAGGACTAATTCGAACAGCAGGCCCAGCGCATACATGCTGATGCCGGAGGAGAAGATGGTCATCACCGCGAACGTAATCGCGTTCAGCCCGCGCGTCTTCTCGTCGAAGCGCAGTTTCAGGTATTCGGGCACGCTGCGCGCCCGGCTGCCGTAATAGAACGGCATCATAAACAGCCCGACGAAAAGCATGGCCGGCACCGCGCCCAGCCAGTAGAACTGCGCCGTCATGATGCCGTACTTGGCGCCCGACGCGCACATGCCGATCATTTCCTGCGCTCCCAAGTTTGCCGCAATGAAGGCAAGGCTGGTGATCCAAACCGGTACCGAGTGGCCCGAAGTCAGAAAGTCCTCGCTGCTCGAGATTCTGCGCTTGGCGAGCCATCCAATCCCTAGGACAAACAGGAAGTAAATGATAAGACTTGCGTAGTCGATAGGTCTGAGTGTCAAAAGCCGGTTCCGTCCCGGGGCAATTGTATCGCAAGGTGTTTACACAATCGGCACTATTTCCTAGCGCCATCTCGCTCGATTAGGCGTACAATGAAGCCAATCGGTTCTGAACAGTCTCGTACTGTTAAGTACCTGATATGATTTTGAGCGCATCTAAGTAACACGGTTGTTTCGTGCCCTTAGCAGGGGGGCAAAAGGAGTTTGAACTATGAAACGCGCGTGGCCCGTCTCCGCGAAGATCCTTACCGGGCTCTTTGTCACCGCCATGTATGCGATGCCGCAGGCCTACACCATTTCGGCCAAGCCTGGAGTTGTCAACTACATCGAAGGGAATGCCTTTCTGAACGGGCGTCAGATTTCGACGCAGAACCTGAAGGCTACTTTCCTAAATGCAAACGATACGATCTCGACGGATCTCGGGAAAGCCGAAGTGCTCCTGACTCCTGGCGTGTTTCTCCGCTTGGGAGAGAACTCGCAGGTGCGCATGGTCTCGCCTTCCCTAACCGATACTCAGCTCGAATTGAAAGCCGGCGAAGCCATGATCGAAGCCGACGACATATTGAAAGACAACCGCGTCACGGTAATCGATGCCGGCAATACGGTGGTCGTCGAGAGGAGCGGCCTTTACAAATTTTCAGCCGGCGACGCTCCGAAAGTGGCAGTCCTCGAAGGCAAGCTCGACATCTACAACGGAGATCGAAAGACCGAGGTGGGCAAGGGTCACGAATTCCTTTTGGGCAAAGCGAAGGCCGAAAAGTTCGACGCCAAAAAAGAAGACGATCTGTATGCCTGGAGCAACGTACGTTCAAAATACGACGCGGCCTCCAGCTATCAGGCTGCTAAAGACGTGAACGCTTCCGGCTATGGCGGCGTTTGGGGCGGCTTTGGCTTCAGTGGTTTTGCAAATCCGGGTTGGATGTGGAACTCAGGCTTTAATAGCTGGGCATGGTTGCCCGGCGGCGGAGCGTATTACAGTCCCTTCGGATACGGATTCTACGGTCCTGGGATGGTTGGCTTCGCACCCGTAATCTATGGCCCCGTGTATGGCGGGGGTGGTGGCTACTACTATCCGGGGAGCAAGAAGCAGCCGGTTGCGGGGACGACGACGGCGACGAAAATGGCAGCGATTCCGGTCAACGCGGCCCATCCTCCAGCTACGGGAATGATCACTTCGTCGCCCTTCGCGAATTCAATGGCGAGTTCTCAGACGCTTCGCGCTTACTCATCCTCGGGCTTTAGAACTGCTTCCGGCATGACAGTGGCGGCTGGCAGATCCAGCTCCGGCGGTGGCTCTAACGGCGGCCAGGGTAGCGCAGCAGGTTCGGGCGGCGGATTCTCTGGCGTTTCAAGTAATAGCGTCTCGAGCAGTCATGTTTCGAGCGGCATGTCGGGAGCTAGTGGCGGCGCGCACGGGGGCGGCGCTTCTTCTGGCGGCGGCGCACACAAATAACATCGAGCATGGGGCGTCCGAAACCGCCCCTTTCTCATGCCTTATTTGCTGAAGACAGAGCCTGACGCCTATTCTTTCTCCGATCTGGAGCGCGACAAGGAGATCGTCTGGGACGGCGTAACGAATCCCACGGCGGTTAAGCACCTGCGCGAGATGAAAACCGGCGACAAGCTAGTGATCTACCACACGGGCGAAGAGCGGCAGGCAGTGGGTACCGCATCGGTTGTAAGTGTAAATGCAGATAATCCGAAAACGCCCGAAGTGAAGATTAAGGCAGGCCAGGCGCTCAGCGAACCGCGCACGCTGGCGTCAATCAAAGCTCACAAGCTTTTCGCGGATTCACCCCTAGTAACCCAGGGGCGCCTTTCCGTAGTGCCTCTTACTGGGGCGCAATACGACTGGCTGACGAAAGCGTAAAGCCTCACCCGCTCGCCGCGCGCCGCCGTTTCGGCTGAACCGGCTTCTCTGCTTCTTCTGCGCTTGCTTGGCTCTGCGCCGCTTTGGCCGCAGGCTTTTTCGGCAGTTCACCCAGGCTCTTCTGCAAAGCCTGCATCAAGTCGATCACGGGGGCTCGTTTCTTCGGTGTAGGCTCCTCTAAGCTCTGACCTTCCTGCTTGGCCTCGATCATCTGCTTGAGCCGCCCTTGGTATTCGTCGTGATACTTCTCAGGTTCGAAGTCGGTTGCCAGACCCTCAACCAACTTTTCAGCGAGCGCGACTTCCTGCGGCTTCACATTGACGTTCGTATCGCGCCGGAACTCTGGTACTTCCCGTACTTCCTCGGGATAGAACATCGTATGCAGCAGCAGGCCATCGGCATGCGGCCGGATCACCACGGTGAACTCGCGCTGGTGCATGGCAATCTTTGCGATCGCGCTGAAGCCGGATTTCCGCATGGTTTCGAGCAGCAGGTGATACGCTTTTTTCCCCGCTTCTTCCGGAACCATAAAATAGGAGGCGTCGAAATAGATAGGGTCGATGCCTTCCGCTTTCACAAATTCGAGGATCTCCATGTTGTCGCTGGAAGGGGGCGCCACGCTATTGATATCTTCGTCATTCACAATGACGTAGCGGTCTTTCTCGACTTCGTAGCCCTTTACGAGCTCGCTGCGCTCCACTACGCGATCGCAACGCGGGCAAACGGTCTGCTGCTTGATACGGCTTCCGCAAACCCCATGCAGCTGGTTGAAACTGACGCGCTCGGTGCGCGCGGCGGCGAAGAGGCGCACCGGAATCGTGATCAGCCCAAAGGTGATATACCCCTTCCAAACCGTAGCAGCCATGGCGTTATCCTCTCCTCAAAACAATACCGTGTAGCTATGTCGTTTGCAACCGGGTACTTAGATGGCGCCCTGGCGAGGTTTGGCAGCTGACGCATCAAAGTGGGGTGCCGCATACCGGACATCGAGCAACTCCCAGGCTGAATTACGGTAGACAACCGATGCGTCGGGGAAGCGTTTCCTTCCGGTCGCCTCGGCGAAAGCTTCGGCCGGCACAGCCAGGTAATCGAGGCGCCACCTGGGAGCCTCACAGGTGCGCTGAGTCCTGTATTGATTCAAAAACCATTGATAGACCCCGTGGTCTCCCGTGTAACTGAGTCCGAGAACCTGTAGCAATTCGGTCGAATGACTTAAGTGATTTGGAATGGCAGCCTCCCGCGCCACATCTGCGCGAGAAAAACTAAGTAGGCAGGCGATCTCAAAATAACGGCTCACGATGTTTTCGGTCGAAGTGAGCGAGCGGAGACCGCTCGGAACGTACGTGTAGTCTGCCGTGAGCGCCGGGATCAGCAGAATCAGTTTTGGATCGGCTGTCCCGATGACTTGATTGTCAGGCAAGTGCGAGCGAACCCACGTAAGCATCGCAATATCGGGATTGCTGGCGCGATGATAGGGTGCGGTAAGAACGCCAGCGTAGGCCAGGCGAGCGGCCGTTTCGAGGATCAGCAGCGCGAGCAGCGATTGCGCGAACTTTCTTCGCGATGCGATCTTTTCCTCGGAGGACTCCTCGCCCCGGCGCGCAACCGCGCTGGCAACGACGAAAAAGAAAACGGGTAGCGCCAGGCGCTTCCAGAAATGCCAGCGCTGAGTTTCGTAGCCAGAAAGAATCTGCAGGTTCATGCCAAAAAGCGATCCGGCCACCAGAAGCGTGAACACGAAGTAAATGGGCTGACGTTGGCAGAACTTCCGCCCCAATACCAGCAGCACAGCCGTTAGAATCAGGCCACAGAAAAGCGGAAGGAAATCCGGGCGATGCGTGAATGCCCCCATGCGCTCGAGCAGATATGTCTGGCCGCCCTGCACTTTCCCGCGCACGCTTGCGATTGCGTAGGGAACGGATAGCAGGAGCATCAGGCCGAGCGCGCACACGGCTCGCGTCCAAACCAAAGGGAGCTTCCAAATAAGGCCTAGAATCAGCAATAGGGCGAGCGTTGCCGCCCAAGCCACCGCATAGAAGTAGTAGCAATAAACAACCACGCCCGACAGAGTTCCTGCCCCAAGCATCCAACGCCAGTCCGATTTCTCGATCGCTTTTCCGAGCAGTGCCGCCGCCAAGATCAAGACGAAAAAAGAAATTTCAGGTTGGGGTGTTCGCGTAAGTTCGAGCGGCGCGATACGGGCATCGTCGCCCATCCAGAGACTATTCAAAAGCCCAAAAGGGATGATGATTGTGCTCCATGCGACGAGCAACCTGAGACTTGAGTCCTGCAACGCCGTAGCTGCCACTGCATACAAAAGCAGAAAGAGAAGCGCTGGGAAAAGTAAGTCAGCAGCGACGAACGCCTTCTCAAGACTGCCAAGCACCCAGCCCATCCCGCCGAGGATAGCTGTTGGGACGAATGGAATTCCAGCGGACAAATTCCTGTTTTCGTAGTTGTCCACTTCCGCCCTAATTTTGCCGGTCGAAAGCAATCTCCGGGCGGGCGGCGCATAGGCGTGTGTTTCATCGAAGATAATCGCTGAAACGGCGGGTGAGACTGAAAAAGGCGAGTAATCGCCACGGTTCTGCCAAATGCCGGTCAAATGGGGAAGTGAGCAAAGTACGGCGGCGAGCAGGGCGTGAAAAATCAGAAGCCCAGGCGATTTCCTGAATGCCTGCATCATGCTTAGATCGAGCGGCTCAGTTTATCGACCTCGAGTAGGAGGTGGCGGCCGGAATTGGGCTTCGCAAGTCCTTCAGTTAACGTTATTGTCAGTGACGTGGGGAGCCATCGAGAGTTTACCAGGAGAGCTCCCCCGACTTGAGCGAGCTAGTTGCGACCCAGGCAGACGTATGACACGCTACCGCTCACCGGCTGCGCGAAGTTCGCCGTAAAGGATGAAACTCCTGAGTACGTGATCCAGAAGCGATTGCCGCTGCCTATATCGAACTGAGGGGTTACCGTGCATTCGGGATGAACCAGATAATATCCCGCGAAAGAATAGGTCGCCGAATTGGAAGTCGCCAGGGCAAGCTCGCCGTTCATATCCGTATTGCCCTGCGTACCGGTCTGGATGCGGCCGCCGTTCACCTGAACATTATTAGCCGAATTGCCGAGCCCGAAGAAGTTCATTTGCAACATATTGACTTGATTCGAGTCCCAAGGCCCTGGGCTGAAGCCGAGGTTTAGTTGCGTCCCGTTGCGCTCGAAGTAGGCGTAGGATCCGTTGGGGCCACCGTTGTTATCGAAGATAGCCAATCTATTCGGGCTGTAACTGCCCAATTGCTCGATCCATAACTCATTGGCGATCCTTGGGCGCTCGCCAAGGAACGGCGCCGCAGAGAATGACTGGTCGATGCGGCCCCAAGTGTAAAAAGGCCAGGTAATCACACCGGTAGGAGTTTGATAAATGTCGTTGCTCGTAAGTCCATTCGCGAGTCCGAATACGCGAGAGTTGGTGAAGGGAAGGGCAGACGTGGTGCCGGATTGATCGAAATAGGCGGCAGAGAAAGTGAAATTGTAAATGTTCAAGTTCATAGCGCGCATCAAATAGGCATCAGTGGGATCGCTAGAGCTGGGATTTCCGATGCGCGTGCCGCTGATGCCGTGCACGGTTAGCGTCTGGACATCGTTGAAATCGAGGCAAGTAGCAGCCGACTCGCAGTGAAGCTGGTTGACGGTTGCGGTACCCATTCCGTTGAACCAGATTGCATGAGCGTATTTCGTCGGATCGTTGACGCTGCCGTCCCAGGGTGAACGGTACTGCCCGTTCAGCGGGGACATGGATTCCTCCACATAGACCTGGTTGGCGAGAAGCGCGCCCAAGCCCGCCGCACCCGGATTGTTGATCCAGGAATAGGAGCTCGTCGTACAAGCAATAATCCAAACGTTATCCAACTCAGTCGAGCCGGTGAAGAGCCCGGGGCCGAATGCGTTCGTGATCAGGACGTGACGCAGAAACGTCTGGATGAAGGTTCCGCGGTAATCGACCAAAGCCTGCCCGTGCAGCTCTTGAGTTTGATTCGAGCCGTTTCCGTCGAATACGACATTCTCGACAGCCATGTACTCGTTGCCACCTCCCGGCGGGTCCTGGCTGTCAAATGTCTGCAGGAGCGAGACATTGCTGTTAGGCGCCAGCCGGATCACGACTCCCTGGTTGGGATCGCCCGCGTTCGGATTGTTGGCCGACGCTCCATAGAGGTAATCTCCATACTGCAGTATCAGAGTCTTTGAAACCAGGTAACAACCACCCGGGGGCTTCGGCAGCCAGATAAAGCGATGCGTGTTCAGAGCCGCCTGCAAAGCGTTGGTGTCGTCCGTTACGCAGTCCCCTTTAGCCGAAAATGGCTCGGCCAAGACACTCACAAAAGGCAAGTTGTTGAGCTGGGAGTTGAAGTCAGTTCTGGTCTGCGCTACTGACAGGAGCGGTATCAGAAACAGTAAGAGGCGGATCGATTTCATGATTTTCCTGGGCTGAGGTCTGAAGTGGTGCGCAATCTAAGCTGCGCGATCACTCCTCAGCCGTGAGTATTAAGGGTGAGTTGCGGGCCGTTTTTCCAAATTACCGTTAACCTATTGACTCGACAGGAAAATAAAAAATATAAGGCGCTTGTCACCGACTTGCAGAACTCGCGGAAAATAGTCGGGTAGGGGTCTTGACGGAGCGAGGGTGGTGGTGATTGTGTGCGATTGGCGTGACGTGGAGGGTTTTTTGGTGGGCCAGCGGAAAAGATGGGCACGCCGCGACGGCGCCGTGCCCGGCGCGCGTGGTTTACGCCTTTTGTCTAGCGCCGCAAGCTGCTCTGGGGTGGGGGAATGGCGGTGGTGACGCCATTAGGTGCAATCAGCGGAACATTGCCCAGAGATCTGCTGTGAGCATCGATCTGGTGGGCATCGTAAGCGGCGTCCATCAAATCGTATAAATAGGTCACGCGCTGCGAAGTCAACCTCATCAAGGGAACGGCCACTTGCGGGTCATGCAGCGAGGCGCCGGTTAGCAGGGCGGTAATCGGGATCTGTCCGTCGGCTACGTCGAGATGCAATTTATAATTGCGCCAGTACCGCTGATGGCCTTTGCTGCTCTTCTTTACGCCCAGGCTGCAGTGGCGCGGCAACTCGGCCAGCATCTCCGAGAGCGGGGTGCGGCGCTGCTGCTCGATGCGGCTGGCGGGGCACGGGGCGTGTTGCGTGTAGGCTTTGGGCCGCGCTTGCGCTTTTCGCGGGTTGGCTTGGGCGGATTTTCCGGAAAGCGCTCGCGCGCTTCGATGGCAGTCGAATCGCGTGCGATGTGCCCGATGAGCCGATCTTTCTGGGTGGATGCGATGAGCGCTTCATGTAAGCGCTGCGGCAGTTCAGTTTGCGTAAACTCGGCGGATACGCTTCAGGCCGCTCGGCAAGCCACCTAGCATACGGCGAATCGGCACCGGGACCTGAATCAACCAGGGCTTTCCAAGCTTCCGCATCGTGATATTCGGCGGCGATCTTTCGAACGGCCTGGAACAAAAAATCGGCATACGCTTCGTAGCTGACGCTCTCGCCTGCATCGGTCGGAACGCGGCAATTCGGAGTACGACTCTCTGCAGGCGCAGTTTGAAAAATCCAGGACAATGACGGAGAGGGCGCATTCGACCGCGGACAGCCCCAGGATCCGCCTGACTTCGATGCTGTTGTCAAAAGAAGGGCAGATTGGGATTGCGGGCCGTATCTACTTTTAGCAACCGCGCTTGATGGGACAGGAGCTTCGTCCTGTCGCGTGCGGCTGTCCACTAGAATTGTGCTTTGTGGGACAGGCGGTTTCGCCTGTCATTTGCAGGCGATCACTAAATATGTACTGGCTCGGACTCGATATCGGCACCGGCGGCTCGCGTGCCCTGCTCGTAGATCGAAGCGCCCGCGTGCGCTTCTCTTTCGTCGCGCCGCACGCTGACATGCGGATGCTGAAGCCGCTTTGGGCTGAACAGGAACCCGAGGATTGGTGGCGCGCTTCTCAGTTCGCCGTGCTTGGAGTGCTGAAAGAGGCTAAAATTGACGGCTCTGCGATAAACGGCATTGGTCTCTCCGGCCAGATGCACGGCCTGGTCTTGCTCGATCGGGGCAACAGCGTCATTCGTCCGGCTCTGATCTGGTGTGATCAGCGCAGCCAGCGGCAGGTGGATGAAATCAACCGCCAGGCCGGGCCGGAAAATGTCTTGCGCGCGACCGCCAATCCGGTTCTGACCGGCTTCACCCTCCCCAAACTGCTCTGGGTGCGCGACAACGAGCCAGGGCTCTTCAGCCACATTAAGCACATTCTCCTGCCCAAAGATTTCGTCCGCTTTAAACTGACCGGCGAACTCGCTACCGATGTCTCCGACGCCAGCGGCACGGCGCTCTTCGACGTCCTGCACCGCAAGTGGTCCGATGAAATGGTCAGTGTGCTCGGCTTGGATCGCGCTATCCTGCCGCGCGCTTATGAATCGAGCGAGATCACCGGAAAAGTCTCGCCGGCCGCCGCGCAAGCGATCGGTCTGCGCGCAGGCACCCCAGTTATTGCGGGAGCGGGCGACCAAGCGGCGAGCGCTATCGGCAATGGCATCGTCGAGCCCGGAACCGTCTCCTGCACGGTCGGCACGTCGGGCGTCGTCTTCGCCTATTTAGACAAGCCAGCTTACGACCCGCAAGGCCGCGTTCACACCTTCTGCCACGCCATTCCCGGAGCCTGGCACGTCATGGGTGTCACGCAAGGCGCAGGCCTAAGTTTGCAGTGGTACCGCAACCGGTTCGCGTCCGAATCTCTCTACGAGGAACTCACCGCGACCGCTTCTCTTTCGCCGCCGGGCGCTCACGGCCTCTTCTGGCTTCCTTATTTGATGGGTGAGCGCACGCCGCATCTCGACGCGAACGCTCGCGCTGCTTGGATCGGTCTCACCGCAACGCATCAATTAAGCGATTTAGTGCGCGCGATTCTCGAAGGCGTTTGCTATAGCTTGAAAGACGGGCTTGAAATCATCGCCGGCCTCGGCGCGCGACCTGCTGCGACCAGGCTCTCAGGCGGCGGCGCGAAGAGCTCGCTCTGGCATCAGCTTTTCGCGGACATCTTCGATCAACAAGTCGCTACTCTTGAAACACAGGAGGGCTCGGCGTTTGGCGCCGCTCTGCTCGCAACTGTCGGTACCGGGGAGTATGGAAGCGCTCGCGAGGTTTGCCGGGCGGCAGTCCATGAAGTAAGCATCAAGCAACCCGATCCGCACGCGGTTGCTTTCTACTCGCAGCGGTACTCCGTCTATCGCGCTCTCTACCCGGCGCTCAAATCCGCATTCGGGGCTATCGCCGCGCTTGAGTAACAATCATTCGTTCCGGTTTTGCGACCTTGCGCTGCCCGTTCCGCTCGACCGCATATTTACTTACGAACTTCCGCTCACGCTAGGCCACCGCGTCCAGCCGGGTTGCCGGGTCGTCGCACCCTTGGGATCTCGCAAGCTGACCGCAGTCGTCTTGCGCCTGCACGATGAAGCGCCCGCCCATGAAACGCGCCAGGTGCTCAGCTTGCGCGATGCCGAGCCCGTGCTCGATAGCGACCTCATCGAACTCGGCCGCTGGATCGCCGCCTATTACTGCGCTCCGCTCGGCGAAGTGCTGAAAGGCATGCTGCCCTTAAGTGGTGAGACGCGCCGCACCACTCGATATTCGCTCACCGATGCGGGTCGCGATATCGCGCGTCAGCTTACGGTTAACCAGCAGGCCGACCCATCTCTGCTATTGCTCGCGTTACTTGAATCCCATTCGCGATCGGCCGAGTATCTCGCAGCCAAAATCGAGAGCGCCAAATCCGCACTGCGCGGCCTGATCAAACGCGGCTGGGTCGCAGCCGAAGAGCGGGAAGAAGATCGTGATCCGCTGCGCGCCAAAGCCGAACGCCTCGAAGCAACTTTTCTCAGTCGCCCGCTGCCCGCCATCAAGTTGAAAAAAAGTGAGCGCGAGTTGCTCGCCTTTCTTGAACTCCATCCAGGCGCGCACAATGTCGCGGTGCTAGGCGACCAAGTCAGACAGGCCAGCCAAGCGGCCCGTGCGTTAGCCCGCCACGGGCTGATCACGCTTTCGATCGAAGCTATGCACCCTTCCGTCGGCTTCGAACGCCCCCGACCCGAGTTGAATGTACATCAGCAAAGTGCCTTTAGCGCCATCCATCAGGCCCTCGCTGCCGGCGAGTTCAAGACATTTCTGCTGGAGGGTGTCACCGGTTCCGGCAAAACAGAAGTTTATCTACGCAGCATCGAATCCACTCTCGCCCACGGCAAAAATGCTCTTCTACTGGTCCCTGAAATCGCCCTTACTCCGGCTGTTGCGGGACAGTTCTTCCACCGTTTCGGCAAGCAGGTTGCCATCCTTCACTCCGCTTTCGGTGATGCCGAACGGGCCGATCAATGGCGGCGCATTCGGAATGGGCAGGCGCGCGTCGTCGTCGGTACGCGTTCAGGCGTCTTCGCCCCGGTGCAAAATCTTGGTCTCCTGGTCGTCGACGAGGAGCATGACAGCAGTTACAAGCAAGGCGAAACGCCGCGCTATCACGGCAGAGACGTTGCCCTCGTGCGCGCTAAGCACTCAGGAGCAGTCGTCATACTCGGTTCCGCTACGCCCAGCGTCGAAACCCGCTACAACGCCGAGCTGAAAAAGTATGCGCTACTATCTCTCCCCGAGCGAATCGCGCAACGTCCGATGCCGCAGGTCGAAATTATCGACATGCGGCTCGAGTTCCTCGAAACCAAGCAGCAGGCAACTTTCTCCCGCAAGCTGCTCGAAGAGATGGAACAGCGCCTCGGGCAAGGCGAGCAGACCATGCTGCTACTCAACCGCCGTGGTTTCTCAAGCTTCCTCGTTTGCCGGGCCTGCGGTGAGCGCATGCTCTGCGCCAACTGCTCGGTCGTCCTCACACATCACCGCCGCGACCGCCGCATGCTATGTCATACCTGCGGCTATGCCGAAAAAATACCATCCGCCTGCCCGCATTGCGGCAGTGAATACATCCAGTTTCTCGGTACCGGTTCAGAGCGCGTCGAAGAGGAGCTTCACCAGCATCTCCCTACGGCGCGCATCGCTCGCCTCGACCGCGACAGCGCCAGTGGCAAAGGCTCCTTCGAACGCATCCTGCACGGTTTCCGTAACGGTGATATCGACATTCTGGTCGGCACCCAGATGATCGCCAAAGGTCATGACATTCCGAACGTCACGCTGGTCGGCGTGGTGCTCGCCGATATCGGGCTAAGCTTGCCCGATTTCCGCGCCGCCGAACGCAGCTTTCAACTCCTCACGCAAGCTGCGGGACGCGCCGGTCGCGGAGATACGCCGGGCCGTGTCGTCATTCAAACCTTGAGCCCTGACCATTACGCGATTCGTTTCGCAGCGCAGCAGGATTACGCAGGCTTCTACCGGAAAGAAATCGAATTTCGTAAGTGGTTGCGCTATCCGCCATTCGCTGTTCTGGCTAACGTCATGGTGCACGCCGAAAAGCAGGAAGACGCTTTGCACATGGCCACACAACTCGGCCATCTGCTCATGCCGGCTCCCGAAGGAATTCGCGTCATGGGGCCTGCCGAAGCTCCTGTTCTGCGCGTCAGAAATGAATACCGCTATCAGATCTTATTGAAAGCGGTCAGCCGCCCGAAGCTCCGCGATGTTCTTCACAGACTGCGCACTCTCGCCGAACGGAACAAGTGGAAATCCACTGTGCTGGTCATCGACGTGGATCCTATCAGCCTCATGTAGCCTAGATTGCTTGGATGTTAAACTCAGCTTGTCACGGCGGCTGTAGCTCAGTCGGTAGTAGCGCCAGATTGTGGTTCTGGATGTCGTGGGTTCGAATCCCACCAGCCGCCCCACCGTGTCCTGTGTCCGAGAAGGGAACGCCGTTATCCGAGCGGATCGCTTGCGGTAATGATCGCTGAGTACATACGCCAGTACAAGCTATAATGCCTCTCAATTGCGACGCGCGCACAGATCTGCATGCCTGATCCTGATTGCCGCTGCCGCTTTGCTGGTCGGCTCTCACCAGGCAGCAGAGCTTTCCTTCAGCATCACTGATTCTGCCGCCGACGGCACGCCCGATTTCCTCCGTTTGGATACGGAACAAGACCGCGCGTGCTTCCGTCGCTGGATGGCGTTTCTTGCAGAGGTGCAGTATTACACCGCTGTTGAGAGGCGGCCGCCGGAGATCGTCGACTGCGCTGCTCTGATCCGGTATTGTTATCGCGAGGCGCTGCGGTTTCACGATTCCGCGTGGGCTCAATCCGCGCATCTCGCGCTGGTGCCTGCAATCGGGTCCGTTGCGAAATATAACTATCCGCGTGGCTCGCTTGGGCCGGCTTTATTTCGAGTTCGTTCAGGACCGTTCTCTACAACCGATCTCCACAACGGAACCTTCGCTGAGTTCGCGACTGCGGAAACAATTCTGCATTTCAATACGTTTTTGGTGTCGCGGGACATTCATCGAGCCGAGATGGGAGATCTTGTGTTCTTTCGCCGCCGGAACGGCGCGGTGACATACCATTCGATGATCTTCATTGGCGAAAGCCAGATTGCGCCATCGCGAAATGCTTACGTGGTGTACAACACCGGCCCCGAGGGCAAGCGCGGTGGCGAGATGCGTCGCCTGACGGTCTCCGAATTGCTGCGCTTTCCAGATCCTCAATGGCGTCCTGATGCTTCGAATCCTCAGTTCCTCGGCGTCTATCGCTGGAACATTCTGCGCGATTTTTCATGAGCTTCCGGTTACTGCGGATCCTGATAGCGCTTGCTTGCCTGGCGCCATTGCTGTGCCAGAGCGAGACCGGATCTTTCTTCAGCATCATGACTCAGCAGACGTTCGGACCGGCGGACGTCCCCTCCGTCCACTTGAGCGGGTACGGCGTCAAGGCGATACAAATTCGCGTGTATCGCGTGAAAGATGCAGTAGAGTTCTACCGGCGCATGGAGGCAACTCATTCTTTTGGGCAGCGGCCGCCCGAAGTATACACGAAGCGGAGTTGGATTGAAACCATTCACAACTGGAAGCGCAGTCTGCGCCGCGAGATCCGTTCGTTCCTTCGCGGGCAGTTCAGCGAATCGGTCAGCGCGCACTTCCGCGGTGAAGCTAAGCCGAAAGAACAGCCGGCCAGCCCTGAAACCTACTACGCGGAAGCTCCCCTGCTTAATAAAAACCAGCTCGTCTTGTCGTTATTCACCCCGCTCGAGAGCAAAACGCGATGGGCCACCACAAAGGTTCCGCTTCATGTCAAGGAGGATGGCATCTATCTCGTCGAGGCGGTAAGTCAGGGACAGCGCGCGTACACTGTGCTGATCAAGTCAGATCTCGTGCTGGTGACGAAACTCGGGCACAAACATTTGTTTGCCTTTGTTGCGAATCGGGATACCGGCGAGCCCGTGCCGGGTGCAGAATAGCGGTTATGCGCCGGGACCATAATCCGGCGCTGGTGACAACAGGCGCGAACGGAACGACGGAGCTGCCGACCAGCGACATTGCGGAGCTTGGCGGGGCCGATGATCTCAGACTGGTCGCTCGGAAGGGCGCTGAAGTCACACTCGGGTCGGTTTCAACCTGGAGCTTCGGGCAGCCGAGTGGAGCCTGGAAGGCTTACATCTATACCGATCGTCCGGTTTACCGGCCTGGCGATGTGATGCATTTCCGAGGCGTCGTGCGGCAGATCATGGGATCTGTTGGCTACGACATCCCCGCGAGCCAGAGTATGGCCGTGCAAATAACGGATGCTGAGGGCAAGTCGATTTACACCAAGCATCTGACGACGAACGCTGCTGGCATTTTGCACGACGATTTTAAGTTGGACCGCTGGGCCGCGCTGGGAAGCTACTCAATACAGATTGCGCCGAACGAGTCTGGCATGAACGGAAACTTCGAGGTGCAGGAGTATAAGAAGCCGGAGTACGAGGTCCGGGTGACACCGGATAAGCCGCGAGTGCTCGAAGGCGATTCTATCAACGCGGTCATTGAGGGCCGCTATTATTTCGGCGAGCCCGTACGCGGCGCACATGTGCAGTATTCCGTTTACCGCAGCCGCTATTGGTATCCGCTGTGGGCAGATGCGCAGGATGAAGATAATCCGGCTGACCAGCCCGGAGCAGACGACCAGTTTGCTGCTAACGAAGAAGTCTCCAAAGCCGACGGCCAACTGGACGAAGATGGCAAGTTGCGCATCAGCTTCCGAACGGAGATTCCGGATCGTCATTATGACCTGCGCTATAGGGTCGAGGCTCGTGTGACGGATGCGGCAGGGCGCGAGATTTCAGGCGCGGGTTGGGCGGTTGCAACGTACGGAAGCTTCCTTGTTAGCGTGGAACCGCAGCGCTATGTCTATCAGCCCTCCACGCCCGGAATTTTCAACGTGCAAACGTTGGATTATGACGGGAGGCCCGTATCTACGAGCGTCAGCGTCGGTTTGAGGCGCTGGAAATGGCCGCAAAACGGATTAGGCGAGACTCAGGTTCTACCACGACCGGAGCAGACGGTAAGGGGGCAGTAGAAATCAAACTGCCCGCGAATGGCGGTTCTTATCGCGTGACCGCGAACGCCAGAACACCGGAGGGCCGCGAAGCCCAATCCGAGTCGTATGTGTGGGTTCCGGAATCAGCCGAAGCATCGTTCGGAGGGGCGGGAAGCAAATCGGTTCAGATCGTTCCAGATAAGAAAAGCTATCGCGCTGGCGACAAGGCTCAGATCCTCATCGTTACCGGTCGCGACAACACGCCTCTGCTGGTGACGATGGAAAGCCGCGATGTACGCCAGCAACAGGTAATTCGATCGTTTGAATTGCAGGAATTCTTGAAACCCACGTCGAGATGACAAAGACCATGAATGAGAAATCGTGCGACAACCGCCCACCACGCCGAATCGATGCGGGGGCGATCAAAGGCACGTAGAGCGGAATTGGTTAGTTCAGTCATAGAAAAGTACAGGGCGCGATCCGCGCCGCTCGGCGAAGACAGATCGATCGTCCTGCTTCACTCAGTTCGACTCAGGGGTATATGACAGGGTTCAGAATAACGGAAGAAGCTGTTATGACAGCAAACTAGTGTGCCTACTCCGCGACAGCGTTAACAATGGGGGAAAAGCTAGCACCGGACCTTGAAAAGCCGCGTCTGTGAGCTCTTCGCACTGCACAGAGAGGTCTTGCGCCGAAAGACATGTGAAGCTAGCACCACTACGAGGGAAATTGCTTTATGCTGCATGTATGCGTGCTCAAAACTTTACCAAAGACGACGGCCGTCGCTTGCGCGATTTGGCCGGCATCGGCAAAAGCATCGAAGGCAATTTGCGCGATTTAGGCGTGAGCACTGTGGGCGACCTTGCAAAGCGCGATGGCGACGAACTCTACCGCGCGCTATGCGAGAAGACCGGCGCTAAACAGGACCCATGCGTGCTCGACACCTTTCGTTGCGCCGTTGCGCAGGCCCGGAATCCGCATTTGCCTTCCGAGCAGCGAAACTGGTGGTGGTGGTCGCGGCAACGGAAGGCAGCCGCTTCCGAAAACCTATACTGAGGTTTGCATGCCGTGCCCGTTCTTTGAGCCGCAGCGCCTAGCCGCCAACCCGCTGCACCCGCGAGCTCGTTTGCCGCTGCTGGAAGAGTATGATGGCAAGTGTCACGCCGCGGCCGAGCCCCTCGCAGCACCCGCCGAACTGCGCTTTCAGTGTTGCAACCATGGTTACTCGCGTGGTGTTTGTGCCAGCTTTCCCGTCGCCGAAACCCGCTCCTCGATCCGGTTCGACATTCTTCGTTCGGATGCCGAAGCTCTGGAAGTGCTGTATCTTGAAGAGCGCGAATACGCACCGCTCCGTTGGCAAACCGTTCGCTACGCTCTTGGCACAGAGACCCTACAGCCCGAATTACAAGACGTCTGCGCACGCGCTCAAGTCTTGGCATTCTGCAGGAGTTATCTGCGCTGGTTCTGCGCGCCTGGAATGTGATCGGCTCGCCTCGAGTTTTCTCTCCATGCTTAGCGCGTGACACCCGCCGGGCTCTCAAGCGGTGGCGAATTGAGTTGGCTATGGTAACGGCCGTACGAGAAGTACACGATGAGGCCAATCAGCATCCACAGAAAGGCCGTGAGCTGGGTGCGGTGGTCGAGCGAGACGATCATGCCGCCGCAAACAAGCACCCCGAGCAACGGGAACACCGGCACAAATGGAGTGCGAAATGGGCGGTGCAGTCCGGGCTCTGAGCGGCGCATAATCCAAACCCCGATACACACCAGTACGAAAGCAAACAGCGTGCCGATCGAGGTTAAATCGCCCGTTACGTCGCCCGGCACGATCGCCGCAAAGGCGCCCACAAAAAAGAATAGGATGATGTTCGATTTATACGGAGTACGGAACTTCTGATGCACGTCGGCGAACAGCTTTGGGAGCAGCCCGTCCGTGGCCATTGAGTAAAAGACGCGGCTCTGGCCGAGCAGCATCACCAGGATCACGGAAGAAAATCCCAGCAGGATCGCTACCGTGATCGCAGTGGCGAGCCAGTGGAAGCCGGGCATGTAATGCTCCACCGCATAAGCAACAGAAGCTTCTTTTCCGGCCACGGCGAACTCTTTCCAATTGCACACTCCCGTGAGCACATATCCGAAGAGAATGTACAGCACGGTGCAGACGGCAAGCGATCCCAGGATGCCAATGGGCATATCGCGTCCCGGCTTCTTGGTCTCCTGGGCTGCGGTTGAAACCGCGTCAAAGCCGATAAAGGCGAAGAAGACGATACCCGCTCCGCCGAGGATGCCGCCTAAGCCATGCTGAAAGGTGCCCCCATGGCCCGGATAATCGGCCGGTATGGTGTAAGGCGTAAGATTCGCGTGTCTGACGAAGTGCCATCCCACGGCTACGAAAACGATAACGATAGCGACCTTTATAGCGACAATGATCGCGTTGACAGTAGCCGATTCCTGTGTGCCTTTGATGAGAATCAAGGTGAGCAGCAGCACAATGAAAAGCGCAGGAATATTCACCAGGCCATGCACGCCGGTAGTGGACGTCTGCAGCGGCGAATGGCACCATTCGAAGGGAATGGACCTGCCGAGCAAATAGTTCAGATACTCACTCCAGGAAATTGCCACAGTGGCGGCGCCCAGCGCGTACTCCAATATGAGGGCCCAGCCAATGATCCAGGCCACAAACTCGCCCATGGTGGTGTAGGCGTATGTATAGGCGCTGCCCGCTATCGGAATCATGGCGGCGAATTCGGCGTAACAGAGGCCTGCGAAAGCGCATCCAATTGCCGCGACGATGAAGGAGATTACCACTGCCGGACCGGCGTCCTGCGTAGAGGCGGCGGCGGTGCGAACGAACAAGCCAGCGCCGATAATGGCGCCCACCCCTAGAGCGACCAGACTAGTCGCTGTCAGGCTGCGCTTCAGATTGCTGTGGCTGGCCTGATCGAGCAGCGCGCCAAGCGACTTCTTCCTGGTAAGAACCATTAATATTCCGCTAGACTAACATAGACTGGCGACTCAGGCGCGCGCCATTCGCTATACTCCGGTTTGAAAATCTCAAAAGCTGTTGGTATTTTTCTGGCAGCCGGCTTCGCGATGCTTTCCTTGCTCGCCGCGCCGATAGTCCAACCAGCCAGCCCGGCCGTTCTTCCACCGGAAATTCGATCAATCCTCAATTCGATTACGCCCGCTGACCTTAGGGGCGATCTTTCCTTTCTTGCTTCCGATACGCTGCAGGGCCGGTTCACGCCGTCGCCCGGTTTGGATGCGGCCGCTGAGTTCATTGCGTCCAGGTTTCGCGCGGCAGGCTTGGAGCCGGGAGGGGATCAGGACTACTTTCAAACCGCGCACATGATTGATCGTCACTTTCTGAAGCCCGATTCGGATATGACGCTTGAAACGGGGTCAAAGGCCATTGATATTCGGGCAAAGTCACTCGAGATTTATGAGACGGAAGAAGCCGCTCGGATCGACCGGGCGCCCGTGGTGATCTTTCCCGATGCGAATGCCAACGCTCTCAAGAAGGCCGATGTGACCGGGAAGGCCGTTCTGGTGCCTTCGCCGGATTACCGAAAACTGCCACAGGACAAAATGATGGCGGAGTACATGAAGCTTCGGACGTTCAATCGAGCCGTCGGATCTTCGAAAGCCTTGATTGAAATACTGGTGAGCGAATCGCAACTCCCAGCGCCCGGGTCTCGACTGTTGCCGTCCGAAGATTCCCGGCGGGGCGCGCCGCCCGTTGTGCTGGCCGCCTCCCCTGAACTGCTCGAGATCTTGCAGCATTCGGATCGAGCGGCACAGATCAAGACGGTAACCGTTGATGTTCCGGCGCCAGATGACCACCGCGTAACGGTAAAGAACGTCATTGCGATCCTGCGCGGCTCCGATCCGAAACTAAACAATACTTGCGTTCTTCTCACGGCGCATTACGATCACATCGGCACTATCGACACGGCAAAAGGCATGGCCGCACCTTCAAAAGACAGCAGCGATCATATTTACAACGGAGCCAACGATGATGGCAGCGGCACCGTATCGGTCGTCGAAATCGCACGCGCGTTAGCCAGGCTCAATCCCCGCCCAAAGCGGTCGATCGTGTTCATGACATTCTTCGGCGAAGAGCGGGGCGAATTGGGATCGAAGTATTACGGAAAGCATCCGGTGTTTCCCGTCTCGAAGACAGTGGCCGATGTAAATCTGGAGCAGATCGGACGCACCGACTCGACAAATGGGAAGCAAGTGAACACGGCGAGCCTTACCGGGTACGACTATTCGGATGTAACCAGGTATCTGGAGCGCGCCGGCCGGCAGACGGGGATAAAGGTTTACAAGGATAAGGAAGCTAGCGACGCCTATTTTACCCGCAGCGATAACGACGCGCTGGCCGAACAGGGCGTGCCTGCCCATAGCCTGACGGTCGCATTCGATTATCCCGATTATCATGGCTTGGGCGACGAATGGCAAAAGATCGATTATGACAATATGGCGCGAGTCGATCGCATGATCGCGCTAGGACTGATTGAAATAGCTAACGATCCGAAGGCACCAGCCTGGAATGCGCTGAATCCGAAAACGGCTCCGTTCCGCGAGGCGCGCGAAAAATCCTTCCACTAACTCGAGCGGAACGCCGAAGCGGCGATTTGCGTAATCCTCAGTGAGGGCGACTTGCTTACTTTTCTTCTCTGGTGTCTACTTTTGCTCATCTGTTGGCCGCTGGCACTGGTTGCGCTGGTCCTTTACCCAATCGTGTGGCTGCTGCTGTTGCCATTTCGGATATTGGGCATTGCAGTGCATGGCGCGTTAGCTCTGGTTGAGGCCCTGATTTTCCTTCCTGTGCGTGCTGTGCGGGCGGTGGCGCGCTAATTGGGCAGTTTGAAGAATGAGCGGATAGTAGACGCCTGCGTTATCATCTCCACTGATGAGGCGGAGAGCAAACTCCTGAACAAAGTCTTCGCAAGTGTCGATGATGCTGTCGCCGGTGTTGCGGATGGGTCTTCGGTGATGATCGGCGGCTTCGGGCTTTGCGGGATTCCCGAAAATCTGATTGCGGCGTTGATCCGCAAAGGCGTGAGGGGCCTTCACACCATCAGCAATAATCTGGGCATCGATGGTTTCGGGATGGGTAAAATGCTCGAAGCCGGAATGATTGCCTCGCATATCGGCAGCTACGTCGGCGAAAACAGACTGCTCGAGTCCGTGGTGATTAGTGGAACTCTCACGGTGACGTTGATTCCCCAAGGCACATTGGCCGAGCGGATTCGAGCTGCCGGCGCCGGCATTCCGGCTTTTTTCACTCCGGCAGGAGTGGGAACAACGGTAGCGGAAGGCAAGGAAGTGCGCGAATTCGACGGTCGCAGCTACGTTATGGAGCGGTCTCTTAGCGCAGACGTTGCTCTAATCAAGGCGTGGCGAGGGGACCGGCTAGGCAATCTCGTCTATCGTAAAACAGCCCGCAATTTCAACCCGATGATGGCCACTGCCGCCAAGCTCACGATTGCTGAAGTGGAAGAATTGGTCGATCCCGGAGCCATCGATCCGGATCATGTAATCACGCCCGGTATTTACGTCCAGCGCATCGTGCAAGGGCCTGCTTACGAGCGCCGCATCGAGCGCAGAACCGTGCGGTAGAAAAGATGAGTCTCACATCCACTACTCCCACAAATCAACCGACTCAAGAAAATAGCAACGGGAAACGTGACCGGATTGTCCGGCGCGCTGCACGCGAGTTGCAGGATGGCTTTTATGTGAATCTCGGCATTGGCATGCCCACGCTGGTTGCGAACTGTGTGCCTTCCGGTATCGAAGTGATCCTTCAATCTGAAAATGGAATGCTCGGAGTCGGGCCGTATCCTGAACGCGGCTTCGAGGATCCTGATCTGATCAACGCCGGCAAGGAAACTGTGACGGAGTTGCCCGGGTCCGCTTACTTCTCGAGTGCTGAATCCTTCGGCATGATCCGCGGCGGGCACGTCGATCTGAGCATTCTTGGTGCAATGGAGGTTGATGAGGAAGGAACTCTTGCGAACTGGATGGTGCCCGGGAAAGTGGTGAAAGGCATGGGTGGTGCGATGGACTTGGTGGCGAGCGCCCGCCGGGTAATCGTCGCAATGGAGCATACCACCCGCGCTGGAACGCCCAAGATCCTTCGCAAGTGCACGCTTCCGATTACCGGAGTTCGCGTCGTCCATATGATCGTGACTGAGATGGCGGTGATCTCTGTGGTGCCCGGAGGGCTAAGGCTCGATGAGATCGCTTCGGGGTTGAGCGTGCGGGATGTGCAAAGCGTGACGGAGCCTGTGCTTCTGGTGGGCGAAACGGTGCGCGAAATTCAGCTATGATCGCTAATCGCTAGAATCGTCGAAGCATGGCCGAAACTCCCTGGGGCGATCTTCTGATCAACGATGCCCATGTGCATTTCTTCTCGCGCAATTTTTACGAGGGGCTTGCGCGTCAAAAGAAAGCGGCTGACGCCGATGCTCTTGGTCCCCTGCTCGCTTGGGAAATTCCACCCGCCGATCCTGTCGAACTGGCCAATCGCTGGGCAGCGGAACTGACGGTGCAGGGTGTCGGCCGCGCTTGCCTGATGGCAAGCGTTCATGGCGATGAAGGCAGCGTGGCGGCGGCTGTCCGGGCGCATCCCGACCGCTTCTACGGTTTTTTTATGCTCGATCCTTTGCAGCCAAATGCGGGGGAGCGCCTTGCAGTTGCCGCCTGCGATCCCGGTCTGCACTGTGTTTGCTTCTTTCCGGCCATGCACACTTATTCCATTGCCGACCCACGGCTCGTACCTATTTTCGAGCTGATTTCGGATCACCGGTTGGCTGCTTTTGTGCATTGCGGCGCGCTGAGCGTCGGCGTGCGCAAGAAGCTCGCGCTTCCGAGCCAATTCGACATGCGGCTCTCGGATCCGCTGAACCTTCACCCGGTCGCGCTTCATTTCCCTCAGATCCGGTTCATCGTTCCGCATTTCGGCGCTGGCCTCTTGCGCGAGGCGCTGATGCTTGCGGATCTCTGCCCGAACGTGTATCTCGACACCTCCAGCACGAATCGCTGGATGCTCTATGAAGGCCTGGATCTGAGGACGACCTTCCGCCGCGCCATTGATTTGCTCGGCACAGAACGTCTGCTCTTTGGCACCGATTCGAGCTTTTTCCCCCGCGGCTGGCATCGGGTTGTTTTTGAGCAGCAGACGAAGGCTCTCTACGAGCTTGGTCTGGATGCCGGGCCAGCAACCCAGATTTTGAAAAGCAATCTCGAGCGTTTACTCGAGCCGCGCCTCGCTTTTCTCGAACGGAACAAGCATTAAGGGACAGTCCGCCGCGCGCGGCGAGGACTTGAAAGCCATGAATTCTAGCCTGTCAAGAAGAAGTTTGGTGATGGGAATCGGTTCGGCAGCATTGCTCCCAGCGATGTCGCCGGCGGACGCCCGAGAGGAAGGAAAATGGATGCCCGGTGTGGGCATGCCTCAAGAGGGACCCGGCACACCCAAAATCGCCTGTCCAATCGAGGTGCGAAACATCACGGAAGCCGCAATTCGGCGAGTGAAGCAGATCGGCGTGAACCAGGTCCTCTCGGGTGGACCTCGGATTCCCTGGCAAGAAGAGCAGCTCCGCTCGATAGTTGTCAAGCTGAAGGAGGGCGGTCTTTCACTCGGGAACTTAATGAGTAGCGGGTTTCCGAACACGCTTTACGGACGGCCGGGCCGCGATGACGAGATTGAGAAGCTCAAAGCGTCGATTCGCGCTGCGGGCAAAGTGGGCCTGCCGGTGATCGAATACAATTTCTACGCGCACCGAGCCATCGAAGGCTACTACGAGCAGACCGGCAGAGGCGGAGCGGGATTGACGGCTTTCAACGCTGAGCGTGTAAAGGGTTTGCCTCCGCTACACGATGAGGGCGCGCACACGCTGGACGAGATGTGGCGCAATATCACGTACTTTCTAAAGGCCGTAATACCGGTTGCGGAGCAGTCGAACGTGCGCCTGGCGTTGCACCCCAACGATCCGCCGGTCGCCATCAGCCGCGGCTCGGAGCAGATTATGGGCACGGTGGAGGGCTGGAAGCACCTGATCGGAATTGTCGATAGCCCGGCGAACGGCATCACGTTCGATTGCGGTGTTACGCGCGAAATGGGACATGATCCAGTTGAGGTCTGCCGGTATTTCGGCTCGCGGGACCGTATTAATCATGTCCACTATCGCAACGTGCGCGTAAGAAAACCGTACGACGATTACACCGAGGTGTTTATCGACGAAGGCGAGAACAACATGCTGGCAGTGATGCGCGAGTTGGTGCGGCTGAAATACCGGCGGCTGATCTATCCCGAGCACGAGCGGGCGCTCGATTACGACCGCGCGGTTGGCATCCGCAATTCATATCCCGGAGGTGGCGGTTACACCGGGATGGTGTACGACGTCGCCTACGCGAGGGCGATGTTACAAGCCTCGCTGCTGATCGAGAAACGATGAGCATCACAAGAACTCAGGGAGATCATCCGTGTTTTGAGATTATGCCGCAGACGTGACAGCTCGCGAGTTCCTCTGGCCTAAAGCCTATGAGATTTCCTGCGAAGTTTTCTCCGCGCCGGACACTCATCGATAAAGCATCAGATATGAAACGGCATTCCCTGGGCGTAATCCCATTTCGTCCTAACCGGCTTCCGAGCCTAACGCTTCCCCTGGCGTCCGCTTCGGGGCTTAGGGCGGCTCAAATCTCGGTGCTCCCGGATTTTGAATCCGTGCGGCCATTTCGCCGTGAACGCTGGGGCGAGTTAGAGGTATTTCAGCCGCGCATTCTGATTGGCTATGGCTTCGATTTGCAGAAACTGACGGACAAAGTGAAAGCCGGAGAATTTGAGCTGCCGTCTGTGGACCGGGCGATCATCGCGCTTACCGATTGCGGGTCGAGTCCGATCAGCAATGCTCTTCGCGACCATCTCTGGAGAACGTTCGGCGTTCCGGTTTATGAACTAATTGTGGCGCCAGGTGCCCGTTTGCTTGCCTGTGAATGCGAAGCTCACGACGGATGGCACGTGCAGGAAGGCGCCAAGGCTTATCTGGTAAGAGGCGAACTCGTTTATGATGCGCCGCCGCTTGCCCGTGCCCACACCGGCTTTACTGGCGAGATCGAAACACAGCTCTGCGAATGCGGCCGCAAAACAGCCCGCCTGAAGAACCTTGCGCCCTGTCTGCCTCGGCCCTACGAGCGGCGCCTGGCAGCGATCGCTTAATTCCTTCGCCGGCAAAAAGCGCTATGCGCGGCGGGTGATGTGAATGCTCCCGTTTGTCGTCTTGGCATCGATCTCCGGACCACCACTACCCAAAGTGAACGAGAGGTGTTTACCGATCTCGCCGCTGACCGTCACCGGAAAGTCCGTCCTGATCCTCCCGTTGACCGTCGACGCTTCCACCTTTGCTGAATAGTTTTCCGGCAGCTCGAGCTTGACACTTCCATTCGTCGTTTCCAGCCGCAGGCCGCCCGCGTAATGCCCGGTGTTCGCCACGCTGACCGTTACTGAGCCATTGGTCGTGTCGCCATCGACATCGCCGCCCACATCCAGCAGCCGCACCGAGCCGTTCAAGGTATGGAAGCGAATACGACCGTGTAGGCCATCTACGGCGATTGACCCGTTGGACGCGGTGAGCTTCGTTCCTGAGTTCGTGGGCATCCAGATATCGTAGGAGACGCCCCAGTTCCGCCTATCTCTTTCCGGCGGCCCTGAAGCTTCAATGTGCCCTGCGCCTTTCGTGATCCGAATCTGCGAGGCTAATTCGCGAGCCTCGGAATCTGTTGACGCGGATGTTTGGATGCAGGCCTTCACCAGAACGTCAGCATTGTTCCAGCCATGCACTCGAATGGAGCCATTTTGCCCCGGATCGACGTAATTCACCGAGGCGTTCGGCAACCGCTCCTGGCGGCTTTGAGCAAAATTGGCGGAATCACCCCACCAGCTATGATTCGTCGAACAATCTTCATCACCCGAATCCGGGGCAAAACCAGCCCGCGCCGGCGCCGCTGAAACGGTGAGCGCCAGCCCCGAGGCCATAAGGCTAATAACAAGCAGTTTCACAAGCATTCTCCTTAGACGAAACAGTGGATCTACAGTCCCTTGCTCATCCTGCAAGTTCATGCCCGCTGAAAAGTGCGGCCGTTCTTCACGCTATCGCGATGTCAAGTGCCCGCTCTCGGGACGCACCTGACCGGATTTGGGAAGGGTTGGTGCAGGCCAGTTGACTCGAACTGAACGAGTTTGCGCCGCTACTTCTCTCGTGCTCTAACTTTCTGGTCCAAGCCTTACACGTAAGTCTTGAACTCTATTACATCGCCATCCTGCACGACGTATTCTTTGCCTTCGGTGCGAAGCTTGCCTAACTCGCGGGCTCGTGCGAACGATCCCGCCTCAGTCAAGTCTTTATAAGAAACCGTTTCTGCTGAAATAAAGCTTTTCTCGAAATCGGAATGAATCACGCCTGCTGCTTGCGGCGCCTTGTCGCCCGCGTGAATCGTCCAGGCGCGCGTCTCCTTCTCGCCCGTCGTTAAATACGTCCGAAGCCCGAGTAACCCGTAAGCTTCGCGAATCAAATTGCTTGCTCCGGTATCGCTGACTCCGAGTTCGGTCAGATACTCGTTGCGCTCTTCCGCTGATAGCATCACCAACTCCGATTCGATCTCCGCGGAAACCACCACCGCGCCCGTATCGTGGTGCTCCTTTACATAGGCCCTGACTTGTTGCACGAACGGATTCGTATCGGCAGCTGCGAGATCGCCTTCTGCCACGTTACACGCGAACAGGGTGGGTTTTGCCGTAAGCAGAAAAAAAAGCCGGACAGCAGCCTTCTCTTCTGGCATCAAATCGAGCGTCACCACTGTCTTCCCTTGGTTCAAGTGAGTTTCGAGCTTATCCAGAAGCTGCAGCTCGGCTACAGCCTTCTTATCCCCGCTTTTCGCCGCTTTCTGCGTCTTGGTCTTGCGCTTTTCGACAGATTCCAGGTCGGCCAGAACCAGTTCCGTATTGACGATCTCGATGTCGCGTACCGGGTCGACGCTGTCCATTACGTGCTCGATATTGCTGTCCTCAAAACAGCGAACAACCTGCACGATTGCGTCTACCTCGCGGATATGACCTAGGAATTGGTTCCCAAGACCCTCGCCTGTGCTGGCTCCTTTCACCAAGCCCGCGATATCGACGAACTCGAAGACAGCTGGTACAATCCTCTGCGACGCGCTCATCTTCGCCAATACATCCAGGCGCTCATCCGGTACCGTCACCACTCCTGTATTCGGATCGATAGTGCAAAAGCGATAATTGGCAGCCATCGCCTTTCTGGTCTGTGTGACCGCATTGAATAAGGTGCTCTTCCCGACGTTTGGAAGCCCCACAATTCCAGCTATTAACATTCACTCTTATCTTCGCGTACAAACCACGTGTACTTGCGCATGAGGCCCGAATGCCAAACTGAAATCGTGGATTTCGAAGACGAACTTGCCCGCGTACTACCATCGGGCATCCCTCATCGCGAGCGCCTGATCGAAAAGTCCGCGCAACATCTTCGTCTAATCGCGGCGGCCAACGAGTACATGAATCTCACTCGCATCTCCAGTCCTGCGGAGGCGGCTATCAAGCACGTCTTCGATTCCGTCGCTCCCTGGCACCACTTCGAGAGCTCTAACCTCGTGCTGGACGCCGGTACTGGAGCAGGCTTCCCCGGCATTCCCCTCGCGCTCGTTTTACCCGAAGTCCGCTTTATTCTCACCGAGTCGATTCAAAAGAAGTGTCGATTCGTGGATGCCGTCATCGAAGCTCTCGATCTCCCGAACGTGGAAGTGTCGTCGACACGGGCCGAGTCAGTTGCCGTCACCCGTCATCCCGGGATTATCGCTGCTCGCGCCGTTGCGCCCGTTTACCGACTAATCGACCTGTTCGGCAAGGCTTTGCGCCAAGGCGCTCATCTGCTGCTTTATAAAGGACCCGACGTCGAAGCCGAACTCGCCGAAACAGATGGACGCCACGCGATCTCGGAAATCGTCTGCAGCTACGAATTGCCCGACGGCCTGGGCACGCGCACGCTGCTGCGCATAGCCGCTCAGAAGCGCGGGGTGCGCAACGCTTCGTAAGCGAGAACCAGCCAGCCCGCGATAAACGCCAGCCCACCCAAGGGCGTAATAGCGCCCAGCACGCGGACTCCGGATATCGCCAGCGCATACAGGCTTCCCGAGAAAATCAGGATTCCGATAAATAGTAGCCAGCCCACTCGCGCCTGCCCCCCTAAGCTGATCGCCTGCGTTCGCGCCAGTAACGCTACCAGCAGCATGCCCAGCGCATGTACGAAGTGATAGAAGACGGCTTTCTCGTAAACCGACATTGAGTACGCATCGAGGCGCGAGCGCAAACCATGCGCCCCGAAAGCTCCGAGTCCCACCGCTGCGGCCATCAGCAACGCCCCGGTTAGTGTCCAGTTCATTTATCTCGTTCCTCAGTCCCTTTGTAGCAATCGGAGCTCGCCCGATACTGGAAAACTTCCTTCTTTCATAAGGTGGCGAAAGGGTCTACCCTACTAGCATGGATCGCAGACAAGCTTTGAATGTGATTGCCGGAGCCGGTTTAGCCGCTGTGGCACGCGCCCAATCGGGCGAAGAGCAGACGCCCCGGCAACCCAACCAAAATGGCATGATTTACCGCCAGCTCGGTAGCACCGGCCAGCGCGTCTCAGCTATCGGCTTGGGTGGATTTCACATCTCCGTTCCAAAGGACGAGCAAGAAGGAATTCGTATTGTCCGCTCCGCTCTCGATCGCGGCATCACCTTCCTCGATAACTGCTGGGATTACGCGGATGGAGTTTCGGAAATCCGCATGGGTAAGGCGCTTCGCGACGGTTACCGCCAGAAAGCCTTTCTGATGACGAAATTCGACGGGCGCACGAAGAAAGCCGCCGCTCAACAAGTCGACGAATCTCTGAAGCGTCTCCAAACCGATCACATCGACCTGATCCAGTTTCACGAGAACATTCGGATGGAAGATCCCGATCGCTTCTTCGCGCCCGGCGGTTCGTTGGAGGCAGTCTTAGCCGCTAAACAGGCGGGAAAAATTCGTTACATCGGGTTCACCGGTCACAAAGACCCCGCTGTCCACAGGCGCATGCTCGAGGTCGCGAAGCAACATAATTTCCACTTCGATGCCTGCCAAATGCCCCTGAACCCCATGGACTACTCCTTCCGCAGCTTCGCCAATAATGTCGTGCCGCGACTGGTGGAGCAGGGAATCGCCGTTCTGGGCATGAAACCTATGGGCGGCGGGATTCTCCTCAAGAGCAATGTCGTCACGCCGCTAGACTGCCTGCACTACGCGCTCAACTTGCCGACTTCGGTCGTGATTACAGGGTGCGACAGCATGAAAATTCTCGATCAGGCGTTCGAAGCAGCTCGAACATTCCAGCCGCTGACCACTGCCCAGCTCGACGCCTTGGTGGCTAAGACTCGCGACGTCGCCTTGAGTGGCCGCTACGAATTGTTTAAGACAACCTCGGTGTTTGACGGCACTGCTCAGAATCCGCAATGGTTAGGGTAGGTCAAAAAAACTACCGCGTAACTAGCGAGTGTTTCTCGCGGCAGCTCTCGGAACAATAGTAAAATGTCTGTCCGGCCACTTGCCTCCTGAGCGCCGCCGATTCTGCCACATAAGTACCGCAGACCGGATCTTTATGCAGGTCCCCGCCTGGATTGGCCTTTGGAGAAGCTTCATTTCCGCGATGCCCCGGAGCTTGCCCTTGTCTCCCGAGCGAATCGGCGGAGGCGCGCGCGATACCTTTCAAAATGCTGGTCAGTACCGCACGCGCAATGAGCACGATTGCAATGGTGAAAAGAATCTCTAGGACTGCTCGAAACATCTGGATGAACTGCCTTCAAAGCGAACCCCAATCATCAGGGCTCGCCTCGTGAGGGTTTTCTAGTCCCCTCTAGGGCTTCTTCTTCTTGTTAGCCCCAGGCACAGTAATATTGGTTTGAACCTTTTCGCCCAAAGCCTCTAGCATGGCTGACGCTTCCTGGGCATGTGGACCGCTCGGCTGTAACTCGAGATACTTCTTTAATGCAGTAGCCGTATCCGGGGGGTATGTTTGTTGCCCGGTCTTTGGATCGACTTTGCCTTGCATCATTTGCAAGCTGCCGTATTGATACCAAGCTTCCGCGTAATTTGGATCTGCATCAGTGGCCTTCTTGAAGTATTCGGTCGCCTTATCCGGCTGTCCTCCGTTTACCAGGTTTGCGCCCATGTTGAAATATGCTTTCGGCGCCATCGCGGGGTCTAACTGGGCAGCCTTCGTCAGAGCCTCACTCGCTTCCGGCATCTTCTTCTCCAGCGCGTAGATGTTTCCCAACTGGTTGTACACGGCCGCATCGTCCGGCTTGATGGCCAATCCTTTCTTGTATGCGTCTACGGCCTGATCCAGAGACTTGTTCCGCTCGTCTCCGGTCTGCGCTTTGCCGAGTCCCTCATAAGCTTGTCCCAGGCTGTCCCAGATGGCTACTTGATTCGCGTCCATTTGGCCCGCCTGATTGAACTTGTCAATTGCTGCCTGGTAGTCAGCCGTCTTCTTTGCCGGATCGGTATCGGCCTGCGCTGCCTTTAACGAGTCCTGCCCTGCGGTGAACAAATCATTCAGCGCTTTGTTCTTCTTGATGGCCTCGGAGTTCTTCTTGATCTGAGCCTCGTATTGCTCCTTCTGCTCCTTGCTCATCCCCCGCGCCTGATCCTGCGATAGCTGGCCATTTGCGTTTGCCTGCTGCGTAGCGGCCTGCTGCGCCTGCACCTTTCGCATATCGAAGTCGATAGGCGGGTTGTCTCCGTACGAAGCCTTCACTCCGTTCGCTTTATCCACTACTTTCCCGTCCACTTCGCAGGAAATATCGAACGTGCTGGCGCCTGGTAATCCGGTATACAGCCAGTGCCCCTTCTTGTCCGACTTAACCGTGTAATGGCCTTTTATATCGGTACGGTCAAGCTTGATGACCGCGCCCTTTAGTGGCTGGCCGTTCGCGTCCTTTACATCACCCTGCAATGTTGCCGTCTGGGCCCAAGCGCTGCAGGTCGCCAGAATAATGAAACTTCCTGAAAATACTAACCGTCGCAACTCGGCGAGCATAGTTCAACCTCTCCACAATCGAATTTCGGCCTAACCATACTATACCGTCAGCCTCAATACTTGCCCTTATGTGAGACATTGCTTCCCCTTTCTGGGCCGAACGCTCTCTCCCTAGCGGTTTCCTGCGGTTGCCCGTTCCCTCGGCGGCTGCTGATACGAAGACACTGCCCGATGCAGCGCCACAAGTATCTTGTCCAATTGCATATGATCATCGGCTTGAATAACCACCTTCGCCATCGGCCTGACTGGATCGCTGCGGAACACCATCTCCGGACCACCTTGTCCTGATTGCCACCGCTGCGCCTGCCGAGGCCGCTTCCGACGCGATCTTTCCTGTTGCGATTCGCGGCTCGGAGGATACCGCCGCGCCGACATAAAACGCCGCTCGCACACCTCGCATCGATAAGGCCACAACCCCATGGACGCCTTCACGTCATCCCAAATATTCCGCCGTGCGGCCCGGCAAACTTCATCGCTCTTGCAGCCTGGACAATTCATCGCCTATATCAGCTCTTCGGCTGCGGGCGCGCTCACCTTTAGAACCAACTTGCGAATTCGTTCCCCAAATCTATGGCTTAACCCGCCGCCATCGGCCGGCTCTCCGGCCTAGCACGGCTTGAATATAAAGCTCTTTGCCCGCCGGATGTCGTTCGAGCTGTTGAACCACTTCCACACCTTCCCCGAACGCAAATTCTCGGCGCTCAGCAAAGTTATGCCAGCATCGATTCCGACAATATCCGGGTTCGCCCAACGGCTCAGCGGATCAAAGGCATCAGCAAACCCATACCGGCCATATATAAGGTCCCCAAACTCCTCCTGCATGTAGCGCACTGCCGGCAAACAGATTTCGGGGGCAAACATCAACGACCCGCCCGCTGCTGCCGGCGCCACCGTTCCATCCAAATTCCGCCGCGACGTGGGACTCCCCCAAATTACATATCCAATGTCGCTGTCCGAAGGCGTCACTCCCCACAGGTTTGCTCCATAACTTGGATAAATACTCCGCAAACTCATCCAGAGAGCGCGAAACGCATAGGTTGCCACCGCTGAGTTTTGAAAGTAATCGATCTGAAAAGGCGGTCCGTCGCGCAAGTTGGCCAGATCCAGCCACGCCTGTGAATACTGGTGAGTGAAAATCGGACCCCGCCCTACAAACCTGTAACCGCAAAGAATCATTTGCGTGCGGCGGAACGAATACCAGCAGCGCGCCGGAACCGGATTACTCGGCGACGCTATAGCTAGAATCGCCAGAATCGTGTTTTCGTCGTAGTCGGTCCATTCAGCTTGTAAGAAGCCCGCTTCCGGCGTCCATCCCATGCGCAGCCTTCCAGTTGCTTCGTTCAGCATCCAGGGAAAATCCACTCTCGCGTAAAGCGCCGATGACAGATGATCGATCTCCGCAGAGTCCCGGAAGTATTGCTGGGCCGTCAACACGCCGGCTAGCAGAAAGGCTGTGTCGACCGTCGATAACTCACTTCTCCATACCCGCTCCCCGCTCTTGCGGTTCGTGAAGTGGTAATACCATCCCCGTACGCTTTCCTGTTCATTGAGCAGATGCCTCAGCGCCTGCCTCACTCGCTCCCGGCACTCGTCCACGGTCTCCCACCGCCGCTCGGCTCCGATGCACAGCGCGGTCAAATAAAAGCCGGTGAGCGCCGTGCTCGCCACCTCCAGGTTTCGACCAGGCACCAAGCTGCCATCGCAACGCGCGCGATCAAGAACTAGTCCCGTGCTTGCGTCCGTCTGCTCCCAAAAGTAGCGAAACGCCCTCCGCGAGAGGCCTTCTAGAAACTCATCATCCGCATGCGCCAGCGGAAACTTCGCCTGCGCGAAGCTCTTTCTCCCCAAGCCGGGCAGGGCAGCCGCCACGGCCAGAAAACTTCTTCGTGAGTTCGGTGCCATTTCCCTTGATCGCCGCCGCGCTATTTTGGATTTGCGATTCAAATCCACGAGCGCCGTTTCACACAATCATGCGAAGCCTCGCGATTTTACTCCTCTGGTCAGCTCCGCTCCACGCTCAACAGTTATCTCGTGCGCCGGATCTTCCTTCGGTACGCGTGCACGGTGAATCGCAAATTTCAGCCGCGCCCGACCAGGCTGAGCTGGATATCGGCGTTGTCACGCAAGCTCCTAGCGCCGAAGCCGCCAGCGCTCAAAACACTCAGCGGGTCAGCGCCATAACGCAGACTCTCCGTGCGCTCGTTCCCGCCGGCGATATCAAAACCATCAACTTATCCATCAACCCCAATTTCCGCTATCCAAAAGAAGGCGCGCCAACCATTCAGGGCTACACCGCCGATAATACCGTTCGCGTCACGGTCGAAGATCTCGCTATTCTGCGAAAGGTGATCGACACCGCAACTAGATCCGGCGCAACTAGTGTCAACCGCTTGAACTTCACTTTGCGAAGTGAAAGCGAAAACGAAGTGCGGGCGCGCGCGCTCGGTGAAGCAGCAGCTCAAGCTGCATCGAGTGCCCAAGCTCTCGTTGCCGCCTTAAAACTAAAATTAGGCCGCGTTTTGCATGTCGAAGAGGGTCAGCCGGTAATTATCTCGCCTGCTCCGCAGATCGATCTCGGCCGGGCCCAGAGTTCAGATATGACTCCTCTTTCGCCCGGCTACATCCAGGTGCATGCCGATGTCAATCTGGTCTACGAACTGATTGAGACTCGGCCGCGTTAACCGATCCCGGCAACTGCGCGCCGCATTTTGAGAGAGGCCGCCGGCTTTGACTGAATCGTTTCTACTTTCGATTCGTCGTATGTATCCGTATGTCCATTCGAGCAGGTTAGCTCCAATGCATGATCGTTAGGATCGCCGTTGCTTTCGCTCGGTGAAAGCGGAACCACTACCTGATCACCGCATACTCTGCATCGCAATCTGCCAAATTCTTGCGCCATGTCGTAATCTTTCGATTCCGTTCTTATCGGCCGTTCTGACGTTCGCTAGAGGGCGGCACGATCCCCTTCAGACGCATATACACGCTTAAAATTGCATACTGCTCGGTATCGTGATTCGCAACTCCCGCCAGCGCGCCGAGTTTAGTCTTTTGCCCCCGTGGCAACTTCACCATCTCGCTTGCGTTGGCATCAGTTAGCGCATCGAAAGCTTTATCGCAAACATCGAAGGACTGCTTCAAAGCCGTCACGATAGCAGCCTTACCTCCCGCGGGCGCTGGCGCGGCATTCTCTCCGCCTGAAACCGCGCTGCACGACCGCACCTGAGCTGTTGCAGCATGCTCTAGCACTTGGCCAAAAGTCCGCACTTCCGGAGTCGGCTTGAAACTGTAATCCTCTTCTGGAACCTTGTCCGCGGCGCTCATTAGATTTTTCTTCACCGATTCGTAGGCCTGCTTGATATCAGTGCTGAGCGGGTTAGTGGCAGTCTGTCCGTATGACACTGCAGAGAATGCAAGAAAAGTGGCAATCGGGAAACAAATCCGTTTCATGTGGATGAATCCTCCCTTGAGGAATAAACTACTACAATTCTACTGGACTGCGAATGGCGTTGTACGTGCCTTCCCTAGCATTCTAGGGTACTCCTAGCGAGCGCGGCCGATCGCGCGAACCGGATTTAGGCGACGTCGAGAAATTTCGTAGAAGCTGTATGATGAGGATCGATTAAGCGATGACACCCGAGCAGCAATTCTTCAACGACCTCTGGGAAGAGCATCTCCGTGACGAGTTCGCGACGCGCGATACGACCGCCACCCTTGATACGATGACGTCCGACGCTTACGTGAACCACGTCCCCGTGTTGACGGGCGGAGTTGGTCGTGAGCAATTGAGCGAATTCTACTCGCTGCACTTCATCCCCAAAATGCCGCCCGATACGGAAATCGTGCCGATCTCCCGCACAATTGGCGGTGATCGATTGGTGGACGAGATGATCTTTCGATTTACCCACACGCTCGAGATGGATTGGATGCTGCCCGGTATTCCTCCAACCGGCAGGCGAGTGGAGTGCCCGTTGGTGGTAATCGTCCACTTTCGGGAAGGAAAACTCGCCCATGAGCACATCTACTGGGATCAAGCTTCGGTCCTGGTTCAACTTGGGCTGCTCGATCCTGCTCACCTGCCCGTCGCCGGAAGCGAAACTGCCCGAAAATTGCTGGATCCCGCCCAGCCCTCGAATGATTTAATCCGGCGAGCACAAGCGACGTATAGTCATAAGATCCCCAGCCGTTAAACCGTCGCTCTCTTTGTGTCATCGCCTAGCGGTTCTCGCGTCACACGCTCGTAATCCTGCAGTACCGCCTTAGGTAGGAGCCGCCAAAGCTTTTCCGCGGCGGCCTTTTCCCCCTCCTGAATCGAGCGCGCCAACGCCGCGGTTTCCGGGTCGCCTGCCGCTTCCGCTATCGCCGCCAATGCTTCATACATCGCGAGTTCATTATTTTCCGCCGCAAACGCCAGCACCAGATTTTGTGTTGTGCGCCCCTCTTCTTCGCGCCCAGCATGCGCTGCTTTCGAGCTCAGTCCGAAAATATGCGCGAGCAGACTCTTAGCACCTGAGGTCGCGCCGCCTAAGCTATCGAGCCTTGCAGTCAATCTCTCATATTGCTTCTTAGTCTCTAAAGCGTGCTGCTCAAAGGCAGCCTTGAACGTGGCATTTTCGCTCCCGTTTGCAAAGCTCTGTAACTGCGTTTCGAAATTCTTCTCCGCCGCGATCGCATTTTCAAGGTATCGCCGCACCACATCCGCACTTGTCTCCGCCATATGTCCTTGAACGCCCTCAGCTTTCTGAAGCATTATCCCAAAGCGCGCAGACCGCTGCCTCGGACTGCTGTCAGTCGGCTTTCTACCCAATGCGCTTTAAAATGGGTAGAATATCTTCTAACGTATGTCGAAATACCCTGACCGAATCGAGCTCTTGCAAGGCACGCTGGATATGCTCATCCTTCGCACGCTCCTGTTCGGCCCTGCTCACGGGCACCAAATCGCAAAACATATTCAACGCACAACTGACGACCTTCTCCAGGTAGAGCATGGATCTCTCTATCCCGCCCTGCATCGTCTGGAAAGAAAAGGTTGGCTGGCCGCCAAATGGGAAGCCGCCAGCAAGGACTTGAAGCGCGAATTCAAGTATTACCGGCTCACGCCAGCCGGCAAAAAGCAACTCACTATCGAGGAATCCAGGTGGAAGCAGATGGCGGGAGCAATCGCTCGTATCATGTGGCCCGCTGAGGAGGACTGAGATGCGCTGGTGGCGGCAAAAGCGGGAGAAAGATTTAGAGCGCGAGTTGCGTTCTCACTTGGAGTTAGAAATCCAGGAGCAACAGGAGGCAGGCCGCTCCGCGGAAGAGGCCAGATATGCAGCCCGGCGAACTTTCGGCAGCACGAGCGTAGTGAAGGAGGAGATACGCGAAATGTGGGCATGGAGCAAGCTCGAGCAACTGGCCCAGGACCTCCGTTACGCGCTGCGCGCCATGCGCAAGAATCCGGGATTCACCTGGACGGCCGTTTTGTCGCTCGCTCTCGGTATCGGCGCAAACACGGCGATCTTCACGGTTGTGAATGCAGTTCTGCTAAAGCCCTTGCCACTCCCGGAACCGGATCGCCTGGTCCAGCTATGGGAGACGCAACCGGCCAAAGGATATTTTCGAAATGTCGTCAACCCGTTCAACTTTCTCGATTGGCGCGAACGTAGTCGCGTGTTCCAGGCAATGGCCGCGGTTCAGGGCCTCACCACCAATCTGACCGGCCTCGGCGATCCTTTGGCGTTGCCAGGGATGCAGGTTTCGCCGAACTTTTTTTCGGTTCTCCGTATCGCTCCTGCTTTGGGCCGCTCCTTTCTTCCTGAGGAGGGACTGCCAGGTCACGACCACGTCGCCATTCTGAGCTTTGGTCTTTGGAAATCCCGGTTCGGCGGCGACCTAGCGGTTGTTGGTCGAAAAATCACGGTAAACGGCGATCCGAACACGATTGTAGGCGTGATGCCTCGTGGATTCACTTTGCCCAAGTACAACGCCGATATCTGGACGCCACTTCCTATCGTGCGCTCGAAGGAGTGGGAGGGCGGCCGCTATCTGGCGGTCATTGCCCGGCTGAAGCCCGGTGTTACTCTTGCGCAGGCTGAACAGGATTTGCGTGCTGTGGCGCGGCAGAGCGCCGTCGAACGTCCTGATGACGACAAGGGCTGGAGTGCCGAAGCGGTTCCGATGCTGGCGGATGCTACGGCGAACGTCCGGTTGCCACTGCTCGTTTTGCTGGTGGCGGCCGGCCTCGTTCTCCTGATCGCGTGCGCCAATGTAGCCAATCTGCTGCTCATGCGCGCCGCGGGCCGGCTGCGTGAGATCGCTATACGGGCCGCGTTGGGCGCAAGCAGACGCAGGCTGATGCAGCAATTGCTATCGGAAAGCCTGGTACTTGCCTTTCTCGCATTCGTGGCCGGCCTGGCGACAGCCAATTGGGGCGTGAAAGGGCTGCTCGCCATGATTCCGCGTCAGAATCAGCTTCCTCGAATGGATGCGATTCACGTAGACGTTTGGGTCTTCTTGTTCGCGCTCTCCGTATCCATCGCAAGCGCCGTGATCTTCGGCCTATTCCCATCGCTCCAAGTCTCCCAACTGATTCCACACGCGACTCTACAGATCGGGGCCATCCGAACCGCTGCAAAAAGCAGATTGCGGCAGGCGCTTGTTGTTACGGAAATCGCGCTGTCGTTGATTCTGCTAACTAGCGCCGGTCTCATGTTGCGTAGCTTTCACCGGCTCGTATCGGTGAACCCAGGCTTTGAGACGCAACACGTCCTCACGATGGAGATGTTCACATCACCGGCCAAATACGACGATACGCGAAAACGCGCTGATTATTTCGCCCGCCTGCTGAACGAGATTCGAGCCGTGCCCGGCGTGCAACAGGCTGGGTCCGTGCATTTTCTTCCCCTCCGCGAGCAAACGTCTGGCTCTTGCTTCGCCCGTCTCGGCGAGCCAACTCCCACGCCGGCCTCATCGCCGGTGGCCGACTTCCTCGTCGTCAGCCCTGGTTATTTTCAGGCCATGGGAACGCCACTCGTAAGCGGTCGGAGGTTCGACATGCACGACCAATTCGGTACTCGCAGCGCCATCATGGTTAACCAGCAATTCGCAAAACGGTTCCTTGTCGGCCGGAACCCGATCGGCCAAAATTTGAATCTCTGCTGGACGGTTAAGAATCCGGCTGAGATTGTGGGCGTAGTGGCCGACGCGCGCCAGACAGAACTTCAGACGGCACCCCAGCCCACCATTTTCGTGAATAACCTTCAGGCTCCAATGTATTTCGCTCAGCTAGTGGTGCGTACCACCGGCGATCCAAATCGAATGGCTCGAGCAGTGGAGGCCGCTGTCCATCGCGTCGACCCTGACCAGGCTCTCACAGACGTTGAAACGATGGACGAGGTCTTTTCCGATTCCGTTGCCCAGCCCAGGCTGCAACTGGTGCTGCTCCTCGTCTTCGGCGGAATCGCCGGACTACTTGCAACCGTCGGCATCTATGGAGTCGCTGCCTATTCGGTGGCTCAACGCACGCGTGAGATCGGCATCCGCGTGGCACTGGGTGCTCAGCGGGGCGACGTCGGCCGGCTCGTGCTGCGGGAAGGCGCGACCCTGGGAGTCGCAGGAATCGGGATCGGATTAGCGGGATCGGTAGCGCTGACCCGCATACTACGGACGCTGCTCTTCGAAACAGCGCCCAAAGATCCTGTAACGTTGACGTCTGTAGCGGGAGCCGTGTTGGTTGTGGTTCTACTCGCGAGCCTGATTCCGGCGCGCCGCGCAACACGAGTGGATCCGATGACCGCGCTGCGCTACGAATAATTACTCGAACCTCTTAGCGGCTCAAACCATGCGCCGGATTATTCGCCCAAGGCTTCGCCTGGTAGGTCCAGGCGCGTGTGCTGTAGTCGCTTGATGTGGTCAGAATCATGATGAATAGCCACACCACGTCCGCCACCACAAACAACCTCGTGAGAGTCGTTACATATCTGACTCCCATGAAAATCCACACTACGAGCGAGGCCTTTGTAACTGCGATGATCAACGCCACCACAATGTTCCACTCGCCTACGTCTACGTAGGAAGCTGCGCTAGTCACGCCGGTCAGTATGACCAAAGCCGCCCACACTTTCACCAGTGTGCTGACTTTTGGAATGGCTGAATGCGCGCTCATCCGCGATGTCAGTTTCCCGCTTGCGCGTGATTCAGGAGTAATCCGCAAATTGCTGCGGCCGATACAGCGTCCTCAAAACAGAAGAGTAATCGATAAGAGATGACAGGATCGTTTCCGGATCGGTAGCCAGCCTTCAGGCGAGTCGCGGGGGCTTGCAGAACACTGCTTGAGATATACACCTGCCGCTACGCTGTCTTCTGCAACGAGCGCTATCCGCATGGTATGAAGCAACGCGGTTCGAAACGAGCGCACATTCCAGGCGCTGGTTTTAGTGATGCGGCGATGGCGCTATTTATGCGCTCGCCGTTTCCCAAATGCCAATCCGAGCAGAGCGAGAAGACCGGTCGCAAGCAGTCCAATGCTCGTCGGTTCCGGAGTGACGGGCGATCTCCACACTCCCGGAGTACCGTCGTTATCAGCTTGTTGAACATCGTCCAACGAACCCGCATCAGCAGTTACCGTAGGGGTTGCCTGTGTAACGATGTAGTGAGTGCTGCTGTAACCGAGGAAGAGATCCCAGGTGTCGATCCTACCCCTGGAATCTGTCCCACTCGAATGGAGGACAGGGGTGTTGACAGCTGCAGATCTATTGTTTGCACGCCATCTGAGAGACTCAATGAGATTAACGAGATGCCGGATAACGGAAGATTGGGAGCCAAGGGCGTTGCGGTCGTTAACACTGCACTCACAAAATCATCGGTTGTATACGGCGATGCTGCAATAGTAAACGGCTGGCCTGTGTAGGTGTAGACCGTGTCGGCCCGAGCGGGGTTGATGCTGGTGACTAGTAACCAAGCAAGCGGCAACATGCTTATTCTGTGAGACAAAGTAGTCATTCTGTTTCCTCCAGAACCGGTCCTCTATTTATTCTGAGGCGAACCCCGGTAGCTTATCATATCCTGAGTCAAGCCAGCTGACGTACGTACGGCTGTCCTGATTGATAGTAGTGGAGACACGTGCCGCCTGCCGAACGTAAGACTGGAGGTGCTCGACTGGGGCGGCACGGGACGGCCGGTGGTGCTGCTTACCGGGTTGGGCGGCACTGCCCACGACTTTGACGAGTTTGCACGCAAGCTAACTGGCAGCTATCACGTTTACGGCATAACCCGTCGCGGCTTCGGCGCGTCCAGCAAGCCTCCCGCTACGACCGAAAACTACTCGGCCGAGCGGCTGGGCGAGGATGTCCTGGCGGTTTGCGATCTCCTCCATTTGCAGAAGCCTGTCCTCATAGGCCATTCCATAGCGGGTGAAGAATTGAGCTATATCGGGTCCAGACATCCTGAAAACGTGGCGGGTTTGGTTTACCTGGACGCGGGCTCCGGTTACTCGTTTTACGATCCTACCCGTGGCGACTTCTTTATGGACCTAATCGATTTGGAGAGGAAACTCGCTCAACTCGACCCCCGTACTGCGGCAGGCGACGTGAAACCGATACTCGAGGAACTGGAGCGAGTTAGTGTCCCCCGGTTTGAGAAGGACCTGAGTTGGATGGACATGCATTTTAAAACGACTTCCGCACCGCCACCACCCCCGCCAGTACCAGGTAAGCCACGGGAAATTTCGCCGGCAAACGCGATTCTGACCGGTGCCGAGAAATTCACCACTATCCATGCACCAGTTCTTGCCATCTGCGCTTTGCCTCATGCTCCTGTCAGGGTGCCTGATACTGATGCCGGGCGCGCTAAAGCGAAGCTCGAAGCTCAGTTTGAACAGGAATATATCGGCGCAGAAATCAAGGCGTTCGAAGCCGCAGTACCTTCGGCGCGAGTGGTTCGGATACGAAACGCAAGTCATGCAATTTACCGGTTGATCAGAGTCAACTATTTTTCCCGTTCGCGGTCAACTATTTTTCCCTTTTTTTTGAGCGAGCATAGTCGTGGTCGGGCGGTGGGAATGTGAGAAAACGCGCGAGCGTTTTCCAAGGGCTGTGGGAAGCGGTTTTTGCTTTCCATCAGGCCGTCATTTCCAGGGCCATCTTGGGTTGTTTACGATTCTTCTTTGGCCTTCTTGGCCTGTTCGACTCGGTAGCTCGGGATGTTGAGCTCGAGGATGACGCAATGATGAACGAGGCGGTCAATCGCGGCCGCCGTGGTCATCGGATCTTTGAAGATCCCTTCCCACTTCGAGAACGGCAGATTGCTGGAGATGAAGACGCTGCCACGCTCGTAACGTTCGGCCAGTAGAGTGAACAGCACCTCCATCTCTTCCCGACTCTGTTGCACGTAGCCGAGATCATCAATGATCAGGCCTTCGAAGTGCGCCAGCTTCTTGAGGAAGCGGCTAAGCTTGAGGTCGCGTTTGGCAACCAATAGATCCTGCACCAGAAGCGCCGAGGTGGTGAAGTACATGCGCCGGCCGCGAGCAATCAGTTCCTGGCCGATGGCACAGAGAAGATGAGTCTTGCCGCTGCCGGGATTCCCGAACGCCAAGACGTTTTCACGCCGGTCCAGCACTTCCCCTTCGATGAGCGACTTGGTTAAGATCGCCACCTTTGGGGGCAGCCGTTTCAGGTTGAAGTTGGCTAAGGCTTTCTCTGCCGGAATGCGCGACTGACGCAGCAACCGTTGGATGCGCTTCTGCTGGCGATCTTGACTTTCGCGAGTGACCAGATCCAGCAGGTAACGTTCATAACTCAGGGTTTCGCGCTCCGCCAGACGAGCTGCTTCTTCGTAGGTCCGCCGCACTGTGGGTAAGTGCAGTTCCGTCAGACTCTCGGTAAGGGCGGCTTTGACATCCACGATATCGGTCGTCATGCCGCCGTGTCTTCCCTTGTCAGCAGGTCGTCGAAGACCGCGAGCGAGACTGGGTCTACAGCAATGTTGGTCAGCGGAGCGGGAGCATTGTCCTCCGTCAAGCGAGCGGTTTCTTCCGCGTTCAGAGCTTGCTGACTCCCCAGCAAAAACCGAATGGCTCCTTCGACCAATGCCTCTCCGCGGCGAGCTGCCAACAACAGGAGCGCCAGGTACTCTTGAGCACCACGTTTCGGACCGTGCTCTTCGCGCAAGGCATCGTAAGCCAAACGGAACCAGCTGGTCGGGAACAGATCGCTCCGGTAGCGATAATTTTCAAACGCTCCCGGCTTTCGGACCAGCCAATCGATAATGTGGCGATAGTCGATCCGGTGTTTGCTTCGGCCGCGCAAGCGCGGCAGCTCTTCTACTTTCCGATCGGCGTACCAGATCTCGACCATATCGGGGCCCACTCGTGCGTCCACCATCTCGCCAATCAGCCGGCTATGCACCGAGTAGATGTTTCGGTGAACTGTCACCAGGCTGCCTGGACTGACTCGCACCCGTTCCCGTCGCACCGAATCGAGCCGCTGCTCGGGAAGCGGCCGCAGTTGTGCCACTTCGTCTAGATATCGTTCTCTCCGGCCGGCATTCAACCGCGTAAACAGCTTGCTCAAGAACACCTGGTAGGCTGCCACCGCCGGAAAGTCCCGGCTGCCCCGCATTAGTAACGCTTGCTCGGCGGCTTGCTTAAACCGATAATGCCGTTGTTCCACATCTCCGTTTTCATTCGCCTGACCGGCTTGGATCTTCTGACCACTGATCCGGTAATGCCGCAACAGCCCTTCATAGGCTCGCGTGAACTCTTTGGCATCGCACAGATTGTTCACCGCCGCGCTCATCCGATCCGTTCGATGTTCCCAAGGCACGCCGCCCAGTTGCCAGAGTGCATTCTGCAGCCCTTCGCTTAGACTCTCAAATGTCTCTGAATAACAGATGCTTCCTGTTTCCCAGTTCGAATAACTCAGGACAAAGTGATAAATGAGATGCGGAAACGACTGGCCATTGATCGTCACCCCCAGTTCCCGGCAGTGCGTAAAATCCGATTGGCACAGTTCGCCCGGCCGATGCTCTTGCGCAAAGAACACCTCGCGTGGCGGCCCTTCCGTCGCTCGCCAGTAGCTAATCCGGCGCCGCAATGTCCGCACCTGCCCGTCACTGAACCGGCCCGGCTGCGCTTGCTGCAGATGCTCGAAGATGGTCTTCGCCTGCAATCCTGGTTCGACGGCGAGCAACTGTCGAATCTCGTCCCAGCTATCGGCGAACGGATCAGGTCGCGTTCGCCACGTATGCTTTGGTCGCATCTCGCCTGGTAGGCGCCGATCCCGCAGGTACTTTCGCGCTGTCTTCGGGTCCATGCCCGCCTTCGCCGCCGCAATCTCCAACGCCCACTTCCGCCCTGCCAGCCGCCAGAGTCGCTTTACCTGCTGATCGCTCACCATACAAGTCGTCTCCGACTTGTACCGCTTTCGCCTTCCTCGCCATCGGGATTTTTAATTGTCCCTGGCTGAATTATGATTGTCCGTGATCACCGGTCGAACGAAGCAGAGGTTATCCCTGCAATAAAGGCATTTACGGCTACGCTGTCCCGGTAAAGCAGTGCATACACGCGTATCGGGGCGCACGTATTTGAGCCGTTCGATTCTTCAGTCTCGGTCGGACTGTAAAGAGGCTATCCGGACGGCGCCTTCTAAAACCTGCGGAGCCCGTTCAGACCCGTTGCGCGAGGAAGTTCCTTCGAAGACTGGTAAGGAGAGGGAAGCGGCTTCGCTTGCGAACAGGCCAAATTCCTTAGCGGCTCAAACCATGCGCCGGATTATTCGCCCAAGGCTTCGCCTGGTAGGTCCAGGCGCGCGTGCTGTAGTCGCTTGATGTAATCAGAATCATGATGAATAGCCACACCAAGCCCGCCACCACAAACAACCTCGTGAGAGTCGTTACATATCTGACTCCCATGAAAATCCACACTACGAGCGAGGCCTTCGTAACTGCGATGATCAACGCCACCACAATGTTCCACTCGCCTACGTCTACGTAGGAAGCTGCGCTAGTCACGCCGGTCAGTATGACCAAAGCCGCCCACACTTTCACCAGTGTGCTGACTTTTGGAATGGCTGAATGCGCGCTCATCCGCGATGTCCAATCAAATAAAGTAACGGGAACAGGAAAATCCAAACGATGTCGACAAAGTGCCAGTAAAGTCCGATCATTTCGACGGGTGAATAGTAGCTCGACGTGAACACGCTCCGCTTGGCTTGAATTAATAGATAGGTCAGCAGGCCCAATCCAACAATCATGTGGAGAGCGTGCATACCCGTCATCGCGAAATACAGGAAGAAAAGAATCTGGGCGTGTTGTTGATAAAAGGCCGGCTCATAGTGAAAATTGAAGCCTGGCACTAAATGCTCTACCCACTTGGAGTGATATTCGAAGCCTTTAATAACCAGAAAGATCGTGCCGAAAATCATCGTCAGGACCAGAAAATTCATCAGCGACTTTCGTCTGCTGAGCTGAGCCGCTCTCACCGCCATCGCCATGGTCAAACTGCTGCAGATCAGCACTGCCGTATTGGTACCGCCGAGTACCACGTCCATGTACTTGCTGGTGCTCGCAAACGCGCCCGGATACATGTTCCGGTAAATTGCGTAGCTCGTGAACATTCCCCCGAAGAACAGCACCTCGGTGATCAGGAACGTCCACATGCCCAGCACGGACGCTTCCATCTGCTGCTCCGCCGTCGCAAAATGATGGCGGAGATGGGTTACTTCTGCCGCGGGTTCTTCATGCACCACGGGCACGATTGTGTCAGCCAACGATCTCCTCCAATTCCCCGTAATTATAAGCTTCCTCAGTCACAACCGGTGTCTTGTCGAAATTGAACGTAGTCGGCGGCGATTGAATTTGCCATTCGAGGCCTGCCGCATTATACGGATTCTTCGGCGCTTTCGGGCCGTTCTTCAACGACCAGATGAAATACACCATCGGAATGATGTAGCCGATTCCGAGGATCGATGCTCCTGCTGTCGAGAGCACATTCAAGGCCTGAAACTCCGGTGGATAGGCGTGATATCGCCGCGGCATCCCGAGATAACCGAGAATGAATTGCGGAAAGAACGTCAGGTTGAAGCCGATGAAGATAATCAGTGCCGCGAATTTGCCCCACGCTTCCGGATACATGCGCCCCGTCATCTTCGGCCACCAGAAATGCAGCCCGCCCATAAACGCCATCACCATGCCGCCCACCATCACGTAATGAAAGTGCGCCACGATGAAATAGGTTCCGTGCGTCGCCACGTCGATTCCTAACGATGCCAGATAGAGGCCCGTCAAGCCGCCAATGGTAAACAGCCCGATGAAGCCGAAGGCGTAGAGCATGGGCGTATCGAACGACACCGAGCCCTTGTACATCGTCGCCGTCCAGTTGAAAACCTTGATAGCGGAGGGAACCGCCACCATGAAGCTCAAAAATGAGAACGCAATGCTCACGTACACGCTTTCGCCCGTGACGAAGAGGTGGTGGCCCCAAACCGCAAAACTGAGCACCGCAATCGCCATGCTCGAGAACGCGACGAAGTTATAGCCGAAAACCCGTTTGTGCGAGAAGCAGGAAATAATCTCGCTGATCACGCCCATACCCGGGAGAATCATAATGTACACCGCCGGATGCGAATAGAACCAGAACAGATGCTGGAACAGGATCGGATCACCGCCGATGTTCGGATCAAAAATTCCTACGTGCGCGATGCGTTCAAATGCAAGCAGCACCATGGTGATCGCCAGCACCGGTGTACCGAGAACCTGGATAAGGCCGGTTGCATAATTCGACCATACAAAAAGCGGCAGCCGTCCCCAGGTCATGCCGGGCGCCCGCATTTTGTGCACCGTAACAATGAAGTTCAAGCCGGTCAGAATGGAAGAGAATCCCGCCATGAAAACGCCGAAGACGGCGGACAGCACATACGAGTTTGAATACGTACTGCTATACGGAGCGTAAAAAGTCCAACCCGTGTCCACGCCGCCCCGCAGCACGGCATACATGGCCCATGCCGCGCCGAAGATGTAGAGGTACCAGCTCAGCAAGTTGATGCGCGGGAACGCCAGATCCTTCGCCCCCACCATGATGGGAATGAGAAAATTCGCCAACGTTGCCGGTATCGATGGCACCAGAAAGAAAAACACCATGATGATGCCGTGGGCCGAGAACAGCCGGTTGTATGTCTCCGGCGCGAAGATGCCCTGGGGTTCGAGCAGGTTGATGCGGAACAGCACCGCCATCGAGCCCCCCACAAAGAACATCAGCGTGATCGAGATCAGATAGAGTATGGCGATCCGCTTGTGGTCTGTGGTAAAGAGCCAGCTTTTCCAGCCGTGCGCGACGTTGAGGTAATTCACCTCTGGAACTGCTATCTCCGGTGTGCCCTGTAGTTGTGCGATTGTAGCCATCTTGCCTTTCCTTACTGCTTTGCTGGCGGATTGCCCTGTGGCGCCAGTACGATCGGCGACTGCTGGCTGCCTTGTTGGGATTCCGGTGCCGTCGGCGAGAGCGACTTGATATAGGCAATCAACTGGATGATATTTTCTTCGCTCAACTGCCCTTTGAAAACCGGCATAATGTCCCGCTCGAACCCCGCGGTGATCTTCGCGTTCGGCTCCAGGATCGATTCCCGGATGTAAGCGTCGTCTGCTATCACTGTGCGTCCGTCATTCAACAGCACCGACTTGTTATAAAGGCCGCGTAGATTCGGACAGCGTCCCTGCTGATCAAGCAGGTGGCACGTCGAGCAGCCATTCTGCAAGAAGAGCTGCTGGCCCTGTATCGCAAGATCGCCGCCGCCCCCGCTGCCGCCCGCCCAGTTCGCGTAATCGCGCGCTTCCATCACGTCTACCCAGCCAATCATCCCCGCATGCGAGTTTCCGCAGTATTCCGTGCAGAACAGATGATAACGGCCTGCCTTGGTCGCCGTAAACCACAAGCTGTCGTAGTGCCCCGGTATGACGTCATGCCTTACCCGAAACGCCGGAATCGAGAAGCTGTGAATCACATCCTCTGAAGCCATCGTCAGCTTTACCGGCCGGCCCACGGGCACATGCAATTCGTTGATCTCGCGCGAGCCGTCAGGATACTGAATCTTCCACATCCACTGCTTGCCTGTCACGAATACTTCCATCGCGTTCTTCGGCGGGTTCTGCGCGGCAAAGAAAATCTTCGCGCCCCACCAGAACATGATCAGCATAACCAGGAACGGCAGAATCGACCATGTCAGCTCCAGCTTCGTCGATCCTTCGATTTGCACCGCCCTCACGCCCGGTCGGCGCCGGTATTTCCATGCAAACAGGATGATGGCAACAAAAATCAGCACTGTCATGATTGCCGAGACAATGGTCAGAAACCAGTACAGCGAATCGATCGGTCCCGCCTGCTCCGAAGCTGCCACCGGAAACAACGGCAAATCGGCCAGCAGACGAAGATTAGCCCACATGGTGCGCCTCTTTCCATGCCGTGCGCGTTTTTTTCTTCTTGTCGTTTCGCATCAGATAATAAATCAACGTTGCCAGCATCAAGAGCGTGAGCCCGCCCGCGACCTTCAGTACGTTCACGATCGTCAGCGTGTACTTGCCCTGCGCCGCGTCATAGTGAAAACAAAACAGCAGCACGTAATCTACGGGCGAACCGATTTTGTGCTGCGAGGCATCCACTAACGCCATGCGCAGATCGGCCGGAGCATAATTGATTCCGTAGAAATAGCGCGATAGCTTTCCATCGGGCGTGGCCACCATAATCCCGCCCGCGTGGATGAACTGCTTGCTGCGATCGTCCCAGCGGAAGTGGAACCCCACCGAGTCGGCCAGCTTCGAAATCGCCCGCTCGTCTCCCGTCAGAAAATGCCATCCTGCGTCGTAACCCGGGCGGTTTCCGAACTGGGCCTTGTACTTGACTTTCGTCAGGGCCGCTTCCCGCGGCGTATCTCTGGGATCGAAACTCACCACCACCACGTTGTAATCGCGTCCGGGTACGAGCGCTACCCGCTGCAAGCTTGTCACCGTCTCGTGCAGGCTCATTGGGCATAAGCTCGGGCAGTTAAAGTAGACCAGCGATAGCACGACCGGCTTATCGCGAAAGTATTTCCAAAGTGGCACGTTCTGGTTCGCTTCGTCGTGGAACACCAGATCGAGCGGAATCGGCTTGTTCAACCGCTGATCGATCGTCACTCCGCTTGCAATCTTCGGACGAGCGTACTGCGCGCCGAGCACTCCGGCCGCAGCAAGCATCATGCCCGCAGTTACAAACGCCCTACTGCGCATGCTTCTGTATTTCTCCTTGGATCGACGGCTTTTGATACTGCGGCGGCATCTCGGAGAGCGACCGTGAGAACGGCCGCCCGCCTCCGCCCGGGGTTGTCAACCCTACCGGAGCGTTCGGCTCAATTTTGAGCTGCGAAACCACCGTCGTCATCGCGTCATTAATCGGGATATGATAATGCCCTTCCGCGTCTTTGCCTGAACTGTTCAGCACTTGATCTTCATGAGCGCGCATTTGCGGCAGGTCTTCCCACGGCTGCACTTGAAGTTGCGGAGCAGGCGCCAGTATGCGTGCCGGAGCCAGCGGACTCGGCAGCTCGCCCTCCGGGTTGCGATGCTGAATGTATTTCTGAATCCCTACGGTGAGGGCAAACACGATTACTAGCGTGAACCAAATGATCGCCAGTGATCCGATCACCATACGCGGGCTGGCGTCCACCCCCTCGTAGCTGGTCCCGTCATGTCCTCCGTGAGGCTCGGAATGCTTAGGCCCCTCCGAGTGCACCAGCTCGTGTGCCTTATCGTGCGAAGTCTGGTCGCTCATACTACCGCCTCCGGAATGGGCGAGCTCACCCGCGGATCATGCAATGGCAAGAGAGGCCGCTTTCGCAACTGGCCTAGGAACACATATACCCAGATTCCGCCCACACCGAAAAACGCGGCGAAATCCGTCCAATAAATGGCGAACCCGTGACTTGTATGCAGCAAAGAGCTGTTGCTTGCATTGCGGAAAGTGGGCGCCACAATCCAAAACACGTCGATAATCCGCGCCACTAAAAGCCAGATAGCAACTTTGATCAGCCGCCGTGGATCCCGCTTCCGTGCCTGCGAAAGCAGCGCCAGAAAAGGAATCGCAAACATCGAAAGCGCCGTTACCAGAGCGAGATATTTCCAGAATCCTTGCACCCGGTCGAGGTACCATACCAGTTCCTGCGGCAGGTTCGCCGGCCATACAATGATCAACTGCGATGCACTTAAGTAGGTCCAGAAAATCACGAACGCGAACATCATGTTGCCGAGATCGTGCAAAATCTTCGCGTTGATTCGTCCGCCAAACCGGTCTCCGCGAGAGGCCAGAATCATTACCAGCAGTGTCAGCGCAAAACTCTGCACTATATCGCCGATCAGAATCATCGCTCCGTAAACGGTAGAGAAAAATTGTGCGTCCGCCGATAAGATCCAGTCAATATAGGCAAATGTCCCCGTCATCGAGAAGATCAGCAGTCCTGGCGCGCTGAACGCTCTCATGCGTTCCCGCAACGTAGGGTCGCCGGTGCGGTCTTGCTCATCCGACATCCGGTTCAGCCGTAGACCCCAGAACAGCCAAACGGCAAAATAAATCAGGATCCGAACGATAAAGAAAGGAATGTTCAAGTATCCGTGCTTATGGCGCAAAACATCGCTGCCTGCCAGCAGCTCGGCATGGCTCCAGGGATACAGGTATTTTAATCCGAACAACAGAATCACTACAAAAACAAAGATCAAAGGAAGCGTACGCATCTGCGCTTCAAGAAACCGCCTGGCCGTAACGCCCCACCGGCCGCCCACCGTGTTGTTCAGCAGCAGAATGCAGAGGCCACCGAGCGTAAATCCGCTCCAATAGATGAACGCAAACAGATACGACTGAAAGAACTCTGCCCGGTTCCAAAAAAAGCCCGCCACGCAAAGCAGTACCCCTAGGCCGCCTATGAAGCCCGAAATTCGCTCTATGCTGGCCGCTTCCGGGCCTAGCCTGATCTCTGGTACGGGAACGCTCTCCACGTGTCCATGACTGCTCACTTCATTCCTCCAGCAGGTCCGGCGCCGCTCTCTTTTGCGCCGGCGGGCCCTCCGTGTTCAAACTGCTGCGCCACTTGCGGCGGAGCGTCCTGGCTCAACTGCAGTGCCCGTATATAAGCCGCAATCCGCCACCGGTCATCTGGAGCCACGCGTGAAGCGTAGCTGTACATCGCCCCATATCCATTCGTCATCACGTCAAAAAAATGTCCCACTGGCGCGTTCACCAGCCGTGGGTCCAGATAACTCGGCGGCTGCCGCAAGCCGCGGCTCACTACCATTCCATGCCCGTTTCCCAATCGCCCGTGGCAGGGCGTGCAGTAGATATCAAAGCGCTCCTGGCCCCGCAGAACGTCGCTATGCGAAATCTGAATCGGAAAATAATCGACGTCCTTGCCGTTCAGCTTGCCCGTGTACCGCGCCTCATCCACTCTCAATTGCCCCCGCGCCACGGTGTCCGCGATGGTCGGTCTCTCTGAGCGCCCATCGCCAAAAAAATCCGTCGCCGCTAGCGGCTTATACCTCGGCTGGTTGTGCATGTCCTGCCGGCAGCCTATCGCGCCCAGCATCGCGGCCACCACCAGCGCTGCGCCTTTATGCCGGAACAAGCGACACCCCTCTTCCACCAAGATCCTGCAGAAACTCCAACGTGTCCTCCACATGGAACTTCGGATCAGACGACTCGATACACAAGAAAAACTTATCCACCGATGCTCTTTCAAAAGCCGGCACATTGAAAACCGGATGATACGGTTGGGGCAATCCGTTCATGGCAAACATGCTGAACATCGCCGTCAGCGCGGCCAGCAGAATCATGCACTCGAACGTAATCGGTATGTAAGCCGGCCAGCTATTCAGGGGTCTGCCTCCCACGTTGTGCGGATAGGCAATCATCGTGATCCACTCGAGTAGGCCAAAGCCGCCAGTCACGCCGCAAATACCGCCGATCAGTACGCAGAACGCAACCTTATTCCGCTTAAATCCGATCGCCTCCGCCAACCCTTCCACAGGCAGAGGAGCATATGCGTCCATACGCCGGAAACCGGCGGCGTAGGCCCGTTCGCAAGCCTCAACCAGTTCCTCTGGCGTGGCAAACTCCGCCATCGCGCCGTATATTCCTGGCAGTGCGTTCAATTGGACGTGGCTCATCGCGCCTCCGTGAGTTCCCGCCGTTCGATGGCCTCGTGGTGCACCACTTCGCGCACTTCGAAGATCGATATCGAAGGCAGCGCGCGTACGAACAGGAAAATCAGAAACAGGAAAAAGCCCAACGTGCCCGTATATGTCGCCCAATCCCATTTTGTCGGAATATAAATTCCCCAAGAAGACGGCAGAAAATCGCGATGCAGGCTGGTCACCACAATCACAAACCGTTCCAGCCACATGCCGCAGTTCACGATGATCGAGATGATCCAGACCAGCACGATGTTCTGCCGCACCCGTCTGGACCACAACGCTTGCGGCAAGGCAATATTGCAGAGGATCAGCAGCGCGTAGGTAAAGCCATACGGACCGGTCATGCGGTTCCAATACATGAAGCTCTCGTATTTGTCACCGCTATACCACGAAAAGAACGCTTCCATCGAATAGCCGTAGGCTACGATCAATCCCGTGCCGAGCATCAGCTTGGCGGCCGATTCGATGTGCCGCAGCGTAATCAGGTCGCGCATGTTGTACCAGGCACGCAGGGGTATGATCAGCGTCAGAACCATCGCAAAGCCCGAATAAATCGCGCCCGCCACAAAGTACGGCGGGAAAATCGTCGTGTGCCAGCCCGGTATGATGCTGATCGCAAAGTCGAAGCTCACGATGGTGTGTACTGAAAGCACCAGCGGCGTCGCCAAGCCTGCCAGCAGCAGATATGCCTTCTGGTAGCGGTGCCAATGGATCGCCGATCCGCGCCAGCCAAGCGCTAGAAAACCGTAAATCTTCCGTTGCCAGAGATTAGGCGCCGTATCGCGCATCGTCGCCAGATCAGGCACCAATCCCACATACCAGAACACCAGCGAAACCGTCCCGTAGGTCGAGACCGCAAACACGTCCCACTCGAGCGGACTGCGCGGCTGCGGCCATAGCCACATTGTGTTCGGATACGGGAACAGCCAGTACGCAAGCCACGGCCTTCCCAAATGAAGAATCGGGAACATGCCCGCGCAAGCCACCGCGAACAGCGTCATGGCTTCCGAAAAGCGGTTGATCGAAGTGCGCCAGTCCTGCTTGAGCAGAAATAAAATTGCCGAAATCAGCGTCCCTGCGTGGCCGATACCGATCCACCACACGAAGTTGATAATCGCGAATCCCCAGCCGATCGGAATATTCACGCCCCAGATTCCGACGCCGCGAGTAAACAGCACATACATCGCCAGCATCAGCAAGTTGACGAAGCAGAACGAGATGAAGGCCCCCACCAGCCACTTTTTCGGGGCATTTTTCCAGGGCAGGTAAGCGACGCCTGCAATCCGCTCGCTAACCGAATCGTAGGTGTGCCCCGGTGAAAGTATACGATTCGGCCCCGGATCGGGAATTAACTCCGCCGGTAACTCGGTCAGGGCCGCTGGTACCTTAAGATTCTCTTCTGTTGCCACGCTGTCCTCTTAGCGCCTCGTTGGGATTTCGCACATAGCCGAGATACTTGGTCCGCGGTCGGGTATTCAAATCGTCCAGCAGCCCATAGTTCCTTTGCAGAGCTTGCAACTTTGTTACTTGACTGTTCTTATCGTTCAGATTGCCGAACGTGATCGCCTGGGTCGGACAAACCTGCTGGCACGCCGTGACGATTTCACCGTCGCGCACGAATCGCCCTTCCTTATCCGCGGTGATCTTCGCTTCTTGTATGCGCTGCACGCAGTAGGAGCACTTCTCCATCACTCCGCGGCTGCGCACCGTCACATCCGGATTGCGTGCCCCATAAAGACTTGGAGTATTCCAGTCGGAATAGAGATAGAAGTTAAAGCGCCGCACTTTATAGGGACAGTTGTTCGAGCAGTAGCGAGTCCCCACGCAGCGGTTGTAAACCATCTCGTTCAGCCCCTCGTTGCTGTGAACTGTCGCCGCCACTGGGCACACCACCTCGCACGGCGCATTCTCGCAATGCATGCAAGGCACGGGCTGGTTGTACATCACCGGCTCGTCCAGGTCGCCGCTATAGTAGCGGTCCACACGAATCCAGTGCATGTGCCGCCCGCGCGCCACTTGATCCTTGCCGACTACCGCAATATTGTTCTCCGCCACGCACGCCACAATGCACGCGCTGCAACCTGTACAAATGTTCAGGTCGATCGCCATCCCCCACTTGTAGCCGTCGTAGTTCCAGTGGACATCCTTATAGAGACTCTCGTTTTTTGGCAGCGGAGTTTGTTCATACAGGTCGTTGTCCCGCGGCGGCGGATTTTCCTCGCGGACCGGAAAGTCCGGATGCTCGCGGAACTCCGCCAGATCCGCTGCGCGCACCGGTTCGCGTCCCGCCATCGTCTGTGTTTCCTGAATATTGGCGATCCGGTAGTGCTCGCCCGTCTTCTGCATCGATCCAGCAGCCGCATAAGGCGTCGTCGCATCCTGAATGGCGTATGCGTTGTAGCCGATTTTGTTGCCGACGCGTCCCGAACCTTCGCGCCCATAACCGAAGTTCACCGTCACCGAATCTTCTGCATGTCCGGGGAGAATCCAGGCCGGCCCTACCGTGTTCTTCCCATTCACCGTCACGCGCAGCATGTCGCCCTTCTCCACTTTCAGCTTGCCCGCGTTCATCGGACTGATCGAGACCACGTTGTCCCAAGTCATCTTGCTTTGCGGCTTCGGACACTCTTGCAGCCATCCATTATTCGAGTACGTGCCGTCGGCAATCGTCGGATCGGGCCGGAAAACAACCTCCAGGCCGCTCACCTCTTGTGCTTCTAGCGCGGGCAAGGCCACGGCGTTCCCCTTCACCGTGCCCACAGCCGTGCCCGCAATCCACCCGTTGTGCAGCGACGTCTGCCAGAATGTGTCGAAGTCGGCCTTCGTCTGATCCTGCCAGTAGTCCTTCACGATTTCATGCGCGTTCTGATCCGGCTTGCCCAACAGAATCGAAAGAACCTCGCTGCCCGATTTCCCGTTATAGAGCGGCTCTATCAAGGGCTGCTGGATGGTAGTCGTACCGTCGAAGGCCCGCGCGTCCGACCAGGTCTCCAGATAATGCGCTTCTGGAATGTGCCAGTGGCTCCACTTCGATGTCTCGTCGAAGAATTGTCCCACTCGCACCACCAGCCGCGCCTTCCGCATCGCCGCCAAAAAGTTCAACGAAGCAGGCGCGGTGTAAACCGGATTCTGGTTGATGATCACTAGCGTTTCTACGTGCCCGTTATTCAGGTCGTCTCTTAGCTCATGAAGCGAATGCGTATTTTCCGGCTCTACTCCGTCGAGCACCGTGACCGTCTGGCCCACATTGCCCAGCGCCACATTCATCGCGTACGCCGCGAGATGTACGCTCTCCGGCTGCCACTCGCCCGGAATCACCACGCACCGGCCTTTGTTGTTCTGCAAATCCTGAGCCACCGCGTTCAACCACTCTGGAGTCGCCCCGTTTGCAGCCGGCGCGCTCACCCCGCAAGCCTTCGCTAATTGATAAGCGATTCCTGGCACCGCACTGCTCTTCACCGGGAAGCGGTGGTCTGCCAGTGAACCGCTCACCGAAGGCGCCGCTTCGAACGCATATAACCGGCAGGGCGTCTCGCCGTTATCCACTCCGCGCTTTTTCGCAAACTGCCGCGCATACCTGAGCGCTGCTGGACCGTAATTAAGAAAATCGCTCTCCAGGCTGACAACTACGTTTGCCTTCGAAAAATCATACGCTACAAAAGCATTTCGCCCGGCGATTTTCTTTGCCACGCTCGCCATCGCCGGATTGACCAGCGGGTCGAAAACATACCACTTCGCAGCCGGCGATTCTGCCGCCAGTGCCTTCATCTGGCTGATCAATGTCGGCGAAGTAGTCGGCCCCGTCAAAATCGCCAGCCCCTCACCCTTACGCGCCGTCAGCGCCTGCGCTTCTGTGCTGAACCGTCCTGTGAACTCGCCCCACGTGCTCAGCCGCCCTTCATTGAGCACTGTCTCCGAGCGGTCAGGATCGTACAGATTCAACACCGATGCCTGCTCAAAGATCGTCGTTGCGCCCAGACTCGCAGGATGGTCAGGATTGCCCTCCACCTTCGTCGGCCGGTTCAGATGGCTCTCAACCAGCAGCCCACGCGCATATCCGGCCGTAGTCATTGCCGTCGCATAGAATAGCGGTACGCCCGGGATCACGTTCTCCGGCTGTCGCACATAGGGCACAATCAGCTCTTTCGGCTGCTTCGTGCACGCCGCCGCTCCCGCCATCGCCAGCGACGCCGCCATCACCTTCAATAGATTGCGCCGGTCCACGCCTTGCGGAATCTGCCCCGACAATCCCGGAAACTCCTGCTCGACATACTCCTGCAGCTCCTCCGATTCAGCCGCCTCTTCCAGCGTTCGCCAAAAATGCGGTCCTCGCCCCGCTGCCAGCTTCTCGCGCAGCGTTTCGATATGTACTGCCGCCTTGCGTGGCGGCTCCAGCAACGACTCCACCGAAATCAAACCGTTTGAGCCGTGCCCGTTTGCTGCCTTGTGCGAATGGTGATGCAAAGAATCTTTCATCGGTGGCAAGTTACGCAGTCTGTCAGCGACTGAACGTGGTACTCCTTCACAAGCTGTCGTCCCAGTTCCGCCTGGTTCGCCGGGTATTTATAGTCGATATTGAATACCTCCGACCTCGGCCGCACATATCGCGCCGGATCTCGATGGCAGTCCAGGCACCAGTTCATGTATAAAGTGTTCACCTTAAAAAGCAGCGGCATTTCGTTCACTTGCCCGTGGCAGGTCGAACATCCCATACCCTTATTCAGGTGGATGCTGTGGTTGAAGTAGACAAAGTCCGGCAGGTCGTGTACGCGAGTCCAGGGAATCGATTGCCCGCTCGCCCAGCTATCCCGGATCGGCTGCGTGATGGCTACGTTGTTCCAAATCTGCGAGTGGCACGACATGCAAGTTTCAGTCGGCGGCAACCCCGCATACCCTGAAGTCTCTACGCTGGTATGGCAGTACCGGCAGTCAATCCCGTCATCTTTTACATGGTGCTTATGGCTGAACATGATTGGCTGCTCGGGCGCCGCTCGCTCCCCGGTGGTCCATGCACCCGAGTTCATGATGTAGGCTACCGCCAGCGTGCCGCAGGCGAGGAGAATTACGACCGCGATCGATACCTTCGCGATAGTGTTCGAGCTGGGTCGAAAGAGTTGTGCCATAGAAGCTTACTGCCGCTGAGAAGCGGATGCCGGAACTCACATCCACCAAATGCAGAGTATATAACTCTTCCATCTGAGAAGTTGCGCTTTGGCAATAACTTTTCTTGTTCTGCAATAAAAAAAGCTCAGCATTTATCGGCGACGGTGCTTTCTTTGTCACCTTTGCCTAGAGAGCGACTTATGTAGGACAGGCGCTTTTCGCTTAATGGGCGCGATCAGGAATCATCGTGGAGACACGCAAAATGCCGCCAAGAACGGCGGCATTGGCAGGCTGAAAAGCCATCAGCTGCCGGAACGAACGGGACACCTTCTTTTCTTGCGGTCTCAAGCGCCAGAGCGGCTTGGTGGAGCGCCTTTTCCCGCTGCTCGAGTGGGGTTCGCGGGATGGGGCTCCTCTGAGCGGCGCTGGCATTTTCGCTTCGGACCAGCGAAAAACGCTCGCATCGGACGAGATCGAATCTGCGTGCTCCAAGTATTCGGCCAGTTGCGCTTCTTTTTGCTTATTCATTCCCGATACTCGACACGTTATCGTTTTTCTGCGATCTCGGCAACAAATCTGGTAGATTTCGATTCGTCTGGCTAGCAATGAGCGCAAGCTGTCGGGAGCGGGCGCCAATTGGAACTGGTATCAGGCGGCTCAAAGGGTGGTGGAATGTTCCCACAACAGGGTAAGAGCTCCTGACCTGATAGGCCCAGCGCTCGAGACGAGGCAGATCACAAAATGCCCTTTTAGCGATGCTTATGAAAAAAGACCATCTGGGCCTCTACCTGCCTGCGTTTGGCCTCGCCTCGTTCGTCAACAGCACCTTGCCTCCGCTCCGCGCCACCACTTTAAAGCTTGGCTCTCCGGCTAGCTTCTCCAGCCCTGGCAACGCGGAATCCTCCGCCACAATATAACTGCGTTCCGGTTGTCGCCACAATTCTGCAAATTGAGCATCGTCGATGAAGACGTCCGGCGCGCCCGGCGCATGAGAGCCATAAACCAGATTGTTAATGCGCCCGTTGCGCAACAGCGCCGTGCGATCCGTGTAAAAAAATATCGAGGAAAAAGTGTAATAATGATGATCCACGATTAGACGCCCTGGCGGCGATTTCTTCAGTGCTTCCGCCAAGGGCCGCGATGACATGTACGGGTCGAAAACCACCAGCGCCAAACGGGCCGCTTGAAAGAAAACCACCATCATCACACCCGTTGCCGCCGCAGCCCGCAAACCTGTTTGCCGGAAATTGCCCGCCGCCCCAATCAGAAACGCTGCCCCGGCAACCGCCAGCGGCAATCGCAGATATGCAAACGAAGCCAGCGTGAGGTCTTCCATGTGGCCCAGCGACAGTGTGTATGCAGCCGGGTGGTGGCTCAGAGCCGATGAGATATCGCCCGGCGCCGGAACACCTCTCACCAGCGCCAGAATGGCTATCACGGCTCCCGCGAAGCACATCGAAATCACCGCCAGTGCTCGCGTGCCCGTCCGCAGCGCTCGATTCTGTTCAAGCGCCATAGCCGACCCTAACAGCAACGCCAGCGCCGGGTAACACGGCATCGAATAGTATTCCTGGGTCGTCGAGAACGTGAAGAATACCAGCACCATCCCAACCCAGCACAGGCACATTAGCCTCGCTCGCCCTGCTCGTGTACTCGCGCGAAACGATAGCTTCAGCGCCGCCGGGAGATATACGCTCCAGGGAAACAACCAAAACAGGTGAAATAACCAAAAATACAGGCGCGGCACCGTGTTGTAATCGCGCGGATAACGTAAGTTCAAAAAACGCAGTAACTGCTCATTGATGAAGTAAAACCAAAAAAAGCCGTGATACTCCCCGGGGACACTGCGCATCGTAAACGCCAAATAAGGAGGATTGTGGAGCATCGCGAGTATGTGCCAGGGCGCCGCGATCGCAATAACAATTAGCGCACCCCTGAACGGGCGCAGTCGCGTCCATGTCGCGCGTGCGAATAACTGCCGCGTAAGCAGCAGGTAAGTGACCCCTGCCCCCAACGGAAACACGAGCGCAATCAGGCCCTTCAGTAGCAAGCCCACTCCGATGCTTGCGGCAAGCAAATAGGCCCACAACTCCGGCCGCTTCTCTTCCGGTTCGAAAACCCGCAGAAATGCCCAGACGGCTACGGTAATCGTAAGCGTCAGCATTACGTCGGGAATCAGAATTCGCGTAAATAGAAAGAGGCCCACGCAGGTCGCAATCGATACCCCTGCATAAAACGTCGCGCGCGTTCCAAAGGCCCAGCGTGCAAAAGCAGCCGTAATCAAAGCCAGCAAAATCGCCGATAAAGCTACCGGTATTCGGGCGGCCCAGTCCGTCACGCCAAAGATCTTGTACGAAACGGCAATTAGCCAGTAAATCAGTGGAGCTTTTTCAAGATATGGAATGCCGTCCAGATGCGCCGTCACCCAGTCGCCCGAGCTCAGCATGTTGTGTGCGATTTGCGCCTGCACCGCATCTACGTCATCCATCAAGGAAGGAGGCGAAATAATGCAGGCAAGATAAACTGCCGCCGCGAAAACTAAGACTGCCAGATAGGCGTGAAAAGACCCCCATTTACTTCCTGCTGCACCGCCGGATCCGGTGCGGCCTGAATTTTCCATTTCTTCATCCAAAGAAATAAGATCATGAGTCCCCAAAGGTGATACCCCAAATTTTCTGTTCGGTTGAGATGCCGTTTCAAACAATCCTCAACCTGCGAGCGATTGAATAGCTCTGAATAATCAGCTAGTCCGGTCATCAATGTGTCTGTAAGCAACGTCCGCAGCGGACCTCTTAACCAATCATGCGCTGGAATGTCGAACCCAATCTTCTTTCGGTTAAGAACTAGCGCCGGCAGTCGCTTCTTCATCAGCTCTCTTAAGATAATCTTCTGTTTTGAGCCCCGCATTAGCAGGTCCCGAGGCAGGCCGGCCGCAAACTCGACGATTCGGTGATCAAGAAACGGTGGTCGCACTTCGAGCGAATGAGCCATGCTCATCCGGTCCGACTTAGCAAGAATATCGTCCGCCAAATAGTATTGCTGGTCGAACCACATCCAGGCCTTTAAATCGTTCCCTTTCTCGTATAGATCCCTGAGTATTCCGGCTAAGCCGGCCGGCATTGGGTGACGTACCAGCGTCTGTTTCGAGCGATCGGCAAATGTCCCGTTCCAGAAAACATGCGCCCGTTCCGGAGTCATGCTGGCACCTTCCAGAAAGCGCTTGAGCTTATACTCTAATCCGATCTTCTCATCCGATACCGGCCAACGCGCCGCCATCTTCCGTCCGAGCGTGAGGAATCCGCGCGGTAACTTGCGTAAGTGACTTGCCAGTTCGTCAGCGCGATAAGTGAGGTAACCTCCGAACAGCTCGTCGGCTCCTTCCCCGCTTAGGGCGACAGTTACTTCTCTCCTGCTGAGCTTAGAGAGAAACCATACCGGCAGCGCCCCTGCATCTGCATTCGGATCGTCTGAAAAATAAGCAAACTCCTCGATCGCATCGTCCAACCCGCAGTCTGGGTTCAGGTCGAGCTGCTCGTGCTTCGTTCCGTAATGGCTTACCATTCGCCTGATATACGGACTCTCGTCAAAGCTGCGGCCCTTGAACGAGATAGAAAACGTCCGCAACGGCGAGCTCGAGGCGTTTGCCGCATAGTGCAGAATCGCCGAAGAATCTAATCCGCCGCTCAACCACAATCCCACCGGAACGTCCGAAACTAAGTGCTCCCGAACGGATTCCCTCAGCAGCTCCTCTAATCGCTCCAGTGAATTGCTCTCTCGCTTTGCTGTTGGCGTGAAGGGCAACTGCCAGTAAGATTCCGCTCGCACATCTCCGTCGAACCACTCCAGCCAGTAACCTGGTCGCAGCTTTTCTATCCCTTCTACCAGGGTCCACGGGCACGGAACATAGTTCATCGCCAGAAAGCAATCGAGTCCCCGGAGATCGAGCCGCCGCCCGGTTTCAGGATGCGCGAAAATAGTTTTCATCTCGGAGCCGAAAACGATGTCTCGCCCTACTCGCGACCAGTACAGCGGCTTGATGCCCATCCGGTCGCGTGCCAGAATCAGGCGCTTGCGCGATTGGCTCCACAACGCGATCGCAAACATCCCTCGCAAGAGCGGCAAACAGTCTATGTCCCACTCCTCGAATGCGTGCAGTATCGTTTCGGTATCGCTGTGCGAATGGAACTTGTGCCCTCGCTGCTCAAGTTGTGCTCGCAGTTCCAGGTGGTTGTAGATTTCCCCATTGAAAGCGATCACCAGATCGCCGTCATCTGAAATAATCGGCTGGTCTCCGCCTTCGAGATCGAGAATCTTTAGCCGCGTCGCTCCGAGCGAGACGCATTCCGATTCGAATACTCCCTGCTGGTCAGGTCCCCGATGCGCCAGCCAAGTAACCATCTCCTGAATGCGAGCGCCTCTTACTGCATGTCTCCAATGAGTAAACCCCGCGATTCCGCACATGTTACTTTATGCTCGGCGCCGACCTTAGCTTTGACGTTGTTAGACTCAAGAGGCTTGTTGTTTATATTGAGGCGTTAGCAATGTTGACTTTCATCGATTCATTCTTGCTCGCGTTAGCAGCCACGCCATTCATCTATTATCTGATTTCGGTCTATAGTTCGTGGAACTTTTTTCGCTCTCCGGCGAAATTCAGCCCTCAAACGTCCTGTTTTACCCCGCCTATCAGCAACATAAAGCCGATTCGTGGTCTCGATCCCGATGCCTACGAGAACTTCGCCACTTTATGCCGCCAGGATTATCCAGAGTATGAACTCCTGTTCTGCATCAGTCCCGAAGACGAATCCGTTCTTCCCGTTCTTGAAAAGCTGAAGCGCGATTTCCCTGAACGCAAAATCCGCATTCTCTCCGGTTCGGGCCGCCGCGAGGCCGCGAATGACAAGGTCGCTAAACTTGCTCGTCTCGTAGATGAGGCAAGCTATGACTCTATCGTTATCAACGACAGCGATGTCCGGGTGCGCCCCGATTACCTGCGTCAAATCATAGCCCCTCTTGCCGACCCCAGCGTGGGCGCCGTTACCTGTCTCTATGTATCGGCGGGCGATAAAACCTTTGCGGATCACCTTCAGTCCATGGGCATGCTCTCCGATTTTTTTCCCGGTATTCTGGTCGCCCGTCAACTGGATGGCGTAAAATTCGCGCTTGGCACTAGCATTGCTACTACCCGTCGCCAGCTCGCCGGGTTCGGCGGCTACGAAAGTCTGGAGAACCGGCCCGCCGATGATCTGCTCGTGGGCCGCCTCATCGCCGAGCAAGGATATAAGATCGAGTTGCTCCCCTACACCGTTGAAACCGTGCCCGATTACTCCTCGCTTCGCGAGTTATTCCACAAACGTCTCCGTTGGACCACCGTCATGCGCTACATGCGCCCTTTGGGTCATCTCGGACTCGTCTTCACACTCGGCCTACCATGGACTGTCGTTGCCATCGTCGTACACCCAACGCTTGACGTAGCCGCCATTTACCTCGGAACTTATCTTCTTCTACGCGCTACTATGCTCTGGGTAGTAGCTGTTGCAGGTCTTCACCGTAAAGAGTTCTGGAGTAGTCTTCCGCTCATCCTGATCTGGGACGCCTTCGCGGTCCTGATTTGGCTAGCCAGCTTCTGCCGCACCAGTATCCGCTGGCGTAACAGTGATTACTACATCCGCAACGGCACCCTCGTTCCCGCTCCCGCCCGCAACCCGGCTGACTCCAACTTGCCGAAGCGGTCGACCCTCACTGAGCCGCGATCTTAGATAGCTGTTTCCTCAATCCGTTTTGATCTTTAACTTAAGCCGGCGTCGCCACCATCACCGCTTCGCTGCGCCGCTCGTTCCGTGTCTTTCGCCAGTTCACCTGTGGCAGCAGCGTCCCTGGATCGATTCTTTCCCGGTACTCCAGCGCGATGTTCATCAGCGAATCAAGCAACGACTTCGAAAGCAGGTGAGGCGTCAAGCCCAGATCGAGCAGCTTCGAATGCTTCGCGTGATAGTAATGCTCTTCCGATTCCACCCGCGGGTCCGGTAGATGATCGATTGCCACTTTCAGCCCTAATGTCCTGGCGGCAGATTGCACCATGTGCGCCAGTTCTGACACGGAAAACTGCTCGGTGAACTGATTGAACACCCTACATTCGCCGTGCGCTGCCGGATTCAGGCAGGCCAGCTCGATGCATCGCACCGTGTCTCGTATATCTAGGAACCCGCGTGTCTGGCCGCCCTTTCCGTAAACCGTGAGCGGATGCCCAACGGCCGCTTGCACGCAGAACCGGTTGAGGACCGTGCCGAATACGTCATCGTAGTCAAACCGGTTGATCAAGCCTTCGTGCAATTCCACTTCGTCCGTAAGCGTCCCGTACACCACGCCTTGGTTCAGGTCGGTAGCCCGCGTGCCCCATATCTTGCAGGCGAACGTGATGTTATGGCTGTCGTGTACCTTCGATAAGTGGTAGAAAGAGCCCGGCTGCTTCGGGTAGGGAAGAACATCCGCGCGCCCGTTATGCTCGATTCGTATATATCCCTCTTCGATGTCGATGTTAGGCGTGCCGTATGCGCCCATGGTCCCGAGCTTGATTAAGTGACAATCGGGCTGATGCTCATGCAGCGCGAATAAGAGATTCAACGTGCCCACCACGTTGTTTACCTGGGTAAAGGTGGCGTGCTTGCGGTCGATCATCGAGTAAGGCGCCGAGCGCTGCTCCGCAAAATGGATTACCGCATCCGGTTCGAACTTAGTAATTATCGAGGCTAGAAAATCATAGTCGGTTATATCTCCGGCAAAGCTCTCGATCCTTTCGCCAGTAAGCTCCTGCCAGATTCTCAACCGCTCGGAAAGAGGACGAATAGGTGTGAGTGTCTGTACCCCCAATTCAAAATCCCATTGTCGCCGGGAAAAGTTATCCACTATGGCGACCGAGTGCCCCTTCTTCGAAAGATACAGAGCCGTTGCCCAGCCGCAGTAGCCGTCACCACCCAAAACGCAAATATTCATAGAAGCTGAAAATCCTCGCCTATAAGATTTCACTCATTGAGAGCCATTTCGGGAATCGCGCCCTTCTGCCAATTCTGTTCGTCGAGTGTCGTGCTCAAGCGTGTCGTACCTACAAATGCGCTGCCCGAACAAATCAGTACAATTCCAATCCAGTGCTGGATGGAAATCTGCTCCGCCAGAAAGAACTTACCCAAAAAAGCCGAAAGTGCATAGCCAACCGAGGTTGCCGGAAGAACGAAACTTAAATCCGCCCGGCTCAGTAGCGCCATCCGGCTTAACAACCATAAAATCTGTAGTGCTACTCCCAAGGCCACCAGCGGCTCGAGCAGCGCTCTGATATAAACCGCCGGGTTGCCTGCTAAGGCATGAGGGAAGGCTTTCACTCCCGCCGCAAAGAGGAGATTGCTGAAGGGTTTCAGAAGAATAATCGTCGCGATCAGCCCGTATGTGCGGATTTCGCCACCTTCTAATCTATTTCTACAATGCATCTAATCCGTGCAGTCGTTCAACAACTTGTGGGACGCCTCAATGCGCCCCGAGTTGCAGCCCAATTGCTCGTGCGCGGCTTTGCTTGAAGCACGTGCGCCTCGCTTAAATCTATCACGCCGCCCAACTCTTGTTCCGCAACACTAGCTGGGACAGGCGCTTACGCCTGTCGTTGCGAGTTCAGCCGCGCACGTCGGCCAGCGGTTTCCTGCAACCCTCATCACGCCCGCAAAGCGCCTTTGGCCAATCCGGTAAACGTGCTCCAGACATTGCCCGGAATCTTTTGCACATCCTCCAGCACCTGCTGCATAGCGGATAAGAAGTAATCGATGTCTTCTTTAGCGATAACGAGTGGGGGCAAAAATTTGATTACTTCGGTGTGATATCCAGCTACCTGCGTGAGAATGCGGTGCCGGTGCAGAAGCGGCATGATCAGCATTTGGCTGAAGACGCCGAAATTCAACGTGTGCAACGTGTCCCACGCGGCTTTCAGCTTCAAAGATTGCTCCGGCCGCTTGAAGTCGATGCCAAACATCATACCTCGTCCGCGCACTTCAGAGACAAACGGACACTCTCTGCCCAAATTTCTCAATTGCTCGATGGCATAGGCGCCCAACTCAGCGGCGTTGGTCACCACGTTTTCCTCTTCCATGATGTGCAACGTAGCTAGTGCCGCTGCCATCGCAAGGTCGTTTTGTCCGAACGTGTTCGAGTGGACCACGCAGCGTTCCATGGTGTTGAACACGCAGTCCATAATTTTCGGGTGGGTGATCACCGCCCCTACCGGCACATATCCGCCCGAAAGCGCCTTTGCAGTACAGACGATATCGGGCGTAACTTCGGGCCAGTGCTGATACGCGAACCACTTGCCTGTGCGTCCCATGCCGCATTGCACTTCATCCGCTACCAGCAGCGCTCCGGCCCTTCTGCACAGTCGCTGCGCCTCGGCCAGATAGCCCTCTTCCACCACCTCGCAGCTCTTCCCTTGCACCGGTTCCACCACGAACGCCGCCACATCCTTGCGGTGCAGCGCCTGCTCGAGCGCCGCCAAATCATTGAAGGCTACCGCCGCTGTCCCCGGCATCAGATCGCCGAAGCGTTCGCGGAAAAATTCAGCCCCGTTCAGCGAAAGCGATCCCGTGGTCAATCCATGAAACGCGTGGTCGCAGTAGACGATCCGGCTCTTTCCGGTGAAGCAGCGCGCGAACTTGATCGCCGTTTCGATGGTTTCTGACCCCGAATTGCAAAAAAAGACCCGCGAGAGGCCCTGGCCACTAGCCCCTGACGTATGGCTCGTTAGCTTCTCTGCCACTAAACCCGCGAGCAGCGAACAGTCCATCCGCACCAAATTCGGCATCTCACGCGAGAGCACCTGTTCGAGAATCGATCTCACCCCCGGATGGTTCCGCCCCAGCGCAAATACGCCCCACCCGGTCAGCATGTCCAGATAGCGGTTGCCGTGCCGGTCGTATAAGTAACAGCCTTCGCCGCGCACATATTCTCTATCGAAGCCGATTGTGCGCAGCATCTTCACAAAGGCAGGATTGACGTGCTGCGCGTGCAACTCGTACTGCCTGCCCTGCTGCGCGTCCAGCCATGCCAGGAAATCTCTACTCATGAAAAGGGAGTTACCGACAAAAACGTCATTACAGTCCGATTGTGGCACGCAAGCTTCGGCCTGAGCCACGTGCGTCAAGGTAAGGGGCTCTTGTTTTATGGCCGCCGGGTATTGGCAACACGGATACCCTTCCCTATCTGGCTTCGCAATTGCCAGATCACACAACCTTGCTGGTGACAGCAGAGCACGAGCACGCGTCTTGGACGGCACACGACTATGGAGGAGTTGAGTCTTGGCAATCGAAGTTTCCGTTGATCGCACGTGATTAACGGCCTAGCATAGATCTACGCTAACGACTAGGCAGGGGGAATGTGCCCAATCCCTCGCGATTCCAAGCTATAACAATTTGGACAACAGAATGGGACGCTACGGGCCCTTAATTTCATGAGCGACCGTTTTCGGTCCCGAAACTTACCCCTTTTCGGCACAAAGATTAGTCGAAGGGGATTTCAACCTCGGCATAGCTGCCGGGTATTGCTGCGTTCACTGCCGTTGCAATTCTGTCCATGTGCAATCGAACGCGCGGCCATTGGGGAGTGCGCAACACGACAAGAGCTATTCGGCGGCCGGTAAGGTTCTGCTGATAATGGATGTTCTTATCAGCGGTAAGCGGTACGTCGAAACCGGCCCGCTCCGCGACCGCCAGCAAATCGCCGTTGGAAAGCCGCTCCCATCCCCGGTCCCTCGCTTCTGTGACCGTGTGGCCGGTGAGATACGGCGCTAACGGGGCCGGTGTACTGTGGTCAAAGAGGACGAGCATCAAGCCCGGACGCGGGTAGAGTTTCAACGGCCCGGTACGCTTTCGACGGCGGGGCATTGTGACCAATCAAGAGATGCCATGTTCGTACCCTCCTTTCATCGTAGCCTTTTACCACGGTCCGGCGGCGGCGTCACGCGGGCAGGGCAGGGCCGGAATTCTCAATACTTACAAATTGTGAGACACCTCAAAGCCCACACTATGTTTTTCGCTTCTAAGGCGATTGAGTTTTTCAGGCTACCGGTTTGGGTCCGATACTGCTGGAGGAACGCCAAACTTTGAGATGATGTATTTGTCAACCATCATCTCCTCTTCCCATGCTTCTCCTCGGGACTGTCTGGCTATTTAGCGAGACGCCGGGTTGCTACGCTCAACCCTCGATGATTGTCCCGAAACTTACCCTTTGTGGGACAGACTAAACGACCAGCAGCTCACCAGCGGCCGCGCAGCGCTCTTCACCATCGCGGCTGTCTGGTGCAGCGCGTTGGCGGCGGGCTGTCCTGCGCCTGAAGTGCATCGACCTCCTCAGCTCACCGCTTTCTTCACGAGCGCGCCGATCCTTACCTCATCGGTAGCGGTTAACTCCTTCAGCGCGAAGGCGACCGGCCACACGGTTCCTGCGTCGAGGTTCGCTTTGTCGCTGAAGCCGAACGTCGCGTATCTCGCCTTGAACTTGTGCGCGCTTTGGAAAAAGCAGACGACATTGCCGTCCTTGGCATACGCGGGCATCCCGTACCAGGTTCTCGGCGAGAGAGCTGGCGCGCTGGCTTTGATGATGGCATGGAGCCGCTCGGCCATGGCGCGATCTGCTTCCGGCATCTCGGCGATCTTCGCGAGCACGTCACCTTCCCCATCCGCCTTCTTCGCACCCGCGCCTCGGCGTGCTTCCGCCTTCAGTTCTTGGACGCGCTCCTTCATTGCGGCGCGTTCCTCGTCCGTAAATCCCGTCACCGCCTTGTCGGTCACGGTAGCGCTCCTGGCGGACTTCTGTGTCTCCTTCTTCGGTCTCGTAGGCCTCCTCCTATGCAACCCCGACGCTAAGCAAACTCTAAACAGCCTCAGTCTATCTACATCGCGGCAATCTTTTAGCTCGGGCGATAGACTCGTGTTAGCAAATTGTATGAAGCAAATCGGATGGATAGGAACGAAGTATAGGTGGGCCAGCGCGGCGGTATTGCTGGCCACTGGTATTGCGAGCTTATGGTCGCAGGGCGGGCGTGGCGGGCGGACTGCTCAGGCGCTCTTTGCTGCTCTGGATGCAAACGGCGATGGCACGCTAACACGAAGCGAGATCGAGCAGGGCTTCAATTCCTGGTTTGCCAGTTGGAACAGCACGAATAGCGGATCCTTGACGCGGGATCAGATTGCAGCCGGATTAAGCAAGCTCCTGCCCGCGCCTCCTGCGGCCAAGCCGGGGGAAGGAAATACTTTCAACATCGTTGGTAATTCAACGCCTATGACCGCACCGGAATCGGCCGTGAATGCCATGACGGCCGCCTTGCCCAGCACTCAAGGTGTAAAGCCGTTACGTTCGCGGAAGGTGCTGGTGTTTGCGCATACCGGACCGGGAGGGTTCGTGCATGCCTCGATACCGCTGGCTGCGAAGACGGTGGAAGCTCTGGGAAATCGGGGGGCCTTATGGGCGACAACCGTCAGCTACAACCCAGCGGATATCAACACGAGTAACCTCAAGCAGTACGATGCGATTTTCCTGGATAGCACGACCGCCTGCTTTCTTGACGATAAAGACCCGTCGGTAACGGCAGCGCGGCGCTCGGCGTTTCTGGAGTTCGTCAGAAGCGGCAAGGGTGTCGCCGGAATTCATGCGGCCACCGATTCGTACCATACCGATTGCCTGAAGGCCGCGGCAGCCGCAACCAGCGGCACTACGGGCCCTAACTTCATGGCCAATATTCTGGCCGCTCAGCTGATGGCGGCAAGCGACCAAGATCATAACGGTACTGTGAGCCGGCAGGAGTGGACCGCGGTAGCGGACGATTGGTTCCAGAAGTTGGATACGAACAACACGGGCAAAATTAGCCAGGCCGATTTTGTGGCCCATTTCAATTCGTTACTGCCGCCGCCCGGTCCGCGTGCGGGCGGTGAAGCCAAACCGGTGCTGCAGTGGCCGGAGTTCAACACTTTGATTGGCGGGTACTTCAAGTTTCATTGGTCCGATCCGCAACTGATTTATGTGAAGATCGACGATCCGAAGAGCCCGTTGACGGCGATGTTCCACGGGAGGGAGTTCGAGATTCACGATGAGACATACACGTTCGCGCAGGATTCGTTCTCACGCAAGAACGTGCATGTGCTGACGAGTATTGACTACGACAAGATGAGCTCTGAGGATAAAGCGAAGGAAGCGAATCCGCGAACGGATGCGGATTACGCGTTGAGCTACATTCGGCGCGAGGGGCAGGGGCGCGTGTTCTATGAAGGGCATGGCCACAGTGACCGGGTGTATGCCATGACGCCGATGCTGGAACACCTTCGGGCCGGCATTCAATACGTGCTAGGCGATCTGAAAGCGGACGACAGCCCTTCAGTGAAATAGGGTCCTTCGGCAGGTGTACACGTCCTGCCGCAAAGCGTTTCAACCGCCCAAAGCCCGCGGGTTGCGTGATAACGAATGAGTCAATTGCGGCTACAAGCCTGATACGATGTGTGGGCGACCGTGAACAAACGAGCGTTCCTGCGAGTGATCTCCTCGGCAATCACCACTCCTCTCTTTGGGCGAATTTCTACGATGCTAGCCAGGGAGACCCTCACGAATTGGGCGGGCAACATCACCTACAGCACGGACCGCATTTATGAGGCTTCGAACCTCGAGGAGATCCGATTACAGCTACGGTCTAACGACAAGTTGAAAGTGCTGGGCACGCGTCACTGCTTCAACTCCATTGCGGACAGCCATCATCAGCTGCTTTCGCTGAAGCCGATGCAGGAGGTGACGCTTGACGCGCCGTCTGGCACCGTTACGGTGGGGGCGGGCGTCAAATATGGGCAGCTCGGCCCATATCTCGACGCCAAGGGATTTGCGCTGCACAATCTGGCTTCATTACCGCATATCTCGGTTGCGGGTGCGTGCAGCACGGCGACCCATGGATCAGGCGAGATGAACCGCAATCTTGCGAGCGCGGTGTCCGGCCTTGAGCTGGTGACGGCGGCGGGCGAGGTGGTGAGACTCAGCCGCGAATCGGATGGAGGGGAGTTTCCGGGTACCGTGGTCGGGCTCGGCGCGCTGGGAGTGATTACGCAGGTCACGCTCAAGGTTCAACCCACGTATCAGGTGCGGCAGTACGTGTATCAGGACCTTCCGCTTCGCCAGATGCAGGATCACTTCGATGAGATCCAGGCGAGTGGGTATAGCGTCAGTCTATTTACGGATTGGCGGGGGAAGAAGATCAGCGAACTGTGGATCAAGAGCCGCGTCGGAGGAGGGCAGCCGTTCTCCGCGCCAGCGGAGCTGTTCGGCGCGAAGTTGGCACGGCAGAATCTGCATCCGATTGCCGGGATCTCCCCGGAGAACACCACGGAGCAGGTGGGAGTGCCGGGCCCGTGGTACGACCGGTTGCCGCATTTCCGGATGGGCTTCACTCCGAGCGCGGGAAAGGAACTACAGACTGAATATCTAATGCCGCGGCAACACGCCGTCGAGGCGATCCTGGCAATCGAGAGGCTGCAGGAACAGGTGAGCCCACATTTGCTGATCTCGGAGATCCGCACCATCGCGGCGGACGACCTCTGGATGAGCATGTGTTACCGACAGCCGAGCATCGCAATCCACTTCACCTGGAAGCCAGACTGGCCTGCGGTAAGGAATGTCCTTCCGGTTGTCGAAAGGGAACTGTCTCCGTTCCGGCCCCGGCCGCATTGGGGCAAGCTGTTCACGATGGCGCCCGCCGCACTGAGATCCCGATACGAAAAGCTGGATGACTTCCGACAATTGGCCGCGAAATACGATCCGAAGAGCAAGTTCCGCAACGACTTCTTGAACACGAATCTATTCGCCTGAGGCGGGATCACGTTGCGTATACTACGTACGCTATCGGCGCGCACGCGACCGCAAAAACGAGCTTTTCACACCTATGTTTCGAATGAGCGTTTTCTATTTGGCTGCTTGCGGCCAGATCTTCGCCGCGACACAAGTTGGCACAGACAAAGGCATGGTGGAGGGAGTCGCCGCCTCCGATCCTTCCGTCACCGTGTTTCGAGGGATCCCCTACGCGGCGCCGCCCATGGGCGATCTTCGCTGGCGTGCTCCGAGACCGGCCGCTTCGTGGACGGGCATCCGGAGGGCAGACCGCTTCTCGAGGTCGTGTATGCAGGCCGCACCGAGCAGTCTGGGACCTTGGACCGAGGAGTACATGGATCAGAATGAGCGTAGCGAGGACTGCCTCTACCTGAACGTCTGGACACCGGGAACCCAGGGCAAGCGCCCCGTCCTTCTTTGGATTCACGGCGGCGGATTTGACCAGGGATCCACGTCGGTGGCGCTATACGACGGCCAGCGCCTGGCGAGGCAAGGGGTCGTTGTGGTCACTATCAACTACCGCCTCGGCATATTCGGCTTTTTCACGCATCCTGAACTGACCGAGGAATCGGACGCGCATTCATCCGGCAACTACGGCCTGCTGGATGCAATCGCCGCGCTCAAGTGGGTGCAAGCGAACATCGCTGCGTTCGGCGGAGACCCGGCGCGCGTAACCATCGGAGGGCAGTCGGCCGGGGCCATCGCCGTGCATGTGTTTACGGCTTCGCCGCTGGCTAAAGGATTATTTCAACAGGCGATCGCACAAAGCGGTTCGAGCGCCGGAAGCAGGTCGCGCCCGCTCGCCGATCCCGAAAAAGACGGCGTGAAACTCATGCAGGCGAAGGGAGCCCAAACGCTCGCCGATCTGCGAGCGATGCCGGTGTACCTGCTGATGGCGCAAGCAGAAGGATCTGCGTTCCGCTGGGGTCCGATAGTTGACGGGTGGATGCTGCCCGACAACGTGAGTGCAATCTTCGCGCAAGGCAAGCAGAACGATGTCGCCATGTTGACGGGGTGGTGCGCAGAGAGGGCAGTGCTGACCCACACTACGGCAAACGCACGCCGGAGGAGTATGAGCGCGAGGTCCGCCGCGCCCCGACGGAAACCCGCCGGCTTCTTTGGGCTGCCGGCAGCAGGCGACCTGGCGGATGCATTCCTGAAGCTCTACCCGGCAACACCTGAGCAGGTCAGCGTTTCTCAAAAGGAAAGCGCGCGCGAGTACAACATGGTGTCCACCTTCGTGTGGGCCGCGCGGCGAGCTGCCCACTCGAAAACACCCGTTTACACCTATCTTTGGGATCGACCGTTGCCCGGCCCGAAGCGGGACGTCTATGGGGCCTTCCATTCGTCTGAGCTTCCATATGTGTTCAACAGTCTTTCCGACGCGAAGCGGCCGTGGGAGCAGGCCGATTACACGATCGCGGAGAAGACTTCGACTTATTGGGCCAATTTCATCAAGGCGGGGAATCCGAATGGACCCGGTCTGGCGGACTGGCCTGCCTTCAACCGTCAGGAAGCAGTGACGATGGAACTCGGCGATCGCTTCGAAGCCCGACCGATCTCCGATGCAGAGAAGGTAAAACTGCTCGAAAGGATTCTCGTGAATGCGCAGCGACAGCGCTGATCCCAGCCCAAGTAGCGTAATCAGATGAAAGTTACACGCATTGTTATCGGCGCGCTGCTCACAGCTGCGGCACTGGGCGCGGAGCATGCTGCACCGATACCGGTGATCAAGCAGAATGGCGCTGTGAAGAAGCTATTCGTTGACAATACGCCGTTCGTCATATTGTCGGGCGAAATGCAGAACTCGACGGGTTCATTTGGCGACAGCCGTGACCGATCGCCCCTCGCGCAAGCGGCGTGGGCTCAATCGGTACCCGGTGAACTGATGAATTACATGATTCAACACAAGGCTGATCTACTGCCGGAGCTGCGCGAAATGTGGGCGAGGAACGACAGCAAGATCAGCGGGAAGTGGAGCGAAGTTTTCGGCAGCGACGAACGTGCCGACGAGATTTTTATGGGCTATTACGCGGGGCGGTTCGTCGGCCAAGTGGCGAAGGCGGGGAAAGCAGAGTTGAATTTGCCGATGTTCGTCAATGCCTTCCTGGTGATTCTGGTCTTTTTCCCGGACAGTATCCCAGCGGCGGACCGGTGCACCGTCTCATTGACGTTTACCACGCGGCGGCACCTGACATTGACGTGCTGAGCCCCAACGCTTACGCACCGGACTTCAAGGGAACGTGCGCTCTATACAACGCCGCGAAAGTTGCTGTCTCGAGTAAGGATGAAGGCAGGTACGAGGACGGCAAGTGGGTTGCAGGACGCCGGCTGAACGGTGACGAGGTTGGGCAGGGACTGCCCGACGGAGGCGTCGGAATGCTGAGAATCAAATTAATCCGTTTCGACTGACGCGATCCTCGAAGGCTCCGGACCAAGGGGCAACGGTACGGAGGATCCTGAGTGTGAGAAGGTAAGACTCTACGGGCCGCCGACCCCGAATGACGGTGCACCTGACCCTGCGAGTGTTCCCCGCGAGTTGTCGCGCGAGGAGAACGGGCCACTGGAAACAATCCGACCTGTACGGTACTCGACCCTAGCCGACTCACTTTGATCTACGTTCGCGCGGATGGGCCGCTTGAGCCAACCGGCGCGTTCCAAGAGCGGCGAGCAAGTCCCTGCTGCGCCTGGGCCATGTACCCAAATGCGACGCACGCAGTTCGAGGGCTTGCGCTGCTCACGCAAAGGCTGATCGCATGAGTCGCGATATTTCCCCCTGGCGCCAGATCGAGGGATCGATCACGGCATGGGAACGAGCGCCATCTACTGTTGAGGCTCCTCGACTCGTAACGAGCCAGATGGCGCGAACGTAAGAGTTGTCCGAGCTCCGTCCAGGTTGGAGAAGACGAGTTTGTCCCCTTCCGAGCCGATGAGCGCACCACCGGGGTCGCCGACCACTTTCTGCCAGATTCCCTTTGAACGATCGAGAACGGCAAAGCGTGCGGAGTGGGACTTGAAGATCCTCGCGTAGACTTTGCCGCCCGCGGTCATAGCGACGGGCCAAAGGGATAGCCCGTCGGTCGTCTTCAGCTCGTACTTGCCCAGAAGGACTCCTGAGAAGCTTACTTCGACCCAGGTGCGGGGGCCAAGGTGCAAAGTTGCATTCCAGCCGATGCGATCGTTTGAGATATAGAGAAGTTGGCCTCCACGAATACTATCGATTACGGGATGCCTGAGATCGCTGGCAATTTGAGACCAGGAAAGCGCCTGTCCCAATTCTTCGCCGGTTCGGGCGTAATGGTGAAGGACGCTGAAATCCTGAGCGCCGTCGTTTTCAGCGTTGTAGCTGGCGGTCCAGATAGTGTGGTCCGGAGCAAAGACTAGCTGCTGCGGAATATAAGAGCCGGTATTTATTATGCCTATTACATTGCCGGTGAGATCGAGCAGGTCGATGCGGCCTTCCCTCAGGTGAGGCGGCCGGTAAGCGCCGGCAACTACGCCGTCAGAATCGACGGCCCACATGACGCTCGAAGAATCCTCCATCCGCTCTGGCGCGGAGAAAGCCGGCTTGGCATTGCGACCGTAGAGCGTGAACTGCGTGTAGTCTGGGTTATCCCAGCTAAGAAGGTAACCGTTGCTGTAGAGGGCGCCGACAGGCAGGTTTTCATATTGTGCAGTGACCGGCGCGTGAGCAACACACGCCGGTACAAGAGCGAGAGAGAGGAATAGCGACGAGACAGCACGCATGAAATCGTCCTCAGCAGATATTTTAGAGGAAAATCGATTTTCGAACTCAGTGCCTGGAGTGCGTGGAATCACTGGTTATCGCCAAGCGAGTATGCGGCTTCCGCTGAGCGAGTTTTCGTTCTGCAACGTAATATGCGTCTAGGATGGACTCAACTCACTTGTTAATGCACGCACAGCGTTTGCAAGCTATCGCCCAAGCTGGAATTGCCTATCCAAGCACGGCATATGACCTCGAACGTTACGAGGAAATCAGGGCCATCAGCGTCAAACTGCTCCAAGAGCTCACCGAAGAACCGCTCGAAAAAATCGTCCGTGTATTCGCTTCCGAAGGCGGATACCAGACACCAAAGGTCGATATCAGGGCCGTGTTGTTTCGAGGAGGACACGAGGTCCTAATGGTCAAGGAGAAAGTTGATCGTGGAAGGTGGACCTTGCCGGGCGGATGGGCTGATATAGGTTATACACCGTTTGAGGTTGCCCGAAAAGAAGCACAAGAAGAGACCGGATTGCTAGTTGAGCCTGTGCGCCTACTCGCTCTCTTGGACAAGCGGAAACATCCTCATCCACCTCAGCCCTGGTACGTTTATAAAGCCTTCATTCAGTGTGAAATCACGGGAGGCTCGCTGATTCAGGAAAACGGCGGAAACGACAGGCGCACGTTGGTTCGGACGGGACGAATTGTATGGCCTGGAGTTGTCAACTGATCGGACGACCGCATCACAATTGGAAACGCTGTTGAACTTTGCGAGAAACCCTGCGTTGCCGGTGCTTTGCGACTGATTGGCAGCCAAAAGTAGATCTAGCGTCCCTTGGGCTAGGTCGGCGGGTCTACTCATATCGGATCTGGTCACCGATATTGCTAACCATAGCCTACTCGCTTTCGACCCTCACCGGCCCTTTCGCGGCGTCTTTGGGCCTTGAGTGCCTGTCTGCAAAAAAACTGAGCGCGATGATGGTTCGAATGGTCTTAGCTGGTGTACGTGCGGCATGAATGTGGAGCTTGTGTCCAGAACAACAGCCGGTGAGTGGGACAGTTTGCGATCGCAAGAGACCACCCAAGAGCCAGACGCGAGATTTATCCTGCTGGTGGAACGCCAATCGCGCTTCGTGTTTCGCATTGCATACGCTGTGTTGCGGAGTGTGGAAGATGCGGAAGATGTCGTACAGGACACATTCTTGAAGCTGTTTCGAACCGGGGCATGGAAGCACATTGAAAACGAACAGGCATTTCTGGCCCGCATGGCTTGGCGCCTATCGATTTCCAGGAAACCGGCTAGGCGTTCCGGTCTGGGAAGCGAACCGCTTGAGATTGCCTCTAAAGCGAGCAGTCCGGAATGGGAGGCGCTCCAGACAGAGTGGAGTCGAACCATTCACCGCTTGATCGATGCGTTGCCGGAAAACTGCGAAGGCCTCTAGCTCTTTCGTCGATCGAAGAGATGACAACGCCCCAGATAGCGGCTGTTATGGATCTGCCGGAGGGTACAGTGCGCCGGCTTCTGAGCGAAGCACGGGCATTATTGAAAGAAAAATTGGCGCGAATGGAAAACAATCAACATGCGTGAACAGCGGGATCGATTCGATGAAGCGCTGGATATGGCGCTGACTCGTTATGGCGAAGCGCCGGAGAGAGAAGGTCTGGAGAGGCGCGTTTTAGAGCGCGTGACCAAACGGATGGTGCCGACATCCCCAATAAGATCATTTGCGGTGTCTATCTGTACAACGGCGGCTGCAATCTGCTGCCTCTTATGGTGGCAGACACCGAAGGCCTCAGTACGAACCTACCCGGCAAGGACGAGCATGCCTGCAGTGAGGAAGGTTGAAACATCGAAGAGACAGGTTCCTGCCCGGGACTACGCGATTGTCCCGGCGAGCGCGACTAAGCGAAGGCCAACGCTGAAGAGATCGGGAGAACCAAAGCTGTCGCAGTTCCCGACGCCGTTTCCAATGAGCAGCGAAGAGCGAGCGCTCCTGCAGCTCACGACGCGTGATGCGAAGGATATTCCACGCGAACTGACTGCTTTCGGCGGTCCGATCGAGCCGATCCAAATAACGCCAATTGAGATCAAGCCGCTTTAATAGTGCTAGCTACAAAGGAGGGGAAAAGATGCTGAGAATGGCGATGGTGATAGCTTTGACAGGACTGACCTGCTTACCGCAGAGTAGCGGTGACACACCGGAAAAGAAGCCGGCTCCTACGCAGGCAGCAGAGAGCGCTCCAAAGAGCTTTTACCAGCTTAACTTTGTGGTGCGGGAACTCGAAAACGAGCATGTGATTAACAGCCGTTCGTATTCCATAATCCTCCGCAGCGACACGGAGCGAGGTTCGATCCGCGCTGGTGAGAAAATACCCTTCGCCTCAACTAGCGGAGTAAGTACTCAGTGGCAACAGATCAATGTCGGCGTCAACATCGACTGTCGCAGATTGGAAGAGGTCGGTGACCGGCTTTCTCTACACCTATCGGCTGACATCAGCAGCGTGATGGAAAATCAAGCAGGGAACAGTTCGCCGGCTCCAGCGCCTATCATCCGAAATAACGTCTGGGAATCGACCGTGATCGTGGGAATTAAGCAACCAACTATCTTATTCTCGTCCGACGATCCGGCATCGAAGCGGAAGATGCAATTACAATTAACCGCAACGCCATTGCGATGACTTACTTCGAAGTCGGCTCGTACAAGATATCCAGTCCAGCAATTCGTAACCCCTTCTTGGTGCAATCGAGAGAAGCATTCCACGGGCGATCGCGTACCTGACACCCTGCCGGATAAGCACTCTTGTGCAGATTGCCAAGCCACTCCCCACGTTTATCCCTGCAGAGCGCGAAGCTAAACTAAATAGGCAATCGTATGTCTCTACCCTCATGCGATGACGTAAGGAAAGCGCTCGACACGGTATTGAAGAGTCGATCTTTCGCTCGCGCCGAGCAGCTACGCAATCTGCTGCAGCACGTGGTCGAAGCGACGATCGATGGGCGCGCGAGCACATTGAAAGAAATGACAATAGGGATCGACGTCTTCGATCTCTCCACCGATTTCGATCCCAAACGGGATCCGGTTGTCCGGATGGCGATGCGACGATTGCGGGACCGGCTGCAGAGATATTACACGTATGAAGGCCCGGCGGATCCGGTCCTGATCTCACTAGAACGGGGCAGTTACATTCCTCGGTTTCTTGCCACACCGAAATGAGCAGGAAGAACGAGTGCCTATTGCAGTGTTGCCGTTCGGCAGTCTGGAGGAAGGTACAGGTCAGGAGAACTGTGGCATTCTTCTTCGGGATGCGCTTCTTACCCGATTAGCGGAGAACAAGATCTTTAGGCTGATCGGGAATGAAGCGCCGCAGTCATTCTGGGCGAGCTCGGACCTCGGCAGCATCGGCCGGCAGTTACAAGTTCGCTTCATGGTTCGGGGCGCCTGTTTCGCGGGCGCCGAGACCATTACGGGTGTGTACAGAGCTGTTCTGTCCTCAGACGGACGAGTTTGTCTGGTCCGGCAATCACGAGCAGGATGCCTCCCGGGAAATTTGGACCGTGCAAAACGACATAGCTGTCGATCTGGAGAAGCAAGCGCTCGCGGCGGACGGGCGCCAACAGGCTCCAATAGCCGAAGCGTTTCCGGAGGCGGGAGTTCACCGCCTGATACTTCAGGGGCGCCATTATCTGCTCCAGAACAACAGCGAGTCGATTAAGAAAGCGGAGCGATGTTTTGCAGCTGTGCTCGAAAAACAGCCGGAATCCGCTAAAGGTTGGGCAGCGCTGTCGCTTACTTACAGCTTGATCGCGATGTACCATCTGGCGGCCGCCCAGCCAGCGTGGGAGAAGGCCGAAACCGCGGCAAAAAGGCGCTCGCTCTCGGCCCGATCGTCTCCGAGAGCCACATCGCCATGGGCTTCTTCCTTATTTTTAACAGATTTGAGCCAGAGGCCGCGGAATAACACTTTCGACGGGCGCAAGAGGCGAACTCGACTGATATCCTTTTACCGCTCATCCACGTTATGGCCTGCCTTGCTCCTTTAGGGAAACTACACGAGGCTGAAGACGAGCTTGAAACAGTGCTGGCGAGCGATCCGCTCAATCCGAAAGCGTTGCAGATGATGGCAGTGATTCTGTACTTTCAGAGGCGATATCAAACGGCCATAGAAGTAGGCCATTCGGCGCTGGACATCTTACCTGGAAGCGCAGTGGCGTCACTCATTATTGCAAGTTGTTACGATCGACTCGGTCAGCAAGAAGAAGCACTGAAATACTACCGCAAATGTGATGATTTGATGCCGTTTATGCGGTCCTTAAGGTGGTCACTGGTGGTAGCGGCAACCTATAAAGGCCGAAGTAAGTGGGTAAGACCCACACTGCTCGCGATTACGAAGTTATTGCATTCTTCCCCACGCGCACCCTCCACCATGCTGGCGGACCTATTAATCCGGATCGGAGAGCGGGAGTTAGCGATTCGCTGGATTGAACGGGCTTTCCGGGAACGAGCTTTCCGTGCACTTTACCTGGCTGTCGATCCAGCATTCGACGCTGTCCGATCAGATCCTCGCTGCATGCGACTGCTCAAGCATTTTGGCGATCCGATGGCAAGCACCGGCGCAGACGTCAACTCGAAATCCCAGCATGCGTAAGGGAGACCGCACCCTATGCGGTAACGAGCACCCGAGTGACGAGCGGGGAGGATCGCGGCGACAGAAACGAATCCTTCTTGTCCGGGGACTTAGAAATCTGTTCCGTAACCGAGTGTGTCAGCGAGTCCCTGGCCCTGAAAGACACTTAAGGGTAGATTAGCGATGAAGGCGCTGAACGCCAGGTGCGCAATCTTCGCGAGTTGTTGGTAGGGAACTAGAGACGGCGGTAGAAGCTGCTGCAATTCGTTTGGAATGATCTCGCTCAGGAGAAGCCGATAGAGCTGCGCTGCACGGGCATTATCGGTGGCCGTGTTTTCAAGCTCCAATATGCCACGGGTCGTAGAGTAGTCGTAATATTCGAGTTGAGCCGTACTTGGGTTGATTTTGCTGGTAGCCGTGAACCAATCAGCCCGAGACACCGAGTTTTGCGTCTGGCGTTCGCAGCCCAAGAACATGGGTCGGGGCGTTCAGGTAGTTGAAGAACTTGGGCGCGATTTCATCCGTGGCATAAAGGACGTATGGACGACCCGGCGCGCTCGCAGACTTTAACATAGAAATCATGTCCAGCCGTCTGCCATAGATGCGTGCGAGGTCACCCGTCATCCAATCGCGTGGGCCATTGCTCCCGATACTTACCAAAAGGGTCGAGAGATCGACGGAAGAAGCAAGGCCAGTTCGGATCGTATCGATATCTCCGGTGAATCGCCTGCTGTGATCGACGACGATCAAAGGAACGCGCCAGGCTTCTTCATAAACGCTTCCGAGTTTGCCGTGCAGTAAGCCGTGAGCCCCAGCGTACTCGCCATGATCCGACGTGAAAACAATGACTGTATTTTCTCTGATGCTCTGCGGTAGATCGTGGAATCCATCGAGCACACGGCCGATCTGCTCGTCGACAACTTTCATGATTTGTGTGTAATTGTCGAGTCCTCGCTGCCAGTATGTGTATTCCATCTTGGCGACACCAAATCCGGTCTCTTCGGCAGGGTACGCTTCTATAACTCGGTCGGCCGGGGTGTTTTTGGATGAGTCATCCGTGGCACCTCCCCATATCATTTGCTGAAATTCTTTAATAAATAGCTGAGTGGTCGGCTTTCCACCTTTTCGCAGATCGTCTGAGGATTCCCAATTGGGTGGAACTGTCGGATACCCATAGGATTTAGGACTCTTCAGCTGGTCTTGGCCCCGTGTAAGTAAGGCGTTCTCGGCGTACTTACTCTCCTGTGTCAGGTTTTTCGGATTAGTGTCCTGCGAAGAAAAGAGATCGGCGACTGTTTTGAATTCTGTTCCAGCTGGGAAAAACTCCCGATCATGCGGATTCACGAAACTTACCGTCATGCACCACGGCGTGTCGTTCGGTTTGAATCCTCGCATAAATTTGATAGCTGCGGTTGCGACGTCGGCGTCGCTGAGGTAGGTCTTGTCCGGAGGCGGCGGCTGAGTCGGATACAGGTCGCTTCCGTAAGTGCCCTGCAAATTACTGCCGGTTGGGTCGGGATAGGTATAGCAATCGAAACCGTATGCGTCTAATCCGGTTGCTTGTTGCGGGATCGAGACATGCCACTTGCCGAAATATGGCGTGGTGTAACCGAGGCCGCGCAGCAACTTACCATAGGTCGGATAATGAGTGTTCAAAACCGGCTCCAGTTTCACAATTCCGGATTCGGCGAGGGCGTGGAAAGAATGGTGGTGAGCAGCCAACTCTGCTGTGACTAAAGACCGGTGATGAGAGTGCCGCGAGCCGGCGTGCAAGCGTTTGCCGCGGTGTGATAGTTCCCGAATTTGACCCCTGCCCTCCAGAGTTTATGGAGATTCGGCATATGCTTCTTCAAGAATTCTCCCGGGGTTGTTATGCCGTCCGGAAAGACCGTCGGATAGCGCAATTCGTCCACGAGGAAGAAAAGGATGTCGGGCTGCGGGCCGTCAACAGGCTGTTCGCTGTTTGCGGTCGCTCTGCCAAGCCCAGTCAGCAGCCGCCTGTGAGTGTGCCGGTAGTTTTCAAGAAGTCTCTGCGTTTCATGTTGTTTTCACCCTTACTCAGCCCAGCTTAGGCGGGTTTGGCCGTACCGGGAAGACCCTGAGGGGTAATCTGTTTACCCCTGAGCAGCCTGCAGGAGCTGCGTCCTGACACAGGTTCAGGCGCGAAAGGCGATGTGATCGCTCTAGACTAACCTCGGTAACGATCTGCTGTCCGGATCCGCCGAGCATTCGACGAGCGCGAACGGTACATTACAGCTTCACTTCTTTCGCATCCACACGCCCCACGTGAGCGGCCCGACCTTCTCATCGTTTATTGGCCGGCATTCTTGAATTTTGAACGGGTATATGCATTGAGACGATCGGATTCACTCTTACCTGTTTCAACGTATGGTCGCTTTTTGGGATTTGGCGGCGCGAGATCTAACGTATCCATAGCGGCCGACGGTGGTCGTGAAGGGAAGGTATAATCTCAACCATGAAAAATCTCCTGTTCTGTTTCGGACTGCTCACGTTTTGTCTCCAACCCGTTCTTCACGCCACAACAGTATTGAGTGAGAACTTTGACGAGCTATCCCAGGGTCTTGCGGTGACTTCGGCGGGCGCTTTCTCGACCATCAACGGCACCAACGTCGACATCGTCGGAGTCGGATTTTTCGGCCTATGCAATGGGCCGGAATCCGGAAATTGCGTTGACATGAACGGCAGTGGTGGGAACCCGCAGGGGCAAATGCAATCCAATATGGTATTCGCAGCGGGCAACTACCTGCTAAGCTTCGACCTGATCGGCGACCAACGGGGAAGCACTGCATCAGTCACGGTTACTCTCGGCAACTACGACAAAACGTTCACACTAGCGAGCGGGGACTTTAGCAGCGGTGTGGTCCTCAACGCGCCCGTTGCAGTCACAACACCGGGCCGACTGCTGTTTGCTAGCGATGTCCCGGGGAATATCGGTCTCTTGCTCGACAACGTGGTGGTCAGCACAGCGGGGAGTACAACGCCCGAGCCTTCGAGCATAATTCTGATTGCTTCTGGGCTTCTCGCGGGCGCCGGCGCGGTGCGCCGTCGCCGGACCTAACCTAACATCGGTTTTGCCCGTTATAACCCGCGCCGGCGTGCAGCCGCGGTCGTATCACGAGTTACCCTTCACAATCCGAGTAATGGAAGTATCGTCGACTATGCACGAGCTCTGGAAGCGGTATAGATCTTCGGGCGCGCGCAAGGCGTTTGGCTGCTCGCGCGTTATGAATATGCGCTTGCTGACCGGCGTTCTGTCGCGCGTAGTGGCTAGAACACGCAGATGAACTCTGCAATGAGCGCTAGTCGCATTGCGGCAGAAAGTCTGGTATCCGCATTTGCATAATGATGCAGGAGGAACAAGATGCTGTCGAACCGATCGATTCCTCGAGCTAACGTGATTCCGGTGCTGGCGTATCCAGATGTGAATCAGGCTGCAGCCTGGCTGTGTGACGCGTTCGGATTTACCGTGCGCATGAGCATCGGCAATCACCGCGTGCAATTGAATGTGGGAGATGGAGCCGTGATCGCGAGGGAAATGCGCCCGGACGAGATGAACGCGCCGCTGGGAATAGGACATTCAGTCACTGTTCGTGTCGAGGATGCGGATGCCCACTGCAACCGGGCGAAAAATCATGGTGCGCGGATTACCCAATCTCCCGTAACTCACCCGTACGGCGAACGGCAATATAACGCTGATGACTTGGCGGGCCACTCATGGACGTTTTCGCAATCGGTGGCGGATACGCATCCGGAGGAGTGGGGCGGTGCCGCGGAACATCTATAGTGTCGCCTCGATTTCCGGTCTCGGACTGCCTAAGCGGCAGCAGGACCGCCTTGGATGGCATGTCGTGCACAAGGTGCTTTGGGCAGATCGTCGAAGAGGGGGTTGGGTGGACGAGGTAGTCGTAGACAGTCCGACAGTCATTCCAAATACTCGGCCTGGACACGTCTACAGCCGTCCCAGGCAACCCGTACGTCTCACGCGGAACTCAGGGCGTCCGCGAGGGACTGCCATCGACTTTGAGCCTTATTGTAAGTGCAGCCGCGAATCAGACGGCCGCGACTACCGGTGCGACTGTATTTGCTTAAGCCTCGTTCGTTGAAACACAACCCGACAAAAGGCTTGCTCGCCCAATCACATGCTCCAGATAGACAGATTACGCGCTGCTCACCTTACTCTCGACACTCTCGACGATCCCGCATCGGAAGGGGCAATTGCAATTAACGGTCACGCCGCTCCAGTGAGTTATTCGAACTCGGCTCGTACGAAATCATCGAATCCAGCAGCTCGTAACGCGCCCTCTGCGTATCTGCGGCCGCGTGCGGCTCCGGGCTGAGATGCATCACTTGGTAGCCGTCTTGCTTCATGTATGCCGACCAACGAGGTAGCCCATTACCGTCCGGACTTCCCGTCTTCGCGAAGTTAGTCCAGTAACTCGCCATTTCTTCCGATAACTTGCGATCTCCCGGTCGCCAGGGCAGATGCTTCGAGGCAAGGTCCTCGAACACAAACTCAATCTCCGACGAATGATACGCGCCGCGCCACTCGGCGGCCTTCAGATCTTTCTCGTCCGGCCCGATTGGCGGGGCGTCTTCAAACCGGTACCGGTACACCGGAGCGCCTCCGGTAGCACTCTGCATCTCAATCCACTTCCAGGTCGAGTAGCCGATGAACTGATCTCCCGCCAGATCCTGCGCCGAGCGCTTCGCCTGTTCGTCCGTTGCTGCCGGGTAAAGTTTGAATACCGCGTCGGCTTCCTTCCCAAACAGCTCATGCAGGCGCGCCAGGTAATTCGGCACCGTCGGCTGCGCGTCTTTGAAGAATCCTCGATAGCTGCCCTCATCTGCGTTCCAGCCCGCCAAAAGTGGGACGCTCCGCTGCTTTCCAGCCGCATAGATCGAGTACACGTCTTCAGGCAGAAAGTAGCCGTCGACATTGGGCACAAATCGAAAATCGTGGTATTTGGCGGCCGCTTTCAGGAGATCTTCCGCCGACTTCGCCCGCAATGCTTCGAGTGATCCGGCTCCGATCGACTCCCCGAAACTGACGCCCACCTGTTCCGTCTTCTCCAGCGATTTCGCGGGAAGCGTGGGTCCAAAGAACGCCCCGCTTTCCCCGATCGCCCGCTCGAATAGCCCTTTCGTCAGCGGCGATGCAATTTGCGCGCACACCGAAAACGACCCCGCCGATTCGCCGAAAATCGTGACCTCCTGCGGATCTCCGCCAAAAGCCGCGATGTTCTTTTGCACCCAAGCCAGCGCTGCCGTCTGGTCCATAAGGCCATAGTTGCCCGCTGCATGGTGGCCCGACTCTTTCGCGAGCCCCGGATGCGCAAAAAATCCGAAGACGCCGAGACGGTAATTGAGGCTGACCACTACCAGGCCCTTTTCCGCGAGGTGCTCGCCATCCTGTCTCGGCTCGGATGCCGCGCCGGCCGCGAACCCACCGCCGTGAATCCAGACCATCACCGGAAGTTTCGCGTTCGCATCTACGGCGGACGTCCAGACGTTCAGATACAAACAGTCCTCGCTCGGACCCTGATCGCGAAATACCATATCTGGAAAAATGTTGGACTGCATGCAACGCGCCCCAAACTCCGTCGCTTTCCGTACGCCGTCCCAATTCGCTGCGGGCTGCGGTTCCCTCCAGCGGAGATCGCCAACTGGAGGCGCGGCGAACGGTATGCCCTCGAAAATACGAACCTTCCCGTCGGCGCTGGTCTTTCCTTCCACCAAGCCATTTGCGGTTTGCACTGGCGGTGCCGCACACAGGCTCGAACACCAGCCGAGCGCCACGGCAAAAATGAGCTTCTTGTGCCTGATCATGATTTAACTACCGAAACTGTATCATCCCTGCAATCCTGGCTTCGTTCCCTCATTTGTCGCTCAGCTTCGCAATCGCTCCGTGCGCCCCAACGGCCCAAATCGAACCGGGTGCAGCCCCGGCGACTGCGTTAAGGCCGGAGCTTGGAATGGTCCGCCAGGTCCCGCCTCCGTCGTCCGAAACGGATGACCCAGTCACGCCGACCGCAATCAGCTCACCCGGCTTGCCGGGGACCGCCGCCACCGCAGATCGGTAGCCGCCCAGCCCCGTCCCTGGCGGCTTTTGCCAGGTCTGGCCCCCATCGCGGGTCAAAGCGATCGTTTCAGCGAGTTCGTTTGGTAATTTGTAGTCCCCGCCCACCGCAACGCCATGCTTCCGGTCCGTAAACACCAGCGAAAAGATGCCAGCCGAAGCGGCCCCAGCCCTCACGGGCGCGGCAACTGCTATCCAGCTCCTCCCGCCGTCGCTGGAACGGAATACGCGCGCCCGACCCGCTCCGCCTGTCCCAAACCAAGTATCATGGCTTCCGAACACTGCCAAGGTCGTCCCGCTCGCCGCAAAGGCACCTTCGCCGGGCAGCGCCGCCGGTGTCTTCTGCCGTTCCCAGGATTTCCCGCCATCAACTGTTGTGAAGATCACGAAATGGCCATCCATCGGATCGCCCAGCACAATCCCGTGACGCCGGTCCCAAAACGAAACCGCGTCGAAGAATCCTTTCGGATCAGGATTCGTGAAGAGCAGCTCCCAGTTCGCCCCGCCCGAGTTCGTTTGGTAAATTCGCGAGTTCGCGCCTTCTCCGCTCGAAAGCAGAATCGCGTGTTGCGCATCCCGAGCTTCCACATCTCTAAAATCCAGCTTCTCGGCCCCCGGGACACTTCCCGTTTTCCAGTGGCTGCCGCCGTCGCGGGTCATGAGCCAGGTGCCGTTTGTGCCGCTTGCCCAAATCACTCGGGGCGAAACGACCGCCAGCCCGCGCAAGCTCGCCTGGGTGGGACTGCTCTGTGAAACCCAGGAAGCTGCGCTCAGCGCGGCAAACAAGACCAGTTGCGGCGGCATCCGCCTATCATAAGCGCCCTTCGTCGGCGGCTAAAAGCAATTCGCCGATTAGCCCGTGAATGGAAACGCCATCGCCCCTAGTATCGAATCGAGGGATGATGATGAAACGCAGTGAATTGGAGAGCTTAATCGTGCCAGTGATCTTGTTGCTGACCGGACTCATACTGATCGGGGGCGATTCGGCGGGAATCTTGTCTTTGGATCGAATCCAGAACCTATGGCCGGTAGCCCTGATCCTGATCGGGCTCAGCGATCTTCTGACGTCCAGCGACGAAGAACCAGCGTCCAAACTGAGAGCCTCTCCTGGCACCCGCGACGGGGCCCGGAATGTCTGAGCCTCCCAATAATCGGGACGATTGGTGGCTTCCGCATACCAACCTCCAAGAGCGGCAGTTCCTTTACCGCAGGAGTAAGACCCGCGGTCGTCTCTTCTTCTCGGTCGTTCTGATCGCCGCCGGAGTTCTGCTCTTTCTAAGCAACCTGGGCATCCTTCCCATTTACGATGTCTGGGAGTTGTGGCCGGTGCTGCCGATATTGGGCGGAATCGGAAGCTTCACTCACGCCAGAAATGCGAGCGCTCGCGTGTGGGGAGTTTTCCTGGTTGTATTCGGGTGCCTGTTTCTGTTGCTGAACCTCGGATGGATTCATATCCGTAAGCATGACGGCAGTTGGCCGCTTTCGCTCATTTTGATTGCTGCCGGATTCGCTGCGCTGCTTAGCGTGCTCGAATCCTCCCGCAAAGCTCTACCGGAAGTCGCGGGTTCCGTTCCGGGCGACGCGCGAGGCGATTACCGGAATTCAGTGAACGACTTCGTCATTTTCGGCTCCTTAAAACGCAAACTTGAAAGCTTCGCCTTCCAGGGTGGAGATCTGATGACCATCTTCGGGAACATCGAGATGGATTTGAGGCGTTCTCTGATCGCTCCTCCTGCCACTTCCGCCGTTCTCAATGTGAATGCGATCTTCGGTTCAATTAAGATCAAAGCGCCTCAAAACTGGCGGGTGCATGTCAGCGGCGCTGGTATTCTCGGAAACTTCGAAGACAAAACGATTCCCCCCAATAGCGGACCCGACGCCCCCGTGCTTGTGATTACCGGAGTCTCAATATTCAGTTCAGTCGAGATTGAGGATTAGCTTGCATCCGATCTTTCGAAACCGGCGCATTCTCTCCGGCTATTTGATGGGCTGGGTTCCTATTGGCCTGATGCTGGCCATAGTGCTCCGAAGTTCCTCGGCTCTGGATTGGGGCGAAGTCTTCGCAGTCATTGTTCCCGTAACGATTTTGCTTGCCTTCGTTTGTCTTTCGGCTTGGTATGTCTGCCGTTCGCTCGACCTGAAAACGACGCCTGATTGGCAACTGGCGCTCACTTTTCTTCTGGCATCGATGTGCGCCAGCACCGTAGTAATGATGCTAAGCCATCTGTGGTTATGGACGCTCAAGCATTTCTTCTCAGGAATCGAAATAAGGTTCTACCCCGGCGTACCCGCTATGGCAGGCATGTTCTCGATTATCTATCTGCTCTCGATTATTCTTCACTATCTGATCCTGGCGCTTGAAAGCTCGCAGAAAGCCGAGATCTTGTCTCGAGAAGCGGAAATCAAAGCGCTCAAAGCGCAAGTCAATCCGCACTTTTTGTTTAACAGCCTGAACTCGATCAGCGCTCTCACCAGCATCGATCCGGCACGAGCGCGCCAGATGTGCATCGCACTCTCCGATTTCCTGCGCAACTCGCTGCGTCTCGGCGAGCGGACGAGCATTCCACTCGCCGAGGAGCTCACCCTGACCAAGAGCTACCTCGATGTGGAGCGCGTGCGGTTCGGCCAGAAGTTGCGGATCAAACAGTGCCTGGAGGACGGCTGCGAGGATTGCGAGGTGCCTCCGCTATTGGTTCAGCCGCTGGTCGAGAATGCGATCAAGCACGGGATCGCCACGCTAACAGATGGAGGAGAGATCGCGGTGTTCGGCGAGCACTCGAATGACCAATTGCGCGTCACCGTTGAGAATCCATTCGATCCGGATGCGCCCCCGGCCCAAAAGACTGGCTTCGGATTGCTGGGCGTCCGAAACCGAATTCACGCCCGCTATGGAAGCGCTGGCAAGCTGGAAATCGATATACAACCTGCTCTCTATCGAGTGGTTCTTCTTCTTCCGTGGGTGTGCAATGGGAGCCGCTGAACCGATGACGATTCGGACCATCCTCGTCGATGACGAAGACTTGGCTCGCCAACTTTTGCGCGAGTACCTGGAAAAGGAGAACGACATCGAGATCGTAGCCGAGTGCGCCAACGGATTCGATGTCGTTAAGCTCGTGGCCGAGCACCAGCCCGACCTGTTGTTCCTGGATGTTCAGATGCCCAAGCTGGACGGCTTCGAAGTCCTCGAATTAATCGCCAGCGAAGTAGCCGTGGTGTTCGTCACTGCCTACGATCAATACGCAACCAAGGCTTTCGACGCCTCCGCCGTCGACTACTTGTTGAAGCCGTTCGATATCGAGCGCTTCAAAACAGCGCTCGCCCGGGTTCGACAGCGCATCGCAAGCAAGATGCAGCCGAGCGTGAGTGCCAGCGAGTTGCGTCAAGCCGCCACTCCGCCCGGACAATACGCGCAGCGCCTAGTGATCCGGGATGGGACCAGCCTGCACGTGATCCCTGCGGATCAACTCGATTACGCGGAGGCCCAAGACGACTATGTTGCTCTGCATACGCGGGGCAAGCTGCATTTGAAGCAGCAAACGATCTCTAATCTTGAGGCTTCTCTCGACCCATCACGCTTTGTGCGCGTCCACCGCTCCTACCTGGTCAACCTGGAACGTATCGCCAAGGTCGAGCCGTATACCAAGGACACACGCATAGCGGTTTTAGCCGGAGGGAGTAAAATTCCGGTGAGCCGTAGCGGATATCTGCGTCTGAAAGAATTGATGCAGGTCTAAAATCTAGTCTGCGGAATTTTAGGAGCTACATGCAAAACGCGAGCTGCGATATCGGCTTGATCGGTCTTGCCGTGATGGGCCAAAACCTGGTATTGAATATGAACGATTGCGGATACCGCGTGGTTGTCTTTAACCGCACGGTGTCCAAGGTTGATGACTTCATCAAGGACGAGGCAAAGGGAACCCAGGTTGCCGGCGCACACTCGATCGAAGAACTTATAAGCGCTTTAAAGAAGCCCCGTCGCGTCATGCTGATGGTGAAAGCTGGCGAGACAGTCGACTCGATGATCGAACAGATCGTCCCGCATCTGGAAAAAGGCGACATTATCATCGACGGCGGCAATTCTCATTACCCCGATACCAATCGCCGCACCAAGACTCTCAACGAAAAGGGCATTCTGTTCATCGGCACCGGCGTTTCGGGCGGAGAAGAAGGCGCGCGCCACGGTCCGTCCATCATGCCCGGTGGAAATCCCGAGGCTTGGCCGCATGTCAAGGATATCTTCCAGTCCATTGCCGCAAGAGTCGAAGATGGCACTCCATGCTGCGATTGGGTCGGCGAAGATGGCGCGGGCCATTACGTAAAGATGGTGCACAACGGCATCGAATACGGCGACATGCAACTGATCTGCGAAGCGTATCAACTGCTCAAGGACGGTTTGGGGCTGAGCGCGGACGAACTACAGGAAGTATTCGCCGATTGGAATAAAGGCGAACTCGATAGCTTTCTGATCGAAATCACCGCCGAGATTCTCGCCAAAAAAGCCGATGAAGGTCGCCAGCCCATGATCGACAAAATTCTCGACACTGCCGGTCAAAAGGGTACCGGCAAGTGGACCGCCATCAGCGCGCTCGATCTCGGTATGCCTGTCACGCTGATCGGCGAGGCCGTGTTCGCCAGGTGTCTTTCTGCCTTGAAGGACGAGAGAACCGCTGCCTCGAAAGTTCTGACAGGACCGAAGCACCGCATCGATTTGCAGGATCGAAAAATTTTTATAGAAGATGTACGCCGGGCACTTTATTGTTCGAAGATGATCTCCTACGCGCAGGGCTACATGCTGTTGCGCGAAGCGGGAAAAGAGCAAGGCTGGCATCTGAATATGGGCGGCATTGCGCTAATGTGGCGCGGCGGATGCATCATCCGCAGCCGTTTCCTCGCGAAGATCAAGGACGCTTATGACAAGAACCCGAAGCTCACTAACCTGCTGCTAGATGATTTCTTCGCAAACGTGCTGAACAACTATCAGACAGCCTGGAGGCACGCCATCATTCATGCAATTGGATTCGGTGTACCCACGCCGGCGTTCTCAACCGCGCTTGCCTTTTATGATGGGTACCGTACGGAACGTCTGCCCGCGAATCTTTTGCAGGCGCAGCGCGACTTCTTCGGCGCCCACACCTACGAGCGTGTGGATAAGCCTCGCGGCGAGTTCTTCCATACCAATTGGACCGGCCGCGGCGGACGCGTTTCGTCGGGAACTTATAACGCTTGAGTCCGGGTTTTGCCCGGTAATATTTTGCAGCGAAGCGGGATCAACCAAGCAGGAGAAAAGAATGAGTGAAGGACTAAAGATAAGGCAGGATGGAGCGCTGGATTTCGTGTCGATCGGTGGCTTGGTAAACCGCCTCGATCCAGGTATCATTCCGTTCCGTAAAGCGACCGAGTGCAAGATTCATGTGAGCGGAGGCGAGTTCAACGTGGCCGCGAATCTTTCCGATTGCTTCCGCATGAAGGCGGGCGTGGCGACCGCCATGGTCGATTATCCGATCGGCGATTTGGTGGCGGAGCGCGTGCGCGCCATGGGCGTGACCCCGTTTTACAAGAATTTCAAACACGACGGCGTCTCCGGCCCCAACATCGCGACCGTTTACAGCGACCGGGGTCAAGGCGTTCGAGCTCCGGTTGTGTTCTATAACCGTTGCAATGAAGCAGCAGCCAAGCTGAAGGCGGGAGATTTCAACTGGGGCGCGATTTTCGAAGGCGGAGTTCGCTGGTTCCACAGCGGCGGCATCTTTGCTGCGCTCTCCAGCACGACCTCCGAAGTGATCCTAGAAGGAATGCAGGCAGCCAAGGAAGCGGGCGCCGTAATCTCGTTCGATCTGAATTACCGCGAGAAGCTATGGAACGTGATTGGGGGTGCAAAGAAGGCGGTCGAAGTCATTGATCGCATCGTCAAGAACGTCGACGTGCTGGTGGGCAATGAAGAAGACCTGCAAAAAGGTCTTGGTATTCCCGGACCGGAGGTTGCTGCGAAATCCAAGCTCGATCCAAGCGCGTTCTTCAGCATGATTGATAATGTGCGCAAGAAACACCCGCAAGTGAAGGTTGTCGCGACCACCTTACGCGAAGTCCATTCGACAAACCGTCACAGTTGGAGCGCGGTGGCGTGGATAAACGGAAACACGCACGTTGCTCCGACGGCGGAACTGGATGTATATGATCGGGTGGGCGGAGGAGATGGCTTTGCGGCGGGCCTGTTCTATGGACTACTGACGGGCGAGCCAGACGAAGAAGCAGTCAAGCTCGGATGGGCCCACGGAGCGCTGCTGACCACATTTCCGGGTGATACTACAATGGCCACGCTCGAACAAGTGCGAAGTTTTGCCAAGGGCGGTTCGGCCCGCATTCAGCGTTAGCAAGACGACAACCGGGATCTCATTTTCCGATGCTATGATTTAGTTCAGAAAGTACTATCTTGCATGCGGACGCGTAACCTGTCCCGCGATTTTCCCCCGAGCGTCCGGTTCAGGCGTTCCCTCCATCCCGCTTGTTTTAGAGCTGCAGCAGGACTGGTTCTATGTGCGGCCGGAGGGCTGCTGTTTGCCCAGGTCAACAGTGCATCCGGCGGTCCGCCGACCAACCCTGCCAGTTCCGCGCCCCTGGACGAGCCTGTTGCGATCCTGAGCCGCAAGGCGAACGAGCCAGGTCCCGCTGCTGGCTCGCGATCGGTCGACATTCGGGTTAACCGTACGCTGGTCTTAATCAATGTCACGGTAACGGATCCGCTGAACCGCTTTGTGACCGGCTTGGAGAAAGAGCACTTCCGTCTTTATGAAGATAAAGTGGAGCAGAAAATAACCGATTTCTCCGCCGAAGATGCGCCCATCTCGATAGGGCTTGTTTTCGATACTAGCGGAAGCATGGGACAAAAATTGCAGAAATCGCGGCAGGCCGCCGCAGAGTTTTTCAAGACTGCAAACCCGTCCGACGAATTCTTTCTCGTCCAGTTTAACGACCGCCCCGAATTGAGCGTGCCCTTCACCACCGATACCGATAAGATCCAGAGCACCCTGACCTTTACTCAGTCGAAAGGACGTACGGCGTTGCTCGATAGCGTATATCTGGCGATGCACGAAATGAAAAAGGCTCGTAATCCTCGCAAGGCAGTGCTGATTATCTCTGACGGCGGCGACAATGCGAGCCGCTACACTGAGACCGAGATCAAGAGTGCTGTACGTGAAGCGGACGTGCAGATCTTCGCGATCGGGATTTTCGAAGGTATGGGAAATCGGGGCAGAACGCCAGAAGAGGCGGCCGGGCCGGGCTTGCTGAATGAATTGGCCGATCAGACCGGCGGGCGCGAGTACGCCGTCGAGAATGTCGCGGAGCTGCCCGATATTGCGGCTAAGATTGGTGTCGAATTGAGGAACGAGTACATCCTCGGCTACACGCCGAAGAACCGGGAGCGGGACGGGAAATACCGCCGTGTCCAGGTGAAACTGAATCAGCCACGTGGCCTGCCACCGCTGAAGGCATATTTCCGGCTTGGATACTATGCGCCTACGCAATAGCCTAGTTGCCGGTGCTGCGGCAATCGCACTATCTCTTGGTCTTCATGCGCAATTTCGCTCCGATACGCGCTTGGTGGTTCTGCATGCCAGCGTAACGGATAAGAAAGGAAAGCTGGTAACCAATCTGAACGGGCGTGCCTTCAAAGTCTTCGAAAACGGGCAGCCTCAGCAGGTGAAGATATTCCGGCGTGAAGATGTGCCTGTCTCGCTCGGCGTCGTCATCGATGACAGCGGGAGCATGAGCACTAAACGAAGCCGGGTGGAAGCGGCCGCTCTCGAGATGGTGCGCAATTCAAATCCACAGGATGAAGTGTTCATTGTTAATTTCAATGACGATGCCTACCTCGATGTGCCATTTACTAACGACCTGCATAAGCTCGAACAGGGATTGGCGCGCATCGATTCGCGCGGGGGAACGGCCATGCGGGATGCCATCAGCATGTCGCTCGATTACACGGCGAAAAACGCCAACAAAGACAAGAAGGTGCTGCTGATTATTACTGACGGCAATGACAACGCCAGCAATATGTCGCTCGAAAAAGTAGTTGCGCGAGCCAATCAGAGCGACACTCTGATTTACGCTATCGGCCTGTTCACGGAGGAGGAGAAGCACGACGCTGCCAAAGCCCGGCGCGCACTCAACGAACTGACTAGCGCCACCGGCGGTCTTGCGTTCTATCCGAAAGAGGTAAGCGAAGTTCAGGCGTTAGCCGTTGAGGTGGCGCGCGATATCCGTAGCCAGTACACGATCGCTTATACGCCATCGATCCAGGCTCTCGACGGCAGCTATCGCCAGATCAAAGTCACGGTGGACGCGCCCGGTAGGCCGGTGGTTCGTACACGTTCCGGCTACTACGCGACGCCCGAGATTGACAACTCCAAACGAGCCGCTGGCTCATCGCTCGTTAGCTCGTCCGCCCAGCGGCCTTGATGCTGCGATTCCTCTGGATCGCTTCACGAGGATATCGTCTACGGCCCTGGCATTCGCCTTACGTGCGGTGGCGGATTGAAACCTACTCAGGCATACCAGCAGATTCCATTACCGCAAAAATGTTTTTCCAGTTCATCTCGAGCGAACGAGCATCGCTATGGGAGTATCTCCGCTGGGTGAGCCGTATGAGCCACCTACGCTGAGATTACTGCCGCTCGCGGGGACGTGCTGAAGGCGCCGGAGCATCCTGAATAGTGTAGTCCGAAGGAACCTGGAACAAAGCGGCATTCGGCTCGCCACGTTGAATATTGTTCAAGGTATAAGTTGATTGACCCGAACGGGGGTCACTGTGCTTTGAAAGGACGACTACCTGCAAGTCCGGTGAAGTCCAGATTTCGCTCTTTTCAACAATCGGTTGCGAGTTTCCAATGGTGCCTGCTGGTAGCGTGCGTGTAATAGTCTTGCCGGTCGCGCTAAGCCCGTTGATGACTTGTTGGCCCAGGTCGGCCTCGGCACGGCCTTTAGAATCCGGAGCCGCCGTTCCATCAGACGGTGCAGGTGGCGCATGCCCGCCCGTTCTCGGCTTGAATATTCGCCGCATGGCGATCTTAGTGTTCGCATTCAAAATGTAAGTGTATCCAGCTACGGGGTCTGCCAAGAATGTAATTGCCGGCGATCCCTTTTCCGCCCAGGGACCGCCCGAAATATTTTGCTGAAAGTACGTTCGACCCTGGTTGTCCCGTGCCACGTGCCCGGTGGTCGTCCGGCTAATTGTATTGCCGTCGGCCAGCGTTTGAGTGGACGAAGTGTTGACGTCAGCCGAATAGGGCGCCCCCTTTACGATTTTGCCGAAGGGCATTCCCATGTGGCCGATCGGACCCATGTGTCCCATAGGACCGGGTCCTCCAAAGCCATGCGCCGAAGGCGGAGGGCCTCCTTGAGGTCCCTCCGTCTGAGCGGAAAGCGGAACGAGAACGGCAAAAATACCTGCTGCCAACAACGGAAGACATTTCATAAGTAATCTCCTGAAAATTACTGATACCAGGCGCGCTTTCAATCGGCGCTGAGAAGATGGACTCCGAGCGGCTGTCCATCCATGCCCAACAGCACGTCAGCGGCAACGGTACGATCCTCGGATCCATTCGCGGCCGGTTGCAGAAAGATGCCCGCTGCGGCCAGCGAAGAAGCCGGGACCTCCATTTCTACAACACGAGGCGCGTTCAAAGGTAGATCCGGGTTCGAGTAAGGGACAAGGATAAAGTTCTCGCCGTCTACTTCTAGCGACGCGATCTTAGATTGGGCGGCTGGGAGCGGTTTAGGCCGAATGCCTGTATGCAGGAGCGGCGCCAACAAAATACCCAGTGCGAGCGAAGCCGCAACTGCCATGGCCCAGACAAACCGGCGCATTGTCTGCGCGGGGCTTTGCGAGCCGCCCTCAGCTCCTTCTTTCCGTACTAGCGCCCGGCCAAGCTCTCGTCGTGCTTCCGATCTGGCAAGGACGGGCACGGAGTCAACCAGTCGTTCTATCTCGGAAGACAGTCCGGCGAACTCGTCGCGTCTCCGCCGGCAGGTCACGCACGTGGCCAAGTGAGTTCGCACCTTTGCAAACTCGCTTGCGCCTGATAATTCACCGTCCAAAAACTGGATCAGCAACCCATTGTCAAGATGATCCCAATCCTTCATAATGCTTCCTTCAAATTCTCGAGACCGCGTTGTACGTTCTCTGCTACTGTCGAGATCGAAAGGCTAAGCGCCTCCGCGATCTCACGGTATTTGAGGCCTTGAGAGCGCAGCACAACGCAGTCTCTCTGCGCCGTACTCAAGCGGCCGATGGCAGATTGCAGCCGCATTTGTTGTTCACGCGCAAGCAGTTCTTCTTCGGCTGAAACTGCGCTTGCAACTGGGCTTATCTCCGCAGCGAGGTCGTTCAATGAATCTGTCTTAGTGGTGCCGGAAGAGGTTTGGGCGTTCCTCGCCAGGTTATGCGCCACCCGGTAGAGCCAAGCCCGAAGGTGACTCCGGTCGCCGTCTGCCAGCAGATGCTGATGCAGTCTAAGAAAACTTTCTTGAACCGTCTCTTCGGCGGTTGCTGCATCCACGCCAAGATATATAAGATATCGCCGCAATGAAAGCTGTTCACGGTCGTAGAGATCGAGGATCAGCCTGGTATCAGCCGTATGCTCCCCCTGGTCCGCTTCCCAAGCCGCCGTCCCGTACGCAATGGCCTTGGCCGCCGCTGTCATGGTTCGCTACGTGTTCTGTATTTTTGCGAGGGCCACAAGGGAGTTTTATTGGGGAGTTGCACTAGGGGTTGGGGAAAACTCCCTTGTGACCTGCCGTCTCGCATGCTATGTGCCTATGAAACAAACGAGGGTACGGATTTTCCGGCTGATCTGGACATATTTTTTGGACGCCATCTTCGAATGGTTTGATAAAGGCCAGTTGCCACGTTTTTATCCACCATTCGTCGTAGCTCGGGCGTGAGCGATACATTCAATGGTCCGTGGCGCTTTGGCGAATTAGATTCTAGTTGTGTCATGTCACATTTTGCCACTCGTGAACTGAGCTGTGTCTGTTCAAGTACTGCCGTTCTTGGAGACATTCTCTTATAGCGGATTGCTCCGGTTGAGGTCTTGCTCGGCAATCCTCTGCGCCGGAGCGCTCTCTGCTCTGATTTCGCGCTCGAGAAAGTAGTTCAGTGCGGTCCGGAGAGCGGCAATGGCCGCTAGTTTCTCGATATCATTCCATGTCGGCGTAACCGCCGTATTGAGGATGTCGGCTGCAAGCTCAAATTCCAGGGCGACTGCGAGCCATCTGCCCAATGTCATCCTCACTTCGTTCTTGGCCGTTCCGGGGCTTCTACGGCGTAAGAAGATGAGACCCGCCTTGATTGTCGCTTCGATGGCAGCGAGCGCAATAATGAGTGCGGCGGCAAATTCAACGCCCCGTGCAATGGCCTGAATGATGGATTTTGCTTGCTCGTCAAACCAGGGCATTATTCTACGCGTATGTCCCGGAGAAGTTCCGGTTCTGAGTCGCCAAAATCAGCTCGCCGTATGACCGATATTTTTCCGCGCTGTTCAAAGATGACCAGGTGGACATCGTTCAGCTCCAGAACCCCGTGCTGCCGGAGAAGGCCGTATAGATCGTCTCTTGTCAAGCCAGATCGCCGCAGTTGGGAGTCCAACAGCTTCCCGTTGGATACCAGGACCCGAGGCGGATGATCGAACACGAGGGCGATTCCCGGAACTTGCCGCAGTTTCGCTACGACCCGGTGTGCAAGGAGCACGGTGACAAGCGTGACCGCGCCGGCCAGATAGCTTGTCGTACTCGCATTCGGTACGCGACCAACAATTGCACCGACAGCGACAGCCGCGATGAAATCAAAGGCTGACATTTCGGCGAGCGTTCGGCGCTCACCCAGTCGAAAGCCGAATACCGCTGTGAGATAAAGCAAGAGCGCCTTCACGGCCACCCAGCCCAACGTACTTCCTCCTCCGATCAACTCGTTCATTTCTGTATCCCCATGAGCCCAAGTATTCGACCAAAATTTTATCTTTTTGATAGGAGAGGCGCAAACTTTGGATCCTGCGCCTTTCCGGAAACCGTGAACGGAACTATAGTCATGTCCTTCTTCTTCCATAAAGGAGTAAGCACTTTCAAGAGAGCTGATCTAAGGCCGGATGTTGCGTCTGCCACCTTGCCGGTTGTTCTCAGCATGCCGAGTAAATCCAGCGTCACATCTTGATTAGGCTACAAGTTCCTGAGATGTTGGCCTGAGCGCGGGAAGAAAACTTGCTAAATGGGGCTACACGAGGCTAGCTGCGATGGCGCGCAATAGAATCGCCGGAGCAGGAGTTCGCCCGGACATTCCGGCATCTCGAGTTCGGGCCGCTGCACCTTGATCAAGCGTTCGGACTCTATGCCTGGCATGGCCGTCACCACGTAGCTCATATATTATGGGGCTGCGTTCACGGCAACGCTGGTAAGAGGCATATCAGCGCCGGGAATGTTGCTTCATCGGTTTGCCTTCGGCATGCCCCGATATGTTGTGGGCGGTGTTCACCAGTGAAAGATGAGAGAAAGCCTGCGGAAAATTGCCAAGCTGGCGCCCCTCTTTAGGGTCGTACTCCTCTGATAACAAACCTACGTCATTACGCAGAGTCAAGAGGTGTTCGAAAAGGGAGCGCGCCTCGTCCAGGCGTCCTTGCAAGACATAATTGTCTGCCAGCCAGAAGCTACAGGCGAGAAAAGCTCCTTCGCTGCCCTTCATGCCATCGACGGAAGTAAGCGGGTTATACCGCGCCACCAATCGGTCAGTCACCAGATGCTTCTCAATCGCCGCCACCGTATTCTTGATGCGCGGGTCGTCGGCCGGCAAGAAACCTACGAGCGGCATCATGAGAACGCTGGCGTCGAGTTCGGTACTGCCGTAATACTGGACGAACGATTGCATTTGATTGCTATAACCCAGCTTGCATACCTCCCCGTGAATATCGGCGCGAACCTTGCGCCAGTGATCAAGCGGTCCTTTTTCGCCGAACATTTCGATGGTTCTTACGCCACGATCAAACGCGACCCACGCCATAACTTTCGAGAAGACAAAGTGGCGTCTTCCGCCTCGCACCTCCCAGATGCCATCGTCGGGCTTCGTCCAGATCTCTTCGAGATGCCTGAGGAGCGCTCGTTGTAAGCTCCAACCTTCGTCGGACGCGGGCAGTCCTTTGGTGCGGGACAAGAACAACGAATCCATTACTTCGCCGTAGACATCCAGCTGAAGCTGCTCGGAAGCCGCGTTTCCAATGCGGACCGGGGAGGATCCCTCGTAGCCAGGGAGTTCCCCCAACTCGAATTCCGTGAGCCGCCGCTCACCGGCCACGCCATACATGATCTGCATGTGCTCCGGGTTTCCGGCGACGGCGCGCATCAACCAGTCGCGCCAGGCTTTCGCTTCTTCGGTAAAGCCCGATTCGAGCAGTGCAAGCAGCGTGAAGGTCGAGTCACGGAGCCAGCAAAAACGATAATCCCAGTTCCGTTCGCCCGCAATTTCTTCGGGCAGAGAGGTAGTCGCAGCAGCTACAATACCGCCTGTCCTGTGGTGCGAAAGTGCTTTCAGCGTGAGAATCGATCGCAGCACCGCTTCCGAATAGGGACCTTTGGGGATGTGTTTGTTTGACCATTTCTGCCATGCGCGAGTGACGTTCTCTACCGCCGCAGCGGCGTCAGGTTGATTAGGTTCGCCGGTAAATGAAGTGGACCAGGTTAGGACAAACGAGATCTCTTGCCCTTCTTCCACTTCGAATTCGGAGCGGGTCATAAGATCCTCACCGCGCAACGGGACCGCAGTCGAGAGCGTTACGCGGTCGGGTCCCGCGATTGCCTGAATGCGGCCATCCTCAAGCCGGCGGACCCAAGGGATCACCGTTCCGTAGTCGAAACGCAGCACCAACTCCATGTACATTGGTACTTTGCCGCGCAGCCCACGTACGAGGCGAATCACATCCTGATTCTCGCCACGGCGGTCCATGCAATCGATGAGAACGATCGATCCCTCGGCAGTGGTGAATTCGGTCTCCAAAACCAGTGTGCCCTGGCGATATTGACGTTTTATTTGCGGAGTCTCAGAGGTAGGGGCGACAATCCATCGACCGTTGTATCTCGAGCCGAGCAGCGAAGCAAAGCAAGCTGCCGAGTCAAAACGGGGAAAGCCAAGCCAGTCGATAGATCCATTGCGCCCCACCAGCGCAGTTGTGGCGTTATTACCGATCAGCGCGTAGTCTTCGATCAGTTGGGCCATTGTAGGTCGGTTACACGGGTACTAATTGGCTGCGAAATCGATCACTACTTTAATGTCGTCAGGCTGGCGATGGAGAGCATCCTCGAAGTTCGTGACGTGCACATGGCGCGATATTAGCCGTGAGATCCATTTCCGGTCTGCCTTCGAGAGCGCCTGATGCGCAAGCTCGTAGTGATGGCGGTTGGCATTCACCGAGCCGAAAACTACTGAATTCTCAAGTACCATGTTCCGATTGATCGTGCCCAGGTCGAGCGTTTCGTTCTGATCCTTGGAGGAAACGCCGGTCAGGCAAAGAATGCCATCGTTGGCGAGGTGCTCCATGCACTCTGCAATCAAGGGCGCAACGCCCGTGCATTCAATGAGAACGTCTGGCGTGACTCCCGTCTTATTCACTGGTCCGGTATGATACGTTGCCCCGAGAGCGCGGACGAGTTCCGGTTTGAGTCCTTCCTGCACTTTGTCGAGGACATGAACATCGAGATTGCGCTGCTTGCCCATCAACGCCGCGAGCAGGCCAATTGGACCAGCCCCCGTAACCAGTAAGGTTCGCGGTTTCCACTCCGCGCGTTCGCCTATTTTTTCGATGTGATCCCACGCTTTGGCCAGAATGGTCGTTGGCTCCATCAGGACGCCCACATCCCGAAGGCTGTCATCGAGCTTCACCGCGAAATCGGGCTCGATGCGCCAGCGCTCCGAGCCAAAACCATTGCGCTCCTTGATGCCGCGTTCCGTGTATTTGCCGTTGCGGCACATATCCCATTCGCCAACAGCACAGGCCACACAAGGTACCGGATCGGGTCGCCTGACGATGCCCACGACCAAATCGTCCTTCTTAAATCCGCTGTCTGGCGGCGCTTCTTCTACCCGGCCCAGAGACTCATGGCCAAGGATTAGAAAATCGTATCCCGGCGCTGCAAAACCGTACTCGGCGGAAATCAATTCAAAATCTGTTCCGCAGATTCCTAATTCCAGTGCACGGACTATGATGGAGCCCTCGCTAGGCGGCGGCTCGGGTACGTCTCGGAGGGATTGAGAATTCGCTTTGCCCGGAACAATAGTGATAGCTTTCATGATTGAGTTCGTCGAGGAGAGTGCGTTTGCTCTACCAGGTTACGACTGGTAGATGATGAGTCCTGGAATTTGGTGACACTGATGCGAATACGATACTCGCCACAGCGCGCTCGCCAAGTCTGATCGATTCGCGATTTACTATACAGATGGATGAGAGTATTTAGGCAAGGCGGCCGGAAATGAAGGCCCTTGTAAAGAGCCATCGTGCGCCAGGTCTTTGGCTGGAGGACATCCCCGAACCGAAAATTGGAATAAACGACGTTTTGATTCGCGTAATTTGCACTGGGATCTGCGGAACCGATCTGCACATATACCAGTGGGACGAATGGGCGCAAGCGACCATTCCGGTGCCGATGGCTATTGGGCATGAATTTGTCGGCGAGATTGTGGCCGCTGGCTCGAACGTAAACGACTTTCATCCTGGTGAAATTGTCAGTGGGGAAGGGCACGTGGTCTGCGGGCGATGCCGTAACTGTCTGGCCGGGCGGCGTCACTTGTGCGCGCACACGCAAGGTGTAGGCGTCAACCGGCCCGGAGCTTTCGCTCAATACATCTCGCTGCCCATGAGCAATATCTGGCGGCACCATGACGATGTGGACCGCGAAGTAGCCGCTATTTTCGATCCCTTCGGCAACGCAGTTCACACGGCGCTTTCTTTTCCCGTGCTGGGCGAAGATGTTCTCATTACGGGCGCGGGTCCCATTGGGTTGATGGCGATTCCGATCGTGCGGCATGCCGGTGCAAGATACGTGGCAGTAACAGATCTCAATACGTATCGTCTGGATCTTGCTCGCAAGCTTGGCGCAACGGTAGCTGTCGACCCGAGAGAAACGCCGCTGGAGGAAGTGCAGAAGCAGCTCGGGATGCAGGAAGGCTTCGACGTGGGACTGGAGATGTCCGGTAACCCTGCTGCTTTTCGTCAGATGATCGCAAACATGAGTCACGGAGCGAAGATCGCCATGCTCGGCTTGCCGCCTCAGGAGATGTCGATCGACTGGCGCGAGGTCATCTTCAACATGCTTACCATCAAGGGGATCTACGGGCGCGAAATGTACGAAACCTGGTACAAGATGACGGTGATGCTGGAATCAGGCCTGAACATCAAACCTGTAATTACACATCGCTTCGATTACTGTGAATTCGAAAAGGGTTTTGACGTGATGAGGGAGGGAAACTCGGGGAAAGTCATTCTGCGATGGGCATACGAATAGCAAGGAACAAGTGAAAGTTTGCGGAGCTGGTTTATGAAGACCAGCGTTTTCGATCTATTCAAGATTGGGATTGGGCCTTCCAGCTCGCACACGGTCGGTCCGATGCGAGCGGCGCGCCGTTTCATTTCGGATCTGAAGGCTTCGGGAAAGCTGGAAGGCGCATCCCGCGTCCAAAGCGAACTCTTCGGCTCGCTCGCGCTGACTGGGCTCGGACACGGCACAGATCGCGCCGTGCTGCTCGGCTTGTCGGGCAAAAAACCGGAAGAGGTGGAGCCCGCGGAAGTGGATTCGCTTGTCCAGAAGATTCGATCGGACGGCGTCCTGGATTTGCTCGGTGTTCATCCAATCGAGTTTCGGGAAGCCCGAGATCTGCAGTTCCACCGAGACTTGGTTTTGCCTGGGCATCCGAATGGGATGCGCTTCTCCGCTTTCGATAGGGAACAGCGGGCTATCGCGACTAGCGTGTTTTACTCCGTCGGCGGTGGCTTCATTTTGAAGGAAGGTGAAACCGAAGCGCACGATACGAGCTTTTTGTCCGTGCCGCATCCATTTTCGAATGGCGCAGAGTTGCTCGAGCAAGCGGAAAGCAAAGCGCTTCCGATCTGGAAGCTCATTCTCGAAAACGAGAGTGCGCTTAGCAGCGAATCCGAGGTGCGTGCCAGGATCCTGCATATCTGGTCCGTGATGGACGCGAGCATCGAGCGTGGCCTTGCGACCGAAGGCATCCTGCCCGGGGGTCTGAACGTGCAGCGTAGAGCTCCGCGGTTGTTTCGAAAACTGCAGACGCAAGCAACTAGCGACCCATTCCGAGCCATGGATCAGGTGAATATTTTCGCGATAGCTGTCAATGAAGAAAATGCGGCGGGCGGCCGCGTGGTCACTGCACCGACGAATGGTGCTGCGGGATTGGTTCCGGCAGTTGGACGATACTACCGGCAGTTCGAGCCCGGAGCATCGGATGACGGACTGATGCGTTACCTCTTAACAGCAGGCGCCATTGGAATTTTGTACAAAGAGAATGCTTCCATCTCGGGAGCGGAAGTCGGTTGCCAGGGCGAAGTCGGCGTGGCTTGCTCGATGGCGGCTGGAGGGCTGGTGGGAGCATTTGAAGGAAGCAATGCGGAGATCGAGCATGCAGCGGAAATCGGCATGGAGCACCACCTCGGCATGACGTGCGATCCGATCGGTGGACTGGTACAGATACCCTGCATCGAGCGCAACGCGTTTGGGGCGGTGAAGGCCATCAATGCCTGCCGGATGGCGATGCAAGAAGCGGGGGAGCATAAGGTATCCCTCGACCAGGTGATTCGCACCATGTATCAAACCGGCTTGGACATGCAGTCGCGCTATAAAGAAACATCGCTGGCCGGACTGGCCGTTAATGTGAAGGACTGTTGAAGAAACTATGTACGGAAATGTGAGACCGTATCTTCGCGAAAAGCTTAGTGGCATCGAACAGGCCGGCTTGTTCAAGCGGGAACGCACGCTCGAGACTCCTCAGAAAGCGGAAGTCAAGGTCAGCGGCGAGCCTGTCTTGATTCTGTGCGCAAACAACTATCTGGGTCTGGCGAATCATCCGGCGGTGGTGGACGCAGCGCGTCAGGCGCTCGACGACTGGGGCTATGGCCTGGCGAGCGTGCGATTCATCTGCGGCACTCAAACCATTCACAAACAGCTGGAACGGGAGTTGAGCAAGTTTCTCGGCACCGAAGACACCCTCCTCTACAGTTCCTGCTTCGATGCCAATGGCGGCCTGTTCGAAACCTTAATGGAAGCCGAAGACGCCATCATTTCCGATGAGCTGAATCATGCCAGCATCATCGACGGAGTTCGCCTTTCGAAAGCTGCGAGATTCCGCTACAAGAATGGGGACATGGCCGATCTCGAAGCCAAGCTGAAGGAGGCCGGGAACGCGCGGCATCGGTTAATAGCCACGGACGGCATCTTTTCCATGGATGGCTACATTGCGAAGCTACCCGAGATCTGCGATCTTGCCGACCAGTACCAGGCGCTGGTGATGGTGGACGATTCGCATGCCGTTGGCTTCATGGGCAAGCATGGGCGCGGCACACATGAGCACCACGGCGTGATGGATCGCATCGACATCATTACTGGTACCTTGGGCAAGGCTCTCGGAGGGGCAAGCGGGGGTTACACGAGCGGTCGACAGGAGATCATCGATGTGCTGCGCCAGCGATCGCGGCCCTATCTGTTTTCGAACACGCTGGCGCCTCCTATTGTAGCGGCGTCCATGAAAGTCCTGGAACTGCTCACCGAGAGCGGGGAATTGCGCGAACGATTGTTTGCGAACACGCGGCTTTTTCGCGAGCGGATGACAGCCAGCGGCTTCAACTTGCTGCCAGGTGAGCACCCGATCGTCCCGGTTATGTTGGGCGATGCGGGGCTCGCCACGCGCATGGCCGATGCTCTATTGAAGCGCGGAATCTACGTTGTCGGATTTTCTTTCCCGGTTGTTCCGCACGGTAAGGCGCGCATAAGAGTTCAGGTTTCGGCGGCCCATACGTCGGGCGAACTCGAGTTTGCGGCGAAGCAATTTGCCGCTTGCAAGCAGGAATTAGGGATCTAGAGAGAAGTGAGAGCGTGCATCGTTTTGGCGGCAGTGTGTCTCCCGCTGCTCGTGCCTTTTCTGATTGTCGCCCAAACTGTGGAACGGCCGGTGATCCCGCTCTGGCAAGATGGCGCGCCCGGAGCGAAGGGCGACGCGCCCGAGGACAAGCCGAACCTTTCCATTTATCGAGCGGGAGCCACTCGAATCTCAACCGGAGTAATAGTGTTCCCGGGCGGTGGTTACGTGCATCTTGCCTTGGATCACGAAGGCAAACAGATTGCCGAATGGCTGAATAAACTGGGCATCACGGCATTCGTTCTGCAATACCGGCTTGGCCCGAAATATCGCTACCCGGTCGAACTCTGGGACGCACAGCGCGCGATCCGCTACGTCCGCGCTCACGCCAGCGAGTTCGACATTCAACCGGGGCGTATTGGTATCTGGGGATTCTCGGCCGGCGGACATCTTGCTTCCACGGCCGGAACGCACTTCGATAAGGGGGATCCCGGCAGCTCTGATGCGATAGATCGGCAAAGCTCGCGGCCCGATTTCATGATCCTTGCCTATCCCGTGATCACCATGGAAGATCCTTACGTTCACCAAGGGTCTTTGCACGCGCTATTGGGCGAAAAGCCCGATCCAGAACTGGTCCGCTCTCTCTCGAACGAGACCCAGGTCACCGCCCAAACGCCGCCGACGTTTCTTTTTCATACCACTGAAGATGAGGTTGTGCCGGTTCAGAATAGCGTGCTGTTTTATCTCGCGCTGCGCAAGGCTGGTGTACCAGCCGAGATGCACGTATATCTTAAAGGACGTCACGGGGTTGGTCTCGCACAGAACGATCCGGTCTTGCGCAGCTGGCCGGATCGGCTGGCAGACTGGCTGAAAGTTCAGGGATACCGCTGAATCGGAGAAGCAGCTTAGCCTGTTACTTGCGATAAAAGCAAATTATGTGTAGTTCTGCCTTGAAACTTACGAAAATTCCGCTTAGGATCAAGATACGTCAAAAAACACCCGTTTTTGCGCTAATTCCAGAAATAAGATTCAAGTTACAACCATTGGAAGTAATTCATGAAGGTCATAAGTTTACTAGTGTCTTGTTCTTTGCTGTGTGCGATTTCGCAAGCACAATCGCCCCGTTCAGACCGCAATAATGCCTCACCCGGACCGCCGCGATTAGTGGTGGTCGGTGACTCAATTTCCGCTGGCCTACAAAATTTCTCCTTGCTCGACACGCAGCAGCCAAACGGGTACGCGAGCGTAATCGCCCGGCAAGCAGGTTGGCCGCTGACTCTGCCGCTAGTACCTTTTCCCGGTGCTCCGAATGTTTTGGAGCTTGTCAGCCTTGGCCCTCCGATTAAGATCGAACCGGCGAATGGCTCTCTGGCCGCCCCGCGAATTGATCCAGGTGTGCAACCGACCAACCTAGCCGTTCCAGGACTCACCGTGGGCTCCGCTCTTACTCTCCGGCCGAGCTTCACCCCAACGACTCCCGATCAGCAGTGGGCGACGATCGTGCTTGGCTTCCCAAGCCTGCTGCTGGGCAAAGCTCCTACCGAGGTGGAGCTCGCAACTTCGCTTCAGCCAGACATCCTGATCGACTGGCTTGGGAATAATGATGCATTAGTACCTGCATTGACAGGACAGTTGAGCGCCCTGACGCCAATCGATCAGTTTGCAGCGAGCTACGAGCAAGTGCTGGACCAGCTAAGTAGAACCGGAGCGAAGATAATTACTTCGACCATTCCCGACGTTACAGAAATCCCATATTTCACATCAGCCAAGACTATCGCGGCGCAAGCCGGGCTGCCCATCGGGACGGTTACTGCTCTTTTAGGAATCGGGCCAGAGGATTACGTGAGACCGAGCGCGCAAACCTATGTAGACGAGATACTCACGAACCAAATATCTGGACCTTTGCCAAGCGGACCAAGCGGCTGTCCCCCTCCGCTGCCTGATTTAGGCGTCTCCGGTCTTCCTTGCGTGCTTACTGCAAGAGATGCGGCCACGGTGAAGGCCACCATCAACGCCTATGACTCCGTGATTAAAGTGGAAACCGATCTACATGGAGGCGCACTGGTCGACATACATTCCCTGGTGGACCAGATTTATGTAAGTGGGTATCAGCTCAAGAATATGAACTTGACAGCCGGCTTTCTCGGCGGGTTGTTTTCCCTCGATGGAATTCACCCCACCAATACCGGTTACGGGGTGATTGCTAACAAGTTCATTGAAACAATGAATCCTTTCCTCGGCACGCACATTCCGCCAGCGGACATCGAGGAGATCTTCAAGAACGATCCTTTGGCGAAATACGTTCAGCCCGGTAAACAATAGAAATTCCGCCTATTCCAGCTTCTGAAGAATCACGGCGGTTCCGTCGAAATCGCCCGTGAGTTCGACCTCCAATCCGTGACCCATAAGGTAGGCGCCGCTCACATCCATGGGTGCGCCTTTCAGTTTTCCGTCCACCGATTCGAGCCGGTAAACGCTGCGGCTGCTGAGACCCTGGAGACAGATCAGCGGGGCTGGCGTATTGTATTGCTGCGAGTGGCGGAATGCGAAGAGCACAGCCTGCTTGCCATCTGCCGCCACATACTCATTGGCGCTAGTGTCGCTAGTGCGCGGCGAGAGCAGCCGGTACAGATTTCCAAACTGCACCGTATCACGGATGCGCTTATAAATCTTGATCATTCGTGTCGCGAGTTCAGCATCCTCTTCGCGCCATTTGTTCAAGTTCGCGCCCACCCCCAGCGCCCCTTGCATGGCGACCAGAAATCGATAAGCCAGCGAGGTGCTGCGTCCGTTCTGATTGGGCACATCCGTCACCCACGCCGACATGAACTTTGCGGCATAGGCCTCCGAAAAGCCTTCCTGGATACGGAGCCGGTCGAACGCCTCGGTGTTGTCGGAGGTCCAAACTTCGTCCACGTAGCGTAAAACTCCCAGATCGATACGGCCGCCCCCGCCGGAGCACGATTCGATCTCTAGATTTGGATGCTTTGCCCGCAAACGCGCCATAATACCGTACAGATTCCAGACGTATTTCACCCAGAGCTCCTGCTGCTCATCCGGCGCAACTTCAGGCCAGCCGGGCTCGGAAAACGTGCGGTTCATGTCCCACTTGAAATACCGGATGTTGTACTCGGTTGCGAGCCTGTCGAGTTCGTTGAAGATGTACTCGGTGACGTCGTCACGCGCCAGATTCAAGACAAGCTGATTACGCAGTTCGCTGCGTGGGCGCCCTGGAAAATTCATCACCCAATCGGGATGAGCCCTGTAGAGATCGCTGTCCGGATTGACCATTTCCGGTTCCACCCACAAGCCGAAGTCCATCCCGAGGCCGTTCACATAACTGATCAGTGGCTTCAGCCCATTTGGAAACTTTACTGGATTCACCACCCAGTCGCCCAACCCGGCGTGATCGTTGTTCCGCTTGCCAAACCAGCCATCGTCGATGACGAACAATTCAACTCCGAGTTTTGCGGCCTTTTCAGCCAAAGCTTTCTGGCCCGCTTCTGTTATGTTGAACTCCGTCGCCTCCCACGAGTTGTAGAGGACTGGGCGTACGCGGGCATCGGTGCCATGAGGCTCTATTTTGTCGCGCTCCAGATTGTGCAGCAGGCGGGACGCCTCGCCGAATCCGTTCTGCGTGAATCCGCCATAGAACGCGGGCGCTTCGAGCGTCTCGCCAGGTTTTAGCAGGTACGAAAAGTCGAAGGTGTTGAAACCGCCGGTGACGCGTACCTGCCGGTAAGGCGTTTGTTCGATAGAGATCCTCCAGTTACCACTCCAGGCAAGCGCACCAAACCATACGCGCCCGTACTTCTCATTGGCATCGCCTGCATCGATCGCAAACCAGGGATTTAGGTTGTGGCCAGTATGTCCTAGCCGGCTCTCGAGCACTTTCATCCCCTCGCGGATGGGCTCTTGGTTAAGCTGTGTTTCCGCGGCCCACCTCCCGCTCAAGTACGAAAGGCGATATCCATCTCCCGGAGGCATGTACCAGGTGGCCGATTGCTCGCTTTCGACTTTGACAGGCTGCTGCGTGCCGTTCCGTACAACTGCCCGCCGGCTGATGATCCCAGTGGCTGGATAAACGCGATAGTGAAGGGCGGCTTCGATATTGTCGTGAATGTCTTTGAGCGTGACGGTCAGCTCGTCTCCCTCGATACTCTGGCGCGCGTAATGCAACACCAGATCGCGATCACCGTTGGCGCGTGCAATCTTCAGCGCAGGCTCGTAGTAACGAGGACCGCCCCAACCGGCGAATTCCTCGTTCTCGATCATCTGGTGGGGGTCGAAAGACGAAATGTCCTTCAAGTTGGCTGGTCCCGGAAGGTCCTCGATCCGCCAGAGCGGAGCGCCCCAATAAAGATGCTCCAATTGTCCGTTCGGGGCTACGCCCATTGCGTAAGAGCTGCGGGCGGTGGTAATCAGCCAGATCTTCCGGTCTGCAACATAGCGGATGGTTTGAGCGGAAAGGAAACCGCAGGCGAATAGCGAAAGAAAACCCAGAAGTGCAACGCGGCGCATGGTTCTGATTGTATGAGGAGCCACTGCGCGCTTGCCTTTTAGTTGTCGGCGGCCCTACGCCTTCAACTCTTCGCGAATCTCCGCCGCGGCTTTCCGAGCTTCGATAACGGCTCCGGTCGGAAAGCTGATCGCGCCAACCTTGGAATGACCCCCGCCGCCGTAACGTTCGCATATTGTTGCCAAATTGTGCTTCAGCGGCTCATGAACCCAGGGATTCGATCCCACTGAAACTTTCGTGCGGAAGCTGGAGGTAGAAACCGAAACCGTGTATGCGGAATCGGGGAAAAGATAGTAGGGGATGAACTTGTTATAGCCCTCTATTCCGTAATCCACTAGATCGAAGTAAATCACACCCCGATCGCACGAGCCGGTCTTTCTGATCACATCGATATTGTGCAGGTGCGTGTCATGCAGCCGCCGGTATTCGGTCTGAATCTCGGGATCTTTGATGATCTCGGCCAAGGGCTGCCGCTGCATCAGGCAGATTACCTTCTTCACCAGTCCCGGGCCTTTGCTGCCCTCCACCACCAACGTCAACTTCATCGCGGGAGCGTCCATCTCGACTGCAGACTCCGCGCTTTCGTAAAGAGCGCCATCCACAATATCGGCCCATGTAACCAGCTCTTCCAGGTCCGGTGCTTCGAATCCGTAGTCGCGTTTGACCACTGTCGAAATAAATTTCGTGCACGATCGGTAGCTCGGGTCCAGCAGCTTCCTGGAAGACGCTTCGCGCCGGAAATGCTCTGCGTCGGCGATACTAAGGAACGCGCTCTGATGATGGTCGAACCACCAGGTCAGGTTAGGGTGTGTGGCGTATTTGAAGTCGACGATAACGTTGATGTCACCATCGAAAAGACTGTCCTCAAATAGCTGTTCGGCCCGGTGCGCCAGGCCAGTGTACTCGAACGTGGCGCCGGGATAAAATTCGCTGTGTAAAAAGCGTGTAATATAGGCTGCTGATGCTGCCCCATCGAAGCAGTGGTCATGATAGAGGACTCGCACCTTCATCAAAAATGCATTGATCTCCGAAAACCTTTTAGATTGCCTGACGATCGTGGGAAAAGCAAGCGATAAGCGATAATTAAACAAAGAAGCGTGTTTTGTGCCGGACGTAGCTGTTAGGGGCCGCCCGTAGATGACACTCGTATGGCCATCCCGCCGGGAGATGCCAGTGAAGCCGTAGGATTGTCGAACAGATCGGTAAGACTTACTTTCACTTAACGCAAACAAGATGCTAAACACCAAAGAAGCGGCCGAGGCCGCGACACCCGCAGCGCGACAAGAGCGGGAACTCAACGGATCTGGTAGGGGTATCGCAAGCCCGTCGCACGGGGATTCCAACAAAGAACGTCAACCTGATCTGAACCCGCAGGAAACTTCAGAATGGCTGGAAGCGCTGGAACAGGTGGTGGATGAGGCAGGGCCTGCCCGGGCCGCTTACCTATTGGCTAAACTGGCCAACCGCGCCTCGGAATTCGGTGTTGCCACCGCGCCGCGGGTCAATACTCCTTATCTGAATACGATTCCTGCGCATGAGGAAGCAGCCTACCCCGGTGACCGCGCGCTCGAACGCAGCATCAAGAGCCTAATCCGTTGGAATGCTGCCGCTATGGTTGTTCGAGCGAACAAATACGATCCCAACATAGGCGGCCACATTTCTACCTATGCTTCGCTCGCCACGATCAGCGAAGTTGGCTTCAATCATTTTTTCCGTGGCAGTATCGATGGCATGCCCGGCGATCTGGTTTACTACCAGGGACACGCATCACCCGGCGTCTATGCCCGCGCCTTCCTTGAAGGACGGCTCAGCCAGGAGCAGTTGTTTAATTTCCGGCATGAATTGCGAGATCAGCCCGGGCTCTCTTCCTATCCGCATCCCTGGTTGATGCCGAATTTTTGGCAATTCCCCACGGTCTCGATGGGTCTCGGTCCTATCAACGCCATCCATAACGCGCGTTTCCTGCGCTATCTCGAGCATCGCAATCTGATTCCTAAATCCGATCGCAGAGTCTACGCTTTCTGCGGCGATGGCGAAATGGACGAGCCGGAATCGACGGGCGCGCTGCACATTGCTTCACGCGAAAAGCTCGACAATCTGATCTTCATTATCAACTGCAACCTGCAGCGACTGGATGGGCCAGTGCGCGGCAACAGCAGCATCGTCCAGGAACTGGAGGGCGTGTTTCGCGGCGCTGGTTGGAATGTGATTAAAGTTCTATGGGGCGGCGATTGGGACGATCTTCTGGCGCGCGACAAAAGCGGTTTGCTGCTGAAGCGTATGGAAGAGTGCGTGGACGGCGAATACCAGAATTTCAAAGCTCGCGGCGGCGCTTACACGCGCAAAGAATTTTTTGGCAAGTATCCCGAACTGCTGAAGCTAGTTGAAGACAAGTCGGATGACGAAATCGCGCGATTGCGGCGCGGCGGCCATGATCCGATAAAGATGTTCAACGCTTTCAAGCGCGCCACCGAGCACAAAGGCCAGCCCACCGTCATTCTCGCCAAAACTGTCAAGGGTTACGGCTTGGGTGAGGCAGGAGAAGGCAAGAACATCACTCACCAGCAGAAAAAGCTGAACGAAGACGAACTCTTTTACCTTTCAGGACGTTTCGGGCTGAATCTGCCGAAGGAGACGATTCAATCCATCTCGCTGGTACGGCCTCCCGACGACAGCCCTGAAATCACATATCTGAAAGGGCGCCGCGAAGCGCTGGGCGGCTACTTGCCCGTGCGCCAGCCGAAGAAAATCGAGCTGAAGGCTCCTACGCTCGAAGTCTTTCAGGAATCCTTGCACGGTTCACGCGGACGCGAAGCTTCCACTACCAGTGCGTTTGTAGGGGTGCTCAAGGCTCTAATTAAGCAGCCCGAAATCGGCAAATTCGTGGTGCCGATCATTCCGGACGAAGCGCGCACTTTCGGCATGGAATCGATGTTCCGCGAGCGTGGGATCTATGCCAGCGGCGGCCAGCTTTACCGGCCTGTGGATAGCGACGTGCTGATGTATTACAAAGAATCGCAGGACGGGCAGATTCTCGAAGAGGGCATTACCGAAGCTGGCGCCATGGCCTCGTTTACGGCGGCTGGAACGGCTTATGCCAATGTGGGCGTACCTTCTATTCCGTTCTTCATCTACTATTCGATGTTCGGATTCCAGCGCGTGGGCGATCTCATCTGGGCCTTTGCGGATTCACGCGGCAAGGGTTTTTTGGTGGGTGGGACCGCCGGGCGAACCACCCTTCTCGGCGAAGGCTTGCAACACGATGATGGACACAGCCAGGTGCTGGCCAGTGTTGTCCCTACTTGCCGCAGCTACGACCCTGCCTTCGCGTATGAGATTGCCGTGATCGTGCAGGACGGTATTCGCCGCATGTATGAGAATAACGAGGATCGCTTCTACTACCTGACGGTCTGCAATGAGAACTATGTGCAGCCACCCATGCCCGAAGGTCCGAACGTGCATGAAGGGATCCTGCGTGGCATCTATCTATATCACCCGTCAGAGACGGGTTCCGCTCAGGTGATGCTGTTTGGTAGTGGACCGATCCTCAATGAGGCTCTGAAAGCCCAGAAGCTTCTCGCCGAAAAGTACGGCGTGGGCGCTCATGTGTGGAGTGTAACCAGCTACACCGAGCTTCGCCGTGACGCTTTGGATGTAGATCGCTGGAACCGCCTGCACCCGACCGAAACTCCGCGCCAGCCGTATCTGCTCGAAGCTCTCGGGAATTCGGACATACCGATTGTCGCCGCAACCGACTACATGAAAATTGTGGCCGATCAGGTTTCGCCCTGGCTGCCGGGCCGCTTGACGGCGCTCGGGACTGACGGTTTCGGACGCAGCGAGAATCGCGAACACCTGCGCCGGTTCTTCGAAGTCGATGCCGCTAGTATCGCCGCCGCAGCGCTTTCACGTCTGGCGCAGTGGGGACGCTTCAATCCTGCCAGCGCTCAGCAAGCGATCGTGGAGCTAGGGTTAAGCCCTGAAACAATGGATCCGGCCCGTCGATAGTAAGACTAATGGCATGGCGCGCCGCATCGAAACGGTTGTGTTGCTGGTCATTGCGGCTTTGTGCGTAAATGCGCAATGTTATGCGATTTGCCTTGCCAACGTATGCCAGGCGGCTTCCGCTCCATCCACCGGTAGCTGTCACCATTCTTCGCATTCAAAGAACGATGGCAGTTCAGATTGCCAGCACCGCAAATCGGATCTAGCGACCACCGAGGCCGCCGCCGGCCTTAAGGACTCGCCTCCGCTGCTGCTCATAGCGGCCGCCTCTGTTGCTCCCGCTTCTTCCGTGGTTCTCTCGCTTCCGTCCTGCTCCCACCGCTCTTTTATGCGAGGACACGGATCGCCGCCCGATAAACCTCTCTTTCTCTCTTTATCCGTTCTTCGCATCTGATCAGCTCTCTTTCTTCCTCTTAATTGTTTCGCGCTTCAGTATTTCGGTGGGTTGAGGCGCTACTTTCTTTGTAGTTTGAACAAATCAAGGATCATCAGTATGAAGGACCGTCGCAGTTTTTTTCGCAATGCATTCGGATTGGGAGCCGGCATCGCCTCAGCTTCAAAGTTTGCCTCTTCTCAACATGTCTACACTGCCGTTAGCCCGCGAGAACGGCAGGGCGGCCCGCCCCCGGTACAGACACCCGATCTCAAGGACCTCCCCTTCACGGTCGACAATGGCGTGAAAGTCTACAACCTGATCGCCGAACCAGTCAAGCAGCAGCTCGCCCCGGATAAAGTCGTCGACCTTTGGGGTTTCAACGGAAGCGCACCAGGCCCAACGATTCAGATCACGCAAGGTGATCGTGTTCGCATCGTTGTCGACAACCATCTACCAGAGCCGACTGCGATGCACTGGCACGGGTTTGAGATTCCTCACAGCATGGACGGCGGCCCTGGTATTAGCCAGGAGCCCATCCCTCCCGGCGGCCGGTTCACATACGAGTTCACGCTTCATCAGGAAGGCACTTATTTTTATCACTCCCACATGGCCATGCAGGAAATGATCGGCATGCTCGGTGCGTTCATCATGCATCCCAAGCGGCCCTACACGCCTACCGTAGACAAGGACTTCGTCATTCTCATGCAGGAATACGCGGTGCTGCCGAACGTCACCGTTCCGAATACCATGAACATGGAATTTAACTGGCTTGTGTTCAACGGAAAATCAGGTCCGGCGGCGACGCCGCTCATTGTACAGCTCGGAGACCGCGTGCGCATTCGCATGATCAACCTCGGGATGGACCATCACCCGATTCATCTCCACGGCCATACATTCCACACCACCGGTACCGAAGCCGGACGCATTCCAAATAGTGCCTGGATGCCTGGCAATACTGTTCTGGTGGGCGTAGCGCAGTCGCGCGATGTTGAATTCGTTGCCAACAATCCGGGCGATTGGATGCTGCATTGCCACTTGCCGCATCACATGATGAACCAAATGTCTTCGAACGTCGGTCCCATGTCGCGCAAAGGCGCCGGAATGCGAGCCGGCGTCGATATGAATCAGGGTATGGGCATGCTCAACGGGGCACCTGGCGCTCCGCTGGGCGATGATTACGGCCCGAGTTTAGGGCGCGGACTCGGCGTCGGTTCAACTAGCGATCAGACTGTGTCAAACACTCCGCTGTCGCCTCAAAAGGCGGAGTCTGGCATGGAAGGTGTTGGTCAAGGCATGTCCGGCATGCAACATGGCGGTCGCGACATGGCCGGCTATGTGGCGCCGAATGCCAATCGCGTACCAGGCTTCCCCCAGGACGCCTATATGGAAGGCCCCATGATGGCTATGGACAAGATGGTCGCAAAGCCTCAAAACTACGGCTTGCGCCCGGGCTGGAGCGGCTTCATGCAAGGCATGATGAGCTTCGTTCGTGTGCTGCCTCCGACTCAATACGAGCAGGTTATCGAACAAATCCGGCAAGGCAACCCAATGGACATGCCCGGCATGCAGCACTCGAGATAGTTCGAGGAGAACCAATGCAGATCAAGTTTCCAGCTCTCCTCTTTTCAATTGCAGGTTGCGTGTTAAGCCAGAGCGCGCGGGTGCCGGCTTCACTCCCCGATTTGCTCGAGGACTCCGCCGGCCGCCCGGCCATGCGCCTCGAGCAGTTCCAGCAGTTCGCCCTCGCAGCCAACCCAACTCTGCAGCAGGTAAATGCCCGGATCAAACAATCCGCCGGCAAGGCGCGCCAGGCTGGTCTTTATCCGAATCCTTCGGTGGGCTACCAAGGCGAGCAGATTCGCGGCGGATCTTACGGTGGTGGCGAACAAGGCGCATTCGTCCAGCAGACTTTCATTCTAGGCGGAAAACTAGGTTTACGCCGCGATGTTTACACACAGCAACGGCGGACGGACGAACTCGGAGCCACCGAGCAGCGATACCGCGTTCTCAGCGACGTGGGTCAGAGCTTTTATTCCGCCCTCGCAGCTCAGCAGGTTGTGAATGTTCGCCACAGGCTTTTATCGCTGACCCTGGACGCGGTGACAACTGCTCACCAGCTCGCAAATGTCGGTCAGGCCGACGTGCCTGACGTCTTGCAAGCCGAAGTGGAAGCGGAGCAGGCGCAAATCGATTACACAACTGCGCAGCGCACGTACATCCAGACGTTTCGCTCGCTTGCTGCCCTGGCCGGAAAGCCGGATTTGCCGTTAAGCCGGCTCGAAGGAAATCTGGAGAACACACCCCAAATCGACGCCGCTCAGGTTGTTGAGCAGATCGTTACTGAAAGCCCTTCAGTGAAGCGAGCCAAGCAAGATGTCCAGCGCGCCGAAGCGGAACTCAAGAGCGCTAAACGCGAGAGCGTTCCTGACCTTCAGCTTCATGCCGGTATCCAGCAGAATTTCGAGCCACTGAATGGATTTCCTCGAATGCCCGTAGGCTTACAAGGGTTCGCAACCGTTGGCGTCACGCTGCCGATCTTCAACCGCAATCAGGGCAACGTGGCTGCGGCAACAGCCGATGTCGAACGAGCGCAAGCCGAAGTCGTCAGAGTTCAGCTCTCTTTACGCCAGAGTGCGCAGCCTTTTTTGCAGTCCTATCTTGCGAGCCAGCTCGCGGCAAGTCGCTATAAGGATGAGATGATTCCTCGCGCCGAGCAAGCCTACCGGCTCTATCTCGCGAAATACCAGCAGATGGGTGCGGCCTATCCGCAGGTGCTCGTCTCGCAGCGCACGTTCTTTCAACTACAGGTCAGTTACATCAAGGCCCTTGAAAGCTTATGGACGAACGCGATTGCGCTGCAGAACTATACGCTTTCGTCCGGTTTGAGCGCGCCCGCTCCCGCCGGCAGCGGCACTTCTCTGAATCTGCCCAACTGAGAACGTGCGGTGAAGGTCTATCCGCCGCTTCCACTCTTCGCCTCACCGATGCGCTTGCGTAACGGCTTCGGTCTTACCCGATGCGCCGTTTGCCGTTGTCATTTCGACCTTGATTGGCGGCATCCCTACCACATCGTAGGTTCCCGACGCGATCCCGATCCCAGCTTTATCGAACTGTTCCAAGATATCGCGGCTCATTTTGCTCTTAATCACTCGAATGCCGGAATCAGGCACGATAAATCGTATCGTTATTTCAAGCCAATTATCGGTTAGCCGCCAGAATGTCTGTGGTTCCAGCTCCGAGCGCTTCAGCACATATCGTGTTTCGAGCGCACGGAGCGCCTCTTCGCTCAGCTCGGCCACTTGGGTTGTATGCTTTTTAGCCGCTTCGAGCAGAATCTCTTCCGCCTTGTGGCGGTCTGCGGAGTAACGAATCGGCAGTCGCATCTCCTCCCAGATGTATGGAAATTCGCGGGTGTAGTTGTAAACCGGCTCGTCGAAAATCACGCCATTGGTTACGCGAACGATCCGGCCGGTATACTGGCGCGCCTGGATCCACATTTTATCCCCGCTGTCGCCTTCGGCTGGCTGTCCCATCTCCATGATGACGGTCTGAAGAAACGTGAGTGCAATCACGTCCCCCCGAATACCGCCCATCGTGATTCGATCGCCCACACTAAACGTCTGACCACGCAAGATCACGAGATAACCGGCAAAGGCAGTTACTACTCGTTGCAACGCGAAGGCGAGTCCGGCAGTTACCAAACCGGCAGCCGTCGTTAGAGTCGCCGGGTTATCAAACCAAAGCGATATAAGTCCGACGCACAGAATAACCGCGACCGTGATCGAGATGCCCTGATGGGTCCAGAACGCGATCCGCTTGCCAGCCCGATCCCAGGAATTTCGCGCTGCCAACCAGCGCAGAAACTTTCCGAGAAAAACAACAAACAGAACAAAAACCAGCGAAAATAGCAGCTTCTTCCCGTTTTCGACGTTGACGCCGACCAGCCTGACGCCGAAGAGCTGCACGACTTGGCGCGGTCCTACTAGTTGGATTACGTTTCCCACGGCAACTATAATCCGCTCTTGCCGCTATCTCGGTTCTATAGCCGGTACGCTGCGCGTGCCTTGCACCGGTGTACTTAACTTTCTGAAGTATTCCGCCACCGCATCCCGGTACTTCTCCGCCGGTTCTTCAGCCGCCCCGCTGCGCGCACCTTGCGCCTGTTGTTCACCAAGCCTCCGGCTCAGCTCAGCTTCTAAACGCTCCAGGCTTGCTACCGCGTCTTGACCGATAGTCGCTTGCAATGTCCGCGGATCTGCGTTCAGATCTCTTAAATAGCCAAGCGTTCCCCCCAGATAATTTCCGAGTGCCCGGTCCTCTCCGCTGATCTGTCCGCGAAGTACCGAAAGCTGTCCGATCGTCTGTTGCAGGTCCCGGCGATCTATTTGGCCGCCGCTGCCGCTAAGTAGTGACCCGCTTCTTCCGTCCTGCGACTGTCCTCCGCTTTGTTGTCCGCCAGACTGCCCACCCGCCTCACCCAGCTGGGCTTGCTGGCCTTGCTGGGCGCGTTCGAGCTGTTCTCGCAACCGGCGCACCTGGGCCAGCGCCTCCGCCGTCTTCTCGCTCTCCCCGCCCGGTCCGCGTTGCCCTCCGCTTTCGAGCATCTGCTGGGCGCCCCGCAAATCCCGGCTAAGCTGTTCAACCCCGGCCGTCACATTGTCTTCCATGCCCAGATTTCGATCGCCGTAGCCCTCGCGGATCCATTGTGCATTCTTCTGCATACGCAACGCAAGTTCCTTCTGCTCTGCATCGGAAAGCGCCTTCCGCAACTTGTTGGAAGCATCCGGAGCAGAACCCTGGAGATTTTGCTCCTCCTGTTGCATGCCACTCTGCAATTGCTCGAGCCGCTTTGCTAGCTGCTCTTTATCTCTCGCCAGGGCTTCCTCTTCGCCACTTGCCTTATGCGTAGGGCGCAATTCCTGCTGCCAATTGCGCCGCCGGTAACCGTAACCGAATCGGGGATTATCAGGATCATTCATTTCAGGCATCTCGCCCGATTCGCCGCCGGCCAAAATGCTGGAGAGCTCGTCCGTGCTAGGCGCCCCGGCTTGCCGGCCGTACATCTGCTTAATCCGGTTCGCTAAGTCGCGCTGTGCGCTCGCAATCGAATCCGCTTGCCCACTCAAATCCGAAAGCGAGTTTCCTGCGCTCCTGTGCAAAGCGCTGGTCAATTGCCTTTGCGCTTGGGCCAGTTGTCCAGCGGCTCGTTGCTGCGCGGCGTTGTCTCCCGTACTCACCGCTTTTCGCATCTCGTTCTCTGCTTGCGCAAGTGCATCGGACGCTTGCTGCATCGCTTCCGTCACCTGTCTATTCTGCTCACTCGCCTGTCCGCGCTGCGCCGCGCCTCCTGGCTGATTGCCCTGTCTCGCCGAAGCCGAGTCACTCTGCTGCGAACCCTGTCCCTCACTTTGCGAACTCTTAGCCAGCTCTTCCATCTGTCGCCGTAGTTCTTCTGCTTCTCTCCTGAGCTGTTCTTCCTGCCAGCGCTGTTCGGCTGGTTGCTGTTCGTTTCTCTGCTGCGCTAACTCCTGCTGTCGGCGCGCCAGCATCTGCAATCTCTCGAAAGCCTCGTCAATCGCCTTTTGCTGCTTGCTGGCCATGTCGCCTTGAGTTTGCCCCGTCTCGTACTGATTCTTCGACGTGTCGAGCTCCAGGTCGAACATGCGCGCCAGCTCTCGTTGCGCGCCGCTTGCTCCGCCCATACCGCTTTGCTGCCCGAACGCAACTTGTATATCGCGGAAGATCGCTTCAGCCCTTAGCAGCGATTGCAGAGCTTTCTGCTCCGGAACTAGCGCATCGGTCCATTTGCCCGGAGCCAGTTGCTTCACCGCATCCGTCATCTCTGATGACGCAAACGTCATGAGCTTCGAGAATTTCTCAAACTCCGGATTGGCTTGCGACAGTTCACGGTTGCCCATTCGCTCAGCCAGCGTCTGCGCCTGCGCGCCCAACTTGCCTTCCGTTTCGGCAAGAAACCTGGCCTGCTCTTGCATACTCGATTTGCTCTTGCTCTCGCCCCGCAGCTCGTTAAACGTCGCCGCAATGATCTGCTTCTGCCGCTCTGAGATGTTATTGTCCTGCTGGCCGCCGCCTCCTCCCATCCCACCCGATTGCTGCGATTGGCTGAACTTGTAATCGAACGCCTCAGCCTGCGCGAAAAGAATGTCGCTGCGCGCCGTCTTATTTGCATCCGTGGCGGTTGCGTACATGCTAATCACGTCACCGGGCGCTAGCCTAAAGCTCTCCAGGTAGAGCGTCATGTGCCCTTTCTCGTCCTTGCCGCCGCGCGACTTGAAGCGCGTGATTTGCTCCGCTCCGCCGTTTACTGAATAGTGCAGATCAAGCGACTTGACGCCGAAATCGTCGGCCGCTTCGACAGCCACCGGAACTTCCTCGATCGGGCTCACGCGCGGGTCGTGCCCGGGCTTCACAATCCGAACCGTCGGCGGCTCGTCCTTCTTTGCTTCGATGAAGTAGTCCTCGCTGATGCGAATCGTTTCGCCGTCATCAATCGCCGCAACATGGTACGAGCCATCCCGCGTAATCGGGATCTCCGCCTTGAGCCAGTCTCCATCGGCCTTCGCCAACTCGATCTTCTGGCCTTTGTCCAATACCAGTACGCCATGGTCGAGCGGCCGGTCCGTCAAAACCAAGATCGTAGCTCTGCTGCCTTCTACCGTCCTGATGTCTCCTCCGGGATCTTCGCTTACGTCCTGCAAACCCAGCCCTGAAGGAAACCGCACCTGCACCCGCAGCCGCTTTATCGCGGGCAGATCCTTCACCGAGATATTGAATCGTTTCGAACGTGCGCCATCCGCCTGAACGTAATATTCCACCGCGTCTGACACAGCCGGAAGTAGAAACTGATAATCGCTGCCCTGCGCCTGCATAGGCGCTTGCTGCCACTGCGACGAATTCCCATAACGGGCATGCAACACGACGCTGTGCGCCGAAAATCCGACTAGCTGGGCTTTGATGGCCTGATCGGACTTGCGCCGGATCGTCTTGTTGCCAGGCTGGACAGCCACCTCGTAGAGCGGACGCTGGTTGGCGCGTGCCGAGCCGGTCCAGAGCAGGGACGCGCCATAACCCCAGTAGCCAGGTCCCGCCGCAATGAGCCACATCAGCACGCCCGCGGCCGCTATACCTATCAACGCAAAGCTCCACGTGAGCGGGGCGGATATTAGGCTCTTATTTGGAGTATCCTGAGCAATCCGAAGCACATCTTCAGCCACCAGCTCAGTGAAAGGGTTCGCCGGATCGGGGTGTTCTGCGACAGTCAACAGTCGTTCTTCAAGCGACGGCACCGACCGTTCTGCGATGCGTGTTACCTGTCGCGCCGTCAACTTGAGAACCGGGATTGCCAGCGCGAACGAAAGCGCGCCAGCAACTGCCAGATATAGCAACAGACGCATCGGGCACACAATTCCCTGCGCGAACTGGAAGCGGTCGCATACCGCAACCAGCGCCAGCGTGAGTATCAGCGCCAGTACCGCGGCGACAGCGAACCCTCTGGAAGCGGCAAACAGACGTAGCCGTAATCTCAGCGTCTGTAGATAACTCCCGACCTGTTCAAGCGCCGTCATACCGTTCGCCTCTCTTCTCTCAAATACCGGCTGGCAAATGCCGATTCACACACCGCAATCGCCAGCGCGACGATCAACAAATACCGCCAGAAGCCCCATGGCCTTGTCTGTGTCTGCCGAACCGAACCTGCGGCACGAGCTTCGACATCTCCAGTATTGCGCCACAATTCGAGCGTCTCTTCTGGAATCGCTCGTAAATCGGATTCGCGCCGGTCTGCGTGTACTGCCATCACTGTTCTTCGCCCGTCTGCCCGACTAATCTCGTAAAAGCCGCCCTCGTCCAAATCGAAGCTGAGCGCCTTAGCTGCATCCGCCAAGCTCAGCTCGTGCTTGCCATCTGGCCCTATCACATCTGCCGCTCCGGCGCTCGATTTAGACCGCAATGTCACTGGTGTACCCGCCACAACGCTCGAGGGACTATCCTCTACTCTGGCCAGATAACGAGCCGTTTGCACCACAAAAGGAACGAATGACGCATGCAGCGCAAAGTCGTTTGTAGAATTGTCGAACGTGGAAGCAAAAATCAGCTTTCGGCCCTCGCCCGCGCGCTCTTCCATCAGCAGCGGCGAGCCATCGGAAAACTTCGCAATGACTCGTGCGTCTGATTTTGGCATAAAAGAGGCCGTTTCCGAAAATTGCACGTTCTCGAATTGGCCGGCCGAGGCGACGGCTGCATTCCCTTTATCCACGTAGCCCGCGGCCTGCTCTTGCCGCTGCTCGCTGAACTGCTCCTTCGAGAGCGGAATGACTCCGCTACGCGCCGTGTTCTGACCTATTGCGATAAGCACGGAACCGCCTTTCTGCACGTAGGCGCACAATGCGTCGGAAACACTTCTATCCATCTCGCCCACGTCGCTCAGCACTACGAAGGCAAAACGTGAGAAGTTCTGGTTGCCGGCATCAGATACCGGCGAAACCTCGACCGCCAGCCCGCCCTTGGTCCCGGATTCGAGTGCTGCCTTATAGTAGAAACCCCCACCCCCAGTGCGCGTACGTGCGTACAAAAACAATACCTTCCGCGAGTCTTCCCGCTCGATCGAAAACGGAAAGGCGTCATCCTGGGGCAACTTATCGCGAGGCTCGATGCGGATTTCGCCTCGATGCCATCCATAAGGAACCGTGAAGTCAGAAAACTCTACTGCCGTCCGCCCGCTCGCCGCGACAGCAATAGTCTTCGCCGCCAGTTCCTTTCCATCGAGCAAAAGTGTGACTCTGCACTTTGTAGCGGGCGTGTTCCATCCGGCTATGGTCGCTGTCACTCGTGCCGGAGCACTCGGATCCAGAGTCGAGGGAGCATTTACGTTCTCCACTGCCCAGTTCGGCCGTGCATTCTCTCCTATCCGATGCAGATGCAGTGTCACGTAGCGGCCGGCTTGCAGATCGTGGAAATCCGCAGGCATCGAGGTCTGCTGCATGTCACTGATGAAGTGAACATTCAGCTGCATCCCGCTCGTCTGCTCCATCGACCGCAACGCACGAGCAAATTCTCCGAATGAGCTCGCGCGATCATTCGGCTCAATCGCATCGATGGCCGCCTTTAGGCCCTGTCCCGCTGCGACTGGCTGGGTGAGGGCCTCTACATGCGCATCAACCGCCAAGACTTCCGCTAGCATCTGGCCCCGTACGGCATCCGTCAACCGCCGTGCTTCGTCTTTTGCTTGCCGCATTCGATTGCCCTCGTGCATGCTGAACGAACGATCGATAGCAATCAGCGTTAGCGTGCGCCTATTAGCAACTGTCGAGGTGCGGTTCACAAAAGGATTCGCGAAGGCAAGCGCCAACAGCAATATCAGGAGCATTCGCAGGCACAGCAGCGCAATATATCGCAACCGCCGGTGCTTCACCGAGCTTTGAACACGGCGCTCAAAGAACATCAGTGAACTGAATGGCTGCGGAGTTCGCTTGTATTGCCGCAGCAAGTGAAGCCAGAGCGGTAGGCCGACTGCGAGTGCTCCGATCAGGAACCAGGGTGCGAGGAAACCCATTTAGATTCTCCCCTGCCGTACCGAGAAATATTCACGCAGTGCCGCGTCGAGGGGACGATCTGTGCGCAGAAGGAAATAGTCGAGCCCCGCGGCCTGAGCCTTGGCTCGTAGCTCGCCGATGTGCGCAGCTATCTTCATGCGGTACTCCGAGTGCGCGTAGTCCGGCGAGGTCTCGAGTGTTTCGGCCGTCTCCATGTCTACCAGCAACGCTGCCTGGCCGATCGATGGCTCGATCTCTCCCGGATCCAGCACATGAAAGAGAATTACTTCGTTTCCTCGAAAACGCAACGGCTGCACTGTCTCGATGATCGCCTCGGGCTTATCGAAGAAATCCGAAATCAAAACCGTCACACCGCGCCTCTTCAAGAACAATTGGAGCTCAAATAGAGGTTTCTGATAGTTCGTCCGTTGCCCAAGCACCGCTTGATCGATGCCGTGCAGCAATCGCATGAGCTGGCCTTGTCGCGCCGAGGGCGGAACAAAGTTGGCCAGCTCTTCGTGAAACACAATAAGACTCGCGCTGTCACGCTGTAGGTGCGCCAGGTAGACAATTGCCGAAGCCAGAAACTTGGCATAAGTTATCTTCTTCACCGGTCCCGAGCCGAATCCCATGCTGGCGCTGACATCCAGCAGGACATGGACGGCCGTATTTGTCTCGCCCCGGTACCGCTTCAGGTAAGCGCGCTCGGTGCGCGCAAATACGTTCCAATCGATGTGCCGCAAATCATCTCCCGGAGTGTACGCCCGGTATTCCGCGAACTCCTGGCTGAAGCCGAAATCCGGCGAACGGTGCAGTCCCGCTACGAACCCGTCGACAACTGTCCTCGCGACAAGCTCCATGCTCGATACTTCGGCCAGTACGGCGGGATCGAGAAAACGGTTGGGAATCGTGGCGCTTGGCAAAACAACCTGCTACATCAATCGCGGGGCACTTTCTTCCAATCCAGCAACTGCCGCAGCAGCTCATCCGAAGTCACGCGTTCCGACTCTGCATGAAAATTCAGCAGCACCCTGTGGCGCAGGACCGGTATCGCAAGCGCCCGGACGTCGTCGTACGAAACGTGGAAACGTCCGTGCATAAGTGCCCTAACTTTACCCGCCAACACCAAGAACTGAGCTGCCCGTACGCTGGCGCCGAAGCTGACGTATTTCTTGACAAAATCGGGAACGCCGCTTTCGATTGGCCGCGTCGCCCGCACTAGATCCACCCCATACCTCGCCACCGATTCCGCTACCGGCGTCATACGGACGAGCTGCTGAAAATCCAAGATTTCCTCTCCGCTCGTGACAGTTTGCGCTTGCGGCACGCTGGTAGTTGTCGTAAGGTCCACTACTTTCAACTCATCCTCGGCCGTTAAGTAATCGAGAACCGTGTTGAACAGAAAGCGGTCAAGCTGCGCCTCCGGCAAAGGATATGTGCCCTCCAGTTCAATCGGGTTCTGCGTGGCCAGCACAATAAAGGGAGGCTCGATGCGATACTGATGGCCCCGCACCGTGCACGAGAGTTCCTGCATCGCTTCGAGCAGAGCGGATTGCGTCTTCGGGGGCGTGCGATTTATTTCGTCCGCCAGCAACACGTTCGAGAAGATCGGCCCTTGAACAAACGTCCACGAGCGCTTGCCTGTTGCCTGATCCTCTTCAATAATGTCAGTTCCCGTGATATCCGAAGGCATCAGGTCGGGCGTAAACTGAATCCGATTGAATTTCAGCCCGAGCGTTTGCGCCAGAGTCCGCACCAGCAGCGTTTTGGCTGTGCCTGGTAATCCGGTCAGCAAGCAGTGTCCGCCGACGCAAAGTGAGATGAGCAGATGCTCAATGACCTCGTTCTGGCCAATGATTACTTTATGTACTTCACGCTTAATCGCCTCTTGCGCGTCGGCGAATCGCCGCACCCGGTCTCGTACTTCATTCGTGTCGGTTACTGCCGCTGTTGTGAGTGTCGACATATTTTATTGAGATAGCTGAAGAAGCAACTGCTGCGCTGGTTTGAAATCAGGCGCCGCTTCGAGCGCCAAGAGCACTTGATCTTTCGCCTCGCTCAAACGGTGGGCTGCGCGCAAGGCCTGAGCTAGTTGATAACGTGTTTCCGCGACATCGGAGGGCTTAAGCGCGAGTGCCGCCTCGCTTTCCCGCACTGCCGTGCTGGTCTCTCCAGCAGCAAGTGAAAGCGTGGCCAGGATCCGGTGTGTATCCTCGTTTTCGGGATAGATAAAGTTCAGCTTGGTCAGCGTAAGCTCCGCCTGTTTCGCTTGCCCGACCTCGACTTCCAGATGAGCCAGCTTGGAAAGCAGCTCCACGTTTGTTCCGCCTGCATCGCGATACCGCTGCAATTCGCGCAGCGCAGCGGCTTTATCGCTCTTGCGCAAATAAGCTTGCGCAAGCAAATCGTAAGCACTCCCATCGCCAACATAGTCAGGGTACTGATCGTGGATCGAAAGCGCTTCGCGAATCGTGTCGTCTGTTTTTCCTGCCGCTAAATCCGCGTGCGCAGCCCTCAGACCGCGTTTCCATTGGTCGAAGTGAGTCAGGGTTCCACTGGTTTGCTTTTCCAGCCACGCTGTGAAATCTTTATCGAATGCGACTGGCGATTCATGTAGGTTCTCTTCGATCGCATCAGCGGTTGTCTTGCGTGCCCCATACGAGTGAATCATGCCGAGAATGGCGCTGTCGCCCCACTTCTGCGCGATGAAATCGCAAATTTTGCCCGCTTCGTAATACGACACCAGCACCTGGCCCGGAAACTGCGGCCTCACAAAGCCTCGGTCCAGCTCCAGCACTGGCAGTAGTTGTTTCTTCTGCAAAGCCATCACAATGTCGGGCGTCAACCGGCTTCCCCAATCTGGTGCTACGGCCCCTTCTTCGTGTACTGCGACACCCTCCGTAAACCAGCGCGGAACCAAATGATGGGTTGCCGTCAACACATACACGTGGCTGAGTTCATGCCACATCGTGCTGCCCCAGTTAAATTGCCCTGGCGGGCGCGCCGACGGGCTGTCCATCGTTACAACTTGACCGAAGGTGACACCCAGTAGGCCGCCTTGCCCCGGCAGGCCTAAGGTCCGCACAACGAAATCGTCGTGATTCGGATACACCTCCACGCGGACAGGGCCCGGCAGCTTCATCTTGTACTTGTTCTGATAAACCGCAATCGCCCGCTGCAGCTCGGGTTCGATGTAGGGTCTCAAGAGAGCGGCTTCCTTGCGGTTTAACAGAAGTTCGGTCGTCTCTGTCTTGAAAGTCTCATAGTTGCTCAGGCTGTCGAGTAGCCGCAGCGAATTTACTGTTTCCGGATTCCTGTAATGCGCCGCATAGCACCGCTCCAGTTGTTCCCGGGCCTCTCGCTCCTCGCCCAAGCGCATCAAGTTCACCCCTAGTTCGGAGCGAGCAGACCAGAGCGCCTCATTTAGCGCCAGAGCTTTACGGTAAAAGGCAATCGCATCTTGGTACCGGTAGTTGATCTCGAAGAAGTGAGCGCCGGTTGCATACGCTTCTCCGTAGAGCGGATCGATTTTGAGAATGCGCTCCATCCACTCGGACTGCGGCTTATCCGCGAGCCAGTCAATCGAGGCAAGCACCGCCATCCCATCCAGCGCTTCACTCGACGCGCTCAACGCTTTCTCCGCTTCTTCGATAGCCAGTTTCGGATTGTTGTCCTCCAGCGCCAGGTAGGCCAGCAGCTCATGTGCTTCGGCCAGTTTCGGATCGTGCTTCAACGCTTCCTGTGCTAGGTCGATTGCGCGCTTGTCGTAGCCTTCGGCGAACACGCGTGCCAGTCCAAGATAAGCCGCCGCGTAATTCGGATCCGTCTCGAGTGCTTCGGCAAACAATTTAGCTGCGTCGCTTGGCTGATAGTGCTCCAAAAACATGCGGCCCCACTCCGCTTTCACCTGGGCCGAACGTGGCTGAGCTTTGTACGCTTGCCGGAACTCCTCGTTCGCGTTGTCGAATTCTCCCAGACCGAAATAGCCTTCGGCTCGCAAGTACGGATCGGTTTCGTGCGACAAGTGCTCGAAGCAGCCTCGAGCTTCATTTAGCTTGCCGTGATGGCGTAACGTCTGACAGTTCTCGAGGGCTGATTGCGCCTGGACCATCCACGCGGCCAGCATGCACGAAAGAAGGACTCGAACACTCCTGCTCACCGATCAATCTCCGCCTGCGTTCGCGCTAGCTCAAGCAGTAATGCCGTGAGCTGCTGCTTATACTGATCCGGCGCCATGGCAGCCTTTTCATACTTAAGCCGGTCGATCTTTGCTTCCAAGTCCTCCTTTTTCGACACCAGCCTCTGTTTATCCGGGGGAATGTTTTTTACTGTTTCCCCCTCCGGTTGTATGACGGCGAAGCGGGCTGCCAGCAACCCTTGGCCGTTCTCAGGTTTCGGATCGCGCACGGCCGTCGCTGCGCCGGTATCGGTAATACTCGGATGCTCGGTCGCCAGCAGCTTTTCCGCTTCAAAATAAGCGGCTGTCTTTTGCGCTGCGTAACGGTAGAGTTCGAGAGTCGTAAGGGTTCCGTTTTTGTCTGTGTCGGCGCTCGGGTCATGCAAGGCATCGATCCAGTAACGCGGGAAAACTGTAGCGTTCTTTTCGGTGCCGGATTTAGTCGCGGTGATTACAATGCGCCCTTTGCGTGCAAGCGCCGGCACCGCGGCACCGCTGCAGCTCGTCATATCCACTACCAGTTGCCGACTCGCAGGAATGCGATTCAAGAGCGCAGCTATTTCGGAAGCGGTGAGATCCGGCCCCGGTAGATTGAATTTATAATCAGTACCGTCGAAACTTCCATGGCCGATCAAGAACATCCCAAATTCATCCGCTGGTTTAGCCTGGGCAGCAACGCTCGCCAGCGCCCGTTGCACTGCTTCCCGCGTCGCACCGCTTCCCGCAAGTGTGCTTACGTGTGTGTCGTCCCCGTTCTTTTCTAACTCGTGTTGCAGCTCAGAGGCCCACTTCGCGAATTGCGACTCGTATTCCGGTGTGCCGCCCAATCCCGCAACCGTCACGTAGTAAGTCGCCGCCCGCAGTGACATCCCAGCAACTAACAATAAGAAGATCGCTCTCACACCGTACCCCATCGGCGCCGCAGCAGCCAGTCAGCCGACCTGAGCGACAAAAGCAGCAAGAACACTACCGGCATGTTCCACAAATCCTTCATCTCGCGCGATGTAATACCAGCTTCTGAATAGGAGATCTCATCCGTCAGTTGGCCCGCGTCTTTCGGCCTGTAGTAGCGTCCACCCGTCTCGCTCGACAGCTTCTCGAGCAGGCTACGATTCTGCTCGCGGTGAAAATTCTCCGCCACTCCATCCTCACGCCGAAAGGGCAGCACATCCGTCCCAAGCTTCTCGTTGTTGCGGCTAGCCGTCACCTCCGCCACGTAAGATCCCTGCATCCTTGCGCTCCAATCAGCCGAGTAAACGCCTTGCTCCGAGGGCTCGGGCGTCAATGTGACGCTCTGCGTCGTGCCATCCGGCTGAATCACACTCGCACTTACGTCCGCGTCGCCCACCGGGAAATATGCTTTGTTTCGCACTTCAGCCCGCAATTGCACCCGTCCGTCGTCCGCCAGGTTCTGATCCGGTGTCGAAGCTGTTACCTCTGAGGGTGTTGCCCCTGAAGTCCAGCGCAGCAGTTGCCTCCAGAACGTTGCCTGACTCGTATCCGCCGCCGGCTGCTGCATGCGCCACCGCCAGGTGCCCGCTGTTGCCAGTACTGCAGTCCGACCGCGTCCATAATTCTCTGTTGCCAGCAAGGGAAGCCGCTTACCACCCGCATTTACATTTGCCAGCACTACTGCGCCCGGCTTCGGTGTGCCCGGGTCTTGATAGTTTGCGAGATACGGCAGGATTTCCCAGTGCTCCGCGCTTTTCTCAGAGTCCCCCTCGATCCGGCAGATCGGGCTCTGCTTGCCCGCATCCGTCAACTCGGCCGCCACAAAGCTGCGTTGAAATGTACTATTTCGCCGCGGCAGATCGACCGGCAGCAAGTCGGTAAATGGCTCAACGTTGTAGCCACCGTCAGATAACGCCCACCTGCCACCCAGAAACAGTAGCCCTCCCCCGCGGCGGTCCACAAAATCCTTAATCATTTGCTGCTGCACGCTGGTAAAAAAAGCCGATTCCACACTGCCCAAAATCAATCCCTGGAAGGCGAAGAGTTCTTCCGGCTTCGTCGGAAAGCCATCCGCCAGTTCATTCGCGTTGGCGATGCCCTGCCGGTAGATTTTGTTCTGCGTCGTGCGCAACATGGAAAGGATCTGCAGCGCCGGGTCGTCTTCGGCCGCTCGCCGGATGAACTTGAATTCCCAGCGCGGCTCGCCCTCTATATAGAGGATGCGCCGCTTCGTGTGGTCAACCGAGAGAATGCGCGTAACCCGGTTATTCTCCGTGTTCGTCTCCCCTGCCAAGGCGTCGAGCTTCACATCGACATTCTTTATGCCCGCCTTGCCGGCATTGAATTCCACCGTCTCGATCTGTTCCGGGGCATTGCGTAACGTGATCTCACGATTCGATAAGACCGTCCCGCCTGCGCTTAACACGAGCCTCGCGTGTTTGCCGGTAAAGCCGCTTTGCCGCAGCATCACTTTGGCTTGCAAGCGCGATCCCTGCAAAGCCTTCGAAGGCAGTTCTACCCCATCTAGCTCGACATCGTTTTCCAGGTTCTCTTTGCCGAAGCCGATCGTGTTTACCGGAATCCTACGCCGCCGTATTTCGGAGAGCGTCGCTTCGTCGATGCCGCCCGCGTTGTCCGCTCCATCGCTCAAAAGCACGACCGAGCCGATTGGCAAGGTGGCCGCTTCGTCCGCTAGCTCCCGCAGTCCTCGTCCGATCTGCGTGGACGTTTCATTTGCGTGTATTTGATTCAACCCGGAGATTCGCTCCACGCCGCCGCCCAGCTTGTAAAGCCTGACCTGGAATCGCCTGCCGAGGCTCTTCAGCAGCTTGTCATTGAGCAGATCGGCCGCTTGCTCCTCGCGCGTTTTGGCTGCATCCTTAAGCCCCATGCTACGGCTGGCGTCCACCACCACTGCCACAATATTTTGCTGTTGCTTTAATGTAGTTACACTGATTGCCGGCTCCCACAGCAAGAGGAGCAGTACACCGAGTGTCGCCCATTGCAATAACCCAATCGCAATCGCCCGTCCATGACGGAAACCGGGAAGCGTCATCTCACGCTTCCATAACCAGAGCCCGGCCAATGAAATTGCCGCCGCGATCAGTGCGCTGTAGAGCAGCCACCTGGGCCAGGGGCCCAACAGTACAAACGTTCCCCTTGAAAAGACGCTGGCAGGGTACTTGAAGAGGAACTCAAACATATACTGCCCGGAAGTTCAGCCACGCATAGGCTTGAGCTGGCGTCAGAATACCACGCCCGCAACGAGCTACGCTTCTTAGGTCTTACTTACCGACGAGCCTCATGTTAGCCGCGTTACGTCAGCTCACTTTTTTGGTAAGACCCAAGCCAAAATTGATCCGCCCGCCGACGTGAGCAAGTATTGCCGGCCATCCAGTTCAAAGGTGGAAGGACCAGTTTGCATTCGAGCGCCCAAATTCACGTGCCACAGCGTCTTGCCGGTCTTTGGATCGAGCGCTAGCAGATTGTTCGAGTTGTCGGCCCCAAACAGCAAATCCCCCGCGGTCGATAGCATTCCGGCGCTTCCTTCGCCGTCGCCGATCTCGTGCTGCCAGCGCACAGCTCCCGTTTTGTAATCAATCGCCTCCAGCACCGAATTCGCCCAGAGATTGCGGTCTCTCCCCGCCCATCCTTCGGGCTTGCCTTCGGCCGTCATATAGAAAATGCTCCAAAGCCGTCGCGCGCTGACATAGAACAGCCCCGCCTCCGGGTCGAACGTCGGCGCCATCCAGTTCGTCGCGCCATCTGAACCCGGCGAAACCAGCGTCCCATCCGGCTTGGGCTCTTTATTAGGATTCGGAATCGGCTCGCCGCGCGAATCGATGCCTTTTGCCCAATCGGTCTTGATGAATGGCGCGGTCACGATGTGCTCGCCGGTCGTGCGGTCCAACAGAAAGAAGTACCCGTTCCGGCTGGCCTGGGCCAGCAGCTTCCGATGCACTCCCTGATACTCGTCTTCCAGCAGAACTGGAGTCTGCACGGCGTCCCAGTCGTGGGTATCGTGAGGAGATGGTTGAAAATGCCAGTTCAACTTGCCGGTATCGGGGTTGATCGAGACAATCGAGCAGGTGTACAGGTTCTCCCCTTTGCGGACATCGCCGTTCAAAACCGGATTTGGATTGCCAATTCCCCAATACACTTGGTTTAGCTGCGGATCGTAAGTTCCGGTCATCCAAGTCATGCCACCACCATGCTTGATGGCATCCGTTCCGTGCGGCCACGTGTCTGCTCCTGCTTCCCCTTCGCCCGGCTCTGTATTCCACTTCCACTCCACCTTGCCCGTCTCCGGGTTAACCGATTCGAGAAATCCCGGTATGTCCGTTACATCGCCGGAAACGCCGACCAGCACGTGATTCTTTACCACCAGCGGCGCCATGGTCGCGAAGTATCCCAACTTCGAGTCCGCCAGCTCGATGGTCCAGCGCACCGTTCCGTCCTTCGCGTTCAACGAAACTAGGTGGCAATCGGGAGTCTCAAAGTAGAGCCAGTCCCCATACATCCCCACGCCCCGATGCCCAATGTGATCGCCGGGCGTTTCGCGAAAATAGTGCCAAATAATGCGGCCAGTGCGCGCATCCGCCGCCCAAACATTATCCGGTGTCGTGAAATAAAGGTATCCGTTCACCTCCAGCGGCGTCGACTTAATTCCCACCGACTGCGGCTGCAGGATCCACGCCAGAGTCAGGTGCTGCACGTTGCTTTGGTTAATCTGTGCCAGCTTGCTAAATCGCTGGCCGCTATAGTCGCCGTTGAAAGTCGGCCAGTCCTGGTCGAGCGGTTTCAGCAAATCTTGCGGGTTTAGGCCTAAATCAGCACCTAAGACCGGCAACATCAGAGTTAAGAACAAAGTTCCAGCCAGGATTGTTTTCATCTACTTCAACGTCTCCAGATAAGCAAAGAGATTGTGCAAGTCAGCGTCGGTATACTTGCCCATTAATTCCTGATGTGCCTGTAAGGGGTCATGCACCTCGACCTTTACTTCGGATTTCGGCCAATTATGATACCAGCCATCCTGTGCCGCAATTGCGATGTTGAATTCGTCGTCATGCACCACAGTGCCTTCAAATTGCTTCCCGTCCGGCAAAGTGACGACGGCGGTCTTTTTCACATGCTTCCCCGAGGGATAAACCATCTCCTGCTGCAAATTGATGGGCGAAAACTTCTTCGCCACTCCGGCTAAATCGCCCGTCACCGAATGGCACCCCGCGCAACCACCCGCACCCTGGAAGAACTCTTTGCCCGCCTCTGCATTGCCGGTCAGTAGCTTCGCTACAGGATAATCGCCCGGCACGTGCGCGCTGTGCAGCGCGGCATCTGCCTGATGATGAAGAAATGCCACGATGCTCGCGATCTGATCATCCTTCAGAGTCGAAAAACTGGGCATTCCCTTGTCTGGGCGGCCGTTTCGGATTACCGGGCCCAGCGTATTGCCGTTGTCGTCGCGCAGTGTGACAGCCGAACGCACCAGGTCGGGAGCACGCGACCCGGTGGCATCGTTGCCATGGCAAAAGCCGCAGGTAGAGACAAATAAGGAGCGGCCGCGGGCCACTGCTGCCGGGTCTTCGGTGGGTGTCTGCCGCTGCTGCGGAGTCGGCTGATGCCCCTGTCCCTCGATTAGCGCCGGGCAGAAGCACGCAGCGAGAATAAACAACACAGTGCCGAATCGCATAGAAGAATTTAGTATTTCAAATCCGAAATCGCGTGTTCCAAATAAGCCTCGCGAACCAGCGCAGCTGCACATGTTATGCTTGACCCACGTGGACGCTGCAAGGCACACGCTAAATCTCGATCAACCCTCTATTGTCTCTTCGCTGATCGATCACACTCTGCTTAAGCCCGATGCTTCGAAGAGTGACATTGAGCGAATTTGCGCCGAAGCGCTTGAGTTCTCGTTCGCCTGCGTCTGCATAAATCCCTGCTGGGTCAGTCTTGCGGCAGAACGGCTCTCCGGATCGCAGGTTAAAGTCTGCACGGTGATCGGATTCCCATTAGGCGCAAACGAAACAGCAACGAAACTTTTTGAAGCAGAATTGGCTCTCTCCCATCTCGCAACTGAGTTGGATATGGTCCTGAATGTCGGTGCTTTGCGCTCCGGCGACGAGCAATTGGTTCACGCCGAGATTGAGCAACTTGCAAACCTTACGCACGAGCACAATGCGCTGCTCAAAGTCATCCTTGAGACTTGTTTGCTGGACGACAGCCAAAAACGTGTCGCCTGTGAACTGGCGGTTCAGGCAGGGGCAGGTTTCGTCAAGACATCCACCGGGTTCGCCGCCGGCGGCGCTACCTTGGCCGATGTTACTCTCATGCGCGATGCTGTCGCTGGTCACGCCGGCGTGAAAGCGTCCGGAGGTATTCGCACGCTGGCAGCTTTGCGCGAGATGGTGGGCGCCGGAGCAAACCGGATCGGAACCAGTTCCGGTGTGCAGATCTTGGGCGAGATAAGGCCGGATTCAGGCGCGAGTAGCGACTGCTGAATGCCTCCTCCTCGGAAAGAGCAGCCGGTGCGCTTCCGCGAGCGCGCGGAACTTCTCGATTTTCTGCTCGAGGTCAGTACGGTTACGGCTGAAACCCTCGATCTCGATCGTCTGCTCGCCAACGTCGCAGAGATCGTCAAGGAAGTCATCCCGCACGAGCTCTTTGCGATCTTGCTCTATAACGAACGCTCTCGTTCGCTGCGCATGCGATATTCTATCGGCCACCGCGACGAAATCGCGAAAAACCTGAACATCCGCCTGGGTGAGGGCATCACCGGCGCGACCGCCGCCACGCGGCATCCGATTCTACTGCCCGATGTCCGGAAAGATTCCCGCTACTTGAACGCGCTTGACGCTGTGCGCGCTGAACTGACCGTTCCCATGCTCACCCGCGGCAAGCTGGTGGGCGTGATTGACCTGCAATCTACCCGGCTTAATGCTTTCTCTGAGCAGGACCGCGCCCTGCTAACTCTGATCGCTTCTCGCGTAGCAACCGCTATCGACAATGCTAGACTCTATCGCCGTGTAGAACGCCAGAATAGAACACTGCGTGTGCTTGCTCACCTCTCCCAGGAGTTTAGTTCGATACTAGAGATCGACGAGCTGCTGACAAAGATTGCGTCCACCGTGCACGCTCTCATCAGCTTCGACGCGTTCAGCATCTTTCTGGTGGATGCGGAGCGCAAGCTGCTGCGCTGCCGCTTCAGCCAGCGGTACGACGAAAGAACCACGGTAGATAACATCGAGATTGGCAAAGGGATCACTGGCTCGGCGGTTTCATCCCGCCAGGTCATCCGCGTCCCCGATGTAACGCGAGACAGCCGCTATATCGCTTCACATCCCGACGTTCGATCCGAAGTGGCCGTGCCGCTGGTGCTCCATGATCGCGTAATCGGAGTCCTCGATCTGGAGAGTACTCGTCTCAGTTTCTTCACCGACGATCACGTTCGCGCTCTCAGCCTGCTTGCGCCGCAGATTGCGACTTCAGTTGAGAACGCCCGTCTTTACGAGGAACTATTGCAGCGCGAGCACCGGCTCGATCAGGATCTGCAAGCTGCCTTCAAACTGCAGTCCGTTCTGATTCCACGCACTGTGTCCGATATTCCCGGCGTAGAGGTCGGCGTAAGAACTAGGCCTGCTCGCGCGATTAGCGGCGATTTCTACGATTTCTTCGAACACCAGGACGACTATACGCTTATTGCGTTTGGCGACGTAAGTGGAAAGGGCGCCGCTGCCGCGCTTTATGCCGCGCTTATCTCCGGTCTCCTGCGGACGTTGGCTCGCCGCCGCCGCCCGCCCGCCGAATTGATGAAGCTCTTGAATGAAGCTCTTCTGGAGCGTAAGGTCGACGCCCAGTATGCCACACTCACCCTTATCCTCTGGGCGGCGCGCTCGCGAACCTTTAGCGTTGCCAATGCCGGGACGCTTCCACCCATTCTCTTCCGTGAAGGTGAAATCATAAGCTCCCGCGTGGCGGGAGTCCCTATTGGTTTGCTCGAAGATCAGGAATACGATCAGGTCGAAATTGAAGCTCAAGCCGACGATTTGCTGCTGCTTGCTTCCGACGGCATCGAAGATCAACTTGGGAAAGAAGCTGACATTCTCAGCGAGGAACAGGTCAGCGCCCGCGATCTGGAATCCTACGGACGCGACCGCGTCGAACAAGTCGTCATCGCGCACTTTCACGAATCGCCTCAGCAGATCGTCGATCGCATTCTCGACGACATCGACGTCTTTCGGGGTGGTACAACCTTGACCGATGATCAGACGCTGATCGCTCTCCGAATAGTCTGATTGCACATGGTCACCTCACAACTGAGCGAATGGGAGTACCGGGAAGGCTCTCTTTTCTGCGAAGATATCGATCTAAGCCGGGCCGCATCTTCGCACGGGACGCCCGCCTACGTTTATTCCAAACGTGACATCCTTAATCACCTCAATGGGTATCGGGAAGCCCTGGCAGCAATCCCTCACCAAGTTTGCTTCGCGGTAAAGGCTAATTCGAATATCGCCATCCTTAACTTACTCGCGCGGGCCGGAGCCGGGTTCGACATTGTATCTGGCGGCGAGCTGTATCGCGTGCTGGCCGCGGGCGGCGACCCCGCCACCATCGTCTTCTCGGGTGTCGGTAAAACGTCCGCTGAAATCCGCTTCGCTCTGGAGAAAGGTATTCACAGCTTCAATTGCGAGTCGGAGACGGAACTCGGCCAGATCTCGCGCGCCGCTACCGTGCTGAACCGCGCAGCTTCCGTCGCGATCCGAGTTAACCCCGACGTAAATGCCATCACTCATCCCTACATTTCAACCGGCCTTCGAGAGCACAAGTTCGGCGTGGACATCAATCTCGCGGAAGACCTCTACCGGCGTGCGGCTATGCTGCCCGGCATTCTGCCAGAAGGCGTGAGCTGCCATATCGGATCGCAGATTCTCGCGCTCGAACCTCTGCTGGAAGCGGCAGATAAGGTGCTTTCTCTCGTTACACGTCTGCGCGCTTTGGGCCACCCGATCCGCAACCTCGATCTCGGCGGAGGCTTGGGCGTCGCTTACCGCCCTGAGGAGCATGCTCCCGCAGTTCACACGTTTCTCGAAAAGCTGAAGCTTCGTATCCAGAAGCTCGACTTGACTCTCATGCTCGAGCCCGGCCGCTCGATTATTGCCGAAGCTGGCGTATTGCTTACCCGCGTCCTGCTCATTAAGCAGAACGGCGGCAAGCGGTTCGTCATCGTCGACGCTGCCATGAACGATCTGCTTCGTCCCGCTCTGTATAGGGCTTATCACGAGATCACCACCGTCCGGCAGCCGCACAGCGAGGAGACCATCACCGCTGATGTCGTTGGCCCGGTCTGCGAGACGGGCGATTTCTTCGCTCACAATCGGGAGCTGCCTGACGTTGGACCCGGCGATTTGCTGGCCATTCGCACGGCAGGAGCCTACGGCTTCGCCTTGTCCTCCAATTACAATTCGCGTCCGCGCGCATGCGAGCTCCTGGTAGACGGCGCTGACCTGCGCGTCATTCGCCGGCGCGAGACTTACGAAGACCTGATCCGGGGCGAGGCAATTCCGGTGGAGTTGCCGCTCATCCCCGAAATCTGACCCTTTATCCATTTCTGAACCAATCAACTAGCTGGTTCGTTCATACTCTTAGAGAACATGAATGACGATCCGGCGATACTCGTCCAGCAGCTTCACAAGTCATACGGCCCGGTGGAAGCGGTGCGGGGCATCGACCTCGAAATTCGCAGTGGTGAGGTCTTCGGACTGCTAGGCCCCAACGGGGCAGGGAAGACCACCACTATAGAGATCCTGGAAGGCTTGCGGCCCCGGACCAGCGGCAAGGTCTCTGTCCTCGGCTTCGATCCTGCGGTTCAAAGCCGCGAAATCAAAAACCGTATCGGCGTCTGTCTGCAAGCTACTAATCTCCCAGACAAAATGAAAACTCATGAAGCGCTCGATCTCTTCGATGCCTTCTATGACCGGCACACAGACAGCGACGCGCTTCTCAAGCGGCTGCAACTCTGGGACAAGAAGGATGCGTTCTACAAATCGCTCTCGGGCGGCCAAAAACAGCGGGTAGCCCTGGCGCTGGCATTGCTTAACGATCCCGCGCTGCTCTTTCTCGATGAACCGACTACCGGCCTCGATCCGCAGGTCCGCCACGAAATACACAACGTGATCGAAGAGCTGAAGGACAGCGGCAAAACTATCCTCATCACCACTCATTACATCGAAGAAGCCGAAAGCCTTTGCGATCGGGTGGCAATTATCGACGGCGGAAAAATCATCGAGCAGGGTACTCCTCGCGAGATCCAGCAGCGGGTACTCGGCCTGACGCTGGTCGAAGTAACCGCGAACGATACGCTGCCTACCAGCGATCTTCCAGAGCCTCTGCGCGGCACGAAATATGCCCTCAGCGACGCTGGCCGTACTCTGTCCCTTCAGACGGATGAACCTGCGGCCGCGATCGTCGAACTCGTCAAGTGGATCGACGCGAGTGGTCTCAAGCTGGTCGATATTCATCTCAAGCGGCCCACGCTCGAAGACGTTTTCATTGAACTTACTGGAAAGAAGCTGCGCGACTGATGAAACCTTACGTTGCCCAAATCAAGAGCAATTTGCGGTTGATGGCACGCGACCGCACCGTGCTGGTGTTCAATTATCTGTTCCCGTTTGTCTTTTTTTTCATCTTTGCTCAATCCTTTCATGCGGCGGAAAGCGCCGGAGCCATGAGCCAGGTGATCACCATGTGTTTGATCATTGGTGTGCTCGGAGCCGGCTTCTTCGGAGCTGGCATGCGCGCGGTCCAGGACCGCGAAACGAACGTACTCCGCCGCTTTAAGGTCGCGCCAGTTGGCCCCGCTCCCATCATCGTGGCCTCGCTTGTTTCAGGCCTTGTTTCATTCGTCCCGCTGGTTTTCATTTTTTTCCTGTTCGCACAAACCATCTATCATGCACCGCCGGCGCATAACGTTCTGGCAGTCGTCGTGTTTGTTTCGATCGCGGTGCTTGCTTTCCGCGCCATGGGCATGATCATCGCGTCGGTGGTGAACTCGGCGCAGGAAGCTCAAATCGTCATCCAACTGCTGTATTTGCCGATGCTCTTCCTGAGCGGCGCGACTTTCCCTGTGAGCATGATGCCGGTCTGGCTGCAAAGCATCGCGCAGTTCCTCCCCGCAACCTACCTCTATCAGGGCCTTCAATCTCTTCTGATCGGCAACGAGAACTTCTTCGCAAATCTGGTACCGGCCGTAGCCCTACTGGTTACCATGGCCGTCGCGCTCTTCATCGGAACCAAACTGTTCCGCTGGGAAAAAGAAGAGAAGATTGCCGGCAAAGCCAAGCTCTGGATTCTCGCCGTACTGGCGCCGTTCATACTGATGGGTCTTTATCAGGCGCGCACCAAACAAAATATCGAGAAGACAAAAATACTTACCCGCGACATGTATCGGCGCAGCTCGATACTCGTGCAAAACACGAAAATCTTCGTCGGTAACGGAACCGTCATCGAACGAGGCGCCGTGCTGATCCGTGACGGCAAAATAGCCGAGGTCTTCGGCGCACCCCCCGGTAATCCCAAGGCGCTGAACGCGGAGATCGTCGATGCCGCCGGCAAAACGCTGATGCCCGGCTTAATCGACATGCACGTACATATCGGCGCGCCGGGCGGCGTATATAACGATGCATCTAAATACGCCGATCCGAATGCCGGCAAGCGGCGGCTGGCGGCTTATCTCTATTGCGGCATTACGGCCGTTCGCAGCACCGGCGACTGGCTGCACGAATCGCTTGACCTCCGGAAGCTGATTAACTCAGGGACCTATCTCGGTGCCGAACTGTTCGCTTACGGGCCTCTTTTCACGGCCGCGGGCGGCCATCCGGAAGAGATAGTGAATTCGCTTCCCAGCTCCATGAGGGCGACGGGCAAAGCCGAATTCTTACGCGAGCCGAAATCAGCTGACCAAGCGCGGCAGCAGGTCGACGCGCTGAAGCGCGATGGAGTCGATGGCATCAAGGCCGTTCTCGAAGCGGGTAATGCGCGATGGGGGCTCTTCAACCGCCTCGATACGAGCATTTACAATGCTGTGATCTCACAAGCTGCCAAGGACGGCTTCCCATCCGCCACTCACACCGGCAGCTCGGCCGATGTCAAAGACGCAGTAGCGGCCGGAACGAACAGCGTCGAGCATGGCTCGATGATGGACCTCATCCCGGATGAGCTCTTTGCCGAGATGAAGCGGAAACAGATCGCGTACGACCCGACTCTCAGCGTTTATGAAGCCTATGCCGATTTAAGGGCCGGCAAGCCTGAACTGCTAAATCGTTCACTCTTGCAACAAGTCGGACCAGCCGATCTTCTCGAATCCACCCGAAGCATGCTTGCTAAACGCAACCACGCAGATCCGTTAAGTTCCAAGCCGTTGTTTGACCTGCTGGATAAAAATCTCCTGTCCGCTTACAGGAACGGGGTAATGCTAATCACTGGCAGCGATGCCGGCAACATGCTCGTGATCCACGGACCAACTGTCCAGCACGAACTCGAGCTGTGGGTCAAGGCTGGCATTCCGCCGGCAGTAGCGCTCCAGGCAGCAACCTACAATGCCGCTAAGGTGCTCCGTGCGGATAACCGCATTGGGCTTATCCAGAAAGGGCGCGATGCTTCTTTCATTCTGCTTGACGGCGACCCGGTGCAGGACGTGGCGGTCACTCAACATCTATATTCCGTGTATTTCAAGGGCGAGCGCATTGATCGACCCACGCTGTTCGATCAGGATAAAGAGTGAAACATCGCGGCAGTGCGCTAGTCGCATGGAATTTAAGCTGCTTGGCTTGCATACTGCCTGAAAAACGCGACTTGCGTTTTGTCTGCCGGGCCCGTTTTCCATGAATTAGGCTAACGGAGCGGACGCCTTCCTCGATATCGCCCCTGATATCATCGCTGAGCTCGTTAAGGCGCGTACTTTTCGATATCGATATATTAGTCGCGGGGGTAAGAAGAGATTGAGGAGCTACTTGATCGAATTGAGGCCGCTCGGAAGGAACTCGTGATCGCAAAGCAAGAAATCTATTCTGCTCTGGCCTTGGCAGCCCTGGCTTGCGTCCTCGATAGAACGGGTCGCGCCCAGGCTGATCGAATTCCTGCGCAAGCGGACGTGCCGCCGATCCTCAAAATCGGATCTTCCGCGCCAGACTTTAGCTTGCCTGGCATCGATGGACAAAGGCACAGCTTGAGCGAGTATGCGCGGAGCAAGATTCTTGTGATTGTATTTACTTGTGATCACTGCCCGGTCGCCCAAATGTACGAAAAGCGTATTAAGCAGTTGGCCGCCGATTACCAGCATCGCGGGGTGGCCCTCGTTGCGATCAATCCTAACGATCCCAAGGCGGTGCATTTGAGCGAAATGGGCTATACCGACCTCGGCGATTCTTTGGATGAAATGAAATTACGCGCGAGTTACCGTTCCTTTAATTTTCCTTATTTATCCGACGGAGCGACCCAATCGGTCGCGCTCAAATACGGTCCGGTCGCCACTCCGCACGCCTTCATTTTCGATCAAGACCGCAAATTGCGCTACGAAGGAAGAATAGACAGCAATCCGCGCGAGGAACTTGCCCGGAAGCACGAAGCTCGGGACGCCATCGACGCGTTGCTGGCTGGCCGGCCCGTTGCAGTGCAGGATGCGCCGGCCGTGGGGTGTTCGACAAAGTGGGCGTACAAAGAGAGGGGCGCTAATGCCGAGATCAATGCCAGCGAGCAAGAACCGGTAAAGCTCGATTTGATCTCCATCGACCAGGTCAAAGATCTGCGGAAGAATGCGGGCACGGATAAACTGCTGCTGGTAAACTTCTGGGCCACTTGGTGCGCGCCTTGCACCGCTGAGTTTCCGGATTTGCAGAAGATGGTTCGTATGTATCGTAAGCGCCAAATCGATATTGTCGACGTCAGTATCAACGCTCCGGATGAGCGAAACATGGTCCTCAAGTTCTTGAATCAGCAACATGCGATTAACCGGAATTTACTGCTGAATACGGATGATTCAGCCGGAGGGGTACCTGCTTTCGGCGCAGGTTGGACGGGCGGCGCGCCCTTCACTGCGCTGATCGGTATGAACGGAGAAGTGCTGTATAAAACCCAGGGCGAGATGAGCGCACTTGACGTGAAGCGAGCCATTCTCAAGAGTCTTCCTGACGACAACTACATTGGTCAACACGCCTATTGGAACAGCTCGTTCTAAGGAACTCGCACGCAAATCCCTGTGAGATGCGCAGAAAGTGGTGCGGGCTTGCCCGCCGCTTGCGGTTCTCGCAACCCAGTTGGGTGACGAGCTACGCGGGTGCTATTCGATCAGGAGATCGTCCGCCGTGTCACTTGTAATTAGTAAAACCTGCGGCAATCAGCGCGGCGATGAAGACGATCTGTAGAAGCGTGCGGAGCGGTAGCGCGGTTGCCGTCTTGCGGCCGATGCTCAAACTGTGACGCGCGCCCCGTACATTGGCCGGAAACATGGCCATCAACAGCGCTGCAAGGCAGACCGCAGCCGCGCCCGCTGTCGCCGGGAGCAGCAGCCCGAACGCGCCAAGGATCTCCAGCAGTCCCGTGATCGTCACGATGAGATCCGGTCGCGGAAAGGCGGCGGGCACCATCCGGATAAGATCCTGCCTGCGCTTCCCCCAGTGGGCAGACGCGGTCAACAGAAACATTATTGCTAGCCCACCTCGCAAACAAATCGTCCAACTATCGAGCACGGCTACACCGGCGATGCCAATGACCCTGAGGACCAGCGTGGAAGCGATCAAAACCAGGAACGGGAACATCGTTATCTCCCTTTGTTGTCAGCCCAATTTAAAACATCGCCTATCAACAGAATCTGTCGTCCCGAACGATTGTGGTTTTGTCAACGAATGCTGGTCTGTGCTGAAACACGCTGGGATCAGATCGCCGCAGTCATCCAAGCCGCCAGAACGAACAGTTTTCAGATCATTAAGATCTCCCGAACCTAAGCCGAGCGGAAGCCGCGACTTCGCTTCGGTTGGACAAGCTACTTATCGCGCAGAACCCGGCCCTGGCGCGTGGGATAGCATCAGGGGATGTCTCAAAAGTGGCCGATACGGGTTTGTTCGGCGTTAGTCTTCGTAGCGCCAAAGAATTTCAGGCGCTCGTCAATAAAGTTCGGAGCAATACGCCTGCGGTCACAAGCGGCGGCGCATTGTCCGTTTCACTTTAGGTCAGGATGGTAGCGAAATTGTATAGCCCGGGACACAGGTAACACTTTGGGCCTATGAGACGGGTAGCAATCTTCCTTTCGCGGAAGCGGTGTCGCGGAGCCGGAGGCGGAGTGACACTACTTCCTAGTTTCCAGATGCCGACCACAGGCGCAACCAGGTCTTCGAGGCGCCGCTTCCAACTATTGTCTTCGATGAGATGAAAAAGACTTGCAGGTGAAAAAACTTCCGCAACATTGAAGCACAAGGTCCTAGATATCCCGAGCCTTTTACTTCGCCCCTCGGTTGAAAAGGATAAAAGAAGGCGCATCACTCCTAGCGGCCACTAAGTCGAGCCGCCCGTCTCCATCGAGGTCGCCGCTGGCCATCCCATAAATTGCTCCCTTCCCATCGCCGAACCGATGCGCGTCGAAGTTCCTGCCCGTTCCATCGTTGTAGTAAATTACGCCAGGGGCATCAACGTAGCCCACGATGAGATCCGGGTGGCCATCTCCATTGAAATCCGCGGATATCATGGAGTACGGCATACGTTCTTCGTCTTTCCCGACTAGTTCCAGCGCGTCCGGTTTCTGGAACTGAATGCCGGACCCGAAATTGCCTTTGCCATCGTTGAAGTAGACAAAGCAACCGAGCCTCTCCGGACAAGCGGCGATGTCGGGATGACCGTCGCCATTCAGGTCCGCCACGGCGACTGCGCGAATCGATACTTTAGCCGGTCCCCAAGGCTGGCCTTCGCCCGCCAAGTTCCGGTTTAAGAACACGCGGCTCTGGCAATCGTCGCGGCATGGGAATATGACGTCGTTTAAGCCGTCGCCGTTAATGTCCGCGATTACGATGCTCGCCGCGCTCGGCGTATTGCGCAGCGGGTTGCATTTGAAAGGCAGCTTTCCCTCGTTGTAGCAGATATAGGACGTCATCCCGCGATTCGCGACGGCGATATCTGGGTAGCCGTCGCCGTTCAGATCTCCAACTGCCGCATTCCGTGTTGGCCATTTCGGATCGCCGTAGGTTCCGCCCACCCTGAAGTGGCCCAGGCCGTCGTTGACTAAAACCAGTTTCGGATCGGGAGCGTCATTGCTCAGAACAATATCCAAATGCCCGCTCCTCGTCATGTCTGCGAGCGAACCGGAATAGCTCTTTGTGGCGTTGCTCGGTAGCGGAGGGCCCGGAGCGAAGTGACCTTTCCGTCGCCTAGCAATACCTTGCTTGTAAGTTGCCAGTGCCGACCTTTGACCAGGACAATATCAGGGTGGCCGTCGGCGTTGAGATCACCAATGCTGGCGTTGGAAGATGTCTCAGAAACAGTTTCGAGTGGAACGATCTCAAAAGCCGTTACTGCGGCGAAGCACGTAAACGCAAATGCGCCCCCGCAGATAAGGCGAGGACACGCAGACGAGTCATGGGTGAATTGTACTCTGATCGGGCACGTATCACGATTTCCGGCCTCGCATTTCCTGGCGGTAGCGGGAGGTCCTCGATCTTGGTTCAGGAACGACGACGCGGCCCCACTCCCGTCTTACGGGCAAACCGGAAACTGCCTTCTGTTCATGTGGTCGTTGGGTGTTCGGCCAAACATCCCCGGTTAGGGTTGAATATTGCGGTTTCGCCGTCTAGGATTCCGAGATGCAACTGGCCGAAGTAGACTTGGAATGCGCCCGCTGGCATCGGAAGCAAACCAATCCGCTCGCGCCGGAGGACCTCGGTGATGAACACTTCTTTACCCCTCCAGCGAATGGTGTCATTCTTACGTACTGGACGCACAATGTGGCGATTGTCGTACCTGATCTCGTCAAGCGAATCCGGGAGAACTCGCATGCTCTTGCCGTAAATCGAAGCAGGAGTTTGCATCAGAAGCGCCTGGTGCGGACGTTGTTCATTGAAACAGTGTTGGAATGCAATGAAGCGCTCGCGTTGTTCGGCTAAGCTCGGTGCGGGAGGCGAAGCGGTATCTTCTTTCAAGGTTCGAAGCAGCCGTTCGTGCCTACCATTCTGGGTGGGCTTTCCACGCTCTGTCCTCTCGTGCACGATGCCAAGTCGCATCCACTTCACGGACAGCTTGCTGATTCCCAAACCGCTGATGGAACTGAAAGGTGTTCTGTTATCAGTACGAATACGTTCGGGAACGCCATACTTCTTCATCAACACTTTGCAGATCCGATCCACTTCCTCATGACCTAGATTCTCGATTGCCTGGCAGTGGAGCACGAACAGGCTGAACGCATCGGTGACCGTGAATGTGTCACAGCGCTCTCCATTACCGCATTCAAAGCTCCCCTTGAAATCCATGCACCAAACCTGATTCGGTCTCGTTGCTGGAGCGAGCGGCTGGACATAAGGCACGGTCCGACGTTTCCGTGCGACCCTGACCAATCCGGCTGCTGCAACGGCGCGGTGCACCGTGCTTGCAGCCGGCCAAAATTCCGTCGGCGCAATTCGCTGTAACCGGGCACGAATCTTTCTTGCACCCCACATCGGATGTTGCTGCCTGATTTCGATAATGCGCTCCCGTGTTGATTCTGGCATAGCACTCGGATGGCTATCAGGACGTCGGCTGAGGTCGACCAGCGCTGCAGCTCCGCCGACCTCATATCGTTTCTTCCACTTGTATCCAGTCTCCGGGAAATACCAAAACGGCGGCACAGATCAGTCATCGTTGAATCGTCGGACAGGACTTCGGCGATGAACTTGAGGCGCTCTTCTGACGCTCGGCTCTCTTTCCAGGGCATGGACGCATTCTCCAATCCAAACGAACTGGATCATTACCCGTGTAATCGGTCCGAAATGTCACCCAAGCTCCCAGTCCATACAAAATCGCGGCCCTGAAAATCCTTGAACAAAGAAATTCTCTCTTCGATGGCATCACCACTGGAGCCTTAGTGGCCGAAGAGTTTTTACTACCATTGCAAACAGTCAGCTGGACAAAGTAGCCGAAGGGAAGATCAAGCCGGGTGTACGCCTGGAGCCGCTGAGGATTTTGGCAAGCAATGTTGGGTCTCAATGAAGCGTGAAGTATTTAGATGCGTGGCGCTTCGCAAACAGGAGTACCGGAGACCTGCACCACTAGGGACCTGAATTTGCCACTCTGGCTGTCCATAGGATGAAAGATTCCACAAAATAGAATCGAACAGGTAGGCTCCTTCTGCAGCGCAGGGATTTATTCGTTAATATTTCCGGTTTCCGGCCGAATACAAACCTTCACGAATGGATCGAGCGAGCTCGCTCCTGAACGGTTTAAACTCGCCCAGAACAGCAGCAGAAACTCTCTTTTGCTTGTCATTAGTATGAAGTCTCCCGATGTTGTCGTGGTAGTACATGGGCTTCCTAGCGGACACAGCAATGTCGTTGCTCTATTAGCACCAATAGATACGCGCCTGACGCTCCGCGACTCCTGTTCGTTGAATCAGCTGAGTGGGCCGCAAACTACATTCGGTTATGTTCCGCCGGGTAGATATCGCATCTTCGTCTTCGACGGCCAGTTTGAAAGGGACGTTGCAGCTTACGCGTCGCGATTTCCTCTTTTTTTGAAAGGTAAGGCTACCTCGGTGGATGTCTCTGGCGATGGTCGAACGGAAGCAACAGCGACCGATGATGAAACCCAGCTATCAACAGAAACACGACGATACCTGCTACAAAGAGTCCGAGGTGATGTTGGGCCCATGGGATCCGCGTCGCTCGATAGCTCATATGCCCATTGCCAATTCGAAGTGCTTCCAAAATCCCGGACCACACCTCACCGAACATTAGGCCGACAGTGCTGGCTATAAGCGAGGCGACGGTCGTCATGATCACCACTGTCGTTAATTCCTCTCGGGGTCCATAGATTCGATAGAGCCAGCGCACAAGAAGGCTTGCGCCGCATCCGTAGAGGACGGCAAACGACAGGATAACGGCTAAATCGAAAGAAACTCGCCGATGCCCCAGTGATCGGCGAACGTCGTCTTGGGACACTTTGTGAGTATGTGCAATCACCTGAAACAGCTCCATCATGCAGGTGTCCCTGCCACGCGCGCCTCCCGCGTCGGAATAGCGAATTGCTAAGTCTTCTGCAAATTCAGCATCATCGCTGAGATGCTGTCTCTCCGAGTTTTGGCTCAGATTCAGAGCCTTTGCATGGGTCTCTTTCGGCCATTGGCAGTTTGAGTTCGGGGGTGGATGCTGTGCGCACGCAGTCAAGCAAGCGAGCCCAACGACGCAGGAGACTATTCGACCCACTTGTGTCAAGGAGTGACCGTCCTCCGGGTTCTATCGGGAGGCATTACCACCTTTGTGTTGCAATCCCGATTTCCTGTGTAGCATACTATGCAGCAAAGAGTCGAGTGGTCTCAAGGATAATCAGCTTCCTGGCATCACAGCAGGATCGTTTCTGAAAGCTGGATAGCTGAGTATTCGTAAGTTGAAACGGTCGCCTGCTAGATTTTCCGATGAACAGGCCGTCACGCGCAGCCTCGACTACAGCTTTGGTCAATTCTGCTATCGAGTTGATCTCGATGATTCGCTCCATTTGCGTGAGCAGTCGATTCAGCAACCGAAAGTTGCCACCAGTGATGCGGATGATCGCTGCGGCCGTCTTCGCGTCCAACAGATGCTGAGGAAGCTGCACGCCGGAAGGTGTCCAGCGCTGGTCCAGCAATTGTCGGATCTTTTGGGCGGCTAAGGGCCGAAACTCATGCACGAAGCTGATGCGGAAGTAGAACTGGATAGCGGTCCGGTCGTTTTTCCAGCCCGGGCATTCCAAATTAGAATCCCTCCAATCTCCCCCGCGTCGAATATCGCGCGTACCTGTTCGAGGCTGGCCATCCGCAGCTGGTCCGCCTCGTCGACCAGGGTGAGCGTCGTCGGATTACGGATCTGCAAATCTTTCGCCGTGTACTCCTTCGAAACCTCATCGTACGTCGGATGGAGTTCTGGAACCGCGGGTCGGCCAACTGCGTTCTTCCGATGTTGTGTTTCGTGATCTTCATCCCGCTGACGAATGGACTCGAGTCTCTTCGCCTTCTTTTGTACTAACGGCCGTTTGGCCAAATTTCGGAGCGTCTCGCGCGAGCGCTTGATATCAGCCTCAATCCCGTTAGGGCCGTTCACAACGAAAGGCGTAGAGAAAACCGTGTCTAGCATGGGCGATTCGGCGGCCCTGTGCCCCAGCGTTCTGATTCTTGAACCTTTTCCCAACGGCTGTAGCTCCGCGCTGAGAGGGTTTTGCCCACACCTGGTGCTCCGTAACAGAGGCCGATGTATCCATAACGACGGCACGAATCGCAGAACTCGGCGAAGCGCCGGTGTTCCAGGGTTAGCACCATGTTCGGCGGTCGACCGGTATTCGTTCCGGTATCGCTTGAGGGCAGGGGCTGAGCGCTTTGTCTCGGGTTTGCCTGCTGGCGCTGTTGTCGCAATTTCTTTCTCCGTGACCTCCCAGCGCTTCATTTCAAGCAGCGCATCCGATGGCACTCTGGCGATTCCGCAAGATGCTCCGCAAGTCTCGTCGGCGAGTCAACGAGATGTTTCTGTGCTAGCTGGACGGCTACGCACCAGGCGGAGGAGCGTGCGCGGAAAACCGGCTCACATTAGCGGAGCTCGATACCAGGCTGCGCAAGTTTCTTCTGGAGGCCTACCATCGCCGCCTATGCGCAGAGATGAAATTAGCGACCGTTGAACGCTGGGAAGCGAACGGATCCCTCCCACGCATGCCTGACTCTTTGGAGCTGTGCAGAAGAATCGCTCGATACGGCCCGCAGCCCCTGGGTTTTCCGGAAGCGAGAAGATCAGTTGAATTTTGAGATCCGCACCGACCTGCTCCAGATGGTGTGAGGTGAAGTCGCTTCCGTTATCGGTGTACAGAACGTCTGGGATACCGCAGACAATCCAGCGAGAATCCTCTTTCCGCCAAATCGCCTGGCGCAGCGCGAGTGACGTATGTAGCGCGGATGGATCTTCGAACGAAAGAAAGTACCCCGCCAACGCTCGTCTGTAGTCGTCGATCACGACCGTGAGCCACGGCTTAGCGACTTTGCCGTCCGGATGAACCAGCAAGATATTGAGCGGCGTGTGATCGGCTTGCCATACCATGTTCGGACCGTCGGCTTCGCGCCTACGACCGAGCTCGAAGTTATGCTATAGGCCTTAGCACCTTTATGCGTGAGTATGAAAAGGCCAGCGGGCAAGTCTCGAACGATTCGATACACCGTCCAGTAATTGGGTGGTTGTTCTCCGATATCTTGCGCCAATCGCCGCACCTGGCGATACAGGGCCGCGATCGGCAGTGGCGGCTTTTGTAAGGCAAGCCCTTTGATGGCCTCTTTGATCCTTGCGGAAGCGCCTCGGCACCCGCGATCCGCCTGCTTGGTCCGAATTGGTGCCGCCATCCCGGATTCTTGATACAGGCTACCCAGCGCTGGGCTGTTCGAAACGAAAGTCCTGCTTCTAACGCGGAAGGATCTGACCATAGCGACCTTTCCAGGAGCAGGGCAAACGTTGGTGAGATCGACGACCGGATACGAAGACGATCCGTTGTTGCCTGGGCGGACCGTCGAGGGATATCCTGAAGTTATCATTCATCGGCTCGATGCTCGCAGCTTTACGGAATGGCGATTTCGGAATTTGGTCCGCTATTCTAACCTCACGCTGAAGCGCGCCCGGTGGCTTATAATGCCTTCGTAGACCGGTAAGCCTTCTAGTGCTCACCGCGCTAAGATTCCGCCCATTGGAGGACGACTAATGCCTCGCTGCTCGAGACGAGATTTCCTGAAGACCGGGGTCGCTGCAAGCGCGCTAGCTTCCGCTGGGAGCCTGCGGGCGATCGCGCAAGGCGCGAAGGCGACTGATTGGGTGACCCTCGGCGACTCCGATGTCAAAGTGACGCGACTTGCCTTCGGGACGGGAACCATGAGCGGGCAAGTCCAACGCGACCTGGGGCAAGACCAATTCACCAGGCTCGTGCGATACGCCTATGACCGTGGCATTCGGTTCTTCGAGACCGCCGAGTCCTACCACGAGATGCACCGGATGCTCGGGGTGGCGCTGCAGGGCATCCCGCGAGACAGCTACCGGCTCATGTCGAAGGTGACGACGCGCCCCGGCGTCGATCCCCAGGCGAAAATCGACGAGTTGCGCAAACTCGCGAATACCGAATATTTCGACATCATGCTGCTGCACTGGCAGCACGTGGCATCGTGGCCCAGCGACAGCCTACGCTGGCAGGATGGTATCGAGCAGGCGCAATCCAAACAGATTGTGCGGGCGCGCGGCGCTTCCGTTCACGGATTGCCTGCTTTGCGGGAAGTTCCCGAAACCAGATGGCTGCAAGTCGCGATGATCCGGATGAATCACAAGGGTGTCGCCATGGATGCGGAGGATTACGCAACGGCCGGCCTCGGCAATGTGGGCGAGGTCGTCTCACACGTAAAGCAGGCGCGTAAAGAAAATATGGGCGTAATCAGCATGAAGCTGGTGGGCGAGGGTAAGTTCACCAATCGCGAAGACCGCAAGGCTTCCATGAGATACGCCATCCGGACTGCGGGCGTGAATAGCGTGACAGTCGGTTACAAAAACACCGCCGAGATTGATGAAGCGATCGAGAATCTGAATTTAGCGCTTGCCTGACGATAACCTCAAGCGCAAGTGGAGCGGGGTTCGCGGACTTTAATCACGCTGCAGAATTAGATTGAGACTCAACGTGCAGCAGGCTGCCGCCGCGTGTCATCCAGTTTGGCTTGAAGCTCTCGGTCTAATCTGCCGTCGTTTTCCTCTTTCTAAAGATGGCGAGCGCTTCATGAGGTTTGTCTCATCCAAGTCGGGCATCCGACCGTTCTTTACGTAATAGCGACGAAATTCCTTCGGCGTCATCTGTCGCGCAGCTCGAAATCGCCGATTGAAGTTGGACAAGTTGGAAAATCCGGCGCCCGTCGCAATAACGCTTATCGGCCGGTCTGTTTCCACTAGCCACATGCAAGCCCATCCGATTCGTAGCCTTCCCAGGTAATCGCTCAGGTTCTCACCTAAATGGCGTACAAATAACCGATGAAGCGATCGCTCGGACATGTTCCCGAAAGCGCATAGGTCTTGCACCCGGAGCGGCTCTGCGAAACGCTTGTGCAACACATCTAATATCCGGTTGAGTTGAGTCGACTCGTCCGGTGTGATCCGCGCAACCTTCTGCGGCGTTGCGAGCGGCACCGCATCCATCTCAGCCAGCTCGGTAACTAAATCCAGCGCAGTTTGAAGGCGCTCGCGCGGCGAGGTAGAAAGTAGCCCTGACAGATGCGACTCCATCTTTTCTCCGGCAGGGGAAGCAAAGCTCAGACCGGCGGTAGCCCTCCTCAGCAGCTTGCGAAAGGAAGAATACTCCGGGCATACATCCGCAACTTGTAAAGCCCAGGTCGCCGTAAACCAAACAACTACAGCCGTGTGCGGCCGCGACTCATCGATGGCGGTAGTAGATGCCCAAGTGTGCGGCATCTCCGAGGGCACCAAGACCAAGTCACGCGAATCGTAGGCACCTATATGGTCGCCAATGAATCGCAAACCGCGGCTGTTAAGCGTTAGCGTTAGCTCGCATTCCGGATGGTGATGCCATTCAAAAGGAATCTCCGGAATTCAGCGATGAAAAACGCGGATAGAGCAGCCTTTTGGGATTGCGACGTGTTCAAACTGAGGTTTCATCCTCGTTCAACGCTGCCAGATTTCGGACACGATCTGGCGCTGGATTGTCCGAATAGTATCACAAACTGGCTTATCTCGCGGATTCTAGCGGCTTGAGTCCGCCTAAGATCAGTTCATGCGGTGCACAGAAAGCCCACATACACGAGAGCACGAACCGAAACTGAGGCCGTCATGTAGCCTGCTGCGACGTTTCGAGCTTTCGAGACCATCAAAGGAGTCAACGAACTATGCCGTTCCAGGTTGAGAATTTGCCCGAAGCGATTCGGGACGTCAAGAAAAAGCTGCGGAGGGACCTTCCCGCCTATGCGTCTGTATTCCAAGAAGTCGAAAGCGAGATGCGCCGCAAGGTTGCTCAGATCGTTAAAGAGCGAGAGGCAGGCGAGGCAGTTATTCCAGTCCTTCAATACTCGGAGATAGCCGCGGGATCGGTTTCTTCAGAGATGATTGCAAAGATCAAGGATCGCGGCGCCTGCGTTATTCGCAACACTTTTGCGCCCGAACAAGCTCGCGGGTGGGACGACGAGATCGCGAGATATGTCGAAGAGAACGGCCTGAACGAAAAACTCGCCAATGCTGCTGAAGACAAGTACTTCGGCACATTAGCGGCCGCGAAACCGCAGATCTACGGTATCTATTGGTCGCGTCCGCAAGTGGAGGCAAGACAGGCAGAGTCTCTCACTCGCGTGCGCATTTTTCTGAACCGGTTGTGGGTTGCTGAGAGCGACGGCCACCGTCATTTCGATCCTGACCAAGTGCCAGCTTACGCCGACCGGATTCGAAGGCGGCCTCCAGGATCTAGTTCGCTCGGCCTTTCGCCCCACGTGGATGGCGGGTCGGTTGAGCGATGGCTTGAACCGAACTTTAGAAATGTATACAGCCATGTCTTCTCAGGCGAGTGGCGTGATTACAGCCCGTTCAATGCAGCTTGGCGGCCGGATGTGCAAGAGTTTCCTTCGCCGGCTGTCTGTTCCATGTTTCGCACCTTCCAAGGCTGGACTGCGCTTACCCGTCAAGGCCAAGGCGACGGCACGCTTCAACTGATTCCAATTGCAAATGGAATGGTTTACATGCTGCTGCGTGCGCTGCAGGACGACGTTCCTGAAACAGAGTTGTGCGGCGCTATGCCGGGGCGTGCTCTCTCAGTTAACCGGGACTGGCACGCCCTCTTGCTCCAAGCGCTGACATCGATTCCGCTTATGCAGCCTGGTGACACGGTATTCTGGCACTCTGATGTAGTTCATGCCGTAGAGAACGAGCACAAGGGCGATGGTTATAGCAACGTCATGTACATTGCCGCGACCGTTGGTTGCGACAAGAATAGCGCCTACATGGCCAAGCAGGCACCAGCGTTCCTGTCAGGCAAAACGCCACCCGATTTCGCGCCGGATAACTTCGAAGTAGACTTCCATGGACGTGCCACGCAGGCTGATCTCACCGCGCTTGGCCGAAGTCAGATGGGCCTGCCTCCACTCGAGGCCCCAGCCGAACGGAGGCCTCGTCAAGAACCCGCTAAAGCCACGGCGTAAGCATTGTTCGATGGAACGAGGCTTTACGCCTCGTTCTATGATCCCTCGGAGCCCCCGACGTGCAAATCAAACTTCCCGATGTGGACAGAAGGTTAGTAGAGTATCAACTTACTAACGAAGCCACACGCAGTGTGATTCGTGGCGATGAACCGCGGAGCCGAATAGTCTACGCTGCAGCCCACGTAGTCTGTGATCCGCTTGCAGATACATCTCCTGTTGACTCTCCGGTCCTGGATTGGGATACCACCTTAGCTTTTCGGCATTACCTATGGTCGCTTGGGCTGCGAATAGCCGAAGCAATGGACACGGCGCAGCGGGGATCTGGGCTCGATTGGAAAACCTCAAAAGAACTGATTGACCGGTCACTGAAGGAAGCTCGTGCGGTTTCTGGAGGTCTTGCTTGTGGCGCCGGAACAGAACAACTTTCCGGTAATACAGCAACACTCCAAGCTGTGCGAGCGGCGTATGAAGAGCAGTGTGACTTCATAGAAGGGCAAGGTGGCCAAGTAATATTGATGGCGAGCCGGGCTTTGAATGCTTGCGCACGCGGGCCCGACGATTACCGCGAGATTTATGGAACAATTCTGCGACAGACATCCCGCCCTGCGATCTTGCACTGGCTTGGCGAGGCTTTCGATCCCTCCCTAAGGGGTTATTGGGGCGTCAAGGACGTCGCACAGGCAATGGAAGTTTGTCTCTCTATCATTCACGAGCACCAATCGAAGATTGACGGGATCAAGATTTCTCTGCTCGATCCAGAGTACGAAATAGTAATGCGGCGACGCCTGCCCAAAGGAGTACGTATGTACACGGGCGACGATTTTCATTATGACGAGCTGATCGCGGGTGATGAACAAGGTCATAGCCACGCGCTACTCGGCGTTTTCGATCCGTTGGCTGAACTTGCTGCCAAAGCCCTTCGTTCTCTGGACCAGGGAGATCTATCCGGTTTCCGTGAAACACTTCAACCGACAGTCGCGTTCTCACGATACTTGTTTCAAAAGCCCACCTTTTTCTATAAAACGGGTGTTGTCTTTCTTGCTTACCTGAATGGACACCAGACGCATTTCCGCATGCTAGGCGGGCAGGAAGGATTCCGCTCGGTCGTGCACCTGGCGAACCTTTTTCGACTTGCGGATAAGATAGGACTGTTCCTGAACCCGGAACTCGCAGTCAAGCGAATGCGCACCGTGCTCTCGGTGGCGGGAGTTGAACAATGATTGTTGCCGATCTCCCGGAAATCAATGGTCGTAGGTATCCATCCCGCCGACTAACAAAGAATATTGTTGGCGGAGTAAGTCCAATCCAGGCGGTTAACTTTTCACTGGGATACGTAACGCTCGACGCAAACGGCGGACAGGTGCCTTGGCATGACCAGGAGCAGGAAGAGATTTATTTGATCCTCGAAGGTAGCGGTGAGATGTGCCTCGGAGAGGAAAGGACCGAAGTTCGAGCAGGACAGGCTGTCTATATACCGCCAAAAGTTTTCCATCAGCTCACGAATACAGGCTCCCGGCCGATGGTCATGATTTATTGTTACGGGCCGGCCGGGGATGTTGCGCATTGGCGGCAAGAACTCGAAGGCACTCTGCCTAGAGCGGGTGCTGAGGCCCCGCCGCTCCCCGCAGGTGCCACTCCTCAACACACAAACGCCAGGTGAGTAGCCGCATGGCAGCGCGCACGGAAACTGTAGAAAACGAAGGGGCGAGCAGCAGCCCGCGCTGATAAGTCCGTCGAAGAACTGCGTGATTTGGCGCGCCACGCTTTGTGAGCGCACCAGCAGACCCACTTCGATATTGCGCTGCTGCGCCGCTTCCGTGAAGTTTGCAGACGTGACAAGAACTTCTTCGTCGTCCATGACGACGCATTTCGGATGCATCACAGCCGTCTCGCCTTCATAATGTGTAGTAGGCTCAACATGATCTGACATTTTCTGATAGACTGCGCGAAAGCGCGAAAAAGGAGATGTCAGTGAACACCGATCAAAAGATCATCAAGAACAAAGTGGGTCTGCTGAACCTGGCCGACATGCTGGGCAGCGTTTCAGAGGCTTGCAAGGTAATGGGCTACTCGCGCGACAACTTTTGCCGTTTAAAGAGCTATACGAAAAGGGGGGCGAACTGGCGTTAAAGGAGATCAGCCGGCGCAAGCCGTGCGAAGAACCGGGTGGAAGCGCTATTCGTTTCGCCAACCGGCGTGCGCAGCGTTTGGCTGCGGCACGACTTGCAGACGTTCTCGAAGCGGATGAAGGCGCTGGAAACCAAGCTGGCTCAGCAGCCTGGACAGGTACTCACCGAAGCACAGGTGCGTGCCATGGAGAAAGCGAAGCAGGAAAAGGAAGCGCACGGCGAGATCGAAACGGCACATCCCGGCTATCTGGGCGCACAGGATACCTATTATGTGGGTACGATCAAAAGCATCGGCCGGATCTATCAGCAAACCTTCATCGATACCTATACGAAGGTGGCATTCGCGAAGTTATACGATCGCAAGAACGCGCTCGTCGCGGCCGACATGCTGAATGACCGGGTTCTCCCTTTCTTTGAAGAGAACGACGTTCCCCTGCTGCGCCTCCTGACCGACCGCGGCACCGAATACTGCGGGCAGCCAGAACATCATGAATATCAGCTCTATCTGGCGGTAGAGAATATCGATCACAACCCGACGAGAGCGAAATCACCGCAGACCAACGGCATCTGCGAACGCTTCCACCGCACGATGCAGGATGAGTTTTACAGGGTGGCCTTTCGCAAGAAGCTGTATTCCTCACTCGAACAGTTGCAAGCCGATGTCGACGTATGGCTCGAGGAGTACCATCAGCAGCAGCGGCCTCATTCTGGGAAATATTGCTTCGGCAAAACACCCATACAAACGTTCTTGGATGCTAGGCACTTGGCTCATCACAAACAGCTCGACCGTTTTATGGTTGTAGCTTCACCGGACCAGCTTTCGCCGCGCGCGGCGTGCGCGCCTACTGTGTCCTAACTCTTGTCAGGTCAAGTCTAAACTATTACAATCCTATACCTCTTCGACTTCTTACCTTGAGGGAGATTTCCCCCGTCGCTGGCGAAACCCCTGACGCATGCTTCCTTTTCCAACAAATGAAAAGAATCAAGAATTCGCGGATCTTGATCCGCCCACCAAGTCTTCAACGGACACGCCTTAGTCGGTGAACCTTCCGTAGCTCGCGACAGAACTAGAACGCTTTCTCGACCGTTTGACGTGCCGAGACTATAGACCTCACAGGTCTCGTCGCAAAAGATCAGGTGGTTAACCGGGGGGATTCCCGGTAATGCGTGCCCATTCGGTAAGCTAGGTCTTTTTTTGATCATGCGTCAAAACTGCCGCAACCCGGACGACAAGGCGCGCCCCCGACTCAAATCCGCATCATTCTTCGGCTGTAGTTTCCAGAGGGCCCGAACGACTTCTCTGAGCCTCTCGCCGTTTCCTTCCGAAATCGCATCTTGTCCAATTCCTTGCAGCCGTTGCGCTTCGTCGCGCGCTATGAATACTTCGTCGGGCTCACAAAGAGAATCGAAGACTTGCTTCCAGAACCAGTCGTGCTTGAACAGTACGCGCCACCGCAACGCTGCGACTTCTTCGCAAAGCCGGTTGATGATTTTGTCGTCACCCTTTGCGGCAGCCCGTTCTAGCTCCTTTCGATAAATTGCGAGCTGCTGGCTTTTCAAGTTTGTCCCAAACTTTTCCACTACGTCTGTCGTCACTTCGAAGGTCTCAACAAAACGGGTCCTCGCAGCTGCCGCCGAAGATTCGGGATTTTCACACTCCAATCGGCTGAGCTTTCCCCGCACGCTCTTGGACTCGTGTACAAGCCGTCGTGCATCATCTGGATTTAGGGTATCGACATCGCCAGGACGCCTTGGAGCTTTCGTTTCTAGTTCGTCGATATCCCGTTTTAGCGCCTCCAAATCAGCTTGGGTGACCTGACCGTTTGAGCTCTCAGCCATAGAGTGCTCAAGAGCGCTGAGTCGCTCGCGATAACCGCGTGCCTCGGACGCTACGCTCGTCGAGAGCTTTGAAAAGTCCTGTTCTTCCCGCTGGGGACTATACACATGTTCACTAAAGCTCTTGTTGAGATGAGGTACGAACGCCTCAATCGTAATAAGCGCCGATTCACTTCTCTGAATGTTCAGCTCGATCTCAGATCCAGCGGGAATGCGACGCTGTACATCTTTGTTCGAAATCAGTGCGTGACCCACCCACTCGTTCGCATCTGGATCGTCGAGGTATTCTCCCTCCCACAGCTTGATAGCGATGTCGGATGTGGGGTCGTTCGGAATGACGGCACGAGTAGTACGATACCTGATGGTCTTTTGAGCGGGGAGAAGAGTGCCCTTAGCAAATACCGGATCGAGAACTCGCTTCTCTCCGGCTTTAAGGATTTCTAATGACAAAGTGTGCGGAAGGGGTGGAGCCGATATTACTAATCCGTGCCGAATCTTAAATTCCGTAGTGTCGATCTCGAGTAACTTTCCTCGATCGTCACGTGCATATAGCCAAAAGGTCGTTGTATCGCGCTCCTTTAAAGGAGCGGACACCTCAAAGAAGTCATTCTTGAGCTTCATCCAACCGCTCGTCCACATGCCGTCTTCAGCTTCTACCTTTACTTCCACACCAGCGTTCGCGTTCATGAGGCGACCAGCAACCGGACATTGCAGATCCGCGGTCACCGGCTCGTAAGCCAGCTTTATTTGTAGGGACTTTTCGTCGCGGCTTGCTGCAAACGTCGGCCCCTTAACCCTCTCCAGGCTCGATGCGTAGACCGCTGCTCCTCGTGCGAGGATCGTCATGGGATCGACGGACAAATCGATCGGGGCTCGCAAGCGGTCACTTACAATTGAACGCACGAGTGGCGATTGTGTCGGGCCCCCAACCAACAGGACACGATCCAACTCGCTCGGAGAAAGTCGAGCGGCGGCGAGAGCTTCCTCCGCAAGCACGCAGCATTTATCTATAAGCGGTTCTATGAGAGATTCGAGTTGAGCGCGTGAGAAAGGCACATCAAGCTCGATAAGGCGGCCTGCGTCGTCCTCTCCGATATCTAAGAGGGAAACGACGACTCGGGTGTCTGTTGACAGATCGATTTTGACCTCCTCTGCTTTCGCCCTCAGCTTAGGTAGCAAAGCAGCACGAACCCCGCCCGTTCCTGAAACTCTTAACTCGAAAACCGATTCGAGGGCGGGAAGAAGAATGCGCTCGACAACTAAATTGTCAATATCCTTACCACCAAGAAGATTGTTCCCTCTGTGTTCGAGGACAGTCAGTCGGCCGTCTCGCGTTGATATGACGGCAATATCGAGGGTGCCGCCCCCTAGATCGAAAACGAGCCATCGCTGATTCGCGCTTCCAGGGTTCACCCCGTAGCCGATTGCGGCTGCGATCGGTTCCTGGAGTAAGGGTGCTTCGTTGAAGCCGGCAAGTTGGGCCGCCCGTGCTGTCGCCTCGCACTGAAGAGCCCCAAACGCCGCGGGTACCGTGATTACGGCATCGGTAACGTCCAGGCCGGCCTTCCTCCTAACGTCTTCCCTGAGAGATTTAAGAATCTCAGCGGATAGCTTCTCTGCCGAGTGTTCGCGTTGAGCGGCAGGGAACTGTTTTCGATCGCTCTGCCCCATCCAACGTTTAAACTCCACTGCCACATTCTGGGGATCCGTCATTAAAGCGGAGTAGGCTCTGCGCCCGACGATGACTCGACCGGTTCTTAAAACATGAACGGCTGAGGGCGTTACGTTCATTTGGTCATTGTTCTGGAAGATCCGATCCGATCCCCCCTCCCATCGAGCGATACAGGAGTTTGTCGTTCCGAGGTCGATACCGAAATCAATTGTTTTGCTCATTGCTACTTCTCTGCCCCACTGGATTCAAAGTTCGTCGTTGCGCAGCTCACAACGATCTTTCCTGGCTCGATCACTCGGCCTCGCCAAAGAACGGTTGGGGAGACGGTTTCCTCAATCACCGCGATTGTGTTGCAGGGATCGTTGTGTTCGCACGTCTCAACGACGTCAGGTGCCATGCCAGGGTCGTAAGGCCGACCTTGCAGGTCAATGATTTCGATACATGCGTCCTTGAGTGCCTGTCCCATGCGTCTGACGGAGTGCCGGAGAGAACCCCATTCCTTTATTTCTTGGCTCTGCTCGTAGATCCGAGAAACTCTCCAGTGTTCAACGGCAAGAGAACATAGAGCGTCCATCGGAACAGATATCTCTCCAGTGCGTTCTTTGTTTGTCACCGCGACCCTTCCTTCAGTCGAGCGTTGTACTGATCCACCAGATTTGAGTCTTGATCGATGAGTTGTTTATAGGTGGTGAGATCGCCCTCGTTCGCCGCGAAGAGTGCACGCCGATGCCGGAGAAGCGCGTTGTAGGCCCTGACTTTCGTGTTGTACTCATCCACGTCAACCTTACTTCCTGCGTCGTGTTGTTGTTTTATTCCATCGATTGCTGCCCGCATTGGGTCTAGACGTTGATCCATGCCCTGTAGCTGTTCGAGCACAGGCTGGACTCGAATTTTCAGCGTTTCTATTCGAGTTCGGCCGGAATCAATTTCAGTTTTCAAGTTTGAGAGCTCGGACGTCTCAGTAGCGAGCGGGGCGCTCGTTTGAGCATTCGGCCCCTCAGAAGTTGTATTCGCTAAAGCAGAATTCTGGCTCCCGGTCGCGAAAAGGCCAATCACCATTGCTACGAGCGCAGCGGTCACAAGGCCTAGGTGCCATCGGTCCCCTTTGCGAAGCGGCAGCTTACCTAAAAAACGATACCCGCCCTTTTCCGCGCGGATGACGCGGTAACGGGCAAGAGGGAAGATGGGGATGAATAACGCGACCAAATAATGCGTAGTTTCATACGAATTGCTCTCCGGATCGAAATTTGAATGGCCGTAGATCATGCAGCCAAAACCGTTGATCGTGCTAAGCCCCGGGGCGTGGGCGATCGGCTCCAGGGAACCGAAAAGTCTTTGCTTGCGGGCTGAAGCTCGTACTTCCTCTACTCCCTCTAGTATTCGGATCGCGCTAGCGGTGTTGCGGGCCAAACTGAGGGCTTCATCTTTCAGCGCCGCTGACGTCACAAAGTCATCTGCCCACGTGTAGTCTGTTGCAATTCCGCTCAAGCAGATCGCCGCATGTTCACGAAGCTCACGAACAACGCAGTTGTCTTCTGGAATGACAGCTAGGACCCTCGACATTGCGGGCTCAACCTCTTCTCGATATCTCCGAAGCGCTGCAACGCAGGCGATCTTATTACGTTCGGGAATGGATATCTGGACCTTCTGAAAGCCTTTTGAGTCCTTCCCATCAACCCAGCAAGTGTCGGAGGTCTCTTGTTCCCGAATGATTGTGGACCCGCATTGATCACGAATCTCTCCACAGATGCCCGGAAAGTTACTTGAAAGTGAGGAGGCAAGCTCTTGCTGCGCTTCATTGGCCCAGCATCCGGTAGTGGACAGCTGCTCGATTGTGACAAAGATTTGCTTGGCAACGGAGAGTTGATCACGTGCTATAGCATCGCGAGCGCTTACCAATAGAGGCTCCGCAGCAATCCTTGTTGCATCTCGGCGAACGGTCTCAATGTCTGTCAGCCGACCTGCTAGCTCGAATCCTCCCTGTTCTTCGACGGTAAGACTCCAAACCCAATATTTATCTTTGTTTACGAATTGGTGCCATTCCTGGATCGGTTTCAGCCAGCCCCGGACTGGATCGCCTGTCCAATCGCTGCTAAGTAAGTTAAGTAAGTCGCGAAGAACAGCATCGTGCCGAGCCCACAAGCGCGTCTTTCTCTACCAGCATCTTCGAACCAAACCAAAAAAGCCGATGCCGGAGACGCTGAGCTGGATTTGCAAGGTCTCCGACCGCCGCTCGAATGTCGGCTTCGCTGCGCTTCAATGTGCCCAGAGAGTCGAGATGGTCTGCACCGCCCGTGTCTCCACCGAGCGTTAGCTCACGGCGTGCGGCCGCCGCGGCCTTGTGAATCTCACTTGAAGAGGCGTCCGCCGTGAGTCGTAGGATCCGGTACGGATTATTCCTTAGACTCTCGGGTACAAATCGGGCTGTCGAGCGGCTCATAGATTGAAAGAAACCCGACGTTATGGCTCCTCAATGCTTATCGGCAGAACCGTTCTATTTCTTCAGTGACGTCTCGCAGCTTGCAGCTGATTTTTGTAAAGAACGGCAGGGTTTAAGTATTCTTGTGTTCGGACCTTCTGAGATGTGCGAAGCCCTCGAAAAGATAGTCCGCTCTGCCCAAGTACGATAGGCATACCGCTAACGCCGCGCTGGATCCGACGCCACCGGCCAACGTCGATCAATGCGCTCACGAACTTGGTCCACGTCGTGATAGGTCAGCCCCTTAAACTCAGCCCTCGCCTTGACGTCGAGAATGCATTGCCTGCGATGGTCGGGAGAGTTCGGCCTTTTCTGCAGCGCCAACATCAACTCTTCTTCAAACCGCTCAAGCTTGCTGTTCGCCGGCGGAACAACTTGCCTCGAAACAGCTTCGGACGGCGGTGCCGGCGGCGAAGCAGCAAGTCTAGTACTCAACATCCTCGACTTGCCCGATTCGCTGATCGTTGCAATCGGGAATCGAGAAGCAAGGGACTGCAGAAACCGATTCTCAATCCAGTCCCTCTGCATCAGAACAATCAAACGGCTCTTCGCTCGGCTGAGGGCGACATTGATCAGCCGCACGCCGCCTGCGTCGGACACAAACTCCGAGCTCGGACAGACAGGGTCGAAAATTACCGAGTGACGCTCTAATCCTTGAACGCGGTGCACTGTCGAAACAAGGCGAACGGAAGCGTTTCGAGCTTGTAACTCTTTCTCAATTTCCCGGCGCTGCGCTCTGAACGGGGTTAGAATGCATAGGTCTTCATCTGGGCAGCTTAGCCGTAGATCAACCGCGATGGCGGCGACGATTGCCGCCGACTCAGGGCAGCAATAACCGGCAAAATCCTTGCCAGGACGGGCTCGCGATTCCACGTCTACAAGCGATACATTGTCCTCGCTCAACAGAATAGTCTTCTTCGGACTTCTAGCAGCCAGCCAGGCCGGATCAGATACAACGGGATCGGCGACTCGCAACTTTGATTCGTAGAAGAAATCACTAATCACCCCCGAAATCGGCGGGGCCATTCGCCACTGCTCATCCAACATACACGTCGCCTTCTCAAGACTCGGCTTATTAATCCAATCGAAGGCGGACTTGCCAATCCAGTTTTTCGCGCCAGCGCTCTCGGATTGGACGATGGGGGAGAGCTGCTTGTGGTCACCTGCGAACAATACCACCTTTCCGAGAGTTGCGAGAGTCATCGCGTGAGCTTTCCCAACTTGGCTGGCCTCGTCGAAAACGATAAGGTCATACTTCCCGGTACCCGCCAGCTCATCGAAGAAGCACATCGCATACGTTGCCGTCATCGCTGCCACTCGCGCTGTCTTCAAAAACAAGCGCCTTTCATCCGCAAACTGCTGCCGTATTGCCTCTAACCGCTGCCGCCAGATCCGATAGCGCTCTGGATCGGTAGGTGAAGGAACATTCTCAAGTGCTGCTCATACACGTCGATCAGCGATTTGTCACGCACGGGAATAAGATGCCGAAGGTGTTCATACTTGGCAGGGTCGAAACGCGATCCAAATCGCAGGAGAGACGGGCGAGCGTCCTTCGGGAACAAGGACTGTACTCGTTCATCAGCATTGAGAAGTGCCGTATCCACCGCGACATTGGTCGAAGAGACCAGCAAGATCCGGCTCGCCTTTCGCGCCTGAAGGTACTCGGCCAGTAACCAGCCAAGAGTTGTCGTCTTACCGGTTCCTGGCGGACCCCAAAGGTAACTCGCGTCCCAACCGACGAGTCGGAAAGCATCCTTCTGCGCGGGGCGAAGCTGATCGAATCGGCTTCCATCAAGCGCTAGCTCCGGGTGAAAGGAATTGCCATTGAGTCCAAGCTCCCAAGCAATAGCCCGATTACCGACTTCCGATCGCTGCCAGAGCTTATGAATCAGTTCGAGATAACGGGGAGGATTGACGAATACGATGTCGCCTATCCTAGGCGCATTGCCAGCTTCCATCCAGGCGTGCAATGTAGAAACCTGCGGCACTACCGATATAACCTCTGCGCTTCCCTTGCGCCCTTCCCAATCCCACCCAAGTCGTCCGTCTTCAAAGCTTTCGTCTAAACCTCGGGACGGATTCTTGGCCCACAGCTCAAGCGTGACTAAACCGCCACTGCATGCGACAAAACCTACTTGGAACGGGATACCGCCTGCGCTTGCTTTCAATTCCTCAGCAAGAGCAGATCGCACGTCGCCTGCGCGAAGGGAAGCTATAGAAACAGAGTCTGTCTCTTGCAAAGGGACCCCTTTCAGAACCGAAGTGGCGAACAGCAGCCCTCGCTGATGAGCCCATCGAAGAACTGCGTGACTTGGCGCGCTACGCTTTGTGAGCGCACCAGCAGACCAACTTCGATATTCCGCTGCTGCGCCGCCTCGGTAAAGTTTGCAGACGTGACAAGAACTTCTTCGCCATCCATGACGACGCACTTCGCATGCATCACAGCCGTCTCGCCTTCATGATGCGGAGCCTGGGAACGCACGTCGTAATAGATGTCCGGCAGTCGGCTCCCCTCCGGTCCACTTTCCGGCCAATGACATCGGAGAAAGTCTGCTGCGAAATCTGCCGGGGCAACATCGCCGGCAATGTTCAGGAATAGTCGCACGCGCACTTCCGATTCACTCTCCATGCGTGCAGCCAAACTGCGAAAAATCTCACGGCCGCCATAGATTCCGTAGGTGGAAATGAGTAGGCTGCGCCTTGCACGCCGAAACAGGTCCTGAACCACGACTGCCGTGTCCCGGTGCATGGCGATATCGCCAACGGGTGCTGTCGATACGATCTGAACCGCATGCTCAATGGCATCGCGGCGCTCGCAAGTTAGGGCGAACGCATCTATCCATAGCCCCATAGCCTCGGCGCTACACCCGCTCGCCGCCACTGTATTCAGCCATACGGCAACTCCCGGCTCGACACCGCGGCCCAAAACCCTCTGCAAAGACAATGACGAAAACGGCGCTGCCACTCTGCCCGATCGCAGCGCCATTGCCAAACCTCGCAGCTCCGCAGGAGCTAAATTAGCAAGGGCCGTCACGGCTGGCAGCAAAGCGACGCCTGGTTATCAAGAACAAGAATTCGCCAGGCGATCGCTTCGGCGTTGCCGGCCGTTTTCAAAAGCGCAAAGGGCGCGGACGCGCACCGCCAGTCATCAAAGAAATTCACCTGTTGTTCGGGCGGTGCGCTTGATACCGCGACCGTTTTGCGCGTGTTTCTCAAAAAAATTCCGCCCCCACCCCATGAACAGTCGTAACGACCAGCGCCCGGTCCAGCAACTCGTTCTGCGCCTCGCAGCTCGTTTCGGAAATCAACACGCACCCATGACACGCCGCTCCCTGCAAATATCGAGCTTCGTTCGCGTTCGCCGGCACGTGCTGCGAACAAACCGGATCATTCGAGCACATCTTCCCTAACTCCAAACCTGAGTGGACAACATCGGCAATCCGACGCCCCACCTCCACCAGGCCGCCCAGCGTTCCCTCCGCATCGGAACTGCCCGTGTAGATCAAAACACCGTACCCGATTGACGGCAATGCATAAATTCGTTCGCGCAGCGAGCTCGCCGGATAACCGCACTCCAACGCCACGGCTGTAATCAGCAGGTGAGCGAAGGAGTGCAGCAGCACATAGGCAGGTCGGAAATCCCGATTCGAACTCGTGTGCTCGCTCTTCCATTTATCGAACCCCGATTTCAGCTCCACTAAGCGCTTCGTCACAGCCGGCCGCTTCACCCACGCCTCAATCGCCTCTTTCTTGAACTGAAGGAAGACACCCTCGCCCTTGTTCTCAAACGCGGGAACCCAGCTCAACTCCCGCGCCAGGTCAGCCCGGCGCACGTCGATATCCAGTTCGCCCTCAGCATCCGGCGCAAGCGGCTCGAAACGAGTAAACCCGAGCAGCGCCGTCACCTCGCGCAACCGATGCACCAGGACCACCTTTTCAATGCCTGCCATCCACGGCTGGTCCCATGCGCTTCGTGGCAGAGTGCGCGCGTAAAACACACCGTCAGGCCGGTCATCGCCATCCCCTTCATGTGCCGCCAGCAGCGTCTCCAATTCGGCCGCTTTGACCGTCTTCTCCTCGCTCGGGACAGCTCCCTGGCGCACCTGAATTTCCGCCCAGACCTCTGCATCCGTCACATCCTTCAGCGCCTCTTTCACCTTCTGCTTCCGGCGCTCCTTGGCGACATCCGCTTCGCTCTCCGCGGCTTCCAGAAAATCCCAAACCACCGAAACAGCTTCTTGCACCACCTGATTGCGTTCCGGCAACGAAATCACGCTCAAGCGCTGTCCAAACCAGGTATTAGAAGCTGTCCTAACCAGCAGCCGGTTGGTCTCATCGCACTTTTCCTTCGTGGCGGGTCCGAGCCAGGGCCGCGCGCCATCGCACTTCCCAAAGATATCGGCCTTCTCCATCGACACCCGCGCCATGCTCCGCGAACGCCCGCAGTCGCAACGGACAAAAATATCGGTCAGGTCGCCGCTTGTCCCGCGCTCATCCATAAAAAGCTGCCGCCCTTGTTTGCGGCAGGTATCGTCCGCGCCGTGCAGAAAGAAGTACCAATCGATGTCGCCGATGTGCCCTTTGCGGCACGCGCGCACAAAGCGCACAGGAACAACACTCAGGCGCTTGTCCGTGTCGGGATGCCGGAACTTCCCCTTGCTCAGGGCATTGGCATGAATCAGAAACCGGCTCCTTGCTTCCGAAGCAGTTCCGCCCCTGCCCTCTTCACGGCCACTGTTCCCCGCGGACTGCGTGTCTTGGGTGATGAACCATTCGGGAAACCGAAATACCGGAATGCCGGTACTGGCCGCATCCTCGCCGTCTTTAGAGGCCGGCGGCGTGCGCAGCGCGATCGGGCTCTTCTCCAGCACTTCTTCGACTTTTCTAGCAAGTCGCGGCTCGCTGATCGTCTCGAGCGCCGCCGGAGGAAACCAGAAATCGAGTCCACTCACCAGAACCGAGTGCTCCGGCAGGTCTGTCATCGCCCCCGGCCCAAACGTCCCCACCACCGCACTTCGGCGCAGTTCCCCTTGCGGCTTGTGCAGTCCACCCTTGTTCAAATCCACGCTCCTTCCCTCCAATCGCTTCGCTCATGACTCTGCTCGATATACCGACATCGCTTCGCCCTGCCGATTCACCACATAATCGATGGCTGCGCTCAGACCGGCCCGCTGCCACAAATAACGCGTGCTTCCGTGCTTGGTCCAGAATCGGGATCGGCGAGAATACCTTAGTTTCAGAGCCCGCGTTGCCCGAGCTTTCAGGTACGCCAACGCACGGTTTGCATCGCCATTCGGTTGCAGGACGACATGGACGTGATTGGTGCGGACGTGAGCGCAATACAAAACCCAGCTGCGATCGGTAGCTGTCGCCATAACGGACCCAAGCACTACCTCCCGGTCTTCCGAATCAAGAACAAACGGCAGTTCCGCCATCCGCTGGCCGGCACGCCTCTCCCATGCCCCATTAGCATCAAACCGTGGAGCCCCCCAGCTACGCTGCCAGCGGACCACCGAGCCCGCGGGTGCCCCATGCAAATGCGTACCATAAGTCGAAAACGTAAACAGAATCCCCAATAAGCCCATCTCACACCATCGGAGCCATGAGCGAAGCGATTGGTCCTTCACTCCTCATCGTTCTGCCAAGGATTATCCAGCTTGCGAACCCACAACGCCGACGTCGCCTCTACATCGCGCAGCGAACGATTCGCCCGGAACTTATTACGCCAGTGTCCCGCTGGCAACAACTTCAGCTCCGGATCAAGAAAGTCTTGCAACAGAGCCTTTCCCGCGCCCCGTTCATAAGGGTTGTAATGCAGCGAGTCGCCCGTCTTTGCCTGCTCATGAACGACACCTGTCCAGTCGTCCAGCAGATCCTCTACGCGTTCCCGTACTCTATCCCTGGCCCGCTGCCGTTCCGCCGCCGGTAGATTCGGATTGTGGTTGTAAGCTCGTTGCGCGAAACGGTCCGACACCGCGCTCAGCGCATGCCGCTGCTGCACAATCTCCATCGCTCCTTTGGGCGGAGTCATCGCATCGCTCTCCAGTCTCGAGAGCGCCACCACAGACGCCGCCAGCCCGCGGTCCAGGGCGCGCGGCGAGAACGGCGTCACGCTGGTCGCTTCCACGCTCCGGTAGAACGTGCCGTGATAATGAGCGAACCGCTCATAGTGCGAGCGGTCTCGCGGCCGATGGACGTTCAGAATCGCCACGACTAACCCGGGCGCCTTCGGATCCCGCCCCACGCGGCTGCTCGCCTGAATATATTCAGCCGATGTCTTCGGCTGCCCGAAGATCACCATCAGTCCCAGTCGTGTAATGTCTAGCCCAACCGAAATCATGTTAGTCGCGATCGCCACATCCACCTTCCCCTTTTCGGGGAAGACCGTCCCCAGCCTCTGCTTCGCTTGCGACACCTTGGCTGTATTCTCACGGCTGGTGAGCTCCACCGGCTCGTCGTCGATTTTACGGTTTGCAAAGATCGACTCCGTTTCGCCGACCCGCTTCCGCGATCCGTATTCCAACAGTCGGCTCAGCACCTCGTCTTCAATTAGGCGCCGCGCACCGCCCAGCTCGCGGAGAGCATTGAAGTACCCCAGCAGCGTCATGTACGGATCGGCGGCGTTCACCGCGAACTTTTTGCCGCGCAGCTTCTCGTACCACTTCTGCCCCGCGCCGAGCAACACCAGATACACCCGCAACATGGCCACTTTCGGACTGCGGCCCTGCGCCGCTACCCCGAGATACAGACGTGCGTTAGTCTCCTCATCGCCTTCGTTGGGCGTAAGCGTCCTCGCAAAGAAGGAATCGCGCCGGTTCGGTCCTGGCGGTGGAAAAATGTCCACGCTCGCCCGGTCGAATAGCGCCCGGATCTGCGCGTCGGCTTTGCGCACGGTTGCTGTCGATGCGACGATTTTCGGACGGACTCCATCCCCACAGGCGAGTTCCTCTAGCGCCGTTTCATACAGACCCACCATCGTGCCTAACGGCCCCGAAATCAGATGCAGCTCGTCTTGGATAATCAGGTCCGGCGGTTGTAAACGGCCGTCTGGCAGCGGAGCTCCGCGACCCGGATCGCACGGTCCATAAAAACCAGCATTGTCGTATCGGTCCACGCGCCCGAATAAAGCTCCGGTTTGCCCGGTCCACGGCATGGCGGCAAACTTATCCACGGTGGCAATGATGAAGCAAGGTAGCCGACGGTAAATCGGCTCATCCACAGCCACAATCGGCAGGGCACGCCCTTGACTGAACACGCAATCCCGGTTAACGCACCCGATCTGCAAGTCAGCCGGGTAATCCATATTGACTTTGCCGTTGGCCGTCAAGCGGAACGAACCGCGGGTGAATTTCTTGCCGCACCACGGGCAATCCTCCAATGGCACCGGAGACGGCTTGCGGTCGTCATTCAGATACTCTCGGACACGCCGGCGCGCCGTGTCTGGATGGTCGCGCTCCTTGCTGCCCATTTCGTTCGGAGTCGCCGCGCGTCCCACCCACAGTCCAATCTCGAACGGCCAGTCGCCGAGTGCCGGGTTATTCTCCCGTTCCAATTCCAGCGCACAAATCAGCGTCGCGGCGCGTCCTAGTTGATCGAGCGTCAGCAGCCGCAGCGTGTACCGCATCAACACGCTCACTCCGGTGCCCCCGTGAACCCTGCCTTGACCCCGCAGCCGCCGCAGCACCAGCGTGAACGCCGCCAATCCGAGATACGCTTCCGTCTTTCCGCCGCCAGTCGGAAAGAAGAGTAGATCCACAATCTTCCGGTCGTCGTCTCCCGGCTGCACGATGCCTTGCAAGTTCATTAGCAGAAACGCCAATTGAAAGGGACGCCACTTCGGGGTGTCGCCCGGCTTTCTTCGCCGCGCCGCCGCAGCCATCGCGCGGTTGGCCACGGTGAACGCCTGGCGGCACATGGCATCGTCAAGCGTCATGATGCCAGCCTCAATCCGGTCGGCAGCCACCCGCGCCAGTCGCAACAGTTCGTTGGCCGTCTCTTTGCGTTTCGGAGCCATGAGCGAAGCGATTGGTGCTTGCCCCTCAATCCACTCCCGGTACGCCTTCACCATGCCCATTAACTTGAGCTTGGCTTCCGTCCCGTCCTTCAACTCCGCGAGCGCTTCCATGCTCAACTCCGTCGGGATATCGCTCGCTGGAGCGACGCGCTCCACCTGCGCCTCTGGAATCCAATACGTGCCTACTTCGCGGCATTCCGCGTCTCGTACCACCGCGAGTGCGGAGACGTTGTGCCCCACCGCATACTCGCCCGTATCGGCATACTGCAGGTCCGCCAGGCGTTCATCCCAATCTTCCGAAAGCAGACCGCGTGCATCCACCCGTTTCGCGAATGGTGTTTCCGAAGTGATACGGATCTCCGCTTGAAACGCATACGCCTCGTCCGGCTTCGGATCGAGCCCCGGCTGCCGGTAATTGACCAGGAACACCGAGACGGTCAGCAGATTACCGGCCGGCTGCACCGTCACAGCAAGTCGCAAACCGTCGCTATTCGGCACCTTGTGCTCTTTTGAAGCAAACGGAACGCTGACCGTCTCCCGCCGTGGTTTGCGAGCCCACTGTTCATTCGCTGAACTCGCCTCACCCTGTAATTTGTAATCGCCCCAAACGACTTCGCACGTGACGGACTTTGCTTCTGCTGAAACCAGAAAGCTCAATCCCATGGAACTCGGCAATCGCTGCTTCTTCGCACCCGCCGCGCGCTCCGGCACGGCATCATCGTCGAAGCCGCCCTCCCCCGACGCCTCCATCTCGTCATTGGAATCCTGCAACACTGCCTGTTCCGCAGGCGCATCCCGTGGCACCAGAAATCCGGTCAAATACCAGCGTGACGGAGCCTGCGCCAGCATTTCGTTTGCGTCGCCCAGACCATCACCGGGACCCACCAGATCCAGCTTCAACGCCCGGGTCAGCTCTGTACGGACTTCGCGAGAGGTCATCTGCCCTGTGCCGCCCTTTCCTGATTCAACGCGAGCAGCCGCGCCAGCACTTCGTCATGAATCTCATCCGGCCAGCGATACCGATACTTCTTCGTTCGAGGCCGCCGCGATTCGCTCTCGTCTTCCTCGTCGTCTTCAAACTCGCGATAGAATTCGCAGACAGGACGTATATCCGACCATCCATACGCATCCAACACCGCCCGGTCCATCTGATCGTGTAACTCTCGCAGCTTCTTGATGTCCGATGAGCGCTCGTTTGGATTGTGAAAGCGATTGTAAGTCTTAGTAAGTCCCTCGTTGTTGCGGATCATGAGGTCAGCCCGAAAATCGTAGTAAGTGCCCCCAATTTCTTCTAAACGAGCATTACTTTCGTAGCCATCGGGAAATGCGAATGTCTCGAAAGACTTCGTCAGGGAATACATCGGGTCATCTCGAAGCGTTGAACCGAAAAACAATGCCCAACCTTCGTGAACTCGGCTGTGCAATGTAGCGAATGCGGAGAAGTCGTCAAAGGCGAAGACTGCAAGGCGGTTAGACAGTACGACGTTGTTGGCTATTCGGGCAAAACACGTATGCTCGGAAACGAAAGATAGTGCAAGCAAATGCTTCAGACCGTTGGTAGCCTCTCGAAGCCGTGGACGAGTTCGCAAGAAGCGCCACCAATACTTCCTTCCATTTGCCTCGGCTATGGTCATTCTGTACGGCTTGACTTTTTCTTCGAGAATAGAAAGCAAATCGGGCCATTGCTGAGCCTGCTCGTAGGTCATCTCGCCAAAATCGATTACATATCGAGAGTGGCTGTGGGTTGGTGAAGTGTTGATCTCCTCGCCTCCCAAGTATGGCAAAATTCTCTCTCCGTTTCGGCTGTCCTTGGCGATTAGCTCATTCATAGTTGAGAGTGACGAGCTCATATCTCCGCCCTGGTCATCAAAGGTAAAACCCGGGCTGTGAATCTTGATACCCTCAAAAGCTTTGGATTGAGTTTCCGACAACCTTTCTGGATCATCGCTTTGCCCATGCGGAAAAAGGTACGCATTGATAGTCTCCACTTCGTGACCGTCGAGCAAGAACGGGCCATTAAGGCTACCTTTGAAAACGTTCACGGTACTTACAACCACTGACGCCTCGCCTGGCCACGTCCGCCGTCGTCGAGCCCGGTAAATCGTTCCACCACGCGTACAGATCCAACGCAGCCCTGTCGATCTTGTGTCGCCCTGTCCAATCGTGTTTGTTGCTAGGAGTCCAAAGCAGGCACCATGCCGAAGCAGATGGAAGGCCCGTCTGAAAAAGTGAGCAACTAAATCGGAGTTGCCGTGCGAACCCTCGTGTAAAGTCTTCAGCCAATCCAGATAACCTTCCGTGTGGCCATCAATTACTGTGTTTCGTCCAGCAAATGGCGGATTGCCAACCACCGCGTCGAAGCCGCCCTGCACGCGTAAGTTCGCGTCCAACTGAAACACCTCGGGAAAATCGATCTCCCAGTGAAACGGCACCAGCGGCTTCTCCCCCGTCCGCATCTCCTCAGTGATCCGCTTAAACTCGCCTTCCTCGCCGCTCATCCGCAGCGCCGCCAAACGATCCAACTCCGCCTTGCGCCGCGCCCTGTTAGTTCCAGCAAAGAAGGCGTTCAAAACCAGGTCGCCATAAATGCGCGGATATTCGATCTGATCGTCCGCCCGCGACAAGCTGTACGAAAGCGCCTCGTAATTCACATCGTCGCGGGCTTCCAGGATCTCCCGCCGGAAGTCCGTCGCGTTCCTGATCTTTTCCCGCAACAAGCCCTCGAACAGCGTCTGCGATGTGCCCGGCTCCCAATGAAACGCCGCAATCTGCCGCGCGCTCAACCCGAGCAGCGAATCGCCATGCCGCAGCGAATGGTTCAAGAACGTAAATTCGTGATCCCGCGCCAGCGTCGCCAACCACAGCGACAGCTTCGCCAGATCCACCGCCATCTCGTTCTTGTCGACTCCATAGAGGCAGCGCTGCGCCACCAACCGCCGCGCATGCAGCAGCTCATCCTCATCGGGCGGCAGCGCCGGAGCCGTCTTGTGCGTGTGCCACGCCTCCACCAGCGCATCGCCCAACTGCCGGCATGCCTCCACCAGAAACGCTCCCGACCCCATCGCCGGGTCGCACACCTTCAAAGCCAGAATCTGCTCCGGCTTCGGATTCGCACCCAACTGCGCCAGTACCGGCTCGAGCGTCGCCTTCACAATGGGCGAAGTCAACGACCGAGGCGTGTAATGCGACCCGCTGCGCCGCCGCTCCGCCGAGGGCTGGAAGATCAGCGAGTCTCTCGGTACCCGGTCCGCCGTCACGTTCTTGGCGATCTTTTTGTCGAGCGCCGCCATCAGCTCATCGATCGTCGCGGCCGCTTTCAAATCCCGCTCTGCCGCGCCCGTCAGCTTCTGATCGGTCTGCTTCGCCAGCCACTCGTTGCGCTTGGCCGGCGCCTGCCCGAGCAGCGCCTCCAGATTCACGGTCACAGGCGCGCCGGTCTTCTTTTTCGCTTTGATCGCAATCGATGCGCCTTCGGCAATGCATAACTCGAAGCCCATGCTGGCTTCATAGACACTTCCGATCTGTTCCACATCCAAACTCCGATAGCTGAGCCGCTCTCCATCGAGCACCATCAGCTTCCGCAGCACGCGGTAGATCACCCCGTCAGGAATCCGCGGGCATCTCTCCAGGAAAGGAAAGCGGTCGGGATCGAACAGGTAGCCTTTACGTCCGGGAAGTTTGAAATTGCCATGACGCGCACCCTTATATATGAGGCGGAACAGCACCAGCAGCCGCGCCCACCCTCCGTACCGCGCGTCCATTGTCTCCGGATGCCGCCCTTCGTCCTCCCGCAGCGACTCGTACAGCCCGGTGACGGAATAGTTGTTGATATAGAGCGGATCGGAAGAAAGCAAATCCCGGTCTTCGGCATACAGCAGGAACACCAGCCGCAACAAAACCGTCAGCAGCCCCTCATAGACATTGGGTTCGTTCTTGAGAAACGGTTGAAAGCCGCGAAGAAGCTCGAAAAGCGCCTCCATGACTTGCGTCGCGAGCTTGGTCGAAACTGCATTCTGATGCGTCCGGCTCTTTTTCAGGAGTGCCGGAAGCCGCTGCTCTTCCGGTCCGACGAAAAGCCGCTCTTGCCCAAGCAGCATGTAGAGCGCCCCCAGCATCGGACGCGCCGCGACTTTGGCTTCGTTTTTTCGAAAATCGTCGGTGACAAACGTAATGTGCCCGCTCGATTCGCCTTTCGGGGCGTAAACCAGGCGAATCGCCCCGGCACAAACCAACAGGCCGGTCGGCATGTTCGATTCCCGCAGCAATCGCTCGAACCGCATCTGCGGAGAAGCCTTCCACCTATTCGTGGCTTCGTTTTTGATTTCCGTATCGAGCTCCGTCGCGGTTTTCTCTTCGGCGAGTTCCTGGACCAACATGAGGTCAGGAACAACATACGTCGGATACATCACGTCGTCGTATCCGGCCACAGCCGCCGTCATCGATTCGGGAGCAGTCTGCAGATCGCTCTCACGCCAACCCAGGAAATTGACCGCAATATCTCGAAAGCTTGGGTTCGTTTTTTCAAATGTCTGCGACAGCTCTACCAGGTCGGTCGGCAGCGCGATCCCAGCCTCCACGAGCGCTGTCGCCGACACCACGACGCCGACCGGCTGGGTATAGCCGAGCCACTCGAGATGAGTTCGTTTGGCAAAATCCTCAGACACCAGCTATTCCAACTCCGTCAGAGCCATGAGCGCAGCGATTGGTTTTCAATTTGTCTCCGGCCACAAATACACAAGCCCAACCGGCTCAATCCGTTGCGCCAGGATTTGATACACCTCGCGAATGCGGTTGGGTTCGTTTCGCATTTCTTCCGGCAACTCCGCCAACCGTCGATCCCAGCCGCGCCGCTCCTCCTCGCGCTGCCGTCGGTCTGCCTCGAAATCGAACGTTTGCTGGCTCTGAGTTCCTTTGGTAATTTCGATGTGCCGCTGCTGATCTTCCAAAATTTTCAGCATTTGCTTCGCCTCGCTTTCGCCCCGCTCCGCCAACTTCTTCCGGGCGTCCGCTTCGTGCTCTTCCGCCCTACGATGCAGGTGTGGCAACAGCTCCTCTACATCCCGTGCCGCCGACTGAAGCAGTTGGGTTCGAATCGTAAGATTGGGCGAACCCCCAGCGAGAAGTGCCCGGTCGAGCAAGTCGAGAGTCGTATCTTCGGCTTTTGTTCCATACGGCTGCAGTGGACCTTTTCGAATGGCCGGATCGACCCACCGAGCCGTCACCGGCACAATCTCCTCGTGCAACCGCGCCGCTCCCGGTCCGTACAGTGCCAGACGGCCCAACAAAATCACCCGCGGAATGGCATCCCGCGTTTGCGCCAGGCACGCCCGCGACAAGTCGTCCAACTGAAACCCTTGCGCGAGGAACCGGCTCAACAGCCGCTGTACCACCTGCTGCTCCAAATGGAACTGCACCACTTCATCGGTCACCTTGCCCGGGTCTTCAAAAACAACAGGCCGGATCGGCGACGAGTTCCGCCATTCGTAAAGCTTCTGCTCCCGCTCCTTCGGCTGTCGCAAGCTGTCCATTGTGCTTGCCCAGGACCGGTCTGTTTCGTCGAGCTTCGGCAGCGAATAGCGCCCGCCCCCAAGATCCCGGAGCGGTTCCGCTCCCATCAGCTGGAGCGCACACGAGATTGCCGAACGGAAGTGCCCCTCATCCAGCCCGACTTCTTTCCTGGAATCGTTCATCAACGTCCGCAACTTGTCAATCGATTCGCGCAGATTGAGTTGCCGCGCCGTTTCCAGCTCCTCATCTATCGCGCGCCGCTTCTCCGCTTCCAGGTCAGCGCCCCCAATTTCCCGTGCCGTCTGCTCGATCTCCGAGCGCCGTATGCCGCCCTTCAGCAAACGCTCCAGTTGACTGTCGATCACGGTAGACAGGCTACCCAGCTCCTTCCGAATCGTTTCCGTCTTTCGCACGATCGTCTGCAGGATCTTATCCTCGGGTCGGTTCGCATAGACGAAGTAGTAACAGTAGACCTCGGGCGCCGGTTGCAGCTTGCGATCGATGCGGCCGTTGCGCTGCTCCATGCGGCTCGGGTTCCAGGGCACGTCGAAATGAAACAGGTGGTTGCAGTAAGCCTGCAGATTCAGACCTTCCCTTGCTGCGTCGGTTGCGAGCAGGATGCGCAACGGATGTTTGGACGGTTCCGTGTTGAACGCTGCTTTGATCTCCTCTCGCCGCGAGGTCGCTCCACTGAACGTCTCGATCCGCGATTCGACGCCCGGCAGTTCTCCGCTCAACTGCCGCTTCAGGTAGTGCAGCGTGTCCTCGAATTCGGTAAAGATAATAACTCTCGTGTCGTTCCACTCGCCGTTCGGACACAGGTTCGTTTTCAACCAATCGAACAACCAGCGCACCCTCGCATCCGGTGCATGCCGGCTGCTTTCGGCGAGCGTTGTCATCCGATCAAGCAGATCTTCATCACTCGCTTTGATCGGAGCCTGCGCCGTGGCCGCTTCCACCTGCGCATCCCGCTCACGCTCGATTTCTTCGTCGGTGAGCGTTGCCCGCTCGTCGTCGGCATCTACGCCTCGGAACAGCAACCCTTCATCCACTCTGGCTTGCTGCTTCGCGTTACTCCTTCTGTGTACCTTCAGTGTTCGTGCGAAGGCATCGATGGAGGAGAACAAGCGCTGCTGCAAGTGACAGATCACCAGTCGCGACGCCCTATTTTGCGGAAGCCTAGCCTCCCGCATCTCCTGATACTGGCTCAAAAGCCGGAACAGCTCGAGCTCCGGCGCGTCGGCGCCATCGTCCAGCGTCACTTGCTTGACTTCCCGTTTGGGAAATCCGCCCTGAATGACGCGCAAGTCTTCCTTGATCCGCCGCACCATCACTTCGTCACGGTTCTGCTTTGTCACCGGTATCCCGCGCGTGAATCGCTGCGGATCGAGCATCGCCAGCAGCGCCGAAAAGCTATTCGAATGCCCGTTATGCGGCGTCGCCGAGAGAAACAGCCGGTGCTCGAAACGACCCGCCAGCTCTCGCACCGCTTTCGTGATGTCCGAATCGATCGCCAACTTCTGGCCGCTCGCTGGCGCTGCGTGGTGTGCCTCATCCAGGATCAACAGCGAACCCGGCTTAAATTGACCCAGCCAATCGCGCAGTCCGCTCGTATAAGCTTCGTCAATCAGCAGCCGGTGCGAAATCAGGAAACGGGTATGCGTGGTCCAAGGGTTAACGCTGAAGCCGCGCTCCCGCCGCACATTCTTGATGTAGTCTTTGTTGAGAATTTCAAAGCGGAGTCCGAACCGGTTCTGAAGCTCCTCCTGCCACTGCAGCAACATCGACGGCGGGCAACTCACCACAATTTCCCGTACCTTCTTACGCAGAAGGAGTTCGCGAGCGATCAGTCCGGCCTCGATCGTTTTCCCAAGCCCAACGTCATCTGCAATGAAAAGATTGACGCGTGGCAACCGTAGCGCTTTCCGTAAGGGCTCCAGCTGGTAAGGTTCCAGCTTGATGCCGGCGCGAAAGGGAGCTTGCAGCAGCCGCGCATCGGTCGACGTAACGCAGTTCCACCGCATCGTGTTGAGATACGCGGCAAAACGGTCGGGAGGATCGAAGCCACGCTCGGCAAGCTTTCCCCACGATTCAGCGCTTCGGACCTCGGCATCGAGTTCTAGCTCCCAAAGAGCTTGAATTTGCTGGCCCTGTGCATCGTCATCAATGCACGAACCCCGGACTACGGTCGTGCCGTCCGCAGGCGACGCGACTACATCATCAACTAAGTAGAGTCTTTGGCGAAGATGAACAATGTCGCCGGTTTTCGGAGTTCGACGCTCCCTCGAAAGTAAGCTGACCGTCACAGAGAGGAACGACTGTCAGCATACCGCGCCCGATCTGAGCGGATCGGTCGTATGAATCTGAATAAAGATTTCGCACTTTTGAATCGATAGTTGAAGTGGACGTATGAGCAAGAAATCCGAAACCACGGTCACCGCCAAACTCCCGGCGGAGATCGAGCTGACCAAGCGAAATAGCAGCAATTCTTTAGAGATTGAGGTAAAGACGGGGCAGGAACTGCTCGGCCGTTTACTTGTGGGACGCGGGAGTGTTCAGTGGTGGCCTAAGGGAAACAAGGTCAACCGTTCTGAGATGCGCTGGAAGCAATTTGCTTCTTTGCTAAATGAGTACGTGAGCTCTTGATCGGCGGACCGAAAGCATGTACACAAGTTACCCGTTCTAAACTCTTGGAATCGCTGAAGCGATCGGCTGCGCGGCTTCACCGATGAAGTCGATGATCACGGACTCTGGAAAAAGCTGCCTCAGGTCTTACTCTGAAAGCATGGCTGGAAATGTTCCGTGTTCGGAACTCGCTACCTATGGCTTGACATTCACCAGGACCTAAAAGGTGGCGGCCGGATCGAGATGTATGAGTGGACGGCAACTCGGAACGGATTGCAGGATGTTCCGCTTGCTTGGCCGAAGGCCGGTCACCTCCTTGATGATTGTGTTCGTGACCTCCTGGCGATGGTCGCGCTCCTGGTTTTCGCGCCCGCCTTCGGATCGGCCCGAGTTGGATGAGCTCATGCCGCGTCACCTCCGAATTCGATCTCGACCTCTTCTCGGGTGGACTCCTTTGCCTGGTCCGTATCGATTCGGCGATCCCGCCTATGCAAGAGAGGAACTGCGGGCCGAATACAACTCGCAGCTCGGGTACGGTCAAGATGGAGTTCAAGTCGTCTGGAACCGCGTGATCTATCCAGACGGCTCGTCGCTTGATCTAAATGGCATGATCGGACAAGACATGGCCGGCTTCTCCGGTTTTCGCGACAAGATCGATCACCACTACAAGCGCTTGGTTGGATTCGCGGTGCTGACCAGCATGTTCGCGGCCGCCTCCGGTATCGCGCAGAATCGCAACCGCTCCGTCTTGACGTATCCAAGGTCCGGGTGATGTCGCCGAAAGTTCCGTTGGCCAGCAAGTCTCAGATCTGGGCTCACAGATCACGCGAAGAAACCTGAGCGTGCAGCCGACAATCAAGATGCCGGCTGGCTACCGTTTCAACGTGCGCGTGAACCGGGACATTTTATTTGACTCACCTTACTAACCATTTGGGGGGATCGGACCCGTCTTTGGAAGCCGACAAGGGGTAATTGTCGAATCCTTTTTCTCCCTGCTTTGTTGCTTTCGCTTCCGGCCTTTGGCGGCTTTGGTCTTCGGCTTTGGACGGTACGCCAACACGACATCCGTTATGAGGTCGAGTTCGGGAGGAGTTTTCAAGTTCGAGTTTCAGCGATGCTGCGAAGCCTGTTCAGACCGTCGCCAGAGCCGCAAGCTTCCCGGAGTCGTTGCCGCATGAACCACGCCGGGTAAAGATAAGGATCCTGGTTAAATCGTCACACTCTTCTGAATCTTTGCCTCCGCGTCGGGATCGGATGGCCTTCAGTTTTCGAGTTGACAATACGGACCGTGAACGCGCTCTGCGGCATTTCGGCGTCCAGTAGTCCCAGCGACGTCGGTGACGCTACTCTACGGCACCCAACTCCCTGAGTAGTACAACTGTCCGCCTCTGACTTTCGCCGCCAAACAGCAGCGCATATCCCAAGGGCGTGCACTCCACGGCCTCGCCCGGCCGCTCATAGTGCCCGGCAAGCTTTACGCGAACTGTGAGATCTGCACCGCGTTCAACGAGTAACTGCGTTGTCGGCAAGCCGTCATCGTCGGACTGCGTCACCGCATGGAAGATTGCCGTTTGCCCGCCGATGCCGATCTCGTCGACCGTTGCGCGGGCATTGACGTCGGCCCCGCGGCCGAGGAGCGAAGCGACCGCGGCAACATTCCCATATTCCGCAGCCACATGCAAAAGCGTTCCTCCCTTAAGCAACAGGAGAAGTCCGCCGGTCTGACCGCAATCGAGTTCTGAGAAACGTTTAGTCACGAGTTCGGGCTCGGCGTAATCAGCTCTGCCAAATTTTCTAGCCGGCCACGGAGCAGCGCGAGCACAGCCGGCGTGTCGTACCTAGTCTCGCCACCGGCCGTGAGAAGGACGTCGATGCAGGCGCTCAGACGTTCCAGGGAACGCGTAACCCGCAATGAGATAGTCGAGAGCGGTGCCAGGATATGAATAGCCGCTTATCTCGTACCCATGGTCGCGACAATTCGGATTTGCGCCGTGATCGAGAAGCCATTTTAGAGCGGCTTGATCCATTGACTCGCACGGGGCAAAGATGATGGGGAAATGTCCGTGCCAGAGGGCGTTCACATTCGCGCCGTGCGACACCAGAAGCTCCATCATAGGGATGCGATATGCGTTGAGCGCGGCTCGCATGAGGGGGCCATCGCCCCCTCGGTGCACCTCCGATCCGTGCGTGATCATCCATTCCGCCATGGCCAGTGTCACAGGATTCGGTGGCTCCCAAGGCACGCGGCACTCGGCGACCCATGTGAGCGGCCCATCCTTGCCGTAGCCAAGAGGAGCACTGTGGAGAGTGGGGTTGCTCATCATCAAGGTCTTGACGCGAACGATGTCGTTAGTGTCAATAGCCCGCTTAAGTTGTCCAATATCTTTGAAGGAGTCCACGTGAGCCTTGAGCTTGGGCCAACTCGCGAACCCGTAAAGACGCGCGATCTGAAGCTGCGCATCGGCAAGTGATGCCGCCGCGCCGGCCTTAAGCAGGTCCTTAGCTTGGTCCTTCAGATGACGGAGATTGGGATTATCGGGAAGAGGGCGATCCGCCCTTTGTGAATCGGTCGACATAGCGACCTCCTTTCATCGAAGCGCCCGGTGTCCGCACAATCGGGCTGAAAGAAGGTTGCTGAGACTCGAAACTGAAAGGTGGGCTTCTACCCTTTCCGCGGACCGGATGCGTCCTTCGCGCTAACGCGATCTTACCGTACTTTCGGGGCGAACTTGGCGGACAGCGTCACTGCGAACTGCAGTGATTCCGAGCGGGTCACGGCAATCGGAAGTTATCGCGACGCTTCAGCCGCGACAGTTGCACTCGTGGCTTTGCTCTCATACCGCACGAATACCCCCGCCAATACCCTTTTTCCCCGCTTTGGCGGAGCGGGTTCGTTCGGCTTGTACCCTTTCCACAGACTTAAAGTCCGACTCAGGAATTAGGTAAGGAACATATAGGAAGTAAGAGCCCCTAGAGTGCCGATGGAACGCCCCTAGAATGCCGAACATCTCTGCTCAAAGCGCCCCTACTTTGCCGACGAAGCCGCAGAATTTCCAATGCCGTTTGTGGAAGTTTTGCGGCCCGATTTCATCGGCCTGGTGACGCACAAACTGTGGCGCGCCCCTACAATGCCGACCGATGTCTTTGCTATCGGCCCCCACCGCGTCGGCTAAAGCCGACTTTTTTTTGCAGGCTCATTGAGCACACCCGTCACGAACGACGCTTGTCACGGCTTGCGGAATGAGAGGAGAACATGGAAGATTCCGAAGACATTCTGACCATCAACGAAATCGCACGCTTGTTGCGCTGCTCGAAGGCACATGTTGCAAACGTCATGCAGGGCAAGGTTCGGGGACTGACCCGCTTGATGCACTTGCCGCTTGGCCGTCGCAAAGTCGCCCGTCGCGCATGGGTCGACGAGTGGATGGAAGCAAACAAGGCCCGGTAAGATGAGCATGTCAGAAAGCATCGCCTTGGACGCAAGAAAGGTATTTCTAATGCGTCGAAAGCGTTTTCAGAAAGGAAGCGTCCGTTCCCGAAAGCACGGGCGAAACAAGATATGGGTAGCGCAATGGTGGCAGGACGGGGCGAAACGCTCGAAGGTGATCGGTCGATGCGCCGACATGCTGAAGAGCGAAGCAGAAGCGCGGCTCGCGGTCATCCTCAAGCCGTTCAATGTAGATTCGGGTTTTCCCGAGAAGCCCGTCTATACATTCAAAGTCTACGTGGAGGAAGTTTTCCTCTTGGTTATGCGCCGGAAATGGAAGGAGTCCACGCGCATGACTACTGAACCGAGGATCACGGCTCATCTGGTACCCGCCTTCGGCGAGCGCCAGCTTAAACAAATCACTCGGGAACAAATGCAAGAGGTCATTGACCGAATTGGCCTCGACAAATCCCGTTCTATTGTGGATCACTTGCGTTGGGATCTCAATTCAATCTTCAAAATGGCTGTGAGCGACGGTCTGGTTGACTTCAACCCCGCTGCGGCACTGTTCACGGGAACCTGCAAACCACAGGCGCAAAAGCTGGTGTTAACGCCAGAACAAATCCGCGCCGCCCTGAAAGTGCTGGAGCTTCGGGAGCGGCTGATCTTCCGGCTTGCGGTGTTTGAAGGTATGCGGCCAGGGGAAATTCTTGCTCTTCAGCTCCGCCACCTCCATGAGACCTGGATCTCAATCGAGCAGCGGGTCTATAAGGGCAAACTCGACACTCCGAAAGGAAGAAAGGGGAAGAACACTGCCAGGAAGATCGGTCTGTCACCGGGTACAGCGATCGAGCTGGCGCTATGGAAAACAATGATTCTTGACAGGACACCGAACGGTTACCTATTCGCTTCGGAACGAAATACGCCGCTGGATCGCGCAAACGTCTGGTTGCGTTCTCTCGAACCGAAGCTGGCGACCATCGGTTTGGAATGGGCAACATTCCAGGTGCTTCGGCGGACAAACGCCAGCATGTCACGCAAATTTAAGATTGACGACAAGGTCTCCGCTGACCAGCGCGGGCACAGTCTAACGCCAGTATGGAAATCTATTCTCGAAGCAACGTCGAGCAGATGTGCGAAGCCGTCGCCAAGCTGGAGTCCGAGGTGATCCAGTAGTGAAAACCGCGATTCAGGTGATGTCTGGAAAGAAAACGGAGTAAACGGAGTAACGCTCGTTTTTAGATTCTTCCCAAGTTATTGATTCTATGGAGCGGGAGACGGGGATCGAACCCGCGACGTCCAGCTTGGGAATGCGTCGTTCAGTTGAAAATAAAGAACTAACGCGGCCATGACGGTGCATTCTGACCACCGAAAACGCCCGGAAAACGCGCAATACCTCGAAACGGTGCTTAACGGAGTAAACGGAGTAAAATCCGGCTCCGGTCTGGCGCTCTCAGTTATCTGACTTAAAACCCTCGCCTGGATCGCTCAACCGGGCTGCTTCGGCAGCCTCCAGGAGCGAACCAAGTTGAGTACTTCATCGAACAGTAAGGTCATCGGATTTGAAAAGGCAGGAGACTTTCTCAAGCGCTGCCATCCCGAATTTGTCGTTTCGAAACAAAAGCTACGGCAAGCGGAAGCCATTCAGCTCGTCCGGCTCAAGCGTGACAACGTGAACCAAAATCTCGGTTTCGCTTCGCGGCCGTTTGTGCTGTGCGGGTTACCAATCAAGCGTCCCGCGAAGGGTATTCTATTGCACGAACGCCGGAATGGTCAGTTCCTACTTCAAGTGACCGGTCACCCGACATACGGGGTGCCGCGGGGCCAAGACCGCCTAGTTCCCATTTTTCTAGCGACGCTCGCCATGCGACAACAGAAGCAGACCATCACATTCCGCAGCGCTGCCGAGATGCTGGATATCTTCGGAATGCAGCAGGGCGGTTCCCAGTACCGGCGGCTGATTGCCGCTTTTCAAAGGGTGTTCGGCGCGACGATCTTTTTCGGTACGGATACACAACGTGAAAGAGCGATGGTTACGCATCAGGCGCGCTTCAACTTCATGCGCGAGGCGCGAATCTGGTATTCGCGTGACCCGAATCAGGCGTTGTTGCCTGGTGGTTTTGAAAACGAAATCGTACTGAGCGATGAGTTCTTCCGCGAGGTAACCACGCACTCCATTCCAACAGATTTAGAAGCCGCGAAGGCGCTGTCCTCCGCGCCTGCGGCGCTGGACTTGTTCATGTGGCTGTCGGTGCTTTACCGCGAAAGGACAAGAACGGATTCCGATATTCGGAGATTTCGGCTTAGCTGCGCAGCTTGGAAGCATCGACTATGCCAGGCCGAGAAAGTTTCGGGAGCGGCTGGAGCGCTGGCTCGATCTGGTTCGTTCGCTGTGGCCCAACTGCCCAGCACAGATCACTGCTGACGGCGACTACATTGTGATTCAACGGGCCGTGGCACTGGCCGCGAAGGAGGCCTAAATGGCAACCGTTGCGTTCGCTCCCACTCTGACCCGTCGAATCTCGCTCGCTGAGATTGACGCCGCAGTTTCCGCCCGCTTGGGTCCCACTCGAATTCCCGGCAATGCGCAGCCAGCGTGCTTCAACCGGCAAATCGCCATGTATCTCGCGCGTCATGTTGGCCGGTGGAGCACCACGGTCATCGGGCGATTTTACAATGGTCGTGATCATTCAACTGTGTGCCACGGCATACAACGAATAGAATCTCTGCGCGAAAGCAACTCCGAAGTCGATGCACTTCTCGCGGAACTGAAACTCAGGATTCGCGGCGACGCGGTGGATGCCACAATCGACAATAATAATGATGATATCGATGCGGGCGAGCACTCAAGAGTCGGGCTGGATGAACTCGCGGATCTCGTTGCCGCACGCGTTTGCGCCTACTTGGAAAAGCACTCACAAAACCGTTTAACAGTGAAGTAGTATGCCTTCTACGAAGCAGAAATGACACATCGACCCGGCCGCTCGAAGCTAGCGGATCGAATCGAGGAAGTGGAGCTTGCATCCGTACATCTGGAAATCAAAGCCCACGTTTCATCCACTTGGGAAAGTGGTGTAGAGCCGGACGCGTACGTAACGGATCTGCAGGGCGATATCCTCCTTCCGAACCCTGACGCAGATGACGATATCTGTATTGGCAAGGTTTCGGCGTATTCTGTACATTTCGGAGAAGCGTCGGAAGACGGAGTGTCGTGGTTCGACGTTCTGGATGCGCGGAGCGCAGATACGGCCCTGTATGCCGACCTGATTGATCGTAACGAGTCCTGGTATACCCAATGGGTTGAAGCGACGTTCGAGCCGATTTCTAGCGACCTCCTTATTCTGGATCGCATTCGAATCGAACCGGAATACCGCGCCCACGGATACGGTCTCTACGCTGCACAATTGATGATAAATGGATTCGCTTCAAACGGCATCGTTGCTTGTGTTCCGGCTCCATATGAACTCCTGAAAGACGCCCCTCCAAGACAATCCGGGGAAAACAGGAGAAGTAGTGGTGACAAACGGATTCCTGGATGGGCACGCGCCGAAGCTAAACTGCGTGAGTATTGGTCACTACTAGGCTTTCGGCAACTTCCCGCATCGGACGTGTTCGCATTGTCGTTAACGCATAAGCGCCCTTCCATGCAAGAGATCATGCGGAAGTACGTCGTGAGCAAACGGCGAGCAGGATCGACCACTCAGGTCGAGCGCTGATGCTCCAACTGGTACTCGATACGAACGTGCTGGTCGCCGGCTTGCGCTCGAATAACGGAGCTTCCTATCAACTCGTTCGGATGTTGCCCGAAACTCGTTTCCGGCTCAACATCTCTGTGGCCCTTGCGCTCGAATACGAAGACGTTCTCAAGCGCCCTGGTCAAGTCACAGGGATGAGCGTACAAGAGCTTGAGAACATTCTGGATTATATTCTTCCGATGTCAAACCTGGAATCGTACGTGCCGCGGCTTCGGCCCAGTTTGCGAGATCCCGATGACGAGCGTATCCTGGAAGTAGCGGTACAGTGCGGAGCCACAGTTGTGAGGCACAACATCAAGGACTTCGAAGGAGCGGCGCGATTCGGCATTGCGGTGAAGACACCGTCCGAGATGCTGAGGATTCTTAGGAATAATTATGAGCGTGAGCATTAACATTCCGGAAGAGCTGTACGCTCAGGCGCGGAGCATCGCGGAAGCTCATCACGTCGCGATAGAAGAGGTTTTCGTGTCCGCATTCGCCGACCAGTTTGCGGCTTGGCAGCGGCTTCGGGAACGAGCCGCCCGCGGCGACCGCGAAAAATTCTTGGCCGCTCTCGATAAGGTTCCAGACGTCGAGCCTGAAGACTACGACCGAATCTGAACCGGCTCCGAGCCTAGATCTTCATCAGAATGCCGCGCCGGATCAGTGCATCAAACTGCATTTCAATTTGACGCACAGCTTTCGCACCCTGCAGCAACAGGCCGAGTTCCATATTCAATGTAAACGCCTGTTCCGTCAGATTGGCGCTCGAGAGATAGAGCCGAATATCGTCCACGACCAAGCACTTGACGTGTAATCGGCCGATCTTCCCATTGGCATCCTTGACACGTTTGGCTTCCGGCCAGAAGTAGATTGACGCACTTGATGCCAGTTCCGGACCTATCGACCAGAGCGTTTTGTAACTTTCTGGCGAGTCTTGCGGATCGGCACCCTCCAGGATTATACGAACGCGAATGCCTCTGGCGCTTGCGGATAACAAAGCTTCACGTATCCGCGCAATGCGGTGCACTGCGTAGCTAACCAGCGTCAGATGGCTGCTAGCCCGTTCGATCATCTCCAAAAGGACCTGCTCCGTATGCCGCACCGGGATAACTTCTGAATCCGGCCCCGTCCAGACAAGCTCCATTGATTCGTCTGTGCGGGTCTGTTCGATGTTAGCCGCGACAGCAATCAGTGCGGCGCTGATTGCACTCGGCAGGAGCTCGGGCGCTTCCCTTCGCCAAGCTGCTAAGAGCAAACGCACGATCTCTCGCCGCGAGTGCGGGAAGAAGCCCTTGATAATCTTCAGATCGTTCGCGGCACTTCCGCATTGGCCGACAAGGTCGGCGAGCCTCTCTACTTCCGATGGCGGCAATTCAGCAATCAGCGCGCCGAGCTGCCGAAGGAACTGAGTCTGCTTCGACATCAGGCTTCAAAGAACGCGAATTCCTGATGCTCAACCGTCTTCACAAGAACGGAGCGGTCCAGATATTTGTTGCCGCGCTCGCACGACGTCTCCGGAAGAAATAGGCAAGCGTGGCAAGATGTTCCATGCAATGCAAGCCCGTCCGAAGTTGCGAGGTGTTCAGCGCAAAGTGGATCAGACGCACATAGATGTAAGCTCTCAAGCGCCTGATCGATATGTCTGCCCAAGCTGCGCGGCTCGGCAAGCGCGACCAATCCTCCGAGTGTTCCTTCACTGTCCGGTGCTGACGTGTAGATCAGCATGCCGGACATGGGTCCGTTTTCTTCCTCTGGCAACCGCGGAAAGATTCGCTCTCTCAAGCTTGCGGCCGAGTAGCCACATTCAAGCGAGAACTGGCGGATCAAGGCGTGAGCGAACGAATGGAGCAACACGAATTGCATCGTTGGATAGCCCTTTTCGAGAGGCTCCAGTTTGCGCATGTTACGCCATCCCCGGTGTGCCTGATAAAGAGAACGATTCAAATCGCCGGTCCGCTTTAGCCAATTCACTATCTCCGCTTCTTTGAATTGAAGGAACAAGCCTTCGCCACGGACCTCGCTGGCGGGAACCCATGTCGGCGCTTTTCTGCATAGTTGGGCGCGCCTCTCCGGCGGAATTTCATCGAGGTCGCCGAAATCATTCGGAGATTCGATTCGAGTAAACCCCAACAGTGCGCGAACTTCTCGGAGGCGTTCTGCGGCGACGACACGTTCGAAGAATCGTTCGTATCCAACCGGGGCGGGAACATTACGAAGCTGGAAATCGCGCGTGGGCGGAATCTGGCCTGCCGTTATAAACGCATGGTACTCCGGGGTCTTTATGTCATTGAACTCTTCGTCATCATCACCTGATTTTCTTTTCTGAATAGCGGCCCAAACTGCCTCGTCCTTGTATTGGACAAAAGCACCGAGTTTGCCGATCGCCCGAAAGGCGGTGATATAACCCGGTTCCTTAGCCTGCTCCAGAATCGGCCAGTGATCCTCCACCAGTTGGCTCAGTTTGTCCGACTTGTTTGGAATCGTGAGCGCAGACAAGAACACCGGAAACCACGCATTCGATGCTCCGAGTAGCATCGCCTGATGACTGCATCCGCCGGGATCGAAATCTCTCAGTTGCGGTCGCCTCCCGCGGCATTGAGGCATAACAGTCTTGCCACGTTCACCGAACGCCTCGGCGAGGGATCGGGCCGTGTTGCAGCGGATGCAGCGGACATACACGTCCACCGCCTCGCCGCTCATGCCTTCTTCGGAGAACTGGAGCTCATAGGCACAGTCTGTGGGGCCGCCGTGAACAAATTCGATCCACGGGAAATCGTCCAGATGCCCCGACTCACAACCAACAAGGAAACGCACCGGGAGAGCTCGCGCGGATTTGCTTTGAGTTCGGCAGTTGTGGTGGACATATCTTGTTTGGTCCGGCCGCCAGGGATTGGCCTTCAGTTGGAACAGACCGCTGCCAATGGGTGCGAGCAGCTTGCAAAAGGGACACAGTAACCAGCGTGGAAAAGGCGCAACTGGAACACCGATCCGATAGCTCTCCTCCGCCTCGGCGGAACCGTGTTCTTCGGAAGCGGGCGGCGGTGACAAAAGCCGCGTGATCTGTGATCCCAATTCCTTCTGCACAGCAGCCAAAAGTCTTTGTTCGGCGATTGGCGTTGCATGGGCGATGGGCCAGTCATCTAATCCCATCACCATCACAGACAAATTGGGCAGATCGACTGTCGCGCCGACGCCGAAAGAAAGCAGCAGTTGACTTGGGCGGAGCTCGCCAACTCGCGTTCGCTTCTCCGTTGTCACGGTGGAACCAGTCATCAGACCAGTTCCTCTTCTTGTACATCGCTGGCCGATTCGTCGATCACGATCCCTGGCCCCGCTGGTCCTTCATCCAACTTGCCGTCGTCAAAAATTAAATTGACCATGGGCTCAACGTCACGGAGCGAGTTCAAGCATGTGAAATCGTGCCACGCATCTAAACCTGGTTTGTGCAAGAGTCCCGGCGTAACTCCGTCCCTTGCGTCACGATAACCAAGAATTGCCCCGCCGGTCATGGACTGCGCTGTTGCCTGCCATTTGTCCACGCGTTCCTTTAACTCTGCACGCACTTGATCGGCAATGTTCTTATCAGCCACTTTGTGGGCTCGTTGCGCTATGGTTTCGATCGCGTCGTGAACTGCCGCATTGCTGTTCTGTAGTCGGCCGGCCTTTTGATTGGAGTTGAATTCGCTGCCGCCAAGACGGATGCACGACACCAGCAGAGCAGTCAGTGCGCGGCTCATTGCTCCGGGTGAGAACGGCGTCACCGATAGCGCTTCTACGTGCTTGTAAAACGTGGCGTGGTAATGCTCGAAAGTCTCGTAGTGGGAAAGGTCGCGAGGCCTGGTCCAGTTGTAAACACAGCAAACGAGTCCAGGGAACGTGCGTCCAACTCGGCTCGTTGCCTGGATGTACTCGGCTGTAGATTTCGGTTGGCCGGCAACGGCCATAAGTCCAAGACGTTTCACGTCTACTCCAACGGAGATCATATTCGTTGCGAGCAAAACATCGAGAGGCAATGGCGGCAAATTCTTGAACTCGCGCCTTTTAATAAGCTCCTGTCGGCGGGCGGTTGCAGCAGGATCGAATTTACGTTCCATGCGATCCAGCAAGTGCGGGATATCCGTCGAACTTTTACGCGAGGTGAGTTCGTCCACCGCACCAAACGGTATACTCCGCCGCGTCATTCCACGCTGGTCCGCTTTGCCTAAACGCGTTTTTACATCGTCTTCGACCAAGCGGCGCATTCCACCCAATTCGAGCATCGAGTTGAAGTATCCGACCACCGTCATCCAGGGGTCGGCTGCCGCGCCGTACTTCTCATAGAGTTCCTGACCCGCAGCAAGAAAAGCGACATAGACGCGAATCAGTGACGCCTTCTATCTTCTGCCGGGAGCGCAGATCCCGACGTACAGCCTGCCAGGAACAGTTTCTATCGGGCGCTCGAGCGCGAAGAAACTGTCCGTCACATTCAGACCATGCGGCGGAAAAATGCTTACGCTTCTGCCAAATACGCCATGCACTTGGTCCAGAGCCTTTCGGATCGTAGCGGTTGAGGCAACGATCTTTGGCCGCACCGTGGTTTCGCCGATCTTCCAGGTGCACAGGTGGTCGACGGCGGTTTCATAGATACCGACCAGCGAGCCAAGCGGTCCGCTGATGAGACGCAATTCGTCTTGAATGATCAGGTCGGGCGGGCGTAGCAGATTCGCCGGAACAGTTTTTGCCGCCGGTAATCCGTCCGCCGGTCCATGCGAAAGCGCATCATCCGTTTCAGGGGAACGGAACCCGTGGCGTTCGCAGCGCGACTCCACTTGTCCAAAGAGCACCTGCACTTTGCCGTTCCAGGGCATCTGTGCAAACTTGTCGACGGTGGCAATCAACATGGCCGGCAAAAGGCGATAGATCTCTTCGTCCACGACAATCACTGGAATGCCTTCGAGCGGCGCTTTTGCTGCCGCGAAAGGGCATTTGCCCGTGGGATCGCTGCAGAACATCAGCGTTCGCCCGATGTGATTCGGGGCGCTGAACACCTTGATGTCCCGTCCGGCATCCAGCTTTGACCCGCACCACGGGCAATAAGTAATCTGGTGTGGAGATCCCGCCCCTCCGCGCCCTCCGAGAGGCTGCCGGTGTCCGTGGGCTTGGGCAATTGCCTCATGCGACTGCTCGGTTGTATTCGGTGTTGTTTTCTGACCGACCCACAACCCGAGCCGGAATGGAGTTGCACCCCACTTGCCTTCCTTCTGCCGAAGCATTTCGCAAGCGCAGATTAGTGCAGCAAACCACGACGGCGGATGACCGCATCAAGCGAGCAACTCTCTATGCGTGGCTCGAGAATCTGCGCCTGGTCACCAGTGACGGTGTTGCCCAGAGAAAAGCTATTGACCGTGTATATGCCTACGTGGCAAGCGGCTCGCAAGCTCAAGCCTTCATCAGTGATTTCTATCGAAGTGACCCGCCTCAGAAACGGGCTCAGACCGAAACGGTAAGCATCGAAGTGCAGTCGGTGCTTCCCACGAGTGATCGGACATTCGAAATCGAGTGGGCCGAAACCAGCCGCGATCTGTATGGGACTGTTACCCAGAAGGCGCGATGGAAAGCGGCATTCACGGTTGCCATCAATCCGCCCACTGATGAGGCAACCGCACGCATCAATCCGCTCGGAATCTATGTCACGAACGCCAGTTGGGGCAAGCTCCTCTGATTTGAAAGGATTTCCATGCGTCCACTACTACTTACAGCTCACCTCGCTTTCTTTTCTTTCTCTGCCGTTGCGCAGCAATCGGGCAGCGCGGTTCTGCCGCCATTCCAAGCAAAGCGGCTATCGCCGGAAAAACTGGATTTGAGCATCGCTGCTCCTGGGGCGGTAGACGCAGCAAGTTTAGCTGAGCAGCTTTCCACAATTCAGAACGCTACTGGTATGCCTCAGCAGACCGGCTCGTCTTCCATACTCGGCGGATCGCCGCCTCCAGGATTTAAACCCAGAACCGATGTCCAACTTAATAAAACCGCCCTGGATGCTGTACAGATGAGCGAGAAATGGATGGCGGAACACAACCAGCCCTTAGCCGGTCAGGATGGCCGAGTTCTGTATTCCTACGGAGCGGGACTGCCAACAATTGTTTGCGCTCCACTTCGGGTCTGCATCATCGCGTTGCAGTCAGGTGAGAGATTGGCCGGCGAGCCTCACATCGGTGACTCCGTCCGCTGGAACGTTTCACCGGCTCTGTTCGGCCACGGCGACTCGGCGACTACGCTCATTGTTCTTAAGCCTCAGATCTCCGGCTTGGATACCAATCTGCTGATCACAACAGACCGCCGCGCCTACTATCTGCGGCTTCTCTCAAAACCGGAAGATTATGTCGCGCGTGTCGCCTTCGCATACCCCCCAGACGAAGACAGCTCGAAATGGCAGAAGCAACTGGAAACCCCGAATGACACGGCGAGGAAGAACACCATTGCCGAGCTGCCCAACAAATCCCTTGACACGCTTTTCTTCGACTACCGCGTGAAGAGCAAGAACGATTCCGTAAAGCCGGTTCGGGTCTTCGACGATGGCGAAAAGACGTTCATTCAGATTAGCCACGAAACACAAACGCGCGAAGCGCCGGTGCTGGTTGTCCTCAGCAGCGACGGCAAACAGGAGATGGTCAACTACCGCGTGAAAGGTGACATGTACATCGTGGACCGCCTCTTCGATCGAGCGGAACTGATTTTGGGAACGGGCAAGAAAGCACGGAAGGTGGAGATCGAACGTGAGCGAAAGAGCTAAGGAGCACCGCCGAGAACCGGGCTGCAACGTCGTGGGACTCGCCGAGCGGTCTCGATCTGAATCCCCGCCCGCCACAGACCGTGCGCATCAGTCGTCGCACCTCTATGGCTCTGGTCGCGCTCGCCGTCATTCTCCTTGGCTTATTCGCATACGGAGGTTGGAAACGTCGGCAGCGCCAAGTCGCCGCGTTAGCCGACGCCAACCTGCCTAAGCGCGTCGTCCCCGCTACTGCGGCTGCGGCGGACATCGAAAAGGATCTGCCTGCTGGGAATGTGCCGACCGCGCGTGTCCCGGGAATCGGCGCACCTGGTTCTAGTCAACTGCAAGCACCCGAAGACGTGCCGGGGTATGCTCCGCCTCCGGGCTCGGCAGCGGCAACTGCGCCGGGAATCGTCTACGTTCGCCAGAGTCCGCCAGTCCAAGCGACTGCATCTCCTGTTCAGCAGGTCCACCAGCCTACGCCTGAGGAACAGCGCGTTGCTGCGGCATACGAAGCCGAGCAGCGAGCTATGAGCGCTCCCACAGACCTTCGTGACGGCTTCGGCGGCTCGAACGGGTTCTCTCCCGCAGTAGGCGCGACTGAACAGAATTCGCCCTCATACCAACTGTCGCCAGCAGTGCGGCCGGTTGCCACCAACCGGCTTGACCGATCTGCCTCGGAAGTCGGGAGTCCTGCCGCCGTAACTCCGCAGGAAGATTTCTTGAAGAAAGCACGAACAGCGCAGAACGATGACTACCTGAAATCGACCCGCACGCCGCCGATCTCGCAATACGAGATCAAAGCTGGCTGGGAAATACCCGCCGTTATGGAGCAAGGTCTCGATTCCGACCTGCCCGGCGAAGTCAAAGCGCTAGTCACGTCCAACGTGTACGATACTGCAACTGGTCGTTTCGTCCTGATCCCACAAGGTGCGCGCCTTGCATGGCGCGACTGTGCTCTTTGAGTATGCGATCACCAAGGACGATGAACCGGGAGTTTTCGTGAGCGCGCAATTCTTGCGAAATGGCGAGATGTATCAGGGTATGAAGCGTCTCAAAGTTCCACCCGAAGATCACAAGTTAGAGGTGCAGATCTCGACGGACAAGCCTCAGTACGAGCCGGGCCAAAGCGCAGTCTACAAAATTCAGATCAAGTCAGCGGACGGCAAGCCTGTGGCGCAAGCGGATATGAGCCTTGGCGTGGTGGACGAGGCGATTTACGCCATTCGACCCGAGGACGCACCGGATATCCTGAAGTTTTTCTACGGAAACGAGTACAACTCGGTCAGCACGCAGGATTCGCTGACGTACTACTTTAGCGGCGAGGCCGGGAACCGGAGGATGTTTCTTGCGCTCGGGAAAACTGCGGAAACAGCACTGGCGCAGCTCAAGCCGCCGGCGCTTGTCGAACCGAAAGTTAGAAAACTTTTCCCGGATACCGCGTTCTGGGCTGCCGATCTGACCACCGACGCATCGGGAACGGCAGAGGCGCACCTCACGTTCCCAGACTCACTACCACCTGGCGTGCGACGGCGCGCGGTGTCACAACGTCTGAGCAGTTCGGCGCAGGCGTGTTGAAAACGATAGTGCGCAAAAACCTCATGATGCGCCTCGCCATCCATCCCCCGCTTCTTTGTGCAAGGCGACGACGTGGTGATCTCCGGCATCGTGCAGAATTATCTACCGCAAGCCGTGCATGCTCGTGTCTCGGCAGCCTTGCGAGGACTCACTTTGACCGGCGCTCCACGCAAGAAGCAGATATCTCAACCAAGGGTTTGGCAAAAGTCGATTGGCATGTGAAAGCGACGGACGCAAAGGACGCAAAGATCACGGGGCAGACTTCAACGAGCGAAGAATCGGACGCGCTGGAGATGACCGTTCCCATCCGGCCGCAAGGGCTCAGTGTTCATCAGTCGAAGAGCGGAAATATCGCGAATTCCGGAGCGGACAAATACACGTTCAGCTTCCCGCCGGATGCGGAGCCCGGTTCGCGTTCGGTTTCCGTGCGCCTGTCTTCTTCTCTCGCCGGGTCTATTTTCAATGCGCTCGATTTTCTGGTGTCTTTCCCGTATGGCTGTGTAGAACAAACGATGTCCGCCTTCCTGCCCGATTTGATGGTCAGCAAAGCGATGCAGGATCTCGGAGTGAAAACAAGCATCGACCCGGCAACGCTGGCTAGGCAAGTGAACTCGGTCTCGATCGCCTGTACGGGATGCAGCATGAAGATGGCGGATGGGGTTGGTGGCCCAACGACGCGAGCCACCCATTTATGACCGCTTACCTAGTGGCAGGAATGGCCCAAGCAAGATCCGCGGGTGTTCAAGTAAAGAACAATTCGATGGCGCGCGGCGTGTCTTGGCTGAAGAGAGATCTCAAAACGGATCGCGAATCAGGTGACGAACTCCGCGCCTACCTGGGCTTTGCGCTCGGGTTGTCCGGCAACGTGGATACTTCTCTTTTGAATCAGCTCTATACCCGCCGCTCGGGTCTGTCGCCATACGGGTCGGCATTGCTCGGACTCGCACTCGAACAAGCGAAAGATAATCGTGCCGCTCGAAAAATCGGCGGAACAAAATGGCTCGGAAGCGTCGTGGCCTGCCAGCCGGGATCCACTGCTCGATTTTGAGATCGACGCGACGCCTGAAGCGACTGCCTACGCCATGAAGCTTCTGTCGCATCAGCGCAAGAATAGTCCGCTGCTGGCCAAGGCGGCGCTTTGGCTGGTCAATCACAGGAACGAAGGCTACTGGTGGTCCTCTACGAAACAGACCGCAATGGTGATTTACGGCGTCCTCGATTACGTCAAAGGCAACGAGGAGCTTCATCCCGATTTCACTGCCACTGTCGCTGTCAATGGCAAGACAGTAGCAACACAATCATTCCGCAACGGCGCGGACGTGAACGGGCCTGAAATCCTTTTGTCCGACGCGCAACTACAAGCGGGCTCGAACGAGATTGTAATCGACGCTAACGGGACCGGCCGGCTCTACTATTCCGCAACGGCCACTCACTATTCGAATCAGGCGCGAAATGAGAAACGGGGCGCCGTGTCGCTCAACTTGCTGCGCGACTATTTTCGGCTGAGCCCCGCGCGTGAGAAGGACCGGATCGTCTACGATCTGAGCTCATTCAGTGGGCCGGCCAGGACAGGAGATATCATTGCCGTGCGCCTGACACTTACGGGGACGAATTCGCGTTACCTGCTGATCGAAGACCCGATACCGGCCGGAACCGAGTTCCTGGAGCATGACAACCTGTATGAGCTTCGGAATCGTCCGCCGTGGTGGGAATTTTACTTCAGCCGGCGCGAACTGCATGACGATCACATGGCGATCTTCCAGACTTTCTTCAATGAAGGCCAGCGGCAGTATTTCTATCTGCTCAAGATCACGAATCCGGGACTGTTCCACGTTGGCCCAGCGCGCGTCGCGCACGGATCGCGCTAGCCAGCGGTATGCGAGAGCCAGTTGGAGTGGCGTGGCGCGCACACCTTCCTCGCCGAGCGCCTGCAACTGAATATCCTCGCGCGCAAGTGCTTGCGCAACGAATCCGTTTGCCTCGCTGTCACGCACGAGGTTCGTGCGGACGCTAAATCCGGCTTTCTGTAGCGCGGCGGCGAATTCACCCGGTGCGAAGCGGGCGCCGAATTCGGCAACGGCGCAATTGCACGAGTACGCGATGGCCGAGCTTGGGCTCATAGCCACGGGACTCTTTGGATGAGAACAGCTCATGTTATGGCCTTTCAGGATCAGCCCGCCGGGGCAGATGACCTGGTCGGATGCATGCAGCAAGCCGGCTCCGAGTAATGCCGATACCGTAAATGGTTTTAGCGTCGATCCCGGAGGCACCGGCCACTCCTCCGCATAGCTAGCCTGTTCGATATAGCGAAGGCGGCCTTTGCGCACATCGAGCAGAACTGCCGTGCCCGCTGCTTCTCGCACGAACTTCGCGCGTGAAGTTACGGCCGCGCCGGCAAGAAGAGAAAGCATCTCACGGCGATGCATACCATACTCTATCTTTTTTCTGCTTTGATAACTTTTCCCTGAAAGCGCCTGTTGAAAAATTCTTGGCCCAGCAGGTGCCCTATGGGATCGCTAAGGAAGAGTCTGGAAGGGATACCAGCAATTTAAGTTCACTAATTGCTAAGTAACGGCGTGTTACTTTCTGAGTGGACTGGAGGCACGTTGCGAGCAGCACTTTTTACGCGCGAATATCCGCCAAACGTTTATGGAGGGGCGGGAGTTCACGTCGAGTATCTCAGCCGTGAACTCGCTAAAAAAATCGAGGTAGAGGTCCACTGCTGGGGCGATCAGCAAAGCGACGAAGGCGAGCTTCATGTGAGAGGGGCCGAGCCCTGGGCCGAGATCAGCAACGGCACCGAAGGCAAGTTCAAAGCCGCTCTCGAAGCATTCAGCCTTAATCTAACTCAGGTAAAAGCGCTAGCCGGAGTAGATGTTGTACACACTCACACCTGGTACGTCTCAATGGCAGGCTTTCTCGCCAAGAAGCTCTACAACGTGCCGTTCGTTCTGACCACGCATAGTCTTGAGCCGCTGCGCGCTTGGAAAGCGGAGCAGCTCGGAAGCGGATACGCCATGAGCTCATGGATGGAACGGACGGCCATTCTGGACGCGGATGCGATCGTAGCGGTCTCGAATGGAACAAAAGAAGATATCCTGCGTTCTTACCCGGTTGCCGCGGAGCGAGTGCATGTGATCTACAACGGCATTGATCTCGACGAGTATCAGCGCAAAACTTCCAACGTCGCTCTCGAAAGATATGGCGTAGATGTTGAAACGCCTTACGTTCTCTTTGTCGGCCGCATCACCAGACAAAAGGGTGTCACCCATCTAATGGATGCGATCCGCTACCTGCCGCCAAATACGCAGGTAGTGCTGTGCGCGGGCGCGCCCGATACCCCGGAAATTGCAACCGAGATGCGGCAGAAGGTAGACGAAGCGCGCGCGCATAATCCACGCGTGCTGTGGATCGAAAAGATGGTCACGAAATCGGAGGTGATCGAGCTCTACAGCCATGCGCGTGTCTTCTGCTGCCCTTCCGTTTACGAGCCATTCGGAATTATCAATCTGGAAGCGATGGCGTGCGGAGCTCCGGTGGTTGCCAGCGCCACCGGCGGCATAAAAGAAGTTGTGGTGGATGGCGAGACCGGATATCTTGTCCCTTTCGATCCCGACGCAACGACCGGATTTCCCACCCATCCTGAACGATTCGCGCGCGATTTGGCGGCGAAGTTATCTGAATTGTTGAAGGATCCGGAAAAGTGTAAGCAGTTTGGCCGGGCTGGACGGAAGCGCGTTGAGCAGAAGTTTAGCTGGTCCGCAATTGCCGATCAAACGATTCACCTTTATAGAAGCTTGATCGAGAGCCGCAGCCGGTCAGCAAAGTCATCGAGCTTTCACGTGTAACCTCATGGCCCATAGCTCTGTCCCATCAGCAATGACGCAAGCAAAAGCGAGTGTCAAGGATATCGCTCAAGCAGAAAGCCGCTTTCCAAGCCTTCCCAGGGAGGGACGCGCTCGGGTCATCGTCGAAGGAGTGTCGCCCGAGGTTGATGGAGGCAGATTTCCGGCCAAGAGGACGGTGGGCGACCTCGTGCAGGTCGAAGCCGATATCTTCACTGATGGACACGATGCGATTTCCGCCGTGCTGCTCTGCCGGCATGAGAGCGTCGCTGAGTGGAAAGAGAGCTCGCTGCGCGCTCTGGTAAACGACCGGTGGACCGGCAACTTCTCTGTCACCGAACTGGGCCGTTACCGATACACGATTCTGGCGTGGGTAGATCATTGGGAAACCTGGTTGCGAGACCTGCGCAAACGGATTCAGGCCGAAGGTGACACCCCGCTCGATTATCTGATCGGTGCGGAACACATTGAGCAAGCAGCCGGGCGCGCGCAACCTTTCGACCAGGCGTGGTTACACAAGCGGGCAGAGATTTTACAAACGGAAGATTTGGGCGTTCGACGCTCGAGTTCTAACGATCCGGAGCTGGACGCCATGATGCGCCGGTATCCAGACCGGCGTTTGGCAGTGACATTTGAACGGGAACTCGAAATTGTGGTGGATCCCGTGCGAGCGCGTTTCAGCTCGTGGTATGAGCTTTTTCCCAGATCGACGTCCCAGGAGCCCGGCCGCCTTGGAACGCTGGCCGATTGCGAGGCGCGGTTGCCATACATCGCCGGTATGGGATTCGACGTGGTCTATCTTCCGCCCGTCCATCCCATCGGCACGAAATTTCGCAAGGGAAAAAACAACTCGGTCGTGGCGGAGCCGGGCGACACAGGCAGCCCGTGGGCCATTGGATCCGCCGAAGGAGGGCACAAATCCGTTCATCCGGATCTGGGGACGCTGGGTGACTTCCGGAGCCTCGTTACGCGCGCCGGCGAACTGGGAATGCAGATCGCGCTCGATATCGCCTTCCAGGTTTCGCCCGATCATCCCTACGTGAAGGAGCACGAAGAATGGTTCCTCAAGCGTCCCGATGGAACGATCCAGTATGCGGAGAATCCGCCCAAGAAGTACCAGGACATCTATCCTTTCAACTTCGAGACTCCGAAGTGGAAAGAACTCTGGCAAGAGCTAAAGAGCGTCTTCGAATTTTGGGTTGAGCAGGGCGTGCACATTTTTCGCGTGGATAACCCGCATACCAAGGCCTTTCCGTTCTGGCAATGGTGCATCACAGAGTTGAAACGGGAAACGCCGGATTTGCTGTTCCTATCGGAAGCCTTCACGCGCCCGAAAATCATGTACCGGCTCGCGAAACTTGGCTTCAGTCAATCGTACACGTATTTCCCCTGGCGCAACGGAAAGCGCGAACTGACGGAGTATTTAACGGAGCTGACCCAAACCCCTGTGCGCGAGTTCTTCCGGCCGAATCAGTGGCCCAACACGCCAGATATTCTGACGGAATTTTTGCAGATTGGCTCACGCGCAGCTTTCTTGATGCGCTTTCTCCTCGCTTCCACCTTAGGAGCGAACTATGGCATCTACGGGCCTGCGTTTGAGCTCATGGAGAGCCGTCCGGTGCGTCCCGGCAGCGAAGAATATCTTGACTCCGAGAAGTACCAGACGCGCGAATGGGATTTAGAGCGGCCGGACAGCTTGCGCGAGTTCATCACGCTGGTGAACCGCATCCGTCATCAGAACCCGGCGCTGCAAAGCGATTGGTCGATTCACTTTCATGGGGTGGATAACGACCAGCTCATCTGTTACAGCAAGAGCACACCCGACGGAAGCAATCTGATCGTGATGGTTATCAACCTTGACCCGTACCATGTGCAGGCCGGCTTCGTGGATCTGCCCTTGGAGAAGCTTGGGATCGAGTTGGACCGTCCCTACCAGGCGAACGATCTGCTGACCGGCGCCCGTTATATCTGGAACGGAAACCGAAATTATGTAGAGCTTCGCCCGGACAGCGTGCCCGGACACATTCTGCAGATCCGCCGCCGCCTGCGCATCGAAAACGATTTTGAGTATTTTCTATGATCCGCAGCACGGGCGAGTTGCCGGTCTTGCATGTCAAAAGCTTGATCGATCCGCTGGATGAAATGGCCAGGGCAAAATTAGGCGAATTGCTGCCCGATCATGTTGCTAGCCGGCGCTGGTACCGTTCCAAAGCAAGGACGATCGACAAGATCGAAGTGGAAGAAGCGCTTGAGTTGCCGAAATCACGGGCGCATCTCTTAATTCTGAAAATTACGTATACCGATGGAGATCATGACCTTTACCTCTTGCCGGTTTCACTTGCGCCAGAGTCCGAAGGGCTCGATGAAATTGTCGCCACGCTGATCTCCGAATCCGGTGAGCGAGGTATTCTCTACAGCGCACTGGGCGACGAGGAATTCCGCAGCGCTTTATTGCATTTGATTATTTGCGAGACTTCGATCAACGGGAGCAATGGTGCCCTTACCGCATCGCGAACTGCCGTGCTCTCCGAAGATTGCCGGCCGTCAGTGCGCCCTGAAATAGAAAGCTTCGTTTCGCGAGCAGAGCAGAGCAACACATCGATCATTTACCGCGGCCACTATATTCTGAAGCTCTTTCGCAAGCTGGAAGCGGGCATCAATCCCGATGTAGAGATCGGGAAGTTCCTGACGCAACGAGGATTCAAAAACACGCCCGCGGTTTTAGGCAGTCTCGAATACCGCATGGAGCAGAAAGGCGATACTTACGCTGCAGCCATCCTGCAGCAGTTTGTCCCAAATCAGGGCGATGCCTGGAGCTACACGCTCACTTCTCTCGGCGATTTCTTCGCGCAGGCGTTGTCGAGCACGCGCCATCCGCCGGATCTAGCGCACGAACATCCGCTGCAACTGATCGGACAGGAAGTGCCCTCTGAACTACGCTCGTTCATCGGGCCGTACCTTGAATCAGCCGCTTTGTTGGGGAAGCGAACCGCAGCAATGCATGCCGTGCTGGCGGATGCAAAGGGCGGATCCGATTTCGCCCCCGAAGCGTTCACAGCCGATGATGCCCGTCAGCTTTATCGGGATTTGTCAGGCCAGGCGGATATCACGTTCGAGTTACTGCGGCGGAAACAGGCCGTATTAACCGGCGAAGTGGCCGACCAGGCACGCGAACTTCTGCGAATCGAGAACAGGGTAAGCCAGCGTTTCGATGCTATCGAACAGCATCCAATTTCGGCGCTTCGCATCAGGCACCATGGCGACTACCATCTTGGCCAAGTCCTCTACACTGGACACGATTTCATGATCATCGATTTCGAGGGTGAGCCTGCGCGGCCGCTATCCGAACGGCGGGCCAAAGTTCTGGCGCTTAGAGATGTAGCCGGGATGATCCGCTCGTTCCAATATGCGGCTTTCGCCGCGCTGTTTGGGCAGGTGCCCGGTATACCCAGCGAGGCAGAGGCGCTGAAGAGGGTTGAGCGATGGGCAGCTTCATGGAATGCTTACGTCAGCGCGACATATCTGAGGGCGTACTTTGAGGAAACGCAAGGCCTCTCGTTCGTCCCTGGAGACTGGAGTGAGCGGCGAGTCTTGCTGGACGCGTTCCTGTTGCAAAAGGCGCTCTACGAAGTCGCTTATGAATTGAACAACCGCCCTGATTGGCTGCAGATTCCACTGCGCGGGATTTTAAGTCTGGTGGCCTGAGCGCAATCACCATGGCGCATACCAGGAGAACGCTCACGGACAGCGATGTCTACCTGTTTCAGGAAGGCACTCACGTCGAACTGGCCGAAGTACTAGGCGCTCACGTATCGCAGGAGCGCGGTGGAACAGAGTTCGCCGTGTGGGCACCAGCAGCGCGCGCCGTTTCAGTAATTGGCTCGTTCAACGGATGGCTCAAGGGCGAGGCGCCGCTGGAGCTTGTAGAGGGCGGAATCTGGCAAGGTTTTGTTGCTGGAGCGGGGCCGGGCGCAAGATACAAGTACTCGATCGAATCGGATCAGGGGACTAGCCTTGACAAGGCTGACCCGTTAGGTTTTTTCCATGACCAGCCGCCGGGCAATGCTTCAGTCGTGTGGGACCTCGATTATCGGTGGCATGACGAAGAATGGATGGCGCGGCGAGGCGAGGCCAACAGCCTCGATGCTCCGATATCGATCTATGAGGTTCACTTGGGATCTTGGCGCACAGCGAAAGGAGAAGATCGCCGGCTAACCTATCGCGACGTAGCGGCTCAACTGGTGCCTTATGTGAAGGAGATGGGCTTTACTCACGTCGAGTTCATGCCCGTGATGGAGCATCCTTTCTACGGCTCCTGGGGCTACCAGACGACCGGCTATTTTGCGCCGACCAGCCGCTACGGCACGCCGCAGGACTTCATGTACTTGATCGACGAATTTCATCGAAGTGGTACTGGTGTAATTCTCGATTGGGTGCCTTCCCATTTCCCGCAGGACGCTCACGGGCTCGGCTACTTCGATGGCGCTCACGAATACGAGCCCGCGGACCCGCGCCGCGGTCTGCATCCGGATTGGAACAGTTTCATATTCGATTACCGCCGTGGTCAGGTGCGCAGCTTCCTGCTGAGCAGTGCGCTATTTTGGCTCGACCGATACCACGCGGACGGGTTGCGCGTGGACGCAGTTGCCTCCATGCTTTACCTCGACTACTCGCGAAAACCGGGCGAATGGATTCCCAACGAATACGGCAGCCGCGAGAACCTGGACGCAATCGGTTTTCTGCGCCGCATGAATGAGGATGTCTACCGGATTCATCCCGATGTGCAGACGGTCGCCGAGGAGTCGACCGCCTGGCCCATGGTTTCCAAACCGACTTATGTGGGAGGCCTCGGGTTCGGCCTCAAGTGGGACATGGGCTGGATGCATGACACGCTGCAATACATGTCGCAGGACCCGCTATTTCGCAAATATCATCATCACGAGTTGACCTTCCGGCTGGTGTACGCCTTTAACGAGAACTTTGTGCTGCCCCTCTCGCACGACGAGGTGGTCTATGGAAAGGGATCTCTCATCGGCAAGATGCCCGGAGATAACTGGCAGAAGTTCGCCAACCTGCGGCTTCTCTACGCTTACATGTACGCCCAACCGGGCAAGAAGCTGCTCTTCATGGGCTGCGAGTTCGCGCAATGGAGCGAATGGAATCATGACCGCAGCCTGGATTGGGGCCTGCTCCAAATTGCGGATCATGCGGCGGTCCGGCTGCTGGTAGGCGAATTGAACCACCTCTACCGGTCTGAGCCTTCTCTGCAAACGCTTGAAAACTCGCCCGGGAGTTTCGAGTGGATTGACAATCATGATGGCGAAAAAAATGTCCTAAGTTTCCTGAGGAAAGGCCGCACAAACACGGAGGCGATAGCGGTGATTTGTAATTTCAGCCCCGTCCCGCGCGCGAACTATCGCGTCGGCGTGCCTGAGAAAGGTTTCTGGAAGGAACGCCTAAATACGGATGCCAAACAATTCGGCGGCAGCGGCCGCGGCAACTTCGGGGGCGTTGAAACTATGCCGGTTCCGGCGCATGGTCGGAACTATTCGCTGACCGTCGATCTTCCGCCGCTTGCTGCGGTTTTCTTCCGTCTCGAATCGGATCCGGCGTGATGACTGGAGCACCGCGCCGCCTTTCCCTGCCAAACTTAAGGTGCTTCGTGATAAACTTTCGCGCAAGGTATAGTACATGCGAATTGCTGGGCGATTACTGACTCCGGCCTGCTTATCGGCCTCACTGATTTTTATGAACGGGTGCGCGGGAGGAGGTCATGCTCCCGCAGAGAAATACATCCTGGTTGCCGACAATACCAAGATTCCGTACTGGCAAGCGGCCGTTCAAGGACTGACTCACGCTGCCAATGAGATGAAGGTCCATTCCGAGTTGCAGGGCCCCGATGGGCACGATCCCCAAGGCGAGCACGATGCATTCAGGCGAGCAGTGGCGGAGAAGCCCTCCGGGATTCTAGTCTCCGTATCCGATACGAATGTGCTGGGCCCCGATATCAATGCGGCCGTCGACCAGGGCATTCCAGTTCTGACCATTGATTCCGACGCGCCGGATAGCAAACGTATCTTTTTTGTGGGAACTGACAACTTCAATGCCGGCAACATTGGCGGCAAGTTAACTGCAAAGCTCTTGAACGGCAAGGGCAATGTGGTGATTTACACGATTCCGAGCCAAGTCAATCTGAAAGACCGGCTGGCCGGTTACCAGGCTGCATTCGCCGACCATACCGATGTCAAGGTGATGCAAGTGGTCGACATGAATGGGAACTCCGATGTTGCGTTTGACTCCGCCAAGAAACTGCTTGATTCGAAAGCCAAGGTGGACGCATTCATCTGCATAGAGGCTTTGGCGTGCCCGGCAGTGGCCGATGTAGTGAATCGCGCCAACATGAATGGCAAAGTGAAGATCATCGCCATGGATACCGACCCGGGAACCGTCGACTGGATCAAGAAGGGCGTCATTTCAGCCACTATCGCGCAAAAACCTTACACCATGGCCTATTTCGGAACCAAGCTGCTCGGCGACATCCATCTGCATCCGGTGAAGCCGCTTGCCGGCAACTGGACGCAGAACGTCTTCTCTCCGTATCCGATGTTTGTCGACACCGGGGCGTTCGTCATTAACAACGACAATTTGGCTTCCTTATCTCAGCAACCCGCTGGGGCCGGCCAATAGAATTCGCGTAATCTTTGTTGAAACAAGTTCTGGTTGCGCTGGCGGCTCTATCCTGCGCCCTGCCGGCGCGACCGCAAGAACTGGACGTCGTGATCCGGAACGGCCACATTGTCAATGGCACCGGTTCGCCGTGGTACTCGGGCGATATTGGAATTCGCGACGGGCGGATCGTGCGGATCGGCTCCCTGGCGAGCGTTCGAGCGAAGCAGGCAATTGACGCGCGCGGCCTGATCGTAGCCCCGGGATTCATTGATATGCTCGGCCAATCCGAGATCTCGATGCTGGTGAATCCGCACGTGCCGTCGAAGATCTTTCAGGGCATCACGACCGAGATCACCGGCGAAGGCGGTTCTGTGGCCCCCACTACTCCACAACTTCTCGCGCAGGATCGGGCTGACTTTGAAGCGTACGGAATCAAAGCTGACTGGACCACCTTCCGCGATTACTTCAATCATCTCGAGCAGCACGGGATGGGTATAAACCTCGCCAGCTACGTGGGCGCGACCCAAGTCAGGCGCGTAGTCTTGGGCGACGAAGACCGTGCTCCGAGCGCCGCCGAGTTGGAGAGGATGAAAGCGCTCGTCAGGGAGGGCATGCTGGACGGCGCGGTCGGGTTATCGACTGCCCTGCAGTACGCGCCGGCTCCTTACGCGACAACTGAAGAACTGATCGCCCTCGCGCATGAAGCTGCCAAGCTCGGCGGTATCTATGCTACGCATATGCGCAGTGAAGGCGACGCGATCGATAGTGCTCTGGACGAGGCATTCCGGATCGGGCGAGAGGCGGATATTCCGGTCGAGATCTGGCACCTGAAAAGCGCTGGCAAAAGAAATTGGGGCCACATGCCTGAAGTAGTGAACCGCATCGATGCGGCCAGAGGCGCCGGCATCGATGTAGAAGCCGACACGTATGCCTACCCGGCCTGGTTCAACTCGTTCTCGGCATTTGTTCCGCCTTGGGCGCATGACGGCGGAGAGTCGAAGATGGTCGCGCGGCTGAAGGATCCCGCGATTCGCCAGCACATTCGCAATCAAATGCTTAACGACAGCTCTGGTTGGGACAATGAATGGCTCGAGATTCCCGGACCGGAGGCCATTCTGGTCAGCGTGGTCACTGATCCCAAGCTCTTGCCGCTACAGGGCAAGACAATCGCTCAGATTGCGCACGAAGAGAACAAGGACGCGATCGATACGATTTTCGATTTGCTCATTCAGGATCCGGGTATGTCGGTAGCCGTGTTCGGCATGTCTGAGGGGGACATTGTGTATGCGCTGAAGCAGCCTTGGGTGTCGGTCGACAACGATTCGCAGGGCACTGCTCCAGACGGTATTCTTGGGCGCGAGCACCCGCACCCCCGCGCGTATGGCACCTTTCCCCGCATCCTGCGGAAATACGTGCGTGAGGAGAAGCTGCTGACCTTACAGGACGCCATCCGAAAATTCAGTTCTCTGCCCGCCCAGAGAATGCGGCTGGCGGACCGGGGCGTGCTGAAGGAAGGCATGTGGGCGGATGTGGTTGTGTTCGACCCGGAAACGATCCGCGACGTGGCGACCTTCGAGAGGCCGAATCAGCTCTCGGTCGGCATGCAGTACGTCCTGGTAAATGGCGTGCCGGTCATAGCGCAGGGCCATATGACTGACGCGCTGCCGGGCAAGGTACTGCGCTCGGTGCATCAAATGGAGCCGAAATGAAACGAGACGAACAGACCGTCGAAGCGGAGCTAATGGAAATTAGCGCCATCCAGGATGACACGACGAAGCTCGAACGCATCGTCGCCTGGTGCGCCGCTTATCCGGATGAAATACCGTTTGCCCTCCGCTTCTTTCGCGGACGTTTGGAGTCAGGGCATAGTGCGCCGGCTAGAACGGAGACGGAGTAGAGGGACAGGTGCAGTCCAGTCTTTTTATTTCAGGAAGCGACAGTTTACCTACGTGATGCCTCGGTTTCCGCGAGCAGGGCGGCATAGAGGCGTTCGCTCGCTCGGAAATTAGTCTGTTTCAGGTTCCCAAACGCCGCTGGCAACGAAAGCAGTCCGCCCAGAGATCCCTCAGCCAAAAGGCGTAATGTGCCGGCAACGATCAGGCCCTGGCGCTTGGCGGCACGACGTGCATCGAAATCGTCCAGCAGTACGATGGACACCTTGCGATTATGCGCCAACTGAATGGCCTGAGCTTCACCGGCGTGGAGACTTGCAGGCAGATCAAGAGAAGCCGGCAGCGTATCGTGGTGAACGGAAATCCACTCAGGCGCGGACAGGAACCAGTCTCTGACAAGCGTTGGGGTGTCGGGATGCTGCAGCTCGTTCACAGCCAAAGGAACCAACACGTGTTCGAAAAGAGCCGGGAGGACTTCGGCATGCCCGAGCAGAATCAAGTGATGGAGTGGGCTGGCGTTGCTAACGGCGATCACTCGAAGCGCCCTGCTCCCGGAGCTGCCCCAAAGCCTCCCCTTCGCGGCGAAAGTCTTCGACCGTGTAATCCAGCCAGACCTCGTGTTCCTTTAGAAGACCTTCGACAGCCCACCGCGAGAGGCCCAAAAGCTGGCTCACTTGAGCGTGCGTGAGGCGCTTCGCTCAGTACTCCTCAACAGCGAATGCTTCCAGTGCTGCTCTCTGGAGATCGCGGCCTCCGGCGGCGAGTTGAGCCACGATATCTTCCGGCAGTTGGATATTGAGTGTGACAGGCAAAATCTTCCCAGCCAGGCGCGATACTTTGATTCTACGCAAGCGGAGCAAAATTCTAGGACCGAATCCATGGTGCGTGCTGAAAGAGCGCATGTGGGCAGATGTGGTTGTGTTCGGTCCGGATACGATCCCCGTGACGTAGCGAGATTCGAGATGAAGGAGAAACAAAAGAAGGGCGACAACGCCAATAACGATCAGCTAGGTGATTGCTACTGCTGGGTGGCCATCGAGCGCAATACGAAACTCGTGCTCTCTTATGTCGTGGCAGACGTAGCCTAGAGAACGCCTTCGAGCTGATGCGCAACTGCGTAAGGCGACGTCTCCGCATCAGCGCTTCCAGCTGACAACGGATGGATTAAAGGCTTATGAGGCCGCCGCCGTAGATGAACTGCTTTCGGATCCTTGCGACTTTGCTCAACTCATCAGAATTTACGCCTCACCCCGCGAAGGCGACCAACGCTATTCGCCCGGCGAGGTTGTGGAGGCGGTCCCAGTTGTGATCAGCGGAAATCCTGCTCCGGGTCGCATCTGCACGTCCCATATTGAGCGGCAAAACCTCGCGATGAGAATGCAGGTCCGACGCCTCACTCGGCTAACGAACGCCTTCAGCAAAAAGTACGAGAGCCATAAAGCCGCTATCGCTCTGCACTTTGCGTACTACAATTTCTGCAAACTGCATCAGACGTTGCGTGTGACTCCCGCAATGGAGACAGGAGTCACTGATCGGGTTTGGACCATCTCGGAGTTGCTGAGTTTTTAGGGTGATGATAATCCTAGAAACTCAAGACTTCTTGGTTGGGATCTTCCGACGAAGCGCGGTTGATTTCAATTCCAAGGTCTCGAAGCAGGTTTCCTATTCCATCCGCAAGTAGTTTCTCTCTCTCTTCGCAGAACGTCTCGTATTTATCGATAGACCAAAGGCTTCTATCTTGTGGAATAAAGTGATCAGCTAGCACATCGGGCGGAGCATCAGCGAGCGATTTGTGCGGCGGGTCGTCGCACATCATCTCATTATCCGTGCGATAAGCAATTGTTAGATTGCCAAGCCGGTCTGCTTGGAAGGTCCTTGATTCGGTAGAGTTCTGGTTTAAGTAAGCACGAGGGAATATGTGATGGACTTCGAGGGGCTCGGCCGCCACTTTTATTCTTTTTCCGTTCGGAAGTGATGCCGCATCGCGACGAACGAGGCTGATTAAGAGAGCAAGCGTGACACCGCGTTCCTGTACGATCTGCTGGCGTATGTCATCGAAATCGGGGATTAATGATTCTGTTCTCTTCGCGCGATTCTTCACATTATCGAGGAGTCCTCGGATGCTCCCGTCGCGAGCTTGTATCGCATCGGCTTGAACTTGAGTCTCCGCGCTCCCTGAGTATTGCCCCCAGAGGCAGGACAGGATTGTCCATGCTATCCAGAAATCGTCGTTACGGGCGTGATCGCGAGCGTGCCAGATCGCAGGAGGAAGAAGAACGTATCGATACTGAATCCATGACCCACCCGGTATACCCGCCTTTTTAAATATCGCAACTGTTTCCCGAAGTCCCATTGATGCCGCATCCCAAGTGGAACTAATCTTCTCGTATGCCTTGCCGGAATCAGAACGCTCCTCGACCTCTCGATATTTCACGACGTTATTACTCAGAAAGAGTGCCGTTCTCACGGCTAGGTCCGTGTCAATAGAAGCTCCTCCCTTCGGAGTTTCGTCTTCACCTTCAACCGATGCAAACCCTTTGAGATCCTCTTGCGTCAGAAGGGTCTTCGCCATCGACCGGAAACCCTTCATTTTACCGGTAAGACGCGCAGCAGCCAAATCACCCGGCTTCAGCCGGACCCCCTGTTGGTTTAACCTTGCAAATATCTCAATAACGCTATCATCGTCAGCTTCTGCATCGATTTCGTATGCAACAACCTCGGCTTCCAAAATAGCGGTGCGAATGCGGTTTGCTTGATCGAGAGCCTTAAAGAACCGTGGATCGTCCAATTTGACCCAATCGCCAATGGCTTTCGATATAGCCACGCTCTCATCTTTCCCGCGCACGCCTTCAAAAAGCACGTCGGCGTCGATAAGCAGCCCCTCTTTTTGTTTCTTCACAATGTCGCGCGAGTGAAGATGGAATGGTTGCCGCATCCAATCCGGTTCTGCCGAGAGCGAAACCATCAAATGTGGATTCTTGCCAGTCTTGCCTGGATCGCGGCTTGAGAAAAGAACGCTAAACAGCGACGTTAACCGCTGTTGTCCATCAAGAACAAAAATCGACCCCTGTTCAATTTCCTGTACCGTCTCCTTCACGCCGCGCCCGTCAACTTTTGCCGGTGGCGCTAAATCCCAAGGTCTGGTATTGAATGGAGCGTTGGGTTCGTCCCAAGTTGGTTTCCACAACAAAAGGGCTCCGATCGGATAGCGTCGATATAGCGAGTCAAAAAGGGCTCTGACTCTTTCTGGTGACCACACGAATCCGCGCTGAAGGTCAGGCAAGTGTAGCCTCTCCTCGGCCTTTAACTGGGCGAGCGAGCGAACTTTCCACGGGGTTGATTTGATAGCTATCGGCGGAGATGCCGCGCCTGTTTCTGCCATATTCGATACGATACCGCTCCACCATGCATCGGGCCCCGGCCGTTTCTTCCTTGACGCTACGCCTTCACTTGTGCTGGGATAGGAGGAAGTCATTGATTCAATAGGGTGAATATTCAAACGCCACCTCCAGGAACGCAACGCGGGACACTACCCAACAGTCGACCCCCATTGCGTCCATTCCTGTTCTGTATTATTATTCGTAGTAGTGAATAAAAATACAGGAGCGACCACCTAAAATGGCGGCAACCGTTTATCAGCCAGCTCCCTTAAGCCCGGCCGTCGGTCTGCGGCATGACCTCGATCTCTCCACCGAGCAGTTGAACGGTGTGCTGGATCTGGCGCAACAGGTCAAGCAATCGCGCGCGCGTTACGCGAGTGCGCTGAAGGGCCGCTACGTCAGCCTCCTCTTTGAAAAACCATCTCTGCGTACTCGCATGACGTTCGAACTGGCGGTGAAACAGCTTGGCGCCGATTGCGTGACCCAGACCGGGTTGATCTCTGAACGCGAGCCGCTGAAAGATGTAGCGCGAAACCTGGCGCGCTGGACCGATGCGATTGTCGCTCGCACTTTCACGCAGCAGACGATAGACGAACTGAGTCGCTGGTCCGGCATTCCGGTCATCAATGCTTTGAGCGATCTATATCACCCATGCCAGGCACTCGCCGATATGCTGACACTGAAGGAACATTTCGGGCGCTTACGCGGCTTGAAACTCGCGTATGTGGGCGATGGCAACAACGTGGCGCACTCACTGCTTCTCTGCTGCGCGCGCTTAGGGATTCACTGTTCGGTGGCAACTCCACCGGGCTACGAGCCGAACGCGACTATTGTTAACCAGGCTAAGCAACTCGCCGCGGTGAGTGGGTCTGCCGTCGAGATCGCTAATGACCCGGTATTTGCCTTGAAATCTGCTCACGCGGTGTATACGGACGTGTGGGCCAGTATGGGGCAGGAAGCGGAAGCTCAGGAACGCAAGAACCTTTTCGCCGAATATCAGGTCAATGAGACTCTGTTAGCGCATGCACGTAGGGATGCTCTTTTCATGCATTGCTTGCCGGCCAAGCGCGGATTGGAAGTAACCGACGAGGTGATGGAATCGCCGCAATGCGTCGCTTTCGATCAGGCTGAAAACCGCCTACACGCACAAAAGGCCCTCCTGCTGACGTTATTGCAATAAACTACTTCTTACTTCTGAGCCGCCGCCACAGGAGCGGTGTGCCGTAAATTCAAAATAAATCGATGAGTAAACTTACAGCAAAGAAGGTGGCGCTCGCCTATTCGGGCGGATTGGACACCTCTATCATCATTCCGTGGCTCAAGGAGCATTATGGCTGCCAGGTTGTCGCGGTGTGTGGCGATATCGGGCAAGGCGGCGAGGAACTTGATGGGCTGCGAGAAAAAGCCATTAAGACGGGCGCGTCCGAAGTGTACGTCGAGGACATGCGCGAGGAGTTCGTCAGCGATTATCTCTGGAAGCTGGTTCGCTCAGGCGCCGTTTACGAGCGCAAGTATCTGCTCGGCACTTCGATCGCACGTCCCCTGCTGGCGAAGCGGCAGGCCGAAGTAGCGCTGAAGACAGGTTGTGACGCGCTGGCGCACGGCTGCACGGGCAAGGGTAACGACCAGGTGCGATTCGAGCTCACCTATAAAGCGATCGCACCACACTTGCCTGTGGTTGCTCCCTGGCGCGAATGGGACATCGTTTCGCGGGAAGACGCTATCGAGTACGCGAGAAACCACAACGTTCCGATCGCGCAATCGACAACCAAGATCTACAGCCGCGACCGCAATATCTGGCACATCTCGCACGAAGGCGGCGAGCTGGAAGATCCCGCCAATGCCGCGCCCGAGCACATCTGGATGCTCACGAAGAGCCCGGCCGAAGCTCCTGGGAAACCGGCGGAAGTTACGATCGGCTTTCAAAGCGGCGTTCCCGTTTCGCTGAATGGGCAGCATCAACTCAGTGCTGTGGCGCTGCTCGAAGAGTTGAACAAGATCGGTGGCGAACACGGCATCGGACGTATCGATCTGGTAGAGAATCGCTTTGTCGGCATGAAGTCGCGCGGCTGTTATGAGACGCCGGGTGGGACAATCCTCCTCGCCGCTGTTCGTGAGCTCGAAGCCCTAACGCTTGACCGCGCAACGCTACATTACAAGCAGAAGGTCGCGCTCGATTACGCGGAGATGGTCTACAACGGCCTGTGGTTTACGCCGCTGCGGGAAGCATTGGACGCATTCTTCGCGAAAATTGCGGGGCCGGTAACGGGCGAAGTCACGATGCGCCTCTACAAGGGCAACTTGGAGCCGGTAAGCCGCAAAAGTCCAAACTCGCTCTATAATCTCGATATCGCCAGTTTCACCATGGGCGCAAGCTACGACCAAAAGGACGCGCTCGGATTCATCAACCTGGTCGGGCTGCCGATCAAGGTAAGGGCTTCACTTAAGAAATGATCACATGAAACTTTGGGGCGGAAGATTTGAAGCGGAACCCTCTCAAATTTTTGAAGAGTTCTCCGGATCGCTCGATGTCGACCGGAAGCTGGTGTTCGCAGACGTAAAGGGCACTCAGGCGTTCGCCCGGGCTCTGGGCAGACAAGGGATATTGAACTCTGCTGAAACCGGCAAGCTGATTGCGGCGCTCGCGGAGATTGGCGAGCAGGCGAAGGACCCGGACTACTTCTGGGGCGCGACGGACGAAGATGTCCACACCTTCGTGATCCGCAAGCTGAGCGAAAAGGCGGGCGATCTATCAAGCAAGATCCACACCGGGCGCAGCCGCAACGAACAGGTCTCGCTCGATCTCCGGCTCTACTTGCGCGCTTCTGCGGAAACCATTCTCGCAAATCTGGCCGAACTGATCGATGCTCTACTTGCGCTGGCGGAGAAGTATCCTGACGCCGTAATACCCGGCTACACCCACTTGCGGCGCGCGCAGGCAGTGTTGTGGCCGCATTATCTGCTCGCCTATTTCGAAATGTTCGCGCGAGATTTCGAACGCGTCGAGCAGGCTCAGGCGCGAATCAGTGTTATGCCGCTCGGCTCAGGCGCGCTGGCCGGGAGTGGATTTCCTTTCGATCGCGAAGCCATTGCCGAAGATCTGGAGTTTACCGCTGTAACCGCCAACAGCATGGACGTGTCCGGGGACCGCGACTTTGTTCTGGACTTCCTCTATGGCTGCAGTCTGATCATGCTGCACCTGAGCCGGTTGGCGGAAGATTGGATTCTGTATTCGAGCGAAGAGTTCAACTGGCTAACGCTCGGCGATGACGTTACGAGTGGCTCGAGTCTGATGCCCCAAAAGAAAAACCCCGATGCGCTGGAGCTGATTCGCGGTAAATCAGGCCGCGTGTTTGGCGATTTTACGTCCCTCTTTGTCACGATGAAGGGCCTCCCAATGACTTACAACCGCGACATGCAGGAGGATAAAGAGCCGCTCTTCGATGCCTTTCATCAAACGGCCCGGTCGCTGCAGATGGCGAAGGCCGTCGCTGATTCAATGGTTCTTAAACCGGCTGTCCCGGCGGCCGCAGCCGAGGAGAGTTGGGTGATAGCAACTGATTTGGCAGAAGAGCTGGCGCGGCGCGGTGTACCCTTTCATCAGGCGCACCAGATCGTTGGCCGCCTGGTATTGGAAAGCGTGAGAGCCGGAAAGAAGCCATCGGATTGGAACCGAGAATCTCTCGCCGCATTTGCTCCTGAATTCGCGCCCGATATGGCGCGCCTCCTCTCGCCAGCCGAAGGCATGAAGAGCCGCGAGCTGCCAGGAGGCACCGGGCCGAATGCCGTCGCGACTGCCTTGTCGCATGCGAAGAACCGGCTGCGCGCGATGCAGGAAAATGTTCAGGCTAATGAATAAGAGTTTCCGTCAGGGCCAAATCCTGAAGATCATCCGTGAGCAGGAGATCTATACCCAAGATGAGCTGGCGCGGGAACTAAGCCAGGGCGGTATTCAGACCACGCAAGTGACGCTCTCTCGAGACATGCGAGAGTTGGGGCTTGTGAAGACCGCCGATGGCTATCGTCAATTGACGGCCGACAACACTGGTCCGGAGCTGGCTGCAGTAGCAAATGAATATCTGCTGGATATCCGCCTTGCCCAAAACCTGGTTGTGCTGCGAACATTGCCGGGAAACGCCAACACGCTTGCGATTGCGATCGATAGGCAAGAGCTCAAAGAAGTCGTCGGCACGATTGCGGGGGACGACACTGTGCTGGTCATTACGCCCGATAACGAAAGGGGCGAGGACTTCCGCAAACAGCTGGTCGCGATGCTCTCAGCCTAAAGGTCAGTGTTCGTGATCGTGCGCGTGGCTGTGATCGGGAGCAGGTTGACATCCACTTTCCGCCAGCACGCATGGGATGTGCTCAAACTGGATCGTAGAGTGATGAATTCCAAACCCGCCCAGGACTTCATGAATGCGTTTCAGGATGCGCTCGCTCGCTGAAGGGGGCATGTCGTCGATCAGCACATGTGAACTGAGCGCATGGGTGCTCGACCCGAGGCTCCATATGTGGAGATCGTGAACGTCGATAACCCCATCGACCGCGCCCATCGCTTGTGTGACATTGTCCAATTGAATGCCGCGCGGCAATCCTTCGAGCAGGATATTGCAGGATTCGTGGATGATGTCCCAAGCGGTGTAGATAATGAAGAGTCCTAAGACGATCGAGAGCAACGGATCGATGTAAGTGAGTCCGGTGTAGCGGATCGTCAGAGCGCCAATGACGATGGCGAGAGCTCCGACGGCATCTCCAGCCATGTGGATTACGGCGGCACGGATGTTGATGTCGCCCTTCTTCCCGCGGTTGAGCGCGATCACGATGGCGCCGTTCAAAAGCAGGGCCGCGACAGCAACCCACATCATGATGCGATCATTGAGCGGTTCGGGATGAAGCAGCCGGCCGGCAGCTTCCCAGAAGATGATCAACGAAATAAAAATCAGAGTCGCGGCATTCACAAAAGCCGCAATAACGCCGGCTCGCCCATAGCCGTAAGTCTTGGATTGATTGGCTGGCTTGCCCTGCAGGTAGACACCGACTGCAGCGAGGAGCAGTGCAAGAGCATCGGTAAAGTTATGGCCGGCATCGGAGAGCAGAGACAAGCTGTGCGAACGGATGCCTGCAAAGACTTCGAAAGCCGTGAAAGCAAGCGTAGCGGCTAAGGACAGGCGAAGAACCCAGCCGGTCCCGCGCGCGTGATGATGATGATGAGCCAATTAGCCCGACGCCTCTCTTCCCAATTTACGATAATCAGCCGACACTCCGCCGGAGAATACTACTGGGGCTGGTCGGGGGGCTTCTCACCGGGGCGGTAGAGCGAAGGCACCTTCTTCTTCGGCTCTTCCTGTTTGTCCGCGGCCTTCTTGCGCTCTTTCTGCTCGTCACTCGACATCTCCGAATCGCGTTCGGTCTTTTCTTTGGCATCCTTTGCCGCGAGTTCGGTCCCGCGTTTCTTCGAGTCCTCGAGCGAAAGCTCCTGACTGTCGTTGGTAGTATCGATGGCTTCAGAGAGAACAAATTTGTAGCGATCGAAGTCTTTTGGCTCGCTCCCTTGGATCTTGTTCAGCCTGCCGAGGAAGTCCTTCTCTGCGTTCAGGACCGCGATCATGCCCGTGTCGATCGGACGATTATGGCGCAGCGCATCATCGGCTACCGAGTCAATCGCCTCGATGATTTGCGTGTAGTCTTCGAGGGCATTATGGACAAAGATGCTGCGGCCTGGCTTTTCCTTTGCGAGATACTGGTCTACCAAATCCATCCGCTGGCGAGCGAAGTGGATGTAAAGCTGCAACCGGTCATTCGGCTCCTGTGCTTCGCGAACCTGTTCGACTTCGTTCGAGGTAAGAAAATCGCGGTCTTGCGCAAGCACAAGCGTCGCCACGGCGAAGGAAAACAAGGCAATCGGGCGAAATCTCATTTGCGCATCACTCCCGCCAATAACTTATCGTGAATCTCCTCCAACTTCCGGTCGGTGTATTCGGCCCACCCGCGCTGCGGAAGGGCGATGTCATCGAGCAAGCCGGCCATGCGCCTCTGGAGATAGGCAACCCGGAGTTCGGCTTTCTTGAAGAAGCGTGCCTTATGGGCCGTCTCGAGAGATTCGACGCAGGCGTTGAGCGCTTTGGTCATATCTTCCAATGCGGCATCGCCGTTTTCAATATCGCCTTTATTGTACGCTTCGCGAGCCCGGTCGAACGACGTCTCAGCCCTGTTCAATTCTAATTCTGAACGCTTCGCAGGGTCGTGTTCAAAAGTAGACTGCGGATCGGAAGCCATCCACTTGGCGGGTTGCGTGGCGGCAACTAAGTGCAAGGCGAGCGTCAAAACAAGATACCGAAGAACAAGCACGGCAGACGGCTGCCCCTATTCTATCTGGCTTTTCCCTTGGCCCTTCGCCGCTGCTGTTGCTTGCTTGTGCAGATGCGTCATGTTGAAGCCTTCGAGCGTCAGCGCGATGAATCCGATCACGATGAGCGGGATGGTGACAATCGCCCACAAGATGAGCGAGAAGCGTTTGGCGTGCCCCGAAGCCAGGCCGAACATGATGAGCGTTCGGGCCGTGACCCACTGGAACGATCCCAGGTTACCTGGCGCTTGTGGAACGATGCTGCTGAGGCGCAGCAGAACCATCATGGTGAACGACGCCGTCCAGGGGACAGGCAACCGGTTCGCCTGTACGAGCATGTAGATCGGCAGGATCTGGGCGAACATGTAGAGGCCGCTAACGAAGAACGAGAAGTAGAGATAACGGGAGTGCCCGATAAGATGCAGATCCTCGATCAGAGTATTGAACCAGCGCGGCCAGGAGAAGCCAAACAGTAGATTGAGCGACTGCTTGCGGGCATACATGGCGTAAGCGAGGAGCAAGCCGCAAATCGCGATGAGGACGGCGAGGATGTAGCCGCCGTGCAGCAAAACACCCGGCAGCTTGCCAAGGTGAAGACAAAAGAAGAAGCAGCCGAGCAGCCAGATACCATCGAAAATGCGCTCGATTAGGGCCGAGGCGAATGTAACCGAAAGCGGCACTTCGGTGAACTTAGAAAGCAGAAAGCAGCGGATCAATTCGCCGGCGCGTAACGGCAGAACTTCGTTGGCGAATAGACCGACGTAGATGCTTTCGACTGCCTGGACGAAAGGCACCTGTTCGATCGGGCGAAGCAGAAGCCGCCAGCGCCAAGCGTGCAACAGGTAAACGCAGATGTCTGCGGCAATGGCGGCGCAGACCCACGCCCAATGCATGCGCCTGACCTCGCCCCAGATGTACTGCAGGTCGGCGCCATTCAGTACCCAAGCCATGCAGAGCAGGGAGACCAGGTTGGTAGCGATTATGAGAGCCCACGATCTGAAGTTGCTCGTGCGCTCAACAGGCCTGAGTGGTGCGGTCTGAGTGCTCAAGCAACCCCATGATAGCGCCCGGTAAAGCAGGCTTCGTAAGACTATTAACCGCCGGTATAGATGCCCATCGCCAGTTTAGTTTTGCGCAATGTGTCTTCCGAGATAGGCAATACGTGATCGCGTCCGTGTCTTAAGACGGAATTTACGTAGGCGGGATCAGCGGTCACCTCGCGGTAGCGCTGCTGGATGGGGGAGAGGCGCGCGATGACCGCTTCGGCTACCAGCTTCTTGAAATCCCCGTAGCGCAGCCCAGCGACTTGTTGTTTCGTTATGGAAGCGTCGCAGGCTTGGGCGATGGTGAGCAGATTGGCGATTCCCGGGCCCATATCGTCAGGATCGACCGCAGGTTTCGAGTCCGTGGTCGCGCGAGCGATCTTCTTCTGAATCGTCTTCGGATCATCGAGTAAGGCGATCGCATGTCCGGAGCCGAGCGCCGATTTGCTCATCTTCTGCGTAGGATCGTCGAGACCCATGATGCGCGCGCCGACGGCTGGAAGATGAGTGGCTGGCATCACGAACGTCTCGCCGTAAAGCGAGTTGAAGCGCTGCGCAATGTCGCGCGCCAGTTCGAGATGCTGCGATTGGTCTTCTCCGACCGGAACGATGCTCGCCTGATACATCAAAATGTCCGCCGCCATCAAAACGGGATACTGCAAGATTCCGTCGCCAACGGTCTCCTGCGCTTCAGCTTTGGCCTTGAACTGCGTCATGCGGTAGAGCCAGCCCAGCGGCGTTACGCAAGTTAGCAGCCAGGCGAGCTCCGCATGGCCGGGGACGCTCGATTGAACGACGATCGAAGAACGCTCGGGGTCGATACCGGCCGCGATGAAGAGTGCCGCAGTCTCGCGGATTTTGGCGGACAGCTCCGCGGGATTCTGAAAGATTGTGACCGCGTGCAGGTCGACAATGCAGAAGATGCTCTCGTAAAGGCTCTGGATGTCGGCCCAGTTCTTGAGCGCTCCGAGATAATTACCAATGTGCAGGTGACCGGTGGGCTGAACGCCGGATAGAACGCGTGCTTTCATGCGGGAAGTGAACTCTTATCGTAAGTGATGACCTCAAACTTAACGATTGAAAAGCTGGTATATGGCGGCGACGGCTTGGGGCGTATAGATGGGCAAGTGGTGCTCGCGCCGTACGTGCTACCGGGCGAGCGAGTAAGTGTCGAGACCGCGCGGGTGAAGGCGGGGCTGCTGCGCGGCAGTTCGCCCGCAGTGCTGGAAAGCTCGGTGCACCGGATCGAGCCGCGTTGCGAATATTTTGGCATCTGCGGCGGATGCCAATATCAGCACGCCGACTATGAATATCAGTTGGAGCAGAAGGTCGCGATTCTTCGCGAGACGCTACAGCGCCTCGGCAAGATCGCCTATGAAGATGACATTCCAACGATTAGCGGAGAGCCCTGGTTTTACCGCAACCGCGTGCAATTGCACTTTGCCGTACGTGAGTCTGGCTTCCACAGGCAGGGCTCGCACGAGCTGTGCGCGATCGACCATTGCTATATCTCGGCGCCGATCCTGGTAGAGGCAATCGCGCGCATACAGGACGCGGTGAAGCGGCCGGAGTGGCCTGGCTTCGTCCGCTCGCTGGAGCTGTTTACGAACGGCAGCGAGCTGCAGCTCAACGTGCTCGATTCGTCGCGGCCCGTGGCGGCGCGCTTTTTTGAGTGGTGCACGAATTTTCTGCCGTCGCTCGTGCCGGGAGCGATCGAGTATGCCGCGGCGGGCCAGCAATTCCGGATTAGCGGTGGCTCGTTCTTTCAAGTGAATCGATGGCTGGTGGACGCGCTAACCGACGAGGTGCTGAGCGACTCATCGGGAGAGCACGCGACTGACTTGTACGCCGGCGTGGGTCTGTTCTCGTTGGCGCTTGGAAAACGGTTCAAGCGGGTGGAGGCGGTCGAGCGGGGCGGCTCGGCTTTCCGGGACTTGGAGTTTAATATCGAGCGGAGTAGCTCGGCGATTCAAGCGATCCCCGGCTCTGCTGAAAACTACATAGCCGAACAAGAGGACAAGCCCGATCTGCTGGTGGCAGATCCACCGCGCTCTGGGCTGGGCCAGCAAACTACGGCGGCGATGTTGCGGCTCGGGCCGGCACGGCTTACAATCGCAAGCTGCGACCCCGCCACGCTGGCGCGCGATGCGCGCAAGCTGCTCGAAGAGTACCGGATTCGGCGGATTGCGCTGATCGATTTGTTTCCGCAGACATATCATTTCGAGACGGTGATGCACCTGGAGAGGAAATAACATTTTGGTTATCTCCTGAAGCGGTCGGCGAGGCCGCTCCATTTGCGGGCGAAGAGCTCGGCGATGGTGAGGGCGATGGCCAAGCCGAGGCAAGCGGGCCACAGCTGCCATTCGCTGAAAGTTCTGCGGCCTTCAGCATCGAAGATGGCGGAAAGGCCGGGGTTGAAGCGTCCGCCGGTGAAGCTCGAAATCTCTTTCAGCAATTCTTCGTTTGAGCCGAAATCTTGAAATTCAGGCTGCTGGCGATAGAGGCCTACTTCGGGGAAGGCAGCCGATTCGTTTACCGGGCGCACTCGAAAGAGCCCTGTTTCCGGTCCGATGTGGAGCCGGCCCTGGTAGAGACGCGCCGCAGTTTTCTGCACGTCGAGAGTTTTGCGGAAGCCATTTGGCCCGAGCACGTAGATTTCGGGAATAGAAGGGGGCTCAGTGGTTCCGTCGGCGAGTTGATAACGGACGAGTATGTCACTGTTTGCAGAATCGAAGGCGGCAGTGGCTTGGCTTGGGCCGTTGTGCATCAGCAGGTCGCGAGTGACATTCGTCCAGAATTTATCGAAGCCGGGCCAATCGATCCAGGATTCAGCCCAGCGGCTTTTGGCGTCAGAAGTGAAGACGGCGGCCCGGCCGAGGCCGTATTGCCAGCGTACGAAGAGGGGGTCCTTCTTGGCTTCATTGATTTCGAGAAGGGTTTCGGCACCGGGTTTCGCCTGGAAGCGTGCATAACCTCGAAGTGGCGGAGCAGTGTCCATCCCTAGACCTTCGAGTACGTCCGTCTTTTCGGCAACGATCGGCGTCAGGGGCTTCTCGATGGCAGTCGACCCGCTGTAAGTCTCGACATCTTTGAGCAGGATTTGTTCGAGGCCGGCAGGCTCGTTGAGGAAATAGCTGCGGCCGCCGGAAGTAGCCGCGATCTTTTCGAGATAGGAGCGGTTTACATCCTGACCGAGACCGACGGTGGAAATGGTGACGTCGTGGTCGGCGGCTTCCTTCGAGAGGTCGATGCTATCGCCCTCTTCGGAGATGCCGTCGGTAAGAAGAACGACGTGTTTGAAGCTGGCGTTGGAAGGCAGTACGCGGCGATAGGCTTCGGCGAGCGCGGGCGCAATCTGCGTACCACCATCGGGAGTGATGCCAGAGATCAGGCGTTTGATCATCGATTTGTCTTCGGCGCGGCGCATAGGAACGGCCCACTGGTAAGAGTTATCGAAGATCAGAACCCCGATAGTATCCATGGGGCGCAGGTGATCGACAACGCCGATGGCGGAGAGACGCGCCAGCTCGATTTTGCGGCCTTCCATGGAAGAAGATTTGTCGATGATGAGCGCCACGCAGGTGCCTTTGGGAGTATCGGGAGGGGCGAGTTTGGCGGGGAGTGCGCGGTCGAGCGGGTCCATCTTCTTATCTTCCTTATAGACCTGGCGTTCGCCGCCGATCAATAGCAGGCCGCCGCCGTTTTTTACGTAATTCTCGAGGCGTGTCTTGCGCTCGGGGGAGAATGACGCGAGATCGAGGTTGTTGAGGATAACGAGCTGAAGAGAATCGATGTCGCGGTCGAGCTCGGAGGGGTCGCGAGTGAGTTCGATATTCGCTTCAGCGAGGGTCCCGAGAAGATTCGTGTCGGTTCCGGGTGGATCTTGTGACAGGTACAGCACACGCGCGCGGCGGAGTTCGATGGCCTGCTCGAAGCGGGCTTCGCCGGCAGATGGCGTCTGGATTTTACCGCCGATAGCAACGACACCAATTGATTTGACACGGGCATTCAGGCGGACTGAATTTGCTCCCGCTGCAAGATTTACGGTCTGTTTTCCGAGCAGTTTGCCTTCGGCATAGAGATCTAGGGTAGCCGAGGTGGGAACGGGCGAGGAGAGTGTAAGGTCGATGGGAATCTGCTCAGAGCTGAAGGCATTGCGGGGGAGCGAGACGGCCTGAAGATGCAGGGCAGAGCCGGAATGGCCGCCGAGCGGGATGGTATCGACGGGAATCTGCAAGGGGCGCAATTGCGCGATGGCGCGAACGGCGCTGCCTTCGTTTTCGTTGCCATCGCTGATGAGCAGAAAGCGGGGTAAGTAGCCGTTTGGAATAGCTGCCATGCTGCCGGTGAGGGCTGATTCGAGATTGGTTCCGGCGACTGAGTTTGAGATCTGCTGAAGGTGCAGAGATCCAGAAAGCTCCTCAGGTAGGAGCGCACGAATGCTGCTGGCGAAGGGAACGATTTTGACCCAGTTGCCGCCTCTGCGGTGTTCCACATCGCGGGCAAGTGAGGAGGCGCGGGCGAGGTCTTGAGAAGTGATGCTGCCGGAGGTGTCGACGAGCACGAACTCAGCGATTTTGGTTGCGGGCAGAGTGACGACGGGCTGCGCTAGCGCGAGGAAAACGACGGCAAAGCCGAGGCCTTTCAGAACAAGCGAAAGGCGGCGCGGGGAAGTGCGCCAGGTATAAGCGACCCAGCCGAGCGGAAGCAGCGAAAGAAGGAGCAGCAACGGGTGAGCGAAGGTCATTTGGCGGCGAACTCCCGGATGTGGTTGTCATTCGTTTCTCTGCTGGAAGGGATGGCGGGGCGAAGTTTACGGGCAGGTCTGGCGCGACCGAAGAGAAGCCATTCGAGGAGCAGCGAGAAGGCGGCTGCTAGGGCCAGCCATTTCCAAAGATCGACGGCCGGAGGGGAAAAGCGGGCAGGAGATGGAAGGTCAGTCAAACGAGCACTTGGGGTCCACGTTTTTGCAGCAACGGCGGGCAGAGTCAGCGAGACGATGCGTTGGCGCTCACTGGACGTGATATGAACGATGGTGGGGCTGGCCGCGAAGAACTGCAAAGTGCTACCGCGTTTCGCCGCCGGGATCGCGAAGCCGCTGTTATCGGTGACGCGCAGGCTGGAGCGTTGTTCTGTCGCGTCGAGATCGACACTGGCGAGTCCGACCTCCCTGGCTGTGAGCGAGAGCGTTTGGAACGCGGTGGGATCTAGCAATTGGAGCAGACGGGCGAAGAGCAGCGGGGTAGCGACTTCGAAACGAAGCTCGCCCTGTAGGGGATCGAACCCGATGATAGCGGAATTCGGGTGTTTCCGAACGACGATTACGGGGCCTTCTGGCACGCTGGCTAGCACGTCATCTCCCTCGAAGGTTTGGAACGTGCTGGCGGTGTGCACGAGAAGCTTTCTGGCGGGCGCGGTCGAGATCCAGGTGAGGAGCGAGTCCGTGACGGAGTTTTTGACGGGCAGCGGCGAATGGTCCCGCGGCGGATCGATCCAGAGGCTGGGAAGCCCGGGCGCGGCGACAGGCGCGAGGCGATCGAGAACGATTACATCAGCAGGAGGTTTTGGCAAGTATTGAGAGGGCGCGAAAAAGGTTGCGTTGAGCTGGTGATTGGATTCGAGCAGAGGGCGCAAATCCTGGGAGCGATCCGTGTAAACCGCGACGCGAAGGGTCTCGCTGGGAGGCAGAAAGAGACTCGCGCGGTCGTCACTTGCGAGACTGCCTCCGGGGCTGATGGCGGCGATCAGTTCGCCGGGCATGCGGGTAGTGAACGTGTACTCGGCGGCGACCTCGCCGTTTGGAGGGACTGCCAAGCGGCGAGCGGCAAAAGCGGTTGACGCGTAGCGCATATCGAGGCGCAAGATCTGCGAGCGCTCGCCGTAATTTTTCACACTGACCAGTGCTTGCCAGCTATTGGCTTCGTCTGAGATTTGCTGGACGGAGAGCTGGCGAATACCGCAGTTTTCGCGATCGGCCGGGACATAGAGGATGCGCTTGGGCGATTTCAAGCCATTTGGAGGGTCGGCGACAAGTTGGGGGCCGGCATAAACGATTTCGCCGGGTGCTGCGCCGGAGAAGCTTTGCGCCTGATGGGCGAAGAAAAGGGCAGTATCGATATTCAAGGCGGAAAAGCCGGGGCGAGCAGAGTCGAGGGCGGCAGCAAGCTGCCGGTGATCGTGCGTGAAGCGAGTGAGCGGTGTGGCGAGACCGCCGGCAGAAGCCAGCATGACACGATCGTTGGGCGGGAGTGCGGAGAAGTAATGACGGGCCAGTTCTTTTTCGCGATCGAGAACGGTAGTGGCCGGGTCGGCGGTTGTGCGCGCAGCGGTCCAGGAAGAGGTATCGAGCAGAAAGACGTGATCGTGGCCGAGGCGATCGCGGCCGCCCCACTGCACGCGGGAGATCGCCAATAGGAGTAGGAGCAGACTTACGAGCTGCAGGATGAGAGACCAGGGCTCACGCATTTTGCGGCGGGCTTGATGTTGATCGGAAGCTCCGGCTTGCACCCAGAAGTGGAGAGTGGAGACGATTTTGCGGCGTTTGGCGCGATCGAGCAGGTAGAGCGCGGTGATAAGGCCGCCGAGGGCGCCGAGCAAGGTGAAGAATTCTGCGGCGGTGAGGTTCAGGAAGAACATGTCAGGTTAGCGGAGCTGAAGCTCCGCGCGGACCGAAGTCCGCCCTCTCAAAGGTGGAAAGTGAGCCGAACATGGCGTCGGCGAGCGGGGTGAGGGTAGGGAGGCCGGTGTAGCGGCCACCATTACGCAGAGCGAGTTTTTTGAGCTGCTCGGAATGTTGATCGAAGGAAGCGATATAGGCGGCGCGAGCGGCGCGATCGTGAACGATGCGGACATGTGCACCGGATTCGGCGTCAACCAGCTCCATTTCTCCCTCGCCGGACGGGGAACGATCTTCCTGGCCCCAGAGCTGAACGAGCAGAAGCTCGTGGCCGAAATCGGCGATGTATTGCAAGGGCCGAAAGCAATCGACATCGTCGAGAAAGTCGGAGATGATGACAGTCAGGCCGCGCTGTGGGTATTCGTCGAGGTAGCGGCGAGCAGTCTCGAAGTAATTCGTTTTGCCTCCAGCGCGTAGTGCCCGGAGATAATTTTCCGCGGGTTGAAAGCGATGGCGTCCGCCGCTCGAGAGAAACGGGTCGAGCAAGCCTGCCGAAAACGGCTGGAGCAGGATGCTATCGAGACGCACGAGGCCGACGTAGACGAGGGCGGCGGCCAAGCGCCGGGCGTACTCGAACTTGGTGGCCTCGCCCGAGGCATTTCCGGCGAGCATGGAAGCACTGACATCGAGCAGCAGGCGAACCGGCACGCGAGGCTCGACCTGGAACATTTTGAGGAAGAGCTTTTCGAAGCGCATGTAGGCGCGCCAGTTGACGGCGCGGAGATCGTCGCCCGGATAGAAGGTACGGTGATCGAGAAACTCCTGACCGGGGCCGGAGAAGCGCGAGATGTTGTGGCCGCCGACAAGACCGCTGAAAGACTTTTGCCAATGCAGAGTCAGCCGCTCGAGCTGTTCCAGAAAGCGGTGCTCCAGAAGAGGTTGGTCCATGGCGCTCTAAGAATCGGATGCGCCTTCGAGGATTTTGCGCAGGATGGTTTCAGTCGAGTGACCGTCGGCGTGGGCGTCGAAGTTAAGGATGATGCGGTGACGGAGCACGGAGGGGGCGACGGCAGTCACGTCGTCGAGGCTCAGATGCAAGCGCCCACGTATGAGCGCGAGTACGCGCCCGCATTCGATCAAGGCTTGGGCGCCCCGGGGTGAACTTCCGTAGCGAATGTATTTGTTGGTAATTTCGGGAGAGCCCTTCAGGCCGGGCTGGGTGGACATCACGAGTTCGATGGCGTAATCCTGCACATGAGGGGCGACGATCACATGCCTGGCAGCGGTCTTCAAGTCGGCAATCGTTTCGCGGGTCAGGACTTGACGAAGCTCCACGTCGCCGGCTTTGGTGGTGAGGTCGACGATGCGGCTGAGATCGGAACGGGAAGGAAAGTTGACCAGAATCTTCATGAGAAAACGGTCGAGCTGCGCTTCAGGGAGCGGATACGTGCCTTCCATCTCGATGGGATTTTGGGTGGCCATGACAAGGAAGGGAGGCTCGAGCGTATAGGTATTGGTGCCGCTGGTGATGGTGCGCTCTTGCATGGCTTCGAGCAAGGCGGATTGAGTTTTGGGCGTGGCGCGATTGATCTCGTCCGCGAGCACGAGGTTGGCAAAAATGGGACCGGGTTGGAAGCGAAAAGTTTTGTGGCCGTGCTCGTCGTCCATGATGACGCTGCCGACGATGTCGCCGGGCATCAGGTCGGGGGTGAACTGGATGCGGGAGTATTGGAGGGCAAGAACGCGCGCCAGAGTTCGCAGCAGGGTGGTTTTGCCAAGACCCGGGACGCCTTCAAGGAGAACGTGGCCGCCGGCGACGAGGCAAATGAGAACACCTTCGATGACTTCGTTCTGACCGACGATAGCGCGGCCAATTTCGTCGCGCACGCAGGCAAGATCAGCGGCTGCGCGCTCGATAGAGGCTGGTCCGGCGCTCAAAATTTCTGCCATTGCAACTTATTCTAAGGGTGAGATGCGAAGAGCATGTTGCCCGGTTCCAGGCCATGCTTTTTGCAGTGCTCCAAATACAGGGTGCCGTAACTTTCGAGTAGGTACTCCTTTTTCGAGAAACCGAGCTGGGCGGTAGTGGCATCGATCCAATCGGCCGGGCCTTCGATTTCGAGAAAGTCGCCGATGGGGGTTTCGTCGATTGTGACAACTCCGCGATGTCTTTCGTCGGCGTATTCAGTCCGGTACTTTTCGTAGCGAAACGAGCGCGCGTAGCCAAGCTGTTCGAGAATCCGGCCGAAGGTTTCGAGAGAGCCGAGGGAGGTTTCGAGTTCAGGACGGCTCTTGTGCGGGCCAGGCGAGCCGGGGCCCTTCCAGGTGATGACTGATCTGTCGCCAGATTGCCTGAGGCGGAGGAGCATTTCTTTCGTGCGGAGCGACTCATCGGGCGTATCGTAGATTTCGTTCGATTCCCACTGGCGCGGAGCAGAGACTTGGAAGCCGGCTTTTTCGAGGCGCGACTCAGCGGCGGCGCGATTGGGGAGCGGGATTTTGACTTCGACTTCGTTGGAGCTTTTGTTATCGGCCATTACTACACCTTAGATTTTCCCACCTCATGTGGAATTTCGTCGCACGACGGACTCGCGTCCCGCGCTCAGGCCCGAAGATCTGCATTGGGTCTTCAGCTCGCTGAGGAACGCGGCCTCATCCGCTCTTGTCTGGTGGCGCGGGACGCGGCCTGCGCGACTTATAATTAGAGGGCAGATTGCACGCGAGCGCGCCCGTAGCTCAGTTGGATAGAGCGAATGACTTCGAATCATTAGGCCGGGAGTTCGAGCCTCTCCGGGCGCGCCAAGAGTAAGTTCCTTCATCCTGCTGCCGTGATGAAGCGCGGGGATCTATCCTCTGTGCACTCGTGGGACCTGCCACCGAAAGTTGTACTGCAGAAAAAGTGTATTGATTGAATGGTCGAAGCCCCTCAGGCCGCGTTCTCCTTATTGTGGGGCGCAGGAAGATCCGCAAGGCTCTGATTCGAGCCGAAAGCGGCAGCGGTTTGGGGTGTAGCTGGCAGTATCCGTGGCTGCTCCTCGCGATTTGAAAAAACGAAGCCAGTTTTCGCGGCGGCCGCAACGATTGCGGGTTTGGCCTGCTCCTGCTGTTTGCGTTCCTTTTGCAAGCTGCGGAGTTCGGCCATTTCCTTTTCGTAGCGGCGCTGGAGACGCGATTCCTGCAGCTGCAGGTTCTTGAGCTGCTTTTCGTATTTGAGAAAGGTGCCGAGCTCGATCAGGCTCGCGCCGGTGGTGGGGTGCTGGTCGACGTAGTTCTGGTTTTCGGCGCGGCCCTGGGCGTAGATGGCCATTTCGAGACCGGGGATGCGCTGCAGACGCCATTGCGTGTCGGCGAGAGACTGGACGAGCTCCTGCTCGCGAAGTCCGACGGGCCGGTATTCGTTTTGATAAGCGGCGAGGTGGTTCTGATAGACGGCGGCGTCATCCGTGTGAAGCAGCACAGTGCGCCCGGTCAGACCCGTTTTGACAGCGTTCAAGGAGGAAATGGCTTTCCCGTTGTGCGTGACAGGGCCAGTACTGTGGAGAGCGTTGGCGCGATTGATCTCAGCGCGCTGGAGTGCGCGATGTTCCTCACGCAGCCGGTCGAGTTCGGGGTTGGTTCTCATGGGAGAGTCTGCCGGAAGATAGCACGGGGAAGGGCGAAAAACGAACTTCGGGATGGAGCGAAGTTGGAGTTAAAGCGTGTGGAATGAGAGGGAAGAAAATATTTTTGCGGCTTGTGAATGGCCGATGGCGGGCTTCGGCGTCCGCCCCAACGAGGGAATGAAAAGGGGTGCGCGAAGCGTTAGCGACAGGCGAAAGCGCCTGTCCTTCATAGCACTCGCCGCTCAGCAGGGCGTAAATTCCGGTACTTCAGCAGGTTGGTACTGGCGATCAAACTAGAAACGGAGGGGGGTTGCAGGCAGTCCAGGACACATGAAGCCTTTCCTTTTGGTAGCCGCACTGTCGTTCATTCCGCTCATCGCGCGGGCGCAAGATGTCACCGGGGTTAATTTGAAGGCCGTTTCTTTATCAAAGTCCGGGAATTACTGCATGGATGCCCAGGACAACAAGAAAGCAGACGGCACGCGAGTCTTCCTGTACACCTGCCACGGCCGCGAAAACCAGCGCTGGACCGTAACCACGGCGGCAGACGCCGGGAGTGCCATCATCGGTACCGGCGGATACTGTCTCGATGTGCGGGGAGGCGCTTCGCGATCGGCAGCGACCGGCACGCCGGTTCAGCTTTGGAAGTGTAATTTCAATACAAATCAAAAATTCAGTGTCGAGCCCGACGGGACGATTAAAGAGCAAGCAACTGGCAAATGTTTGCAGGCCAGTTCCGACAAAGACGGAGCACCTATCGTTATTCAAGCGTGTACCGGCGCTCCCACCGAAAAATGGCGCTTCGAACGATAGACAAAAAAGAACTCAGTTCCCGACAGCAGGCGAAAGCGCCTATCCCACATGACCGGCGCTGCTGCAGGCAGGCAATCCTTAGGCAATGTTTGCCGCTTGGCGTGGCTTATCCTCGGCGCTAGTTGGCTGGGCCTGCATGGCGGCCATACGAGCCTGATGTTCGCGAGTCAGGTGTGGAGTGATACCCAGCATCCGCTCGATCAACATAAGTTGGCCACGGTGGTGCATTTCATGCTCCTTTACGCTGGCCAGCATGTCGAAACGCGTGCGGCTGGGAGGAGTTCCTCCAGGCGGCATAGTTACGCTCTGGCCCAGGAAGTCGTCGGGCAGCGAATCCACCGCTTTGGCATACTTCTCACCCTCCTCTTTAAGTAGAGTGATGATATCCGCTTTCGTGCGCGGCTTAGCTGCCTCGGTGCCGATTTCGCCCATGAACTTCATGTAATCGAAACCTAACATCGAGGAACGCTTCTCGACCAGGTTGATCTGTTCCTGGAACCTTCCGCCAAGCGCAATGTGCGTGAGGATTTCAGCTACGGTCCTGGTCCCCTCCGCCGCGCGATAACTGTACTTATCCTCTGGAATTTCTTCCGCAATCGTCAATGTGTTCCTGCGCACCGTCCGGAAGGACGCGGCGAGATCTTTGGCTCCGTAATAGTTCATAAGTGCCTAATCTACCGCGCGCCGGCAAAGGTAGGCCATTAGTGGTGGTGACGAAAGCATCCGGCTGTCAATCCTGTGGGGTTCTGGTGAACCCTGTGGACAAAGGCTGCCAGCTTGGAAGGCCGCCCTCCAGAGGCGTAATTACCAGATGGTTGGGACTGCTTTGGACTTGCGTATTTGTTGGTCGGCGGTAATCAAACGGAGGCCCTCGATGAGAGCTGTCGCGCCGATGAGCCGGTCCATGGGGTCATTCGGGTAGGAGGCAGGAAGTTGTGTTGCTTTAAGCGAGATGTGGCCGGTCAGGGGTTTGATGATAAAGCGGGCCTCGATTTCTTGAAGGAAGGATTCGACGGAGATTTGTAGTTTGATCCGGCCCCGATGGGCAGTCACTGCGAGCTCATACAGGCTGATGGCGGCGATCGCCAGGCCTTCGCCGTGTTTTCGTGCCTCGTCGATCGCTTCGACAGCCTTCCTCGATAGGCGGCTGGCATCGAGGGCCAACCAGATCACGACATGCGTATCGATCAGGATCACTTAAGACGCTTCCAGTCGCCTACTGGGACGATGGGCGACACTATGTCGCCGGTGATAGAGCCTTTACCGGCAAGGAAGTTGTAAAAATTCTCGTCATCTTCGACTGCGGGGACGAGTTTGGCGACCGGCTTGCCGCGCTTAGTTATGAGTACGGGCTCGGACTTGGCTTGGACCTCGTCCATGATTGCCAGACAACGCGCTTTGAAGTCGCCGGCGGGGATGGTTTTCATGATTATGCCTATAGTCATGGTACCATAGTCACTAAGGATGAGTGAAACTCTTGAAGGATTGCTAGTGTAGTACCTCATCCGAAATTGGTAAGTTCGTATGGATCGGCATTGACCGAGCCGATCCGGGCGAAACGCAGCGCGGCCCAAGTAGTACGTGAATTGCGGGATGCGCGGTGATTGTTCTAGACGCTTCTGTAGTTATGGATGACTCACGAACGGCCGATTGGCCGATTCGCTCAGACGCGATCTGGCGGGGCGCAATGATTCCTTCGTTGTTCCGCATCTGATCGACATAGAGGTAGCGCGCGCTTCGGAGCCTGGTAGCAGGCCAGCCCATCGATTCGCATGACAGCGGACAGTTTCTGGCCGGACTTGCGGCGTTCCCCGCTGAGCGCTACGCGCACACACCTTTGCTGGCCCGGATCTGGGAATTACGGCACAATTTTACGGCCTACGATGCCGCTTATATTGCTTTGGCCGAAAGAACCAACTCCGTCCTCTACACCAGCATGTCAAGTTGAGCAGAGGCCATCGTGCGCGGGTATAAAGCTGTTCAGCGAATGACCCGGGGCAGTTGATACACTAGTTATTTAAACCACGCTTTGGTGCGAGCCGCAGCGCTGCGCTCGTTTCCCTACATCTAAGGAGTTCCCAAATCCCCAATGAAATTTATTTTCACGTCTGAGTCTGTGACCGAGGGGCATCCGGACAAGATTGCCGACCAGGTGTCCGATGCAGTGCTCGATGCGGTTCTGAAAGACGATCCGGACGGGCGGGTGGCCTGCGAGACGCTGGTGACTACCGGAATCTGCGTGGTGGCTGGCGAGATCACGACCAAGACCTATGTGGACGTGCCGCGGCTGGTGAGAGGCGTGATCAATCATATTGGGTACAACGATGCTGCGTATGGATTCGATTGCAAGACCTGCGCGGTGGTGAATATGATCCAGGCGCAATCGCCGGATATCGCGATGGGGGTCGACACGGGCGGCGCGGGGGATCAGGGCCTGATGTTCGGGTACGCGTGCGACGAGACGCCGGAGCTGATGCCGCTGCCGATCATGCTGGCGCATAAGCTGGTGCGTCAACTGAGCGAAGCGCGGCGGTCGGGCAAGGTGCCTTATTTGCGGCCGGATGGCAAAAGCCAGGTGAGTGTGGAGTACGTCGATGGGAAGCCGAAGCGCATCGATGCGGTGGTGGTATCGACGCAGCATGACGATGAAGCGACCTTGAAGCAGATCGAAGAAGATATTAAGGAGTACGTCATCCAGCCGGTGATTCCATCAGGGATGATCGATTCGCAGACCAAGTTCCATATCAATCCAACCGGGCGTTTTGTGATCGGGGGACCGCATGGAGATACGGGGCTGACCGGGCGCAAGATCATCGTCGATACATATGGCGGAATGGGGCGGCACGGAGGCGGCGCGTTCTCGGGCAAAGATCCGACGAAGGTGGATCGGTCGGCCTGCTACATGGCGCGGTACGTGGCGAAGAATCTGGTGGGTTCGGGACTGGCGTCGCGGGCGGAAGTGCAGCTCGCCTATGCGATTGGAGTGGCCGAGCCGGTCTCGATCAATGTGAACACGTTCGGTACAGGCAAGGTGGAAGATGCGCGGCTGGCCGAGATCATTCGCGAGAATTTCTCGCTGACACCGGCCGGCATGATTAAGCATCTGAATTTGCGGCGGCCGATTTACCAGGTAACTGCTGCTTTCGGACACTTCGGGCGGACTGAGGAGTCGTTTAGCTGGGAAGCCACGGACAAAGCGGAAGTTCTGCGTGAGGCGGCGCAGTTGACGGCTGCCGCGGTTTAGGAAGCAAAAGCATTGGCGACAGAGGTAGCAGCAGATTGCAAGCGCTCGGTTGAAATCGAGATTTCGCTCGACGAAGTGGAGCGGGCCAAAGAGCGCGTAACCCATTCGCTGAAGGAGCGAGTGCGTTTACCTGGGTTTCGCCCGGGCAAGGCACCGGTCAGCATGATTCAATCGCGCTTCGAGAGCGAGATTCGCAACGAAGTGCTCGAGATGCTGCTGCCGCAGGCGTTCCGGGAGCGGGTGGAGAAGGACGCGCTGAAGGTAGTTGGGGCGCCGAACATCACGGACTTGAAGTTCGAAGCCGGGCAGCCGATCCGGTTCAAAGCCGATTTCGAGGTCGCCCCCGAGTTCGAGATAGAAGATTACCGGGGCCTACCGGTGAAGTACGAAGAACCGTTGGTAACGGACGAAGAAGTGGCAAAGCGGCTCGAGTCCATGCGAGAGAGTAAGGCCGAGTACCCGAATCTAGATCCCCGGGCTGTCGAAAATGGCGATTATGTGCTGGTGCATCTGAAATCGCTGGAGGGCTTGGCCGAGGATATTGACCAGGACGTGCAGATTGAAGTAGGTGGCGAAGAGACTCTGCCGGCGTTCAACGAGGCGTTGACGGGCATGAACCCGGACGAATCAAAACAGGTCAGCGTGACCTATCCGGACGACTACGGGCAGGAGCGGCTGGCGGGGAAGACAGTCAAGTTCGAGCTGACGCCGAAGTTTGTCAGGAAGAAGGAGCTGCCGGAGCTGGACGACGAATTCGCGCGCGATCTGGGCGATTATCAGACGCTCGAGGAGTTGAGGGACGCGGTCCGCAAGTCCATTTTTCACGAGAAGCAGTACGTGGCCCAACAGGCGGCCAAAGAGGAGCTGATCGACCGGCTGGTGGAACGCCATCCGTTCGCGGTCCCGGAGGCTTATGTCGACCGGCAGATCGAGAACCAAGTTCGGATGCAGCTGCGGAATCTAGCTGGGGAAGGCTTGGACCCGAGCAAGATCAAGCTCGACTGGGGGAAGGTGAAGGAATCGCAACGCGAGAAGGCGGTTCGTAACGTGCAGGCCTCTTTGCTGCTGGAGAAGATTGCAGAGCGGGAGGGGGTTGCGGCAACGAAAGAGGAAGTGGATCGCGAGGTGCAGCGGATTGCCCGACAAGAGCGCGAGGCGATGCCGGTGACGCGGGCGCGGCTAGAGAAGGATGGAGCGCTTGGGCGTATTGCAGGCCACATTCAGACCGAGAAGACGTTGCAGTTCCTGCTCGAGCAGGCCCAGAAACAGGCCTGAGGGAGAGGCGGGGTCGGTAAAATCCGTGCGGCGGATTTCATGTAAGTCACGTAAAACTGACGTATTCCTGATATACTGATGAAGAAAATTCTTCCAATCAGGGCAAGGGAACCTCTTGATCTCTACTATCCTTAGGAGACCAGATTGAAGCGCGCTGGATCTGACGATTCCCTTCGCTGTTCGTTTTGCCACAAAAGCCAAGACGTCGTCGGCAAGCTCATTTCGTCTCCGAGCGAGTACCCTCGGGCTTACATTTGCGATGAGTGCATCGCGGTCTGCAATTCGATCATAGAAGACGATCGTCACGATCAGAGTTACGGGAGTCCGGGCAAGCTGCCGCGGCCGCTGGAGCTCAAGGAGTATCTGGATCAGTATGTGATTGGGCAGGAAGCCACCAAGAAGAAGTTAGCGGTGGCAGTGTACAACCACTACAAGCGGATTCAGATGAATAAGCAGCGAGGCGGAGAGGTCGAGCTTTCGAAGTCGAATATTCTGCTGATCGGGCCAACAGGGACAGGCAAAACGCTGCTGGCGCAAACGCTGGCCCGCATACTGGACGTGCCGTTCGCGATTGTAGATGCGACGACTCTAACCGAGGCGGGATACGTCGGGGAGGATGTAGAGAATATCATCCTGCGATTGCTGCAGAACGCGGATTGGGATGTGCCCCGGGCGCAAACCGGCATCATCTATATAGACGAAATCGATAAGATCGGGCGCAAGGACGAGAACCCGTCGATCACGCGGGATGTGTCGGGCGAAGGGGTGCAGCAGGCGTTGCTCAAGATTCTGGAAGGAACGGTGGCGAATGTGCCGCCGCAAGGTGGGCGGAAGCATCCGCATCAGGAATTTACGCCGGTCGACACGACGAATATTCTGTTTATTTGTGGCGGCGCGTTCGTGGGACTCGAGAAGGTGATTGCGCGGCGGGTGGGCACGAAATCGATAGGTTTTGTGCCGCCAGACGAAAAAGAAGCGCTGCGGAGACCAAATCCGGTGCGGCGCGACGTGGATCTGCTGCAGCAGTGCCAGCCTGTGGACCTGATTAAGTACGGGTTCATTCCTGAGTTTATCGGCCGCATGCCGGTCTCGGCGGTGCTGGAGGATCTTTCAAAGGAAGCCCTGGTACAGATACTGACGAAGCCGAAAAATGCCATCATCCGGCAGTATCAGAAGCTATTTGAGTTTGAGAATGTTAAGCTCAAATTTAGCGAGGACGCCCTGGAGGCGGTTGCGCAGCTTGCGATGGAACGCAAGGTAGGGGCGCGCGGGTTACGCATGATTTTGGAAGATCTCATGCTGGACCTTATGTACTATCTCCCAACATTCAAGAAGGTGCGGGAATTCGTGGTCACCAAGGAGATGGTGCTTTCACAGAAGATCAACATGGCTGTGCTCGAAAAGGCAGGTTAGGTCAGCCGTTCTGTACCTGACGAGAGCCTGAAGAATTCCTTCTCGATACAGTTTTCGGCATGAAAGCTGCTCCATCGTCCCTGGTCCCGCGTGCGTACGGGACAACAATCCGTCTATAAACTCATAATGGTCACGACAAAAGATAAAACCGACTCCAAGCGATTGCCGATGATGCCAATACGGGACGTGGTGATCTTCCCGTTCATGATGACGCCGTTTGTAGTGGGACGTGAGTCGAGCGTGCGTGCGCTCGAAGAGGCGCTGTTAGGCGACAAGAAGATTTTTTTGGCCACCCAGCACGATGCTTCGGTGGATGAGCCGAGGCCGGATGAAATCTACTCGGTGGGGACGGTGGCGAACATTGTCCAGAGTTTGAAGCAGCCCGACGGCAATATCAAAGTACTGGTGGAGGGCGTAGAGCGCGGCAAAGTTATTTCGGTAAGCGAGGAAGAAGGCTACTTCCGCGCTGTGGTAAAAACGACTTCTTACAAGGTAGAGCAGGGATCGCAACTCGAAGCGCTTACCGGCCGCGTAACGACCTTGTTTGAGCAGTACGTCAAGCTGAGCCAGAACCTGAATTACGAGACGATGATCGCGGCGATCCGGGTGGACGATCCTGGGAAGCTGGCCGACACCGTGGGCGCAAACCTTCAGCTGACGATTGAAGAGAAGCAGGAACTGCTCGAGATATTCGATCCGATCGACCGGCTGACGCGGGTGGCGGATCTGCTCGATATTGAGATCGAGAAGCTGAATGTAGACCGCACGATTCAAGGCCGGGTGAAGCGGCAGATGGAGCGCGCGCAGAAAGAGTATTACCTCAACGAGAAGATCAAGGCGATCCAAAAAGAGCTGGGCCGGGGTGAGAAGAGCGAGATAGACGAGCTTAAGAAAAAGATCGATACGGCGGGGATGACTAAGGACGCGCACGAGAAAGCGATCGCCGAATTGCGCCGTTTGGAAGGTATGCCGCCTATGTCGGCGGAGTCGACGGTCTCGCGGAACTATTTGGACTGGCTGCTCGCGGTGCCATGGAAGAAGAAGACCAAAGAAATTCGTGATCTGAGGTATGCGCGGCAGGTTTTGGAAGGCGATCATTACGGGCTCGAGAAGATCAAAGAGCGGATTTTAGAGTTCCTCTCGGTGCGGCGGCTGGTGCAGAATCCGAGGGGATCGATTCTGTGTTTCGTGGGAGCGCCCGGCGTAGGTAAGACATCGCTGGGAATGTCAATCGCGAAGGCGACGGGACGGAAATTCGTGCGGCTTTCATTGGGAGGCGTGCGCGATGAAGCGGAAATTCGGGGGCACCGGCGCACTTATATCGGCGCGCTGCCGGGCCAGCTTATTCAGATGATGAAGAAGGCAGGCACGAAGAATCCGGTAGTGATGCTAGATGAGATCGATAAGATGTCGATGGACTTCCGGGGCGATCCGTCGGCGGCGCTGCTCGAAGTGCTCGATCCGGAACAGAACTATATGTTCATGGATCACTATCTGGACGTCGAATACGATCTGAGCCAGGTATTTTTCATCGCAACGGCTAATGTGCTGCACACTATTCCACCGGCCTTGCAGGATCGCATGGAAGTGATCCGGCTATCGGGTTACACAGAGCTGGAGAAGTTGGAGATCGCCAAGCGGTTTCTGGTTCCGAAGCAGCTCAAGGAAACAGGCGTGGGCGAAGAGCAACTGCTGTTTACCGATGAGGGATTGCAGACGCTGATCAGCTCCTATACGCGTGAAGCCGGCGTGAGAAACCTGGAGCGGGAAATCGGCAACGTGTCACGCAAGGTGGCGCGCAAAGTAGTGGAGGCGCAAGTGGCGCCTGAGGACGAAGTTTTGGTTCCGGCCGGTATCGAGGTGATCGAGGAAGAAGCGGGGGCGCCTGCCGAGGACGGCAACGCACCGGCTAAGAAGAGCAAGAAAAAAGCGAAGAAGGAAGAAGGGCCACTAGTTGCGATCGAGCGCGTGGTGATCAACCCGGGGACACTTACTGAGATGCTGGGTCCGGCGAAGTTCCGGGACATGGATCTCGACAAGCAGAATGAAATCGGGGCGACAACCGGCTTGGCGTGGACTGAAGTAGGCGGATCGATTCTCACGACCGAGGCGGCGGTAATGGAAGGCCGCGGGAAATTGACGACCACGGGCAAGCTGGGCGATGTCATGCAGGAGTCGGCGCAGGCGGCGATGAGCTACGTTCGTTCGCGGGCGCAGTATCTGGGATTGCCCAAAGACTTCTACCGACATCTGGACATTCACGTGCATGTACCGGAGGGAGCAATTCCGAAAGACGGGCCCTCGGCCGGCATTACGATTGCTACAAGTATCTGCAGCGCCTTGACGGGTATTCCGGTGCGCTGCGATCTTGCAATGACGGGCGAGATCACGGTGCGTGGAAGAGTGCTGCCGATCGGCGGTCTGAAAGAGAAGCTGCTGGCTGCTCACCGGCAGGGGATTCGCGAGATTGTGTTGCCGAAAGAAAATGAAAGAGATCTCGCAGACATTCCGGAAAACGTCCGAAGAGATATGAAGTTGCACTTCACGTTTTCGATGGATGAAGTGCTGAAGTTTGCATTGGAACGCGAGATCGTGGCATTGCCGCTGGCACCGGCCGCAACGGCGACTGAGCTATCGTCGAGGCCCGAGGACAACCTGACGCATTGAGGGGTGTGCCGTGGGCGCTCTATTGAACGCGCACAACGGACAGCGAAACGTCGGGTGGGCTCTATTGAACGCGCACAACGGACAGCGAAACGTCCGGTGCGCTGGGAAGCGTTCCAGGGAATTGGATAAGCCGTGGTAGGAACTGCCGTAAAGGCCGCGACGGGCGATAAGCAGCTGATCATCAGCGCGGCGGACGCGTCGCAGTTCCCGCCGGAGACGCATTACGGCGATTTGTTAGAGATCGCCTTTTTGGGCCGAAGCAATGTCGGCAAATCTAGCCTGCTGAACCGGTTGGCGGGGCACCCTGGGCTGGCATTTACGAGTTCGCGTCCAGGATGTACGCAACTCATCAACTTCTTTGCGATTGAGGAAGAGGTTCGGTTCGTGGACCTGCCAGGGTACGGCTACGCGCACGTGCCACTGGCAGAGCGAGCGAACTGGAAGAAGCTAATTGAAAGCTACCTGACGGCGCGACAAAGCCTTGGCTTGTCGTTCCTGCTGTTAGACGCCAGGCGGGGCTGGATGGACATGGACCTGGAACTCAAAGCATGGCTGGAGTTCCACAACCGTCGATATCAGGTGGTCGTCACCAAGATCGACAAATTGAAAAGCAATAACCAACTGAAAGCAGGATTGGCCGCCATACAAAGGGAAGCCCCGGATGCGCAGCTAATTCCGTTCTCGGCCGTGGACGGTCGAGGAGTGAGGGAAATTTGGCAAACAATCTCGAAGATCAAGAACAAGCAGTAAACAGCGCGGCTACCACCGAAGGGCAGCCCACCGAGGAGCCAGCAGAGCGCGCGAGCCGCGAGTCGGTGGAGCGCGAGGGATCGGAAGAGGCAAACGGCAATAGCCGAGTTGCGCGTGAGGCGGAAGCGGGCGAGAGCAAATCTCCTGAGCCGCGGGCGGAAAAGCCCTCTGTGAGCCGCACTCGAGTGCATTCCGAGGCTAAGGGGAACGGCAGACCGGGCGAAGGCGGGCGGCGAGCTCCGGCTGAGGCACGGCACGTTGGAGAATCGAAACCGGCGGTGGAGACAGGTCCTCAGGCAGAGCAAAGGCCGCTCGGCGAAGGAAAGACCAGCAATGAGAATAGCTCCGCAGCGGCGATTTCAGGAACGCCCGTAATCAGCCAAGGGCAGAGTGCGCCGGCTGGGCAAAATGCTCCCGGGTCAATACCCCCGCAGAGTGGGCCGACGCAAAATGCACCGCAAACGGGGCAGCAACAAAATGCGCAGCGGCAGGGGACTCCGCAGCAAGCGGGCCAGCAGCAAGGCGGTGGTTTTCAGCGGCGCGGGCGGCACTCGATCGGCAATACGGGCGCGCAAGGCCAGCGCAATGGGACGACCACGCTCGATCTGGTCGAGCTGAAGGACATGAGCATCCAGGCGCTGAACCAGATTGCGAAGGATCTGGGGGTGCCGGGAGCGGCAGGCTTACGCAAGCAGGAACTGATTTTCAAGATCTTGCAAACGCAGGCCGAGAAGAGCGGGTTGATTTTTTCGGAAGGCGTGTTGGAGTGTTTGCCGGATGGATTCGGCTTTCTGCGCGCGCCTGAATACAACTATCTGCCGGGGCCGGATGATGTGTATGTTTCGCCTTCGCAGATACGGCGCTTCGACCTCCGGACGGGCGACACGGTTTCAGGCCAGATTCGGCCGCCAAAAGAGGGCGAACGGTATTTCGCTCTGATCAAAGTCGACGCGATCAATTTCGAGCCACCAGAGGAATCGCGCAATAAGATCTTCTTCGACAATTTGACGCCGCTTTATCCGGATGAGCGGATGAAGCTGGAGACGAACCGCGACAATTTTTCCGGGCGGGTGATGGATCTGCTGACTCCGCTTGGCAAAGGCCAGCGCGGTTTGATCGTAGCTCCGCCGCGAACGGGCAAAACAATGATGCTGCAGAGCATCGCAAATTCGATTACGACCAATCACCCGGAGATCAACCTGATTGTGCTGCTGATCGATGAGCGCCCTGAAGAAGTAACGGATATGCAGCGCTCGGTGCGTGGCGAGGTGATCAGTTCGACCTTCGACGAACCGGCGGCGCGGCACGTGCAGGTAGCCGAGATGGTGATCGAAAAGGCCAAGCGCCTGATCGAGCACAAGCGCGATGTGGTGATTCTGCTCGATTCGATTACGCGTCTGGCGCGCGCTTACAATACTGTGGTTCCGCCGTCAGGCAAGGTGCTTTCGGGCGGCGTCGATTCGAATGCGTTGCAACGTCCGAAGCGTTTTTTTGGAGCGGCGCGCAACATCGAAGAAGGCGGCTCGCTGACGATTGTGGCAACGGCCCTGATCGATACAGGCAGCCGAATGGACGACGTAATATTCGAAAAAATCAAAGGCACCGGCAACATGGAAATCCACCTAGATCGCAAACTGGTGGACAAACGCGTGTTCCCGGCCATCGATATCAATCGCAGCGGCACGCGTAAGGAAGAGCTGCTGATGCCACGTGAAGAACTAAACCGGGTCTGGATTTTGCGTAAGGTGCTGAACCCGCTTTCGCCGGTAGAGTCGATGGAGCTGTTGATCGATAAGCTTGGTAGACGCGGAGCAACGCCGAATTTGATGCGATGAGCGGCTAACCAAGCTAGGGGTTTAGAAATAGGGGATAGGCAGAAGCGCCGGCCCCACTCATCTTAATGGGTCGCATTCGCATCCTCCGGACAACGTCGCGAACAAAATTGCGGCAGGCGAGGTGGTCGAACGGCCCGCTTCGGTAGCGAAGGAGTTGCTGGAGAACTCACTCTCGACGCGGGCGCGACGGAGATCCGATCGATGCTGAGAATTCCGGCCGTCGTCTGCTGCGCATTCAAGATAACGGATGCGGCATGTTGCGCGATGACGCACTACTCGCGTTTGAGCGCCATGCGACGAGCAAGCTAAGCGACGTCAAAGATCTGCTTGCGATTGCGACGCTTGGCTTTCGCGGTGAAGCGCTGCCTTCGATCGGTTCGGTGAGCCGGCTTGTGCTCGAAACGCGTTCCGAAGAGGAGCAGACCGGCACCGCTGTCGAGATTGCCGGGGGCAGGCTACTCCGCTGCGATGAGATTGCGCGGCTGGTGGGCACTACGATCACGGTGAGGGACCTGGTCGACACGTTGGCAGTAGTCGCGGGTCGGATCAAACCGAGCTAGCGCACATCGGGTCGCTAGTAACGCATTACAGCCTGGGGCACGCGAACAAGCGATTTGAGCTGCATCATGAAGGTCGCGCACTGCTTTCCGTCTCGCCTGTTGCGAGCTTGCGCGAGCGGGCATTTCAGGTATTTGGTTCTCAGATAACCGACGAGCTCGTGGATGTCGGGCCGAAGTTGCTGGAGCTGCGATTGCCGCCACCGTATGTGCCGCCGAACGCTCGCGAGGCGATGACGGAAAAGCCCGAAGGGGAGTTGGCGCAGTTCGCGCTGGAAGGGCTAATTTCCGGCCCGCATGTGCAGAAGCTGAATAGAAATTCGGTTTACCTGTTCGTGAATGGGCGGCTGATTCGCGACAAAGTTCTGCTGCACGCTATTTCGGCTGCGTACCACAATCTAGTGCCCACTAGCTGTTACCCGTTCGCCTTGCTGTTTTTGAATTGCGATGCGAGCGAAGTGGATGTGAACGTGCATCCCTCGAAAACCGAGGTGTGCTTCCGGCATGGCTCGGCTGTGAAGCTATTTCGTGCGCGATACGCTTCGCGAGATGCTGATGGCGAGCCGTCCGGTATCGAGCATTCCCCTCCCAGTTTCGCCGCAAGTGATGCAACACGCGCCGCAGTTACCGCTTTCCGAATGACGGAAGCAGCATTAG
>CAWIFY010000002.1:0-24938 GCA_963835255.1 Terriglobia bacterium | reverse complement strand
AGAGAGGTCAGAATCATCACGAATATAGAAATCAAGGAAATCTTAAGTCCTTCTGGCCGTTCGTAAATATTCAATGCCGTCGTGTAAACGAACACGAGAGTAATCACGAGAAAGGGGAAGCGAAGCCAGTTTCCCCAGACCGTGATCGTCACAGCGATCGCGGCCGAAGTGATGAGTACCAGCACGCCAGTGGCATAGGCTCCCCCTTGCGCATCTACGTTAGCTCTGAAGAGGAGCGTGACGCTAAAAGCAATCGCCAAGAAAGACGAGCACAAGCGGACGCGTGCGCAGGCATACCAATCCAGAAGACAGTTCCGATGCGAGGCGAATAGGGAGGGATGAGATACAGCCAACCTGCCATGGCCGAGGCGCGGGCGAAGGAAAGGATTAGAATCGTGCTGATCTCATAAAGAAAACCGAAGATAATGTTTACCGACAACAATGGTGACTTAAATCCCGCAAGAGCGCGGCCGTTTGCCTCGCCGCCTTCGCGAAATTTATCTGCCGGAATAAGAACCGTGGTTACCACGCTCGTGACAATCAGAAACGCGCTCATTAATCACGGCAGCAGTAACCAACAACCTGCGCGTATTCTTGACGCGATCGGCTAGCTCCTCCCCCTCTATGAGAGGCATAACAGCCACACCCGTCTCAAATCCGGAGAGCCCGAGCGCCAGCTTAGGAAACAGCACCAGCGAAATTCCAAGCATGGCAAGTGGATTTCCGTGCGCGCGTAGCAGGCCCTCTCCCCAGTTCGGAATCAGATGTGGATGCGTGAAGACTTGCCAGAGTGCCGCGAACGACACGATCAAATTCAAAAACAGATAGACGCCGACAAGCACCACGGCAACGCCGATGGCTTCCTTGAAGCCTTTCAGGAAGATGCCGCCCAGAATTGCGAGCAAAATAAGCGTGACGCCCATTTGGCTCTTCATCCATGGCGGTGTGAAGGGATTTTGGTTGAAGTGATTCGCTGCGTCAGCCGCGGAGAGCGTCATCGTGATAATGAAATCGGTTGTCGCAAAACCGAGCAAGACTAAAACGAACGTCTTTTCCGTCCACTCCGAGAAAAGATTCTCGAGCATGGCAATGCTGCCTTGCCCATTTGGACTGGCTTCGGCAACGCGGCTGTAAACCGGAAGCGCGCCGGCTAGTGTGACAACCACCAGCACCAGAGTGGCGAGCGGGGAGAGCAGTCCCCGGCGAGAAAGGCGATACCCGGCTGGTAGCCCAAAGTAGAAAAGTAATCGACACCGGTCAGGCACATGACGCGCCACCAGGTATGTTTCGCTTCAGGTTCGCTTTGAACCCCTTAGGTAAACGAAGATCGGCCAGCAACCAGTCGACAAAGCTCACCAGTCAAATATAACTGGGAGAATTACAATATCTCAGGATTGGCAAATCGTCTACTGCTCCCAGCCCCCGCCGAGAGAGTTGTAGATTTGAACGAGGGCAAGCCGCTCGTTGAGACGCGCGCGCGCGAGGCTCAACTCGGCCGAGAAATAATTGGTCTCATTCGTCAGAACCTCGAGATAGCTCGTAACACCACCCTGATAGCGGGTATGCGAAAGATCGGACGCGCCTTGGGCCGCTGCTGTGAGCGACTCCTGATGGGTGCGAAATTGACGATTCTTTGTGTAGGCAATCAGCGAATCCGACACTTCGCGGAACGCCTGCTGAATCGTTTGTTGGTAAGTGAGCAGTGCCTGCTGCTGCTGAGCTTGAGAAAGGCGCACGTTGGCACGCAGAGCGCCGGCATTGAAGATGGGCTGGGTGGCCGAACCGGTCCAGTTCCAGGAGCGCGAAGGCCAGGTAAATAAGTCTCCCAGACCGATGCTCTGCAAACCGGCTGTTCCGGTAAGCGAAATCTGCGGAAAGAGCTGGGCGCGCGCAACGCCGATCTGAGCATTTGCGGCAGCGAGTTGCTGCTCGGCCTGCTCGATGTCGGGACGGCGCTCGAGCAGGCGCGAAGGCAGTCCGGCAGGAATAGTATCGGGGAGCGGCTGGTCGGTGATCGCACGACCGCGAGGGATGCTTTCGGGATTTGCTCCGGTGAGAATACTGATCTGATCTTCTGTCTGCTGAATGGCTCGCTGCGTATCAGGAATAGCCTCAGCAGCTTCTTCGACTAACTGCTCAGCCTGCCGCACGTCGACCAGCGATGTTGCCCCGCCCTGCTCGAGCGTCTGAGTAAGTTTGAGCGATTGCTGACGAGAAGCAAGCGCGCGTTGCGCAATTTCCAACTCGAGATCATACTCGCGAAGCTGAAAATAAGCAATAGCCAGGTTTTCGACCAGTGTACTCAGGATCGCGCGCCGACCCCATACGCTGGCGCGCAAGTTCGCCCGGGCGGCTTCCGTAGCGCGGCGGTAACGGCCCCAGAAGTCGATATTCCAGGAGGCGGAGAACCCCAGTTCGTCTGCCAGATAGGAATATGAGTTAAAAACGTGCGGTATGCCGGGCTGACGAACGCCACTCACTGTAGGGCCAAAGCCTACATTCGGAAACTGGTTTGACCGAGTGATGGTTACCTGCTCCTGAGCCTGCAGAATGCGCGTCGCCGCGATCCTGACATCGAAGTTCTGCTTGAGCGCGCTGCGGATGAGCTGCTGCAACTGCTCATCCTGGAAAACGTTCCACCACTTCTCGTCCCCCAGAGAAGCCGCTTTCTGCGTGTTGGCCGCATTTAGTTCATCTCCGCGATACACCGCCGGCACATTCACGATGGGACGCTTATAGTTTGGTCCAACGGTACAGCCCACCAGAAGAGTGAAAGCGGCGTACAGAGGGAATTGTGTAAAACGCCTCATGCGGGCTCGTGCTCCTCCTCTCGTTCTTCTACGCGCTGGAGAGGCTTCTCGCTGCCCCGGCCGACGCGATGCGCCAGCTTTTCGACGACATCGAACGTAACCGGAATGAGGAAGATGGCGAGCATTGTGGCCGCGATCATTCCCCCAATTACTGCAGTACCAAGCACACGCCTTGAAACCGCTCCCGAACCCGAAGCCGTCCACAACGGCACGCATCCGAGAATAAAAGCGAAGGCAGTCATTAGAATCGGCCGGAAACGGATGCGGGCGCCGGTCAGCGCGGCGTCCTCAATGCTCTTGCCCTTTTCATATTCCGATTTAGCGAATTCGACGATCAGAATGGCGTTCTTAGCAGCCAGCCCGATCAGCATCACTAGGCCGATTTGGGCGTAGACGTCGTTCTCATACCGGCGCAACCAGAGGAACAAGTAAGCACCGAAGACCGCGATGGGCGTGCCGAGCAAAACACTGAATGGCAGCGACCAGCTTTCATATTGCGCAGCCAGAATCAGGAAAACGAAGAGCAGCGATAAACCGAATATAACGGCAGGCGGAACACCCTGCGATGCCTGCTTCTCCTGGTATGACATGCCGGTGTAATCGAATCCCATTTCGCTGGGCATCGTTTGCGCAAAGACTTGTTCCAGGGCCGCCATTGCTTGTCCCGTGCTGTAGCCCGGCGCGGCGTTTACGTTAATCTGCGCGGCGTGATATTCGTTGTAACGCATGGTGAACTCGGGCCCGGATAGCGGACTGACAGTGGTCACGGCATTGAGCGGCACCATCTGGTTCTTATTGTTCGAAACATAGAAGCGGTTCATCTCGTTTGTTGTTTGCCTGAACTGGCCTTCCGCTTCGACGTAGACTTGCCATTGCCGGCCGAAACGATTGAAGTAATTAACCAGATAGCCGCCAAGGAAAGTCTGAAGCGTCTGATACACTTCGGCAATGTTGACGCCCTGCCGTTCGACTTTAACGCGATCGACATCCGCATAGTTTTGCGGAACGCTTGGCAGGTAAGTGGTGCTGATGCCGGCAAGTTCTTTGCGAGCGGATGCTGCCTTTGTAAACCTGTTTAGATTTTCCGTAAGGAATGAGAGATCGGCGCCGGAGCGATCCTCCAGAATGAAAGTGACGCCGCCCGAAGTGCCGACGCCCGGGATGGACGGAGGTGCAAACGAAAACGCGATGCCGTCCTGCACCTGTTGCAGCGCGCCTGTAATGTGATTGCGAATCGCGGCGTACTGCTCATTGGCGGCTTTGCGCTCGTCCCAAGGCTTCTCAGTGACGAAGAAGAAGGCGTTGTAGGTAGCCTGCACGCGGCTGAGAAGACTGAAGCCGATGACCGAAGTACAGCCTTGCACTCCAGGCGTGTGCATGACGATGTTTTCGACTTTGCGGGCCGCTTCGGAAGTGCGTTGGAGTGACGCTGCGTAGGGTAACTGCAACGCGACAAAGATATATCCCTGGTCTTCTTCCGGCAAAAAGGAATTAGGCAGCCTACTGCCTATGAAGACGGCGAGCACGCCCATGATCACCAGAAAAACAATACTAATCACCGCTTTCCGTAACAGCACGCCAGAGAAACTGACATAGCCTTCCGTAACGTGTCCGAACATGCGATTAAACCAGTCGAAAAAGCGTGCAAGAGGCCCACGGCTATGCTTTTTCGGTTTGAGCAGAAGAGCTGCCAGCGCCGGGCTAAGCGAGAGCGCGTTGAAAGCTGAGAAGATCACCGAAATCGCGATCGTGACCGCGAATTGCTGGTATAAACGGCCGGTGATTCCTGGTATGAAAATAGTGGGGACGAACACGGCTGTCAAGATGAGCGCGATCGCCACCACCGGGCCTGCGACTTCCCGCATCGCCTGGAGCGCAGCGTCGCGCGGAGTCATTCCCTCCTCGATGTGGCGTTCCACAGCTTCGACTACCACGATGGCGTCATCGACTACTAAACCGATCGCCAGCACGAGTCCGAATAAAGAAAGCGTGTTGATCGAAAAACCGAGCAGTGGAAAAACGACAAAGGTTCCAATGAGCGAAACCGGCACAGCCGCTAACGGAATCAGGGTCGCACGCCAGCCCTGCAAGAAAATATAAACAACGAGAACTACTAAACCAAGCGCCGCGAAGAGCGTGTAGACAATGTCTTTCATGCCGGCGGTAACGGCTTGCGTGGTATCGAGACTGACCTCGTACGTCAGATCCTGGGGGAAGCGCTTGCGAAGCTCGGCGATACGCTTACGTACGCCCTTTGCCGCGTCCACCGCGTTCGAGCCTGGAAGCTGATAAATGGCGAGAATGGCCGAGGGGTTGCCGTTATACCGGCCAGTGAGGTTGTAAGTCTGCGCTCCAAGTTCGAGCCGCGCTACATCTTTAAGACGAAGATTCGATCCATCCGGGTTGACGCGCAGGACGATCTCGCCGAACTGCTCCGGCGATTTGAGACGGCCTTGTGCTTGCACCGTGTAGGTAAATTGCTGGCCTTCCGGCACGGGCTCGCCGCCAATCTGTCCGGCAGGGTTGACCGTGTTCTGGCTTTGCAGCGCCGAGACAATCTGTGGGACAGTCACACCCAGTGTGTTTAGTCTGTCCGGATTGACCCAGACGCGCATCGCGTACTGCCCCGCGCCGAAGACCTGAACATTTGCAATGCCTGGCACGCGCGTAAGCTCGTCAACTAGGTTGATGTAGGCGTAATTGGCTAGAAAGATGCTGTCGTAACTGCCTTTGGGAGAATACAGCGCTACGAGCATCAAGGGAGCTGAGAGCGATTTCCGGACGATCAGCCCAGCGGTATTCACCTGGGCCGGCAATGTCGATTGCGCTTGGGAAACACGTAATTGCGTGAGGACCTGGTCGATATTTGGATCGGTGTTTACGTCGAAGTCGATCGTGATCTGCGATACTCCGTTGTTGGCGTTAACCGAATACATATACGCCATGTTGTCCACGCCGCTGATCTGAGCTTCGAGCGGAGTGGCTACCGATTGCTCGAGTGTTTGCGCATCTGCTCCGGGATAGGTAGCCTGCACCTGGATTTCGGGCGGCACGATGCTCGGAAACTGCGCGATTGGCAATCTCAGCATCGACACCACTCCAACGATCACCGTGAGAATCGAGATCACCATCGCGACAATGGGACGATTGATAAAAAACTTTGACATAACCTACTTGCCTGCGCTTTGAGAAGCGTCCTCGGCTGTCGCCGGCGAGTTATCTTGCGTAGGGGTTACGACAGCGCCTTCGCGAACCTTCGAAGTACCTTCACTTACTACTCGGTCACCCGGCTGCAGTCCTTTACTGATGATCCACATTGGCCCAACACGGCTGCCGACCTCTACCGGGTGAATGCTGACCTTGTTTCCATCGCCCACTAACGCTACCTGATAGCGACCCTGAAGCTCGGTCACGGCTTTTTGCGGTACAAGGAGCGCGTCATTTTGCATAGCCGTCATGGCGCGTATGCGCCCGAACTGACCAGGCCTGAGAAGATTCCCCGGGTTGCTGAAAGCGGCAACTATCCGAATCGTTCCAGTCGAAGGGTCTACCTGGCGATCAGCGAAAAGTATACGGCCCTGGTGCGGGTAGACGCTGTTATTAGCCAAGGTTAATTGAAGCGGAACCGGGTTTTTGGCGCGCAGTAAGTCAACACCTGGCTTGATTTTGTCCGCAATCCGGAGATACTCTTGCTCGCTGATTGGAAAATAAGCTTTGATCGGGTTTACTTGGGAGACGGCGGTAAGCACCGTACTCTGACTGACTAAGTTGCCGATCTGAATTGTAGCTTGCCCCGCGATCCCGTCGATCAAAGAACGCACTTTGGTGAATCCCAGGTTCAACTCGGCCGTCTCGACAGCGGCTTCGGCAGCCTTGATTGAAGCTTGGCTCGAAAGAATCACCGCTTCGCTCGTCTTTTGCGTCTGGATGTCGTTATCGAGCTGGCTTTGGGCAATGGCATGAGCCTGGGCGAGAGGGGTATCACGTTTGACGTTGATCTGCGCCAATCCCAATTGAGCCTGCGACTGACCGAGCTGGCCCCTGGCTTGAGCGAGTTGTCCTTTGGCTTGGTCCAAAGCAGCTTGAAAGGGACGCGGGTCTATCTCAAACAGAACATCTCCCTTGGCGACGAACGAGCCCTCGCGGTAGGTTTGCCGGATCAGGTAGCCAGATACTTGGGGCTGAATGTTAGCGTTCACGTAGCCATCCAAGGTGGCCACCCAATTGCCGTAAATCGGAACGCTCTCCTGTTTGACAGGTACTACGACAACTTGCGGAGGAGGCATCGCGGGCGGAGGAGCAGATTTCGACGAGCATCCGGCCGCGGCGAGAACAACCGCCAGCAAACATACCATCATCAGCTTCCAATGAAATTTCCTAGCTTTAGGAAGAGGGTTGTTCATCTTGTGGCAATCCATTAGGGGCGATAACCGCCTAAGGACAATTTTGCCTTTCTTTGATGCAGAGCAGACGTAAACGGGTTGCAGATTAGCAGGGAGCACTGCATAAGATAAAGGACATGCAGCATCTGACACGCGAAGAAATCGGCTCCTCGGTAGAAAGCGGGTTGAAATCTGTTCGCTTCATCGATGTTCACACTCATCTCTTCAAGCCTACTTTGGGACAGCTTGGGCTTTGGGGAATCGATGATCTGCTCACCTACCATTATCTAGAGGCGGAACTGTTTCGATCTTCAGACATTACACCCGATGCGTATTGGTCGTTGCCGAAAGAGCAAAAGGCAGGTGCGATCTGGCAGGCTTTGTTTGTAGAGAACCCGCCGCTTTCCGAGGCGACACGGGGCGTGGTTGCTGTCCTCGACGCTTTCGGCTTGCCGGTTCAGGCGGCAAACTTGAACGAAGCTCGTGAGTTTTTCGCGACGCAAAATCTGGAGCAGCACATTGACCGCGTCTTTGAGTTGTCTGGCATCAGCGAAGCGGTGATGACAAATGACCCACTCGATCCGGTCGAATCGGACCTGTGGCGCAAGCATGCAGCGGAAGACCGGCGCTTTCATGCCGCTTTGCGGATCGATCGGATTCTCACAGAATGGCCCGCCCGTTGGAATCATTCGCTACCTGAGTTGCGGCGTTTCTTGCACGATTGGTGCGAGCGCATGAAGCCGGTTTACTTAGCTGTTTCGCTTACCGACTCTTTCGTGTATCCAGATGAAAATAGCCCGCACGGCACGGTGTTAAGGGAAGCGATCCTGCCGGCGTGCCGCGAGTTCAATCTCCCGTTATCGCTGATGATCGGCGTCCGGCGTCAGGTGAATCCGGCGATACGTCTCGCCGGAGATGCGGTGGGGAAAGCCGATCTGCGCAGCCTGGAAAATTTGTGCCGCGAGTTCCCGCAGAATCGCTTTTTGGTCAGCGTGCTCAGCCGCGAAAACCAGCACGAGCTTTGCGTCTACGCCCGCAAATTCAGCAATCTCATGCCCTTCGGCTGTTGGTGGTTTTTAAATAATCCTTCAATCGTAGAAGAGATCACTCGTGAGCGGATCGAGATGCTTGGCCTGTCATTCATCCCGCAGCACTCTGACGCGAGAATTCTCGAGCAGGTGATCTATAAATGGCGGAACACGAGGAGGACGCTGGCGCCTATCCTCACAAACACTTATACGTTACTGGTGGACGACGGACGGAGTATCACTTCCTGAGCAGATTCGCCGCGACGTGCAGCGGCTGTTTCGAACAAATTTCGAAAACTTCTGCCGTTTGCAAACCCCAGTCGCTCAGTAGCCGCTCGGCTCCCTGGTTTCTGCGCTGGTTTTTACCAGCACTTGCCCACCTGTTGACAATTACATCCAGTTGCGGTTGCGGATGAACCGCGGGACCGTCGAGTACGGCTCCGGTTTTGAGGCAAAAACGCGATCCGTGCCAGGGGCATCGCACGCTGTCGCCTACAATTTCACCCTCTGACAGCGGGCCGCCCAAATGTGAACACGCCTCGCCCAGCGCATAGATTTCGTTCCCTCGCTTTAGCAGGAAAGATGGCGGTACCGTTCAGCGTCGCCTTGGTGGGCTTTCCTTCCTGCAGCTCGTGCTCGGCCATTACGGCGCAAAATCTCGTGGCAAATCCTCGTCAGCATTTGCCGCATGATCGACCCCGATGCGTTGCCGGTAGGCGATTGCTCCACCCAAATACGCGCCCGCCATGACCAACCCGAATCCGGTAAATGCGAGCGCTCGCCCTAATCCGCGTTTGCGGCTCTTTCGCGCCGCATAAGAAGCGCCATACAGTGCGGCCGCGCCGAAGTTGATCAATCCGTGGAGCGCGCCCACACGCTGCGGCTTTCCCTGCACATCGCTCCAATCCGTAAGACCAGAAATGGCAGATCCAACCGCGCCGACCAAGCCCACCGCGATCGCACCGTCTGCTCCCGCCTGATACTCCGTTCGCCCCGAGGCCTCCATTACATCCAGCACGGCCGCAGCCGTCCAGCTTCCTAGTCGGCACATCGGTAATCGCCGAGTGCAGTGGGTGTCCCAGCCATACTCCATGCATGGCGTTCTTTAGCGTTTGCCCGAATTCCCCAGCCGAGCTGTACGCCTGTTTGACCAACTCTTCGCCCTTTTCCTGAATCGGGGCAAGCCATTCCTGTCTTTCGGCAAATGCCAATATCGGATCGTCACTCATATTCGTATAGATGCTTTTCGGAACTTTGCCAAGCTATTGTCATGCTCAGTAATGTTCCGAGGTACGCGAGGGTTGTGCTCGCTTACCTAGCGAAATTCCATGCCCCTCAAAACTCCGCTTTGTTTCGCGCTCGCCGCGACGGCCGTAGCGTACTCTATCCGCACAGGCCTGGGCGGCTGAGGCCCACAGGTGAACTCGGCAGGGCCGTTGCGCATCAGCACATGCAATGGATCAGGCACTGCGATAGCAAGCAGCTCATTCCCGGCAGCAATCAAAAAACCCGTGAGCTGGCCGCTACCGCATTGCACTTCCCGGAGCGTTCCTTCCACACGCCGAATGTGATCCTTGGGGTCGATAAACGGGTTGAAGCTGGAGTCGCCGTGCGGAACGCGGGTGGTGATCAGCCGCTGCTGGCCGTTAGGGTCTTCAGCAAATTGAACGGTCAGATCCGTCTTTGCTACATAGGCGAGCTGTAAGGCAAGCGTGCGTTCGGAACTCGTCTGAGCGCATTCCAGCGCTTTCTTCGCAGCGCGTTCGGCCTCATCCCTTTGATTAAGTTCGGTAAGCGCATTGGCCGTTGCGCTCCAGTATCCAAAAGCTCGTTGACGGGACGGGCTGCCCATGGCGCGAAGTTGCTCCAGAGCCGCTTGGTAATCGCCCGCGTTGCATTCGAGCAGAGCCAGCTTATAACGCGCATCATCGAAGCTAGGCTCCAACTCGATAGCGCGCTCCAGAGCGTGCCGCGTCTCGCTTTGCGAGGAGCCCTGATCGTCAATCAGGGCAGCATACCGGTAAAGGAGGTTGGCATCAGTAACACCTTTGTCGATTGCCTCCTTCCACCGTTGTTGCGCGCCCATGCGATCGCCCTTGCGAAGTGCAATGGTACCGAGGGCGGCGAAAGCATTCGCATTTTCAGGCGTGCGTTGGGCAAGATCTCGATAAAGCGCTTCTGCGCGGTCCAGTTCTCCGTCCGCCAACAGAATTTCAGCCATCAGCTCACTGACCTGTGAATCCAAGAGCTCCGAAAACTTCGCTTCAGGTTCCGGACTCGAAATTGGCGAAAGGGCTACAGGTACGAACTCATGCTGCTGGGACCATACCCGCAAATCCTTCGCGATCGACTCCGCTGGTTTTGCGTAAATGGTCGTAAGCGCATGGAGGCTCGGAGCTGCCCGAGTTCAGCGCTGCGACGAGTTCGCGAAAGTGCGGAGCGTACTCAGGCGACGAGACCAGCATATGAGTCAGTGCCCAGCTCTCGGCGTAAAAGATCGCCATCTGGTCGCGGGTCTTCCGAGCGAATGACTCGTGATCTACTGCTAAGAGTTCCGCAAAGGGAAGCCAGGGGTGATGGCGTAAGGTCTCCAAGCGCATGGCCTGCGGGGCGCCCAACTCGCAATGCGTATCAGTGATACGAAGTGTAGAGAAGAATTCCGCCAGTCCCTCGTTCAACCAGGGAGGAAGCTGAAGTCCGCCATCTGTGCAGAACCAGGTGCGCATATTCATGCGCCGCCAAGCCGAACACCCTCGGAGTAATGGCGGGCATAATGATGTAGTCCTGGTTCTCCGTTCCAACGTAAAACGCATCGGCCGTGGCACGCAGCCGGAACGAGTTGTACTCTTTTTCAGAGTGAAACCCGATTACCCGAACCGCTGGCCGCTGCGGCCAGCTTGAACTCACTTCGGAGCAAGTCGTTCTGGAGGAAGAATGCTCCTAATTGCTCGAATCGCCAGAGCGCAGAACGTGCGGCTTGCATTCCCTCTTGCGAATAGATCTGAAAGTGCTGGTTTTGCGCGACGCTCCAGTTGGAGCTCCGGGAAAATGAAAAAGAGCTCGCGCAGATAAAGCACAGGATGAAAACCCGGCTCAGAGCAGCCTTGAACTTCACGCCCAAAACATAGCAGATTTCCGTCTCCGTGGTTTCCGCATGAGGCTCAGACTGACTTCTCGCGAGCCATGGTGGGCGCGACAGGACTTGAACCTGTGACCTCCTGCGTGTGAAGCAGGCGCTCTAACCAACTGAGCTACGCGCCCCGAATGTCGACGACTCTTCGATTCTAGACCATCACTTACTCAGGCAGGGCGAAAGCGTAAACCACGTCGTCATAGGTCACAGCGTAGACGCGTCCGTCGGCTACCGCCAGCCCCGAAAAGTGACTCCAGCCGGGAATCGTGTCGCCACTCGAGTACAGCACTTTGCCCGTCTCGGCATCCATTGCGTAGACAATCGCGTGGCCGCTCGGATGCGTCGAGCGGAAATCAGATTTGTATAGAGTTCCGTTGGGGTCTGTCTGGTTCGGATTATCGCCACTCGCCAGCGCGAACACAATACCATTGGCAATCACAACCGGCTCCGGCATCGACATGTTGACGGACTTCCAGGCTGGCGTAAGCACCGGCTTATCGGCCGGACCAGTCACCTCAAACGCCATGAGGCTGCCTAGGGCGGTATCGCCATAACTAACGGGAAACTTGACGTTGTCTGTCGGCGGCCCCCAAACGGGGGCATACAACCAGCGCCTCCCCGCCTTGTCCTCCCAAGTCGAAAACGCGCCCCACACGCCATGCCCGGAAAAATCGCCGTTAACGTTCGCCAGCAGCTCACTCGCGTAGAGAGGCGTCATATGCTCCGCTCCGCCCATCGACTTCGCATCGAGCAGAAAGATGATCCCCTCCTTTCCGCTTGCGGCCACGAGTTCTTTCCCCTTATACGGGAACACAGTCGGGCTCACGCCGCCCATGTCGAGATCTTTTTTCCAGAGCCTCTTGTTATTGCTCGGAGTGAAATAGTCCTTGAGCTGAAGAGTTCGGCCGTCGACCGCCAGCACCGAATCCGGGTACTGTTCCTTCGTAGGATCGAAACTTCCGTCCCCCGTGCCGGCGTATAGGGTTCCATCCGGGCCAACTGCGATGCCTGCACGTCCCCAAATGCCCGCGCCATAGGCATGCATGGTAAGAAATTTCTTCACGTCCGCACTGTTTTCATTGATGCCGTAAATAGCCGAGGTCACACTGTTGCATCCGTTGGAGGTGCTGGTGTAAATCGTCCCGTTCGCCAGATTCAGGCTCCAAGTTTTTGCGAAGGCAGGCGTAAACGGGCGCGGCGCTTGGTCGTCTTCGCCGGTAACCACTTTCAAGCTGTGCAGTTCTCCATCACTCGCGAGAACATAAGCGACCAGCTTTTCGCGATCCAAAACGGGCGTCGCATTCAACGCATTGGGACAGAACAGGTAGGCGCTCTGGATGGGGGTTCCCGAGATCTGAAAATGTTTTTGCCAGTTGATTTTTCCGGTCTCGCCATCCAGGCTATAGACGTTATCGTCAGACCCCGCGACGATGACGAAATCTCTGATCCCGCCCGGAGCATAAACGTAACTCGCCACTACCGGAACGGTCAGGGCGTTGAGCTCTTTGCTCTGGTTGTCGAGCTTGGCTTTCCACAAGAGCTTAAGCTTGGAAACGCTCTCTCTTGTTAGATCCGTTTCGTTACGAACCAGACCCGTGCGCTGTGAATCTCCTGAAAAAGTAGTCCAGTTGGACGAATCCGCAAACAACAATTCAGAGAGACACACCAGACTCCAGAGGCCAACAGACCGCTTCATTTGCAAACCGGCAGATCCTTTCGACATGAACAGGGTAACTCGGGCGTGTCGTGAGGCTCCTACGCTACCCGCTTGCACATCGTCGCACACGTGTGCAGAATAGAAGTAGGAGCTTTACCTCATGCAAGCGGTTTTGGATCGGCAGCCTCTAATCGAACTCGACGAATGGGACGATTTCATCGCCACCCGTTACAAGGAAGGCAAGAGCGAGGACGAGTTTCGCAATTATGAGCAGGATGCCAATCCGCGCGTTACGGAGTTTTATCGGCAGAACCACCGCTTTCAGACCCTCGAGTTCATTCGCGCAAAAAAGGCGGAGTATTGCGGCCTCGCCCGCGGCAAGAAAAGCATCTGGGACATGGCGAATTATCTGAACACTTTAGTCGATGACAGCGATCCCGATACCGATCTCACACAGATCGAGCATCTACTACAAACATCTGAAGCAATTCGTAAGGATGGCCACCCGCGCTGGTTCGTTTTGACCGGCTTAGTGCATGATCTCGGGAAGGTCCTCTGCCTCTACGGCGAGCCCCAATGGGCGGTAGTAGGCGACACGTTCCCCGCGGGCTGCGCCTATTCAGATCAAGTTGTTTTTCCCGAGTTCTTCGCCGCGAATCCCGACACCAAACTTCCCGAGTATAAAGCCGAATACGGCATTTATCAGCCTAAGTGCGGCCTCGATCAGGTCGATCTGTCGTGGGGTCACGATGAGTACATTTACACGGTGACTCGCAAATATTTGCCTGAGCCCGCGCAGTACATGCTCCGCTATCACTCGTTTTATGCGGCGCACCGGCACCGCGCTTACGGCCATCTGATGAGTGCGCACGATGAACAAATGTTCGAATGGGTACGCAAATTCAATCCCTACGATCTGTATTCGAAAGGCGCAACGCGTCCCAACTTCAAGGAGATCCGGCCTTACTACGAAGATCTGGTAGCCGAATTTTTCCCCGACACTATCGACTGGTAAGAGCCGCCGCAAGGCGGAGCAGTCGATCCTCGCACGATCAATTCCCCGTTGGATGAGGAGGTTCTTGTCGTTCTCTTCGCCCCGAAGAATGGATAGCAACAACCCCATCGCGCGCCGTCCCATTTCCCTCATTGGCTGGCAAATCGTAGTCAAAGGCGGCTGGAGATAGTTCGCGAAAAAGATATCGTCGAAACCTGTGACGGACAACTCTTCCGGAACCGCGATCCGCTCAATTACGGCTTGGCGCAAAACGCCCAGTGCCGACATGTCGTTGTAGCAGAAGATAGCCGTCGGAGGTTCGCGTACGGCAAGCAACTCTCGCGCCGCGGCGGCCGCTCCTTCCGGTTTGCCATCGCCGTGCACGACTAGCTGCTCCACTGACTGGTAACCCTGACTCCGCCACCATGCGGCGGTAACCCTCATGGCGCTCAGCATCCGAGTGCAAGCCGAACCTGTCACCCAAATAAGCGATCCGTCGATGCCCGAGCTCAATAAGGTGTCGGACCGCCTGGTACGCGCCGGTCACATTGTCAAAACGAACCGAGTGGACGTATGCGCTCGGGTGCTGATTGTTCAATAGAACGATCGGAATCTTGAGTTCAGATAACAGCGGCGTATGAAGCGCTCCCACACGAGATGACGCCACCAGCACGCCGTCGACGCGCCGCGCCTGGAAGCTGCGAACGACCGCCACTTCTCTGGTTGCATCGGCCTGTGAGTTCGCCAGGATCACCGTGTATCCGTGCTCGTTAGCCAGCTCCTCAATGCCCGCCACTACTTCGCCATTGAAGGGATCGGCAATTGACGTTACTACCACGCCAATCGCTTCGGTCTTGCTGGTGACGAGACTGCGCGCGACCGCGCTAGCCATGTAGCGTTGTTCGACGGCGATTTTTTTGATGCGATCGGCAGTTGCGGTCGGTATCAGCGGGCTACTGTGCAGCGCTCGTGAAACAGTCGAATGCGAAACACCCGCCAGCCGGGCAATGTCTTTGATGGAAACGGGCATCCAAGTGTAACTTCGAAAAGCGATTACCTCTTCATGGGATCACAACCACTTCCCCTCAGCTGCCTCTTTATGCGACTCTAAAACCTATGCCGCAGACCAGGTACACGGTACTTTACAGCGACATCGGCGGGGTACTCGGTACGAACGGCTGGGACACCTCGGTGCGCGACACGATCTGCCAGCACTTTGGGCTTGACACAGCTCCGATCGCGGCGCGTCATCGTCTCATGTTCGACAGCTACGAGCGTGGCTATATGAGCTTCGAAGAGTATCTTCGGCACGTTTTCTTCGGCTCGCCGCGGAACTTCAGCCTCGAGCAGGTACGGGATCTCGCCTACGCACAATCGGTAGCATGGCCCGAAAACATCGCGTTCTTCGAAAGAGTGAAGAAATCCAACCGCCTGAAACTTGGCCTGATCAGCAATGAGGGCCAAGGGATCACTGAACATCGGGTCGGCAAATTCAGGCTGCGGGAAGTGGCCGATTTCATGCTGATCTCTCATTTCGTTCACATGAGAAAGCCGGACCGGAGCATCTGGCAGATGGCGACTCGATATTGCGCAGGCCAGCGTTGTCGAATCTATTTATGTGGATGATCGCGCCATGTTTGTCGACGTCGCGGCAGAGATGGGCTTCACTGCCATCCAACACACATCACTGGAAAGTACGGCGGAACAGTTCAGGCAGTTGGGTCTGAAAGTGGAGTGAGTACGCAGTTACATCGAGCTTAAAACGTCATCTCGACAATGCCGCGCGATCCTTCGTTGAAGTCGCTGTAACGGATCCATTTTGGCTGCACGGCGAAATACGCGATGCCGAGCCACTTAAGATGATCGCGCCAGTCGGCCATGTAGCGAAATATACCTGCTGGAAACGCTCCAAATCAGCACCGCTCGGCTCGTGCGCCTCGCCTTCGTACTGCAAAGTGATTTCATTTTCCCAGCCGATCACAAAGGCAGCGCTCGGCCTATGCATCAAGTTGCGGTATTTGCGGGACGTGTTTACAGTGTCAAAAACAATTTCCAGCGACGGCGTCACGGCGATCCCGACTAGCGCGCACTCCGGAGTATCGGCGGACGATGTCGTTCCGAGCACAGCCAAATCGTGCGAGGCAATAAATCGGTAGAGATCGTCGGTTGTCATGGATTTGCTTTCAAAACGGTATCATCACGTCTGCATTGATAAGATTGGTAGCGCTCAATGCCACCCATGCTCGGGTTTGTCTCTGCCCTACTGATTTTCTCCGCTGTCTCATCCTTTGCTGCCGAGTCTTTTGATCTGAAAAATGGCGACCGCGTCGTCTTCTACGGGGACAGCATCACCGATCAGCGACTCTACACCGTTATCACTGAGACGTATGTTGCAACTCGCTATCCGAAGCTGGATATCACGTTTGTGCATTCAGGCTGGGGAGGCGATAAAGTCAGCGGGGGCGGGGGCGGACCTATCGACGTTCGCCTTTCGCGCGATGTTCTTGCCTATAAGCCCACGGTCATGACCATCATGCTCGGGATGAACGACGGTCTGTACCGGCCGGAAACGGAGGCGACCGACCGCACGTTCTTCGATGGCTACCGGCATATCGTGGACATGATGAAGTCATCCGACCCCGGTGTTCGTATTACGGCTATTCAGCCCTCTCCGTATGACGATGTCACCCGCGATCCGCTCTTTCCGGGCGGCTATAACCAGGTGCTCATCAGCTTTAGTAAGTGGATCGCCAATTACGCCGGGCAAGTGGGCCTGAATGTCGCCAATCTCAACACGCCGGTCGTTGCGATGCTTCGCCGCGCCAATGAACTCGATCCCGTACAGGCGCAAAAGATCATCCCCGATCGCGTGCACCCGGGCTTCGCCGGGCACCTCATCATGGCCGAAGCGCTTCTCAAATCCTGGGATGCACGGCCGCTGGTCTCTTCTGTCACGATCGAAGCCCGCTCCGAGCCAAAACTCGAAGCGGCTGAACACGCCAGCGTTACAGGACTCGCTAACGCGAATTCGCTCTCCTGGACCGAAACAGAGGATGCGCTGCCTCTACCGTTCGCCCAATGGGAGCAACCAGGGGGTGCCGGTCCGCTTCCTTTGGTCCTGAGAAGTTCAGATGTGAGCCAAGCCTTGAACGATCAAGTGCTGAAAGTGAACGGATTGAAGAACGGCGTTTACACGCTCAAAATCGACGGCGCTCAGGTCGCCACCTTCAATAACGACGAGCTCGCGCGCGGCGTAAACCTGGCGCTATTCGAGACGCCGATGACCAAGCAGGCAAAAGAAGTCTTTGACCTTACCGTGTCACACTGCGATGTACACAACAACCGATGGCGAAGCGTGCAAGTGCCGCTCGCAGGCTACGACTTTCCCGCCGCGCAACCCGCGATGCAGTCGTTCGATGCGCTTGAGCAGGCCATTCTGACGAAACGGCACGAAGTTGCTCAGCCCCGGCCGCACAAATTTGAATTAGCGCCGGTGTCGTAGCTGCACCGGCTATTTCTTCATCAAATCGCCGGTAGGATTGCGGATTTCGATGGGGCCGAGATTCAGCTTCTCGATACCGGGCTGAATCTTATCGCGGTCTCCGACAGCGACTACGATCACGTTATCGGGATGCACATCGGTTTTCGCTGTATCTTCCACGGCCGCCGGCGTAAGCGATTCATATTTGCCTGGCAACAGGCGATAGTAATCGTCGGGCAGCGAATAAGTGAAGAGGTCGGCGATGAGCTTGGAAGTCGAAGCCGCAGTCTCGAACTGTCCAGGAAGCGAGCGCAACTCGCCCTCGCGGGCAAGCTTCAATTCGTCGGGGGTGGGCGGATCAGTGCGGATGCGATTGAGCTCGACAAAGAGTTCGCGGGCGGCGGGAGCAGTCACGTCGGTGCGGACCAGTGCGCCAGCGAAAAACGGGCCGACGCCGCGGTAGAACATGTACTGCGAGAAGGCACCGTAAGTGAATCCGTTCTTTTCCCGCAGGTTCATGTTGATGCGGCTCGAGAACATGCCGCCGAGCACGTTATTCATAACATTCACAGCTGCGTATTGTGAAGTGTCGCGCGAAAGGCCAAGGCCGAAGGCGGCCAGCGCGGTTTGCGGAGCGCCCGGTTTGTCGACGATCACGACACGGCGCGAAGGCGCCGGAGGCGCAACCGGAGTGACGGCAGGCGCAACCGTTCCTCTCGCTTTCCAGGGCTGAAAGTACTTTTCGGCGAGTGAACGGGCTTCTGCTTCGGTGACATCTCCGGCCAGCACGAGCGCCGAGTTTTGCGGCGCATAGTGGCTACCCCAGAAGGTTTGCAGGTCATCGCGAGTGGTGGATTCAACCGACGCAGTGGTTCCGTTGGAACGGTAAGCATAAGGCGAATTATCGCCGTAGAGCGCTTTCAAGCCAACGCGCAGCAGCGAAGCGGTAGGAGTATCGGCCTCCTGCAAGATGGCTACCAGCCGGTTCTTGCGCACGCGCTCCACCTCTTCGGCCCGAAAGGCCGGGTGAACGGTCACATCTTGGAGCAAGTCGAGCGCAGCTTCGGTGTTGTTGCTTAGGGCTCCGATGTTTACCGTTGCATTATCGACGGTAGCGAGCGCATGCAGCTCAGCGCCGATAAGAGCGACGTCGTTCGCGAGCTCGGTCGCCGAACGATCGGCCGTGCCTTGCGAGAGCATGCGAGCGGTAAAGGCTGCGAGCCCGGGCTTCTTTAGCGGGTTGGCTCCGCTGCCGGCGAGAGCGACGAGGCTCGCATCGACGATCGGCAACGAGTGATCCTCAACCAGGTAGACTTTCATCCCATTGGCCACGGTGAGCGTCTTTGGCACCGGCAAATGCAGGGCTGGCGCGGGTCCAGCCGCAGGAGATTGCTTGCGCCAGGCTTCCTGCGTCTCAAAGGCTTCCGAGTAAGGATTGACGATTTTCACGCTGGCGTCGGTATCGGCGGGGCTGCGCGGAACATCGTTCAAAACTTTCTTCCCAGGGATGGTGGAAACGACCGCGCGTTCGTTGCTCGCGAAATACTCTTCTCCAGCCTTCTTGACTGAAGCGAGGGTAGCGTCCTGATAGCGCTGAATATCTTTGGGCAGATAACCTGGATCTCCAGTGTACTGGTTGTAGTAGTTAAGCGTATCGGCAACCCCTCCGAAGCCGCCCAGGCGCTGCAACCCTTCTATCTTTCGCGAGAGGGTGAGATTACGAGCCTGTTCGAGCTCCGCTTGCGTAGGTCCGTCGCGGCGCAGCAACTCGATTTGCTCGTTGATCGCTGCTTCCAGATCCTCCGGCTTCACGCCCGGCCGGGCAGTAACATTGCAGATTGCGACAGAGCCGAGCTTTAGCGACTGGTTGTTGCATTCGACGCTTTGAGCGATCTGCTTCTCGTAAACGAGCTGGCGGTACAGGCGACTTGATTCGCCTCCGCCGAGTATTTGTATGAATAAGTCAGCGTCGGAATCGCCGGATTCGAATGCCCGGGGCGTGATCCAGCCGACCGAGACACGTGGCAACTGAACCGTATCAGTTACCGTGGCGTGCTGCTCGCTGCTGAGGGGCTTGGCGGGGATGAATGTCTTGTCGACTGCCGGGCCCGCCGGAATCGGACCGAAATATTTATCGAGCAGCGGCTTGAGCTGCGCCGCGTCGAAGTCTCCCGCGATCGCGAGAGTGGCATTGTTCGGCGTGTAGTATTGCTTGAAAAATTCGCGGACATCGCTCAGGCGCGCCGCTTCAATATCCGCATGCGATCCGATGACCGCGGCGTAGTAGGGATCGCCTTTCTTGAACAGCAGATGGAACATCTCCTCCTCGCCGAGCGAATAAGGCGAACCTTCTCCCTGGCGGCGCTCATTGCGAACGACATCGCGCTGATTGGTCAGCTTCTGACGATCTAGCGTTTCGAGCAGAAATCCCATACGGTCGCTTTCGAGCCACAGACCCAATTGCAGCTGGTTACTCGGCAAAGTTTCAAAGTAATTGGTACGGTCGAAATCGGTGGTGCCGTTAATACCAGTAGCGCCGGCGCCCTCGAGGTAGCGGAAGTGCGCCTTCTCGCCGACGTGTTCAGAACCTTCGAACATCATGTGCTCAAACAGATGAGCGAAGCCAGTACGGCCAGTCTTTTCGTTGGCGGGGCCGACGTGATACCAAAGATCGAGAGCTACCAACGGTAAGCGGTGGTCCTGGTGCATCAAGACCTGGAGCCCATTGGGCAACTTGTACTCCTGGTATTGCAAGGTGGGGACCTTGAGCGGCTTGGCGGGCGGTAAGTCAGCACCAGACGCGCAATGAAAGAAGAGAAGTGAAAAAGCACTCGCGATGAGTGGAGAGGTTCGGCTGAATGACATATAGATAGAGTTGGGCGACTTAGTAAGTGTACCTATATCGGTACGAGTGGGGCTTAGAGTTGCCGCCAGCCAAAGCGCGATGCAAGAACTCCTGACCGGATTGCAGATTGCTTTCACGCTGCCCTGGTCGCGGTCACCGGCGCGGTCGGCGAAGCATTGGAGCATTCTTACGCAGGAGCCTGGTATCGCCCTGCGCGCTGCTTGCATTGACAGCGGTGGTGGCCGCTGGCGAAACGGATGTAAACATCAGCTGTTGGAAAATCGTCCTTACCTTCATGCGTGCCCGCTGCTATAGTGGGAATGATTTTGCAACGTGGCCGCTGAAATCTGGAACCGGGACACAGGCAAATTGATCCAATCGTATTGATATGAATGAAGCTTCAAGCGAAACGCAGCAGAAGCTGACCGAACCTGAAAGTACAGAGGTCGCTGGGCCTGACATCGAAACAAAACGGACGGGCAGTCTAGCACGTTCATCTTATTTTCGGTATTACATACATGACGGCATTGCTTCTTGCCGCCTGCAGCTTTTGGGCGAGTTAAGCGAGGCTGAGATTGCTGACCTGAACGGTTGCTGGCGAACCGCCAAAACCACTTTAGGTTCGCGTGAACTAGTGCTCGATCTGCACGCTCTCAAGAGCGTCGATGAAGCAGGCAAACAATGGCTTGCCGGAATGGCGCAAGAAGGCGCAACCTGCTCGCCCGAAGGCTATCTTCGCGATCTGGTTGCTGGTAAACATACGGCGGGCGTCGAAGCCGCAACGGGAGCTGCCAGGCCTGGATTCTTGGGCCGCATCGTGAACCTATTCCGTGGCGTGGGCGTCGAAGCCGCGAAATAACTCTAGAACTTCGTAAGCTGCAGCTGCTGCTCGCGCACCGGCCTGGAAAGCCGCCTCAAGCGAAGCAAAACGAAGCCGAACGTCACCCCCAAAATATACTGCTCGGGGCCGTGCGCATGCCGGAACCACTCCACCGCCAGGATAAAGCAGGCGAGTGCCGCCAGCACCAGCGATATTCCTCGTTGCAAGCGCAAGGAGGCGGATTGTACCCACGGATCGATCGATACGTCAATCGCGCGGCCTCTATCGGAGTGCGTACAACGCGATTTTATCTGGCAACTATTGCAGGTATGAGCGGGGGCCCGGTAGCGCACAATCTGCCGCTCGTGATCGATTTCCGCTCTTATTAGCGTTATACCCACTGGGCACTCCCAAGCGTCCCGGTCGCGATGATAGCGAAAGGCGCCAGTGTGATATTGATCGGCGCGCTTATGGGAACGCTTCGCGAGCCATTCCAGCCCGCTGCCGATAATGATCAGCAGGACCGCATACGCGGCCGCCAGTATGGGCTCGAGATGAAGCGTGCCAATCAATTTAATCTGAAGCTGCTGGTTCGGTAATATCCGCAAACAGGATTTCAGCCGGTTCCTGCAAGGTGGTTTTTGGTATTCGGTACCGGACGGCAAGCCAACATAAGTACAGGATCGGCAGCACGCCTCCCACGATGAACACCGCGTCACCTGGGAATCGCAACCACTCTATGAACGCATTTACAGGGTTTCCGACGTATTTCAAACTACGCGCCTCGAAGTAACCGTGATTCACGGACTCATAGAGCTGCAGAATCCCGAGTGGAAACAGAGTTGCGAATACCATCCACGCAAGGCCTGCATTCAGTGACCAGAAACTGATCTTCGCCGCGCGTTCTGACCATCTGTCCTCCGGAATCATGTACCGGATGCAGAAAAGAGCCAAGCCGACAGAGAGCATCCCATACACGCCCATCATCGCCGCGTGACCATGGTTCGTAGTGAGCGCAGTTCCAATCTCGTAATACGAAACAACCGGCAAGTTGATAAGAAAGCCGAAAATACCAGCACCTAGAAAATTCCAGAAGCCAACCGATACGAGGAACATCACGGCCCAGTAATGTGGGAATGAAGTTCGCGATTTGGATTCTTGTCGCGTTCCCAACTGGAGAAAACTCCATGCTTCTACCGTCAAGAAGGTCAATGGAATCACTTCCGCAGCGGAGAAAAAGGCTCCCAGGGCCATGTGCTCGGCCGGCGTGCCTGAAAAATAAAGATGGTGCATGGTGCCGATGACACCACCCGCCGAGTAAAGGACGATATCCAGATAAATCACTGTAAGCGCGACACGCTCAGCTATCACGCCGAGGAGTACGAAGATGCACGCAACCATAATGGTCGTGAATAGCTCGAGAAAATCTTCTACCCAAAGATGCACCACCCAAAAACGCCAGAAGTCAGTTGTGGTGAAGTGAGCTTCCGGTTGCGCGAGCAGGCCGACCGCGTAGAAAGCGGGTATGGAGAGCGCTGAGAAAAAGAAAAGCCACGGCATATTGCCCTTATGCTCTGTCCGCAGCCGTCCTCGCAAGCCAATGTACAACATAGCCACCCACATGCACAGACCAATCGTGAGTAGAATTTGCCAAAAGCGGCCGAGATCGAGATATTCAAACCCCTGATCGCCAAACCAGCTCCAATACTTCTGGATCCAGCCGTGGATTCCGGCGAATTCTCCGAAGAGGCTGCCGAAAACGACAATTGTCAACGCTCCCAGAAGCCCGATTGCCAGCCACTTCTGGATTTTTGGCTCGCGGCCACTCAGCACGGGAGCCAAGAAGATCCCGGCTGCAAGATAAGAAGTTGAAACCCAAAAGATAGCGAGCTGCAGATGCCATGTCCGCGCCAGATTGAACGGTAGAATTTGAGCGAGGTCGATTCCGAAGAAGTTCGTGATGTCCGCACGGTAATGCTGTGATGCGCCGCCCACCAGCGTCTGGATCAGGAACAGAAGCGCCATGACCAGAAAAAACCAGACTGTCACGCCTTGGGCCGGCGTCAATGCAACCTCGCCTGGGGCGCGAAACGTCAGTGTGCGATTCTCCCGGCCGTGCCATCCCAAGAAGTTCCAGCGGCCAAACGCGAAGAACAATACGCCGATCCCACCCAACAGCATGGCTAGGGAGAGCATGCTCCAGACGATCATATCGGCGGTCACGCTGTTGTTGACGAGGGGCTCGGGCGGCCAATTGTTGGTGTACGAGTAGTTGTGGCCGGGCCGTAACGCTGCAGCGGCCCAGGCTGACCAGGCAAAGAAGGCGGTGAGCTGCTTAATCTCACCGGGATCGCTGATGGCCTTCGGCCGGAGCCCGAATCGCGTACTAGGCTCCGAGAAAAACTTCCCGTAGTAACTAGTGAGCTCGGCGTACGCCGTGGACTGCGCTGCCGTGAAAACCAGCGTGCCGGTCTTCGGTTCATATCGGTTCGTCTTAAAGTCCGAGGCAGTTTGAACTCGCGCTTGCTCCGCTGTGTTTCCGCTCGCATGAGAGTTGGCCACACTGGTAGCTGCGCGCCTTAAATAGTCGGCCGTGAAGTCCGGCCCAAGATATGCGCCGTGTCCGAAGATAGAGCCGTATTCCATCAAGCCATTACGGAGAAATACCTGCTGGCCGGCTAGGATATCTGGGCCGGTGAACAACACGCTCCCCCCTGGCCCGGTAACTCGCGCGGGAATAGGAGCCTCACCCGCATACGTACGGTAAGCGAGCAGCCCCATGACGAAAAAGCCGAATAGAACGACTACGGCGACAGCTTGTATCCACCCTTTCGAGACGAGCAGATCTCTTCTTTCGAACGCCTGTGCTTGGCTTGGTCCTCGGAATCGGTCGGGCATCGCTGTGCCAACTTACTAAAGCCCCTTTCTACTCGCAACGACTTTAGTCATTGCATAGCCTAACGCGATTCCATCAGTGATCTAGCTCCGCTTCGAGTCGCTCAAAAGAGGAAATGGTGATTTCGCGTCCTTCTAGTGTCACCAGCCCTTCAGCCTGCAAACGCGTGAGAGTGCGAGAGACCAGATCGCGAACCGTGCCGATCTCGGCCGCAATCGCCTGCTGATTCTGGATTGTGATCGCGCGGCCAGTACGTCTTTGGCCTCCGTCCGATTTTGCCTTCCTCAACAAATACCCGATCAGCCTCTGCCGCACTGTCGTGAACGACAGTTCTTCGACGATGCTGACCAGGCGGCGCAAACGGGCGCCCACTACCTCCAGGAGCTTGAGAGCGACTTGCGGATTCTCCAGGCAAAGAGAGCGGAAATCGGCGCGCGATACAAACACGAGCTCAGATTCCTGCAGCGCGGCCGCCGAAGCGGGATACGGACCTCCATCGATTACTGGGAGTTCAGCCACAGATTGCCCCGGCCCATCGACCGAAAGCACGTGCTCCCGCCCCGTTGTCGAAACCTTAAAGATTCTGATCGAGCCCTTGGCCACGATGTATAAACCTTCGCAAGGTTCGCCCTCTGAAAAGAGCAACTCGTTCTGTGAATAGCGCCGGTAACGCGCCCGGGCCGCCAAAAACAACAGTTCCGATTCGGCAAGCGTCGCGAAAAGGGGGGCTTGCGTTAAAATCTCGAGCACATTGCGAGCGAGAGGTAACATGCTCTCAGGATATGAACCACTCAGACTTGAAGCCGTTTTTACAGAATACGAGCGCGCTGCCGCGCACGAAAACGCTGCTGCAAGAAAAGGGATTACGTACCCTGCTGCTCCATCTGAAAGC
>CAWIFY010000001.1:0-411923 GCA_963835255.1 Terriglobia bacterium | reverse complement strand
AGCGTGGTAAGAGGTATGCTGTTCAATAAGCTTTTCAATTTTGGAAAGCTGACGGGCAGCATTCACTTGACCCTGTCGTTCCAGGTGGGTTAGAGTGATACTTCTGTTGCGAATTCACGGACGCATAAAGATCGCTTATCGAATGATGTCGCAATTGCAAGCCTTACTGGCCGGTTTCACCGTCATAGCAGGGTTCTCGATTGTAGATTGTCAGACGCTCACAGCCGTTCCCCAAAGCGGTGGCACGAAGGTCGCACCTCTCGAAGACAATTCGCTTCGCGCCTCAGTCACCGACCAACTACTCCAGAGGGCCGAGGACTTTCTTGACAAGGGCCGCCAGTTCTATTTCAAAGGCGACGTGATTGGCGCGCGACGCGAGTTTGACTCAGCGATCAGCGTTTTGCTCTCCGCGCCAGATTCCTTACCGGATCATCGCCGCGTGGAACGCCGTCTTGATGAGATGTGCGATCTTATTTATCGTTTCGACGTTGAAAAGCTTGGAGCTGGCCAGCAAGATGAGACGTCTGTTGGATTCGATAAGGCCCCTATCGATGAGGTCAGCCACATGACCTTTCCGGTGGACGAAGCTTTGGCGCCAAAGCTTAAGACCGAAGTGAACCAAACGGCTTCGGGAATACCGTTGGAGCTGTCCGAGCCCGTGCTGAGTTATGTTCATTTCTTCTCGACGGATCGTGGCCGCAGCATCCTTCTCTCGGGCTTCAGACGTGCGGGGCGTTACCGCCCGTTGATCGAACGCATTTTCGCCGAAGAGGGCATACCACAGGAACTCATTTATCTCGCTCAGGCCGAGTCGGGATTCATTCCTCGCGCAGTTTCTAACCGGCAGGCGGTCGGGATGTGGCAGTTTATCGCGGGCACAGGCTCCAATTACGATTTGGCACGGACCTCGATATTCGATGAGCGGCTCGACCCCGAAAAGGCCACCCGGGCAGCCGCGAAGTTCCTGAAGGATCTGCATACCCGCTACGGCGATTGGTACCTCGCGATGGCTGCTTACAACTGTGGCGCAGGTGCGGTCGATCGCGCTGTCGAACGCACCGGCTATGCCGATTATTGGGAGTTGCTGAAACGGCATGCCTTACCCCGAGAAACATCTAACTACGTGCCGATCATTGTTGCCATGACGATCATGGCCAAGAACCCTAAAGATTACGGCCTGGAAAATATCGATGTGGACCAGCCACTGCAATACGACTCGATTCAGTTGACCGCTTCTACCAGCTTGGACCTCCTTGCCGATGCGACTTTGCAGCCCGTTTCTGTAATCCGTGACCTGAATCCGTCGCTTCTGCGCTCGGTTGCTCCTGCCGGGCTCCAGGTTCACATTCCTGCCGGCTCTATGGATGCGGCCCAAGCCGCGCTTGCTAGTGTGCCTGCCGATAATCGCAAGGCCTGGCGCTTACATCATGTTGAATCAGGTGATACTCTCGAAGCGATTGCGAAGTCCTATCATCTTCCAGCCGAGCGCATTGTTGCGGTGAATCGTGCCGCCGATTCTCTCGAGGCGGGAGATGTGCTGCTGATTCCGGCCCTCTACCACGAGGACAAACAGCCGACTAAACGTTTATCAAAGTTTGCGCGCACTCGGACGCACGCCACTTCCCCTGTACGCTCGCGTCGTTCTGCTCTGCATAATACGCATGTGGCTGTATCGCGCCGCGTACCTCCGCAAGTTCTGCACCGGAGAGCGGCTGTGCGGACTGCCAGTCTGCTCCAGTGACCGTTACACCGACTGTCTCCCGAAGAAGTGCTGTGTTAGGCTGATAGCGTCGCTGAACACGCTATGCCCGTGTGTTTCGGGCCGCTACGACCATTATCGTCATGTCGCTGCAAGTCTTTCTGCAAGCTCAACTGCTCGGTACTGAACCGTTCTTAGCGAGTCAGCTCTCAGAGCAAGCAGACGCTGCGTCGCTTGGTCGTTGCGCTTGGCTTACACTTTTGTGCGAGGTTCTTCCGCGGGCGCTCCTTGCTGAACTCAAGCTTTCCCGTATGTTGCTCGGATCCAGTTCGGCCGAGCAGTTCTTGGTAGTGCTCGCGGAAGAGGATATTCCGCGAGCCAACGATTTCTTGCTTAACGTCACGGCCTCTCTCGCACAGCTCTCACGGAACACTTTGCGGCTGGTCTGGGCCAGCACGGAAAATCTTGGTGCTTGGCCCGTCGTGCGCAAACGGTTGGACGACGCCATCGCGGCAAAGATGTGTTGCCCTCTGCCGGTTGAGAATGAAAGCATTCGCGATGCTTTCAGGCCGTTCATCAGCGGTCCCGAGCCCGAGACACAAGGCTTTTTCTCAACCTTCGCTGAAGGGCTGATTTCGGCTTCCGCCATAGGCTGGTCTGGCTCTTCAACTGGACTTCTGAGCTGGGATTCCGGCGCTCACACTTGGCCCTTGCGAGAGCACTCGAGTGTAGAGGAAGACGGCATTCTCTTCCCGCGGCGTATCGCTATGGACGATGAAGGCCTGGAACCCGCTTCCACGGCGACGCTCGCCGAGCGCGCCGAAGGAGCTTGCAGGTGGGGCATCCTGCGTGGCGATGTCGATCATTTCGAGCTGCAACTCCGGCGCACCGCTTCGGTCGAAGAGCATATCCACTTGTCTGCCCTCCTGAAGGAATTCTTTGCCGGCGAACTCGCAGTGCTCTGTGCTTTGCCCGATTTCTGGCGTAAGGTTACGGTGCTCTATCGCGGGGGCGACGATTTCGCTGTCGCAGGCAGTTGGGACGCGCTTATTCTGCTATCCCGGGAAGTGCAAAGGGTATTCGAGAAATTCGTTGAGCAGCACCTGGCGACTTTGCCAGGGGTCGAAGCCAAAAGCATCAGCATGGCGCTTACGATCGCGCCCGATTTAGACAGCCCGGCCTCGCTAGTTCTCGCCGAATCTGGGGTGCAACTGCAGGCCACAAAATCGAGTGAGCTTGGCTCTATCTTTCTGTTTGGGCGCACTCTCGAATGGAAGCGCCTGGCCGATGCTGAAGAACTCAAGACGAGCTTGGTCCGCTTAGTCCGGGATTTCCGGTATCCGCCGGATTATCTGAATGATCTTGCGGCTGTCTACCGCGAAGCCTTTTCGCCACGCCCAGGGCGGAAGGCCAAAGCGCAACCCATCGAAAAGCCCTGGCGCACATATATGCGGCTCTCGCGCGTAATACCGCTGGCGCGCGGCAAGGAACAAAATCATGTCCGGAACGCAGCGATCACCAATCTTATTGGTAAGAAAACCGCTGGCATGAAGTTACGGCCGTCGGCGCGGGTTGGCCTTGAATGGGCGCGCCTTGCAGCGAGCGCTTAGCTTCGCGAAGGTATCCCCGAAAGGAATTGTAATGGCTGAAGTTGAAGAGAAGAAAACGGAAGAGCGTCGCACTGGAGAGAATCGGCCTGGCGAGGAGGGTCGCCCACCAAGAGAAAACCGTGGCGCCGGTCCGCGATCCAACGAGCGGAATGAAGGGCGTCCGGACCGGGGTGGCGATCGCGGAGATCGGGGCCGTGAAGGCCGCGGAGGTCCGGGCGGACGTGGACCTGCCGACCGGCGCAACGAAGGGCCCCCAGAGATCGACATAGAAAAGTTGATCGCTGACAGCCTCTACCTCGATAATCAGGCCCATGTCGTTGTGAGCCGGATGCGAGATATGGATTCAGGCACGAAGAGCCAGCTCCGCCGTCTGTACAATGCAGTTCGGCGCGCCACGCGCGCGCCCGATAGCGAGCGACAGCACGAGTTCGTGATGGTTCGCGCACGGCTTGCCTATACCATCGCGCGCCACGCGTTGCGCAGCCTAGACCCGCTTGAACGGTTACTCCTGCAGGTCACGCGAAAAAACGATATACGTGGCTACGAGCGCTTCCGCGATCTCTTCGAGGCCATCATCGCTTACAACGAGTAGCCTAGCGACCATGTTGGCGCTGACAAATTTAGGCGATCAGAACAGGAAAGTGACGCATGAGTTCCCATACCGTAAATACCGAACTGACATTTCTCGGAAAGATCATTCTGGAAGGCGAAATCAGTTGCCATACAGGTCTCCATATTGGGGCGGGCAAAGGTTCTCTCGAAATCGGGGGCGCCGATAATCCAGTAGTTAAGGACGCGTTCGGTATTCCGTACATCCCGGGCAGTTCGTTGCGCGGCCGCCTTCGCTCGCTGCTTGAGCAGGCTCTGGGCCTAGCGGTTCCAAGCGAGCTCGTTTTCCTGTCGAAGCGACGCGGGCAGGAAGTCCGTATTCATCAAAGCGATCGTGCGGACGACGAGATCTGCATTCTGTTTGGCCGCAACTCGGGACGCATGGAGAAGGTGGGCGGGGAAGCTATCGAGTCCTCCTCGGCCACTCCAGCACGCCTGACGGTTTACGATGCTCCTCTTGTCCTCGACAGCATTACGCCCCAAATGCGCGAGAACCTGGATGACGAACTCACCGAAGTAAAAAGCGAAAACGCCGTCGACCGCATTACTTCCCAGGCGAATCCCCGCACGCTCGAGCGAGTTCCAGCTGGTGCGCGCTTCCGCTTCCGCATGGTCCTCGATGTCTTGTGTCCGGAGGATAAGCCGCTGCTCGCGCTGGTAGCCGAAGGTTTGCGCCTGCTCGAAGATGACGCGCTCGGCGGGGGCGCTAGCCGAGGTAGCGGACGGATCTCTTTCAGTGCTCTAACCCTGACTTGGCGCGGCAAAGACTACTACGCGAAGGGCGCAGGAGAAAACGCCCTCCTTTCAGCCGGCAACCTGGCAGCCTTGCAGCAGTTAGCCAGCGCTGATCTTTCCGAGAAACTCGCTTAGATGCGGCCGGCTCTCTTGATACGCCTGCAAGCCGCCGGTCCATGGCGTTATGGTCCCGGTGACGGGGTACATGATCGCGTGGACGATCTGTACCGCAGCGATCGTCTGTTCTCCGCCCTGACGCTTGCCATGCAGCGCCTCGGTTATTTGGATGACTGGTTGGAGGCTACCGTCCGCAGCGCCGCGGCCACCGTGGCATTGGGTTCACTTTTCCCGTATCAAGGGGATACGCTGTTTGCGATTCCACCCGCCACGTTATGGCCTCCCCCAAGTGCTCAAGTTACCGCCCCGAATGCTGTTTTCCTTTCTAAGATCCGTTGGAAGACGGCGAGCTTTGTACCGTTGACGGTAATCGATACGCTGGCTACCGGAGGCGGTATTCTGGCGGATCAATGGCTGCCGGACCCCGCAAGCGCTTGCCTGCTGCGGCGCGACCGCCTAAGCGCTAGCCCATTTCGCGTCATCCTACGCAGCTTCGCCGCCGTCGACCGCTTGGCGCACGCCGTCAACTCGGCCGCTTCTTCGGCTTGCGTCGAGTTCGAACCCGGCGCAGGGCTCTGGACAGCCATCCGCTATCGAGATGCTTCTGCCGAATCAGCATGGAACGAGCGTGTGCGCGCGGCTTTTCGCCTGCTTGCCGACAGCGGTTTCGGCGGCCGGCGTACCAGCGGCTGGGGGCAGGCACACGCACCGCAGTTTCAGGAAGGCGCGTGGCCCAGTCTCATTTTGCCCAAAGTCGGGCGGCTAAATGGCAGCGGCTCAGGCGTTGCGGAAGGAGCACGCGAAAAATCGCGTTTCTGGCTCCTCTCACTCTACTCGCCGTCGCCAAGCGATGGGATCGACTGGCGTAGCGGCGAATACCAGATTACAACACGAGCAGGACGTGTCGAAAGCAATTCCCAAAGTGGTATAGCAAAGAAAACAGCTCGCATGATCGCCGAAGGTTCTGTACTCGTCGCTACATCCGAGCCATCTGGCGCGGCCGTGGACGTGGCGCCTGACGGCTTCGAGCATCCTGTCTATCGCTCTGGCTTGGCACTCGCCATCGAGCTACCGTCCGTACTCGCGCGGACTGCCGAAGAGATTGAAACCGAACTCCGGCCAGCCGAAGAACCGGCCACGGCGGAAGCGCTCACCGAGCGCCCTTGCGAAGAGGCGGGAAAAGAAGAGCCGCAAACTGCCGAGTTTGAAGCCCAAGGTTCTGAGCATGCGGTATAGCATCACCGCGCTCACTCCGCTCCTCGTCGGCGATGGACGCGAGCTTTCGCCCATCGACTACATGGTCTGGAAAGACCAGGTGAATGTGCTCGATCAGGCGCGGATCTTCAAGCTACTCGCCCGTGGACCTCGTCTCGATGGCTATTTGGCGCAACTCCGTAAGGCCACCAAACTCGATTTCGCCTCTTGGGGTGGGTTTGCCCAGAACTTCTCTCAACGACGCATCCCGTTTGAGCATCCCGAGTTGACGGCCGTCTGGAATTCGGCTCCGGCGGACTCGCTTTTCATTCCGACTTTTGCCGCCGGCCCCGTTGGCACTTATATTCCGGCCTCTGCTCTTAAAGGAGCCTTGCGGACTGGCTTGATGTTTTCGCGCTGGTCTGGTCAGACTATCGACCGGATCGCTTCTTCCCTGGAAGGCGACCGGCTCTCGCGGCGGGTAGCTGAATCGGCTGAGGCAAGCGCTGGGGCCTCACAAGTTAAGGTGCTCAGCGTAGCCGACAGTCAGCCTATTCCGGTCTCAGCTCTCAAGATTTATCTGAGCCGTACCGCCTCGCTCGACAGCCGGCAGCCCGGCAAGCCTCAGTTAGCTTGGAAAGTAGCCGGTCGCGGAAGCGTCTCTTCCCAGCGGGTAGCGGAATCAACGCCGGTCTTTGCGGAGATGGCGGTTCCCGGCACCACTTTCACCGGTGATTGGCAGGAACGTAACTTTTTCGAAAATCCCGAACTGGCCCGTGCTCTCGGGTGGCGCTCCGTGCCCGAAATTAAGACGTTTATCGATGCGGCTAACAGCTACGCGTCGGCTCAGCTTGCCGCGCACGCCCGGTACGCCGAGGCGATCGGCTTGACCGGCCTGCACTCGAGCATTGAAAAACTAAAGGCGGACCTGACGACCGCCGTTCAATCGCCCCTCTCCTGTGTCCTCTCGCTTGGCTGGGGTGGCGGCTTCCTCTCAAAGGCCGGTTTTCTTGGAACGGATCAAGAGGCGTATCGGAAAATCCTTAGGGCCGTGCCTCCGATCGGCAGATCCCTGCGTGAGAACTTGCCGTTCCCTAAAACCAGGCGGGTCGTCTTTATGAAAGGCCAACCCTCCTCGCTTCCCGGTTGGGCGCGAGTCCAATTCGAAAAACCAAACCCTTAGTACGGTCTCGTCAAGAAATTTTCATGAAGTTGGACCGGGAATTGCCGATAAGAGTCAGTATGATGGGAACACTGCGCCAAATGCTGGAGGAAGTAGCTGTGTCTGGATTCTGCCGTCCTGGACTGGAGTAACGCATGCAGCATGCGATCTATAACGCGTATTTTGGTTTCGCCGAAAACCCGTTCAACATCAGTCCGGATCCGGAATTTCTTTACCGCAGTCCGCAGCACGAAGAAGCGCTGGCGAACCTAACTTACGGGGTACGTAGCCGCCGCGGATTTATTGTGCTAACCGGCGAAGTCGGCACTGGTAAAACCACGATGCTGGAGTGCCTCCGCGATATCTTGGACGCGCAACGCACCGAGTTTGCTTTCATTTTCAACTCTCGGCTCACGCCGGACCAGTTTTTTGAAATGATGGCCTATGACTTCGATCTGAAGTGCGATCGCAAGTCGAAGACAGATGTTTTGTTCGCGCTCAATACCCTGCTGCTGGAGCAGGCGCACCGCAACCGGACCTGCGTTTTGATAGTCGACGAAGCTCACAATCTGGAGTGGGACGTCCTGGAAGAGATTCGGCTGCTCGGCAACCTGGAGAATCGCCAGGGTAAGCTGCTGCAGATCATTCTCTCAGGCCAGCCTGAGCTTGACCGCAAGCTCGATGCGCCGAATCTGCGGCAGCTCAAGCAGCGCATCGTACTCCGCTGCTCGTTGAATCCGCTGAGCCCCGAAGAATCCGCTGCTTACATCGAAACCCGCTTGGCTCGCGCCGGTATGCCAAACCAGCGCGTGTTCTCTCCTGAGCTCCTGGAGGAAATATACAAGCGTTCCCGCGGCATTCCCCGCGTAATCAATTTGCTCTGCGATAATCTGCTGGTCACCTCGTTCGCCATGGAGCAGCGCAGCGCGACTGTGGAAATGCTGGATGAGGTTTGCCAGGATCTTCGCCTCGATTGGCCTGGCTCAGGCCGGGACCGCCGTGGTCGCTCGCGTTATGAAATGACCGATGAGCAGTATCCGCACGCGTCGCTACCGGCACGGGGAGACTGAGCGGGGAACGGTCAGCTGAAATACTCAGCAAGACTTTCGGAGAGCTGAGCCGAGGACGCGCTACAGGCCTCCTCAGCAAGGAGCGAACCGCTCAGGGCAGCGAGATTCGATACAAGTTCCGGTGCACCGTTGTATTGACATACGCAAAATGGAAGGGGTCAATGCCCGGCACTAGGTCGGCGCGGTTCACCGATTGCGCCCCTGGAATTATGCTCGGATCGGCTTCCGGCGGAATGCCTCCAGCGGAAACGGCGGCAGCGTTTCGCCGGGACCGGCGGGAATCGCCAGGCTTCGGCCCGGGCTGGTCCGCGTGGACGCTTCGACCGAAATGAACAGCCAGTTCCCGCTCGGCGACCAGGTTGGGACGCAGTAGCTCGCGCACACGATCCGTGGAGGTCCACCGCCGACCGGGATCGCCATGACAGCCACGCGATTGCCATCCGGGAAGAGAGCGATCGCCATCACCCAGCGCCGGCCCGGCGAGACGCCTTGAAAGTCCCCGATCGAATATGGTGCGACCTTAAACCTTCCAGAGCCGTCCGGGTTCATCCTCTCCAGGTAGTTGAAGTTGCCTTCCGTACGTAGAAACAAAATCTGACCCTGTAGGCCAAAGTGCGGCGCCATTTCACCGGAATGCCCGATTCGCTTTGCGGGACGGCTTCTGTCAATCGGGGCGAGCCACAATTCGGACTTTCCGCCCGGAGCCGAAGCGGAATAGACCACCTGTTTGCCATTCGGCGATAGATCGTAGGCCAGCATGGAAGTGCCCGGAAACACCGCTTCACTTTTGCCGGACGCCACATTCATGCGCCACAACTCCGGGCCTGAATTACTCTGTGATTGATGTTGCAGGAGATAATAAAGAGTTTTGCCGTCGGCGCTAAACGATGGCGGGGAGCCGTAGTCAATGATCTCTCCCTCTGATGACAAAGGCCGCTCGCCAGCAGCGTCGTGGATCCAGATGGCGCTTTCATGCGCTCCCATGGAGGTGATGACGGAACGGCCGTCCTGCTCCACAGCCACGCCTTCTTCTTCGGTGGGACCAGAGGTGATTTGCTCGGGTTGACCGTTGGGAAAGCGCTGACGCCACAGATGGCTCCCCCCGTTGACATAAGCGGTGAAATACATCCACGAACCATCGGGAGACCAGGCGGCAGAAGTGCAGGCGCCCTGCGGACCGATGCGACGAACGGGAAAGCGGCTCTGGAGGGAGATGACGCCGCACGGCCCCCAGTCTCCCGTTCCGTTCATCTCGACGACCAAAGCCAATTTGTGGTCTGGAGAAGCGTAAGAGTAATGCGCCATGCCGCGCTCGTGCGCTGGAAAATACAGCTCGCGGAAATTCTGTCGCGCCGGCGTTCCGGTCACGACTCCCATGTGCAGACCGGTGCGGATTGCCGAGAACAGAAGTTGATTCTGGTCGAGCCAGGTGAGGCCAGCCGCGTTGTTCAAGAAAAGATGCGAGTCGCCTCCCAAGATGGAGACCGTATAGGTTGCCCAATTCGGAGGATCCAATACGGTGTAAGCAATCTGAGATCCATCCGGCGAGAATGCCAGACTGTATTTGAGGCGCGGGTCGTCGGTCAGGCGCTTGGCTTCGCCATTGGGGAGCACCTTAATGTAGATCTGGTCGGCTGTGCCGAAACCCCTACTTCCGCGGAAGAACGCGACCATGCGACCATCCGGCGACAGAGTGGGAGCTGTGGCGGAATCTATGAAATCGGTGAGCTGGGCGTACTTAAGAGCAGCGGGAGGCGCACGACGATAGAGATACACGGCGGCGGCTATCGCGAAGAGAGCGCAGAAGGCCGTTGCGACTAGCCAGAGGGATGGCTTGCGCGCAGTCCGGGTTGGCGAGCCGGCTGCGACATGAGTCAAGATTGGCGCGGCAACGGCTTCCGCTTTTTCAGCGTTGGCCGGCTGAATTACGTCTGCAATAAACCGGTAGCCTTGCTTCGGCAAGGTCTCGATATAGATAGGATCGACTGCGTTGTCGCTCAGCGCCTGCCGGATGTGCCGGATGCAATAGTTCAGTCCTTGATCGAACTCGACAAAAGTCGCGCCGTTCCAAATATAACTGCGCAAGTCTTCGCGGGAAATCGTCTCGCCCGGCCGCTCAATAAGGAGCTGTAGGACGCGCAGTGGCTGCGGCTGGATTCTTACAAGCTGACCGGCGCGTAAGAGCTTTCCGGCTTGCGAATCGAATTCGAACTCGCCGAACCGTAACCGTCCGTTGGAGTTCGCGCTCATCGAATGTTCCGTGCTGCCTTGTTTTAGTCAGTTTAGATCATTTGGATCGGGGCGCGGGGCCGGACGCTGAGCCCGTATAACCCTGATCCCAGGAGACATCTGCCCCCTCATCTGAGATGAGTAAGAAACTCAGACGCTGCTCACGTGACTAAGCGGAGGTTTGGTGGCAATTTGAAAACCGGGCCGGGACGCCGGCGGAATAGAAAAGGAGAAATCAAGTGAAGACAAGTTATAAAATGCCGGCCATCGTATTCGGCGTGCTCACATTCGCACTCTCGTTTGTGCCCAATTGCGCAGCGCAATGCGGGAGCGGCGTTCACCCGCGGCTAGCCCACAGTAAGTTGCATTCTCTCTCTGGACAGATCCGGCTTCTGCCCGCGGCATTCGTCACGGACGATGATTGGGACCATCACGACGAGGCGATCGTGGGCTTCTGGCATCAGCAGTTGCTGATCCCTGGAACGAACGGAGCACCAGACACTGTAGCCGACGACGCATTGGCGCAGTGGCATAGCGACGGTACGGAACTCCAGAACACGGCGACACATCCACCGATCGGGGGTAACTTCTGCATGGGGGTCTGGGAAAAAGTAGGTCAGCGCACTTACAAGCTGAACCACTTTCCGCTAGTCTGGGAGTCCAACGGGACCACCTACGTGGGCCCGTCAAATCTCCGGGAAGAAGTGACCGTGAGCGACGACGGCAAACGATACCGCGGCACTTTCACTCAAGACTTTTACGACCCGACCGGCAAGATAGTACTTGCTCACTATCAGGGTTTGGTTACGGGAACCCGGATCACGGTGGATACGACGGCGGGAGACATCTTCTGAGGCTTTAAGCGACCGCGTCGCGGGCCTTTACTCCAAGCGCGGTTTACACGAATAAAGGCCCCCAGCAAAAGCTCCCGAGTTGTCGGCCACTCGTTAGGTGGCGGTCGTGTGTGGATGTGCGTATCTTGACAGCATTCGTAATCCGCGATCCGAAGGAAGGCCGGGCCTTGTGCCGGTCGATGTTTTCACATCCGTCCTGCGGATGGCCGATCTGTACAGGTGCAGGAGCGAGTAACTCGGCTCCGTGCGCAGAAATGAGCACATTGTCTTCGTATCGTGCACATCTCTGCCTGCACACTGTCGCGGACAGCATCGAGTAGCAGTTCTTGCTCAAGTGTTGGACGCCGCCCTACGGCTGCGATGTTTCCTGGCTACTCATGAAGAATTTTGGTTGGCGGTTGGACCAGCTCGATCGCAGCGAGATAATCCCCTAGTAACTCCGCTGCTCGTTAAGCGCCAACACGGCATCGAGAGGAAGGGTGATCCGCGACGAAACCGACGATACTCGTGGGGACGGCCTACACGCATCGCACTGCTGGATCAAACGGCGAAGTGTAGAGCTTCCGATTTGTTGCCGTGTCGTCGGCGAACTTAAGAAGAGCTTTCAGGGGTAGTACTTCAAGTCTGTCCTGATACGTAATTCACTCGACTAAGGCTGACGCTCCCCATGCAAGCGGAAAGGGGAGGGGAATTTCGGTAGATAAGCGCCGGGATTGCTGTTGGGTCAGCGGTGTACCGCCTCGAAGAGCCCCGCCGCGCCTTGGCCGCCCCCGACACACATTGTCACCACGCCAAAACGCGATCCCGGTCTCCGCATCATCTCGTTTGCCAGCGTGCCCACCAGCCTCGATCCAGTCATGCCGAACGGGTGCCCGATCGAGATAGAACCGCCATTCACGTTCAGTTTTTCCATGGGGATGCCGAGCCGGTCACGGCAATAGACAACCTGGGACGCAAACGCCTCATTGAGTTCCCAAACATCTATATCGCTTACCTGAAGGCCATGACGCCCAAGCAGCTTTGGCACGGCGAACACGGGTCCGACGCCCATCTCATCCGGCTCGCAGCCGGCCACAGCGAAACCGCGAAAAATGAACTTGTAAGGAATATCGAGCTCATCGGCGCGATTTCGCGCCATCAGCAGGGTAGCCGAAGCGCCATCCGATAGCTGCGACGAATTCCCAGCCGTGACGGATCCTTGGCCGCTGTCGGAATCGAACACCGGCTTGAGCGCAAGCAGCCCTTCCAAGGTCGTATCCGGCCGGTTACACTCGTCTCGATCGCAGCAGACCTCCTGCGTTCCCGTCACCTGTCCCGTCTTCTTATCCAGGACAGCCATCGTCACCCGCATGGGCGCGATCTCGCCCGCGAAGAATCCTTCGCGCTGTGCCCGTGCGGTCCGCTGCTGGCTTTGCAGCGCATATTCATCCTGCAACTGGCGGCTCACGCGGTAACGCCTCGCCACCACCTCCGCTGTTACTCCCATCTCCATCATCAAGCCCGGCTTATCTTTCGACAACTGCGGATGCGGATTCACGTCGCGCTGCACCATGCTGATGCTCTCCACGCCCCCGGCCATCACAGCCGTAGCGCCTTCATGAACGATCTCGTAAGCAGCCATCACGATCGCCTGCAGACCCGAAGAGCAAAACCGGTTCACGGTTGCTCCGGCCACCGAGGCCGGCAAGCCCGCCAGGAGAGCCACGCGTCGGCCGATGTTCATACCTTGGGGACCATGTGGCTGCGCGCACCCGAGTATCACGTCCTCAATGCTGCCTGCCTCCAGCTGGGACGTCTTCCGGAGCACATCTCTCACGCAGTGGGCAGCCAGATCTTCCGGTCGCGTCATGTTGAATGATCCGCGATACGATTTAGCAAGTCCCGTTCGCGAGCTGGCGACTATGACGGCTTCTGTCATTTCTTCTCCACAATCTCCGTACGAGCAGCAGTATACCTACAATGAGATGTCAATGCCCGACTTGGTTCAGCTTTCACTACACGATGACATCGCGGTCATCACCGTCGACAATCCACCCGTAAACGCACTCGGCCCGGGTGTTCCGGAAGGAATCGCCAGTGCCATAAAGAGGGCTGGCGCGAACGAGAAGATACGTGCGATTGTCATGATCGGCGCAGGGCACACCTTCATTGCCGGCGCTGACATCCGCGAGTTCGGCAAGATCGTCTCGGGCTCCAAACCGCGCCTCGATCTGCTGACACCTTTGCAGGTGATCGAAGATTCGTCTAAGCCGGTCGTAGTGGCCATTCACGGCAACGCTCTCGGGGGCGGCCTGGAGACCGCCATGTGCGGCCATTACCGGGTTATCGCTCCCGGTGCGCAGGTCGGGCAACCCGAAGTAAAACTCGGCCTGATCCCTGGTGCTGGCGGTACTCAACGTCTTCCCCGGTTAGCCGGCATTCCTAAGTCTCTAGAGATGTGCGCAGGCGGCGAGTCCATCAAGGCCGAAGAAGCCGTCTCGCTTGGTATAGCGGATCGCCTGATCGAAGGCGACCTGCTCACCGGCGCGATTGCTTTTGCACGTGAGATTGCCGGCCGTCCAGCTCCCAAGACACGCGAGCGCAACGAAAAATTACAGCCCGCAAGCCCCGCCGTCTTCGCTTTTGCGCGTGATCTCGCTCGCAAGCGCGCACGCTGGACTCATCGCGCCCTTGGCCGCCATCGATGCCGTCGAAGCTGCAACGCAATTGCCCTTCGCCGAGGGCTGTGCCCGCGAAGCGGAGCTCTTCGATAAATGCCTGTACTCGACCCAATCGAAGGCTCTGATTCACGCCTTTTTCGGCGAACGGACGGTCGCCAAGATTCCAGGCATTCCGAAGACCGTAAAGCCGCTCGAGATTCGCCGGGCCGCCATTGTAGGGGCTGGAACGATGGGCGGCGGCATCGCTATGACCTATGCCAATGCGGGCATTCCTGTGATCGTCAAGGAGACCGCGCAAGAAGTCCTTGACCGCGGCATTGCCACCATCCGAAATAACTACGCCGCTACGGTCGCTAAGGGACGCCTTTCGCAAGCCGCAATGGACGAGCGTCTTTCACGCATTTCACCCCAGCTTGGCTACGACGGGTTCGAGAAGGCCGACATCATCGTGGAAGCGGTTTTTGAAAGCATGGCCGGTAAAGAAGCAGGTCTTCTCCGAGCTGGACAAAATTGCCCGGCCCGGCTGCATATTGGCTTCCAATACGTCCAGCCTTGACATCGACGAGATCGCCTCCGCTGACAAGCCGTCCGGAGATGATAATCGGGAATCATTTCTTCAGTCCGGCGAATGTCATGCGCCTGCTCGAAGTCGTCCGCGGCCGCGCGACCAGCAGCGAAGTCATTGCCAGCTCCATGGCGCTCGGCAAAAAGCTTGGAAAAATCGCGGTCCTTGCGGGAAACTGCCGCGGCTTCATCGGCAACCGCATGGTCGCGCCCTATCTGCGGGAAGCTCAATTCCTAGTCGAGGAAGGCGCGTCCGTAGAGGAGGTGAATCAGGCTCTCTACGATTTCGGCATGGCTATGGGACCGCTTGCCATGGACGATCTCAGCGGCCTCGACGTTTCGTACGCCATCCGCCAGGAATTCGAGCGCTTCGAAAAACCCGGCGTGCGTAAGCCCCTGGTGCCGGATCTTCTGTGCCAGCAGCGCAGGTTCGGGCAAAAGACCGGCCGCGGATGGTCGAAGTACGATGCCAACCGCAAGCCGTCGCCCGATCCCGAAACCGCCGAACTGATCGAGAAGGCGGCACGCGAAGCAGGCATTGTCCGTCGCCAGATTGCCTCGGACGAAATCGTCGACCGCTGCATCTACGCGCTCATCAACGAAGGGGCGCGCATCCTCGAAGAAGGCATAGCTCTGCGCGCTGTCGACATCGACATTATGTATCTGTACGGTTATGGCTTCCCAGCTTGGCGCGGCGGCCCCATGTTCTACGGGGACACCATTGGCTTGCATAGAGTTCTTGCCCGCATTGAAGAATTCGAGAAACAGCAGGGGCCGGATTTATGGGCTCCTGCTCCCCTGCTTCAAACCCTCATAGCGCAGGATCGCACTTTCGCGAGCTTCGATGAAGGCAAGGAAGTGGCATGAGCTCGTCGCGCCGCGGCTTTTTGGGGAGCTCGCTTGCTACACTTGCGCTGGCCGCCAGCAGCAATGAGCAGATTCCGGCTTCGGATAGGGGCGGCTTCGTCAGCGCGCGCGGAAAAGATCTCTTCACGCCCTTGGGCGGGAAGCTGCTGCTGCGCGGCATCAATCTGGGCAACTGGTTTGAGCCCGAAGGCTATATGTTCCTGTTCGAAGGTGGCCCGCAATCTCCCCGCGAAATCGAGAGCTTTTTCAATGAACTCGTTGGCCCGGCCGCTGCGACGGATTTCTGGAAGGAGTACCGGCGGCAATACATCACCGAAGCGGATATCAAACTCATTCAGCGATCTGGACTGAACTCGGTGCGTATCCCTCTACACTACAAATTTTTTCTCGAGGGCCGTGATGGTTTCGCCATTCTCGATCCCGCCATCGAGTGGTGCAAGCGAGCCGGATTGTGGGTCATCCTAGATCTGCACTGCGCGCCCGGCGGCCAGACCGGCACGAACATCGACGACAGTTGGGGCTATCCGTGGCTGTATGAAAGTGAACGCGACCAGCAGCTTACTTGCGATGTGTGGAAGCGCTTAGCGCAGCACTATCGTGACGAAACGATCGTGCTCGGCTACGATCTCTTAAACGAGCCAATTCCGCACTTTCCGCGCTTGCAGCAATACAACGACAAACTCGAGCCGCTCTATCGCCGCGTAACCAAGGCGATCCGCGAAGTGGATTCGAACCATCTGATCATTCTGGGCGGTGCCCAATGGGACAGCAATTTCAAAGTATTCGGCCCGCCTTTCGATCCCAAGCTCGTTTACGAGCTGCACAAATACTGGATGCCGCCCACGCAGGCGTCCATTCAGGAATATGTGGATTTTCGCAATCGATATAACGTCCCGATCTGGCTCGGCGAATCAGGCGAAAACACTGACGAGTGGATCAAGCAGTTCGCGACCCTTCTCGAGAAGAACGACATCGGTTGGTGCTTCTGGCCTTACAAAAAGATGGAGAAAGCGTCTTGCATGGTGTCGATCCCGAAACCGGAGCATTGGGATGAAATCATCGCATTCGCGAAAATGCCTGGCGGTACCGGAGCAGCCGAGAAGCGCATCGCGGCACGTCCATCCCTGCAGGATTCGCAACGGGCTCTCGACTCGCTTTTCACGAATGTCAAAGTCGAACATTGCCGCGTGAACCCCGGGTATTTCGGCGCTCTGGATCTGAAGCATTGAGTTCCTTAAAGTGGCTACACGCCCCTGCACTCTTCTCTCTTTTCCCGCCCAGAACGGCTCGCGAAGTTCACGTTTCAGAACTTTTCCCGTGCCGGTCTTAGGCAATGGATCGTTCGCAAACTGAATCAATCGCGGCAGCTTAAATTTCGCCAGCCGTATTTCCAGATATTCGAGAAGTTCGTCGCCGCTTAGAGAGACTGCGGGCTTAGGCACCACAATCGCCACCGGGATCTCGCCCCATTTGTCATCGGGCGCTCCCACTACGGCGCATTCGAGTACCGAGGGATGCGAGGCAATCGCTTTCTCGAGCTCAATCGAGGATATATTCTCACCGCCGCTGATGATGATGTCTTTCTGGCGGTCCACAATGTGGATGTAGTTCTCGATGTCCCAGACGGCCATGTCTCCGGTATGCAGCCAACCGTTCGTCATCACGGCGGCAGTCGCTTCCGGCTCCCGGTAATAACCGTCCATTATGTTGTCGCCGCGGATCACTACTTCCCCTATTTCCTCCATGTTGCGGCGCACGTCCTTCATCTCTCGATCCACCACTCGAATCTCAGTCGCCAGTATCGGCCAGCCAGCCATTGACATGTGGAAAAATCGGTCTGCTTCATCGCGATAAGATACCGTTCCTTTTTGCCGGGAGGAAGTGGCCACGGGGCCCGTCTCCGTCAGCCCGTAACCGCCCATAATATTGCACCGAAATGCCTGCTCGAGTCGCGCCATCAGCTCCGGTGAGGCGGCCGCTCCGCCTATATGGATGTCCTGCATACTCGATGTGTCAAAGCGTCCAAGGTCCGGACAATTGAGCAGAGCGTTCGCCATTAGCGGCACGAGTGACATCGCGGTGGCGCGCTCCTCCTCAATGAGACGCAGCACCTGCGAAGGTTCGAAGCGCCGCACCATCACCTGCTTTACCCCGTTCATAGTCGCGGTTTGGGGGCGGCCCCAGCCGTTCGCGTGAAACAGTGGGATGGTGTGCAGTTCCACAAACCGGTCATTCTGGGTGATGCTTCCCGTCACTGCCATCGCATGCAAGTATAGTGTCCGATGCGAGAGCATTACGCCCTTCGGCGAGCCTGTGCTTCCGCTCGTATAGAACAATTCGGCGATTTCGTTCTCGTCGAATGAAAAAACATCCGGCCGCTCTAGCGGCTCATGCGCCAGCAGTTCTTCGTATGCTAAATCGGCCGGCGAAATCTTGCTCTCTATCGATATATACCGCTCAATGCTCGGGGAGACCTTGCGCAGCTCTATCACAAGTGGAGCAAAGTCTTTCTCGAAAATCAGGACGCGCGGCTGTGCATGGCTCAGGATCTCTGTCAACTCATACGGAGTGAGTCGCACGTTCAGCGGCATGGCTAGGGCGTGGATGAGCGGCGGCCCATAATAGCCTTCGAGTAACTGATGGTTGTTGAAGCTCAGATAAGCAACCCGGTCGCCGGCGCGAACGCCCTCCGCAAGCAAGCCTCCAGCCAGCCGTTCGCAGCGCTCTACAAACTGGCCGTAAGTAAAGCGATTAGCGCCTGAAACGATACCTTCCTTCCTGCCGTAAAGGTCTAGGGCGCGGTAAAGGAATCGTATTGGCGTAAGGGGTATGTTCATCGAGGTCTGTATGGGTCAGGCAAAATATCGCCCTCGTTCGAGCAGCCGTTTCGCGATTCCACGACGTAAGTCCACCGAATTGACCGGGTCATAGACCGTCAGCTTTCTCAGAACGGACATGTGGCTTCTTAGCATCTCTGGCGGCGAGCACGCGCCCAGTACGCTCCTGGCCGTCACCTCCAGCCGCGCCATGGCTTCCCGCAAAAACACGCCGCACATATCTCCCGCCAAGGTTAGTTTCCCTGCTTGTTTTTTGCGGCTGCGCAGCAGACTCGATTCCATCGCGAATGCCTCCAGCACCAGATCCGCGATATTCATCATCACTTCCTGTTGCTGCTCAAGATCAGCACCATACCTTTGATAGGCCAGCCCGAGCGCAAGCAAAACGGTGTTCTTCGCATTTCGTACCAGTCTCATCTCCTCATCGGCTTCGCCCGCGTCCGCATTACCGGTGGCTACTTTTTTCATCAGCGCCTGAATTGCTTGCATCAGGAGCAACTGTCCCCGCGCCGCGCGCTTCAAAAGCATCCCCGTGATCAATAGCCGGTTTATCTCGTTCGTTCCCTCAAAAATGCGGTTTATACGCGAATCGCGATAAGCTCTCTCGACCGCGTAATCCTGGTGAAAGCCATAACCACCATGGATCTGCACGCCCTCATCCACTACATAATCGAGGACTTCGGAGCCGAACACTTTCACTAGCGAGCACTCGACCGCATATTCCTCCACTGCCTTTAGCATCGCTTCTGAAGACTGTGCTTCCCCGCTGAGTTCCGCCAATTTGGCTTGGATCAGCCCCACCACGCGCCAAGCCATGGATTCCGCGGCATAGGTACGGATCGCCATTTCCGCCAACTTATGCTGGATCGCGCCGAATTCAGCAATAGCCGAGCCAAATGCCTTCCGCTCTTTGGCGTATTTCAGGCTGATTGCCAACACATCTTTCGCTCCCCCCACTGCCAGAGCGCCGAGGTTCAGCCGGCCAATGTTGAGAATATTGAACGCGATCACGTGTCCGCGCCCAACCTGGCCCAGCACATTCTCGACGGGAACTGGCGTGTTCTCGAAGTAGAGTGCGGTAGTTGAGCTGCCCTTGATACCCATCTTTTTCTCTTCGGTACCGCTGTGGACGCCGTCAAAACTTCGTTCCACCAGAAACGCAGTAAATTCGTTCCCTCCCACCTTGGCAAAAACGGTGAATAGGTCTGCTGCGCCCCCATTAGTGATCCACATCTTTTGGCCGTTCAGGAGGTAGTGCTTCCCGTCCGGGCTTAAATCGGCTCTAGTTTTCGCCGCCAGCGCATCTGATCCAGCCTGCGGTTCCGTTAAGGCGTAGGCGGCAATAAGTTCCGCCCGCGCCAGCTTCGGTAGATACTTCTGTTTCTGTTCCTCGGTGCCAAAATAAAGAACGGGAAGTGTGCCTATGCCAGTGTGCGCTCCATGCCACGCGGCGTAAGACCCGTCACGCCCTAGCTTCTCGGCGGCTATCAGAGCCGAAGGCAGGTCGAGCTCTAGACCGCCATATCTTTCGGGGATTGAGATCGCCGTCAAGCCCGAGTCGGCCGATTTTCGTAACACGGCTGCCGCCACACCCGGCTCTTGCCGCTGAATCGCATCCAGGTTCGGTTCAATCTCGCCAAAATAGAACTCGTCCGCCGCCTTGGCAATTGCCTGGTGCTCCTCGCTCAAATCCTCTGCCGTGAAAACTTCTTCAGGCCTGCGATCCTCTATTAGAAACTCGCCGCCCTTAATGCCAGAAAGTACTGTCTCCGCCGGTCCCATATACTCCTTCTATTACTCATAGCGGGCCGTTGCGACTGCCCTTAGCTTTTCCCGCACTTCCTCGGGAATTTGCATCGCTCGTTGTGTCTTTTGGTTCATACAAGCCACCACGATCACGCCTGTAGCTGCCACTTCACCCGCCCTGGTAGTGCGAAACTCGAAGCGAACTGAGGACCGGCCAAGCTTCGTCAAGCATACTTCAATTTCAATCAGGTCGTCATGCCGTAAGGCCAACTTGAAATCGCACTCCACATGGACGCGAGGAAAATTGAATTCATGCCCCATATAAACGATCCCTAGCGAGCGCATAAATTCGATCTCGGCCGATTCGAAATACCGGAACATCGCCGTATAGTGAATGCGGCCGCTTGTGTCCGTATCGATGTAGCGAATTCGAGTCTGAAAGAGAAAGGCCTCGGGCGGAGTCATTCCTTCCAGAATGCATCAGCGCGAGAACACCGCTTGGTACGAGGCGCCATTGACTTCAAACAGCTCTTTGGTTTATCGTTACGATTCGTTTGCAAGATGCAGGTTTAGTATGCTCCTCTAATCATGTTCCGTCCAAAACGCAGCCACATGGAGACCATTCAGACAACGCTCGATTCAACGCTACAGAGTGCGGACAAGGCGGAAGAGCTTGTCCTGAAGGAGGCTGCCAAGCTGGAATTGGATGAGGATGAGCAGCACCAGATCGGAATGGCAGTCCGAGAAGTTACTGTCAACGCCGTCGTGCACGGGAACCGCTATAACAAGAACAAGAAAGTTCATTTGCACATCGAACGGTCCGAGAAGGAATTCATCGTAATTATTGGCGACGAGGGAGAAGGCTTCGATATGAACTCCTTGCCTGATCCGCTCGCACCGGAAAATCTGTTGCGACAATCGGGCCGCGGGCTGATGCTGGCACGTGCTTTTATGGATGACTTCGACCTGCATCCACGGCCGGGCGGAGGCACTGAAGTGCGGCTCGCCAAGCATCTAGCCAAGTCATAAGATTTAGATATTCGGTTTAGAGGAGGAAGAAGTGAGTGTAAAATTGACGTCTCGCCAGGTAGGCGATGTTACCGTCGTTGATGCGGCGGGGAGAGTAACATTGGGAGAAGGCGCGAGCGCATTTCGGGACACCATTCGGGGCTTGGCCGCTAAGGGCGACAAGAAATTGCTGCTTAACTTGGGTGACGTTTCTTACATCGATAGTTCCGGTATTGGCGAGATGGTGTCTGGTTTCACGACTGTTACAAACGGAGGTGGCCAACTTAAACTGGTCGGCCTATCGAAGCGGGTGAAAGATCTGCTGCAGATCACTAAGCTCTATACCGTATTCGAGGTCTACGACGACGAAGCCGAGGCTGTCCGAAGCTTCCATTAACCTCAGTCGTTTATACAAACCTGCATGAGACAAGTCCCCGTCTGCGGCCACTGTTTATTCAGTCGCAAGATACTCCAATGGATTTTCTCCCATGTTAGGTTCCGTCCTTCCCAATCCGATCTTCGTTCTTCCTGAGCCCCGCCCAGTTGACATTTTGCTGGCCGATGAGCTGACGCTTGTCCGGGAGGGCCTGGCAGCGCTATGCAATTCTATTGAAGGTTTTCGCGTGGTGGCCCAGGTGGGAACGGCGGGAGCGGCCCTTACCGAGATAATGCGCCTGCAGCCGGCGATTGCACTGCTCGATCTGGGATTGTCCGATTTGGCAGCAACTGAAGTGATCCGACGTGTTCGCGAGCAGGATTTGCCCACCCGCTGCGCCGTGTTTTCGACCCGCAAGGATCGTAAAACAGTCCTGGAAGTACTTAGGACAGGCGCCTGCGGATACCTGCTAAAAACGTCCAGCTCCGGCCAAATGGCCGAGGCACTTGGCCAGTTCACCCAGGGCGGAATTTATGTCTCTCCCCAGATCGAAGTCATGTCCTTATTCGGGGAAGGTGGCTTCCGCCATGAGGCAGACCCGATCGAGTCTCTCAGCAGCCGCGAATTTCAGGTTTTTTCTCTGCTGGTCGAGGGTGTCCGCGCCAAGGAAATCGCTGCCCGCTTGACGCTCAGCCCCAAAACCGTCGATACATATCGTTCAAGCCTTATGCGCAAACTCGATATTCACGATGTGGCGGGATTAGTTAAGTTCGCTATCAAGCGAGATCTGGCTGACCTGCGCGCCTGACTTACTCATCTTGAGACCTAGCCCCAAGAGGCGCTAATATGCTACTCTACGGGTGATTTCACCCAAACTGGATGAGGCCGTGCTCGGAGGCACCCTTCGGGTCCGACCGGAAAATTCCCTTAGGAAGGCAGTACCCTCAGCTTGACCCGCCACGAATTAAAGGAGCAGCTTCAGCACGATCAGTTTACTGATTCAGTCTCGACCGCGCTACAGTATGCCAGCTCTCACAAGCAGCGTTTGATCCAGTGGGGTATCGTTGCCGGCATCGCTGTCATCCTTATCGTCGCCGCTGTATGGTTTAATTCCTACCGCCGTTCGATCAGGCAAAAGGATCTACAGGCCGCATTTACTGTATTGGACGCTCAAGTGGGCCCCCCGAACGAGTACATGAAAACGTTTGCTACACCGGAGGCCAAACAGCAGGCCTCTATGAAGGCGCTGGCCGAGGTTGTGGCGAAAGATGGGGGAACCCGCGAAGGTTATCTTGCTCGGTATTATCTCGGCACCCTTAAAGCACAAAAGGATGATGCAAAAGGGGCCGAATCCGATCTTCGCGCGGTCGCCAATTCCAGCAGCGACTCGGCCGCGCTCGCCAAGGTTGCTCTCGCCCAGCTTTACCTGGCCTCAAAGAGAAACTCTGAGGCACAGGATCTCCTCCGGTCACTTGTTAATAAGCCTACTGACCTGGTATCGAAAGCGCAAGCCCAGGTCTTGCTAGCACAGTTAGACGAAACCGCAAATCCGCAACAAGCTAAGCGCATTCTCCAAAGCTTGAAAACGCCGACCGAAAGTCCGGCCGTCACTCGCGCGGCTGACCAGGTTTCCGCTCAACTGGCCAAGTAACCTCTTAGATGCTGCGCCGCCTGCGCCTCGCTTCCCAGAGTCTGCGCGGGCGCCGTTATCCCGAGCTTCCACATCCCTACCGTAATGAGTTTCAGCGCGACCGCGACCGCATCATCCATTCTCGCGCCTTCCGCCGTCTCGAAGGCAAAACGCAGGTTTTTGCCGTGGGCTCCGACGACCACACACGCAATCGCCTGACCCATACCATTGAGGTTTCACAGGTGGCCCGCACCGTTGCCGCCACTCTCGGCCTGAATGATGAATACACTGAAACGCTGGCCCTCGCCCACGATCTCGGCCATCCCCCATTCGGTCACGTGGGTGAGAAAGAGCTTAACAATCGCATGCGCCAGTTTGGGAGCGCATTCGAGCACAACCTGCATGCTCTCCGAGTTGTCGATTTTCTCGAAGAGCGCTATCCGCGTTTTAAAGGACTGAATCTCACTTTCGAGGTTCGCGAGGGCATCGTCAAGCACTCCCGCGAAATCGAGCCCGGCGGTGAGCCATATTTGCAGGAGTTCTTACCCGGGCAACGTCCCGCTCTGGAAGCTCAGCTACTCGATATTGCCGATGAGATTGCATATAGCTCCGCGGATCTCGACGATTCCTTTGCCTCAGGCCTCATTTCGTTCGACGATCTTCGTCAGTTTGTGCCCCGTGCCGCGGATTTCATCGACAACGCCGAAACACAGTATCCTGAAGCCTCTGATCGCGTGCGTTTCTGGGAAGTACAGCGCCAGCTTATGAACCTGCTGATCGGAGGCTTGATCGAAGGTACTGTGGCGTCGGCCGAGCGTTCCGGCGTTCAAACTGTCGATGATGTCAGAGTTCTCGATCACAGAATCGCCCAGCTCTCACCCGAAACGGCTGAGCTCAATATCCAACTCAAGGAGTTGCTGGTTCGCCGCGCTTATTCCTGCGCGCACCTCGTTGCGGATCGCAACACCGCTGTCGAAAAAATGAAAGCTGTCTTCGAATTCTTAATCGAGCACCCGGAGCGCGTTTCCGCCGGTTATCGCGAACAGTTGGAGCACACCCCGCCGTACCGGGTGATTTGCGATTATCTGGCAGGCATGACCGATGCTTATCTGCTGCGCGTGTACGCCGAACTTTTCACTTGATCAGTCTCTATTCGCGACGCTTGACAACTCAGCCGATCGAACGGCATACAGCTTCTCGAGTTGCCGGCAGATCTCTCCGGCTAACCGCTCCGGCTTCTCTTCTTCGTCCAGCTCAACGCTTACTTTTATATACAAATCCACTCTCTTCATTTGCTCTGATCCGATAATAGCCAGTAGTCGATGTCAGATCTGGTCCTTTGCAAGATTTGCAGCAAACGCCGCGCCAAGCGCTTTTGTCCCGCGGTGCAGGGCGATATTTGCACCATCTGCTGCGGTACCGAGCGCGAAGTTTCGCTTGCCTGTCCGCTCGAGTGCGAATACCTGCGGGAAGCGCACCGGCATGAAAAGCCTGTCCCGGTAGCCGAAGCGCAGCTAACAGCGAATTCCGACATCACCGTGAACGAGGAACTGCTAAGCGAGCACGAAGAGCTCCTCTTGTTCTCCATACATTCGCTTTTTCAGGCTACCGCACGCACCTCTGGCGCGGTCGACCCAGACGTTATGGCCGCCCTCGAAGCAGAAATTCAAACCCATCGCACGATGTCTTCAGGACTTTTTTACGAAACGAAGCCAGAAAACATGGTCGCCTTAGCCGTGCAGCGTGCTTTTGCCGCTTCTCTTACCGATTATCAGAAGCTTCGGTCTGAGCGCGAGCCGCTGTCGCCCGTCCGCGATTCAACGCTGTTGGCGATACTGGTATTTCTGCACAGAATCGGGCAGCAAAATCAGAATGGGCGCCCGCGGGGCCGCATGTTTATAGATCTTCTGCGCCAGATGATGCCGGAGGCGAGCGTCGAAGAGCGTACCCCGAGCATCATCATATAGAGGAGGCGAAGTAAACTGAAGGCCAAATTGCTCGAGTGGAAGGAACTTGCGCCAGAGGTCCACCATTTCGAGTTTGAAGTGCCTGGCGTCGACCACCTGCACTTTACCCCGGGGCAATTTATATCTGTCGTCGAGCACAAAGCCGATAAAGATATAACTCGCGCCTACTCAATTGCCTCGCCCCGCGCCGGGAACCGCTTCGAGCTCTGCTTGAATCGGGTTCCCGATGGCCTCGTCTCTTCCTGGCTTTTTGAGCTCAAACCTGGGGACGAAGTCGATATGCACGAACCGCTCGGCTACTTCACCCTGCGTCACCCAGGTCGCCGCGCCATATTTGTTGCGACAGGCACTGGTGTGGCTCCTTTCCGCTCGATGCTGCTCGATCATCTGCCGCGCCTTCAGCCAGCAATCACTCTTCTCTTCGGCGTTCGCTACGAGGCCGGCCTGCTCTATCGGGAAGAACTGGAAGCGCTGGCCAGGCAATACCCGTCATTCCGCTTCATGCCCACCGTGACACGCCCGTCGGCCAAGTGGAATGGGCGTGTCGGCCGTGTGCAAGCGCATTTAGATGAAGCACTGGCGCTCCGCACTCCTGAGGAAATGAGCAACGTCGACATCTACATCTGCGGGTTGAAAGAAATGGTAGACGACGTCCGCAGAGATTTGAAGGCGCGCGGCTTCGATCGCAAGCAGATTATCTACGAGAAGTACGACTAATCAGTCGATTAGACTACGACTCTGGTAATCGTAGTCTGCTGGTAGATTTCTTTCGTCTGCTCTAGATTGGCTAGCTCGATTCCCGGGAGTAGCGCCGAAGCAGTTCCCGCTGCTACTCCCCAGCGAAGCGCCTGGCTTAACGAGTCATCCTGCTCCAGTGACCAGACAATGGCCGCTGCCATCGCATCTCCTGCCCCAATCGGACAGCGGGCGTCCACTACTGGCGGTAGAACTTCTAACACGCCCTCGCTTGAAGTTGCTGCTATGGCGCCGCGACTGCCGAGCGAAAGAATCACCGCCTTAGCCCCTAGCGTCTTAATACGTTGAACCGCGTCGATCAATTGGGAACGCGTGATCAGCGCGGTGTTCAGCAATCTCTCGGCTTCCGACTGATTCGGTTTGACAATTGTCGGATGCGCCTCCAGCCCGTGCAGCAACGCGTCGCCATCGGTGTCGAGCAGCGTCTCGACTTTGTGTTTCGCGGCGGTCTCGATCAGCTTGGTGTAAAAGTGCTCGTCCATGGAAGGCGGCAGACTTCCGCACAGCATCAGCCACGATGCCTCGGGTAGCAGTTTCTCGGTGGCCTTTAACAACCTCTCCTGTTCCATCTTTGAGAGCACTGGACCGCGCTCGTTCAATTTGATAGAGAGACCTTGGCGGTCGGAAATCGTCAGGTTAATTCTGATTGCATTTCGGATCTTAACTATCTCTTTGCCAAACGTGTCTGCTTCGAGACGTTCCTCGAATTTGCGCCCTGCATCGCGCCCGGACGTGGTGATGGCAATTGCGGAGGCTCCGAAGCTGGTGAGCACCCGCGCTGCATTAATGCCTCGTCCACCCGCTGCCTCAGTGGTCGATTCAATATAAGCGCGGTCTTCGAATACAAGCCGGTCCACGGTTGTGATACGGTCGAGCGCAGGATTGACGGTCAGCGTAAGAATAGGTTGGCTCATTCAGGGTTTCGAACTTGTTTCACGCCTGCGGACGGCGGGCAAATGTCCGGGCAGCGAGCATGCCGCCAAAGGCCGCTGAAATCGTAGCCAGAAAGAACATTGGGATTAGAGTCTCGCCGATGCTGACCACCAATTGATGTGGATCATCGAGCATTTTGGCGGCTTCCGGCATCTTCGCCATGCCTACCTTCAGCATTTCCCGTCCGGTTGGGGTACCGACTTCAATGCCTACCACAGCGGCGCAGAGAGCAAACACTAGGAACAGCCACAATCCCGTCATCAGACCGAGATAAGCGCCACCCCCGGTCGATAGCGGCTGGGCGGTCTGACGTCGATAGAAATAGGCAGCAGCATAGCCGGCGGCGCACAGAACCACCAGCCCAAGCGGCGGAGCAAGCATAGCCAACACGAGCAGCACCACCAAGGCGAATGCGGCCACCGCCATTGTAATTGCCACGGCGCGTAAGTTGCCAAACCCGATAGCCGGCGGCTTCTTGTCTCCCGGCACGTCCAGCGGGCCTTGTACGGGGGCAGACGGCGCTTCGGAGTCCGCGAGACGGGCTATGTCTTCCTCAAACTGCGGCTTGCCACATTTGTGGCAAAAGCGGGCGCCCTCGGGAAGAACGGCTCCGCACGTACAACGTGTTTCCACCCTTTCATTTTAGAGCTTTGCGCTTTTTGCCAAACGAACTCGCTTCGCAACAGGCCTGGATAGGATGGTAAGTAACTCCCCATGCATAAGCCGAATGTTCTGGTGGTCTGTCCGCCTGGTCACTATGTACTAAGGGGGCTGCAGCCGATAAGTGATCTGGCTAACATTTGGGTTGGCAATGACACCCACACGCTCAGCCAACATGCGCCAGAGGCCGAAATCGTTCTCTACTCCAGTGTGACTGGCAAAACGGTCGACTTCGCGGAGGTTTGGCACCACACCCGCAAAGTTAAATGGGTCCAGTCGCTCGCTGCCGGCGTAGAAAAGCTGCTTATTCCGGAGCTGGTTGCAAGCGATGTTCCGGTTACCAACGCGAAGGGCGTTTTCAAGCGCTCCCTGGCCGAATTTGTGATCTTTGGCATTCTATTTCATTACAAGCGCGGGCGGCGGTTGGTCGACAACCAGCAAGCACATCGCTGGGATGATTTTATGGTCGGCTGGCTGCCGGGTAAAATCTTGGGCGTTGTAGGATATGGCGAGATCGGGCGCGAGTGCGCCCTACTGGCTCATGGCCTCGGAATGAAAATACATGCGACGCGCCGACGGCCGGAACAATCCTCTGATGATCCGATTCTGGACCGGATCTTCCCGGCGGAGGCTTTGCACGAAATGTTGAGCGGGGTAGATGTGCTGGTGGCTGCCGCGCCGTTAACACCTCAGACGCGGCACATGATTAGCGCGCCTGAGTTTGCCGCGATGAAGAAAACCTCGCTTGTGATTAACGTTGGCCGCGGACCGGTCGTAGACGAAGCGGCTCTGGTCTATGCATTGCAACAGCACCAGATCGCGGGGGCCGCGCTCGACGTCTACGAAGAAGAGCCGCTGCCGCCCGATCACCCTCTGTGGGACATGAAAAACGTATTGCTCTCACCGCATTGCACGGATCGCACCGACGATCCGGATTGGCTGGACCTCGCGATGAACGTTTTTGTAGAGAACTTCGGCCATTATTTGAAAGGCGAGCCGCTTATCAATGTCGTCGATAAGAAAGCAGGCTACTGATGCCTATTGCTGAAAAAGCAGAGATCGTGCTTGCCGATATCGAGCAAGCCGCGCTGCGTGTTCGTGAACTCGCCCGCGAGACGCCGCTTGTTACCTCGCGTTTGTTCAATCGGGCCTGCGGCTCCGAAGCATTCTTCAAATGCGAGAACTTGCAGCGCGGAGGCGCCTTCAAGATCAGGGGAGCCACGAATTTCATGCTTTCCCTTGCTCCGGAGGAGCGCAGGCGCGGCGTGGTCACGTTCTCCTCCGGCAATCACGCACAGGCCGTTGCCATCGCAGCTTCGCATCTCGGCGTTAGAGCCACCATCGTGATGCCGAAGGATGCTCCGCAATCCAAGCTTGAATCGACCCAGGCATACGGGCCCAAGATTGTTTTCCACGACCGCCATACCGAGAGCCGCGAAGCCATTGCGCGCACCATCTCCGAGGAGACCGGCGCGCTGGTGCTGCCCTCCTACGACCACCCCTGGATTGTCGCCGGACAGGGCACCGCAATACTCGAAATGCTCCGGCAGCAACCGGACCTAGAGACGATTTTAGTTCCCCTAGGGGGTGGCGGGCTCCTTTCGGGCAGTCTTATTGCTGCTAAGGCCTTGCGGCCCGGAATCCGCGTCTTTGGCGTGGAGCCGGCGCTGGCGAACGATTGGTATCTGTCTCTTGAATCCGGCAGGCGTGTCGAGATCCCTTCGCCGCCGACTATCGCCGACGGCCTTCGCACACCAGTTCCCGGCCATTTAACTTTTTCGATCGTCAGCCGGCTCGTCGATGGCGTGCTTCTCGTTTCAGAAGATGAAATCAAGGCTACGATGCGTTTTCTGCTAACGCGCACGAAGCTGCTGGTAGAACCGAGCGGCGTCGTCGCCGCAGCCGCGCTGCTGCATCACAAGGTTCCGGGCAATCCTGAGCGCGTAGGCGTCATCCTTTCGGGCGGAAACGTAGACTTGCCTGTTTTGGCGGAGATCTGCGGGGAGGCGCAGCCTGAGCACCTTGCCTGATAGTCCGTGGCAAACGCATGGGTCCCGGATCGTCTACAGCAATTCTTGGATTCGGGTGCGCGAAGACCAGGTGACGCGCCCAGATGGGGGTCCGGGGATCTATAGCGTGGTTGAGATTCGTCCTTCCGTAGGCATTGTGGCGCTGAATGAGCACGACGAGATCGTGTTGGTGGGTCAATGGCGTTATCCGCACAATCACTACTCCTGGGAAATTCCGCGCGGCGGCTCACACCCAGGTGAAATCGATATGCTCGAAGTCGCCCGGCGTGAACTGGCGGAAGAGGCAGGTGTCGAAGCTCGGAAGTGGCAGACTCTCACGGTTGTCGATTGCTGCAACGGCGTGGTCGACGACCTTCAGACGCTGTATTTGGCAACCGGCCTGAGTCTGATTGGAGCCAAGCCCGACCCGGAGGAGGAGATTGCCATCTGTTGGCGGCCATTTGAAGAAGCGGTCGAGATGTCACTCGACGGCAGGATCACCGAAGTTTCAACCATCGCGGCGATCCTGATGACAGCGGAGAGGCGCCGGCGCAGTAGTTAGATGGATTACGCCTCCGCCCAGTCTCGAAAGTGGTTCAGCCGGTTCGCCTGGTGCGTGCTGGCCTATAATCTCCCCGTCATTTTGTGGGGCGCTTACGTCCGCGTCTCGTTCTCGGGCGACGGCTGCGGAGCAAGCTGGCCAACCTGTAACGGGCAATTCATCCCGGACCAAATGGCCACTCCCATGGCCATCGAATTCACGCATCGCTTATCGACGAGTCTCGACACATTTCTTGTACTCGCTCTAGTGGGTTGGGCGTTTGTGGCGTTTCGCAAACGGCATCCCGTGCGCCGCTATGCGATTTACTCACTCGTATTTCTTTTGATCGAAGCGCTGCTTGGCGCAGGTCTGGTGCTGTTCCGGCTAGTGGCGAAGAATGAATCGGCAGGCCGGGCGTGGTATCTCTCGACCCATCTGACAAACACCATGCTGCTACTCGCGGCGCTCACCATCACCGCCTGGGCGGCTTACGGGGGGACGGAGCGACTGCGCTTGCGCGACGCTCCCAAACCGATTCTATTGGGCCTAGCGATCGCCATAGTTGTGAGCATAACGGGCGCAATCACGGCCCTTGGCGATACGCTTTTTCCGGCTTCTTCGCTGAACGCAGGGATGCAGCAGGATTTCGCGAGCACTTCGGGCATGCTGTTGCGCTTGCGGGTTCTGCATCCCTTAATTGCTCTCGTCGGTGCAGCCTATATTGTGTGGATCGCAGCCGCCATTTTGCGGAGATCGGCCGTCGCGGTTGCGACTTCAAGGGCGGCCATGCTGGTGATCTCCATTACGATCGTTCAACTCGCCGTCGGCATGGTTAATCTTGCGCTTCTCGCGCCGCTGGCGATGCAACTCACCCACCTGCTCATCGCCGATCTGGTTTGGATTTCGCTCATTCTACTCACGCTCGAGACCGCTAGCGCCGCCAAAGCCGTCGCGCCGCCGCTAGTTCACGCCTAATTCCCAGCCGTCGCTTTGCGACGTATCTGGCGTAGAACTTTGCACGGCTATTGAGCCGAGCTACTGGGTGAACTATCGCATTGTCTCTGGTTTTCCCGCTGATCTCGTCATCCTGCTCATCAAGGCAGCAAGGCATAGTCATGGGACCGGGATAGCAGTTTCTTACTCAACATAACGTCCAACGTCCTTTATGTTGGACCAAACGCAAGTACAATCCTGCGAATATGTTCAGAATTATTTGATGATACTTCAGCGCTATTTGGCGTACCCTTCAACTGGCAAGCCTTTTAAGAGGGTTCAGAGGAACGTCTCTGCAGCTCAGCCATTGAAGAGATGCTGTTGCCTGCTGCTGGAATCTCGAACGATAATTATGAAAACCGATGCCGGACTAAAAGAGCGCTCAGAGCTAGACTGAGAGACGCGAGAGACCATGTCACTGGCTCGGGGACCGCTACAGCAGGACCATTCACTACAGCATAGACGCCGTGCTGCGCCTGGAACTGGACAATCGAAGCATTTGGATTCGTACCGAGATCGTGAATGTCTTGCCCATTGCCTGATCCCAGAGTCTTTCCCGTCAGGCCCTTGAAGATCGGATGCGTGCTGGTAACATTGACGGCCGTCAGCCCGTTGTAGCTTGTCGTATCGAAAGCAAGCCCGAAACTCCGCAGGAACGGGTTGAGGAGGGCAGCTTCAGTAGAGGCCGAATCGTCAACTCCGCCGAAAATATAAACGTTGCCGCCGCTGTTCACGTACTGGGTTAAGGCGGATGAACTGATTGACGTCTGATTCGGATAAGTCTCACCGACGAAGACCGCGTTATATGCTTGCAGATCCGCTAACGTCTCTGCAGAGACAGTGGTTGGATTGCTGATGTAGGTCATAGTGAAGCCTGCGTTGGCAAGCGCAGCTTTGACATTAGACGCATAATCGCGGCTTCCATCGCCCGGCGATGATTCCACGGCCAAAATATTGCCTGAAGTAGCGCCAGTTAACCAGTCAGCGATATTTACTGCGAACTGATCTTCGTCAGGCCCGGCGACGGAAGTGGAGAAAGTGTTAACATCATGGCCGACCACGATTCGGTCCGCCAAAATGCTTGAGGCAAAAAACATCAGAATGCCGGTGATAAATCCAACACGAGCAATCATCCGTGAACTCCTTGGTAAACGCGATCAGGACTTGCGGGCGAACCGGCCTCGCGCAAAAACTCCACATAGAAGGCCGGCGGCCAGCAACGCTAGAGTGGAGGGCTCCGGTGTGCTGCTACCGCCACGATTTGCAACGGTTCCGATCACGTTCCAGTTGATCGACTCATTGCCATCACTTGAACCGGAGATGAAATCGTATCCGAAAGTATTCAGAACGGTTCCAGTGTCCACGTAGCTGACTGGATGACCATTTTCGTTGAAAGAAACAAGCGGTGCGTCAATAATGCAATCGTGCTGCTGAGTTGCTGTCAGCACTCCAGGATTCGTGCAGCCGCCGAGAGGATGCGCTTTATCTATTCCAACAAGCCCTAAGAAGCCGAAATCGCTGCTATCGAAATTATATTGGGCGGTTTGAGCGTAAATTGCTTTTTGCCCTGGCACCAAAGTTACCGGCGCACTCCATAGAGAAAATAGTACGGGCCCGGTACCCGGGTTCAATGTAACGGTCAGACCTGTGATGATGAGCGGGGTACTACCCGTGTTGTCGATGCGTACGGCGCCGGAGTCGAGCGATAGAGTTGTGCTCAGGCCAGAATACACCACGCCTGGTGCGCCGGCGAAAGGATTGGGGAAAAACCCACTGGGGCGCAAGCTATCTGCATAGCCGACCCATACCTTAAAAGAATCAGCATTGGCTTGTGCAGAGAAGAACACAAGCAGAATGGTCATGCCGAGCAACATCGCACGAGATTTCACAATCACAAGAAGCTCCTTTGATTTCCGATTCTTCGTTTTACTTCTCTATAAATCCTTGCCCTGCAAATCGACCGATGTCTGCGGTTGATGCCCACAGCGCATGTCAATTAGACGCGGGAGTTCTGCGGCTCAGGTCTCCACGACTGAGGGATTCCAAATCGCGGGCATTGCCGTTCTCTCCGAATCAGGCAAAAAATTAACAGGACCAGAACGCCGCTCGAGATCAACAGCAGCGAGCCAGGCTCGGGAGTGGCGCTGGTCGTTGAAGTTGCGTCAATGATTGCAAAATCCTGGTCCTTCAATTTTCCAGAAGCGTCTACTATTGTTGCGCTAAACATGGGCGACACGCGCACGGTCGTTCCATTGCTGAGAGTAATGGTAGTCGCGCTAAAAGTGCCCGTCAAGGTTGCTGCCGTGATGGGATTTGAGTCGAGATCGAAGTGATCCTTGCCAGTGTAAGACAATCCATCCGTGTTTAACATGAATTGAGACTGGTCGAGAGTCTGCGGTGGACTGCCGACGAAAGTCAGCTTTAGAAGGAGGGAGGATAGTGAAACTGGTGTGATCACAGCGAAATCAGGCGGGAGTGCGTTTGCCCCACTCAGATTTGAAACATCGAATTGGGCCGTTGCGGGTGGAGTCGTTACATCAATAGAAACGAGTCCAATCGGCACTGCACTGGAGAATATCGGCAGAGGTGCAAGAGCGGCGGCCGAGATCAGCAAGAATGCTCGTGTAAACGTTTGGTGCATATATTCCTCCGTAGAATCTTCGTTAAGAAACGCAAGCTCTTTCGTGAACAGATGCTGTTCACCATGGATCGGCTGTACGGTTGAGTTGAAGCGCTAATTGCTTGGCAAGAAGTTGAATACCCCCGATCCCCAGAGGCCGTTCTCAGCCTGAGAGCCGTCAAGATTGTGCACCAGAATCAATACCGGTGCGGGTAGAGGAAGCCCTCCGGTAGCATAAACGCTATTGAATCCGTTCGAGTAAACGGCTTGGTTACACGGCGGAGAATTTCCTAAATAACAGAAGTCTGTCGTGCTGTCAGGCAGTTGGTGAGACTCTTTGTAGTTTTGGGGTGAGAGTGCGTCCCTAATATCTTGGAAGTCCTTGAAAAGCTCATCCTCGTTCTTGGGCGGGTTTGTCACGAGTTTTGCAATTGGTCCCGCAACTTTTGTTTCCTCGTCTGGGCCGAAGAGGTATATGTCGTTTCTTTGAGGCATCAAGTTAACGACCGAACTCTCGATAATGCTTCCGGGGGCGTGGAAAATATTGAATGACAATCCCGCTCCACTTGTTATGACTCCATCGAGCGGAAGGGCCCCTTTAAAAGCCTGAAAGGCGTCGCGTGCCAGAAGGATGTACTCAGCCCTGATCAGATATTGAAAATACTGAGTATAAACCCGCCCTATAAGTTGAAGCTGTAGAGAAGTTGCTAGCGTGAGGCCTTCCAGAGAAACGCCGAAGAAGTCTGGCTGGATCTGGTGTACATAGATGTCGGGGCGAATAGTTGAACCGGATGTTTGTGAGTCGTGAAGCACAGCCGTTTTACCCGTGCCAGTGTAACCATTCGCCACAAGCAACTGATCCGTTGCATCAACCAATTCTTGGAAATACTGCGGAAGTGCATCCGCTCCTAGGAGATTCCACATGCTTTCATTTGCAACCACACCATAGGCACTCGGATTAAGTGTGGCGAGCTGGGAGACCAAAGTGCTGAGACCAGACTGCAATTGGGTGTATGTAGTTTGATCCGTGGGCGAAAGAGTAGCGAGTGGATGTGTTTGCAGGAAAGTGGTCAGTTGGTTGAGTTGTGCGATCAGATTGTTGAGATACGGGCCCACGTTGGAATCCTGCGGGCTCGGGTTGATCCCCAAAGAAGCCAGCTGGTCTGGCGGAGCGGGAAAGCCCGCTTCGGGTGCGAAGGGAGTACTGCGATTAAGCGCGTCGTAGTCGACCGCATCCCGTTCAGTCCGTAGCTGAGTGAGCAGCACGTTGACCTCACTCGTGTCGTTCGCGTGGATTGCAGTGACAATTGCTGACGTCGTCTGGCTCGCAGCATTTATGACGTCAGAGAAGGTGCCAAACAAACCGGGTTGCGTCGTGCCGGTTCCGGCTGGAGCGATTACCGTGAACGTCTTGATCGCCGTTAGGGAATACGTAGAAAGCGTGCAAGTGGCGGTGTAGATGCCCCGTGTATCAGACGAGGTCGTTATCGAGGCTCCTAGAAGCGGTAAAGTCCCCGAAGCAGCATTGTGATCTGCACTCAGAACGCACGATGGCACACCAGGCACAGGGTTCCCGTTCGCGTCGAGCGGAATTGCCGAGTATGTGATCGTTGTGCCCGCACTTACAACGTCCTGGCTAAATTCGATGCCGATTGAAGTTGGGATCGTTCCACTTGGCCCAATGGAGATCACGAGGTCAACGCTAGATGCCAAATTCACCTGTGTCGCTGCGGCAGGGCTTTGACTGATAATGCTCCCTGAAGGTATTGTGGCGCTCGATGCGGTGGTGATAGTTCCAACAAATAGACCAGCAGCCTGAATCGCAGTCGTTGCAGCAGCTTTTGTCAAACCGACTACGTTCGGGACCGAGACGACCTTTTGCTGAATCGTCAAATTGGAACAGTCGGTGCTGGAGAAACTGGCTCCGCTTAAGGTTCTTCCGCTCAGTGACAAAGCGTAGAGACCCCCAGTGAGCGCGCCAGGAACCTGAAACTCTACTCTGCGGGTACTCCCCAAAATAGTCGTAACACTCGACGCTGATGCAGCAATGGCGCCGGAGCCACCACAAGTGTCCGCGATCGATATCACGACAGTGCCCGGCGGTATCGTACCAGTTGGAAAGCCAGCACCAGTGATGTTGACCTGCGTTACACCCGCTACACCCCTATCAGGAACGGCCCATGGAGAGAGCCGGACCTGAGCCCAGGATGCGGACGGGATCAGAATAAAGCAGGAGAGGAGAAGTGGCAGATTGCGTAGAGCCAATAAGTTCACAAAAACTCCTGATGTGAAAATCGATTGCTCCTTTCGCCTAACATTTCGCATTGATTCCTCCGTTCGGTCCCCGCAGCTTCGTTGAGTTGCTTACGAGGCAGAATATGACCGCGTGGACCTCATTGTCAATGGGCGGCCCAATTTTCAGGAATGTGCGATTAAAACAAACATTCAAGACAAGTTACGTATATTGCTGTGTGGGCTGCATTTTGATAAGATTCTCATCCGTCATGGCAGGAAGCGCCACTCTCTACAACTTCGGTCCGTTCAGCTTGCGCACGGACAATGCGGTACTCCTGAAAGGTGGGACTCAAATCCACCTCAGGCCGCAAGCGGGCAAACTGCTTCTCCTACTTCTGGATCAGTGCCCCAGAGCGGTGCCACGTGTCGAGATTGAGAGTCATCTTTGGGAGGGGGGGCCCCGCCCAAATAGATGTTGACCAGCAGATAAATACCTGCATACGCCTGATTCGCAGGGCCCTGAACGATCACCCCAAAGCCCCAGCCTACATCGCCACACATAAAGACGGATATCAGTTCATCGGCCCCGTTTCGGAGATTGCTGATCAAGCCTCGGAAGCACCAATGGCTGATCCTATTCGCGTGGAAAGTTCCGAACAGACCGAGTTGAAGCAACTCGGTCGCCCGACTTCACGGCGTTTCTGGAGCTTCGCTCTGATCGCCGGTATCATCGCGGCTGCCGTTGGTTTTTGGTTGGCCGCAGTAAACGGATCGTACGGCGTCGCGATTATTATGTGTGGGATCGGCTGCGTTCTCCTCGTCATTATGTATAGGCGTTCGGAGGATACCGTGCCGGCGCGGGCCGGTGTGGCGGTGGTTTTCGCCGCAATTATGGCTTACATTCCAAGTGCTGCTACAATTCCGCAGGTCGTGGACTCAGTTGTAAACGCGACGACTCTCAAGCCGGCCGTCATCTATCCGTTTATCACTGGCCTTAAGTTCATTCCTCTTTTCTGCGTAGTGCTTCTGGAATGGGTTTTGCTCCCTTTGAGAAGAGTCGGGTTGCCTCAGTGGTTCGACTCGCGCTTTGGCTATTTTTTACGAGGAGCGGTAGTTCTTCTCGTGACGGCCATTGCGCTGGTCTGGAACTCAGGTGAAGACAAGATCTTTCGCAGTTCGCTACCGGGCTCAGGAGTCATTCTGGTAGGCTACACGGTCGTGTTGGCGATCAATTTAGGTCTCTGGTTTCTGGCATGTGGGGAGTTCGCGAAGGAAAAGAGGGCGGGATTCACGCCTCTTCTGTTGACGTTGGCGTTTGCTTATTTGCCGCTGGCCCTCGCCGGATTTATCATTGACCAGAAGTACAACTTTGTAAATCTCCACTATCTCGACAAGCGGCGTCCCACTGCGTACCGCGTGGTGTATCCACAGGCGATCGAAGCGTTCAAGCGCAGTCCTAGTGGAGTGCGAGCCGAGATTGGGCCGGATCTTATGCTGTTGATAAGCGATCCTGCGTTTGCCCGCACCCTGAACACAGAACTGTTTTATAGGCAGGATTTTCGATGATCTATTTCAGGTCGGAAATCGATCCGTTATGTTCGGGTACAAGGCTGCTAGCCCTCAGTCCAAAGGCGACCCGCGCTTCGTAACCATACGATTTCCCGAGAAAATGGCTGCTGCATTGGGATTCAAACCGATTTTGCCTTAAGAACACCTCCGCGATATCGGCGCTCGGATTCCACGAGTCCCGCTAAGACTAGGCACGCCCTTCCAAAACGACGGGTCGGGATACTGTTCCTGCCCCAGAGAGGGCGTAATCTTGCGGAAACCAGCGATTTTGCTGGACTCGCGTTGCAAAAAGGTATTGCATTAGCAATTCGATTCGCGATGCCTTTGTGCAATGCTGATTGGCTACGCCAGAGTGTCCACAGACAACCAGGACACCGCTGCCCAGGTGGCAGCGTTCAAAGCTGCCCGGTGTGAGCGCATATCGTGAGAAAACCTCCGGCGGACGCTGGGACCGACCTGAACTTCATCGCCTGCTGGAGCATCTCCGGAAGGGTGATGTCCTCGTGGTTTGAAAGCTCGACCGCCTCTCGCGGTCGCTCCGTGATGCCCTGACGATCATGGAGCGGCTGGGGGAAGCCAGATCCGGATTTCGCTGCTTGACCGAGGCTATCCGCATCACTACTCCGACCTGCGCCATGCTGCTGCAGATGGTCGGGGTATTTGCGGAATTCAAGCGGGGCCATGCTAAAAGAGGGGACCAAGGCCGGGCTGGATGCTGCCCGGCTGCCGATGCGGCGCGGCTCTTCACTGTCCATCGCTACCGTTTCGCGGTTGTTGGCGCGGGCCTACGTCAGATGGCGCAAAATTCTACGCCCACTAATCTTGCAAGGTGATCCTCAGCTTCAAATCTCTGCCAAAGCAATAATGACTTGAGACCCTCAGCGTGAATCTTCTTCAAGTCATTATTCTTGCGCTCGTGCAAGGTTTAGCCGAATTGCTTCCCATCTCCAGCTCAGCCCACGTCGTGGTGGCGGAAAAGCTGATGGGGTTGGATCCCTCCTCCCCGGCAATGACGCTTCTACTCGTCATGCTGCATACCGGGACGATGTTTGCAGTGATCGTCTACTTCTGGAAGCAGTGGCGCGAAACCTATTTTAAGAGTGCGCCCGTTCTTAAGCGTTACGCATCGCTGCTTATCGTGGCCACCGTAATCACGGGAATCATCGGAGAGGTTCTTCAGAAACTTATCGAACGAACTGCCTTCCGCGGTCAGCCTGATGTAGAGATTGAGCAGTTATTCAGCCATCTCGAACTGATCGCACCGGCATTGGCCGCGGCAGGAATCTTGATCTTAATTGCAGGTCTGTTCGAGAGGCGCCGCTCCGGCGTGAATGTCAATCTGCAGGATGTTGACCGGCTCGGAATGAAGGAAGCCGGGCTAATTGGCGCGGTGCAGGGTCTGTGTTTACCTTTTCGTGGGTTCTCGCGCTCGGGAGCAACAATCTCGACCGGCATCCTGGCTGGCATTCCTAAGCTTCGTGCCGAGGCGTTCAGCTTCGCTCTAGCCGTGATTCTCACCCCGCCCGTAGTCGCCCGTGAAGTCTTAAGGCTCATGAAGGCTCGCCACATCGAAACCGCCTCCAGCTTGAGCTCGGAGGTACTTCCAAGTCTGGTCGGAGCCGCTTTCGCGTTTCTCGCCGGCCTACTCGCGCTCAAATGGCTGAGCACCTGGCTCGAAGAAGGTCAGTGGTACCTGTTCGGCATCTATTGCCTACTTGCCGCGGCCGCAGTTGCCGGATTACATCACGCTGGGTTTTGACATCCCTACATGCGTGTCATTTTCCCCCTTGTACCTTCACGTTCGAAACCGAATAGCTATCGTCGCCGGCCACGTCGAGGGTTGCGGTAATCTGCTCACCCGTGTGTAAGGATTGAAAGTCGCTCTTCGACTTAATCGGATACTCCATCGTCATGGCTCCCATGTAATTGGGAATGGCCGCTGCATCGATGGTGGCGGTTTGGTGTTGAGCGTCGAGTGCGACGACCTTGCCAGTAAGCGGGAAATGCCGCTCAACGGCAGCGGTATGAGACTTCCGGCTGCACGCAGCCAGCAGAGCCGTGCAGAGAATGACGGCCAAGATCTTCATAACTCATCCATAAGCGTAACCAACGCTGCAGGTGTAGAGGGATGCAGGACGTCAAATCCGGCGATGGGTGGTCGGTCGAGTAGAGAAATCCCAATTACAGATATGCCCCGATTTCACAGTCCAAAACGCAATCGGTATGCTATTGCTTTGCCTGAAATGGAGTGATACTATTCGGCACAAGTAGTCGCAAAAGTTCAAGTTGACCTGGAAAGAGGCGAATCGTGAAAAACGTCTTTTCTATACTTGCTCTGCTTTTGGTTTCGGCCGTGTATGCCTTCGGACAGGCAGCAAGCACAGGCGCCATCTCCGGAACGATTACTGACGCTCAAGGATCCTACGTACCAGCCGCCGCCGTTACGGTCACGAACCAGGGTACCGGTATATCGAAAACAGAGACTACCAATGATGCCGGATTCTACTCCGCCGAATCGCTGATCGCGGGTACGTATACGATCACGGTCGACAAAGCGGGATTCGAGAAATCGGTAGTTAAGAACTTCATACTGGCCCCGGTCAGCGTCTCCAGAGCAGCCTCTCGTTAACGACGGGGAATGTGAAAACCGAGGTGACCGTCGAAGCCACCGCTGTGCAGGTCCAAACGGAAAGCGGGCAATCCGGCGGCGTCATTAACGCCCAGCAAGTCTCCAATCTCATGTTGAATGGCAGAAACTTCCAGCAGCTTGGGATGCTGGTGCCGGGCGTAAACAACACTGCGGGAGCCAGCGCGCAGAATGGGGGCGGTCTTACCGGCGCCACCACGTTAGTCGTTAACGGCCAGGGTGTCGATACTTCGACCTACACCATAGACGGCACTTACAACATGAATACTGGCAACATGACCAACATAAACGTTCTTCCGCCCATCGATATCATCGCCGAATTCGAGGTAGCAAAAAATGCTTACAGTGCGAAGTATGGGATGGCTGGCGGGGGTCAGATCATGGTCGACACGAAGAGCGGAACCAACGATTATCACGGGACGCTCTGGGAGTTCCTTCGCAATAACGCGTTCCATGCCAGGAACTTCTTTCAGCCCACAGCTCCCACGCTTCGGCAGAATATCTTTGGCTTCGAGGTGGGTGGCCGCTAACGATCCCAAAGCTCTACAGTGGACGCAAACATCGCACGTTTTTCCTGGGAAGCGAGGAATGGCGGATCATTCATAACGGTGTTGTGGATCGTGGCGCTTTCATCACGCCCGCCATGCTCGGCGGGAATTTCGGCAACAGTTTCACTCTCCCAAGCGGCGGTTTGAAGCTGGATGCGACGGGCCAGGCCTTACTGGCTCGCGAAGGCAAGACCAATTGCATTCTCTCTCCCACTCAGCTCAATCCTGCTTGCCTGGATTCCAATTCAATAGCGCTAGCCAACGCGTTCTTTCCCTCCTCCGGACTCATCCCGAATCAGTTCGTCAATTACACCAATCCGATCAACGTCGAAAAGCTGAACCAGCGCGACGATACATATCGCGTCGATCAATACATCGGCCAGCGGTTCGCAGTCATGGCGCGCGTCATGTACGAAAATGTAACCGATGATCTTCCCGATATGTCCGGCTGGGGCCCTACTGGCGGAAACGGCAACGTTAATCCCGTAACCAAGGCCAACATCGGCACAACCGGCTTGAACGCTCTGGTCCGCTTGACCGCTACCATCAAGCCCACCATCGTGAACACCACCAGCGTGGTAGAGACCTTCGACAAGCCCCGCCTGCTCGGTCCTCAGGACATCAATCCGGCAGGCGTTTCGATTCCGCAAGCCTACCCGGACGCCGAACTGTTCAATCGCCCTCCCCAGATCGCCATCTCTGGCGGCTACGCCGGAATTGGAAGCGCGACGCTGCCCGTCTTCGCTAGCGACGGGGAAGGCACTGTCTCAGACGACCTCAGCATAGTCAAAGGAAAGCACGTCATTCAGACCGGCGCGCTCTACATATTCGGAGTTAAGCGGCAGAATGCATTCTCGAGCACAAACGGCGTTTTCACCTTCAATGGCGTGCACACCGGGGATCCGGCTGCCGATTATCTCCTCGGGCTGGACTCCAGTTACAGCCAACAGAACGTGGAGCGTCGCTACTACGACCACTACCGCCAGTTTGAGCCCTATGTGCAAGACGATTGGAAGGTGAGCCGCAGCGTGACGTTGAACCTGGGCTTGCGCTATTACTACTTCTCATCCGACACAGTCCAGCTTCCGGTGAGCAACTTCGAGGCCACCGCTTATAATCCTGCTGAAGCTCCGCAAGTTCTACCAAACGGCAATTACGTACTCGGGGCCAACGGCCAGCCGGTTACGGCCTCTGGCGCGGCCGCGAATACTTTGACAGGAATCGTTACGGCCGGCCAGAATGGTGTTCCTTTGGGGCTGTTTGTGCCTCGGAAAACGCTGTTTGCTCCCCGCTTCGGGTTTGCATGGGATGTTTCAGGCAATGGCACGACTGTGATCCGCGGCGGCTTCGGAATGGGCTATAGCCGCACGCCATTCAATATCGCGAACGGCAACGGCAATGCCCTCACCAACCCGCCCTACCAATCGACCGCAACGGTGTTCAACAGCACACTGACAAATCCTCTGGCCGGTTCAGTCAGCGCGGCCTCGCCTCCCTCGATTTATCTCGTACCTAACAATTTCCAGCCCGATGAACTAGAAAGTTGGAATTTCACTGTCGAGCACCAGTTCTTCCCTGGTGCGGTCTGGAACGTCGCGTATGTAGGGAGCGCGGCGCATCATCTCCCGGTGAATCAGGATATAAACTTCCCCTTGCCCGTCTCGACTCCCTTCAGCACCTCCTGTCTCTCTCCTGGTGAAGGAATTCCGGCGGGAGGCTTCAATTTCGATCCTTGCCTGAACAAAAGCGTAGCGGCTACTCGCACCTACACCCCCTTTATCCCGTACTCCGGCTACAACGTGATCTCCGGTGAACTCACCGACGGGAATTCGAATTACCATTCCCTCCAGAGCGGATTCACTTACCGCAAGAATGCAACCACGGTCACGGCTGCTTACACGTACGGCAAAACACTGACGGATGCAAACAATTCTGTCGGCTCTACCACGGCGGGCGGCAGTACACCGCAGAATCCGCGCTATATCAGCGCCGATTATGGGCCGGCCGGCTTCAACCGGACCAACATTTTCACGGGCAGTTGGGTGTACCAGTTGCCCTTCCTCAAGAACTCCAGCAGCGTGATGGGAGAGATTTTGGGAAACTGGAGTCTGTCTGGCATCGTAGTCCTCGAGAGCGGCTTCCCCTTGACGACCTCGGTGACCGGCACGACTGGACCTTCGGGGTCACCGCGCCCCAACGTGGTGGGGCCACTCACCTATCCGCAGACTGTTGCCGAATGGTTCAATACGGCAGCCTTTGCAGCACCACTCAACGGTTTCTTCGGTTAACGCCGGCGTCGGCACGATCAAGGGCCCGAGTGAAAAATCATTCAACGTGGCCCTATTCAAGAACTTTCCAATAAAGGAACGGGCCCATTTTGAATTCCGCGCAGAGGCCTTCAACGTGGCGAACCACACCAACTTCAACCCCTCGGGCGTCAGTACCACTGTCGGCTCCGGCAACTTCGGGCAAATCACCAGCGCCTTAGATCCCCGCATTCTCGAATTCGCCGTGAAGTTTGTCTTCTGATTGCGGAGCCTCGCCAGAAATCCTCGGTCACAAAGCTATTTGGTGATTCCAAGGCCTTGCTGCATGGATTGAATCATCTGCTGCCGCTCGTCCTGCTCGCCGCTTTTCAGGTTCTGGAAGTGCTCGAGAGCTTTTGCTGCTTCGCTGCTCCTGCCGAGAGCTTTGTCGACCTGGGCAAGGTGGTACCACGCTTCGCTCATTTCCGGCTCCAACTGAACAGCCGTCTGGAGTTGGGCCGCCGCTTCAGCCGACTTGCCATTTGAAGCTAGTATCCTTCCGAGATGATAATGCGGCAAGGCGTAAGCGGGCGATGAAACGATCACCTGCTGGAATACGCTGGCTGCCTCTGCCGTCTTATTACTCTGCTCTAAAGTCATCCCGTAAATGCATCAGTAAAAAGGATTCTTCGGACGAAGACTCAACGCTTTGGCGAGAGCGGCGTCTGCGCCCGCTAAATCCCCCGTTGTGAGCTTGTCAATCGACAACAGGAAATAGGCGCGATCCATTGAAGAGTCAATCTTAATAGCTCTTGCCAATTCCCGGGCAACTTCATCATGCCTATCCAGCACGTAATCCCTAAACGCGATGCTGTAGGGTATCTCGGCGGACTTCGGATCGAGTTCGCCGGCTTCTTTGAGCAAAGGCAGAGCTTCTTCCGGCCTACCGAGCTTTTGCAAAACGCGCGCTTCGAATAACAAATATTCGGCATGCGGGCCGTCCTGCTTGCGGGCATCCTCTACCGTCCAGGGCCTTCGCCCAATTCTGCCCGGCAGCGTAGGATTGCGCTCGCAGGAATAAAGCCGGCGAGCTGCGGCTCACTTCAGCCGGCAGCCTTTCCAGAGAACGAAGCGCCGCCGCGGGCTGTCCGCAGGCAAGTTGCGCTCGCGCGAGTTGAGCCACGGCTTCGGGTTGCGGCATTCCGGCGGCGGCTGCCTGCAAATGGGGCAGCGACTCCTTTGCCTTGCCCGCCTCCAAAAGCGCAGTCCCCAGGTTGTACTGCATCTCAGCATTGTTCGGCGCGAGTTTGATTGCCCCTTCTAGTTCTCGTATACCTTGTGAACTCTTGCCTTGCTGCAGTAGAGCCATGCCCAGGTTGTAACGAGCAGCCGGCGACGGGCCATTTAACTGCACTGCCTTCCGAAATGCCAGTTCCGCTTCGCCTGGCGCCCCAAGTTGCGTATATGCCAGCCCTAGATTGAAATATCCCTGATACGATTGCGGTTCTTGCTTTACAGCCTCCGAAAGTTCGCGAACGGCTTCTTGGAAACGCCCCTCCTGCATCGCTTGAATGCCTTGCGCCAGGTGGCCGTTCTGAGCGGCGGCTGCCGAGAACAAAAAAAACAGCAAAGCAAACGCCATCGAAACAATGATGCTATCTCACGCCGCCTTTATTTGTGCGGGAGGCATGGTTGCCTTTTTCTAGCCGCGCTGACCTTGGCGGGGCAGACAGGGCAAAAGTCTGCCCCCAATGCATCCGAGCATTTCAGAAAGGCGGCTGCCGCACTTCAGACTGGTGATATGAAGGCAGCCGCGGCCGAATATGAGATCGGCTTACAATCGGCTCCCTTCGCCTCCGATGCCCACAACGATCTCGGCGCCATTTATCTGGAATTAGGCGATTACCGGCGGGCGGTTAGCGAATTCCAAACTGCTGTCAGCCAAGAGCCCTCCAATCTCGACTATCAATTCAATTTGGGATTTGGCTTGTTCCACCTGGATCGCTGTACAGAGGCATTGCCGCACCTGGCAAAAGCCGCTCGGTCCGCCACGCACATATCGGATGCGGAATACATATCCGGGTTATGCTCATACCGCTTGTGCCGGTGGAACGATGCCCTGGGACAGATACAAGCATCTATCGGCCAGAGCAGGGGTTCGCCAGAGAAACTCTACATTTTGATTCGCGCGGCGCGCAAAGGTCAAAAACCTAGTGTTGCCATGAAGGGCTTCGCCGATCTTGCCTCAAACTATCCCGATTCGCTTTTCGTTCATGAATTGCTGGCAGAAGCTTATAACCTCACGAGCGATTCAACAGCGGCAGAACAGGAATTCTCTCGCGCCATTGAGGTAGCGCCGCGAGAGCCCGGTCTGAATTTCGATCTTGGATACCTGTATTGGAAAGAGCGCCGGTTCAACGAGGCTGTCGGACACTTCCAGCGCGAGCTCGAGCTAAATCCCCATTCGGGAAGTTCTCTCTATTATCTGGGCGACATCGCTCTGAAGCAGGGCCTCGCCGTTGAGGCGCTGTCACTTTTCAGGACGCGCTTTGGAAGGTGGAGTCGAATACCGCGAAGCGTGGCTCGGCGTCGGTGAAGCCAGCGAAGCTTTGCGTGATGCGGCCACAGCTGAGCAGAGCTTTCGGAAGGCCGTTGCCTACTTTCCCGACCGCGTCGAGCCGCACTATCGTCTCGCGCAACTTTTGAAAAAGGAGGATAGATCGGAAGAGGCCAGCAAGGAGTTTGCCCTTGTGACGAAGCTTCAGGAGCAGGATCGAGCGCGAGCAGCGGCGATCATTTCATCTTCGAGGGTCACCGGTCAACATCGACCCGAATGATCCAGGATCAAATCACTCGTGGGATCTCTCGCCGCTAGTTCCTGCCGAAACTGGACGCAATCCCGGCAAAAACCCGCTATAATGCGGAGCGAATCGATTTACAGGGAGAACCAACATGGGAACCATTGCACCCGAGTTGCCGGCAAGTTCAGGAGAAAACTTTGGGAGCGATGTCACAGGAATGGGCAGCTTCCTGATCGATCCGGCCGGGGCGGCTAGGCGCGTTCATAGCAAATGGTTCTGGGTCGCGCCGCTGATTCTGTTCTCGATCGTTTCAGTTATTGCGAGCTACGTGATCATGCCTATGACCCAGCACGTGATGGAGGTGACGCCGCTGCCTTCGGGCACCACGCCAGAGCAGTTTCAGAAAGGCATGGAGATGGGTTTGACCATCCAGCGCATCAGCATGTACTTTGCGCCCGTGATGGCTGCCATTATCTTTGCCATCCAGACCGCGATTTTGCTCGGGATGAGCGCGGTCACCACGGTGAACGCGAAGTTCCGGCAGCTTTTCAATCTCATAGCGGGCTGCAGTCTCATTCAAGTCCTTGCCGCCATCGCCGGAGTCGTTATTCTGAAGGCCAAAGGAGAGGTTTCGTCCCTTGCGGAACTGCGCCCCGCGCTTGGCCTGGACATTTTCCTTCCGGCGGGAACCAACAAAGTGCTGGCTGCCCTGCTGGGCTATTTCTCTGTCTTCGAGATCTGGTGGATCGTGATGATGGTGCTTATCTATAGCGCCGCATTTCGAGTGACGAAAGGTAAGGCGGCGGTCGTGATAGCTCCATTGATCCTGTTGAGCATCATTCTACGTGTCGTGGGAGCCGTCTTTCAGCGCTGACCTGTTTCAAGGATCATCCTGCACGGCTGGCCGATTGCGGTTTACAATGAAGTCGGCATAAGGAGACGGAATGTTCCGAACGATTGGGCCTACTGAACTGATCGTAATCATCGTGGTTTTCGTTCTGCTCTTTGGCGGAAAGAAGATTCCGGATCTGGCAAAAGGATTAGGCGAGGGGATCCGGAATTTCAAGAATTCTGTAAAGAGCGAGGAAGAACCGAAAGACGAAAAGAAGAGCTCCGTCAAGGATGCTGAAGACAGCAGCATTGGAGCCAAGCCCCAACGCTAGCGTGAGCGGACGGCTACAGGACAAGGTAGCAATCGTGATCGGGGCCGGTTCGAGCGGTCCCGGGTGGGGAAATGGGGAAGCTATCTCTGTCCTCTTCGCGAGAGAAGGAGCTAAGGTCTTCGCGGTCGATATTCGGGCTGAAGCTGCCGATGAAACAACAGGTATCATCAGACGCGAAGGCGGCGAGGCAGTTAGCTTCAGCGCCGATGTCTCGAGACCTGAAGGCGTAAAAGCTCTGGTTCATCGGTGTCTCGATCGCTACGAGCAGATTGACGTTCTGCTCAACAATGTTGGAATACTGGCAGTCGGCGGTCCTGAAGAACTCGACGAAGCGGCCTGGGATCACCATATGCAAGTGAACGTCAAAGGTGCGTTCCTGTCTTGCAAATACGTTCTGCCTGTCATGGTGAAGCAGGGGAAAGGCGTAATAATCAACATTTCGTCGATTGCCTCAATCCGCTACACGGGCTATCCTTCGGCGGTTTACAACGCTTCCAAAGGTGCACTGAATCAGTTGACTCAGAATATCGCTGTCCAGTACGCGCGTAAGGGTGTCTGTGCAAACTGTGTCCTACCGGGATTAATCGATACTCCCATGATCCGCGAACCACTTAAGGACGCGTACGGGCCCGGAGGATTAGAACAGATGATTCGCCAGCGAAACGAGCAAGTGCCTATTGGCAAGATGGGCGATGCCTGGGACGTGGCTTATGCCTCGCTATTTCTTGCGTCGGATGAAGCACGGTATATAACGGGAGCGCTCCTGGTCGTCGATGGGGGGCTTAGCTGCAAGTGTTCGTAAAACTTTCCTGGCGCGAGAGGTGAGAGAATCTGCTACATGAAATCTAGAAAGAGTATCTCAACGTAGCATCATCAGTTTCTGATTGCGAGGCAATTGCATGTTTGAGGACCTGTTCAAAGATTTACGGCAGGCCGTGCGCGGGCTGGCAAAAAACCCGCTGTTCGCGGCGGTCGCGGTTATTATGCTGGCACTCGGCATCGGCGCGAACACGGCGATTTTCAGCGTCATAAATTCCGTCGTGTTGCGAACGCTGCCGGTGCGCAATCCCCAGCAGGTTTTCTTTGTGCGGTGTGACGGTCAGCCCGATGGTGCGATGAACACGGGAACGCCGAGACATCATTCAGCGAGTATGTCTTTGAGCAACTGCGGCAGGATCGCCAAGCGTTTGCCGATGTGATGGCGTATGTACCGCTGGGCTTCAATAAAATTGCGGTGCGGTCCGGCAACCTGCCTCAAGAAGCGGCGGGCGAGATGGTGAGCGGCAATTATTTTACTGGCTTGGGCGTGAGCGCCGCATGCGGACGGCTGCTGAACCCGCGCGACGAACCCGAACATGCCCAAGTGGCGGTGCTGAGTTACGGATTCTGGAACCGGAGTTTCGGGCATAACTGCGACGTAGTGGGGAAATCTATTTCCATCAAAGGCGTCCCGTTCATAGTCATCGGGGTAGCGGGGTCGCGATTTATCGGACTGGGAGGCGACCCCACAGATCTCTGGGTGCCGTTGCAGACCCGGCCGGACTTCAACGCTTGGGGATCCCAGGATGAGAACTACTACGCTTCACCGAACTGGTGGTGCCTTCTGCTCGCGGCGCGGGTTGCGCCCGGCATGACAAAGGCCCAAGCGGAAGCAGCAGCTGGCCCGGTCTTTGAGCACGCGGCTTATGAACACCTGGGCGGGAAACAGCACGGGGCGAGAAGCTGACACGGCTGCATTTGGAGGAGGCCCGCGGCTTGCGGGGGTACCGGGACGCTTACTTCAAGCCGCTCACGATGCTGCTGACGATGGTGGGAGCGGTGCTCGTGATTGCGTGCGGAAATGTGTCGATGCTTTTGGCGGCTCGTAATGCCGCGCGGGCGCGAGAATTCAGTATCCGGCTGGCTTTGGGCGGCAGCCGCGCGCGGCTATTTCGTCAATTGCTCGTAGAGAGCATGCTGCTGGTCGCGGCCGGAGGAGTTTTGGGGTGGATTTTTGCGTTCGGCGCGACCCGGGCGCTGGGAAGGTGGTCGGATATACAGGCGAGTCTTGCGCCAGAGGGGCGAGTGCTGCTCTTCACGCTGGCAGTCTCCCTGCTGGCCGCTTTTCTGTTTGGGCTGGCTCCGCTGTTTAGCATGGCGCGGGTTTCCGTAAGCGAAACGCTGAAGACTTCGTCGGCCACGGCATCTCGCACCATATCGAAACTCCGCACCGGCAACTTAATAGCCGTGCTCCAGGTGGCGCTCTGTCTGGTGTTGCTGGTGGGGACTCTGCTGCTGGTGCGCACGTTGCGGAACTTGCAGGATGTGAATCTCGGATTCCGGCCTGCTGGATTGCTGGTCTTTGGCGTGAGCCCGCGATTCGGAGCCAATGCCGACGAGAAGGTGGTGGTGTTTTATCGCGACTTGCTGGAGTGCTTGCGCTCAGTGCCTGGCGTCGAGTCGGTTACGCTCGTGCAGAACCGCCTCGGATCCTATTGGAGCAACAATACCAGTACGGTGCTCGATGGCAAGAACCCGCATCCCGGTCGATCATCGCTGCTGCGCTGGAATGCGATAGGTCCTGACTACTTCCGGACGTTAGGCGTGCCGCTGTTATATGGACGCGACATTAGCGATACGGATGGACCCAAAGCGGCCAAGGTTGCCGTAGTGAACCGCACGTTTGTTACGAAATATCTGGACGGACGGGAGCCGTTAGGACACACGGTTTCGTTTACTCCCAAAATGCCGTTCACAATTGTAGGAGTGGCGGCCGACAGCAAATACACGGAGGTACGGGAAGACCCTACACCGATGGCTTACTTCCCGTACACGCAGCTCGAAGGAATCGGCACCATGCACGTTGACCTGCGGACGAACGGAGACCCGGAAGCACTAATCCCCCGCTTGCAGAAGATCCTGACAGGCTTCGGGCCGGACCTGGCGATGTTGCAACCGATGACGCAGCGCGCGCAATTCGATAGCACGATCTCCGGGGACCGTCTGATCGCGCGGCTCTCGATGTTTTTTGGCCTGCTTGCGGCAGTGCTGGTGGCAACTGGTCTCTACGGCACGATCGCCTACAGCGTGAGCCGGCGAACGCCCGAGATGGGAATACGCATGGCGCTAGGAGCCGAAAAGGGCCGGGTGCTTTGGATGATTGATCACGGACAATCATAATTCAGCCAGGGACAATTAAAAATCCCGATGGCGAGGAAGGCGAAAGCGGTACAAGTCGGAGACGACTTGTATGGTGAGCGATCAGCAGGTAAAGCGACTCTGGCGGCTGGCAGGGCGGAAGTGGGCGTTGGAGATTGCGGCGGCGAAGGCGGGCATGGACCCGAAGACAGCGCGAAAGTACCTGCGGGATCGGCGCCTACCAGGCGAGATGCGACCAAAGCATACGTGGCGAACGCGACCTGATCCGTTCGCCGATAGCTGGGACGAGATTCGACAGTTGCTCGCCGTCGAACCAGGATTGCAGGCGAAGACCATCTTTGAGCATCTGCAGCAAGCGCAGCCGGGCCGGTTCAGTGACGGGCAGGTGCGGACATTGCGGCGCCGGATTAGCTACTGGCGAGCGACGGAAGGGCCGCCACGCGAGGTGTTCTTTGCGCAAGAGCATCGGCCGGGCGAACTGTGCCAATCGGATTTTACGCACTGCCGGGAACTGGGGGTGACGATCAATGGCCAGTCGTTTCCGCATCTCATTTATCACTTTGTCCTGAGTTATTCGAACTGGGAAACAGGAAGCATCTGTTATTCAGAGACATTTGAGAGTCTAAGCGAAGGGCTGCAGAATGCACTCTGGCAACTGGGCGGCGTGCCTTGGGAACATCGAACGGATCGGATGAGCGCGGCGGTGAACAATCTGTGCGATGCCAAAGAGTTCACGCGAGCCTATGAAGGGCTGTTGCGGCATTACCGGATCAGTGGTCAGAAGATCCAAGCCGGTCAGGCGAATGAAAACGGAGATGTGGAACAACGGCATTATCGGTTTAAGCAAGCCGCCGAGCAAGCGTTACTAATGCGGGGCAGCCGGGACTTTCCGGCGGTGGCAGCCTACCAGGTGTTCTTGAGCAAGCTGTTTACGCGGTTGAATGCCGGCCGGAGAGAACGATATCTAGACGAAGTGGCACAACTGCGGCCGCTTCCCGAGCAGCGGCTCGATTCGGTGCGACGGGAACGGGTGCGAGTCAGTCCAGGCAGCCTGGTGACAGTTCACCGAAACATCTACTCGGTGCATAGCCGGCTGATTGGCGAGATGGTGGACGCACGAGTGGGCCCCGATATGGTCGAGATCTGGTACGCCGATCGGAAAGTAGAAGAGCTGCCGCGCTTGCGCGGCCGAAGCAAACACCGGATCGACTATCGCCACATTATCGATTGGCTGGTCCGAAAGCCGGGAGCGTTTGAAAATTATCGCTACCGGAGCGATCTGTTCCCGACCAGCTGGTTCCGTTTGGCTTACGATGCCTTGCGCGAAGAGCACGGTCCGAAACGTGGTGCTCAAGAGTACCTGGCGCTCCTGTTGTTGGCAGCTCGCCGCGGAGAGGCATTGGTCGAAGGAGCCATTCGGTTTTTGCTGGGGAGTCAGCAAGCTCTGAACGCGGAAGAAACCGCTCGCTTGACGGAGGACAATGCTCCCGCTCCGCTGACCAACATTGCTGTAGACCCAGTCTCGCTCGCGGTCTTCGACGACCTGCTGACAAGGGAAGACACGGCGGCATGACGACCGATATCGTGGATGTCAAAGCCGCCCTTACCGAGAGTCTGACGGAACTGCACTTACCCACAGTGCGGCGGACCTACGAAGAAGCAGCTCGTCTGGCGGAGCGCGAAACCCTGAGTTATGAACGTTACCTGCTGGATCTGGTCACTCGCGAAAGTCAAGATCGCCAGCAGAAGCGCATCCAACGGTTGCTGCGTCAGTCGCGCATTCCGGCAGAGAAAGCCTTAGCCAACTTCAACCTGAAACGGCTGCCCCCAAAGGTGGCGATCTTAACCAAGTCGCTCATCGAAGGGGAAGTGCTGGACCGGCGTGAAAACGTCTTGGCGTTCGGGAATCCCGGCAGCGGCAAGACTCATCTTCTCTGTGCCATCGGCCAGGAACTGATTGCTCGCGGCCGGCGCATGTACTTCACCACCTCGGCGCTTCTGGTGCAGGATCTATTGGTTGCCAAACGCGACCTCAAGCTTAGCCGCTTCCTCAAGAAGCTGGCGCACTTCGAAGGCCTGATCATTGATGATCTCGGCTACGTGCAACAGAGTCGGGAAGAGATGGAGGTGCTGTTCACTCTACTGGCCGAACGTTACGAGCGTGGCAGCGTCTTCATCTCCAGCAATCTGCCGTTCTCGAAGTGGGAAGGGATCTTCAAAGATCCGATGACCACGGCGGCCGCGATTGACCGCCTCGTTCATCATTGCGTCATCCTCGAGCTCAACATCCCGAGCTACCGAGTCGAACAGGCCAAGAAGGCCAAAGAAGAATCGTAAACAACCCAAGATGGCCCTGGAAATGACGGCCTGATGGAAAGCAAAAACCGCTTCCCACAGCCCTTGGAAAACGCTCGCGCGTTTTCTCGCATTCCCACCGCCCGACCACGACTATGCTCGCTCAAAAAAAAGGGAAAAATAGTTGACCGCGAACGGGAAAAATAGTTGACTCTGATCAGATGACTTGCGCGAAGGGTTGCGGCTAAGCACCGTCGGGATCCTGATTGGACTACCATTGGCATTCGCGTCGACGCGTATGTTGAGCGCCTTACTATACGGTTTGACGCCGAACGATCCCGCTTCGCTGGTTGCGGCTGCGCTTGGGATCGTGGTGATTACCGCCGCGGCCTGTTATTTCCCGGCGCGGCGAGCCGCGTCGATTGACCCACCGTCGCACTTCGCAACGAGTAGCGGGCGTTTATTTTACGATCACGTCTGCTGGATCCAGCTCGTAGCCTTCCTCGGCAGCGGTCTTGATTGCAGACGAGCTGAGTTGTTGAGGATCGGCGTTCTTCGGATCGTTGCAATAGCGGCGAATCACCTCTTCGCCTACCACGATGCGAACCAGCCACTTATTTTTTTGCTCGTCCCAGGAGACTTCGATTCGGTCGGCTTTCATATTGGATGTCCTCTAGCTTAACGATTCTTTTATCGCAAAATTGCGTCAAGAGCGTTTCGGATTAGACTCTCGACTTCCTTTTTCGACAGAGACGTACTTATGAAGATTTCCTGGCGCGCGCCCGAACTGAGTGCAATTGCTTTCCAGCCGTTTGCAGTCGGAACAGTGACGCGAATGACCGGCTCGCCTTTGGCGTCGCGCACAGGTCGAATGACGCCTGGAATCACCGAGCGAATCTGCGATTGATCGCGCAGTAGCCGCTCGAGAACAGGACGCACGCCGTCAATGATGCTGTGCTCGATCTTTAGCCTTCCCTTTTCGGCGCGTAATCTCATCTGAATCGCTTCTTGTACTGTATGTCGATGCCGAACTCGCCGTTATCGTCGCGCACGGCCACGACCGAATATTGCGTGTTGATCGACCATTCGAGCCGAAAGATCTGCTCCGAGGTTTGCTCCAGGTTTGTCACGTAGGTGACCGTAATAGAACGCGAGATCTGCTGCTCGAGCGTGAGTCGCGATTCGGGCGTATTGGTAGTGCCCTGGATAAGAGGATCGATGCGGATATTCGTGATGCCGAACAGTTTAGAGAGGCGTCCGGAAGAGGAAGAAATTGCCTGACCAAGCACCGTTGTGGCGCTGGACGGAAGCGTGGACGTGCCTGCGGCAACCTGCGTGTTCTGCACGTTGGCCGCTTCTTGCGGAGTGCGGCCGACTGTCAGCAAAGCGATGATGTCTCGCGGCTGTAGGGGCGGATCAGATCGATAGGCGATATTCAGTTTATTCAGCGTACCGGAGATCATAATGTTCACCGCAATACCGCGGGTCTGGGTTTGAAGATTCAAGTCGAGAACTGGATCTATTTTGGAGGCGCTGAGAAAGCTGATTTCGCCGCGATTGATGCTGAATCGAGAGCCAAAAACCCGGATGTCTCCCTGATTGGCGGAAATCGAGCCTAACAAGATGGGCCGCTCTGACGTTCCACGCAGCCGCAAATCGATCTCCGCTTCGACGTCGCGGCTGAGCGCTGTACTGAGCTGCAAGTTGGAGGCGCTTTGTATTGCAATCTCTAAATGCACTCCGGCTAAAAACCCCTCCTGGTTGGCGGGCGCAGGCGTAGCGGCTGCAAAGCCGGTGAGGAGACTGCCGAGATCAGTGTTGGGATTGAAGACGACGCGCGAAATGGTTGCCGTGCCGGACAGGAGACTACTCGCGCCGGTACCCGTCAGGCGGAGATCCCCATTACTCGTGACGCTGATGCCGCCGGCGTAACGAACGCGAACATCTTCGGCGCGAGCGTTCAAATGGTAAGCAAGCGATCCGGCGTGCGCCAAGGCGACAAAGCCGCCGACGCTGATTTTACCCCCACCCGTTTCAGCCGTGAGTCTTTCGATCGTGGCGCGGTCGTTAGTAAATCCGATTAGAGCGTTCACGCCGCTGAAGCTATTGGGAAAACTCGCCGAGGACAGCGAACCGTGATCGATCTCCAAGCTGCCTGCCACAGACGGAGCGTCGAGTGACCCAGTGATGAAAGCTTTGATCTGGGATTGGCCGCTCGATTCGAGACTGGGGTCCAGCAGGCGCAGCAATTGCAGATTTATGTTGCCATTTACGTTTAAATTCAAAGCGCGCTTTGCGGAGTATCCGAAGGAACCGGATGCCTTGAGGCTGGTATTGTCGCCGGCCAACTCAAAGCTGCGCAGATCCGCCGTTCCATTAGCGCAATCGAGCAGAATAGGGCGCGCATTACGCAGTTCGTAACCCCCTGGATTAGGAGAGGAGACTGCGAGTTGGTCGATGTCAACTTTAGCCTGCCAGAGCGCGATATCCTCGAGCGGGCCTTGAAAGCTGATACCTCCTTTTGCAAAGCCAGCAAACGGTAGCCGCCGATTTTGGGCCGGGTTTAGCAGCCCGTAGACTGCGGCGAGGCTGATTCGATCGAAGCGAATGTCGCCCCGGATGTCATTCGCCGGCGTGAGTGAAACTTCCGCATCGCCACGCAAATTACTTTCCCGAAGATCGCCGGTGAGCGCAAGCTTGAGTTCCTGGTTTTCCGTGGCTAGGTGAGCACTAATGTCTCCCAACTTCAAACCACTAACTGTGAGATTGTGGAGCCCAAGGTTTCCATTTGCCCGCAAGGGCCTAAGAACGCCCTTGGCAATCCGCGCTGACATCTCAGTTTGGATTTCGAGATCGCCGTTCAATCCGGGAACTAGGTTCGAAAGCGGATACTCTCTGCTATCGAGATTGACTGATAATCGGCCATCATTCCAGGTTACTGAAGTTCGTGCGTAGTCTCCCGAAAAATGCAGAACGCCGGCCTCCACCCCTTCCAGCGTGCCATTCTTGAGCTGTACTTCATTGCCCGAGAGCATTGCATCGGCTTCAACCTTGCGAAACTTTTGGCCGTAGGCACTAAGATTTTGGAGAACGATGTGTCCGCTCGCAGCCGGGCGGTTGATGAAACCGGAAATGTTTATTGTGCCTGAAGCGATGCCATGCTCGATCGGTAGCTTTGCCGAACAGCATTCCGAAAGCAGCATCGGCAAATCAACACCTCGGAACTCGATGTTCAGGCCTACTGCGCTATTCTCCAAGACTTGCCAGTTATGAAGCTCGACATACCCTCTCCCGGAAGCATGCAACAGACTTGAGTCCATCTCCAATGAGGACATATCCAAATACTGCGAAGATGCCGTACCTGTCCAGCGCACCTGATCCCACTTAAGTTGTGCGATCTCGAAATTGCCGAGAGTAAGTGTTCCGACGATTACCGGATGCGACGGGAGGTTTCGTAACATGCCGCTGAAGTGGACGGAACCGCCGGGCAAGAAATTCGGTAAATCGGCCAGTCTGGGCAACACTGGCCTGATCTCGGATAGATTCGTGCTGTCGAACGCCATTTTAAGCCCAGTTTCAGGCGAACCCTGAAATGCAACTCGCGTGTTCGGCAGAGCCAACTGCGACTCATCGAACAGGAAGCCCGAGTTGAGGGGTTTAGAGACGCTCACATGGCCGAATAGCGGGATTCCTCCTGAAGCGGCAGTAAGTTCAAGGACGCTGCGTAGAGAAAACTTTGATCCGGCGTCTAAGAGGTTAGCGCTGGCCGTAACCGGCCCACTTACGAGAGCGTTCCACGGCACTTGCTTGTTTAAAAGCGATTCTGCGATAGCTCGGGTACTGAGAGCTGAAACCCGGCCGGTCACTGTAAGGGTCCGGAACTCCTTGAGCGCTGCCCCGCCCGAGAAGGTCCCGCCCAGTAGCTTGGCGGCGATTTGATCCATGGTCAAGCCGCTCCGCGCAACTCGAAAATCAGAAACGAGGTCTACGCTGCGGAACGTAAAGGCTCGAGAAGAATACGCCATGTCCTTCGCTTGCAGACGGCCGTATGCCGACGCGCCTTGCTCGCGATCGTAGCGAGCCGTTCCTCGGAGAGCGAAACTGCCGTTGCGAAGAGCCTCGATGCCAAGCACCCTAGCGGCTTCGCGGACAGTTAAAGTGCCGGTAAAGTCGAATTTGGCTTGCGGATCGCTGAAGTGAGTGAGTGTTCCGTCTGCCTGCACTTTCGAGTCGCCAGACCGCAAAGTAATCCGTGAAAACTGGATTAGATTCCTGCGGAGTGTCGCTTGGGTGGCGATATCGACCGGCATGTCTCGGCAGCACGGAGCCCCCATAAGCATGCCACCCGAGGACAAAATAAGTTCGTAGGACGAGTAATCCGCGTTTTGTTTCAGCGTTGTCTTTAGGTCATGGCCGCGCAACGTAAATGGATAAGTTGTTTCATTGAGCAAGAGCGAGCCGTGTTCCAGTCCGAATCGGCCCACTTGCAAATCGAAGAGTTCATCTATGAAACCCCTGTTGCGCGAGGGCAGATTACTCACTGCCGTCCGACGCAATGATCAGATGAATCGATGGCCTCTCCGCACTTACGCTGGAAACATCGATACCGTGCTGAAAAAGGGAGGTCAATCGAAGTCCGACTTGAAGGGACGGCATAGAAAGAAGCGGCTGAGAGCCGCCAGGTTCAGTGCCGTGGACCACAAGACCATTCAGATGGAGCGTGAAACTACGCCATTCAAAAGCAACCGATGCTAACTCGACTCTTCCGCCGCTTTCGCGTTGCAAAGTGGCGATTGTCCAATTTCGAAGCTGAGTTCTGAATTCGCTTGTCTGAAGGAGGCTCGCGACCAGAACGGCGAAAACCACGAGGGCTGCGCTGAGGCAAGTGATGATCGCGAGGAGCCCATGTACTCGTTTGCGCATTGCTACTGAAGCGTTTTATCGAGGTAAACGATATCGAACCGTTTCCGGGTCTCTTCCAGCCAGGCATTCAGCGCATCGTCCGTTTGCTTGCGAATAAGGAGTTGTCGAACGGAGTCCTGGTTAGCCGATGGCTGACTTCGAAGATATTCGCGAACCTCCGGGTCCGCGACAGAAAACTGCGGCCTAAAGCGAAACTCAATAAAACTTAGTGCCGCCAACTGGCGTGCCAAGTGATCTCTTAGCGTGCTCTCGTCGAGCTCATATATCTTGAGCAGGTCTGGTAACCGGGAGACTCCGCCCAGATCGGCTTCCACTTTCTGGAAGTATTTATCAATTTCCGCAGCATCGGGTACAGGATAACGGCTGGTTTCCATTTCGCGTTGAATCAGGAACTGCTGGACCAAACGATCGGCTGCACTGCGTCTGGACTGCACGTCGCGAGAAACCGGCTGATGGTTCAGCAGCGCGGTCACTTGCAGGTCTTCATCTATTTGCAGCTCGGTAATCGCCTGGTTCCCAATTGCAATCGCTACACGATCGACTATCGCGGCGGTGAGCAAAACTGGCAGGGCTATCAGAACGGGGAAGCTCTTCATCAGAATGCCTGCCCAAGGGAGAAGTGGAATTGAAAGGAGTTAATTTTCTGAACGGTCGAAGTGGCAGTGTTGTTGATGAGGTCCTGCAACGTCCCCTTCAGCCCAAAGAACCGTGGAGCGTCCGGACTGAAGGAAAAATCCAGGCGAACCGGTCCGATAGGCGTGTGGTAACGGATCCCAAATCCAGCGGACTGAACCATATAGTTGAAGTCCTGCAGATTTCGCTGGCGAAACCGGAAACTGATATCTCCGACGCTGCTATAGACGTTTCCTGCATCTTCGAAGAGTACGCCCCCGACATTATCGCCAAATAGCGGGAAGCGCAGTTCAAGATTATTGACGAGTGACGCGTTTCCACCGAGCACAAACCCGGTCGTGAGATCGCGAGGGCCGGCCTGGAAGTCCGGGAAGGAGCGCAGCGAACTCGACCCGCCCGAGTACAGCCGTTCGGCCAAAGGTATTGTGTTTCCGCCACCCGTCCGGTTGATGATTCCGAATTGAGTGCTGCGGGCGAAGACCAAATCACGATGAAACTGATGATACGTGGAATTGCGGAACAAGCCACGGACAAAACTTGTTTGAGACCCTAAGAAGCGAGGAGCGTAACTGAAATCCGCAGTCGAATAGGTTCCGCGGTGCGCATCGGCGGGATCGTCCCGCTTGTCTTCGATAATAGAGAACTCGCCGAGACCGAGGCGCTCGGGTTGGGATAGCAAAGGCACGAGCAACGGATTGATCTTGAGATTACTCACCGTCACATCCCGGAAAACTGCCCGATATTGCAGGGTGTAAGCACGCGAGAGCTTTTGCCCAAGCTGTAGAGAAGCTTCCCGGCGGTGCGCTGTAAATGTGCGGATATCGTTTGAATTTTCGATCAGCCCTGTTGTGGTTAGGTTCAAATTGCTGGTGGCCCCAAATTGCGGAATGAAGTATGTAAGCGCAGCACGCTGTTCGATAGTCGAGAGGGCAGTCTGCAATCCGATAGTCTGACCAAGCCCGAACAAATTGATTCTGCTGACGCCAAGAGCTATGCGCGGAGCAAAGCCAGTGCTGCCAGCGGGATTGTCGAGGCTGGTTGCGCCGCCTGCGATTCGGGCGATCTGCGCGCCAACTCCCACGTTTAGTAGGTAGTGACGAGCTTCGTCGATGTCGTAGAGAACATATTTGTGGCTTTCGTCTCCGTCCGGGTTTTGAACAGCAGTATTGACACGGGCGAAGATGGCCAGATCATAAAGGCGACGCTGGCTATCTGTTTCCCCTGTCAGGGACAAAGGTTCGCCTGCCTTTAAGCTAATTCGCTCGTTCACGAGTTTCGAGCGCGTTGTCTCGAGGCCGCTGACCAGCACGTCGCGAACATACTCCTGAGTCCCTGGGGTCACGACATAGCTCAAATCTACATAGTAGGGCCGGGCGTTCGGCGTCTCATAGAAGGAGAACGCCGCATCTACGTAACCCTGCCCGTAGTAATAGTTGAGAACCGCGTCGCGATCATCGGCTATGCTGGTCAAGCTAAAAGGCTGGCCCGCGGTTGAGGCTAAACGGGAGCGGAGGCTGGCGAGGTCTTTAGGGGAAGCGCCTTCGAGCGCAAGATGTGAAACCCGCCACTGGGTACCCTCTTCGATCGAGATAAAAGCTGCCAAGTTCCGCTTCCCGCGATAGTTGGCCACCACCCTGGAACTCACCTTCACATCGCGAAAGCCATTTGCAACATACAGACTGACGATAGATTGAACATCCTGCTTCAGGTAGGCGCTGCTGAAGCGACCGTAAGGAAAACGCGGGAAGGTAGCCGGTTCGACATAGAGGCGTTCGCGGATCGCGTTTCGCGGGAAATAATGATTTCCGGAGATAGATAAGTGAACAAATTTGTACCTTCTGCCGCGAGTCACCTGGTAAACAATAATCTGCTCCTGAGAGACAGCATCGACTTTTCGCTTGTAAGTTACGGCGGTCTGGAAATACCCTTCCGACTGCAAGTATTGCGCGATATTCTGCTGGCCTTCGGCGAGAAGATCGGCATTGACAGATTTCTCTTGAAAAATCGGCACGAGCTGATTTAGTTCTCCCCGGCCAATGTTTGCGCCTTGTACCGAGACAACGATCCGAGGACCGGCCTCAAGATCTAGAAATGGCGTCACGGTGTTACTCGCGGCCTGATAATCGAGTTTGGTAAGCGTCACCTTCGCCTGAAGCTGGTCATGTTTCTCATATCCGCGCCTTAAATTATCGAGACCTTGACGGACGCGTGCCTCGGTTACATCCTGCCATCCGAGCAGGCCATAAAGTCGCTTCCAATGAGTGGCACGCATGATGCTCTTCTCGGAGCGCTCAGGATTTCCGGATATGACCGGTCCGGCAAAGCGGGCGCGTGGTCCGGACGTAAGGTTAAACGCTAGGTCCGCTCTTTCGGTTTCTGGATCAAGGGTAAGAGCAGTTTTGATATCTGCCCGATAGAAGCCGTTCTCTCGCAAAAGGTAGTTCAATGATTCAATGGCGCGGTCACGGTCGCTCTCGCGATAGCGCGTTCCGAGCCGCAGCCTGGTGGCACTCGACAATTGGCCGTTGTTGGGAGGCTGCTTAACGCCGGACACGACGATTCTCCCCACAAAGTAAGCGGGCTTGGTTAAAAAAAGAAGCTTTACATCCGTACCGGTCGGGGCGGCGTCGACAGCGAGATCCGAGTAACGGCCACTGGCGAACAGGTTTTGTATGGCTTGTCTTACGCCGTTTGCAGTGAGCAGGGAACCAGGACGAAATGGCAGTTTCCGCTCGAGTTCTTCCCTCGTGAGCGGCTGATCTGCCGGTTCGAACTGAATGGAGTCGATGATCCGACCCTCATATTCGTGAATAGCCTCACTGCCCGTCGTGGCGCGCTCCTGGGCCGTTGCTAACGTGGCGATTGAAGTCGAAAGCAGCAGCAACAGAACAAAACTGAAACGAGCGGCGACTGTTAGGATCGTCGTATATGTCACCGGATGAGAAGGAGCGTTACTCCCGGCAAATCCGATATTCTCCCATAGGTGAAAGCGGTCAGGAAAAAATCTGCTGTGCGTCGGCCGCCGTAGTAGGTTGTGGCGCATTGGGGAGTTTCCAAGCCGAGGCGTTGGTTCGGGCAGGCGTAGGACGGGTACGGCTGATCGACCGCGATTACGTTGAATATACAAATCTCCAGCGGCAATGGTTATACGAAGAAACCGATGCGGAGAAGGAGACCCCTAAGGCCATTGCCGCAGCACGAAGATTGCGCCGGCTAAACCGGCACGTACAAATAGAGCCTCTGGTGCAGGACGTCACGGCTTCGAACGTGGAAGAGTTGCTGAGAGATTGCGATCTCATTCTGGACGGCACGGATAATTTCGAAACGCGCTATCTCCTCAACGATTTTAGCGTCAAGCAGAGCATTCCCTGGATCTACGGAGCGGCGATTGGGAGCAGTGGTATAGTGATGCCCGTCTGGCCCGAAAAGGGACCTTGTCTCGCCTGTGTTTACCCCGAGCGGCCGGCCGGATTTCAGAGGACCTGTGATGTGAACGGGATTCTCGCCTCGGCAACGGCCTCAGTCGCGGCATTGCAGGTGGCATTAGGTTTGCGTTTGCTGGTGGGCTGGGAAAACTTTGAGTGCCGCGTCCATACGCTGGATGTTTGGGAAGGAACTGCCAGGCAGATAAAGGCGGGCGAACCCGATCCGAATTGTCCCGTTTGCGTCGGGCGCGAATTCCGTTATCTGGAAGAGGGCAGGCGTGCTCCCATCAGCCTTTGCGGCAGGAATGCGGTGCAAATCCATGAGCATTCACAGGCAATTGACCTCCAGCAGCTTGCGGCGCGGCTGCGGCCGCTAGGTACGGTGCGGGTGAACCAATTTGCGTTGCGGCTGGCCTTGCCGAAATATGATTTGACTGTCTTCCCCGATGGAAGAGCGATCGTAAAGGGCACAACGGACATCGGCGTGGCGCGAAGTGTGTACGCACAGCTGATCGGAAATTAACGCCCTGAGACCGCGAGTCTCGATCGGTTCGGCAGGCCAGGCATGCGATTATTAATTAAGAATTTCCCGCCATGGGCGGTTAGCTCAGCCGGTTAGAGCGCCTGCCTTACAAGCAGGAGGTCCACAGTTCGATCCTGTGACCGCCCACCAAAAGAAATCGCGAATCCCCTTCGCCTTAACAAGCACCACAGAGATAGGCCGACGGGTGAGCTCCTTTGGAGCTCTTCTATCTGATAAATCGTATCCATCCATTTACTGCGCAAATTATACGAGCGCAGTAAGCATGATACCGGGTCTTCTATAACAAATTCGCAACATAATGCCCGGTAGATACTGAGAAATCCCTAGCTTTATTTTCAGTCCCAGTACTCACATCAGTACTGAACCCTATATCTGTCCTTGTACCTTTCTCGGACTTCTTGCAGAATCGAAACAGACAAGTCGGAAAAATCTGAATAAAGCGAGACCCGCCCAGCTTTTGCTGGCAAAGCAGTCTGAATCGGAGGCATCAAGGTGTGTTTTGAATCGTCTTCACGGCGAGATTACGTAGAGCTAGTGCTGTCAAAGCCGAGTAGTGTGTGGAGAGGGACTAAGACAGTATTTCCGTGCGTTCTGCAAATTGCAGCAGTTGCAAAGTAACTCCCAACTATATGCAGACGATCTTAGTAGTTACGCGAGACGGTGAGCTGTGCCGAAATTTGAAGGAAGAGTTGGCGCCGCTCACTCCGAACCTAGAATTTGCGGGAAGCGGAGACGATGCACTTGCGCGGATCTCAAGACACGAAACTTATTCGGTTTTGGTGGTTGATTTAGAGGCAGTCTCGAGCGGCGTAGCGCAGATTGTGGATCGGGCAACGCTCATGCGTCCTAAGCTGCCAGCGATTATTCTCTCCGATGGCGATGCTCCGATAAGCCAAGATTTGAAGCAGGGCAGCTCAAATTGCGCAGTGTTGCTGAAGCCGGTCTGCCGCGAGCAGTTGGTATCCGCCATTTTGCGCCTCACGCGAAACGCGGGTTTAAGTGAAGAGTACCTGGCTGAACAGCTTGCTGTGCATGCGGCACACGAGGACGTGATTCCAGCCGGCACATGGTCTCAGAGGATTGACTCTTTGTTGACGCGCATCGGCTCGGCGGATGTGCCGGTGCTTCTGCAAGGTGAGACGGGAGTAGGGAAGGAAGTGATCGCGCGGAAGCTGCACGCCTATTCGAGGCGCGCCACGGGTCCATTTGTGAAGCTGAATTGCGCCGCTTTGCCTTCGGAACTGGTAGAGAGTGAGCTCTTCGGATATGAGCGGGGCGCTTTCACCGGGGCATTCAAAAGCACTCCGGGAAAGTTTGCGATGGCCCATAAAGGGACTATTCTGCTAGATGAAATTGGCGACATGGATCCGAAGCTTCAGGCGAAATTGCTGCAGGTCCTGCAAGATAAGGAGTTTTATCGCCTAGGCTCGCACGACACTTCGCGCATCGACGTTCGTATCATGGCGGCTTCGCACTGCGATTTCGAGAAAGCAATTGCCGAAAAGCGGTTTCGGGAAGATCTCTATTACCGCTTGAACATCGTGGACATAAAGATTCCGCCACTGCGTGAGAGACGCAGCGAAATCGTACCGCTTTCTGAATTCTTCTTGCAAAAACATTCGACTGCTGAGTGGCCGAAGATGGAAATGGACCCGATCCTCCGCCAGGTGCTTCTCGAATACAACTGGCCAGGTAACGTGCGAGAACTCGAGAACATGATGCGCAAGTATCTTGTGTTGCGCAGCCCGAGCATTCTAGCCGCTGAAATCCGGCAGCGGACCGTGCGCGCGAAGACGGTCTATGTGCCGGCTGAAGAACTCAGCAAACCCATGCAAATGGCTCCAGCCAGCTTCGGCGAGATGGTCTTTGCAACCCGTTCGACGGATGTTGTGGGCAGAAGTATCGAGCCCCTTGAAAGGTCTCGAGAAGCATTGCCGAATCGTCCGACAGGCTCCAACGAGATCTGCAAAGTACAAGAACTACGCGCGCCCACGATGATTTCAACGCCCCACGCCGCGGACGCTGACGATGCTGGGATTGCTCTCTCGAAGGTCGATGAGGCAAGAAGGGCGGCCGAAGAGAAGGCCATTCTGCAAGCTCTGCAGTCGAGCCTCTGGAACCGTAAGCGAGCCGCGAAGCTCTTGAATGTCGACTACAAGGCTCTTTTATACAAGATGAAGAAGTTGGGTATCGGCGAGAATAGAGCCGCATCCTTTTAACTGATGGTTAGATCGGCTTGGTCATGCGGGCGCTGTTTCGCGCTGCAGAATGAATTATATGCCCCGTTCAATTTAAAAAGCGATAATTCCGCAGACCCGGTTTATCTAGCGCGTTAATCCCGGTTTGTGCATTTTGTCACTTCAGGGCAACTCCGAATTCCACTTAGTCTTACAATTTGGCACCTATTACTAATCCTTTCGCTAGAAGGGGCGACCGCTGAAGAAACGGCACGGGGCGAACGAGAGAAACATTGGCCTTTGGAGAAACCGATTGGTTGGTCCTTGAACTGCTGATAGGAGAGAGTCAACCGATAGCTTTAAGCAAACGGTAAGTTCTGGATGGGACTTACCAAGCGGTAGCTCGCGCGAATCCTTAACTTATGGACCAAGACTTTGCAGTACGCCTGGAAATGCCCGAGTCGCAGCAGCACTGGTACGCAGTGCACGTGAAATCACGCGCGGAGAGAGTCGTCGCCGCGATCACCCATAACAAGGGTTTTGAAGAATTCCTCCCCTTATGCAAGACTCGTCGGCGCTGGTCGGATCGAGTGCAAACCGTCGAGGTTCCGTTATTTCCCGGGTACCTGTTCTGCCGGATGGGCACGGAGAGCCGGCTCCCGATCTTGACCATCCCCGGTGTTTTGGGCTTTGCGGGCGTCGGGAAGACGCCTATACCCGTTAACGACGAAGAGATCGCAACGATCCAAACGGCAGTTGCCTCCGGTTTATTCGCCGAGCCGTGGCCCTTTCTAAATGGCGGGGAAGCAGTGCGCTTAGAGGCTGGGCCACTCGCCGGCCTGGAAGGCATCTACGTGGGGTGCCGAAAACAGCACCGGATTGTTGTCTCCGTCACTCTCCTGCAGCGGTCGATCGCGATTGAGATAGATCGGAACTGGGTGACGCCATTAAAGGCCAGCGGCTTCCAACCGGCTTTTCAGCTCACTCCCGCCTCTCACTGACAACTCGCACGGCCAGCTCTGCCTTTTTTGGCTTCGCTGCCCCGGGCCCTAACCCTAGCCGTTCAACCGGCAACCAAGCACTAACGCACGCTCCTTCCGGAGGCAAAATTCATGGCAACATCTGTCTCGAGAAGCCCACGTCTGACGCAAAGCTCTCGTATTGCAAAAAATGACGAACCGACTGGTGCGGTGTCATCGCGCGTGGAAATCCTGAGCGAGAAGACGTTCCTGAACCTCCTCCGTTTAGAGCGCAAACGCGTCGAGCGGTCCGGGCGGCGGTTTGTGTTGATGTTACTCGAGGCGGGCAGCGTGCTAAAGGATCCGGCGAAGCGGAACGCCTTCGATCGAGTGGTCTCTGCACTGCTTGAAACTACTCGAGAAACAGATTTCAAAGGGTGGTACGAAGAAGGGTCAATCTTCGGAATTGTTTTCACCGAGGTCTGTGAACAAGGCTGCGGGATGGTTCTGCAAGCCCTCTTAATCAAGGTAGGCAAAGCGCTGTGCGGTGCGCTGAGCGCGGAGCAGATCAACGAAATCAGGCTTTCTTTCCATATCTTCCCTGAATCTTCGGACAGTGGCGGATCGGGCGGAATACCGAACTTCGTGTTCTACCGCGATCTGGTGCAAGATCTGGATAGCGACGGCGCCTACCGGAAGCTGAAGAGGTCGATCGATATCGTGGGAAGCCTTTGCGGGCTCATCCTCTTCTCACCGCTACTGGTTGCGATCTGCGCGGCCATTCGGCTTACGTCCGGGGGACCCATTCTGTTCCGGCAGGAACGAATTGGGCAGTTCTGCGAAAAATTTACTTTTTTCAAATTTCGATCGATGTACATCAACAGCGATCATGCGATTCACAAGGCATACGTGGAGCACCTGATCGCCGGCAGCTCTAAAGCCGGTCAGACCGCAAATAACGACAAAGCCGTTTTCAAGATCACCGACGATCCCCGGGTGACGCCGGTAGGACGCTTTCTGCGCAAGACCAGTCTCGATGAATTGCCGCAGTTGCTGAATGTGCTGCGCGGCGAAATGACGCTGGTCGGACCGCGGCCATGTATCGCCTACGAGTTCGATTGTTACGAGATCTGGCATCGTCAACGCTTGCTTGCCGTGAAGCCGGGTATCACCGGGTTGTGGCAGGTGACCGGCCGGAGCACGGTGAAATTCGACGAGATGGTCCGTCTCGACCTGGAATACGCCAAAGCCCGTTCCTTGCGACTTGACTTGAAGATCCTACTCCGGACGCCCCGAGCAGTAATTACCGGAGCCGGCGCTTATTAGCTGAGCCGATCTTCTTACAAGAAGCGGCGAGATTTAGAGAGAGAGCACGCGTGATTCGATTTGGAGTTCTTGGATATGGCTATTGGGGCCCGAACATTGTGCGTAATTTGCATACGCTCGATGAAGCCGAAGTGGTCTCGATTTGTGACAAGAGCCCAGCCGCCTTGCGCCGGGCAAAGCAGCTATATCCGGGCGTGCGGCTCACTTCGGACAGTGACGAGTTGGTGCGTGCCACCGACATCGATGCCATTGCGATCGTCACGCCGGTCTGGACGCACTTCAAGTTTGCTAAAGCCGCTCTCTGTAACGGTAAGCACGTCTTTGTAGAAAAGCCTTTCACAACGACCTCGGAAGAAGCACAGCAGCTCATTGGCTTAGCCGAGAGCCGCGGATTGAAGATCATGGTGGACCACACCTTCCTGTTCACGGGCGCGGTACGAAAAATCCGTCAGATGGTCGACGAGGGTACCCTTGGCAAGCTGTTTTATTACGATTCTACGCGGGTGAACTTAGGGTTATTTCAGCATGATGTCAACGTGATCTGGGACTTGGCTCCGCACGATTTGTCGATCGTCGATTACCTGATCGGGCGCCCTCCAGAAGCCATTGTCGCCACCGGGGAGGCACACTTAAACGGATTGATCGATGTGGCTTTTATCACGGCCTATTTCCCGGACAACGTCATTGCTCACATTAACGTGAATTGGCTCTCGCCCGTCAAAGTGCGGACTACCTTAATCGGAGGCGAGAAGAAAATGCTGATGTGGAATGACCTGGAAGCGGACGAAAAGATCAAGATCTATGACAAAGGCGTCCAGATCGGGAATTCACGCGAGGGCTTATACGACCTGCTGGTCAGCTATCGCTCGGGCGATATGTGGGCTCCCAAAATCGAGCAGTTGGAAGCTCTGCGTGTCGAACTCGGGTACTTCGTGGACTGCATTCAGAACAACAGTACGCCCTTCAACGATGGCGAGGCAGGGCTGAGGGTGGTGGGCATGTTAGAGGCCGCCGAAGAGTCACTGAGACATAAGGGGGAAGCGGTGTGCGCGTGAATTGCCAACAGAGCATTTCGGACGACGTGAGGGTTGGGAAAGACGTCAAGCTATGCGATTACATCAACCTGTATGGCTGTGAAGTCGGGGATTACACAAAAATCGGCGCATTTGTCGAGATACAAAGGAACGCGAGAGTTGGCCGGAACTGCAAAATCTCGACGCACACATTTATCTGCGAAGGCGTAACGATTGAAGACAACGTCTTCATCGGCCACGGCGTCACTTTCGTGAACGATACCTATCCACGGGCGACCCAGCCCAACGGAACGCTGCAAACCGACGACGACTGGGCAGTGGAATTTACTCTGGTGAAAAAAGGAGCCTCGATCGGATCTGGCGTAACAATTCTGCCGAACGTGACGATCGGAGAAAATTCCATCATTGGCGCCGGCAGCGTGGTAACGAGGAGTGTCCCCGATAATGTGATCGTGGCGGGCAACCCGGCCCGGTTCTTGCGGTGTGTGGGCGCGGCGGATTTCCGGAGGCGACCATGAGCGCCGTTTCCATTCCATTTCTGGATTTGATTTCCTTGCACGAGGAGATGAAGGAAGAGTTGTGCGGCGTCTTCCGAAGCGCGCTGGGAACTGCGGGTTTCATCGGGGGCCCGATGGTGCAGGATTTTGAAAATGCGTTCGCAACGTACTGCCACGCTGACTATTGCGTCGGAGTCGGTAGCGGCACGGATGCCCTGAGATTTGCCCTTATGGCCGCCGGCGTGAAGCAGGGTGACGTGGTGATCACCGTTCCGCACACATTTATCGCGACCACGGAGGCCATTTCCCAGGCAGGCGCACAGCCCGCTTTCGTGGATATCGACGAGCGGACATTCAACATCGATCCGCGCAAGCTGGCTCGGTACCTGGAAGTCGAATGCCATTTCGACGATCGGACGGGGCAGATGGTCGATCGTCGGACCGGCAAGCCGGTTGTGGCGGTTGTTCCCGTGCATCTCTACGGTCAAGTGGCAGACATGGATGCCATTCTTGAGATTGCGGAGCGCTACGACCTGGTAGTGATCGAAGACGCTTCGCAGGCGCATGGAGCCGAGTATTTCTCCCGCAAAGACAATCGCTGGCGAAAAGCTGGCTCGATGGGCGCGGCTGCTGCCTTCAGCTTCTATCCCGGCAAGAATCTGGGGGCTTGTGGCGAAGCAGGAGCCGTTACGACGAACGACCAGGAGCTGGCCCAGAAGATGCGCATGCTGCGCGACCATGGCCAAGCCCGGAAGTATTATCACGACATCGAAGGCTACAACGGGCGGTTGGACGCGATTCAGGCCGGGATCTTGAGTGCGAAATTGAAATATCTGCCCAAGTGGATTCGCCGGCGTATCGCAGCGGCAGGGCGCTATCGTGAGCTGTTTGAGAATGGCGCTGCGAATGTGAGGCTGCCCTATGAGCCAATTTGGGCAAAGCCGAGCTATCACCTTTTTGTGGTGCGAGTCTCGAACCGGGAAGAGCTAATGGAGCACCTCTCGACTCGGGGTATTGGCAGCGGCATTCATTATCCGGTCCCGCTCCATCTACAGAACGCCTATCGAGGGCTCGGCTATCAGCAAGGGGACTTCCCGGTTTCAGAAAAGCTGGCCAGAGAGATTCTCTCTTTGCCGCTCTTTCCCGAAATCACTGTTGAGCAGCAGTGCAGAGTAGTGGACGAAGTGTTGAGCTTTGTGAAAGCAGAGCCGGTAGCGGCCCTCCAGTAGCCTTGCTTGATGGGCGGGAGAGAGCGAAACGAGCCCGAACGCAGCATGTTGCGAACAGACAGTCTGGCGACCTTGTACTTCTTCCATCCGCTCGCGAGAAGCATGCCGCGAACACGAGCTCGAGTGCCGATTCTCATGTATCACAGCATCTCGGGAAGGGATGGCTCAGGGATGCATCCCTACTATCAAACCGCTACTACGCCTGTTGTGTTCGCACAGCAGATGCGGTTTTTGTCTGAGAATGGATTTACTCCGATCGGAGTGGGAGATGCTCTGAAGTGCCTAAATGGGTGCAGTCCAAAGGTAGAGAAGCCGGTCGCGATTACCTTCGACGACGGTTATAGGGATTTTTATACTGAAGGCTTCCCTATCCTCGAGCGGTACGGCTTCACGGCCACCATGTATTTACCGACTGCCTACATTGGAACCGCGGAACGGCGCTTCAAGGGTCTCGATTGCCTGACTTGGAGTCATGTCCGGGAACTTCATCGCGGCGGTGTCGAATTCGGCGGTCACACGGTCACCCATCCGCGGCTTAGGGAAATGGCGCGTGAGGAGATCGAGCACGAGCTCGTGAATTCAAAATCCCGGATCGAGGACGAGATACAGTGCCCGGTCAAGTCGTTCGCCTATCCTTATGCTTTCCCCGAAACGGATCGCCCATACCGGCAGATGTTGCGGGCTTCACTAGAGAGCTCGGGCTACGAGCATGGCGTGTCGACCATCGTGGGCAGGGCGGATTCCCGCGACGAGCCCTTTTTCCTGCGACGCCTTCCAGTGAACTCCTGCGACGACCCGCAACTGTTCCGAGCGAAACTGGAAGGCGGGTACGATTGGCTGCACGGGCTACAGTATGCCGCAAAATGGATGAAAAGCTCCCTTGCCCGAAGCTATATGCTGTAGGATCCTAGCCTTTCCCATTTTGCAGCGCGATTTTTCGCCAAGTGTCTGCACGTCCTCTTTTGAAACCAATGCCCTCGCCCCTATTGATTCGATTTTTTAATAGTGGTATAAGTAATGGTTTCAAAGGAGCACCTGGTATTGCTAGCTAAGCTTTCGATGATTGCGGTCACCCTGCTAGGCCTGACCGCCTGCCGCAGTGTAATGCAGGCCTCAGATATCTATATAGCCCAGAATGCGACCGGAGCGAATAATGGACAGGATTGTTCGGACGCTCACGCAGCCTCGTTTTTCAATAGCCCGGGGAATTGGGGATCCGGTGGATCGATCGGTCCTGGGACCACGGTACATCTGTGCGGAACGTTCACGGGGGCGGCAAATACAACCTTGCTTAGTGCCCATGGAAACGGCAGTCCAGGAAATCCAATCGAAGTGCTTTTCGAGGCGGGGGCAACCCTCACCTCGCCGGCCGCCGCGACTTTTATCAATCTCAATAGCGCCAGCTACTTCGTTATCGACGGCGGTAAACCTTGCGGATGGTCGAACGTGAATCAGGCCACCACGCCCTGCAATGGGACTATTCAAAACACTGCAAATGGCTCAGCGTCGCTGGGCTATGCAAATCAGATTCAGACCACAGCCATTGCAGGCGGCTCCGGAACAAACATTGAGGTTAGAAACTTGAACATATCCAATCTCTATGTCCATGACCCATCCTCAAACGACACGGCTCCGAGTATTCCAACCCCGTCGTGCTTTACCGATTTGGGAGATACCCTGAGCTTTCATAACAACATCGCTCATGACGTTAACTGGTGTCTAAACGGGGGCACACACTTTAGCGTTTACAACAATGAAATCTATCATTTCGACCACGCTATCGGCATGGGACCGAACAGCAATGGTCAGATTGCAACCGGTATTTACTTTTATAACAACTACGTCCACGACACCCAAAACTGGGATACCGCCAGCAACTCCTACCATCATGATGGAGTACACCTATGGGCTTACTGTTCGGACGGTTCAAGCATCTGCTCCGGGACCTATTGGACGAGTGTTTACATATATAACAATGTGTTTTCAGGCGGTTGGGGCAATGATAATACTGCTTTCATATTCCTTGAGGGGAATGTTCACAATGCCTGGGTATTTAACAACTATGCCAACGCTAGTAGTGGGCATCTGAACACAGCGGTGTTCTACCTGGCAGGTGGTGATGGTATCAGCGCTATTAACAACACTTGTGTGGGAGCAGGTGAAGCTGCTACTTCGGGCAACGGGGGTGCCTGCATTTCGATTTCCGGCCCAAGCCTGACACTGGAAAACAATATTTTAGCGAATCAAGACGAGCTGATCGGGGCGGGCGGCGACGCCTTCAAGACCAGCATACCTTCCAGCGTGAAGGCTATCAGCAACGATACCTACATGAAACCTGGAAATAACGCGTTCATCTGGTGTACGCTCGGTACATCCAGTTGTAACTTCACGCCTTCTTTATCGATTTGGGTGAGCGGTTCCGGAGAAACACATGCGCAATCTGTAGCAGCCCTCTCCGTGAATTCTAATGGCACGCTCCAAGCTGGCTCGCCGGCTATCGGAGCCGGCGCTAACCTTTATGGCACCTGCAATGGCCAACCGAATCCTGGTTTAGGAGCCCTTTGTAGCGATGCAAAAGGAACTCCTCGTCCGGCTAGCGCCAGTGGACCATGCCCGGGATCTACGGGATGTTGGGATGCGGGAGCTTTCTCTAGCGCGACGAGCGTCACCCCTCCTTTAGCGCCGAGCAGTCTGACCGCGAAGGTCCAGTGAAACGTCCCTTGCTGGGAAGAACACGGCCAGTTCTGTGCGCGTAAGTCAGTGAGTTCGCGTAGGCTCCCTCGCTGTGCTGGGAGCCTGCGCAACCAGGACGACTTTCGGCTCTCTTGTTTTGCCAACGCGATGAACCAAAGGCAACACGGTCCCTTGCGAATTCTCGTGGCTATCGCAAGCTACGGAACCGCGAATGATCGATACTTAATCCAGCTTCTGGAAGAATATCGCTCGATGCCGTTCGACGTGCACCCGGTAATCCTCTCCAACATCCAGAAAGAGATCGCGCCAGGCGTCGAGAGTGTCGTCGGTTTGCTGGGGAAAAATCCCTGGTCTCTCCCGTTTGGTCACAAGAAGATCTTCGCCGAGCGCTTGCAGGACTATGATCTGTTCATTTACTCCGAAGACGACATTCTGATAACGGCGCAGCACATTCGAGCTTTTCTGAATCTTTATCCGGTGCTGTCTGGGGATGAAATTCCAGGATTTTTGCGGTTTGAGGTCGGTCCCACCGGAGAGAGGAATTATCCCGATGTACACTGCCATTTTCGTTGGGAGCCCGGTTCGCTGGTCTCACGGGGGAGACACAAGGTTGCATTTTTCACGAACGAGCACGCCGGTTGCTATGTCCTTACGCGACAGCAGCTGCAGAGTGCTATAGCTTCAGGCGGATTCCTGGTACCGCCTCATAGTGAGCGGTACGGCTTGCCTGAATCAGCAGCGACCGATCCGTATACCCAGTGCGGATTTAAGAAGCTCGTTTGCATCTCGCACTTGGACGACTTTTTGGTCCATCATCTCCCGAACAAGTATGTCGGACGGCTCGGGGTAGGTGGTGCGGAGTTTGCCAGGCAGACCGAAGCTTTGCTGAAGTCCGGGCACAACGAAAGTGTACACACACAGCCTTTTCAAACGGAAAGCAAGTTAATGGGGTGGCGGTTTTCGAAGGACTACTATGAAGCGGCCAGGGAGGACATTTTCCCCTTGATCCCTAAGGGCGCTCGAAACATCCTCTCAATCGGGTGCGGGTGGGGAGCTACTGAGAGATGGCTCGCCAACAAAGGCTTCAGAGTGGTTGCTGCTCCTGTGAACTCGATAATTTCTGCCGGGCTTGAAAGCGAGAGTCTAGAAATCCTAACGGGGAACTTGAATACACTTCGGGAGTCGCTTCGGGGCAACCAATTCGATTGCCTGTTCATCTCCAATCTCCTTCACCTCAGTGAAAACCCTGTCGGCCTTCTTTCTTGTTTCAAGGATTTCTTGTCGCCAGATGGATCCGCCATCATCATAGTCCCGAATCTTTCAAGACTTCCTCTCATATTGCGCAAGCTTTGGAGAGACGAACGCTTCATAGATTTGGGCAGCTATGAAAAAACGGGTGTACACGTGACGTCGCATCGGATGGTTCGGCTATGGTTCGAAGACGCTGGGATGACCCTTGAGAAGTCAGTGAGTGTTCTGGCTGCCCGTTTCCAAAGAATTGCGAATTTGGCTTTAGGTTTGGCTGACCCGCTCCTCGCCTCCGAGATTATTGCAGTTGCAAAGAACGGGTAAAAGTTGAAGGGCTTAAGAGGGCGACTCTGCGGCAGATGACGAAATTGATCGTCAGGCAATTATCATTTCGGAACGCTGTGAAATGGGCATACGTGATGCAGGCAAGCGAGCAAGGTCTCAACGCTTTGCTAACGTTTGTCTTCGCGGCCGTGCTCGGTCCGAAAGACTTCGGAACTGTAGCCATGGGGATGGCCTACATCCTGTTCGTCAGAATGTTTCTGGAGCAGGGGCTCGTGCCTGCCCTGGTGCAAAGAAAAGATCTGAGGCCGGAACACCTCGATTCAGTCTTCTGGTTGAATCTCGTGGCCAGTTTGGTTCTCGTATTTCTGAGCATTCTGTTGAGCTCATGGTGGGCGTCAGTAAACCATTTACCCCAATTAGGGCCCATCATCTCGGTACTTTCGTTAACTATTCCGCTCGAAGCGCTGACGATCGTCCAGAGAGCACTGCTGCAGAGGAACTCGGATTTCAGAGGACTCTCTATCAGATCAGTGGCTTCCGTCATTGCAGGCGGAACTGTCGGGTTAACGATGGCCCTTATGGGTTATGGCGTTTGGTCCTTAGTTGCGAAGCAATTGAGCACCGACATTATCGGAACGGTGGCTCTATGGAGCGTCGGGAACTGGAGGCCGAAGTTTTTCTTTTCGGCGCGTTCTGTGACGCAGCTCTTAGGATTCTCTGCAGGTGCTTTCGCGGGAAATCTGGGCCTCTTCATCAACTCTCAGTCCGACGCCCTCCTGATCGGCCTGTTTTTCGGTCCTGTCTCCGTTGGGCTGTATAGACTGGCGGCGCGAATTACCGCCATGGTAGTGTCCCTTGCGACGAGTTCGTTGCAAGCGGCATCCTTTCCCGAATTCTGCAAACTCCAGGATAACCCGGACGCACTTAGAAAAAGTCTTCTATCCTGTTGCCGCCTAGCAGCAATCGTGACGGTTCCTGCCCTGGGAGGAGTTTTCGCTATTAGCAGCCCACTGATGCTAGCGATTGGGCCTAAGTGGGCCGATGCGGCAGGCGCTCTGAAGATCTTGTGCATTGTAGCGATTGCCCAGCCGGTACTCTATTTCGTCGGACCTCTCCTGCAGGCTTTGTCCAAACCACATGTCCTCGCAGTTATCGAATGGATACATGCTGCAATCGGGGCAGGATCATTGGCCGTTGCAGGGGAGCTTCTGAAAGATAAGTCCAGTCTGCTCCAGGTAAATGGAATAGCTGTCACCCGCTTCGCCACTACCGTCCTGCTCCTGACTCCGGCCATCGTCTGGGCTTTCAGGCATTTTGCAGGCGTCCGATTCGGCTCGCTAGCAAGGACAATCGCCCCCAGTTTCCTGACTGGCGGGGTGACTGGGCTAGTCGTGCTTGTGACGTCCTCCGTTCTGTTTCACCCCATGAAGCCCTGGCCGGCACTGGTTTCCGAAATTGTTTTGGGAGTATTTATCTCATCGGGAATGCTGCTTCTCCTGGAGAGGGGATTGAGAAGAACGGCGTCGCAACTTCTTATAAGAGCGTTTGGTCAGCACGTACCCGCCTGATGAACCGACGAATCAACTCGGGAGCAAAATTTCCTGACAGTAATTATGCAAACCTTCTCCTTTAGGACTCTTGGATCTACAGGCCTGTCACTTGAACACTAGGCAAATGATGTCTCCCTTTAGGCAAAATCTGCCGATGCCATTAAGGAGAGTGTACCGACGCGTCAGAGCAGAAATTTTAAGCATCGGGCTGCCTGCCGTCCAGGTCTCTCAGCCAGATCAAGAGGCCGAAGCCAGCAAGGATATCTCTGTCATCGTTCCGGTGAAGGATGCATTCGCCGTGACCCGGCGCTGCCTTTTGAGCCTGGAAAAGTTCGCGCCAAAGGCGGAGATCATCATTGTAGACGACGGCTCAGAAAGACCAGAAACGCTGGAACTGCTTGCGGAGTTCAGTACTCGGAACCAGTGGGTGCTTAATCGTCAAACGAAGACAAGAGGGCATAGTAAATCCTGCGAAGCTGGCGTACGGCTTGCCACGAGACGTTATCTCTGTCTCTTGAACTCAGATACCGTTGTTACGCCTTGGAGTTGGTGGGCGGCTAAGGACGCCTTCGAGACTGACCCGCTCATTGGAGTGAATGGACCTTCGACCAGTTACTCTGCTACAGAACAAATGATCCCTAGGGCGATGCACTGCCGGCATTATTGGAGTGACGCGCAAATAAATGCTTTCGCAAACAAATACGTTCGCAAACTGAAGCCCCGAGCATGGCTTGACATATCTGAAGCCGGCGGATTTGCATGTTTTATCCGGCGTAGCTTGTGGCAAGACTTAGGCGGTTTCGATTCGAACTTGCCCGATTACGGAAACGAATCTGAGTTTTGTAGGCGTGTCTTAAGGCGAGGTATGCGCGTCGTGTGGACACGGAATAGCTACATTCATCATTTCGGGCATCAAAGCTATGGCAGGATTGGGAATGAATTCATTTGGCAAAGATCGCGTGCAGCTCGAGATTATATCTTGCAAAAGCATAGCTAGTGACAAACCCAAAAGAGCTAAGCGAGTAAGTCAATCGGGAAGCGAATATGAATAGCTTTCGTGCCACTCTTCCCACGTTTGCTAAGAAGTACGTATGGGAGATGAAGTATGGGGTGCTGGGCTACCCTAAGTGGATCGCGCCTGAAGACACTGTGCGCTATTTATCACGTTCACTGTCCACGAACGCGTCCATTCTCGACCTTGGTTGTGGGCGAGGCTCCCTGCTTCGTGCGCTCCGGGACACAGGATGGGTGGGCAATTACTGCGGCGTGGATATTTCGGAATGGGCCATTAGCGAGGCGCGGAAGATTTATGACCAATGTAGTTCGTGGGCGGTCTCGGATTTTGATTCTTTTCGCTCCCCCTTCAAATGGGATACCATTACGATGATCGAGTCGATCTATTGCGTGAAATTGACCGAGCTTCCAGCTTTCTTGGAACGAGCAATAGGGATGCTGAATAAGCGCGGGTTCCTTCTCTTTCGGCTTCACGATCTTGAAAAGTACAGGGACTACCTTGAGACGGTCTGTCGCCTTCATCCTCAAACCGAGAAGATTGCCAAGAATCTATTCCAGCTGAGTTTTCCCGTTTCGCTCTGATGTTACGCGGGTAAATCTCAGAAAACGTCGAAGTCGGCCATCGCGCCTTTGATTACCCCAGGGTAATGCACCCCAACATCACATTCGGCGGCGGTCCTGCCGAGACCCTCATGAGCCCCATTGTCCTGATGGGCATGGTGATCGTTACCGTTCTGGTGCTGTTTCTGCCCCGGCAGAAGATAATCGGCCCTGTACTCATTTTTATATTCCTGACTCCTTTGGGCCAACAGTTTAACTTGGGTGGCGTTCATCTTTTTGCCGAGCGTATTGTTCTTCTGGTCGGCTGCTATCGGGCATTCAGTTCGAAAGAGCTGGTGTTTTCCGGCGGATTCAATTCCATTGACAAGGTATTCACCATTTGGGCGATCTGCCGATCGGTGGCCTTTGTGCTTCTTTACAGGCAAGGCGCCGCAGTCATCAATCAACTTGGGTTCCTGTGGGATGCGTTCGGCGGCTACATTCTCCTTCGCTATCTCATCAGAGACAAAGACGACATTCGCCGGGTAGGGAAGGCATTCGTCATGATCGCCGCGATTATGGCGGGGTGCATGATCTACGAAAAGCTGTATTTTAAAAACGTGTTTGCGCTCCTCATGGGCGGAGGTCGCGTAATACCCGATATCCGGTACGGAAAGGTGCGGGCGCGTGGTGTTTTTCAACAGGAAATCTTGGCCGGTAGCTTCGGTGGAACGCTCGTTCCCTTATTTCTCTGGTTATGGACTGGGGGGAAGGCAAAGTTAGCGGCGGTAGTCGGCGTGATCTCTTCGACGATCATTACTTTGACCTGTTCTTCAAGTACCGGCCTTTCGGCTTATGCGATCGGAATCTTGGGCCTGTGCATGTGGCCGTTACGCAAACACATGCGCGCCTTCCGCTGGGGATTAGTGATCGCGATTCTGGGGCTGGCATTAGTGATGAAGGCGCCGGTTTGGTTTCTTCTCGCTCGTGTGGACCTCGTGGGCGGATCGACGGGCTGGGACCGCGCTAACCTGATCGATCAGTTCGTCAGACACTTCAGTAGCTGGTGGCTGATCGGCACCAACGACAACGCCAACTGGGGAGATTTTACCTGGGATCAATGCAACCAGTTTGTTGCGGAAGGGGAAACGGGAGGACTAGTCACTCTTATTTTGTTTCTCACAATATCTACGCGGAGCTTCCGCCGGCTTGGTATTGCAAGGAAGTTAGTGGAAGGCAATCGACCCCAAGCCTGGCTCCTTTGGACTCTCGGCGCGATTCTATGCGCTCACATCGGCGCCTTTTTCGGCATCAGCTATTTCGATCAGACGCAAGTCTGGTGGTTTACCTGTCTTGCCATGGTATCGACGGCTACCGCGAATCCCGCGGTCTCGAGTTCAAAGCAGAGCGGCCAAGAGAAAAAAATAAACTTCGCTCCTGCTGAGCTTGCGACGATCTCTCATCGATAGCGAATTGAGTAAGCTGCTCCAGCAAAGGATTTCACGTCATGAATAATTCCAGCGGCGGACTGCCCAACTATGTGGTCATCACGCCGGTTCGAGACGAAGAGGCGCACCTGAAATCTACGCTAGACAGTATGCTCGCCCAGAGCATACGTCCTGTCGAATGGGTAATTGTGAACGACGGGTCAACTGATCGCACGTCCGAAATACTCGACCGCTATGCCGCCCAACATTCCTGGATACGCCCTGTGCATCGCGATGACCGGGGCTTTAGGAAATCCGGCGGAGGCGTCGTCGAGGCGTTTGATGCTGGGTACTCCGTGCTAATGCACACGGACTGGGATTTTCTTGTCAAGCTCGACGGAGATCTCGCATTCGAGCCCTGCTACTTCCAATCCTGTTTCCGGCATTTCGAGCAGGATCCGCGGCTGGGTATCGGTGGCGGCACAATCTGTTATATAGAGAACGGCGAGAAGCAAGCCGAACTTGTTCCCCAGTTCCACGTGCGGGGAGCGACCAAGATCTACCGGCGAGAATGCTGGAAGCAAATTGGCGGATTGTGGCCCGCACCCGGCTGGGACACGATTGATGAGGTAAAGGCGAATATGCTGGGGTGGAAAACGCGAAGCTTTGCCGACCTGGCGCTCGTGCATCACCGGCTTACCGGATCCGCGGATGGTCATTGGGGCGGCCTGGTCAAGAATGGTAGAGCGAATTATATCTCTGGTTATCATCCGCTGTTCATGTTGGCCAAGTGCCTTCTACGCCTTGCTCGCAAGCCGGATTTTTTTGGCTCGCTTGCGCTGGGCTACGGTTTCGTAACCGGCTATCTGAAGCGCATACCCCAGGTGAACGACCGTCAATTGATCACGTACATCCGGCGCCAGCAGATGAACCGATTGTGGGGTGGCGCAACAATCTGGCGTTGATTCGACCCGTGCACTTCGCACTTAAGGTGAGCGGTTTCCGTGCGCAGCGCGCACCACACACGTTGGTTACGAAACATCCCCTATGAGGTTACATGAATAGCCTGCTTCCTGAGCAAGAGGTCTCGACTGTATCTGCACCGAGCAAGACCGGAGAAGTGAAGTCTTACTTTGAGCAACCCGAACGCTATCTTTCCAGACAAGCGGACATCAAAATCCGTATGGAAACGGTCAGGGAATTGACGAATGGCGCAAACGTAACTCGTTTGCTGGACATCGGATGTGGAGACGGCTCGATCTCTTTGCCTTTCCTAAATAGCCGAACTCGACTTACGTTGCTTGATTTCTCGAGCAGCATGACTGCCATTGCGCAATCTATCGTGCCTGCCGAGCTTAGCGGCAATGTAGAGGTTCTGAATGAGGACTTTTTGACCGCCGAACTAGTCCCGCGATCGTACGACGTGATTATTTGTCTCGGCCTCTTGGCGCACGTCGATTTCCCCGAAAGGGCAATCGCTCGGATGGGCAAGCTGCTGCGCCCAGGGGGGAAACTGGTTCTTGAGTTCACCGACTTGCAACATCCTATTGGCCGTTTGACCCGCTTGTATCGGAACCTTCTCAGCCTTCGCAAACGGCCCCCCCATTCCGTAAATCTGCTCTCGTTTTCGCGGCTATCCCCGATCTTTAATTCTGAGGGACTGCGGCTTGTCTCGTCGTTTCGGTATACCTGGTGGGCTTTCCCATGGATCTTTAGCCAAAGCGCCATGTACCGGGCGATGCGTTTCGTATACGGCACCGCAAAGAACAACCGGAACGCTTGGCTGGGTCACGAGTATATCTGCCTGCTTACCCTCGATTAAGAAGGAAAGGCCCGCATAAGTACCCGCACTTATGAAACTCTCTATTGTCATCTTGTGCTGGAACGATCTGAAAGTCATTTCAGATTGTCTGCGGTCGATCATCGCAGGAACGCATTCGATCGATTACGAAATTATCGTTTCGGACAATGGTTCGACCGACGGATCGGCCGATATGATCGAGCGAGATTATCCGGCGGTCAAGGTCCTCCGCAACGGGCGCAATCTCGGTTTTGCAAGGGGAAACAATGCCGGTATTGAAGTCAGCACCGGTGAGTACGTCCTCATCCTGAATCCCGACACGATCATCCATGAGGGTGCGCTGAACAACTGGATATTGTTCGCTGACCAGAAGCCTCAGGCTGGTGCTTTCGGTTGTCGAGTCCTGAACCCAGACGGCTCGTTCCAGGGCTCGGCTCGTCCGTTTCCCACCGTTTGGCGTTCCTGGATTTCGGCGCTCTATTTACGTCGGCTTGCGTATCTTTCCGATGCGTTCGTATCGGATACCTACACAGGTTGGAATGGCACGACCGAAAGGCTGATCGATTGGCAATCGGGGTGCTGTGTCATGTTCCGGAGCGAAGTGCTGAAAGAGGTGAGGGGATTCGATGAACAGTTCTTCTACAACTATGAGGAGGTTGACCTCTGCCACCGGGTCTGGAATGCGGGATATCCCATCGTATTCGATCCCAGGCCCACTATTACTCACCTCGGTGGCCAGTCTGTGAACCGTTTCCCGCTGCGATTCGCTATCGAAAAACAGCGCAATCGCTATCGATATTTTTACAAGCATTTCGGTCAGCATGGAGCCCGGCAATGCCGCTGGCCACTGCTGATGTCACTGCGCGTCAGGCAGATCGGGTACAGCCTGAAACGAATGGCTAAACCGACCGAGGAAGTCGAGAAGCGGCTCGAGATGTATCGCGCTTCTTATCGATGGAACAAGTTGATTGATCCGGTGAAATTCGTCTCGCAAGGGCGAAGAGCCCACGATTATGGAGACGATTGCTCAGAGCGCATGACTGGGATTCCCTTCCTAAAACTCGACGTCCGGATCAACTGAATTTAGAGACACGGGAGATATTCGATTATGCCTAGATCACTAGTTACCGGCGGCGCCGGATTTATGGGCTCGCATGTAGCCGAGGCCCTGCTTGCCATCGATCACCAAGTAGTCGTTCTAGACGATTTAAGTGGAGGGTTCACCGATAATCTTCCTGCGGGGGCGACCTTCGTTGAGGGCTCAGTGACGGACCATGCATTGTTGGATCGGGTATTCTCCCGTTATAGATTCGACAACGTGTACCACTTGGCTGCTTACGCGGCCGAGGGTCTCAGTCATTTCATCAAGCGCTTCAATTACGAAAACAACCTTCTGGGAAGCGTGAATCTTATCAATGCTTCCGTCAACAGTGGGGTGAAGTGCTTTGTGTTTACCTCTTCCATTGCCGTTTATGGGAGCGGCCAGACTCCGCTTGCCGAGAGCATGACTCCTGTTCCCGAGGATCCTTACGGAATCGCCAAGCTCGCGGTGGAACAGGAATTGCGGGTGAGTCACGAGATGTTCGGATTGGACTACATCGTTTTTCGCCCTCACAACGTATACGGAGAGCGTCAGAATATCGGGGACCGCTATCGTAATGTGGTCGGAATTTTCATGAATCAGCTCTTGAGAGGGGAGCCGATGACCATCTTCGGCGATGGTGAACAGTTGCGCGCCTTCACTCACATCGCGGATGTGGCGCCCATCATTGCCTCCTCAGTCGAATATCCACAGGCGATCAATCAAATCTTCAACGTGGGAGCCGATACAGCCTACAGCGTGAATGAGCTCGCCCGCGTGGTTGCTCGAGCGATGGGCAAGGAATGCAGAGTCAAGCACCTCGCTGCGCGAAACGAGGTCTTGGTTGCCGTGTCCGACCACTCAAAGGCGGAACGGGTCTTCGGAAAGAGAGCTAAAACGACGCTGCTCGAGGGAGTCGGCAGAATGGCCAACTGGACAGAAAGGCATGGCGCGAGAGAAAGCAGAATTTTCAAGGGCATTGAAATTAACAAGAACATGCCCCCGAGTTGGGCCGCCGCTACCCTGGCGACGGCGTAACAATCTCGAAAATCGTAACTTATCTTAAGTTGAATCTACCTTGTGGCTCTAACTCACCTAAAAGAAGATCCTGACCCCGGGTTGATGTTTGCCGAGCAATCCGGCCAGCCCGCCGGATCACTGAATCGTGCGCTTCTCGAGCGCTTCCGCTGTGCTGAATCGGTCGCGGCTGTGCACACTGTGCGAGCAAGCGACGGCGAAAAAGCGCAAGGTTTTGTTAACGGGTTTGGCAATGGCTTGCCCGCCGATCCCGAGCAGGCGATCGACAGCTTGCGCCTTGAACATTACGCCTCTTCTAGTGCGCGGCCCGGGGGCAGGCTTCTGACCGGCCCCTTGGTGCGAGGAGCTTATTATGGCCTGCGCCCTTTCCTAACGGTCGGAACCCGGAAGTATCTGCAGCGGATCGCGCTTCGGGACTGGAGTAACCGAACCTTCCCCGAATGGCCAGTTGATCGGACAGTCGAGCACATACTCGAAGGGCTTCTTCTTCAATCGATGAAAGAGAAAAAGTTGGAAAGTGTCCCGTTTATCTGGTTCTGGCCCGAAGGACGCGCGAGCTGTGCGATAGTTACCCATGATGTCGAGACCGAAGCCGGCCGGCGCTTCTGCTCACAGCTGATGGATTTGACGACTCCTTCGGCATCAAAGCATCCTTCCAGATTGTGCCCGAAGAAGCGCTATGCTTGTCACCGATCAATACTTGCAGAGCATTCGCAAACGCGGCTTCGAGATTAACGTTCAGGACTGGAACCATGATGGCCACCTCTTCCGAGAGCGCCAGGAGTTCCTGCGCCGAGTTGGAGCGGATCAATCGGTTCGCAACAGATTGGGGCGCCAAGGCTTTCGCGGCGCGATGCTGTATCGCAATGTGGACTGGTTCGATGCCCTGCACGTTTCCTACGACATGTCGCTACCGAATGTAGCGCACCTCGATCCCCAAAGAGGCGGCTGCTGCACCGTCTTCCCGTATTTCATTGGCAGCGTGCTCGAGCTCCCTGTAACCATGACCCAGGATTATTCGCTGTTCCACATCTCTGGGCGAGTACTCGATAGATCTATGGGAGAAGCAATGCGGCCTCATCCGGGAAGCTCATGGAATGATGAGCTTCATTATCCATCCTGATTATCTGCTCGAACGCGCGCGCACCAGACCTACCGCCTCTTCTTGCCTATCTCGCGGAGCTCCGCGTGCCAACAAGGCACGTGGATTGCTTTACCTCGTGCCAAGTGAACGAGTGGTGGAGGCAGCGGAGTCAGATGACGATCGTGCAGGAGAACGGAAAGCCGCAGATTATCGGACCAGGTAGCGAGCGGGCCCGCTTGGCGCTGGCGCGCGCCGAAGGGGACCGAATCGTTTACTCGCTCGATCCGAGCGAAGCTTCGCAGACATGACGCCGGTATTCCCGCACTCTCTCTGCCGGTACGTCCTCGCGATCAGAATCACAGAAAGCAAACGCAACGTGGCTGAAGCAGAATCAAGTTCAAACATCAATTTAGAGGTGGTCCTCGGGTGTCTTCGCCGCCGGCGGTGGTGGGTCGTACTCACTGCGGCAGCGATCGCCTTACTGACACTCGTGGCGTTGTCTTTCCTGCCGAAGCGTTATACCTCGGAGGCGACGCTCCTCGTGGTGGAACAGCAAGTCCCGCAGCGTTACGTCGTTCCAAACAGCACAACGGATATCAGCGAGGAGCTCGAGGCGACGACACACGAGGTGCTGTCCCGCACAGGTTTGCTGGGCCTGATAGTCGAATTCGACCTGTACTCGAAGGACAGAGCACATCTGCTACCCGAAGAACTGGAAGCAAAAATGCGCAAGCAGATCAGTATCGAACCGATTATTGCCCGGCCCGACCAGAAAACCATCGATGCATTCAAAATTTCGTTCACCTGCGAAAACCCGCGCAAAGCACAGGCGGTAACGAATCGCCTGACCTCTTTATTTATTGAGCAGAACCTTGAAACGCGAGAACATCAGGCCACCGTGACCACCGGCTTTTTGAAGGAGCAACTTGAGGTAGCTAAGGTCAAATTGGCCGAGCAGGAAGCCCGTGTACGGGACTTCAAGTTACAGAATTTGGGACAGCTGCCCGAGCAACAAGGAGGCAACCTGGCTGTGCTGGCCGGGTTGCAGGCGCAGCTTCAGAATATTCAGTCGAGCGCGGCTCGGGCCCAGGAGCAGGCGGTTTACCTACAGTCTTTGCTCAATGGGTATCGCAGCCTAGCCGATCGCGGGCTGTCCGTTGCGGGCCAAGGCGGACCTAAGTCAGAGCTCAAGCCCGCTGGCGGCAGCGAAGGCGGACCTCGCCCGGTTAAAAGCCAAGAAGGCAGCGCTATTGAGCGTCTATACTGCCGAATTCCCAGACGTAATCAAGGTGAACGGAGAGATCGCGACCGCCGAGGCCTTAGTGAAGGCGCTAAGAGCCGCCAAGCCCGATGCGGAGAGCGACGGCAGCGCTCCCAGCTCTTCGAGCGCAGCGCGTCCCGGCGACGCTTCCGCTGGAACCGAGGTAGACACTTCGGCTGCACAGGTCAAAAGTCAACTTGATGCGAATCGTCTCGAGCTCGAGAATTTGGCGCGCGATGAGAAGCAGGTGAAAGCCGAGATCAGCCAATACCAAGAACGCCTGAATCTTACTCCTGTGCGCGAACAACAGCTAGCCGGATTGCTTCGCGATTACGATCTGCTGAAGCAGGACTATGCGGATCTGCTGAGTAAAGAAACGCAATCGCAACTGGCAGGCAGTCTCGAAAAGCGGCAGGCGGGGCAACAATTCCGGCTGATCGATCGCCCGAGTCTTCCGCTGGCCCCGTCCTTTCCTAAACGCCTCCCTATCGGACTTGGAGGCGCGGCCGCAGGACTGGTACTCGGAGCCGTACTGGCCTTTCTGGCCGATATAAGAGGAGGATCGTTCTACTCGGAGAAAGATCTGAGCCGGAATTTCTCGCTTCCGCTCGTCATATCCATACCCTTGCTCCGCACCCCTTCGGAAGAGCGAGCCCAGACCTGGAAAAGAGCGCTCGAATGGATCGCCGGGACGGCGGTGTTTACGATCGTCCTCGCCGCCGAGTTTTACGAACTGTACCTTCGGCGCAACGGCTAGCAAAATGCCAAAGAAAACGAGATGGAGCGCTATTAGACAAATGCGAGCCGGAAAAGATTTCCGCCGACAGGTAACGTGCTCCAATGACTAATATTCTCAAGCTGCAGCGGGAAGTGCGCCCCAGCGGGGATCTTCGGCCTTTTGCCTCGACCGGAATCGTGTCCGGCGAGACCGAACGAAAAATCAATCTGGGCGAGATCCTCAGCGTAGACGTGAGTCTCAGGCCTGAGAGCCGCATCCCTTTCCACACCGATCCCCATGGTTGCGCCGCGGACCGCTACCGGCTGCTGCGCATGCGTCTGCGTGAGTTCTGGTTAGCCGGTAAGCTGAAAACTTTGTTGGTGACCAGTCCTCTACCCGAAGATGGAAAATCGACCACGGCGATGAATCTTGCAACCGCACTCGCTGAGGGCGGCAAATACACCGTCCTGCTGATCGAGGCCGACCTCTACCATTCACCGCTCGCCGAACTGCTCGGCATACAACGTGGCCCCGGTCTCGCGGAGTGCCTCGAAGGCACCGCAACCCTCGCCTCGGCGATTCGGCGCTTGCAGCCGCTCGGCTGGTTTGTATTAACGGCGGGCGAGCCGCACGAGAATCCAACGGAGCTGCTGCATACTGACGCCTTTGCTCAGACCATGCAGAAAATTGTGCCCTGCTTTGACTGGGTGTTGATCGACTCTCCGCCCGTCGTGCCGCTGGTTGACGCTCTACTCTTAAAACACCACGCGAATGCCACCCTGCTGGTAGCGCGCGCGGGCAAGACGCCACGTGACGCGATCGAAAAATCTCTTGCACTGATTGGGCGAGAGCATGTGCTCGGAGTCGTGCTGAATGCGGTGGATGGCCTGAACCAAATCTATTCGAAATATTCCAAGTACTACGGAAGCTTTCGTGAAAATGCAAGCAAGCCGAAGTAAAGACGTCACGACTGCCGCTCGGTAGCTTGCTTTCCACGCGCTAACCTCTATTTCCGTCCAAAATGTCCTCAGAGATAGAAAATTTAAGCGAGACCGCAGTTACGTGCGTATCGGATACGCCTCCTCTCGTCGCTCCGCGCGCTATCTCGAAATCGCGCGTTCGGCGTGCCTGCATGGTGGCTTACACGTTCTATGAGTCGGACAACCGCGTTCGCCGCTATGCCGAGACACTTGCTCGCGAGGGATTCGAGGTGGATGTGGTGGCGCTCAGGAGCGAAGGAAACGATACGAAGCTCGAGTTCATCAATGGCGTCCGCGTTTTGCGCGTGCAACTCCGAGTCGTAAACGAAAAGAGCAGAGCCGTGCTGCTCCATCGCCTGCTCCTCTTTTTTCTAAGATCCATGTGGGTTCTTAGCCGTGAGCAGCTAAGGCAGCGATACGACCTGGTGCACATTCATTCGATCCCCGATTTCGAGGTGTTTGCGGCCTGGGTTCCTAAGATCACCGGGTCGAAACTAATTCTCGACATCCACGACATCGTCCCCGAATACTATGCCAGCAAGTTTCGGATTTCTCCGCAATCGTTAACGTTCAAACTGCTTGTCTTGGTCGAACATCTCTCCGCCTCGTTTTCCGATCATGTCATTTCTGCCAACCACATTTGGCAGCGAGCGGCTTGAAGAAAGATCCGTGCGACCCTCGAAGCTGACCACCCTCCTTAATTTTCCAGACGGCCAGATCTTCTACCGGCGTGGCCGCCAGAGAAATGACAAGAAATTCATTCTTTTGTATCCCGGGTCGCTCAATTATCACCAGGGGCTCGACCTCGCGATTCGTGCCTTTGCCCGGATCAAAGATCAGGCCCCCTGGGCGGAATTTCACATCTACGGCGCTGGCGAGCAACTGCCACTCCTTTTGAGGCTAGTCCAGAATCTCGGGCTGGAGGAAAGAGTGCTTTACAAAGGCTCGAAGCCGCTCGACCAAGTCGCATCCGTAATCGAGAATGCGGACCTTGGAGTGGTGCCGAAGCGGAAGGACGGTTTCGGAAACGAAGCATTCAGCACGAAGATTCTCGAATTTATGTCGATGGGGGTGCCCGTTTTGGTTCCCAACACCATGATCGACACGTACTACTTCGACGACTCGATTGTGAGGTTTTTCGAGGCGGATGACGAGATCAGTTTGGCAAGCAATATGCTTGCGCTTATTCTCAATGGAAGAGACCGTGAGTGCTTGGCGCGCAATGCCGACGAGTTTGTAAAAAAATATCTGTGGAATGCGAATGAGGCCTTATATCTCAATATTGTGCATTCGCTGCTCGGAGCGCGGCAGCCGCGGAAAACGTGAGGCGAACTGAAAAAGCCCCCTCACGCTAGCTTCCACCGCCCGTTTCCGATCTCCCTCCCGATCGTTCTACGCCTCCTTTGCGTTGCCACCTTGTGCGTGATCTTAGTCGCCGGGCTCTGGCCGTTTCACGCTCCCAAAAACGCAGTAACTTGGCTGCGGCAAGGGCGGGGTTTACGCTTTGAGGATTACGGCACGCTCCTCAGTGCTGGCGAGATCAGCCTTCCGAATCCCCAGCGCCGCGCCGCGTACTCGCTTGAGATCTGGCTGGAATCCCGCGGCGTCCGCCAACTCGAATACGATTCTTGCCGTCTACAGTGCACACCATCCGCTGCAGTTTTCGCTTCATCAGTCGAACTCCGATCTGGCGATCGAATACCGGAGACCCGGCCGGCAACACCGGAGGAGAGCTTACGTTGATCGAGTCTTCGAGCAGGATCAACCCGTCTTCATCACCCTTGTGTCGGGCGAACAGGGGCTGGCGGCCTATGTCAATGGTCTTCTGACCCGAACTTTCCCAGGATTTCTGCCATCCGGAAACGGACCCGCAGGCCGGCTCGTAATGGGCACCTCACCCCAACAAGAAGATTGCTGGTCGGGCCAGGTCCGCGGTCTCGCTCTCTATCGGACCGAACTCACTGCGCAACGCGCTCTCGAGCACTACCAGACTTGGACTTATTCGAAACGGCCTGCTCTCGAGCAAGCGGATCGTGCTATCGCCGTTTATCTGTTCGATGAACATTCGGGGAACGTGGTTCACAACCAAATCGGCTCGGGGACGAATCTGTACATCCCGCAACGGTTCATGCTTCTTCACCAGAGATTGCTCGTGCCCCCCTGGAAGGAGTATTATCCAGGCCCAGGATATTGGAAAGACGTCCTAGTCAACATAGGAGGATTTGTGCCGCTCGGATTCATTTTCTGCGCTTACTGGGCACTTACCTGTTCGACTAAGTGGGCGGCGCTCGCCGCGATTCTGCTAGGAGTCGCCCTCACGCTGATGATCGAGATTTTGCAGGCTTATCTCCCGACCCGGCAGTCGGGAGTAACCGATCTCTTTACCAACACTTTCGGCGCTTGTTTGGGGGCCGGGCTGTACTGCTGGCCGCCGGCTCGCAGGCTCTTCACGGGAACGCTCAGAGCGGTATTGCCTCTCGAGCGAACCCGTGCAATGCTCAGCCGAAGGGTGTGGACATCTTCTTAGGGCGTCGGTATCGTTGCCTGCGCTTGATTGGAGTAGGCGCTCTCGTCGCCGCTCGAGTCGGCGGCGGTCGTAGCGTAATAATAGCTTTGGCCCGCCCCCACCGTTCCGTCCACGTAGCTTGTTCCGCTCAACAGCGAACTCAGCTTCGTGTAGGGTCCGCCCGATGTAGGGCTGCGGTAAACATAGTAGCCTGCCACGCCCGGAGACGTGCTGGCATCCCAAGTTAGCGAGACGTTGTGCTTCGAGACTAACTGCCAGGCTTGGTTGTCACCCCCCCAGCAGCTCCATTGCTGGACCAGGACGCCGTTGCTCGTTGCCTGGGGTCCGCCGCTTACGTCGAGACATTTGCCAGTGCTTTCCACAACCAGCGTGTAATAGCCGTTTCCTGTGGGCTCGAGTTTCCATTTTTCACTGCCGGCGCCAATATACGGCCATTGAATAGTCGGCGCGCCGTTCGCGCTTGAGTTTCCATCTACGTTCAGCGACATGCTGCTATTGACCGATTCCACTTCGTACGAGCCGTCGCCTGTGGCGATGAAAAGCCACTGCTGATTCTCAGTGCCTGCGCAACTCCATTGCTGGACGTTCGCCCCCTCGCTTGTCGAACTGCCACGCACATCGAGGCATTTCCCGCTGTTCTTAGCAATCACCTGCACGGGAGACGTGCTCGAAAGCAGCGAAACGACCGTCCCCAGGCGCTCCGTTCCAGTAGCCGCCGTCACTGTTGCGCTCTCTTCGGCTGATACCGGTGAGCTTGCCGCCTGAAAGACAGCGGTCGATGTTCCAGCTTCTACCACGATTGAGGGAGGAACATCAAGCCCCGAGTTGTTGCTGGCGAGCTGAACGGTGATTCCCCCGGCTCGCGCCGGAGCACCCAAGCTGACAGAACACGAAACAGTAGCCGGCGAAATCGACCGTTGCCGCCGAGCAGGATACGCTCTTCAATTTCGCTTGAGCTTGTGCCTGCGCAGCGCAAGCCGGGCCCAACAAACCCACCGTGAGCAAGCCAAACAGGGCCGCGCTCCCCCATTTAGCACTCGGGATCACTTTAGGCGCCAGATCCGAGCGCTGCTGCAGGTATTGGGATATGGCCCGCTTGCCCCCGCTAGGGGCGAAGGCGAAGGAAACTGGCCTCGGCGGTTCCGCTGCTCGGACATGAGCAGCTTTAAAAGAAGATATTCTCCGTTGTGAACAACTATCTTTATCGTTTAGAAACACTTGTAACCCGCATAACTCATTTGAAATTTACTGGTCTTGTCTCAGTCGGAGCTTTGCTGCACCCTGACACACCACGAACAAACAACCTGTTCGGACACGCGCCCGCGCCGAAGCGAGTCCGCCCGGCTTGGTGAGCACCTCAACAAAGCTGGCTTTTGTGTCTTGTAATCTGAGAAGCCTTACCTATCAGGTCGTGCTCGGCCCGGCAGTTTCTCAACCAGATCGTCGCGACATCCCGACCGTCACGCAAACATGCGCTGGATAGATAGGAAATATCCGGCTGGGAGTGGCGCTGTTTCCTGTGCTACCGACGCAGCGCCATTCGTTCGCTCGCTAGTGGGCTGGCTAAGAGTGCCGTAGATCATTTCCCCGTTGTTTGACCAGCAGCGCTTTGGCAGTCAGTTAATTGGTCGTCAGGCTTGCTAAGAACTGGGTATAGCCGCTCGCACCTGATTCGAGTAAGCGCTCTCGTCACCGCTGGAGTCGGCGGCTATCGTGACATAGTAGTAGGTCTGGCCTGCTTTTACCGTTCCGTCGACATAGCTGGTGCCGGTCAAAAGGGAACTCAGTTTGGTGTAAGGGCCGCCGGACCTAGTGCCGCGGTACACGTAGTAACCGGCCACGTGCGGAGAAGTGCTCGGGTCCCAAGAAAGCGAGACGTTGTGCTTCGAGACCAACTGCCACGCCTGGTTGTCACCCCCCCAACAGTCCCACTGCTGTACCGGGACACCCTCGCCGGTTGCAGGCGGTCCGCCCCTCACATCGAGACATTTGCCGGTGCTTTCCACAACCAGCGTGTAATAGCCGTCTCCCATCGGTCGGAGCCGCCATTTCTGACTGGCAGCGCCCACGTAAATCCATTGAAGGATGGCCGCCCCCTTCGAACTCGAGTTTTTTTCTACCGTCAGAGACATGCCGCTGTTGACCGATGCCACTTCGTACGATCCATCGTCTGTTGCAGTGAAAAGCCATTGCTGGTTATCGTTGTCCGTGCAACTCCACTGCTGAATGTCGCCGCCTTTGGCCCTCGAAAAATCTCGCACGTCAAGGCATTTCCCGCTGCTCTTAGCGATCACTTGGAGGGGAGACGTGCTCGAAACCAACGAAACAGTCGTTCCAAGCTGCCCCGTTCCCGTTCCAGCCGTAACTGTGGCGCTTTCCGCAGTTGCAATCGGCGAACCCGTGGCGCTGAAGACGGCACTGGACTGCCCAGCTCCCACAACCACCGAAGCCGGTACGCTCAGCGCGGGGCTGCTGCTTGTGAGTTGAACAGGGAACCCGCCCGCAGGTGCCGGCGCACTCAAAGCGACGGAACAGGAAACAGTGCTCGGGGAAACCAGCATGACCGCCGAGCAGGACACACTCTTCACGTCTGCTGAGGTTTGTGCCCCTACGGATAAGGCTGGCCCTAAAAGCCCAATGACCAGCAAACCAAACACTGCCACAGTCCCGAACTCAGTGGCCGGGATCGAGCTTCGGATCGCCTTTGTAGCCAGATTCCTGACATTGTGTAAGCGTTCGTATATAGCCCGCTTGCGCAGGCCTTGCGTCAGAACGCCGGGAATGGGTCCCTTTGGTTCCGCTTCTATAAAATGGTAAGCCTCGGTCGGAGATGTTCCCCTATTTAAATAGTGATTTCTATTTTCTAAATACACTGGTAACCCGCTGAAAACGAAGATGCTTGTGCGGCTCGAGAGCCTGGTGCTGCCCGGCGACACGTCGACCGTCAGAGCTTCCGAAGGCGCTCCGGGGCGACGAAGCGAGTCCGCCTTGCTCCGTGCCGCAATCAGTCGAATTAAGAGATTGCCTTATTCTTAACCGATTACCTATAAAGAATCAATGGGAATCTTAAAAAAACTTATAGGGCCTGCTGCTTCCGTTTATATACGGTCTGCGTGTTAGTACCTGACTGACGTTTCGAGCCGAAAACGGAAGTGTAATCCAGCATACCCTGGCCAGGACTTTGTCCTTCCTGTGTTACCGGTGAAGTAAGAAGCTGCAGCCCAATGAAGACTCGCCCTCTCCGCCCCGAGCAGGAATTACTCCTCTTGTGCGTCAGCGCTCTCCCGGACGGTGCCTCGCACAGCAGCCGCATTCACGAATTGCTGGCATCGGGTATCTCGTGGAGCCAACTCCTCGCCTGGGCCGCGCGCAATGAGATCGTGCCAGCCGTCTACCGCCGCCTCAGTCACTTTGAGGAGAAAATTCCGCCATTCGCGCTAGCGATTCTAAGAAACAGATGCGCACGCATCGCGAGCTGGAATCTCGCGCTAGCGTCAGAACTGCTCGTCGTGTTGCGTCATCTGAAGCGCAACGGCATCCAGGCCGCTGCCTTCAAAGGTCCGGCTTTAGCTGTTGCTCTCTATAGCCAGTTAGGGCTGCGGCACTGCCGCGACCTGGATGTTTTGATTGAGGCCGAGCGGGTTTGGGACACGGTGCGAATTCTTGAAGCCGCAGGTTATCTCGTTAATGCCGAATTTCCCCGGCAGCCCGAACGGAAATGGCTGAAAGCTTACAAGGACGTTGCTTTGCGGAATCCTGTCACAGGGGTCTATGTCGAACTGCACTGGGCCGTTTGTGAACCCGCCTTCGACCCGAAAGTTCATGCGTCCCATTTATGGCGTCAGTCTGAAACGGTCACTCTTCTTGGAGAACCCGTTCCGTTCCCTGCTCCGGATGCGCTGCTCTTTCTCCTCGCCATTCACGGTATGCGGCATTACTGGAATTCGCTCAAGTGGATTAGCGATATCGATCGATGCCTCACAAACTACTCCGCCCGGGACTGGAACCCCGCAATCCATATCGCTGACCGCCTCGGGCGGCGGCGAACCCTTCTGCTGCCTCTTAAGCTGTGCCAATCTCTTATGGGAACTCCGCTCCCGGCCGGAATCTTCTCCCTTATGGACGAAGAGGCGGATCTTTCCTGGCTAGTCGGCCAGATATCGGACGATTTATTCAAAGAGCTCCGTCGATTCTCCGTTTCCGACGAATCCCTGCTCGAGTCTCTTAAGGCCGCCGAATCCGATATTTCAAAGAAGCTGTTCCGCGCTCGCGCGAAAGATTCTTGGGCAGACCGATTGCGCTACGTGGCCCTCCTGATCCGGCAGTTCCTCGAACCGGATGCTCTCGATAAGCAGTCCGCAGTGGCCAAAGTATTTCTGGTATCCGCCTCGCTGCTTATGCTCGCGGGCTCGCTGGTTGCCGCCGTACTCTTCATGCGCGCTAAGTCTCGCGTCGTACCTGACGAGAACTTCAACTCCGCCGGATTCCGCGATTTGAAGTTGCCCTTCACCATTTCCTGCGCCACGTCTTCCAGCGATGCCGCGCCGGTGTACGTGGCTTTGCGTGGGCGAAACCGAAAGGAACTGAACGACCTCTCTTCAGAGAGAAGAATGCTTGCCGTCGAAAAAGGGTCTCCGGTCAGGATGTCGCGCTTTGGCCAAGTTGTCGGTGTCAAGGTCGAAGGCGGTGCTCACGCGGGCGCCATCTGCTTCGTTCCGCCGGACGTCGTGTCGGTGATTCACAAGCATGCCGTCCATCAGTGAAATTCCTGGGCTATACTATCCGGACTGGGCCCATCCTGCTCCAGCGAACTCGCTAAAGTCGGGCGTCGTCCACATCTGGAGAGCTAGCCTCGATGCCCACTACCACCAGCGGGACCGTCTCACAGGATTCCTAGCCCCTGACGAACTAAATCGCGCGAGCCGGTTCCATTTTGAGCGTGATCGGTCCCGCTACTCGATAGGCCGCGGTCTCCTCCGTTTGCTCATCGGTCGCTATTTAGATCGACACCCGGCCGCCCTCTCTTTCGTCTACACACTCCGCGCAAAACCGTATTTGCCGAACCCGGATACGCTGGCTTTCAACGTTTCGCACTCGCACGGGATGGCACTCTATTGTTTCGGCCATAACTTCGAATTGGGCATCGATATCGAACGACATAACCAAGCGCTCGACACGAAAGAGATTGCCCACAGCTTCTTCACTCCCGCAGAAGCCCGCTTCATCTTGCAGAACGAACCAGATGGCCTGCACGAGCGCTTCTTCTTCCTCTGGTCGCGCAAAGAAGCCTACATCAAGGCGCGCGCCGAAGGTCTTTATCTTCCGCTGAATGAATTCGATGTCGCAAACCGCTCCAGTGTGGACGGCTTTGATATCCATTCCTTCCTCGCTTGGCCGCACTTCCCAGCCTCCCTCGCGGTAAAGCCACGTCCGTCGCAAGTCCTTTTCTTCGACTTCGATTTGGTCGCCTAAAAACCTTCCCTCCCCGCGTTGCTGCCTCGCCGCGTCTCCCAGACACACTCAATCGTTCGCGCTTTCCAGCCAACTTAAAACAACAGTTTCAACGCGAACTGAATGAGTCTTGGGTCTCTCGCGCGGGTCACTTTCCCAAACGTTCCCCCATCCTGTACATATCCATCGGAAATATTGCCGTCTACGCTCGTGAACTGAGCGTGATTTGCGATGTTGAAGAATTCCGCGCGAAATTCGAGCGTGTAGCGCTCCGCGAGCTTAGCGTCTTTAAGCAAGCTGAGATCGAAGTTATTGATTCCGGGACCGCAGCATATCGTCCTCGGCGAAGTTCCGAAAACACCGTACTGGCTCGGCTGCTGAAATGCCGACGTATCGAACGCTGCATTCAAGGGGTTTCGCGGATTGAGAGTTTTAAAGGGACCCACCAAATCTGGCTCCCCCGCCGATTGGAAAAAGGAACTTGTCTCCAGTTCATAATCGGAAGAAGAAGTAATAGGAATCGGGAATCCACTTTGAAAAGTAAGTATTCCCGATGTATTCCAGCCGTTCAGCAGCTTGTCCCAGATTCCACTTATCCCCAATTTCGGAAATTGATAATAGTAACTCAGCACGAAGCGCTGAGGTGCGTCGAAATAAGATAGTGACCGGCTTAAACGGTAATTTAAGGGATTCAACTCGTTCTCGAAGCTCGACGCGTTATCGATTGATTTACTCCAGGTATAAGCGGCCTGGAATTGCAATCCCTTCGAGAGACGCTTTTCCGCGCTGATTTGAAGTGAGTTGTAATTCGAGTTGGCAATCGTGTCCTCCGAAAAAATGTTTGAAAACACGGGCACTCCATCCGGCGGACACCCGGTACCCGTAAGAGGGTTGCACAGCGGCGAGGAGTATTTGCGTAAGCCAACCAGCGTAATAGGAGTTGGGTTCGGCCCGGTTACGGTCGGTTGAGGACCATAGGGCAGGTGAAGAGTGAATCCTGCCGGAATCTCGTTTGCCCCGACCGTGTACGAACTGTCTGAGCTGAACGGTCCGCAAGCCAGACTCGAGTCGCCAGCCAAATTGGAAATAGAATTTAGATCCAGGCACGTCTGCGCTTCCCCGTAGTTCAGATCGTGCGACGCGAGTAGCCTGTGCCCTTGCGATCCGACATAGCCGGCTTGAATGAGAATGTCACTGGGAAGCTGCCGCTGAATTGTAAAGTTGTATTGCTCTGAGTACTGAGTCCGCAGATTCGGCTTCAACTGCCCGTAAAGCAGAATGGGCCGGAAAGTCGACCAATCGATCGGCTGTCCTCGCGGTGGATTAAGAATGCCATTGTAGGGATTCGGGTAAACCGTGCCGTCCTGACCCTCGAAGGGTGTATTGAACAGTGGATTAGCGAATGAGGTGCTCCCCCCGAAAGGCGGTTCTGCGCTGAACTGCTCGAGGACCAACTGCTCAATTGGGTTGTAGAACATTCCGTAACCCATCCTGATGCTCGATTTGCCTTGTGATCCAAATAGCGCATGCCGCCAGCCCGAATCTCCCGAAGGGCTGTATGCCACACCGATCCGCGGAGCGAACGACCGGTAATACGTGTTTGTAAGAGAAACGGGAACACCCTGATCCCCGGGAAATACCAGTCCAAGCGGGTTGACCGATTCCCCGGCACTCCCGGGGCTGCAATCGGTACTTCCAAAGGTTTGCACTAATGGATTACTGGCACTCAACTGACACGGGTAAATCGTCGTCTCCTGCCCAGGATGAAAAGTCTGGACGTGTTTGCCAATGTCGGCCAGCGGAGTTGTAAGCTCCCAACGCAGTCCATAATTCAGAGTTAAGTTCGGCTTGATCTTCCAGCTATCTTGCGCGAAGAGATAAAGAGCAGTGCTGCGGACGTTCTCATTCTGCGCAGAACCTTGTGAATATGAGTTTGGCAGTCCGAGTAAGTAGTCGGCGAAAACGTCTCCTGTATCGTTATTGCCGCCGCTCGTAAAATTGTAACTCCCGTTCACGTTGTAATACAAGGTCTGATCGAAGCGCATCCGGCGTATATCCACGCCGAATTTCATGCTGTGATTCCCTACTACCTTGCTCAAGTTGTCAGTCCAGCTAAAACTATTGCCGATCTGCGGCAGTTCGCCTTCCGAATCATTGCCGATCGAGAAGCCACCAGCCAGCGAAATGTAAGGCAGCCCCTCACGGTTCGCAGGAAGGCCCGGATGAATGCCTAAATCTGGGTCGCTGGGATCTGTAAAGCAGTTGCTGGCCGGCACGGTCCCGCAAGAATTCTGCACCGCCATCTTATTCTGCGGGCTGTTGTATCCGAGTTGGCCTTCGCGGAAGTACGTCATGTGCGCCTCGTTGACGGTCGATGGATTCACCGTCCACGTTTCCGTCAGGCTGTATTGCTGATACCGAATGTCGTAGGTAGACCCGAATCCGGGTACATTGGCGCCGGCCGCCTGGAAGCGCGCGAACGGCTGCAAAGTTGCGCTGTCGTCGTAGTACGCATAGGCATTGAGCTGGTGCTGATCGTTAAAGCGATGGTCCACACGAGTCGTCCATTGGACAGCATTGATCGATTCGACAGGTACGGTTTGCAAGGTATTCAATCCGCTGTTCGGTAACGGCACATACTTGTTCAGAAGAGCCGCGGCGGTCGGGTCAAAGCATTGGCTCGGAATCTTGTTGTTAGGAAAAATCGACGACCAGGTGTTGCCAGGTATAAATCCTGCACCACCGGCAGCCTGTTCCGCCGCCGTGCACCCGGGCCGCCCGTTTAGAATGTTCGCGACGTTTCCGTCGGTTAATGTCGTGAGGGCTCCGGCGCTCCCGCCGAACGTGCTGCTGTCTGAAAGATCGCCGGCCCTGTTCGCGGCGCTCGGCACCGTAACCAGATCGGATGAAATCCCTTGCCTGATCTGCCGCCCTTCCGCGCTCAAAAAAAAGAAAGTGCGATCTTTCACGATCGGGCCGCCCAAAGTTCCGCCATACTGATTTTGATTGAACTTCGGCAGCTCCGTATCGAAGAAGCCCCGCGCATTCAAGACCCGGTTGCGGAAAAATTCGTAAACGTCACCGTGGAATTGGTTGGTACCGCCCTTAGTTACCACGTTCACCACCGATCCCGAATTCCGGCCAAATTCGGCGTCGAACGTATTCGTCAGAACCCGGAACTCCTCGATCGCGTCCGGCGAAGGCTGAATCGCCGGGGCATTCAGGAATTGATCATTCGCATCTCCGCCGTTGACGTTGTAATTATTGGCCCGCCCGCGCCCGCCGTTCACCGAAACGGCTCCCGCCTCGTCACTCCCAGCGAAAAGATCGTAACCTTGCTGCGATTGCACTCCGGGCTGCAGTTGCAACAACTGATACGTGTCTCGTGTGTTCAAAGGAAGGTTCACCACTGAGGTCGAATTCATGACCGCGCCAAGCTGAGTGCTCGTTGTTTCGACCAGCGGGGCGGACGCCTCGGCTGTCACAATCTGCGTCGATTGGCCCAGTTCGAGCTCCGCATTGATCTGAACTACGTGGCCAATATCCACCATCACGTCGCCCTGCTCGAATGTCTTAAAGCCTGGCGCTTGAATACGCACCGTGTAAGTACCGATCGCCAAAGTTGGAATCGTGTACTGGCCGGAATTGTCGGTCGCGGCGTGCCGCTCCGTGCCCTCTGATTTCGAAGTTGCGGAAACCTGAGCCCCGGAGATTACCGCTCCAGAAGGATCGGTCACCACGCCGCGGATGTCACCGGTAGTCTGGGCGAAGAGACCCCATCCGGTCACCACCAGCGCAAAGGGAAAATAGGTAAGTGTTCGGCCCAGCTGAGACACGGTCATGTGTCGCCTCCTCGAAAAGAATGGACGAACTGATTGAGCGACTGTGGCCCTGGCGATCCCGCAAAGACGAGGGGGTGTAGCAGCGGAATCGCGAAACGCTCTGATGCGGTCCACAACCTTCACGCAATGTGAAAGGTTTAAGAAATTATAAGCGCGCCACACCCCCGATGCAAGAACTATTCGTTACCTTGCGTTCTCGTTGGCCCGTAGCTATAATTTTGAGAACCTTGTAGGTTGCAGGTGCTCTCTTCCCGAGCCGCGGATTGCTCTCGACGATCAGATCTCCGCCCCACCCCGGCCAGCGAGGCAAACTTGACGATTCCCAAAGGAAATGACGCCAGATGTACCCAGCACTTCAGAAGGAGTTAGATACTTACCAGAAGCGCACTCCTAAATCCCACGAAGCGCACCAGCGGGCCACCCAACGCGTACCGCTTGGCGTTGGCAGCAACTATCGCTTTTACCCGCCCTATCCGCTCTTTGTCCGCGATGGCAAAGGCAGCCGCATCCACGATCTCGACGGCAACGAATACCTCGATCACAACCTCTGCTATGGCGCGTTATTTGCCGGTCATTGCCATCCAGCCGTAATGAAAGCCGTCAGCCGCCGCTTCGAAACCGGCACGCTCTTCGGGATGCCGCACGGTATGGAACTCGAGCTTGCCGACGAGATCTGCGCTCGCTTCCCCGTCGAAATGGTCCGGTTCGGAAATAGCGGCTCGGAAGTAACCATGCACTCTCTTCGCCTGGCTCGCGCCGTTACCGGGCGCAGCAAGGTGATCAAAATGGAAGGCGGCTATCACGGCGGGCACGACGCGGTTTCGGTCAGCGTCAAGCCAAAAGAAGGGCAATTCGGAAATCCCGAGCATCCGACCCCTGTGGTTTCGAGTCTCGGTGTTCTCAAAGGCACATCGGATGCCACGCTTGTCGCACCGTTCAATAACTTACCCGCCGTCGAGCGTCTGTTCGAAGAGAATCCCGCCGATATTGCCGCAGTGATCGTCGAACCGATCATGATGAATATCGCTTTCTGCATGCCTGACGAGGGTTATCTCCAGGATCTGCGCGAGATCACCCAGCGCTATGGCGCGATGTTCATTATGGACGAAGTCAAAACCGGCGGCAAACTGGCTTACGGCGGCGCTTGCGAATACTTCGATGTAAAGCCGGATATCGTGTGCCTGGGCAAATCAATCGGCGGTGGCTTTTCTCTCGCCGCGTTCGCCGCCAGCCGCGAAGTCATGGATGTTATCGCCAAACAGAAAATGTTCCACGCCGGAACTTACAACACCAACCCGGTCGTGATGGCTGCCAGCATCGCAACTTTCCGCGAAGTGCTCACCCGCGACGCCTTCGATTACGTCAGCAAACTAAACCAGAAACTTGTAGACGGCTATCAGGACACCATTAAGAAGGCCGGCCTGATCGCTTACGCCGACGGCGCGGGCGCAAATGGCGCCCTGATGTTCTATCCTCATCGCATACGGAATTATCGCGACTGGTATCACGTCGACGAGGATATCTGGACCCATTACTGGTTCGCCATGGTAAACCGCGGCATCCTCGCGCAACCATACTGGTGGGATGAGCAATGGACGATCTCAGTCCAACATACTGAAAAAGACATCGATGAGCATTTGCAAGTGTTCGAAGAGATCGCTCCTGCTCTCGCCGCAGCGCAGGAAGAGCGCATGACCGTCGGTCCGCTCGGTACGCACGCCTCCTGATCGCTCGTCGCGCCGCCCACCGATGGCCATCGACACTTACACCAAAGCAAGCGAGCAGCCCGCCCATCTCAAGCGGGCCCTCGGAGTAGCGGATCTCACTTGGCTTTGCATTGTCGCGGTAGCCAATCTCAACGTTCTGCCCGTAATCGCCGCCAGCGGCCCGCTCACCATGTGGCTTTGGCTGCTTGGCTCTTGCATTCTTCTTCCTTCCGCAGGGAATCTGTGTAATCGAACTCTCGCACCGGTTTCCTGCGGAAGGCGGTCTCTATGTCTGGACTAAAGAAATGTACGGGGAACTCCACGGCTTCCTTTGCGGCTGGTGCTATTGGACGGCCAACCTGTTCTTTATCCCGACCCTGCTCTTCTACCTGGTCGGCTTAATCACCTACACCGGCGGCGCGTCGCTCGCCCGCCTCACGGAAAGCCCACTCTTTTTCGGCTGCCTTACGATCGGGCTGCTTTGGCTGACTGCGCTTGCAAACATTCGCGGTCTTGGAGTGGGCAAGTGGGTCAACAACGCGGGCGGCATTGGCACGCTTGCTGCCGCCGTTGTGCTGATGATTCTCGGCGCCTGGTGCGTCTGGCTCGCTTCGGCGCCGCTTTGCCGGCCGGCAGCTTTCAGCTCCGTAAGCTCGATCTGACTGTTTGTTCCTCGTTCGGACTCATCTGCTTTGCTTTGGTCGGCCTCGAACTCGGCGCCGTCATGGGCGGTGAAATCCGCAACCCAAAGCGTAGCGTTCCGCGTAGCGTGCTGTATGGCGGCATCCTGGCCGGCGTCCAGTACTTGGGCGCCACGCTGGCCGTCCTGCTGGCCGTCCCGCAAAGAGACTTGAAAGTGCTGCAGGGCGTGATCCAAGGAGTCGATCTGATGGCGGCTAAGCTTAGCCTGAGGTGGCTCTTACTTCCTATGACGGTGTTGATCGCGGTCTCTGTCGTCGGCGCCACTTCCGCCTGGCTGAGCGGCTCGGCGCGCATTCTGTTCGTTTCCGGATTGGATCGCTATCTCCCTAAAGCGCTCGGCAAAATCCATCCCAAATATCAGACGCCCCATATCGCGCTGATCGGTATCGGGGCGCTCGCATCCGGCCTGATTCTGATGAGCTTCGTCGGCAAGGCAACGGTCAGGGAAGCCTACGTAACGCTGCTCGATCTCGCCGTCGTAGTGCAGATGATTTCTTATCTTTATCTCTATGCCTCTCTTGCACGCATTGCCTTTGGCAAATCGCCCGCGGCAGGATTTTACGGGATGTCGCGCGTTCGCTTTGCGGCAGTGAGCGGCCTTGCCACCACCGCCGTCGGAATGATCGTTGCGTTCGTGCCTTCTCATTCTGTCGATTCCGTCTGGCGCTTCGAGATCAAAATGATTTTGACCTGTATTTTGTTCCTCACCGTTGCAGTGGGGCTTTTCTTCTATTACTCGCGCAAGCAAGCGCCCTCTACGCTCGCAGTTGAGCTCTAAACATGGCGATCGCATCGATCAATCCCACAACTGGCGAGACGCTCAAAACGTTCGCGCCCTTATCGCCAGCCGCGATCGACTCAAAGCTAAACCTCGCCTGGACCGCATTCCACGCACATAAAAAAACCTCTTTCGCTGACCGCCGCGACAAGCTGAACCACGCCGCCGAAATTCTCGAATCCGAGAGCGAGCGTTTCGGACGCATCATGACGTCTGAGATGGGAAAAACTCTCAAATCAGCTATTGCCGAAGCGCAGAAATGCGCAACGGCTTGCCGCTACTACGCCCAGCACGGAGAACAGCATCTTGCCGACGAAGTGATTCCCTCTGCTGCCACGCGCAGCTTCGTCCGCTACCAGCCACTCGGCCCGGTATTGGCGGTCATGCCTTGGAATTTTCCGTTCTGGCAAGTCTTTCGCTTTGCCGCGCCTGCTCTCATGGCCGGCAATGTCGGACTCCTCAAACACTCTTCCAACGTGCCGCAATGCGCGCTGGCTATCGAAGAAATCTTCACGCGCGCAGGCTTCCCGACCGGCGTCTTTCAAACTCTATTGATCGAGTCCGGCCAGGTCGAGAGCGTTCTTGACGACGATCGCATTGTCGCCGCCACTCTCACCGGAAGCGAACCGGCCGGCCGCGCCGTCGCCAGCCGCGCTGGTCAGCAGATAAAAAAAACCGTTCTCGAACTGGGCGGAAGCGACCCCTTCATCGTCATGCCCACTACCGATCTCGAGTCGACCGTAGCCGCCGCAGTCAGTGCGCGCACCATCAATAACGGGCAGTCCTGTATTGCCGCTAAGCGATTCATCATAGCTACCGAAATTTACGACGAGTTCGAAACAAAGTTCGTGCGCGGCATGGAAGCGCTTCAAATTGGCGACCCCATGCAGCCCTCCACCGATATCGGTCCATTAGCCACAGCCAAGATCCGCGATGACTTGCATGATCAGGTGGTCCGCGCCAAAGAGTCCGGTGCCACGATTCTTACCGGCGGCCACAAGATCGAAGGCAAAGGCCATTTCTACGCGCCTACCGTTCTCGCGAACATTTCCCGTCAATCGCCTGTCTTCCACGAAGAGCTTTTCGGACCCGTCGCCATGCTCTTTCGCACCAAAGATGTCGACGGAGCGATCGAGCTTGCAAACGATTCGCCCTTTGGTCTGGGCTCGAGCGTCTGGACCAACGACGCCGCGGAAGCCGAGCGCTTTATCGACGGCATCGAAGCCGGTCAAGTATTCGTGAACGGCCCTGTGGCTTCCGATCCGCGCCTGCCCTTCGGCGGAATAAAGAGGTCGGGCTACGGCCGCGAGCTAAGCGCTGTCGGTATCCGCGAATTCGTGAACATCAAAACTATTTGGTGCAAGTAATCTCATGAATCGCTATCGCATGTACATCAACGGCGAGCGGGTCGAGGCTTCGCGCGGATCCTGGTTCCCCGTCTACGATCCATCGACTGAAGAGATCATCGCCGAAGTGCCGGACGCGGATGCAACGGATGTAGACCGCGCCGCCCGAGCCGCTCGCACCGCCTTCGATTCCGGTCCCTGGCCGCAGATGACCGCGCAGGAACGCGGGCGTCTGCTCTTCAAACTCTCCGATCGCCTCCGAAAAGAATCGGCCGCCCTCGCCGAACTCGAGGCGCGCAACACTGGCAAGCCCATCGTAGAAGCTGAGTTCGACATCAACGACACCGCCACTTGCTTTGAATATTACGGCGGCCTCGCCACCAAAGTCCTCGGGCACGTTAACCCGGTTCCCGACAATGCGCTGAGCCTCTCTTTGCGTGAGCCGGTCGGAGTCGCCGGGCAGATCATTCCCTGGAACTATCCGCTTCTCATGGCTGCCTGGAAGTTAGCTCCCGCGCTCGCCGCCGGCTGCACCTGCGTTCTCAAACCGGCGGAGCAAACGCCGCTTACCGTCCTACAAATGGCCGGCTGGTTCGAGGAGATCGGCTTTCCGCCTGGTGTTATCAACATCGTCACCGGCTTCGGTGAATCCGCGGGTGCCCCCATCGTCGCCCATCCCAATGTCGACAAAATTGCCTTCACCGGCAGCGCTGCAGTCGGCAAAATCATTCTCCGCGCAGCAGCCGAGTCCATCAAGCGGGTCACGCTGGAACTCGGCGGCAAGTCTCCGAATATTTTCTTCGCCGACGCGGATTTTGAAGCCGCCATCGACGGCGCCCTCTTCGGCGTCTTCATCAATCAGGGTGAAGTCTGTTCTGCCGGCAGCCGTATCCTGGTCGAAAAGCCGATCTACCGCAAGTTCGTGGAGGCGCTTGCCGAGAAAACCAAAACCATCAAGCTCGGCGCCCCGCTCGATCGCGACACTAAGATGGGTCCAGTCGTCAGCAAGGAGCAATATGACCGCGTTCGCGAGTACCAGGAGATCGGTAAGCGCGAGGCGAAACTGCTGGCGGGCGGCGGCCGCGCATCGAGCTTCCAAAAAGGCTTCTATGTCGAGCCGACCATCTTCGCCGATGTCGATAACAGCACGCGCATCGCCCGCGAAGAAGTCTTCGGTCCGGTAGCTGCCGTCATCCCGTTCGATGGCGAAAAAGAAGCTATCCGAATCGCGAACGACACGCCGTATGGTCTCGCCGCCGCAGTCTGGTCGCGTGATATCTTCCGCGTCATGCGTGTTGTCAAAGCAGTACGCGCGGGTATCGTTTGGGTCAATCACATGCAGCCTACTTATGTGGAAGCGCCTTGGGGCGGCTATAAGCAATCTGGCTTTGGCAAAGAACTCGGTCCTTGGGGCATCGAAGAATATCTCGAGACCAAGCAAGTGCACATCAATCTCAGCGAACAGCCGATCGGGTGGTACTGATGGGCACAATCCAGCTGAAAACCGCCATCCCCGGACCGAAATCGTTAGCTCTTGCCGAGCGTTCCAGCGAAGCCGTAGCGCGAGGCGTCTCACAGCTAACGCCCATCTTCGTCGAGCGTGCCGAAGGCGCCGTAATTGAAGATGTCGATGGCAACCGATTCCTCGATCTCGCGGGCGGCATCGGCTGCCTCAACGTTGGGCATCGAGCGCCTGCCGTGATCGACGCTCTGCGCAAACAGGTCGATCGTTTTCTTCACACCTGTTTCATGGTTACGCCATATGAGAGCTACATCGCCTTAGCCGAAAAGCTCAACGCGCTTGCTCCAGGCCACACGGCCAAGAAAACTTTGCTCGTCAACAGCGGCGCGGAGGCCGTCGAGAACGCGATCAAAATCGCCCGAGCTTACACAAAGCGCCCTGCCGTCATCTGCTTTGAAGACGGCTTTCACGGCAGAACTCTGTTGACGCTTTCCCTCACCAGCAAAACGCATCCCTATAAAACCGGCTTCGAGCCCTTCGTACCCGAAATCTATCGGGTTCCATTCGCTTACTGTTACCGGTGCTCATACAATTTGACCTACCCGAAGTGCGGAGTGCATTGCGCCCGGCATTTGGAAGATACGTTCAAGCGAGTTGTACCCGCTGAATCAGTCGCTGCCATCATCGCCGAGCCAGTATTAGGAGAAGGCGGATTCGTCGCGCCTCCTCGAGAATGGCTGGCCGTAGTGCAACAAATATGCGAAAGTCACGGCATTCTGCTCATTGCCGATGAGGTCCAGACCGGTTTCGGCCGCACCGGCCACTTCTTCGCCTGCGAGCACTACGGCGTGGAACCGGATCTGCTCATTACTGCCAAGAGTCTCGGAGGCGGACTGCCCATCGGGGCCATAACCGGCAAAGCGCACATCATGGATCACACTGGCCCCGGTTCCCTCGGCGGCACTTTCGGCGGAAACCCTCTCTCCTGCGTCGCAGCTTTGGCCGCTATCGAAGCCATTCAAGCAGGCAATCTCAACCGGCGTGCCTCCGAACTCGGCGATTCCTTCCGGGAGAAGGCCTTCTCCTGGCAGAAACGCCATCCCATAATCGGCGATATCAGAGGCCTGGGCGCTATGCAGGCTATCGAAATCGTCAAACCGGACGGCTCGCGTTTGCCTGATCCCGACACCACCAAGAAAATCATCCACTACTGTTGCTCTCGCGGTGTGATTCTGGTTACTGCTGGCACTTACAGCAACGTCATTCGTCTGCTTATGCCGCTGGTCATCACAGATGATCAAATGAGCGAAGCACTCGATGTGCTCGAAGCGGCTCTTGTCCACGCCCGGCAGGATGAGCCCGCGCCCGCCAATGCCACCCCTCCGGTAGCTGTCGCGTGAAGCGATCGCTTCTTGCAGTTTGCTTCCTAGCCCTTGTCAGTTGTAAGAAGAGCGAGCCCACGCTTGGGCTGCTGGTTTGGGAAGGCTACGCCGATCCCTCCTTTATCCAAGAATTCGAAGCGAAGTGCAGCTGCAAAGTCAGCGCCTCCTACATGGGGTCGAGCGATGAACTCATTGCGAAACTGCGCGGCGGTAGCGCCGGCAACTACGATGTGATCTCGCCTTCGAGCGATGTAGCTACTACCATCGCTACCGCTGGTCTCGCCGCACCACTCGATCTCGCCAAAATCCCCACCTACCGTCAGTTGATGCCGGCCCTCACCGCTCTTCCGCTCGTAAAGTCTCAGGGCCGCGTGTTCGGCGTGCCATTCCAATGGGGTCCCAATCCGCTTCTCTATGACACGACTGCGTTCAAAACGGCGCCCGACAGTTGGAACGTACTCTGGCTGCCCCGATCTGCGAGACAAAATCTCAGTTTGGGACGATCTCTCGACCATCTACATGGCCGCGCAGGTATTAGGCTACGATAAACCTGATCCCAGCGCTCTCTACAATCTCACCGACGATCAGCTTGCCAAGGTCAAAGCCAAACTCATCGAGCTGAAACCCAACATCCGCAAGATGTGGTCCACCGGCGGAGAGCTGACAAACCTTTTTGAAAGTCACGAAGTTCAAATCGCCATGGGTTGGCCTCTCATGACCAACCAGCTTCGCGCGCGGCATTTCCCAATCGGGGAAACCATACCCAAAGAAAATACCACCGGCTGGATCGATCACCTCATGATCACGGCTGGCAGCGATCAGAAGGAGCTCGCCTATCAACTCATCGAGTATCTGATCGAGGCTCAAACCCAAAAGCAGGTGTGCGCCGTAACGGGCTATCTTCCGGCGAATCCCGGCGTTGCGCAGTTCCTATCCTCTGGCCAAAGACAAGATCTGCACCTCGACGATCTCGACGCCTATCAAAAGCGAATCTATTTCTGGCAGAATGTGCCGCGCCGCGACAAGTACAACCAGATCTGGAACGAAGTGAAAGCCGCGCAGTAACCTGACAGAATGAATCCTGGCGATCCGCTGCTCTCGATTCAAAATGTCACCAAGAGCTTCGGCTCGGCGCGAGTCCTCAGCAGCATCTCCTTCGATGTCGCGCAAAGGGAGTTCCTCACGATTTTAGGGGAGAGCGGATCGGGCAAAACCACCCTATTGCGAATCCTGGCCGGTTTCGAGCGGGCTGACTCGGGCGAAGTCTGGATGGCCGGCGAACGGCTCGACTCGCAGCCGCCAAATCGGCGCAACCTCAACACTGTTTTTCAGAATTACGCTCTGTTCCCGCACCTTTCCGTCTTTGAGAACGTCGCCTACGGCTTGCAATCGAAGAAAATCCCAGCGCCTGAGATCTCCTCGCGTGTGGACGCAATTCTCTCACAAATGCACATGGGCGAGTTCGCCCGGCGCCGTCCCGCGCAGCTTAGCGGAGGCCAGCAGCAGCGAGTCGCGCTCGCCCGTGCGCTTGTCAACCGCCCGCGTTTACTCCTATTGGACGAGCCTCTCTCGGCGCTCGACGCTCATCTCCGGCGCCAGATGCAACTTGAATTGAAAGCTCTTCAGCGCGAAGTCGGAATTACGTTCATCTTTGTTACGCACGATCAGGATGAAGCGATGACTCTTTCCGATCGGATCGCACTGCTCCGGCACGGCAGAGTCGAACAGATCGCCACGCCCCAGGATCTCTACAATCAGCCTCGAACGGCTTACGTAGCGACCTTCGTAGGTCAGACCAATCTGCTTCACGCAATCGTAGAAAACCAAACAGCCCGGGTCGGTCCACTCGAGTGGCCCTGCTCTTCCGCCGCAGGTTCAGCGCGCTTCTCTTTGCGTCCGGAGCAAATTTCCGTCACAAACGATTCCACGTTTGCACCGTATCGCTTGCGCTGCCGGGCTACCGTCGCCCGGCGAATTTTCACTGGTTTTAGCGAGTTGCTGGAAGCAGACTGCGGCGAGGGGCTCTCGCTGCTCATCAGAGTTCCCAACGGAACGCCAAACGAACAAAGCATCGTCCTCGAAATCTCGCCGCAACACATCGTTCCCCTCGCCGCGGATGACAGCTAGCATCTACTCGCGCGCGTATTTACGCTTCGTCACCATTCCTCCGCTCGTCTGGCTCACCCTGTTCCTGTTGCTGCCTTACGCGTTCTTGTTCTGCTTCAGTTTCTGGGAGGTGCGTTCCCAAAACATTGTTCGCCATTGGAATCTGAGCAATTACCGCGAGCTGCTACGGAATCCGTTATATGTTCAGGTTCTCCTGCGTTCCGCGCGTATCGCCGCTGCGGTGACCTTCTTCGCGCTCGTGCTGGGATTCCCGCTCGCCTATTTGTTATCTTTCCGAGTCTCCCGGTTCAAGAATCTTCTCTATCAGCTAGTCATCATTCCGCTGTGGGTGAGCTATCTCGTCCGCGCTTATGCCTGGAAGACCATCCTTGGCAGCGATGGAGTACTGAATACCCTTCTCGATCGTATTTGGGAGTTGTTCATCACCCGTTAGGCTTTCTGCTCTACAGCCCGTTTGCCGTGATCGTCACGCTCACTCACATCTACACACCGTTTCTTATCCTGCCCGTTTACGCTTCACTCGAACACATTCCGCGATCTTTAATTGAAGCCGCGGAAGATCTTGGCGCAAGCGGGTTCCGGGTATTCTGGACCGTTATCTTTCCGCTTGCCTTGCCGGGCGTCATTGCCGGCGCCACCTTCGCTTTCGTTCTTAGCCTGGGCGATTTTCTTTCGCCTCTGCTCATCGGAGGCCCGAACGGACTCATGATCTCCAACGTGGTCGTCAGCCTGTTCGGCGCTGCCTACAATTGGCCGTTAGGCGCCACCATCTCCCTCTGCATGTTGCTCCTGGTAGTGGGTGTTATTACCGGAGCTGAGCGGCTCGAACGGAGACTCGCCCATTGAAGCGCAATTGGCTGGTCGTACACGGAATCGCTGTCTTCGCATTTCTATACCTGCCCATTCTGACGCTGATCGTCTATTCCTTCAACGGCGATAGCGTCGGCGGATTTCCTCCCAGCGGTTGGACTCTGCATTGGTACGACTTGCTGTTGCAGGATTCCGCCCTCTGGTCTTCGGTCGCCAACAGCATCGTCGTTGCTTTCTTCGCAGTCGTCCTCTCCTTGTGCTTTGGCATCCCTGCCGCACTCGCTTTAGATCGCGCCTCCTTCCCCGGCAAAGTAATCTTCCGGCGTCTTGTCCTGCTCCCCTTGATTCTCCCGGGTATCATCACCGGGCTCTCGCTGCTGATGCTATTCGCTACAGCAGGAGCGAAACTGAGTCTGGCAACCGTCGCGATCGGCCATGGAACTGCCTTGATTTCTATCGCCGTCACCGAGATCTCGGCCGGCCTGCAGAAATTCGATCGTGCCCAGGAAGAAGCCTCGCGCGATCTCGGCGCAGGCGAATGGCGAACTTTCTGGCGCATCACTTTGCCCAACCTCCGCCTCTCGATCATCGCGGCAGTGTTGCTGATTTTCACTCTGTCGCTCGATGAAATCGCTGTAAGTTTTTTCCTCGTAGGCCGCCAAAACACTCTTCCGTTAGAGATCTGGTCACGTTTGAGGCGCGGAATCACTCCCGAGATCAACGCCATCTCTACCCTGATCTTCTGTTTCTCGCTTCTCACCGTTACGCTGTGGTACAAAGTACGAAATCCGGCAGCGATGAAGAAAAAGCCAAGCAGCCTCGATCCGAACGGAGTTCCAGGCCGAAAGCTCGCGAATCGGGCCAGATAGCGCGCACACTCATCTACCCTGGTACTGTTACGGACTGCGTAATATATCAGTACTAGCCCGTCTAGCGCGTTAACTGCTAGAAGCCTTAATTTGGATCAAAGGCATACGTGGTGAATTTCTTGTCGCCTGTATTCCTGTTCACAATTCAACTTCGCGCCTGAGGAGGCGAGCATCTATGAAAAAGCATTTTGGATCGCCAGTAGCGCTGTCTCTTTTGTTCGCGGGGATAGGCTTCACGGGGGTGCGTACCGCAGCTGCACAGGAACAACCGGAAGGTGTGACGCCGCCACCGAAAGTACTGGTAATTTCTAACGAGGTTCTTAAGCCAGGCCACGGCGGCAGTGCGCATCAAAAGAGCGAGAACGCATTCGTCCAGGCTTTCAGCGCGGCTAAATGGCCGGAACACTATATGGCAATGGATGCTCTATCCGGTAGAGATCGAAGCATCTTCTTCGCGGGCTACGATTCTTTTGAAGCCTGGCAGAAAGATTTGGTGAACATAGCGAAAGACGCAACCCTTTCCGCGGCGCTAGACAGCGCGATTATGGCAGATAGCGAACTGCTCGAGTCGCATGAAGTGAGCACCTACGTTTACCGCGACGACTTGAGCCTTCGGGCGCCGGTAGATATCACGCAAATGCGCTACATGGAGATCACAATTTTCCACGTTCGATCCGGACACCGGCAAGACTGGGATGCCTTGGTCAAGATGTACATGAGCGCCTACCAAAAGGTGCCGAACGCGCACTGGGCCGCTTACGAGAAAAGGTATGGCGTCGAAAGCGGCAGCAGATACATCGTCATCACGCCGATGAAATCTCTCGCGGAAGCCGACCAGGAAATGGCAGACGACAAGGGATTCGCATCCGCCCTGGGCGCGGACCAATTGAAGAAGCTGAGGGACCTTACCGCGTCCGCCATTGAGCCAGGCGAGTCAAATGTATATATGATCAATCCGAAGATGAGCTATGTGTCCGACACCTGGCTCAAAGCCGATCCGGCATTCTGGGGCCAAAAGTAAAAGCGATCAAGTAGTGCGCGGCGCCCCGTCCGCCGTAAAACAACACCCGATGTCCCGTGCGGCTCAGCAAACGACTTCTGAGCCGCGCGCCCGTAGGGAGCGGTCACCTTCTGATCAACTCCCCTGATCCCATATCCTATTCCTTATGCTGCTCGCCGAAGTTGTCGAGGCCTCTCGCCGCATTACGGCCACCAGCAAGCGGCTGGAAAAGATCGAGCTTCTCGCCAGCCTGCTGAAGCGCCTTAGCCCGGACGAAATCGAAACCGCCGTAGCTTTTCTTTCCGGAGCCACGCGCCAGGGGCGTATCGGCATCGGTTACGCCACCCTGCGCGCTTCTATGTCCGCGCCTTCAGAAACTCCGGTGATCGAACTTCTCGAGGTCGATCGCACTCTCGACGATCTTACCCAGGTGAGCGGCGCCGGCTCCGAAAGCCGCAAGCGCGAGCTATTGAACCGCCTGTTTAGCCGCGCCACTCGCGAAGAGCAGCAGTTCCTCTCCGGATTGCTGGTCGGCGAACTGCGCCAGGGTGCGCTTGAAGGAATCATGATCGAGGCGCTTGGCAAAGCCTCCGGCCTTGGCGCGGATCGCATTCGCCGGGCGGCTATGATGGGCGGCGGATCGGCCTCTATCGCTCGTGCCGCCATGGAGCGAGGCGAACCAGGACTCGCTCAATTCGACGTTCAACTCTTCCGCCCCGTGCAGCCGATGCTCGCGCAAACCGCCGAGGATGTCTCGGACGCGCTGCAGGATCTCGGCGGCGAAATGGCGCTCGAATACAAGTTCGACGGCGCTCGCGTGCAGGCGCATAAATCGGGCGATCGCGTCGCCATCTATTCGCGCGGCGCAAACGATGTCAGCGCAGCCGTGCCCGAGATCGTCGCAGCTGTCCGCGCCCTCCCCGCCCGAGATCTGATCCTCGACGGAGAGGCCCTGAGCCTCGATGCCACAGGCCGCCCGCAGCCCTTCCAAGTCTCCATGCGCCGCTTCGGACGCAAGGTGAACATCAATCAACTTCAGGGCGAGCTACCCATGACGCCGTTCTGGTTCGACCTGCTGTACCTGAATGGCGCATCCAGCATCGATAATCCGCAAGCACAGCGCTTTCGCGAACTATCGCAACTCATTCCGGCGGAAAATCTGGTTCCTCATCTCGCTACCGAAAGCCGCGATTCAGCGGAAGACTTTCTCCACCAGGCGCTCTCGCGCGGCCATGAAGGCGTAATGGCTAAGGCCCGTAATGCAGCCTACGCCGCGGGTGCTCGCGGACAAAGCTGGCTTAAAATCAAGCAGGCCCGCACGCTCGACCTGGTTATCCTCGCCGCCGAATGGGGCAATGGTCGCCGCCAAGGCTGGCTCAGCAACCTTCATCTCGGCGCGCGCGACATCGAGAAGGGCGGCTTCGCCATGCTCGGCAAAACGTTCAAAGGCCTGACCGATGAAATGCTTGCCTGGCAAACCGCCGAGTTCCAGAAAATCGAAATCGCCCGCGACAAATACACCGTTTACCTCGAGCCCAAAATAGTCGTCGAGATTGCCTTCAACGAAATTCAAATCAGCCCGCGTTATGTCAGTGGATTGGCTTTAAGATTCGCTCGCGTTAAGCGCTACCGCCCCGACAAGTCCGCCGCCGAATCCGATACCTTTCAGACCGTCCAAAAATTAGCCGGGATCGCCCCTTGAAAGAGCTCACAACCGCATCGGATCGCTCCAGTCCGCGCGTCTCGTTGAAGAAATCTCTATTGATTGTTTTGCTCGCTTCAGCTCTGTGCTTCCTCGCGATAGCCCTTTATCTTTTCAACCGGCATCGCGAGCTGCAACTCACGCTCGAAATGGCCTCTTCGCAGCCATCCTCCGCCCAACTTTACTTCGATACCGGAAAAGGCTTTAGCGAGCGCGAGTCTGTTACCGCGAATGTTTCCGCCGGCACTCCATTCCAGACACTTTCGTTCGCCCTGCCCGCCGCAAAAATCTGGCAGCTTCGTTTCGATCCGCTAGCCGCTGCCGGTACCGTCTCCATCCGCAATGTGCGCGTTCGCTATGGCGCCAAGCTGCTTCTCAAAGTCGAACCCACCGATATTCTTCCTCTTCGGCAAATCGCCAGCCGCGCACAGCACAACGGCGAAGTTGTCTTCTCGACGGTTCCCGATGCCCAAGATCCCAGCGTCGTTTTCAGACTGCACCAAAAGCTCAGACTGAAGCGCGCGCTTTTTCTGGCCAATGTATGGTTCTTCATCAAAGTTCTTGCCTTGCTGTTTGTCGCTGGGTTTTGTGTACTGCGCTGGCGCGATCAGGTTGCGAGTGCATTTCATTCTGTTCCCATGCAAGCGAAATGCATGGCAGTTCTTTGTGTGTTGCCCTGGCTCACCTATTTGCCTTCCTGGCTGATGGGGATTTCCACCAATCCCATGCTCTTCATGGTGTCGCTTGGCATTCAAAGCCACGGCCGCATCTTGCCGGGCGGAGCCTCAGTCGATCCCAACTCCGGCTTTACCACGCAGGCGCTCGGCTTCCTATCTGCGCAGGATTGGCTCCACGGCATTGTCCCGTGGTGGAATCCTTTTACGGGCGTCGGACTCCCCCTGGCTGCCGAGATGCAGACGTCTTCTTTCTTCCTGCCTTTCGTGCTTCTGTTGCGTGCACCCGAAGGCGTCGATCTTCTCAAAATTGCGCTCCAGATCGTGGCTGGAATCTGCACCTATCTGTTGCTCAGGAAAATCGGCCTCGGCTATTTCGCCTCTTCGCTCGGGGCCGCGCTTTATGAATTCAATGGCGCTTTCGCCTGGATCTCGCACGCCCCGATTGCTCCCATTCCCTTCCTTCCCCTGCTCCTGCTTGGAATCGAGCGAGCCTTCGACTTCGCCAGCCAAGAACGACGCGCCGGCTGGGCTCTCATCGCCATTGCCGTCGCCTACTCGCTATATGCAGGCTTTCCGGAGACAGCCTACCTGGATGGTTTGCTGGCCACGATTTGGGCATTTGCCCGGTTTCTTGTCGCGTCCCCGAGTGCGCGGCTGGCTTTTTCTCTTAAGGTAATCGCAGGCGCAGTAGCCGGTGTGTTGCTCGCTTTGCCGCTCCTCATCCCGTTTCTCGAATATCAGAATTTGTCTGCCATCGGACATCAGATCAACTCCGGTCACCTCCCGAAACCCGGCTTGGCAAGCGATCTGTTCCCTTACCTCTATGGCCCAATCGGCGCCTTCCAGGATTTCGATTCCTCGCGCGACTTGCAAAATATCTGGGGAACCGTAGGCGGCTATTTGGGCTTGACGGCGTCATTCTTTGTCATCCTGTCGCTCGTGTGTGGAAATACATATCGCTGGCTGCGCTCGTTACTCGCGCTTTGGATTGCCGTCTTCGTTGCACGTACGTTTGGTTTTCCCGGCACTGTCGCCATCTTTCATTTCTTCCCGGCCATGGACCTGACCCAAATCCACCGCTACTCCCAACCTTCCTGCGAACTGGCTGCCGTCGTCCTGCTCGCCTTCGCTGTAAACGATTGGTGCCACGACAAAAAAATCCTTGCGAGCAAGGTGCTGTTGAGTCTCTTGCTCACTCTTCTCTTCGCCTTCTGGTCCGTTTGGCTTGGCTCCGGCCTGATCGCGAATCTTTTGAGGAATGCACCTGATTACCTCCCCTGGCTCCGCTCCTCGCTTGCCTGGGGCTTGATTGTACTGCTGCTTGCCGCTCTACTGATTTCACACCCCGCCAGATGTAGATACTCAGTCCTGCTCGCCGTCTTGCTGACCGCGGACGCCGCCGTCCTCTTCGCGCTGCCGATCTTTGCCGGTTTGCGTGACGCTACCGTTGACCTCGCTCCAGTGAGCTTCCTGCAACGAAATGTCGGCTTGGCGCGAGTCTATACGCTCGGACCGATACGTCCCAACTACTCCGCCTATTTTGGATTTGCCTCGATCAACCACAATGCCGTGCCGGTCTCAAACGAATGGGTTCAGTACATCAAGACGGCTCTCGATGCTGGCGTGGAAGAACCGATCTTCGTCGGCAACGTTCCGGGGCCGTCCAGTGAGCGGGAAAAAGCTCTTCGCGACCACCTGGCCGCCTTCGAATCCATTGGCGTAAAGTACGTCATCACTCATCGGGGAACGGATCCTTTCAGCAGCGCGCCCGAAGCAGCTCAAACTAAGCTCGTCTACCAGGACGGCTTCAGCAACATCTTCGAGCTGCCGCATCCCGCGCCTTATTTCGAAACGAACGGTGCACCCTGCACCTTGTCTGTCGAATCGCGTGAAGCTGTCCGCGTCGTTTGCGATGGGCCTGCTTCTCTGATCCGCCGAGAACTCTTTTATCCAGGCTGGCGAGCCTTCGTGAACGGCAAAGCGCAGATCCCAACTCGCGTGGCTTCGATTTTTCAAGAAATCGATCTGCCGCCCGGCAGCTCCCAAATCACCTTTCGCTATCGCCCTTCACATTTCTACTGCACTCTCGCGGCCGCCTTGTTCGCTCTCCTTGCAATTCTCCGTTCGCTTTACGTGCGGCGCTTAAGCAGATAAAACGCTGTGTCTATGTTGTGGTCCACACTAAAGATCTGTTTCGTGTGGACCGGATCCGAACGAAATATCTTCTCAACGGTGTAGTCGGTTGCGAGAAACTTCATGTATGGTTCCCTGGTGAACGATTGGTATTCTGTCTCGCGCAGTGCTATCCACTCGGGCCTCAAAGCTTCGATGACAAGGTCAAGCTTACGTGAATTCGGATGGGTTTTTAAGAACGCGGTCACTTCCGGACTGGCAAGTCCCGGGAAATCGAGCACCGGCATGCGTGAGTAATAACCGATAAAGCCCAAGGGTTCACAAGCAATGCGATCACCCGGCTGCTTATGCTTAAGCAAATAGTATCCGATGGCCTTACGAACGGGGTTTTCGATGTAACGGTCGATATCTCGTTCGGCGCGAAAGGTCATGGGCAGTACAGCCACCAACGGCACGATGTATGCCAAACAGGCTGTTCGGGCCAGTAACGGGTACTGGAGTGGAAGAACGTTACTCTTCAAGAGCGCAGAATATAGAAGTTGTGAAACCGGCGAATCATTGCTGGTGTTCCAAGGAGGATGAGCAGTAGCGCCAACCGTGACAGGAAACCTTGACCTATGAACTTTAGGTAGCCGGTACCGTGGCCGGCGAAGGAAGGTCCAAGCGGCAGAAAGATGCCGTCGAAGAAACGGCCCCACGCGAGGTGGAAAAATTCCCACGAAAAAGGCTTGACCTGTCGGATCCAGAGACCGTAACCCATGCTCTTCGCGATGATTGTGTTCGGTACCGGAGAACCGTAATACCACGTTGTAAATACCAACCACGGAGCGTAAAGGGCTGCCGCCAGCCCCCCGCTTTTCAGCAAAATGGAACGGTCGCTCACCCAGAGATAGATCACGACAACGATCAGGAAAATGGCGAAATCAGGCCGGGCATACGTGCATAGCGCCATCGAAATTCCCAGAGCTTTGGTGTTGAGCTTCAGCGCATGGTAAAGCGTGAGAAATACGACGAACACCGCCATCTGTGTCTCCATGCCGGCCATGCCCCAATAGAACTTGGTGATGCTCCAACGCCAGATAAGCGCAAAGCAAATAGACCAGCCAAATGTTTACGAAGAAAGCACGGTTCAGAGCGATCGCAGCCCCCAGCAGAACCGTCGGAATAGCAATCACCGCTGAGACCATCTTGATGAGCAGCAAGCCCCACCCCGGATGAAAGATATCGGCCATCAATGGAACAAGAACGCTCAACGGACTGGTGAACCCGTGCAATGGCGGGTATCCGGGATGATGATGAGTAAGGCCCAACCCGAGACCCACGTTCTCGGAATGCAGCACTGAAATGAGCGCATCTTCCCAAGTGCGATGCGTGTACTGCCAAAAGAAAAGCCGCAGAAGGCAGCCCGCTAGCGCGATGCCAATCACAATCCGGCGAGATCGATCGTCAAGGCTGCTGATCTCTTTTGGAATGAGCGAGCGCTCTTTCAAAGGAGGAACTGCGATGGTCCGGGGCATTACTCAGCTCGCTGATTATTGCACTTGATTCGCTTACATTAACCATACAAGTCTGATAGTCTGTAGTGAACAAAAGGCGAATGAAGGATAATCTCGCGCTCGATTTCGGCTTAGATCAAACCGCTGAGAACTCGCTTGTAGTCCAGCCACAGACCGCCGTTCCCGCGCTGGTAGTTCGTTTCGAAAAATCCATGCAGGAGGACGGCTCGCCGGTTCGCGCCATCCGCCACCAGCCCGCCAAACCAGCCCGCTTTGCGCCCTTTCCCGAGCGCCTCGATGGCAAACTTCGTGCAGCCCTCGCCGCCCGCGGCATCGAAAACCTTTATACGCACCAATCCTCGGCAGTCCAACACTCGCTCGATGGCAAGAACGTCGTCATCGTCACTCCCACCGCCAGCGGAAAAACGCTCTGCTACAACTTGCCTGTCGTAAATGCGCTGCTCTCCGATCCCGCCGCTCGCGCCCTTTATCTCTTTCCAACCAAAGCGCTAGCCGAAGATCAGCGTCTCGAATTGCAGCGCCTCAACGATGCAATCGGCAGTCCGATCTCCTGCCATACCTACGACGGCGATACCCCCTCGGACGCTCGCCGCTCCATCCGCGACAAAGCCAACATCGTCCTCACCAACCCGGACATGCTGCACACCGGCATTCTCCCGCACCACACCAAATGGGCGAAGCTGTTCGAAAACCTGCGGTACTTCGTCATCGATGAACTGCATTTCTACCGCGGCGTCTACGGCAGTCATTTAGCCAACGTTCTGCGCCGTCTTAAGCGAATTTGCGAATTTTACGGAACGAACCCACACTTCATTTGCTGCTCCGCCACCATCGCCAACCCACGCGATCTGGCCGAGTCAATCACTGAAAAGCCCTTCGAGCTCGTCTCTGAAAACGGCGCCCCTTCCGAGCGATAACTACTTTGTTTTCTATAACCCACCTGTAGTCAACCAGCAGCTCGGCATCCGTCGCAGCTACCTGCACGAAGCCCGCCGGATCGCCCTCGAGTTCGTTCGGCAAAATCAGCAAACGCTCGTTTTCACCAACAACCGCCTCGCCACCGAAATCCTGACTACGTACCTGAAGGACGCCTGCTCGCAGTTGCCGTTCTCGCACGAGGCCGTCCGCGGCTATCGCGGCGGCTACCTTCCAAAGGAGCGCCGCCACATCGAGCAGGGGCTCAGAAGCGGACGACATCCGCGCCGTCGTCGCCACAAACGCCCTCGAGCTCGGCGTCGACATCGGTTCGCTCGACAGCATCGTTCTCGCCGGCTATCCCGGCAATATCGCCTCCACCTGGCAGCGCGCCGGACGTGCCGGACGTCGCAGTTCCTCCTCGGTCGCCGTGCTGGTCGCCTCCAGCGCGCCGCTCGACCAGTACATCGTCGAGCATCCGGATTATTTCTTCGGCTCCTCGCCTGAGGAAGCGCACATCAATGCCGATAATCTGGAGATCTTCCTCAGTCACCTGAAATGCGCCGCCTTCGAGCTCCCAATTCGCGACGGCGAGCAGTTCGGCCGACAGGATCTCTCCCGCCTTTGCCAGTTCCTCGCCGAAGATCTGAAGCTGCTCCATCACTCCGGCGATTCCTGGCACTGGGTCGACGACAGTTATCCCTCGGATTCCGTCAGTCTGCGCGCCGTCACGAGCGATAACTTCCTCGTTGTCGACATCACCGGCGATCACCGCATCATCGGCGAAGTCGATTTTCCATCCGCCCTCACCACCCTGCATGAGAAAGCAATCTATCTTCATGACGCCCGCCAGTATCAAGTCGAGAAGCTCGACTTCGATGGCCGCAAAGCATTCGTGCGCCAGGTCGACTCGGATTACTTCACTGACGCAATCGTCTACACGCAGGTCAGTGAGCTGGCGCAATTCGATGGAGCCGAATACGCCAGGCACGGTGAAGTGCGCGTGAAACGGCAAGTCGTGGGCTTCAAGAAGATCAAGTTTTACACCCTTGAAAATGTCGGCGCCGGACTGCTCTCTTTACCGGAACAAGAAATGCACACGACCGCCTTCTGGCTGCATTTCCCGGCGGGATTCTTTGGCGATTTCGTAGGCTTTTCAAACGCCGACTTACAAGACTCCCTGCATGGCCTCGGCAACGTACTGAAGACAATCGGTGCGGTACTGCTGCTGAGCGATCCTCGCGATCTTGCGGTAACTGTTCTCGATGACTCCGCACAGAAGAAAACTGCGTTCGAGCCGGATGTAGTGCTATACGACAATTATCCGGGGGGTATTGGCCTAAGCGATCCGCTTTACCGGCGCAAGGTCGAGCTCATCAAAACTGCTCTTGATCTCGCCTCGCATTGTTCGTGTAGCGCTGGCTGTCCGAGCTGCGTTGGCCCGCACACCGAGATCGGCTCCCGAGGCAAAGAAGGCGCTATCGGAATACTTGAAAAATTGTCGGCTGGCGTCCGAAGTTTAACGATCTTTGAGTTTTTCGTCGTCTTCCGGAAACACGGCGTAGCCTACCGGAGGCGGGTACAATGCCTTGAGCACACCGAGTCGCTTCCGCAGACAACGGCTAGGAAGCTGCCTTGGCCCGGTTTCGACATCGATATCGCAGCAAATGCCGTGAAGATAAAGTGTAAGTGTATCGATAAATGACTGGCGGACATAATCCCCGAACAAAGGACTGTCACGCTTTACATTCGATTGCCGCCGCAACAGGATTTGTTTAGCCTGCCAGCTATCGTCGTCTACTTCGCCGTGCACGCTTGTGGTCAGTTCGTCGCGGATGAGCGCCTTATAGCTGGACGCTGCCTCCGTCGACCAGTTATCCGCAACTAGGGCAGCCAGCCTTCGGTAGAGCCGGTAATGATACTCGGCCACATCCTGCTCTTTGAGAGCAAACACCAATACCGTCTCGTTCTCAAAGCTGACCTGCGAAGCCCACGACTGCTGCCCATCGGCCGGCCGCTCGGCCACAACGAAATCGCTGACCTTCTCCAGGCTCTTGCGTTTCGTCCTGCTTTTCTTGAAAGCTGCCCGCTCGGTCGAACGCTCCAGGTAAGGAACCAACAATATGGAGACGCGCGGAAGCATCGCGGCAAGCGACGACGGAAGCGCGGCAATTGGCTCTTCCAGATATTCTTTAACCACTTCCTCGCTCATCGGCAAGGACGCGCAGAAATAACTGAACGTGTTGCTGAGGGGAATGACTTCGCCTCGGAATCGCTCGGCAAACTGCCCTACGCTTACTCTCGACAGGCTGGCTGGAGCCGGAACAGCGGGATTCGGCTCTCGGTGACTGGGCATCTAAGTTTTCGACCTCGATTCTAGCAGAGCGATTGAGTGGGGAATCCCCGCCATTACCGCAACAATCTGACTGCTAAGATTGGGAAAACACGAGTGCAGTTCCTGGTTTCCGCGGGCGAAGCATCCAGTGATATGTACGCCGCGGGCGTGGTCAACCGTCTTTCAGGCGCGCTTCCTGATCTGCATTTTTACGGATGCGCCGGGCCCAAACCTGCAGGCGGCTGGGGTCGACCCTGTTGTTGACGCATCGGAACTGGCTGTGGTTGGTTTGGCCGAAGTCGTCGGCCATCTGCCTCGCATTTACGGGCAGTACCGCAAGCTTCTTCACTTTGTCGAGCGCAATCCGCCGGTTGCGGCGCTGCTGACAGACAGCCCCGATTTTCATCTGCGGTTCGCTCGTCATCTGAAGCGCCTCGGCGTTCCGGTTTTCTATCTGGTTGCGCCGCAGGTCTGGGCATGGCGGCAGAGCAGGGTAAAAACAATCCGCCGCTTAGTACGCAAGCTGTTCTGCTTGTTCCCTTTCGAGGAGCCGTGGTTTAGGGAGCGCGGAGTCGACGCTACCTATATAGGTCATCCGCTTGCCAGCATCGTGCACCGGAAGTTTACGCGCGAAGAATTCTTTGTGAAGCACGGCCTATCCCTCCGCCAACAGCTCGTCACTCTTTTGCCCGGCAGTCGGGCGGGTGAAATTCAGCGACATATACCCATCCTGCTTGAAACGGTACCTCGTCTCCGTGAGCGCTTCCCGCTTTCGGTCCTGCTTGCTACCCCGAAAGGTTTCGCTACCGATGCAGCTCTTGCAACTTTTCGGGAACCAATGAACGCGCTATCCATCAAAGTAGTTGAAAACGAGACCTGGGACTGTATTGGACACGCTGATCTGGCACTCGCCGCGAGCGGAACCGTAACAATTGAAGCGGCAGTGCTTGGTACGCCAATGGTCACGTTCTATAAGGTCAATCCACTGAGCTGGCACGCCGGACGGCGTCTCGTCAAAGCTCCCTTCCTGTCCATGGTGAATCTTATCGCCGAATGTCAGATTGTTCCTGAGCTGATTCAGCAAGATATGACGCCCGCTAAGCTAGCTGCCGCTGCCGGGGAATTACTTGCCAGCCCAGATCTGGCCGAACGAATGCGGCTGGAACTGGGCCATGTTAGAGAAGCCTTGAATCGCGAAGGGGATCCGTTGCAACGGGCGGCAGACATCATCACGAACAGCATTCCGCAAATGTCCTTGAGCTGCCAGTTAGGTCTGCCGCCAGTGACCGGGAGACAATAAAGGAGATGACGCGCAGTTTCAGGCCGTTTTTCGTTCTTCTTGTTTTCGCTGCGATCGGCTGGGCGCAGGAAAAACACGGAACGATCCAGGTCCAAAAATACACGATTGACGCCGAGATCAATCCGCGAACACAATCCATTACCGCCACTGCGAAGATCGATTTCACTCCTCTCGAGAACACCAACGAAGTACCGTTCGAATTAAACAATGCACTCACAGTTTCGAAAGCAGCCGATGCGGGCGGCAAGCCGCTGGCTACTTCGCGCAGCACGCAGGATTATACCGTTCACGTCAGTTTCCCAAACGGTCTGATAAAGAGCCAGCCTTCCCAAATCTCATTGACTTACGATGGCAAGCTGACTGGAAACGAAGACTCTCCGGTGTCCGGTATCAAATTTGCGGCTCTTCATCCCGATTTCGGTTATCTGCTTTATCCAGCGCGCTGGTTCCCCGTCAGCGGCTATACCGTGAACCGGTTTATGGCCGATCTCCGGATTGCGACTCCGGCCGGCTACCGCGTAATCGCCAGCGGAGATCTGAAGACCGACAGCGCCAGGAATGGCGGGACGATGTTTTCGTTCCACTACGACAAGGCTAGTTTTCCGGGCAGTATCGCGATTATTCAGGGAGACGGCACCCGGGTCAGTTCGCAAGGGATCACCACACAGATTTTCTTCCGGGGCGACCAGGAGCCGCTGCTCAGGATTATGGCGATGAGACCGGCAAGATCATGACCTTTCTGACAACCGAATACGGGTTAGCCCCGCAAGCGAATCTGACGCTGGTCGAAACCGAAGCCGGCGCGGTGAATGGCTATTCGGCTCCAGGGATTATTTTTCTCGCGCCCGGTTCCATCAGCAAGAAGGTCAATACGCGCGTGCTGACGAATCAGCTCTCGCGCCAATGGTGGGGCGTATTGGTTTCTCCTACCAACAGAAATTATCTCTGGCTCGACAATGGGCCGGCCCGTTACTCCGAGTTACTTTACCTCGAGCACACCGGCGGCTCCGGCGCGGCGGAGGGCGATATCAAGAGCACCTATGTCGAGGCGCTCACCGTGAAGGATCCGCCTGTATTACAAGCGGCGCGGCTGGAAGATTACTCGCCAGAGTACTGGGCGCTTACGGCTGCTAAGGGCGCGGCGGTACTGAACATGCTTCGTAGCGTAGTTGGAGATGCAAACTTCAAGAAGGGTCTGCATGCATTCATCGACAAGTACTCCTGGCAATCGGCTACCAGCGAGGACTTCCGCAAAGTAATGGAGCAGGTCTCGGGACAGGATCTGCGCTACTTCTTTATTCAGTGGCTAGAATCGAGCGGCTCGCCTGAGTTCAAGCTGGAATACACGGTATTCCGGACCCAGCAGGGTTTTCGAGTGGTCGGGCAAAATTAACCAAGATCTGGATACTTTCCGTATGCCCGTCGATTTACGGATTGAGACGGAGGGAAACCCGGAAGACAAAGTGGTGGAAGTGACCGGGACTTCATCGGAGTTCAGCGTCGACACGTTCGGGAAGCCTCGCAAGCTGACGCTCGATCCCAAGCACGTTCTGCTGAGACTGGACCCCAGTATGCAAATCGCGGTCGCTATCCGCCGCGGCGAGCAGTTTGTAGAGATCAACGATTACGCGAACGCTCTCAGGGAGTACCAACGGGCCCTCGAAGTAAATCGAAACAGCTCTCTTGCTCATTACCGAATTGGAGAAGTCTTTTTTCAGCAGAGTAACTTCCAATCGGCCGCCGGAGAATTTCGTGCTGCCCTTAACGGCGACCTGGACCCGAAGTGGACCGAGGTTTGGTCGCACGTAGATCTCGGTAAGATATTCGACGTCTCGGGGCAGCGCGACCGCGCGGTTAACGAGTATAAGCTCGCCATGCGTACGCATGACAACACCGGCGGAGCTCAGGAAGAAGCGGCAAAGTATTCAACCCATCCTTACGAGCAAAAGAACTCTGGAACCTAGACAAGCGCTACTGGCCTTGCAGTAGCCTGGCATAAAGAGTAAATCCTAGGGCAACCAGGCGTCCTTCTGCCTGAAATAGTAAGCGAATGGGCGGCTTGGATTCCACTATCTTTCAGAGGTACCTATTCGGCACCGGTACCTGTCCGCTTCTGGTGAACGTAAATTGGATGCTAACCTGAAGGTGCGCAGGAATGAGGAGATTTTGGACGACAGATTGAAAGAGTTGATGCAGGAACTAGGAAATGCGATCAACGAATCTCTTTCCGATTCGGACCGCATCGCTGGAGCGATCGGCGAAATCAAGCGCGCAGGATACGACGTGTTTTTGGTGCTCGAGGCAACTATCGGCTTCAATAAGCGTGAAGGCGACGAGAGCGATTCCGATTCGTCCGCAGGGGTCGAGCCAGTTCAATTCGAATCCGCAGGTAAGATCCGCTTGACTACGCAAGATCAGAAGTTTCTCCGCGCTCTCAAGATCGCAGTCGAAGAAGAAGGCAAGTAGTTTCACTCAACTCAGCTCCCGGTAGACCTGATAAGTCTTCCGAACGGCTTCTTCCCAAGTAAATTCCGCGGCTCGCAGTTTTCCGGCATGGATCAGTTTCTCGCGAAGGCTTCATCTCGGCCAAAGCTGAGGAAGGCGTCTGAGATTTCACTCGCTTGATGCGGATTAACCAGTAGCGCCGCACCGCGTCCTAGCTCAGCGAGCGCAGAACCGTTGGAAGTGATCACCGGAACTCCCCACGCCATCGCTTCGAGTACCGGGATGCCGAAACCTTCGTCAAGTGAGGGGAAAGCAAAAATCGAAGCGCGGGCGTAAAGATCATCCAGGCGCTCGCGGGAAACGTAGCCAGTCACTTCGATGCGCTTGCGGGAACGGCTCGTCTCGATCCGATTTAAAATCTCATCCGCCGGTAGCCGGCTGGAGCTGCCCGCCAAGATCAGCCGCCACTCTTCAGATAAGGACTCGAAATGCCTCCACCAGCCGCTTCACGTTTTTCCGTACCTGCAGTGCGCCGACGAAGAGAATGAACTTCTCGCGTATGCGCTCCTGCGTACTCGAGGGCGTGTGAACACCATGCGATATGACGCGAATGCGCCGCCTCTCCACATTTAGAAGACTGCTCACCTGGCCAGCCGTAAACTCAGAAACGGCAATGATGAGATCGGATCGTTCTGCCGCCAGACGCGCTTGTTGAGCAAACCGCTTTCGGAATTCCGGCGTGGAGTATTCGCCGGAAATGACGAATAAATCATGGAAGGTGGAAACCACTCGCGACGCTCCACGCCGATCCACTCGCTGATTAAGTGCGTGAAAGATGTCTGCCCCGAAAACAGAAAGGCCCGGCAATAGAATCGTTCTGCTTACATTGGGTGTAGTTGGCTCGGGTGCACGCAGAAACTGTTTGGGCCGGTAAGCATGGACGAAGTGGTCTCCCGGATAAGCCGAGGACAGGCCGTTCGAGAATTTCTCGCGAGTAAACGGCAATCCCGGAAGGCTGCGCATCTACGCTATAGGTGGCATCGAGCGCGATACGCACTCATCCATATTCACAGACCGTATTCCTTCAGCTTGCGGTAGAGCGTCGTTCGTCCGATGCCGAGCATGGCGGCCGCTACCGTGCGGTCTCCCTTGGTGTAGTCGATGGCCTGTAGAATCGCCTTCTTCTCAACTTCCGCCAGCGGCATCACGCCGCGTACGCCGGGGAAACTATCCAGGTGAATTTGCAGGTTCCCTAGCGACTCCTCTCGGGAGAGCTCTCGCTCCAAATTTCTGTTTGCGACCGAGGTGGGGAGATCCGCTGTGCTGAGCCATGGGCCGCTATTCATCGCCACCATCTGCTGAATTGTATGTTCCAGCTCGCGGATATTGCCCGGCCAATCGTATTCCTGGAGCGCCTTCATTGTTTCATCCGGCATGCGGTGATCGTTGCCGTATCGGGCAAGAAAGTGATCGACGAGCGAGGGGATATCCTCTTTGCGCTCGCGCAGTGGAGCGAGCCGCACCCGCATCACGTTCAGACGATAGAACAAGTCCTGCCGGAACCGCTTCGCTTCGACCTCGGCCGCAAGATCCCGATTCGTCGCTGCGATAACGCGGAAATTCGAACTGCGCTGCGAAAGTCCCCCGACTGCGCGGTACTCCTTTTCCTGCAAGACGCGCAGCAACTTCATCTGCATTTCAAGCGGCAGCTCGCCGATTTCATCGAAGAAGGCGGTGCCGCCGTTCGCTGCATCGAGCAGGCCGAGCTTTTGCGTGTGAGCGCCAGTGAACGCTCCCTTGGCGTAACCGAATAGCTCGCTTTCCATCAGCGGCCCGACCAGCGAGGAGCAGTCCACGACTACGAAGTGGCCCTGTCCTTCCGTGCTGTGAATAGCCCGCGCAACAACTTCCTTTCCCGTCCCCGTTTCTCCCAGGATCAGAACCGGAAATCTGGATTTCCCCATCCGCGAAACCAGCCGGTGCACCTGCTTCATGGCGGGCGAGTTGCCGATCAATGTCGATAAGGGCGAAACGTCGAGAGCAATTTCCGGTAACACGAGGTTGTGGCGAGAAGCGCTCGTTTTCTTAGTGCTGGACCCGAGGAGAACCTCTCGGGCAGAATCCCGCGAGCGATTTGCCTGCGCTGAGCGCAATTAAGTCAACGGCTTGGCGGCTCGCCGACTGTAGCTGGCGTCCGATTCTGAGATGCTGGTCCGGTCGCGCTGCCTTGCAGTACCGTCTCATCCAGCCGGACCACAAAGACGTTCTTGTTTTCCGCGCCAAGCACGAGGGCTAACTGCTGTGCCGCTTCCATCGAAGGCTCTTTTCCGACCAGCACTCGCCAAAGCGGAGTCGGCGCATGCTTCACCGCGAGCTGGGCATTGCCGAATCGCTCAGCGTATTGTTGCCGCAAGCGCTCTGCGCTCTCGCGGTTTGAGAAAGCGCCGGTTTGAACGGCATAGAAGTCGTTGACCGGGATATCTCGCGGAGCGGCGATCACTTCAATCTTGACTTCACCGATGCCAGGTCCCAGAAGCCCGATCGCGCGGGCAGCGGCTTTCGATAAGTCAATCATTCGTCCCTTTACAAAGGGTCCGCGATCGATGATGCGTACGTTCACCGCCTCGCTGTTGGCCAGGTTAGTGACTTTTAACCAGGTATTGAAGGGCATCACGCGGTGCGCTGCGACAAGAGTTTCCATATCGTAGATTTCGCCATCGGCGGCGGGCCGCCCGTGGTATGGCACGCCATACCAGCTCGCCACGCCTTCTTCGGTATAACCGACAGGTACGGCAGCGGAGGTTTTGGATGATCTGGTTGAAGGTCTGGGCGGCGGGATTGACTGCGCGACAGTGCGACGATGCCGGCAGCCGGACGCAACAATCGACAGCTCCAAGGCAAACGCCGCAAGCATGGTGCTCTTTCGATTTCTCCAGTTCAAGCGCGGGTCCTCCGGCTAATACTACCGAGCGATTCGTCATCATCATCGCACTTTCGATGGACTCGCGCGCAACGGACTCGCGACCCGCTCCCAAGTCTGCCGAAGCTTCTGCTTTTCTGGCGCGCTCTCGCGACTTTCCTTTCCACTGCACGAGGAAGTCCCGGAACGCAGTCAAAACAAAATGCGGTCGCTACGTTTGTCCCAGCCAATTCCGCCGCTCACTCTCCATATCCAGGTCTTTTGAATTTTTTTCTTGACTTCTCTTGCGAACAATCTTATATATGAATCACACTGCGATCTGTATAGATTGCAAATTTACGTTTAGGGAGAATCTTCTGAATGAAGAACGCAACTAAGAAAGCTACCGCCAAGAAGGCCACCAAAAAGGCCCCGGCAAAGAAGAAGAAGTAAACCAATTCTCGCGTTAGCGGGAACTCAACCAAGCGCCTCCGGTTCTGCCGGGGGCGTTTTTCTTTGGCACCTACCTTTTCCATTCCTTCCAAAAACGAAAAGGCACCGGGCGCAGCCGATGCCTCCGATGCAAGTCTCGATCCGAAACTAGGGGACCGTGTAGCGCAAGTCAACCCAATACATGTTGCTGTGAGTTTCCTTCGGAGCGCCAACTGCGACGTACCAGGGATTGCGGGTCAGGTACGAGTACTGAGTGATCAGCGACAGGGCACCATAGGTTGGACTTTTCCAGAATGTACGAATGACCCCGATGGTACCTTCCTGGATCGCCCGGTTCTGACTGTTTGAAGAACCTTTATAGCCGTAACCGACGTAGACCGGCTTCGTGAGCGTACTGCCGCCGGTCGCGGTGGAATCGAAGACTTGATCGCGATCGATATAGATGCCGCCGTAATATGCGTAAAGCAGATTGTTCTTGCCGAGGTTGGCTTCGAACCCATTGACTGTCGAATACGAATGCAGCGGAGCGATGCTGCCATTGGCGCGAATCACCACGTCAGGCGCTTGCGCGAAAATGTACCGGCCATTCCCCGAGCCAAAGAACGTGTTGGCAATTAAGTGGAAGTTGTTGGTGACTTCAAGATTCGCGTTCACTTCGCCCGAGGCGGCCGTTGCGCTATACGTGCTGTACTTCGCGGGCGTTCCCAGGCCATTTGCAAATTTGAAGCTGCGGATTAGGCCGCCCGCTTCTACGTGCATCAGCTTGTCGCCTAGGTGCCCATCGTAAGCGCCTTTCAAGACGACATCCGGGTGCAGGTTCGGAGCAGCATAGCTGGTCCCGGCGCCGTTGTTGAATTGCGAGAGGACCGCAGAGCTAAACGCAGCGGGTGCGGTAGCGGTACCGGCTCCATTGGCGCCCCCGAAGTATTGTTCCGGATTTTCCAGCGACACGCCGAATGCCAAGTTGTCATTCGGATGCGCAATGAAGCGGAACTGCGTTTGCCGCGACCAAACCAGGCCCGCCTGGTAGTTCGTGTCCATATCTTGCGAATAGAAGATATCGCTTGGTAACGGCGAAAGACCTTTGCGGTTGGGAGTCATCAAGCTCCAGTCCTGCCCGCCCAAAACCTCAAACCCGTCCTTCTGCACGTCGACGAAGACATTGCGCATGCGGAAGGTATCGGCGTTGCTCGTGACGAAGACGTTGGTCGGCTGGTTGCCGAGGAAGTCAGCCTCGAAGTAGCCGAGAACCTTGGCCCCCAATACTTCTGAATCCACCCGGAAGCCAATCCGCGAGTTCTGCGTGCTGAAGTTCGCTTCCGACAGATGATTGGCTGCTGAGGTGTTATACGGTATGGCTCCAAAATTCGACCCGATGCCGCTACCGAGATTGGTCGAGCGTCCGAAGAACGTGGCGTCAACAAATCCCAGGGGCGTGAACGTCGTATTCCCGATGCTGATAGACAGCGAAGATGGCGGATTGGCAATGTTGTGTTGGCCTGCGCCGCTCGAACCCCACCCTGTCGCCGCCGCGACGACGGGTCTGGTCCCTCCAACCGCGGGGACGAGTTGAACCGGACGGTCGACCGGCACGTTCGCCGCCACCATGGCCGTACCATGTGCTGTCGAAGTAGCGGCCGCTTTTGTGCTCTCTGCGGCCAGCGACCGATCAAGCTGCTTCTGCTGTTCATCCACGGCCGCTTGCAGCTTCTTGATCTGCTCTTCCTGTTCGGCTATTTTTTCTCGAAGCTGTCTGAGATCGTCAGCGCTAGGCGCGGATACTGCGTTCGTGGAAAACGGTTCGATGGCTTTCGCGCCCGGTTGCTGCCCCACGGCAAGCTGCGCAGCCAAGAGGTTAACGCAAAGGGCGGTGATATATAACGTTCTGCTCATACTCTCCTTAGCTAGCCTGGAAGTTGTCCCCCGCGGCGTGCCGGTGGACAACTCACCCGAAGTAAACTCCTGAATTTGAACCCAAGTTATCGAAGCAGTGTTACAGAGCGATTGCAGTCGGGTAACGAACGAAAGACCTGGAGAGTAATGGTAGAAAGGGTGGGAAACTGGCGCGAACGCGGCTTGGGAAATTGCCGCAGTCCGGCGATGTGTCTAATAGTTCTTATGGAAACGCTTGAGATCAACCCGCAGGACGTCCAGTCACGTCTGGAGAGCGGTTCGGGAGACATACTGATAGACGTTCGCGAGCCGGAGGAGTTCGCGCTCGCACAGATCGAGGGCGCGCAACTGATTCCCATGCAGTCTATTCCGGCTGAGCTCCAAAAATTGGAGGGCTTGGCTGACGATCATGACCTGCTGGTACTTTGCCATCACGGTGTCCGAAGCTTACAGGTTGTGAGCTGGTTGCGGACTCATGGAGTGGAGAATTGCTTCAGCGTGCTAGGCGGCATCGACCGCTGGAGCCGCGAAATCGATCCTAGTGTGCCAAGGTATTAATGCTTCGACCGTGCGCTCAGGTTTTCAACTTTCTTGCGAGTTTCAGGTTCAGCTTTACAACTTTGTGGCTGTCGAAGACACTGACCGTTTTGGTTTTACTCGTTAAACCGTTCGACTCCGCACGAACCTCGTAATTGATATCGGTGCTTAAACCATGAAAGTGATAGCGCCCATCCGCCTGGGCGATGTAGGAACGTATCTGTAAAGTCTTGGTGTCTTTCAACAGAACGATAGCACCGGCTATTGTCTGGCCGCTTTTGCTCAAAACGGAGCCCTCAATCGATCGCGTCGTTCCCGCATTCTGACCGACAACGGGAGTCTGCACTTGCCTGGAGTACACAGGGAGCGCTAAACTGCCGACTCCTACCAGGAGCGCTGCCACTAGAACACGTAACCGTTGGCGCGAGAGAGACTCAGCGGACAAGGTTAGCTACCGCCAATCCTCTTCCTCTTCTTCCTCTTCCTCGACAGCCTCGTCCTCATCCTCGTCTTCGTCGAAGTCGAAATCGTCTTCGTCTTCGCCTTTGTCGTCTTCCGATTCGAGTTCGACGGGATTCACGCTGGCGACAATCAACGAGGCTCCGCACTCATCACAGGACAGAACGTCGCCTTCGTCGAGTTCCTCTTCTTCGACGTCGATGGACGCGTCACATTTGGGGCAACTGACCATGATTTAATTCCTTGCCGTACTTCCGAATGGATTACCGGCGTGCTCCAGAGGTTACACCGTTCAACTGCTGATCGTAAGCGGAAAGCTCCTGGGGAGAAACACTAACCAGAGTTTTATCCATATCCTCAGATGTCTCGATCATATGCTTCAGGTGCGCTGCGGCGAGGCGCATACAATAGGGATCGGAAAGATTTCGGCCGCGCTCGGCGGTGAGCTGAAGCAGGACCGGATGTGGCAAGGCGATCACCTTTTCCTGGGCTGGACCATCGTTGGGAGTAACAAAAAACTTAACATCGACAGTATCCGCGTGCCGGATGGAAATCGCTGTTTGCAGCCATCGGAACTGCACCCTCCATGTGCGCCCGAAGGGATCCGGGCCCACGTCAAATAGGCGACTTTCGTCACTCATGACCCGATGCTAACACGCGGTAAGACGCCGGGTGGGCGCCCCGGTTAGATGGTGGTCGACCGCTGGCCGACTAGCGAGAGGAGTTCGTGCCGCGTTTCTTTGTTCTCGCGAAAGGCACCGAGCATGGCGCTGGTAATCGCCCCGGAGTGCTGCTTTTCGACGCCGCGCATCATCATGCAGAAATGCCGGGCTTCGCAGATGACGCCTACTCCGCGCGGATGCAAGAGCCGTTGTATAGTCTCGGCGACCTGCTGAGTCAGCCGCTCCTGGATTTGCAAACGGCGCGCGAACACATCCACTATGCGGGGAATTTTACTCAGGCCAATTACCTTTTCATCGGGAAGATACGCAACGTGCATCTTGCCGAAAAACGGGAGCATATGATGCTCGCACATGCTGAAGAATTCGATGTCGCGGACGATCACTACTTCGTCGTATTTGACGTCGAAAAGCGCGCCGTTTACGATCTGATCGATATCGGCTGAGTAGCCCCCAGTCAAAAAGCGGAGTGCTTTCTCGACACGCACGGGCGTTCGGATCAGCCCGTCGCGTTCCGGATCCTCCCCCAGCGTCTGAATGATTTCTTCGATATGAGATGCGATCGATGCCGATCCGCGCTTGCGGGGAAGCTCGATTACGGAATTCTGCGGCTTGTGCGATTTTCTAGGCATTTACGGCCACGCTTTCATGCTTGCGAACAAGCGAGAGTTTGCCCGGTAAATCGTGCAGGCAGATTTCGAAACCGTTGCGATCTGTTTCCTGGAGATGCACTCTATAGAGGTGGGTTTCGGTTTGTTCAGCGAACCACTCGCCCCAGTGCTCTTGTATGATATTTGTGATCACGAGCGCGACATTCTCGGTGGTAGGCACCAGCTCTGCAAATTGCGCAACGTCCAGATTGATGTTGCGATGCGCGAAAAGGCTTATAACCTTGGATGCGACTAAAGTATCGAGTGCTTTCACCCGCACGATCAATCCGGTTCTCCGGTCGATCGGGCCCTTCAAGGTAACACTGAGAATGTAGTCGTGACCATGCCCGAAAGGGTTGTTGCACTTTCCAAAGAGCTCGCTGTTTTCTTGATCGCTTAGCGCGTCTAGGTGGAGACGATGAGAGGCCGAGAAATGGTAACGCCGGGTAAGCGTCGTCATGCCGCGATTTCCTCTCCGAGAGCGGGTTCAGGTTCGCCGCTGTCCTTAAGAATGTCAACGTAAAGATCCTGCGTCTCGTAGAGACGAATGCGAGCCAGGTTGCACTCGTGAGACGTGAAACGCGGTTCCAGACGCCGCCAGATTTCCCGCGCGAGATTTGCGGTCGTGGGCACAACGCGGTCAAACGGACTAACTTCATAGTTCAGAAAGCGGTGATCCATCCGTTGGATGACCTCCTCTTCCAGGATGTCTTTGACTCGCTTAAGGTCGATCACCATCCCCGTAACCGGATCCGGATCTCCCTCGATGGTAACGTCCAGAATGTAGTTATGGCCATGCCCGTTCGAATTGGCTTCTTCCCCGAACAGTTCGCTGTTTTCTAAGTCACTTAGCCCAGGGATACGGCAGATGTGTGAGGCGGAAAATTCAGCCTTGCGGGTTACGAACATAACCAGCTTGTTGGATGCTTTAGGCCGAGCGTTAGATACTGGAATTGTTCCTGTAGCCCACAGGCCGCGAGAGAGGCACAATTGGCAACCACCAGCAGTATAGAAGATGTGAAGCCAGCCAGAATGGCTTTGGGAATCGGTTCGCCGAAGAGAGTGAATACAAACACCCTTCTGCGCGCGCTGCTAGGCGTTCTGGCGGCCGGCTTTATTGCGGTGATTGTGCTGAGTCTACGCGACACCACACCCAAAGAGGGCGGCAAGGCTCCGGATTTCAACCTTATCACCGACTCCGGGCGGCGCGTCACACCGGAATCGTTTGGCGGCAAGGTGCTGGTGCTGAACTTCTGGGCCACTTGGTGCGCGCCTTGCATCGAGGAAATTCCATCGCTGAACGAGATGCAAAGGCGCTTTGCCGGCTCAGGTGTCGTGGTGGTCGCCATCAGCATCGATAAGAACCAGGAGAAGTACCGTGCGTTTCTAGACCGCATCCATGTGTCTTTCGACACAGCTCGCGATCCAAGTTCTGACCTCAGCACGCGATACGGAACGTTCCAGTATCCGGAGACGTACATCATTAAAGACGGACGCATTATGCGCAAATTCGCGCAAGCCGAAGACTGGTTAAGCGACGATATGACGCAGTACATCCAGAGCCTCCTCTAAGCGTCCGCAGTTAGGATGCCTGCAAGTTCCCACCTGGTCGCCGAGATAGAAGCCGAGATGGGCAAAGGCAGCATACTCTCGAAAGCGAGCGACCTAAAACTTTACGAGTACGACGGCGGAGTGGACAAGTCCGCGCCTGATCTGGTCGTCTTCCCGCGAACTACCGCAGACGTGGTAAGCCTCGTGAAAACGGCTCAGAAGCACCACGTTGCAATCGTCGGACGAGGGGCCGGAACTGGCTTGAGCGGAGGCGCTATCGCCCGAGCGGGCGGGATGATCATTTCGTTCGCCCGCATGAACCGCATCCTCGAGATCGACATCCCGAACGAGCGAGCCATTGTACAGCCGGGCGTCGTGAATCTGGATATTACGCTGGCGGTGCAGCAATTTGGATATTTCTTTGCGCCCGATCCTTCCAGTCAGCGCGCCTGCACCATTGGCGGCAACGTTGCCGAAAACGCGGGTGGTCCCCACACGCTGGCGCACGGAGTGACCACAAATCACGTAGTGAGCCTGGAAGCAGTTTTGCCGGACGCGAGCGTTATCGAAGTCGGCGGCCTGGCGCCTGATACGCCCGGCTACGATATCGCAGGCTTGCTGACCGGCTCGGAAGGCACCATGGCGCTGATCACGAAAATCGGCGTGCGGCTCATGCGAGAGGCGGAAGCGATCCGCACCATGCTCGCGATCTACGACTCAGTGGACCAGGCTGGAGACACAGTTGCCGCGCTCACCGCTAAAGGAATTATTCCGATTGCGCTCGAAATGCTGGACGGGCCGATGCTGCGGATGGTGGAAGCAGCCACGCACGCGGGCTACCCAACGAATGCGGCTGCCGTCCTCCTGATCGAAGTGGAGGGACTGATTGAATCGGTGGAAGAAGAGGCTGACCGGATTCGCGACGTTTGCCAGGCGTGTGGAGCGCGCGAGTTTCGTGTGGCGCAATCGGCCGAAGAACGAGCGCTGCTCTGGAAGGGACGCAAGAACGCCTTCGGCGCAATCGGGCGCGTGAGTCCCACTTATTATGTGCAGGACGGTGTCGTGCCGCGGACGAAAATAGCCTCGACTTTGCGGGCTATCGAAGAGATCGGGAAGCGTTACGGCATCGAGATCAGCAATGTGTTTCATGCGGGAGACGGCAACATGCACCCGATCCTCCCTTTCGATCCGCGCCGGCCCGGCGAACTCGAGCGCGCGCGGCGGGCTGGCGAAGAAATCCTGGATTTCTGCATCTCGGTGGGCGGTTCGATTTCAGGCGAGCATGGGGTGGGCATGGAAAAGATGGAGCTGATGGCGCATCAATTTCCGGAAGAGACTCTCGATCTGATTCAGCGATTCAAAAGCTTGTTCGATCCACAATGCCGGCTCAATCCAGGTAAGATGCTGCCGACTGGCAAGGGCTGCATGGAGATTCGGCAGCGGCCCGACGTGCTGCTCTAAGTTTTCGATTTTGGGGCTGAAGGATTTCTTTGAAACACACTCATCTGTGCGGCGGCCAGCCGCCGGATCGGAACCTTTCGGGAGCGCTGACGTCTGCTTCCCACATCCTCTCCACTGCGCTGTGCAACGGACCTAGGCGGACAACACGCGTGCGTGTTGTCGCGAAAACTTCCACCGGCTCTGCTTGAAAACACGCCAGCAGATCTTCGGGCAGGCCACTCGTAATTTCGTAGCCGCGGGCGAAAGGCGAGAAGGCAGGCAGAACCAGGCAGCTTCGGCTCGCAAGAAAAACCGGCAGCTTTTGCGCCGCGCCTGACGCATCTCTGATTGCCAAGCATGGATGCAGGTGGCCAACCACGAGCGCGTGAGACTCCACGATAGGCGCGAGTTGCAGGCGGTCGCCGTGGACTGCGGTTACGGATTCATTCGACCAGTGTTCACGCTGCTCGACCGGTAAGTGGCCGAACTCGCGCGCGAAGGCGCGATCATGGTTTCCCCGAACCGCGATCAAAGCAGCACGCTGGCTGAGTTCTATCAACGTGTTCTCAATGCACTCGCGTTCCGCAGCGCAAGGCCGCGGCGCATGGACCAGATCGCCTAAAAAAACGATGCGCCCAGGCTGGAGATTGTCGACCAGCGCCAACAGCTTTTCACGAGTCCGAAAATCGGCGAGCGGTCCGAGCTCCCCGCGCCTGCGCTGCGCCCAGCTATAGCCCAGATGCACGTCTGCAATAATCGCGGTGCGCGATTCGGGCAGCCAAAGCGCGCCGGCAGGATGCGCGTAGAGTCCAGGCAGGAGACAAACGGCAGAGTGCAACCTTCATTCTCGCAAGCAGATCTCCTGCCCTCATGAGCTACGGTGGAAACAATGCAGCGGATCGCAATCGACATGGACGAGGTTACGGCCGACACCATGGCGCACTATTTGCAGCTCTATAACGCTGAGTTCAAGCTCAACTTAACCAAAGAGCACTTTCGAGGAAAACGCTTGTTCGAAGTAATCGATCGCACCCACGTCCCGCGTTCGCGCGAATACTTCCAAAGCGCCGAATTTTTTGCTGACATCCCAGTCATGCCGGATAGTCAGGAGATCATTCGCGAACTGATGAGCGTCTATGAAGTGTTCATCACGACTGCCGCCATGGACGTGCCCAACTCGTTCGCGGCAAAATTCCAGTGGTTGCAGCAGCATTTCCCATTTCTTCCGGTGAGCAATGTGGTGTTTTGCGGCGACAAGAGCATCGTGGCCGCAGACTACATGATTGATGATGACGTGCGGCACCTTCGGAGATTTCGCGGGGAAGGAATTCTTTTCACCGCTCCGCATAACATGCATGAGGCTGGATTCCGGCGCGTCGACGATTGGCAGCAGATCCGCGATTTGTTTTTGAGCCGAGAGCGCTGATCCATCGCTAATCGATTCCACGAATCTCATATCCCGCTTGCAGCATCCCTTGCACAATTTGTAGGCGGATTGCGGCAGCTTCCTCGCTAGTCAACGTATGGTCGAGCGCGCCAGCTTCGAGATGATACGACACGCTCTTCTGGCCTTCCGCAAGCGGAGCGCCTTCATACTGGCGAATGAATTCGATGCTAACCAGGTTTTCGCCGGCCAGCTCAGAGAGCCGCTGTCTCAATTCCCCAACTGGAGTTTTTGCGTCCATTACCACTGAGAGATCGAAGCCACTGGTCGGGTATTTTCGAAGCGGCGTGTAAAAGACATGCTGTTGTGTCGCGATTTTGAGCGCGTGATGCAAATCGACATCGAAGAAAACTGCGCGCCCTTCGATCCCTTCCCCGCCGAGTAACGACGGATGCAACTCGAATAGGCGGCCAATCTCTGCGTTGCGCCATTGAATTACCGCCGTGCGGGCTGGGTGCTCGTAGGGCCTTGCATCGCCAGCAGCCCTCAGCTCAATCCCGGGAAACAAGCACTCGGCTACTCGTTTCATCTCAACAAAGTTTCGCTCGTCGGCGTGCGCCGCGTAAAGCACTGCGGCCAAATGTGTAACTTCGTCCGGGAGGACTGCGCTGGTCGCGGGGTGAATCTCATTGCCAATCTCAAAGAGGCGGAACTCCGAATAGTGCCGGACATTACTCACGATGTTTTTGAACAGTCCCGGCAGCAGGCTGCGCCGCATATGCGTCAGCTCGGCGGCGATCGGGTTCCGGACCACTAGATGATCGTTCAGGTCGCCATGAAATCTTTCGGCGTCCTTAGCGGCGCTGAAGGAATAGTTGTAAACCTCTGAGAAACCCTGGTCGGCAATGATCCTCCGCAGTTTACGCACATAAGCGCGCATCGGACTCGATGGCGGCACGACTGAAGCCACCAATGGAGGAACTGGAGCGATCTCGCTATAGCCGACCATGCGTCCGACCTCTTCGACCAGATCGTCTTTGAGCGAAATGTCCTTGGTCCCGCGCCAGCTCGGAACTGTCACACTGAGCAGCCCCGGAGAGAGTGCGGTGACCCCGAACCCAAGCGCGTCAAGTATGCGCGAAACGCCTTCTCCGGTCACTTGCTTGCCAAGCTTACGAACGACAAAGCTGAGCGGCAGGAGGATTGGTTCCTGACTTCGCGGCGCGGCGCGATTGTCGCTTACACCGCCGGTTGCGCGAGCCGCAGGGCACATCTCGCTCAGCAAGCTAACCGCACGGGCCAGCCCGCGAATCGTGTTCTCCGGATCGAGCGCTTTTTCAAAACGCATAGAAGCGTCGGTCCGCAATCTGTAGCGAGCCGAAGTCAAACGGACGCTTGTCGCCTCGAAATTGGCGCTCTCGAAGACAATGCGCGTAGTGGCTTCTGAAATCGCGCTATCCGCCCCCCCAATGACCCCCGCCAGCGCTATCGGCCCTGCCGCGTCGGCGATCACCAAATCCGTTTCTGTCATTTCATAGGTCTCGCCATTCAGGGCACGCAACCGCTCACCAGCGTGCGCCCGGCGCACGAAAATGACTTCGCCCGCAAGCTTATCGGCGTCGAATGCGTGCATCGGCTGCGGGAGCTCCGCCAGCACGTAATTAGTTGCGTCGACGATATTGTTGATGCCGTTCAGGCCGATGCTCTCGAGACGTGCTCGCAGCCAAAGAGGTGAAGGCTCGACCTTCACGCTCTCGAAAACAAGCGCGCTGTACCGCGGACAGAGCGAGTAGTCTGCGATTTCGACTTTGAATGCCATCTCGCCTCTCGGCAGAAGCGTCAAGTCCACCGGGTCGCGCAGCTTATTGCCGGTAATCGCCGCTACTTCACGCGCCATACCGTAATGGCCCCACAGATCCGGGCGGTGCGTCAGACTCTTGTTGTCGATCTCGATGATCCAGTCGGAGCGAAAGTTGTCGAACCGCTGAAGAGCGTACGCGTCGAAGAGTTCGATGCCCTCGCACTCGGCGGTCTTGGTTGTGATGAGCCGCTCGAGCTCAGCGGGTTCGGTCGTCAGATCAGGAACAAGCTCCCGCATCCAGCCATACGAAAACTTCAACTTGAATGATTCTCCAGTCGCGAAATCAAAACTGAGTGAGGAAGCGGAGATCTCCACCTTGCAGTTGGCGGATATCGTCTATGCCGAACCGCATCATCGCGAGCCTCGTCAGGCCGAGGCCGAAAGCGAAGCCCGCCCACTCATCGGGATCTATGCCGCTCATCCGCAGCACGTTCGGATGCACCAGGCCACACGGCAGAAGCTCGACCCATCCACTATGTTTGCAAACAGGGCACCCCTCGCCATCACAAATAAGACACTGAATATCCAGCTCGAAACCGGGTTCCACGAAGGGGAAATAGCCGGGACGAAGCCGCACCGTTACAACCCGCTTGAATACTCCGCTCAGCAGGGTCTTCATGAAATAGATAAGATTCGCGACCGAAACTTCCCGGTCGATCATCATGCCTTCGAGTTGGTAGAACGTATGTTCGTGCGAGGCGTCCACCTCTTCATTGCGGAAGGCCCTACCCGGAGCGATCATGCGCAACGGCGGTCCAAATTCCCGCATGCCCCGCACCTGAACCGGCGAAGTATGCGTGCGCAGCAGTGAGCCATTTGTAAGCCAGAACGTATCCTGCATGTCGCGCGCCGGGTGCGCTGGCGGAATATTTAGCGCATCGAAATTGTGCTCTTCGGTCTCCACTTCCGGTCCGTCGAGAACGGCAAAACCTAGCGAGGTGAAGAGGTCTTCGATTTCCTCCTGCAATTGCGTAATTGGGTGCAGGCTACCGGGACGGATTCCCGGGGCAGGCAAGGTGACGTCTATCCATTCACGCGCTAAACGGCCGGCCAGCGCTGCCTCTTGGAAGCCGCGTTTCTTGACCTCATACTCGTTTTCTAGATCTTGCTTGACTGAGTTCAGCAGCTTGCCCGAGCGCACACGTTCATCGGGCGACAGCTTTCCAAATTCCTTGCTGATCTGAGCCAGCGTTCCCTTCCGTCCGAGCGCCTGAACGCGGGCTTCTTCGAGCCCTTCCACGCCGCTTGCCGAGGCAAATGCGGCGAGAGTGGCCCTCCGGAGTTCTTCGAGTTGCGCTTCGAGCATGAAACCTACCGATCCCCCGGCGCTACTGCAGTTGTGCCCCAAGTCCTTCGAGTAGCGTGGCCATTTCGCCGCGCCCATGCATCAGCGCGAGGTCGAGAGGTGACTGATTGTTATCGGCCCGTGCTTTGATATCGGCTCCGTGCACCAGCAGAGCCTCGGCCATCTCGCAGTTGCCGGATTGCGCGGCCGAATGCAGCGCTGTCCATCCGCCATGCTGGCGAGCATTCGCATCTGCACCGTGGTCGAGTAAAAGCTTCAGCAGTTCGAGCTTTGCGCCCGCCGCCGCGGCGTGCAGCGGTGTGTTTTCCATTGCATTGGTCGATCGTGAATTAATAGCCGCGCCGCGATTGAGCAGTCCCTTCGCGAGCTCCGGATGCCCAAAGAAGGCTGCCAGATGCAGGGGCGTCCAACCATCTGAACTATGCATTTCGAGCAGCGCCGGGTCGCGATCAATCTCTTCCAGCACCGCCTCACTCTGGCCCGCTACACAGCGATCGAAGATACTAAGCTTCGGGTGCAAGCTCAAAAGGTAGTCGGCGACTTCCGGCTGGCGGTAGTACTTCGCGAGCAAGAAAGCGCTTTGCCCGGCTTCATTGGTCGCGTCAAGCAGCGCAGGGTCCTCAGCCAGTGCTGCGCGCACCGCACCCAGTTCGCCCTTTTTGACTTGCTCCTGAAAAGCTTTAACATCCGTCATGATGTTGCGTCCTCAAGCCGCCGGCATAAACACTTGATCCGTCTTCGTGAGCTCCCAATCGAGGTGATTGATGTAGAACAAAAGAAGCTCACGAGAGTACTTGCCTGAAAACTGATCGAAGACTCGCCTCTGCCATCCCTCTTTCAGATAGTCTTCCGGCTTTAGATCTTTGTCGAAAAAGCCCTGTTCATTCGGTATCTCGAGGAAATTCAAAACACCCACGATCATGTCCAGGTGTGACAAAAGAAAAACTTGCGAAAGATCGGTCGCGAAGTCTTCTTCACCCGCTTCAATCCTCGCCCAGAATTTAGGTTCCGCCTTGCGCAGCGCTTCCGAATTCAGCTTAGTCAGCCGCGCTCGAAGCTTAAACCTTTCATAAACCTGATAAGTACGAAGTTTGCCAATGGAGATGCCGCGCACAAGCTTATGAAAAATATCTGGGCCGAGCGCCGTGAAGACGCCACACATCTGCATTAGTGCCAAGCGTAACACAACTCCGCTGCACCGGTGACTTGGGCTTATAGCTTCAAGTTTATGATTCTTAAGTAACTTCCCTGCCTTTGCGGTACAATCGGGAGTTTTGATGTATGAGTAATCTGATTGTGCTCGGGGCACAATGGGGCGACGAAGGCAAAGGCAAAATCGTCGACCTGCTCTCCGAAAGGTTCGCCGCTGTCGCGCGTTATCAGGGCGGCCACAATGCCGGCCATACCGTCTTCATCGGCGACAAAAAGTTCGTTTTGAAGCTGATCCCGAGCGGCATTTTGCGCGCCGGCGTGCTGGCGGTGATCGGCAACGGTGTGGTGATCGATCCGGCGGCGCTGCTGGAAGAGATCGCCGGGCTCGAGGCGGCTGGCGTAGATGTAAGGTCGCAGCTCAAGGTGAGCAACCGGGCGCACGTGATTTTCCCGTTTCACCGGACTATCGAAAAAATATCCGAAGGCAGAGAAAATCGCATTCCGATAGGGACCACTTCGCGCGGTATCGGGCCTTGCTACGAAGACAAAATCGCCCGTCGCGGAGTTCGCATTGCTGACTTGGTAGACAACGATTTCACCAGCCTGTACCGGGCGCTAGCCGAAGACAAGCAACTGATCGCACACGCCTTTAAGATCCCGGAACCGGGCGATTTTGAAGAGATCCTAGAACTCTACCAGCAGTACGCGGAACAAGTTCGGCCGCTTGCTTGCGACACCTCTCACTTGCTGAACCAGATGATTCGAGAGGGCAAGAGCATCCTTTTCGAAGGCGCCCAAGGAACCATGCTGGATATCGACTTCGGCACCTACCCGTTTGTTACCAGTTCGAGCGCGGCGGCCGGCGGCGCCTGTACTGGGACCGGCGTTCCACCGAACAAGATCGACGGAATTCTGGGTGTTTCCAAAGCCTATATCACGCGTGTTGGCGCAGGCCCGTTTCCCTCGGAAGATCACACCGAGATGGGCGAAAAGATCCGCCGCGCCGGCAACGAGTATGGCTCGGTCACCGGAAGGCCTCGCCGCTGCGGCTGGTTCGATGTCCCCCTGCTGCGCTATACAGCCGAAGTCAACGGATTCGACAGTCTGATTATCACCAAGCTCGACGTTTTGGACGGCCTCGATCAAATTCCGGTTTGTGTTGCCTACGAAGTTGCCGGAGAAGTCATCACCCACATGCCGGCCAGCACGCGCCGCATGGAGGCGATCAAGCCGGTATTTGAAACCTTGCCTGGATGGAAGAAATCAACTCAGGGCGTTTCCCGCATGGGCGATCTTCCCGGTGAAGCGCAGCACTACCTGCGCTTTCTGGAGGAAAAAACCGGCGTCGAGATCGGCTCTGTGTCCAATGGACCGGAACGCAACGAAACGATGATCGTGGAGGAATCCAAGCTGGAGCGGCTCTTAGGAGTCCGTAAAATTTAGCCGCTTCCTTAGCCTTGGCGCAAAGCAATCATCGGGTCAACCACGCTCGCCCGGCGCGCCGGAATGTAGCACGCAAGCAACGCAGCAATCAGCAACAACGCCGCTACGGCGCTAAACGCATTCCAATCCATAGAGCCTGTGCCCGGTATTACCCTTTGTGGGAACTGCGAGGGCGGTTTTACTGAGAGTTAAAATCAACGAATGGTTACGTGAGGAGGAGCCCTAAAATGTACGCCGCACTTGTACATCTCGCCATCGAGCCTTCGCTTGCGCCTGCTGCCGCTGCTGCGTTCACCAACGAGATATTGCCTAAAGTACGTGCAGCACCCGGCTTTGTAGCTGGATATTGGGTTGATCCCATAGACGGGCAGGGTTTCGGGTTTCTCCTGTTTGAGACAGAAGAATTAGCACTCTCGGCAACACCGCCAGCAATTGCGTGGGCCGCCCCCGGTGTGACGATTTCGCGGACCGATGTTCGACGAGTGGCAGTCGCAATTCCTTGACCGACCCTTGAGAAAGCGACGGGGCACAAAGGACCTTTCTGACACGCCGTAGTCTTTAGAGAATGGGCCTATGGGCAAAGAGCGGTATCCAAAGCTAACAAGAAATGCCGTTCGCTGCCTTCGCTGCGGTGACGTAATCGAGAGTAAAACCGTCCATGAATGGGTGCGCTGCTCTTGTGGGGCGGTCGGTGTTGACGGCGGCCTAGACTATCGGCGACGCACCGGATTTGAAAGCGACATGGAGGAACTAAGCGAGTTTGATGACGAAAGCCGTAACGACAAACGATAGTTCAGCGATCAGGGTCGCTCTGTGTCGGTTCGGGCCGTTTTTTTTAGGGCTGGCGGGCGTCTCGGTATCGAGCGGGGAAAGGTTCTCACGAATGAGCACGGCGAATTTCGAGCTATCGCCCCTGGATGATGCATAGCAAGATGGCTGATAAATTCACGCTGCGCTCTGCCGTTGCCTTCGCGGAAGGGATGAAGCGCGTTCAACTCTCCGAGATGATGCGCCGCGCGGCTGCTGAAAGCAGCGGGGTCCGTTTCTGGAAGATGTTTTTCTCCCGCAAGCTGCTTGAAGATCGCGCGGCGGCACTCTGAATGTAGGTATGGTGGGCGAACATATGGCCGCCCTTGCTGATGTCTATCGTTCCCACTTCCCCGGCCCATTCGTACACGTCTTGAAACAGCTATCGAATCAGCATAGGTTTGTATTCCAAGGTCAACAAATCCGCGCTGTCGCGAACGATAGAGACTGCTTCACTACCCTTGGCGCAATGCAATCATGGGGTCCACCGCGCTCGCCCGGCGCGCCGGAATGTAGCAGGCGAGCAACACAGCAATCAGCAACAACGCCGCTACGGCGCTAAACGCATTCCAATCCATAGAGCCTGTGCCGTACACTGTGCTCTCCATGGCACGGCCCACCCAGTATGCCCCAGCGTAGGTTGCGCCTTGCGACGTGGGCTCGTTGCACGTAGGCAGCGGAAGAACTTGAAACCGGGTTGAACATGACATTCACATCGAACGACCGGAGCCGACTGTTCAATCAAATCGAACCCTGATTGATTCACTTGGGCCGTTGTAGCTGCTCAATCTGCCCCACCGCTGTCACTTCCACATCTACTTTCTCGTTTACGCGGAGAAAGAGCGTACTGGGGTTTTTCATTCCCCATTGAACATAGGGAACCATAAGACGTGCGTGCGCAGTAAGGCTCGAACCTGAGGTCTCGATTTGAACGGGCACGGAAATCTCGTGGCGGCCACCATGTATCGTAAACCATCCGGACACGGTCGCTTCAGAAGTCTGGTCGATCGGCTGAACGCTCGCAATCTTTGTCGGTGTGAAAGTTATTTCCGGATAGCGATCTGCTTCGAGGATGTCGCGCTTCATACGCTTGTCACGAGTCCCGTTTCCGCTCTCTCCGCTCTTCGCATCCACCACTATCTGGCCCGTTATGCTCTGTGCCCTCGGATCGATTAAAATGCGGCTGGTCTTCAGCCGGAAAGTCCCATGCACAGTGTGCAATATATCTCCTAGAACAAACTTGATTACCGTCCGTGCCGGGTCCAGATCGATTGCGATCTGCTGGGCGCAAGCACTGGCGGCCAAACAAAAGAATATTGGGAATGCCAGGCAGAGGCTTGTTAGGGGAGCATTGCGCATCTGATCTCCAGCCCCGTCATGCCATCAAGAAAGCACGGCAAAACTGCAACAGATCCCAAGAGAGTAGGCCAGAGAAGGGCTCTCGACCGACATGCACGGCGAGCAGTGATGCAAACGCGCCGGGGTGCCTCGCCAAGCTGTCCAACGCCCGCTTCTGAAATGCAGGATGCTTGTCCAGCATCAGCATGAGAGTGCCTATGGCTCGTGGTCTCCGGCTCAGGCGCGTATGCTCACGCTGATAGCGGCGCAGATCCCAAGCTTGGATCGCGGCGGCGAGTTCCAGAGATTGTTTGAAAGCCAGGCACATGCCCTCTCCTGTCACGGCGTCTACGGATCCTGATGCATCACCGAGAAGAATGAGGTTATCTTTGTAGACTCGGCGCAAGGCACGAGAAACAGAGAGCGCTCCCATGTCATTGGAGACTACCGGTGCTCCGTTCAGACGCGAACGAAGTTCCGGGAAAAAGGCCAATGCTGAACCTAACCGCAGAGCAGGATGCCGTGAGATCGACGCTACGCACACCTCGTCTGCCGCTACCGGAGTAATGTAGATCTGGCATTTCGGACCCCAGTGGATCTCCATGTAAGGCGACCAGGGTGCAAGTCGGTAATGGCGCCGGAATCCATAGCGGCGCCGTTCGATCACCGCATCTTGTAGACAGGCCTGTCGCCGCAAGGGTGAGTTCTGACCATCGGCCGCCACAATGAGACCGGATCGCAGAAATTGTCCTCCGATAGAGACGCCTCCGCTTACCAGGCGAGCGTTCTTTACTCCCCAGGTAAGCTTCACACCGAGTTCTGTCGCCCGGCGAATCAGCAACGAATGTAAAGCTGTACGGCGCAACCCCACTCCCATTCCACTTGGAAAATCAGCGCTAACGGAAGATCGTGCGTCGGTAAACCGGATCCCGCGAAACCGAAACCCAATTTCCGGCGGTATTGAGATTCCGAGTCTGCCAAGGATCTCAGTGCTATCGGGCATCAAGCCTTCCCCACACGCTTTATCGATGGGTGGAGTAGCGCAATCGACAACCGTGATTTCGTGCCCTGCCTGGCTTAGCGCTATGGCTGCCGATAGGCCCGCGGGACCTCCGCCAATTACACAAATTTCACGCGCTTGAAAAGCTGCCATATGGCTTGCCGCGCCTGAATTCAGAGATTCGCAACCCGCCGTGCCAAACCGAGAGCTTCGCTCCAGAATACCGTCGGTGAATGAGCCAGCGCGACCACCTGCCTGACCGCTTCCGCGCACTCATCGATTTGCTGCTCAGTCACGATCAGGGGCGGCGCCAGCTTCAATACGCCAAAATTATTTCCGCAGATCTGCGTCAAAATGCCATGATCCCGGAAAAGACGCATCACTATTACCTGCCCGAACATCGCCGGATGAATCTTGTTGAAGGCTTCGTAGGCAAAGCGCAAGCCCATCTTCTCCGGCGGTCGAAACGCCACGCCTAAGAACAAGCCCTCGCCCCGGATTGCATCTACCATCTCGTAACCGGCCAGTGCAGCAACCAACTTTTCGCGTAGATAATATCCGAGCTCCGCGCTTCTCTGGCCAAGTCTCTCCTTCTCTAAAGTGTCTAAGACCGCAAGACCGGCTCGCATGGAGAGTCCATTCTCCGAAAAGGTCGATGTGTGTATGAGCGAGCGCTTGAGCGAGCCGTAAACCGAATCATAGATCGCATTAGTCATCAGCACTGCGCCATTCGGGACCAAGCCTCCGCTCATCGCTTTGGCAAGAATGACCATGTCCGGTTCCACACCGTAGCGGTGCCCTGCGAGGAAGGGGCCTGTTCTGCAGAATCCGGTTTGGACCTCGTCGAGCACAAGGGCTGTTCCGTATTTCCTGCAAAGGGCTTGTGCTCCTTGCAGGTAACCCTCGGAAGGCGTCCTGATCCCACCCTCCCCTTGTATCGGCTCCAGGAAGAGCGCCGCATATTCTCTGGTCTTGAGCTTCTCGGTCAAAACATTCAAGTCATCAAAGGGGACCTGATCCGTATCCGGGAGGAGGGGGCCAAAACCTTTCTTCCAGAGAGGATCGCCCATCAGCGATAAGGCGCCGCATGTAAGCCCATGAAAGGCTCCCTCAGCATACAGAAGCCCGGTGCGTTTCGTGTGAGCCCGCGCGAATTTGATAGCTGCTTCAATTCCTTCGCTACCTGAACTGCAAAAGAAAGCCTTGCTGACACCGCCTCCGGCCAGCTTGCACAGGCGTCCAGCCAGTTCTCCTGCACGCTCTGGCACGTGGCTCTGTAACATCGCAGGGCCTAAGCGATTCAATTCATCGTGAATCGCCGCGAGCATCGCTGGGTGATTGTGTCCTAGATTATGCACACAGTAGCCAGACAGAAAATCGAGAATGCGGTGGCCTTCCTTCGTTCGAAGCTCGATGCCGAGGCATTGCTCATAACGGACATTCATCCGCAGCAGACTGAGTAGCCGCACCCAGTGCGGGTTGACGGAAGCCTCATACCGATCCTGAAAATCGGAATGCGCGAGGGCATCGCTTGAAATGGAATCGGGGGTCCGTAGTGCGGCAGCCATGCTCGATCTGATAACTTCCTTTGTCTTAACACCCAACAGGTGAGACTGGAGGGACGTGAGATGTAGACGTGCTTAGCTTACGCCCCGGGTGCACAACCGTGCCAAGCTTCTAACCAGTAGCAAGGCCCGCTCACTTCAGCTTCTGCAGTTCTTCTTGGTACAGCCGGTTTCGCGGGAAGCGTTCGGCGAGATTTGTGAGCAATCGTTCCGCTTCCACGTCGTTCTTATCCCGCAAAGCAGCCACCGCCAGTAGCAATTCCGCATAGGGCTGCAGGCACTCTCCCTTCGATGCGGTCAATCTGAGTTTCTCGATGCCAGCCTCTTTGCCCGTTTGAGAGCCAGTCGCATGCAGAATCCAGCGCAGCGCGGCCGGCTTCTGGCTTAACAGATAATTCTCGACGCCTTCGGCAAGATAAGCGTCATAGCAGTTCGGATATCTCGCCAGCAGATCTTCCGCAATCCTCCGCCCTTCTTTCGTCTCGCTCAATGCCTGGAAATTCTGCTTATCGATCAGCGCATCGTAATCTGCTTGCAAGCCAAACCGCAAAACCGTTGCGAACAAAGCTTCTTCGTCTTGGGGCGACTCACCCAATCGAGCGTCCGCCAGAATCTTGCTTCGCTGAAGGGCGCGTTCAAAGCTGCGCTTCACATCGGGATCTGAAACGAGCGCCTTCTTATTTGAAAAGCTGCGGTCATCCACAAAAAACTGAGATTGCAGAATCCGCAGCCGGTCGAATTCAGAGAAGAGATATGCGGCTGCATCGAGCACCGGCCCCCTGGGATCTTTGGGATGGGCTTGTTCCCAGTGTTCGAAACATCGGTGGGCGTCGACGAACGACAAGTTGTACATATCGTCGAAACCCGCCTGCAGCGGATCTGCGCTGGCCGCGCTGGCCGCTGTCGCGAATGCGAGCAGCCAAGCCGCGAGAATAAGGGAGCGGATCCAGATCATCTGCACGACATTAGTTGGACGCGGTCGCCACGGTTCCAGCACTCTTCTTTCGACGGGCCGCCGGCTTTAAAGGTTTGCTGTCCTGCTGTTGCGACCAGCGGCCTAAGCGATAGGCACGTGAGTATCCGGAAGACTGGTTCGACACTGTGACCGTTATCGAGCCTCCTCCGTCGCACTCGTACAGTTCTTCTATGCGCTGAGCCGGGGCGGCCGGCGAAGATTCCACGCGAGTGTGGCTGACTTCCGCTGAATCCTGCAGCCCGGGGTCGAAGGGAAACCAAATTTCATCCCAGAGCGTGACCTCGCCGGTAGGTACTCCGTCGTTCGTTCGGTGGGTGCATTCGAGAAACCGAAAATGCCCGATATTATGCACTGGCGAATAGTTACGCCGGATCGTAAGGGCCGGTTCGCCGGGCGCGGGAAGGGGTGCTCCTTTCTCGAAGAGCGGATCGAAGACAATCCGCGAGCCGCGCTCCGCTTCGCGCCATACGCCGAAATTTCGCGAAAGCCGCTCGCTGAGTTTATACAAATCGGGTTGGCCGGCCTGGATGGCGAGCCCGATGGCAGTCGCGGAACGGGTGTACGCTGACCGGCGAACGCGGCGTCCGAAGCGCTCTCGTAGCAGACGCGCGACTAGCGGAAGCTCGCTGCCACCGCCTGTGATGTAAAGCGCTTCGAATTCGCCACGAACATTGGTCAGCAAATCCTCTGCTGCCGCGATCGTCTCTTCCACCAGCGGGCGCGCCGCGTCGTAAAATTCCGAGACCGGAACCTGCACCGTACCCCAATTTGGATTAGCGTGTTCCAGATCGACCGCCAGGCGCCGCGAGTTCGGATGCAGAGTCTCTTTCTTCCTCCGGCACTCTTCCAGCAGACGAAACCACGAGGCGGCCGGCAAATCGTCGCGCTCCGCTAAACTGATGTCCAGAGCTTCCAGGGCGAGGTCGGCCAGAATGTGATCGAAATCGTCGCCACCGATGGTCGGGATTCCTTCCGAGGCGATCACGTGATGAACATGCTCGTCAAGAGCCACCAGGGACGCATCGAACGTGCCGCCACCGAGATCATAGACCAGGATCATCTCCCGGCTCGATTTACCCTGCCGCTGGCGATCTCCGAACTCGATGCTTGCGGCGCTCGGCTCGTTCAGTACGCCGAGAATTCGGAAGCCTGCCGCGCGAAAAGCTTCTACGGTCAGAAAACGCTGATTGCTGTTGGCGTGGGCGGGAACCCCGAGCATGATTTCCAATGGCTCGCCAGGCTTAACGCGCAGATTCGAACTTTCACGGATGCTACTGAGCAGAGCGGTCGCGAAGCCATAGAGCAAGTCAACGATTTTGATTTTCTGATCACCGAGGTCCAGGACCGTCTCGGGTCCGGCATCTTCGAGTAGCCGTTTGATGGACCGTATCACCGTCCATGACGGATCCGCCTGCAGATCCCAAGCCTCCCAGCCATATCGCCGTTCGTCTTCCCGCACCGCGCCCAGCGAAGGATACCAATCCGGAGCTGCGCCATCCGGAGATTCAAAGGAAACCAGTGGATAATTGCCACGGTCCGCCGCGGCAATTACCGTTCGATTGGTCCCGAAATCGACACCCAGCTTCATCACCCATAGTTTAGCGGCGGTACTAAAGACGTGTGCGGCGCTCAGTTCTTGGGAGTATTCTTGCGAGCGGGTAAGCTAGAATGAAACGCTGCAAGCTAGGTCAAGGAGCTCTGAATGGCACTTTCTGCAAAAGTTAGAAAAGTTGGGGACGTTTCTATCGTCGATCTCAACGGGAAAATTACACTTGGTGAGAACACGGGAATCTTGCGCGACGAGTTGCGCTCTCTGCTATCCCAAGGCGTCAAGAATATCGTCCTTAATATGAAGGACGTGGGTTATGTGGATAGCGCGGGTCTCGGCGAATTAGTAGGCGCCTATACCACGGCTACCAACCAGGGAGGCTCGCTCAAACTCCTGCACCTTCAGGGAAAAATGAGAGACTTGATGCAGATCACCAAGCTCCACACAATCTTCCCTTCCTTCGATGACGAGAAGGCAGCTGTGGCAAGTTTCGGGGCGGCGAGCGCTAAGGCCTGAGTCGGCCTTGAGTTAACTGCGATATGGCCGGACGCGGTAATCGGGCGCGTTCGGCACCCTTATCACACGGCACATCTCGAAGAGGCGGGAGCGGGCCCGCTCCCCGATGCGCTCTTCAAGCGTCGTCCGGTAGGGGTTTCCTGCCCCGATTGCGGTCTTCTCAATTAACGTGCTGCCCATTTCCGGATCGGCCAGGTTCGTCGTGGTAATCAACGGCAGTCTGTGATTACAGCGATGAGTGATAATCGACGTCACAGTATCTTCTACCCAGTCGGTTACGCGGTGCGCTCCTAAATCGTCAAGCAGCAGGATTTCCGTTTCGAGGGCGGCGCGATAGGCCTCACGAGTACTGGTACCCATCTTTTCGTTATAGCCGGCCCGGATCTGTTCGAGCAGATTCTGGTAATCGAAAAAAATCCCCTCATGGCCGCTTTCGATTAGCAAACGCAAGGCCGCAACCGCTAGATGCGTTTTGCCGGTTCCTGGCGGGCCAACCAACAAGAGTCCCGGTTTTTCGTTCTTGGGGAAATTACGGGCAAATGCCGCCACTCCCAGCATCACGTCGGCCAAGCCGCGCTGAGCGGTAGGGTTGTCTTTGGGTAGATGGAAACTCTCAAAGGAAGCTTGGCAGTAGTTCTTCGGAATTTGCGCGTGAGCTTCGAGTTCCTGGGTTTGAGTTTCCGCTACACAGCCGCACCGATTCGCGGAAGAGATGCCCTCCCGTTGTTCGACAACCCAACCGGTACCGCTGCAGTAACTGCAATCTCGTCTAGCCATTTTGCGCGAGGTTTACTCGACTACCATCAATCGCTCGCCTGCTGCAACCGTAGCGCCTTCGACGGTATGAATCTTCTTGACCACACCGTCTTTTGGCGATTTCATCTCGTTCTGCATTTTCATGGCTTCCACCACGATCAGGCTTTGACCAATCTGCACCTGAGCGCCGGGCTCGACCAGAAGCTTAACAATCTTCCCAGGCATTTGAGCCAGCAGTTCCATCGGCCCGGTAACGGCCTGCTTCTTGAGTTTCGCCGAACTGTCTCGAACATCCGCAGCCGTTATGAGGTGCCGCTGGCCGTCTGTCCAGACCTCGAATTCTTCGCCGCTCGGAAGGACGTGTACTGTGTAGCTGCGTTGCCCAAAGAGGATAGAGAAAACGCCGGGGGCTATTTCCGCGGTGGACACATTGCCGGAACGGTTGATGGAGCCATCTAACCTGTAAGTTGTTCCTGCGGCGTTGCGCTGGAACTCGAGAAGACTTTCCTCTCCGTCGACAATAACCCGCAGTTTCATCGTATAAGGTCCGCCAATGCTGTTGAGCGCCAGCGGCTGATTTCTCCGGTTTGATCTGTGGCATTGCCGGCCCGCATCTTCGACCGGGTCTCGGCGGCGGCAAGCACACAGGCGATCAGGGTGTCCTGGTCGGTTTTCGTGGGCAACGAGCAATTCATGAAGCGATCGAGAAAACCTGTATCGAGGTCGCCTTCTAGCCAGCGCTCGTCTCGCATCAGCCGCTCGAACAGCGAAAGGTTGGTGACGGTCCCGAGCACCCGGTATTCAGAAATAGCGCGGCGCATCCGATCGATTGCCGCCGGGCGCGTCGCGGCCCAGACGGACAGCTTCGCAAGCAGCGGATCGTAATCGATGGGAACCGTCCAACCGGCATAAACGCCGCCGTCCACGCGAACTCCCGGCCCGGACGGCTCAACGTAGCGCGTAATGGTGCCGGGGCTTGGGAAAAAGTTATTGGCGGGATCTTCCGCATAAATACGGCACTCGATCGCCGAGCCATTCCAATCTATGTCCTCCTGGCGTAAGTCAAGGCGCTCTCCGGCTGCGATTCGAATTTGCCATTGCACCAGATCGATTCCGGTGACCCATTCGGTGACCGGATGCTCCACCTGAAGGCGGGTGTTCATTTCGAGGAAATAGAACTCGCCCTGCTGATCCGCCAAAAACTCGAGCGTGCCCGCATTGAAGTGATTGGCAGCGGCGGCGATACGCAGAGCAGCTTGGCCGATTTGCTCGCGCAACTCTGGACGGACCAGAACCAGTGGCGAGGGGCACTCCTCGATAATCTTTTGATGCCGGCGCTGAATGGAGCACTCGCGCTCGCCGAGGTGGATGAGATGGCCATGCTCGTCGCCGAGAACCTGAATTTCGATATGGCGAGGGCGCGCTACCAGTTTCTCTAAGTAGATTTCTCCCGAGCCGAAGGCGCGTTCGGCTTCGCTCGAGGCGGCGCGCATGGCGCTCGCCAGATCTGCCTCGCCGTCGACTCGGCGCATGCCTTTGCCTCCCCCGCCGGCGGAAGCCTTTAGCAAGACCGGGTAGCCGATCTCAGCGGCGATTCTGCGAGCCTGGGCGGGATCGGTGAGCCCGGTGTCTGTTCCAGGAACCACAGGCGCGCCTACCGCTATGGCGACCCGTCGTGCGGCCGTTTTCGAACCCATCTGTTCGATAGACCGCCAGCTCGGGCCAATAAACTTGACTCCCCGCTGCTCACAAGCCCGAGCGAAGGCGGCATTCTCGCTGAGGAAGCCATAGCCGGGGTGAATCGCCTCAGCGCCCGTTAGCCGCGCAGCATCGAGGATGCGGTCAAACGAAAGATAGCTCTCGGACGAGGCGGCAGGGCCGATCGGGACGGCCTCGTCGGCCATCTGGACGTGCAGGGCGCGGCGATCGGCCTCGGAAAAGACTGCTACGCTCGCGATCCCCATCTCGCGTAGGGCGCGAACAACCCGGAGGGCGATCTCGCCGCGGTTGGCAACCAGGATTTTGCCGAACGAACTCACTTTTTACCAAACGAACTCATATTGGCTTCGTTTCTCCAAATTATTCATAATCGACCGAGACAAGGAAAAGACCGGTGGCCGGCACGGCCGGGCCGGGACGGATCGCACAACCGGGCTGGAGACGGGCTAGGAGATCCGGACCGTCGAGATTGTCCTTCCCGATTTCGAGCAGCACGCCGACTATATTACGGACCATATGTTTGAGGAATCCGGAGCCGGTCACGGAATAGACAAGAATCTTTTCTTTGCGGGTACAGTCAGATAGAAAGATGGTCCGCCGTTTAGGTGCGCCGAGCTCGTCGCGTTCGTCGGAGGCGGCGAAAGCAGAGAAGTCGTGCTCGCCTACAAGGAGGGTCGCGGCACTCATGATGGCCGCTTCATTCAGCGGATACGGGTGATGATAGACGAAATGGCGATCGAAAGGCGAACAGACTTCGTCGCGGAAGATGCGGTATTCGTATGTCTTGCGGCGGGCATCGAAGCGTGGATGGAAGTGGGAGTTCGTTTCGTAAATTTCGCTGATGCGGATCGAGCGCGGCAGCAGCCGGTTTACGGCCCGCCGGAAATTGTTGGGCGGGATGGGATTTTCGAGCGTGACTGCGGCGACTTGCGCCAGGGCATGGACGCCCGCATCGGTCCGACCGGAGCCGTGTACGTGGACCGGTTTGCCTTCGATGCTGCCGATCACTTCCTCGAGGACGCCCTGGATGGTCAGTAAGCCGGGCTGGACCTGCCAGCCGTGGAAGTCGGTTCCGTCGTAGGCGATTTCAAACCGCAGCCGTCTCACGCGCGCCGTGAGCCTGGCTTGACGATCGGAATGCCCAGGCGGCAAAGCGGGCATTCGTTAGGATCGTAGGTTATCGGATTGAGCGTTTCCAGGGAAACGCGCGGCAATCCCAAATCGACGCTACCGTTGCTTCGATCAATAATCGAACCAGCCGCGCGCACGCGGGCGCCAGCCGCCTGCATCACGCGGATGACATCTCTGGTGCTGCCGCCGGTCGTGATGACGTCTTCGACGACGATGATCGGCTCACCTTCGGCGATTTCAAAGCCTCGTCGAAGCGTCATTTCGTTCGAATCAGCCTCACGTTCGGTGAATAGGGCGCGGGCACCAAGGGCTCGGGCGACCTCGTGGCCAATGACGATTCCCCCGATGGCCGGCGAAACGACAGCGGTGATATCGCGCCGAAGGAAAGGCTCGAGTTTGCGAGCCAATTCCATGCCGAGACGTTCAGCATAAGGAGGGCGGGCGAGGACCTTGGCGCATTGTAGGTATTCCGCACTATGGAGTCCGCTGGTCAGCCGAAAGTGCCCGTGCAAATACGCGCCTGTCTCTTCGAACAACTCCATGACGGAGGATGCCATTCAGCCGCAGCATAGCAACACGAAAGCGCGACATTGAGCGGAGTTTACTCTGCCATACTTACCAACTCAGCCTTGATCCGAGCGGCAACCAGCCGCTCCTGCCCTTCGGCGAGTGTACCGGCATTTACTCTGATCCCGTTCGGTCCACTGTCGCGAACCAGCACTCTCGGATCGCCATGAAGTAATTGCTTCTTGAGCTGGTCCCGCGTAAACCCGAGCCAGTCATGAGAGAAATGCAGGTGGACGTGCGAGGCAGCGTTGTCAAGGCTTACTGAAATGCCGGGGATACCGGTCAACTCGCTAGCAATGTATTCCGCCATCCACTGAGTCGCCTCGGCTCCCCCATTCAGAAAATGTTTAACTGCCGCATAGACTCCCACCATCGTCTCTCTGCCTACCTTCATAGGGCGTCCGATACGGCAATGCGGGGCGACCATGTTCCGGCACGCCTCAACGACTTCTTTTCGGCCCAATATCAGCCCGCTGCCTTGGGGGCCGCGCAAGCCCTTACCGCCGCTGACGATAATGACGTCGGCATCATAATCTCGGGTGAACATCCAAATATGCTCTTTGGGCGGAAGAAACCACGCTACATCCACGATTACTCCGGCGCCTTTATCGTGTGCGATGCGAACAATCTTCTCGAGAGGCATCTTTCCGTCGAGGCGTGGCAGTGTGAAGACGGCAGCCGTTTGTGGGGTGATGGCTGAATGGAGTTCTTCCTCTGTGGCTCCGCTTTGATCTCCAATTTCCACGATCCGAGCGCCCGGTATTCTGATGGCCTGATCCTCGCCAAAGCGATCGCACCGTTGGAGGATAACATCCTTCTTCAGCCCGCGGGTATCGGGAAGCCGCTCGCTCTTTTTAGGGTCCAGCTCAGCCATGAAGGCGGCAACGGCCAGCACAATCCCGGCCGTCGCGCTGGAGGTGACACACGCGGCTTCATTCTGCGTCAGCTTTGCGATCGCGTCTCCCACCGCGAGCTGGAGTTCTTCTGTTCGGACCGTCCATTGAGAGGCCTCCACCATTGCCTGAACAACAGGAGCGGTGAGCATTGAGCCGCCCATCGAGGTGTACCACTCGTTGGCGTTGATGTAGGCTTTCACACCCAACTCTTTGTAGATATCCATGGCCCGTTCTCTCGGCGCTTCGGCGCTAGAGCGCCGGCAGCGCGCCGGCGTGCGGCAGACCGAGGCGGAAGCGGAGGCAGTCGTACTCGATCAGAGGTTCGAAGTAATCCGGTTCGGTAAGCGGCCAAACGGAAGCTCGCGAGGCGGTCGAGCCTACGCGATCAAGAAGCGCATTGACGGCGCGGCGAGCCGCTTCGTTTGCCGCTTCCATGCAGGCCACGTCGGTGTAGGTCTTAACATAGTCCGAAGCAAGGAACAGATTTGGAATTTGGGTGGCTGCTTCGGGCCGGTATTGCAGGGACCCAGACGTATTGATCATGAGAGGCTCGAGATTCGTCACGCCCGTCGGATTGGGGAATTGAATATCTGGGTCCAGAAACCAGCCGAGGAGATTGCTGTCGTCAATGATATTTGCTCCCGTTACATTCAGATGAACCTTAATTTGCTGCCAGGCATCTTGTTTGATCTCTTGGGCCGAACATTGCATGGCGGTTTTGCCGTAAACGATGCCGGGCGTTTCCCAATCGGAGATATCCACCGAGAGGATGCCGCCGACGTGGCCGTTACCGTAGCCGGCCAGATTGACTTGATTCCAAAACTGGCGCTGCGAGATCGAGGTGATCGCCCAAGGAGAATCGGCATAGAGGGTGTGGCCGAAATCGAGAGGAACGTCCTGCGCCAGATAGAACTGGATACCGTTCATCCAGGCGGTACGAATTTTGTTGAGAGCCGCGAGAGAAGGAGCCAGCGCTTTCAACGAATCATCGACAAGTCCAGCCATAATCTCGACCGGCAGAGCCGAGATGTAGCAATCAGCGGCGATCTGGAGCGTTGCTCCGTTCTTCTCGGCAGTGACGGATGTGATGCCGGCGGCAGATGTATTGAAAGTCTTCACAACGGTTTCACTTTGAAAATCTACCCCGCGTTGCGCGAGATAGCTCACCCAGGGAAAGAGCCAAACGTCATTGGTTGGGCCGTTTAAGAGACGATCGAAGCCTCCGTAAGTCAACAGTCCAAAGAGCAGTTGCAGCAAGGTATAGCCGACAGTTCGAGTGCTCCCCTCCTGAGCTCGGACGGCCACCAAGGAACGGGTGAGTCCTTTACCAAGCAGCGTTTGGTAGGCGGAGGAACGGTTTGCCGCGTCAATGAAGGTCCACCAGGGAATTTGCTCATACTCAGCGAGTCTTCGGTCGGGACAGCTTGTAAGTAAGGTGAAGAGACGGTCGATGAAGAAGAGCACCTCGTCGTCGGGAACACCAATGCCGCTAAACAGCTCCCGGAATGTTATGGCCCAGTCTTCTACGTTTTGAGGAATACGCGCGGTGAGAATGAGCGGCGGCAGGCCGGCACGGGCAACGTGGATGCGAGTCGCATGCACAAGATTGATAAAGACACTTGAATCCCCCGCGAACGGGATGCGCATCATGGTGTCAGGCAAGTGGCGATAGAACGCCGGGAAGAAGCGAAAGCCGTGCTCACCCGGCAGATCCTTGCGGCCCTCGTTCCGGAATTCGGCACAGAGAGACTGCGGGCTTTTCCTCCGCATTGATTCTTCGCTTCATATACGGAAACTTCAAAGCCGCGTTCGATCAGTTCATGCGCGGCGCTTAGGCCGCCTACGCCGCCGCCCAGAATTGCGACTCGGATTGCCATGGTGGGTTACTACTTTACTGCACCTGATAGAGATGATTCAAGGGCAACGGAGTGGCGGATAATGGTGCCAATGGCGACGCAGTCCATCCCGAGAATTACAGAAGACGAGTATCTCGCCCTCGAGCGGGCGGCCGACCATAAGAGCGAGTTGGTAAATGGCGAGATCTATGCCACGGCAGGCGGATCACTGCGGCACTCCCGGGCGGCTGCAAACTGGACTGCCGAGTTGACACTTCAACTTCGTGGCGGAGAGTGCGGAGTTTTCACCTGCGATGCGCGGGTTCGAACCCCGACCAGTGCGTCGTATGTTTATCCGGACGTGTCCGTGGTGTGTGGCCCGCCGAAGGTATATGAACAGGCGGACGACATCCTTACGAACCCTAACGTTCTTATCGAGGTGCTGTCGCCATCGACGGCCGACTATGATCGCGGCAAGAAATTCGAGCTGTACCGCGAGATCGCTTCGCTGGAAGATTACGTCCTAGTGCACAGGGGTTCGGCGCTGGTGGAACATTTCGCTCGGCAGGCGGATGGTAGCTGGATTTTTCGCGAGTACCGCGGACTTGAAGCTGCGGTTTCCATCGCTTCGATCAGCTGCATCGTTCGGCTCGCGGATGTCTACGCGGGTGTTTTCGAGTTGCCGAATTGAAGCGGGTTTTCCCAGAACCGGACAGCGAGTTCCGCCAGATCGGGCTTCCTTAGGGACTGCGGGGCATTTCGAATCAGTCTTTTAGCCCGCGCCGATCTTTTGGGCTTTCCCGTGCGGAAGAGTGTTGCTTGCTCGGGTTAACATGAGGATTCGCGAAAGATCAGGGAACCCGGCCCGGGGGCATCTCGTTTTCATTAGCACCGGGTAAATTGCCTAAGAGTAGAGCGCGGTCGGTGCATGCCGCTCATGCGGCACTTACATAGAGGTTTGTAGACGACTTTGATGAGAAGAGTGAAAGTTTTTCTGTCGTTCCTGTGCAGTTATCTGTTGGTGGCGGGAACGCTGCCGGCGCAAACGGCCATCCGGGTGGATCCTCCAACGGGAGGTTTGGGGTGGTTGACGCGACCATATCAGAAGACGGAGATTCCGCCGATCAACTTAGCCAACTCGGATCGGCTGGAGGCGCTGGTCAGGGCGGGAAATTTGTATTTATCGGCCCAGGATGTGATCGCCTTGGCGCTCGAGAACAACCTCGACATAGAGATTCAGCGCTATGGGCCGCTGCTGACGAAAGAAGTCAGCAAACGCGCTCAGGGCGGCGGAGGCTTGAGAGACGTCGGAGTGACCGTAGCGCCAGGGCCGACCAGCGTAAGCACTACTGGCGTCAGCTTGAACGCCAGCGGCGGAACGAGCACTGCAGCGGCGGCCACGAGCTCGAGCGGGGGAATTGTTATCCAACTTGGACCTACCATCCCGAACCTGGATCCCAACTTGAGCTTTTATGCCAATTTCGGGCACTACACCAGTCCGCAGAGCAACACAGTACTGACGGGAACCACGGCTGTCGTTCTACAGCAAAGACAGTTCCAGGGCATCTATAGCCAGTACACCGATTTTGGATTGTATGGACAGCTCACCTACGGAAGTACTCGCGACAGTTATAACAGCCGCGCCTACGATGTCAATCCGTTTAACTCGGCCTACCTCGATCTCCAGTTCACACAAAACCTGCTGCAGGGATTTGGACGAGCGGTGCTGGGACGGAATATCAGAGTCGCCAAGAACAATGAGAAAGCCTCGACTTGGCAGTTTAAACAGCAGGTGATCACGACAGTTTCGGCGGTTTTAAACCTGTATTGGGACCTGGTCAGTTTCAACGAGGACCTGAAAGCGAGAAGAGACGAGCTGGCTACGGCACAGGCGCTGTTCGAGGACAACAAGAAGCAGGTACAGATCGGTACGCTGGCGCCGATTGAGGTGACACGGGCGGAATCGCAGGTGTATGCGAGCCAGCAGGATCTACTCATTTCACAAACCAACCTGCTGCAGCAGGAGACGGTACTGAAAAATGCGCTGAGCCGGAATGGGGTGGCGAGCCCGCTCTTAGCGGAGGTACACGTGATTCCGCTCGACACGATTCAGGTGCCTGAGAAAGATGAGCTGAAGCCGATCGAGGATCTAGTAAAGGAAGCGATGGGCAGGCGCGTCGAAATTCTGCAGCAACAGATCAATATCGACAGCAACAAGATCAACCTGAAGGCAATCAGGAACGAACTGAAACCGACTCTGCAAGCTTTTGCAGACCTCAGAAACTCGGGCCTGTCGGGCGATGCGGTGGCAAATGGGTTCGGCTTTGCAGATCCCTTCATCGTGGGCGGCTACGGCAACGTGCTGGGGCAAATCTTCCGGCGCAATTACCCTACGTATTCGGCTGGACTATCGCTGAATATCCCCTTGCGCAACAGAATCGCGCAATCCGACTATGCGACCAGCGCCCTGCAGCTTCGTCAGCAGGAGCTGCAACTACAGAAGCAAACAAATCAGGTCCGAGTCGACGTGCAAAATGCGGTGATCGGTCTGCGCCAGGCGAGGGTGAGGTACGAGTCAGCGGTTAAGGCTAGAATTCTCCAGCAACAGACGCTCGATGCCGACAAGAAGAAGTACACATTAGGTGCATCGACGGTGTTTCAAGTGGTGCAAGATCAGCAGACCTTGGCCGCCGCAGAGAGCACGGAAACGCAGTCAGTGGCAAATTACAGCCATGCGCGCATCGCGTTCGACCAATCGCTGGGAACAACGCTGGATGTAAATCATATATCGCTCGAAGAAGCACTGACGGGACATGTTGAGCGGAAGTCTGTGCTGCCGGCGAATTTGCCGGTGGCGGAGCAAAAGTAATGAACTACAACCGTTTTCTAACGGGCGCGGCTCTGAAGCGGGTGATTGCGGTGGCTTGTACGGTGATGACTGTGTGGGCGCAACAGCAGTCGATCGCACCGCAAAAGCCAACGGGATTTATTTTTGTGCGGCCTTATAAAGCAACGAGTGTGCCGCCGGTCCGCCTGGGCAATTCGATGCGGCTGCGCGATTTGATTCGCGCAGGAAAGATCTATCTCACGGTGCAGGATGCGGCGGCGCTGGCGCTCGAGAACAACATCGATCTCGAGATCGACCGGTACAACCCGCTGGTCGGGGTCTGGAATATCGAGCGAGCGGAGGCAGGAGGCGCGCTGCCGGGCGTCCCGAGCGGCACGACGCAGGCAAACCAGGTAGCCAGCGGACAGGGCGTCGCAGGGAGCCAGCAGGCAGCGGGCGTGACTGCAGGCGGCAACAGTTCATCCAACAACAACGCAGTAGGGGCTTCCATTACCCAAATCGGCTCGGTTGCGCCGGTTTTCGATCCGGTTTTTCAGAGCAGCCAATTTTTTAGCCATATCTCGACACCCACATCCAACACCATTCAGACAGGTACGGACAACTGGATTCAGAGCAAGCACAACTATACCGACAGCATCAGCCAGGGTTTCAGCACAGGGGGCACGGTGAGTCTTACGTACAACGACTCTTACTTGCACGAGAATGTTCCCTCAGACACTCCGAATCCGACGAGTGGCACGACACTGCAGATTCAGGTACAGCAGCCGCTCTTAAGTGGATTCGGCAGGGCCTTAAACACCCGTGCGATCACCGTTCAGAAGGCAAACCTCAGGATTGACGAGTTCACCTTCCAAACGGAGGTGATGGGGGCGGTAGCGAACGTTTTAAATCTCTATTACGGGCTGGTTGCCGACTACGAGGACGTGCGAGCCAAGCAAAGCGCATTCGAGGTAGCTCAACGCTTCTACCAGGACAACAAGAAGCAGGTGCAGATCGGGACGATGGCCCCCATCGATGTGACAACGGCGGAGGCCCAAGTCGCGTCGACCCAGCAGGATCTGACGGTATCGCAAACGACCCTGGCCCAGGGAGAAGTGCAGCTTAAAAATGTTTTGAGCCGGGACGGCCTGGCGGATCCGCTGATCAGGGAAGCCGATATTCTTCCGTTGGACCGAATCGTGGTGCCGGAACAGGATAATCTGCCGCCGATGAAGCAACTGGTTGCGACTGCGCTGGCGAACCGGCCCGATCTGCAAGGGGAGCAGTTGAACCTTCAGAACCTGGTGACGAACAACCTAAATACGGAGAACGGCGTTCTTCCGTTCTTGGTTGGCCAGGCGACCGCGAGCAGCCAGGGACTTTCAGGCACGCAGAAGATCATCTCAGCGGAGGGCGCCACGGTGGTTACACCGGGTGGACCCAATACCATTCCCCCGGGATTTCTTCCTTGCCCCCCCTCGCTTGGGGGGCCCACGCAAGTTTGCCAGGAAGCGGACAAGTACTTCGTTGGCGGAATCGGGACCGCGCTCGGCCAGATGATCCGACGTAACTTCCCGTCGCAAAACGCCCTGGCCTATTTTTCCGCCTACGCACGCAACCGGCAGGCGCAGGCGGACTATGCGATCGATCAGTTATCCTTGCGGCAGACTCAGCTAGAAAACCGCAAGGATATCAACCAGGTGGCGGTTGACGTTTCCAATCAATCGATCGGGTTGCAGCAAGCGCGCGTGCGGTATCAGGCGGCGGTACGGAGCCGAATCTTGAACCAGCAGCTTTTGGATGCCGAGCAAAAGAAGTTCGCTCTTGGGGCGTCAACGACTTTCCTGGTGGTGCAACAGCAGCGCGACTTGGCTACCGCGCAGTCCGCGGAAGTGGCGGCCCTGGTTGCCTACAGCAATGCGCAGGTTTCGTTGGACCAGACGCTCGGGACGACCTTGCAGGCGAGCCACATCTCGCTGGACGAGGCCCGAACCGGGCAGGTGGCGCGGAGGTCTGTGTTGCCGGAGAAGGTGCCGGCTCAACCCTAGGGCGCGTTCCATTTTGGAACGCGGACGGTCATCCCCGGCACTTGGGTTCCGAAATCTTTACCGGGAATGTAAAAGCTGCGATACATGCCGAGAAGATCAGCCCGTAATAGCTGGGAATTTGGGGCATTTTGGTTTGGCAACATGGATGCTAGGTAAGGAGCTGTCATGATGATTTTCGGCTCAGGGAGTAAATGGTTGCTCCGCTCTTAGCCCCGCAGCAGTAAGCCCAACCTAAGCAACTTCTTCAAAACCCACTCAAAATCCCACCCAACCTGATTCCCTGAGCACCAATTTTTGAGAGAGGCCGGTAGAAACCGGCTTTTTTCATTTTGGGATGGTTGCGGAAGCAGCTCGACGGATTAGACTGTGCATGTGCCTGAGTTGCGTATCCTGTCTCTTCTTTCAAGCGCTACTGAAATCATTCACGCATTGGGGCTGGGGGAGTTCCAGGTCGGGCGCTCGCACGAATGCGACTACCCACCTCAAGTTCTGAGATTGCCGATTTGTAGCCGGCCTAGTTTTCCGGTTTTCGGACCGAGCGACGAGATAGACCGCCTGGTGAAGGAGCGCGTCGCGGCAGCGTTGAGTATTTATGAACTCGATTCGGAGGCGATTCGACAGCTTCGTCCAACGCACATCCTTACTCAGACGCAGTGCAAGGTGTGCGCGGTGAGTTTGGAGGATGTCGAGCGGATTACCAGGACGGGGCTGGCAACAGACGCCGAGATCATTTCGCTCGAGCCTTACGCCCTAGCAGACGTCTGGAACGATATCCGAAGAGTGGCCAGAGGGTGCGGCCGGGCGGAGGCGGCCGAGGCGCTGATCATTCGATTGAAGAATCAGTTAAACGAGATTCAGACATGCGCAAGGCGGGCGAGCGGGCGTCCGAGTGTGGCGGTGATCGAATGGCTAGAGCCGCTGATGGCGGCCGGCAACTGGGTTCCGGAGCTGGTAGAAATGGCCAACGGGCGGAACCTGTTCGGTGTTGCGGGCGAGCATTCGCCTTGGATGACTTGGGAGGAGATGATGGCAGCCGATCCAGACGTGGTGGTGGCGCTGCCCTGCGGTTTCGACCTGGCGCGCACACGCGGTGAGATGCACTGGCTGGAAGAGCGGCCGGGCTGGCGAAATCTGCGAGCCGTACGAAATGGGAATGTCTTTGTGTGCGACGGAAACCAGTTTATGAACCGGCCAGGGCCGAGGCTAGTGGAGTCGTTAAGGATTTTCGCGGAGATGATTCATCCGGCGTTGTTTGAGCCTACGCTCGAGGGCATTGGATGGGAACGATCTGGAGGGAGCGGAAGTTGACTAGTCTAATTCCGCCCAGATGTCCGCGAGAGGAATCTGTACTGAGGCTTCGTCAGGAAGATTTGCAGTGAGCGAATCGCGTACTTCCACGACATCTTCGGCGGAATAGAGCCAGGCTTTGCGGCGTTCGGGCCAGATAATCCAGCAAACGGGGGCACCAGCGCGCACGAGGCGGTCCGCTCGGTCGAAGAGTTGGCCGACGGTTTGGCCAGGCGATAGAATCTCGACTGCGAAGGTTGGCGGATCGGCGAGGTCTCCATCGACGTAATAAGCATCTCGATCCATCACGGTGACATCAGGCACCAAGCGATCCTTCCCACAGACCACGTTTAACTCTGAGGCAGGCCGATACTTCCTGGGCAGATCACGCGAAAGGATGACAAGTAAATATGTCTGAACGAAAGCGTGGAGTTTCTTGGGGAAAGGCTTTTCGATTTCGCGGCCGTCGATCAGTTCGAGATGGTAGCTCTGCTGAGTGATTACGGAGCTCATGAACGGATACTTACAGCCGATGGTAGCACTGCTACGCAGCTGCAGCGCGCAGGCTTTTGTCGATGGCTTCGGCGATTACTTTGCCGTGGAACCGGCCGTTCTCGATGAATATTTCGTTGGTGTGGGTGCCGGCTACAATGACGCCGGCCAGATAGACGCCGCAGCGCGCGCTCTCGAGAGTGCCCGGGTTGGTGATTGGCTTCGACGTTGCGGCGTCAAGGTGAATACCGTGCTCGGCCATGAACTCGAAATCGGGGCGATAGCCGGTCATGGCGAAAACGAAATCGTTCTTCAGCGTGACTTCGCCTTCGGGCGTTTGGAGAACAACATCATGTTCTCTGATTTCGCGGACTGAGCTGTGAAAGTAAGCTTTGATTTCGCCGCACTTGATGCGGTTCTCGATGTTGGGTTTGATCCAGTATTTAACGTTGTGAGAGATGCCCGCGCCGCGGTGAACCATGGTGACGCGGGCGCCGGTCCAAAAGAGCTCTAAGGCGCCGATACAGGCCGAGTTTTTTGCGCCGATGATCAGAACGTCCTGGTTGTAATAGGGATGAGCTTCACGATAATAATGGATGACTTTGTCGAGGTCTTCGCCCGGAATGCCGAGGCGGTTGGGGATATCGTAATAGCCGCTCGCGAGGATGATCTTCTTGGCTGAGTAACAGAAGTGCTCACCCAGGCTAGTCTCTGTTCGCACAACGAAGTGTCCGTCCGACCCTTCGAAGCCCAGCACCTTCTCGTATTGGTGAATATTCAGCTTGTAGTGATCAGCGACGCGCCGGTAGTACTTGAGAGCCTCCGTGCGCCCGGGCTTCTCGTTAAGCGACGTCATCGGAATATCGCCGATCTCGAGAAGTTCGGGAGTGGTGAAAAAGACGAGGTTGATGGGGTAATGATAGATGGAGTTGACAACGCAACCTTTGTCGAAGAGGATTGGTCGCAGGCCGCGTTTCTGCAGCTCGATGCCGCAGGCGAGCCCGGTGGGTCCGGCTCCTACAATCGCGACGTCAAATTGTTCCATCAGACGTTAGCTTCGGCAGGCGAAAGCGCCTGCATTACTTTTTCGTAGACGTTTTCGAGCGCGGCGGGCAAGAGGCTGGGGTCTTTGCCGGCGCCCTCGGCCATATCGGGACGGCCGCCGCCTTTACCCCCTATGGCCTTTGCCATTTCGCCGACCAGTTTGCCAGCCTGAACCTTTGACGTAAGATCCTTGCTGACCGCAGAAATGATCGAGACGTGGGAGTTGTTCACCGATGCAATCACGATGACAGCGCTGCCCCACTTGTTACGAAGAGAATCGGCGAGGGTACGCAGCTGCTTTGAATCGAGTCCTTCGAGTTTCTCGGCGACTACGGTAGTCTTGCCAATCAAGCGGCCTTGCAGCTTCTCAGTTTGTTGATGAGCCATCTGCGTCTTTAGTTGCTCGTACTGGCGCTCAATAATTTTTGAGTGCTCCAACATTTTTTCAAGTTGCGGGATGGCACCGGTCTCCGAGGCGTTCAGCAACTCGCTCGCACGCGCGAGCTGCGCGGTAGCGTCCTGGAAGCGCTCGAGGGCACCTTCGCCCGTGACGGCTTCAATGCGGCGGACACCGGCCGAGATGCTGCCTTCGTAAACGATCTTGAAGAGACCAATGTCTCCTGTACGTGTGACGTGAGTCCCTCCGCAGAGCTCGCGGCTGAAGCCGGGGATGCTGACTACGCGCACGCTTTCGCCGTACTTTTCACCGAACAAAGCCATCGCGCCGGTGTTCAGAGCCTGTTCGAGTTCCATGATGTCAGTGTTGACTTCTCGGTTGGCGAGAATCTGCTGGTTGACAAGGCGCTCGACTTCACTCCGTTCGTCGCCGGTTAGAGAAGTGTAGTGATTGAAGTCGAAGCGCAGGCGGTTTGGCTCGACGACGCTGCCGGCTTGCTTTACGTGCGTTCCGAGGACCTGGCGAAGGGCCGCGTGAAGCAGGTGAGTAGCAGTGTGGTTGCGCATGGTGGCGCCGCGCAAGGGGCGATCAACAACGCCAATGAGTTTGTCGCCCGTACGAAGGGGCTGGAGGACCGCGATTTTGTGGACAATGGTGGTGGGCGTGGGCTTGTATGAGCCTTCCACGACGGCCATCCGTTCGCGGGTTTCTGCATTGAGGAGTAGACCAGTATCGCCGACCTGGCCGCCCGATTCGCCATAGAAGGGAGTGCGCGGCAAAACTACTTCGGCTTTGCCCTGCTCGACAGATTCGGCCGGGTACTTATCCACGATCAGGCGAGCGAGTTCCACAGGCGCTTCGAGAACTTCGCGGCCGATGAATTCAACAGGTTTGAGCTCTTTGTAGACCTCGGCGGTCTGTGCCTTGTCGGCCCCTTTCCAACTGGCGCGGGCGCGAGTGCGCTGCTTTTCCATTTCAGTTGAGAAAGCTTCGCGATCGATGGTAAGGCCGAACTCGCGGGCCATTTCCTCCTGCTCATCGAGAGCAAGGCCATAGGTGTCGTAGAGCTTAAAAGCCGACGCGCCTGGCAGAATCCCGTTGCTAGCGGATTTCGCCTCATCTCCGAAGAATCGTTCTGCGATCTGAAAAGTAGAGGCATAGCGATTTTCTTCCTCGCGCACAATGCGCGATACACGTTCGATGCTCTCCTGCAACTCGGGATAAGCAGGCTTCATCAGCTCCGCGACGAAGCCGGTGAGCTTGTGAAGATAAGGGCCAGAGACGCCGGCCAGCCTGCCATTGCGTAAAGCGCGCCGCATAATCTTGCGGAGCACGTAGCCGCGTCCTTCATTAGATGGAACCACGCCATCGTGAATCAGGAAGGTGGTAGCACGCGCGTGATCGGCATTGATGCGCAGAGCCGTATCGGTGCGTTCGTCCTGATGACGGCGCACGTGAAGAAGGGCGGCTGCCTCTTCGATAATGGGCCGGATCAGATCGGTATCGTAATTCGACAAATGCCCTTGCAGGACCGCAGCAACGCGCTCGAGACCCATACCGGTGTCGATGGAAGGCCGGGGTAGAGGCGTGAGATGACCGTTCAGATCGCGATCGAACTGCATGAAAACCAGGTTCCAGATTTCAACGAAGCGGCCGCCCCCATCTTGAGGGAATTGCTCGTGCTCACGGCCCTTTTCGGCGGCTTCAGGGCCGAGATCGTAATGAATTTCCGAGCAGGGGCCGCAGGGACCGGACTCGCCCATCTGCCAGAAATTGTCTTTCTCGTCGAGCCGAAAAATGCGGCCGTTGGGAACGCCCGCGACTTTTTGCCAAAGCTCTTCGGCTTCGTCGTCTTCGCGGAAGACGGTTACGTAGAGCCGATCTTTTTCCATGCCGAACCAGTTCGGACTTGTGATCAAGTCCCAGGCGTAAGCGATGGCGTCCTTTTTGAAATAGTCGCCGAAGGAGAAGTTGCCGAGCATTTCGAAAAACGTGTGGTGACGGCGCGTGTAGCCCACGTTTTCGAGATCATTGTGTTTGCCGCCGGCTCGCACGCACTTCTGCGAAGATGTCGCCCGGGCATATTCGCGCTTCTCGAGACCAAGAAAGATTTCCTTGAACTGGTTCATGCCGGCGTTGGTGAACAGGAGTGTCGGATCGTCCGCAGGCACTAGAGAAGAGCTACGAACGATGCGATGATCCTGCGCGGCGAAGTAGTCCAGGAACTTCGCGCGGATTTCATTTCCAGTTAGCATTTACGTCGGATTACTCTTCCAGTTTCGCACCCGCAAGTAAGTCGTATGATGAGCAGCATGGGGCGCTGGAGAAGGGTTGCGGAAGCTTTAATGGTATCGGCGGTGTGGTTTTTCGGCTTAGCTGCTCAGCCGCAAGAACCCCAGGTATCGCCCCAGGTATCCCAGCTCTACAGCGAGGAAGAAGTCAGTTATCCGAATCCGAAAGCGGAGGGAGTGCAGTTGGCGGGCACGCTCACCAGGCCACGTACCGGCGCACCTGTTCCGGCAGTACTGCTGATCGCCGGCGCGGGACCGCAAGACCGGAACGAGACAATCGACGGGCACAAGCCGTTGCTGGTTTTAGCGGATTATCTGACGCGGCACGGGCTAGCAGTGCTGCGCGTGGATGATCGAGGCGTGGGGCAATCTACGGGCGACTTTCACAGTGGAACCACGAAAGATTTCGCGTCGGATGCAGAAGCCGGCGTGCGCTATTTGATCACGCGGAAGGATGTGAATCAGAAACACATCGGACTGATCGGGCATGGTGAGGGGGCGATTGTGGCTCCAATGGTGGCCGCGGAAATGCCGCAGGATGTCTCGTTTATGGTGCTGCTGGGAGGGACGGCTGTGACCGGCGATAAGGTTCTGCTGGCGCAAACAGCGCGCGCTGAATCGGTAGCTGGGGTTCCGCCGGAACAGATCGACGCCGACCTGAGGATTGGCGCAGGCATGTACAAGTTCGTCGAGCAAGGGCGCAGCCAGGCAGAGATGCGGCAAGCATTATCTAACGTGCCGGAGAATTACAAGCCATTTGTCGAAGCATGGCAGCGTCAGATACCCAAGCTCGATTCTCCGTGGCTGCGCTTCTTTCTGACTTATGATCCTGCTCCCACATTGGAAGAAGTGAAGTGTCCGGTGCTCGCGCTTTTCGGCGAGAAAGATATGACGATCGATCCGGAGCAAAACGCTAAGGCTATGAAAAACGCGTTTTCGAAAGGGCACAATCATGACGCCAAGATCAAAATTCTTCCAGAGCTGAACTATCTGTTTCAGAAGGCAGAGACCGGGCTCGGGCGCGAGTACGCGACGATCGCGGAAACGATGTCGCCGGTCGCGCTCGAAACGATCGGGAGCTGGATCAGCAAAGAGACGGAGTGACCGGCTGAGGAAGGCTTTAGGGGGTTACGCGAGCTGTCTTGACGTAATCGAGCTTCGGGAAGTGCTCTTCGAGATAGGGGTTCCCTATATCGGCGATGGCCGCGGGATTTGGGCCCGCGCCATTGGGAGCGATCTCGCCATAATCCGTGTAGATCTTCATCACGTTATCCATGCCCTGAATGACTTCGCCGAAAGGCGTGAAGCCTTGCGGATCGAGCGCGGCGCTGTTATCGCCAAGATTAATGAAGAGCTGAGTGGTACGCGAATCGGGCTCGCCCGTTTTAGCGAAGACCACTGTGCCGATCTTGTTGGACACTTTCGGAGGATCGTCTTTGATCGAGATCTCACTCCAGCTTTTGTTGACTTGCGGATCGCCGTTGATGCCCCACTGCACGACGAAACCCCGCAGAGCACGGAAAAAGGCGTTGTTGTCGTAGAAATGCATCTGAGTTAACTCATAGAAGTGATCCGCGCCGATGGGCGACCGTCGCGATGCACCAGGATTACGACGTCGCCTTTGGTGGTTTGCAGACGGACTTTGTATTGGGCCGGGCCGGGACCCATTCGGGCGGTTTTCTTCGACCCGCAGGAAAGCAAGAGGAGCGATACAGCACAGCCTGCGAGGCACAACGTCAGTTGGCGGCGAGTCATTTTGCGTCCCTCCAATTCGGACCGGCGCCGGTTTCTACTAGCAAAGGAACAGAGAGTTGATAAACGGTTTCCATTTCTTTTTCGACCAGGTCGCGAAGTTCATCCCGCTCTTGCGGCGGCGTTTCGAAGACGAGTTCATCGTGAACCTGCAGCAGCATGCGAGCCTGCATCCGCTTTTCTTCCAAGAGGCGTTGCAGGCGAATCATGGCGAGCTTGATGAGATCGGCAGCGGTCCCCTGCAAAGGCGTATTTACCGCGGTTCGTTCGGCAAACGACCGGGCGGCGGGATTGCGACTCTGCATGTCTGGAATGGGACGCCGGCGGCCCAGGAGCGTTTTGGCTACACCGGTCTGGCGTACTTCCGCGATCGTACGATCTATGAACTCGCGGACGCCCGCGTATCGCTCAAAATAGCGCCGGATGTACAACTCGGCCTCCTTGCGATCGATGCAAAGCGTTTGGGCGAGTCCAAATGGGGTTTGGCCATAGACAATGCCGAAGTTGACGGCCTTGGCCGAGCGCCGCATATCGGCGTTGACCATCAGCGGATCAACTTTGAAAACTTCGGCTGCGGTGCGCGTATGAATGTCTTCACCATTTCGGAATGAAGCTGTGAGAACAGGGTCATTCGACATGTGAGCCAGCAGGCGAAGTTCAATCTGCGAGTAATCCGCGACGAGCAGTTGCCAGCCCGGCTCGGGAATAAAAGCGGCCCGAATTTCGCGGCCTTCTTCCGTGCGAATCGGAATGTTCTGCAGATTCGGATTGGACGAGGATAAGCGGCCGGTAGCGGCGCCGGCCTGATTGAAGGTGGTGTGGACACGGCCGGTTCCAGCTCTGATGAGTAGCGGCAAGGCATCGATGTAAGTGCCTTTGAGTTTGGTTAGTTGGCGGTAATCGAGCACCAGCTGGACAACCGGATAAGCAGGCGCGAGAGATTCCAGAACGTCGGCAGCGGTCGAAATCACTTTGCCTTTGCCATATTTCACCGGAGCCGGCAGATTCATTTCCTCGAAGAGAACTTTGCCGAGCTGCTGAGGCGAATTGACGTTAAAAGGGTGTCCGGCGAGCGTGTAGATCTGTTCGGCAATGCCCTCGATCCGCTCGGACAGGCGGGTTGAAAGTTCTGAAAGCACGGCTGTGTCGACGCGAATGCCGGTCATCTCCATATTGGCGAGGACAGGCGCGAGCGGAAGATCTATCTGCTGGTAAACGCCAGAGAGTTCCTGCGCGGCGATTTGGGGCCGGAGTATTTCCGTTACGGCAAGAGTCGCTTCAGCCTGCTGCTCGGCCGCTGCGTTCAGCTTGCGGTCTAAGAATCTTTCAGCGAGCGCTTCAGGCGAACAGCCTCCGGGATCCGCGCTAATCAGGAATGAGTAGAGCATGGCGTCATCTGCCAAGTTGCGGGGAGTGATGCCCAATGGCAGGAGCGCAGCCAGAAACGCCTTGATGTCGTGCACGGTTTTCGGGATCGTGTCCGATTCGAGCACGGGCCGAAGCGCATCAAGATTGGCGATCGGGATAGCCCGGCCTTCGCCTATGCGATACGAGAGACCGATGAAGCCATTGGTTGAATCGACCGATAGCGCGAGCGGTGCTTCTGTTGGCCTTTTCTCGAGCCACGCAGTGATTGCGCTTTCTTCCGTAAGGGTCGAGTAATCGCGTGAGGCGCTATCGTCTTCCGGAGCGAGATCCTTCAGCAGGCTGAAAAACTCAAGCTCTTTGTAAAGCCCTTTCAGGGCGGAGTTGCTGGGGGGTTGAGCGCGAAGCGAAGGCAGACTCCACTCGATAGGAACCTCAGTATGGATGGTTGCGAGTTGCTTGCTCAACAGAATCTGGTCGCGGTGGTTCAGCAGGCTTTCGCGATACATCTTCCGTTCGACTTCGGCAGCACGGTCGAGAGCGGCTTCCACCGATCCGAAACGAGTGATGATCTCTTTTGCACCTTTGTCGCCGATGCCAGGTGCACCCGGAATGTTGTCGATCGAATCGCCTTTGAGAGCTAGCAGGTCGGCAACTTGCGACGGCTTAACGCCCATGAACTGCTCGACCTTTGCGGCATCGTACCACTCGTCGTCCTTCATGGGATTGAGCATGAAGACGCGGTCGTCGACCAATTGCAGCATGTCTTTGTCGCTCGACACGATCACTACATCGAGAGGCTTTGGCTGCTTGCGGCAGGCGATGGCGCCGATTACGTCGTCGGCTTCAAAGCTCGGGAATTCGAGAATGGGAATGTTTAGGGCTTCGAGTATGCGGCGGATATAGGGAATCTGTGGGCCGAGGTCCTCAGGCATCTCGGCCCGGTTAGCTTTATATGCGGCAAAGCTTTCGGAGCGGAACGTCGGCTCGGTGCTTTCGAAGATGGCTGCGATGTAATCGGGTTTGAAGCTCGTCATCAGCTTGCGCAGCATGTTGCCAAAGATGAAAACTGCTTCGGTGGAGAGGCCGGAGCTGGTGCGCATGGGCGGCGCTCCGCTGCGCGCACGAGCGTGGTAGGCGCGGAAAATGAAGCCGAAGCTGTCGATGAGGAAAAGGCGCGGAACTGGCAATATCTCTAGGATAGAAGCTACAGCAGACGATGGCTGTTAGCAGCACTTCGCGTTTTGATACTTGCGCCGGTAGCGACGGTCGGCAAACTGCTTCCACTCGGCCGCGGAGTGAGGGCGACCACAGACGCGCAAGTGACGCGCATAAGCGGATTCGTCAGAAAGTTCGCGCAGCAGGCTCCAGAGTAGAGAGAGAAATTTCACGCGCCCTCCACTTTGAGCTGCGACGGGATGAATGGCGATTCAGAAGTCACCGCCGTGCGGCTTCCGCTGAGGAGTCCATACCAGACTCGAGCCGAATCAATTAGGATGATAGAAACCAGTAACAGGAAGATGCCGCAGACGGCCGCGTCCAGGCGTTGATTGAAGATGATGGCATGTGTTTCGGCTATTCTCGGGGCTGGGATTTTGCCGGCTCCTATGGCATTTTTCAAAGCGGTGGTTTGAGACAGGAAACCGAGACGCGGATCAGGAGAGAATATTTTCTGCCAACCTGCCGTGAACGTGACAGCTACCAGCCAGCAAAGCGGGGCAACGGTGATCCAGGCATAGCGTAGCCGGTGCATTTTGATGAGAACAGTGGTGGCCACGCACAACGCTACAGCGCTCAGCAATTGATTTGAGATACCGAAGAGCGGCCAAAGTGAATTGATGCCGCCCAGCGGATCGATTACTCCCTGATAAAGGAAATAACCCCAGGCCGCGGTGATCAGAGCGCTGGTTGCCAGCAGGCCGGGCATCCAGCCAATTCTGCCGAGCGGGCGATAGACGTGGCCTAGCAGATCCTGCAACATGAAGCGGCCGACGCGCGTACCGGCATCGATGATGGTGAGGATAAAAAGCGCTTCGAAGAGGATAGCGAAGTGGTACCAGAAGCTGAGCAGGCCGTCGCCCAAGCCTGTTTTTCGGAAGACGTTGCCGAAAATCTGCGCCATGCCGAGAGCGAGCGAAGGCGCGCCACCGGTGCGGCCAAAGAGAGTTTTCTCGCCGACGCTATGGGCGAGCTGAGACATAGTGGCGGCGGTCAGAGGGAAGCCCCAGCCAGTAATCGTATTTACGGCTGCTTGCGGCGACGCGCCCACCGCCCCCGGAGGTGAGTTGACGGCGAAGAAAACTCCCGGTTGCAGGCTGGCGGCCGCGACCATTGCCATGATTGCGACAAATCCTTCGAGCAGCATGGCTCCATACCCGATCGGCCAAGCGTGCCACTCGCGGGCGATCATTTTTGGCGTTGTGCCGGAGGAAATCAGCGAATGGAAACCGGAGATTGCGCCACAAGCGATGGTGATGAAGCAGAACGGGAAAATCTTGCCGGCGAAGATCGGGCCAGTTCCGTCGACGAAGCGTGTGAACGGCGGTAACGCCAGAGGTGGATGGGTGCCGAGGATGCCCAGCGCTAGTAAAAAGATGACTCCCAGTTTGATGAAGGTGCTGAGGTAATCGCGCGGGGCAAGCAGTAACCAAACAGGCAAAGCGCTGGCGAGAAAGCCATAGATGACAATGGCGGCGGTAAGAGCGATTCCGCTCCAGGTGAACCAGGCAGACCAGACGGCGGAAGCCGCTACGAATCTTCCGCCCCAGAGGCTCAACAGAAGCAGGAAAAAGCCGAGCGTGGAGCATTCGAGCACTTTTCCGGGCCGCAGAAAGCGTAGGTACAAGCCCATGAACACCGCGATGGGAATCGTCATGATGATGGTGAATGTTCCCCAAGGGCTTCCTTTAAGAGCGTTCACGACCACCAGCCCGACGACGGCGAGCAGAACGATCATGATCAAGAGCACCGTGATGAGCGAGACGAATCCGCCGACTTTACCAATCTCCTCGCGCGCCATCTGGCCGAGCGTTTTGCCGTCGCGGCGTATGGAGCAGAAGAGAATCACGAAATCCTGGACGGCGCCGGCCAAGACTGCCCCGAACAAGATCCAGAGCGTCCCGGGCAAGTAGCCGAATTGCGCGGCCAAGGTGGGGCCGACTAAAGGGCCCGGTCCGGCAATCGCGGCGAAGTGATGACCCAGTAGGATCCACTTGTTTGTTGGCTCGTAATCATGGCCGTCGCGAAGACGTTCGGCGGGAGTGGCGCGCCGGTCGTCGAGGACCATGACTTTGGCCGCTATGAACTTTGCGTAGAAACGAAAACCAAGAAGGAAGGTTGCGACGGCGGCGGTAACGAGCCAGAGGCTATTCACAGGTTCGCCACGAGTGGCGGCGATTTCGCCGACTGCAACGGCAGCGAGCACGCTGACAAAAGCCCAAACGAGAGTGCCGAGGTGACGCCGCATCGTGAGACTAAAATCTGATTGCGGCGGTTACCAGGGCTGCGAGGAGAGCCAGAACAATTGCGCAAATGCACGTGGCGAGCATTGCCTTGTTAAGCGTCGACTCAGCACGCGATTCAAGTCTTATCTCGATTACGGGGGCAGGAGTGGAGCGGCAGTGCGGGCCTTCGAAAGCGGCCTCCTTTGCTGTTCCGGTAGCCGGGGGCATTTCGATGATCTGCTTGACCCGCGGCTCAACGGCGCCTTCGCGCAAGTCAAGCGCCTTCGTGAGGCCCACGATCAGGAGTTGACTATTTGTCTCCGATACGGCGCCGATATATCGGCGTGAAACCCAGATTTCACGGCCGGTCTGAGCGTTCACTACCTGAACTTCAGAACGGTCTCCAACGCCAAGGAGCCATTCATTGGGATCTGCGTGCGCGATCGGCGGATAGAACGCGAACCGGCGTCGGCCCACATAGTCAAGCGGCGAAGGCATGAGCGGCCCTGACATTGGTTCAAGTGTAACTAGGGTATTACAAAGAGCCAATCGAACCAAGGCGATGCTCTAAACTGGAATCTGCAACACTCCAACCGGATTTCCTGTTTGACATCATCCACAACCTTTGAAGCTACTTCGCCCCTTGTCACACGGGCATCCGCCAGACGCTCATTCCTGTTGATGTTCTTTTGCACCCTGATCGGGGCTTTAGCACAGATGCTGATGAAGCAGGGCACCGCGCAATTAGGAGCACACATCACATTAGCAGATCTGGCTCACGATCCGTCTTTGTTCGTGCGTTTCTGCGTTGGGGTGATCACGAACCTCAAACTTTTTCTGGGTTACGTCTGTTACGGGATCAATACGCTGCTGATTGCGGTCGCACTCAAGGGTCGCGAGCTTTCCCGGCTTTATCCCATCATCGCGTTGACGTACGTGTGGGTGGCCATTCTTTCTTTATATTTTCTGCCGGGCGAGCATATGAATTTTTTCAAGTCCATCGGCATCATGTTCGTCGTCGGCGGAGTCTCCGTACTCGGGTTAAAGAAATAATCCGATGAAGACACCGCTCAGCTCAATCCTTCTTGTGTTAGTGGGTTCGTTTTTCGGATCTTTCGGCGCAGTGTTCTTGAAGCTCGGGGCCGAACACATGAAGGGCAGCATCGCGCGCCTGCTCACAAATTATTGGCTGGCGACCGGCGTCGCTTTCTACCTACTGTCGTCCGTGTTTTACATGATGGGCGTGTCGCAAGGTCAGTTGACAGTGCTTTACCCGATGGTTTCGCTGGGCTATATCTGGGCTATTTTGTGGGCCCGGATATTTTTCAAGGAACCGTTCACATTAGCGAAAATCGCGGGGCTGACGATGATCATCTTTGGGGTTTCGCTGATTAGCTTCGGAATTTATTATTAACTTGCGACGTGAGCGCGCCACGTCTCTAGAAAGATCGCGAATGCGCGCGGCATTCTACGCGAGGCCGCGAATCTCGAACATTCGATAGCGCTCCAAGCGAAAAACGCGAGCGTAATCCAGTGCCGGCTTGTTGAGCCCAGGAAAACTGGCAAAACAAACTGGCTCGCAAACAGCACGAACATCAACAGGGCTTCCCACCACGCGAACTCCATGTTGACCAGTAGGACGAGACTGGCAAGGCTCTGGGCGATAGTCAGGAGAAGCTCATTCTTCTGTTCGAAATCTAGCGTAAACCCGGTAATTGCTCCCATGCTCATCGAGAATACGACCGGGAGCATGGCGACGAGCAGGGTCCATTGATTGATATTGCTGGAGGCGATGTTCATCACCGCGATGGGCGCTTTGTCTTCCTGGCGAGCAAAGTAAAAAGTAGAGGCCAGTTCTGGAAATTCGGAGATCACTGGAGCGAACCACTGGACGACTGCAAAAGCAGGGATACCGGCGGCGGTGGCGACCGCCAGCATGCTGCCCAGGAATGGCTTGGCGGTGAAATAGATCAAGAGGCCACCTATCGTGAAGCAGGCCAGAATGGCCAGGTTGCGGCGCGCTCGGGAAGCGCGAACAATAGTTCGAGGCACAGCCGGAAGGTCGCTTACTTCTTCCTTTCCTTCCGGGGGCAACTTGGTAAGGAGCAGCAAGTAGGCCACGTAAATGGCTACGAGAACACACGAATCGTAGAAATGCAGGTTGGCCTTCTCCCAGATGACAAAGGCGTAGAGCAGCGGAGGAATGAGCCCGATGACTTCGATGCTGTGCTGCCGGTCGAGAACGATTTTCCGGAGCGGTTGAGAAGATCGGCGGCGGTGGACAACAGCAGCAGTGAAATAAATAAGCGGCCACGCGAGACCGGTGAGCAGGCGTAGAGCGCCGGTGAGATTGGCGAGGAGGAGGGCAGTTTGACGGTGCCAGGCCAGCACTGCTTCGACGGCGAATTCGGGCAGAGTTTGCATCCACGCGAGGATGGCCAGGGCAAATCCCTGAGCAACGAAGAATTGAGCCGCCTCAGCGCCCCAAGCGATCAGGACAGAAGCCAGCAAGATACAGGGCGCCGTCCACAGAGACGCCCAGGGGCTGGTATGGCCGAGAGGGACTGCGACTACCAGCAGAGCGAACCCAAGCAAGCAGTGGGGCCGGGTCAGGCCGTGGCTAGGCAAAGGTGACTTCGGCCTCTGTGCTGTTTGCCGGCAACTGGATAAATGAATGCTTTTCGAAGGCGGCTGATTTATGCGGGAAATCGGTGCGGTAATGGCCGCCCCGGCTCTCCTCTCGAGCGAGAGCAGCGCGGGAGATCAGCGAGGCCACCTGATGCATGTTGCGCAGCTCGAAGGCGGAGCGATCTGGTTGAGCGGAACGTTGCAGTGGGCGCGAGCAGAGGCGTTTGTTTGCCGCGGCCAGCTCAGGGCCGCTGCGAAGCACTCCGCACGCGTTCCAGGCGATGGCACGCAGATCGCGTTCGGTGATGACGGGGAACATTACGTCAGGCGCATGCTCCGCTTTCGGCACACTCGCGGGTGGTAAAGAGGCCATCGATTGTCCGGCACGGGCGCCAAAGACGACACCTTCGAGAAGTGAATTGCTGGCGAGGCGGTTAGCGCCATGTACGCCCGTGCAAGCGGCTTCGCCTGCCGCAAACAAACGTGCAATCGTCGTGCGGCCGAGCAGGTCGGTGTGCACGCCTCCCATTGCGTAGTGTGCGGCGGGACGCACGGGAGCAGGCGTCCGTTCGAGATCGATGCCGTACTGCAAGCAAGTTTCATAGATACGCGGGAATCTTCCCCGCACAAAGCCGGCAGGCAAGTGAGTGAGGTCGAGAAACGCACTCTCATCGCCAGTGGCACGCAACTCCATGACGATCGATCGGGAAACAACATCCCGCGGCGCGAGTTCTTTTAAAGGATGATAGCGCTCCATGAAGCGCTCACCGCTGGCATTGCGAAGATAGCCGCCCTCGCCGCGCAAGGCCTCGCTGAGTAAGAAGCGGGGGGCCGACGGCACATATAGGGCGGTGGGATGGAACTGCACGAACTCTATGTCGGCGATCGCCGCTCCGGCACGAAACGCACAAGCTACACCATCTCCGGTCGCGACATCGGGATTAGTTGTGTTTTCGAAGACGCGCCCCAGACCGCCTGTTGCGAGGAGTACAGCGCGGGAAGTGATCGCAACTGTAGCGCGGCTCGTCTCATCGAGGGCGAACACGCCGCCTGCTTCTCCCTTGTGCAACACGAGATCAGTGGCGGCAGCGAATGTTTGGAACGAGATGGTCTCGAGCGAGCGGGCTTTGTGGCGGAGCGTCCGGACCAACTCCCGGCCAGTGGAATCTCCGTGCGCGTGCAGAACGCGATTGCGGCTGTGCGCTCCTTCCCTGGCGAATAGGAGCTTCGCCCCGTCACGGTCGAAAGCGGCTCCCCATTCGATCAGCCGTTCGATAATCGCGGGGCCTTCCTCGACAAGAGTACGAACCGCCTCGACGTTACACAGGCCGTCACCGGCCACAAGAGTGTCGTGCTCGTGAAGTTCAACCTCGTCATCATCACTGAGAGCCGCGGCTATTCCGCCTTGCGCGTATTCAGACGAAGATTCGAGCAGACTGTCTTTCGTAATGACTAGGACGCGTCCAGCCGCGGCGAGCTCAATAGCCGCGCTCAGGCCCGCAACACCTGCTCCAACAACGATGAAATCTGTCTCAATGTGCTGAAGGGAGTCCGCAATACCCTCATAGTACAGCAGGGGAGGCTCTGCTAGTCGGCGTTTAAGCTTGCCTTTACTCTTCGCGGATCACGCGGCGAAGAGTCTCCTCCAGTTTCGGTGACTTCCCTTCACGTATTCGCGGAGAACGCTGTTTACTAGTGGGTCGTCCCAGTGATTCGCTTAGCGGTAATTCGCTTTTGGGGATCGGTATAAGTCCAACGTATGGGGCGAGCACGCTTGGCATAGGCGCGAATATAGCTCATTAATTTGCGGCGGAGGTCGGATACAGAAGTGAAGACTCCACGGGCAATGACATCGCGTTCGATTTGGGCAAACCAGATCTCGACCTGATTGAGCCAGGAGGAATAGGTTGGGGTGAAGTGAAGCCGTACTTTGGGATGGTCCGCCAGGAACTGCTCGACCGCTTGCGTTTTGTGCGCCGACAGGTTGTCGAGCACAATGTGAATCTCGCGCGCCCACTTCGTTTTTGCCAACAACGCCGTCAAGAACCCGACAAATTCAGCGCTGGTGTGCCTCGGTGCCGTCTTTCCCCTCCACGCTTCCGGTCTTCACGTTCAACGCCGCATACAGCGATAACGTGCCGTGGCGATGATATTCAAACCCATGCCGCTCGGCCCGGCCAGGCGATAACGGCAGCACGGGATCTAGCCGATCGAGTGCTTGAATGGCAGTCTTCTCGTCCACGCAGAAAACGGCTGCGTGCTGTGGGGGATTGACATAGAGCCCGATAATATCTGCGGCCTTCGCCTCAAACTCCGGATCGGTGCTGGCCATGTAACGGTCCAACCGGTGCGGCTGCAACTTGGCCTGTGCCAGAATCCGCTGCACCGTAGACTTGCTCACGCCCAACTCCCGAGACAGCTTGCGGCAGGACCAATGCGTGCTGCCATCGGACGGTTTCTGCTGGGTTCGCCGGATCACTCGCGCTTGCACCGCTGGTGTCGCCCGGCGCGGCTTGCTTCCTCGATGCTGTCCTTGCAAACCTTCCATACCTTTCCGCTCGAACCGGCTTTTCCACTTCGCCACGGTCGGCGCACTCGCCCCCAGCTTGCGTCCGATCTCGCGATAGCTCATTCCATCGGCCAGCGCCAAAATTAATCGCGCTCGGAAAACATTCCCCGCCGGCAACGTTCGCGACTGCGCCCAGGTCTCCAACTCCGCTCGTTGCTCGCTATCGATCCGAATCAATCCCCGCTTATCAGCCACATCCTAATGACGCTCGCCCTTGCTTTATGTATCACTGGGACGACCCACTAGTGTCTGATAATTGCCGCTGCCCGCTAGATCGACTTGGTGTCGAAACCAAGACAGTAAATCGCCGTCGAGTCGAATGGTCTTCTTTCTTCTTCGGCCACTCTGACAGCCCGGTCCACGTTTGCCGTTGCTGAAGTCGTAATGTTCCTTCATATCTTCCCAAGTATTGTTTGCGTTCCTTCTCACGGCGCGTAATCGGTTGGGCTTTGGATCGGAGCTTGGAAGAACAGTTGACGCTGGCAGCGCTGAAGATGGCACTGTCGGGCCGCAGCGTGGAGCCGGGCCTGGTTCACCATTCGGATCGCGGTTCGCAGTACGCCAGCGGCGACTATACGGACGTACTCAAAGAAAGTGGAATCGGCCTCAGCATGTCGCGCAAAGGCAACAGTGTCTTAACCGTTTTCTCACCCCAGGGGGCAGGTTCAGAAGCGGTCTTAAAGGCTGTGATCGACGAAGAGCGGAGTACACCGAGGGGCTTAACTGACAAGCCGAAGCCGGTCGACTTTCAATCGTAAGCGGATTCTCTTGAGTCGCAACGCCAAGATTAGTATCCCCAGAGGTAGTAACGACCACGTTGCAGGTTCAGGCAAGAAAGCCGTGATGGATACATCGTCGATGTATTGAAGGCCACCAACTTTAGGAAAGAAGCCAACCTCTGAGAGAGTCTCGCTTGGGTAGGCGGCAAGTAGCGGCATCCAACTAAAATGTGTCCAGACACCCTCGTGATAAGAAGGGTCATCAGCATAAAGGCTGTCCTGCACCGAAGTACCGTCCGCGAATGAAAGTAGGGTCGCTAAGCCGATTGACCCATCCCCATATTGGTGGTAATACCAAAACCCTGCTGTTAAGATCCTTCCAACCGATACCGGCGCGAACGACTGGAATAATGTCGTTTCAGCAACTGCTGAACTCTGCACGGGATTGTAAGCCGAGTAGTATCCGGTGTATGGGTCGTTAGAAACAACGATCCACGGATTCGGGTTTGGCGACGGGCCGCCCCATCCTGTGAGGTCGCCGGTCTCGAATCCTCCGTTCTGTATGAACTCGGTGGACGTGGCTAAGCATGCACCCGACGCAGCAAGGATTAGGTACAGCGCCAACGACACTGTAGAGAGTTTTGTTAAAGATCTAGCGAGGATTGAAGATACGTTTTCCTTGGTCGACTCCATACATTTCTGCTATCATACAGGATTTTTTCCACCGGCCTGATCATCGGCTCAATGAAGGAAGCTCCGCGCTTGGTCCCCCTTAAAGAACAGTTTGGATCAGTGTTTAGGTAGGCGCCTGCTTCCGTCTAAGGACACGCTGGTTGAGGAACAGGGCAATCAGGTAAAGTCCAACGAGAAAGATCGCATAGGATCGTGCCCTTAAACTTCTGTAAATAGGCGAGCACTACGGAGCCCGAAGGGCGCGGTAGAGCGAGCCGAACAGAATCTCCTTAAAATGTTTTTGTCTAGAAAAACGTTGGAAAGGAGAAGAACTGATAGCTTGCAAGAGCAAAGATAGCGAGTTGATAGAGACGTGGCAACAGGCGACCGCAGAAGGAGACGACGGGATGCTGGCGTTGGTGCAACGAGTGGTGCAACAGGTGCTCGAGGCGGAGATGACGAGTTTTTTGGGAGCCGAGAACTACGAGCGCACGAGTGAGCGTCGTGGTTACCGGAATGGGTATAAGCCGCGACTGCTGAAGGTACGGGTCGGCGAACTCGAGCTGCTGGTTCCCAAAGACCGCGACGGGCAGTTTCAGACGGAGTTGTTAGAACGCTACCAGCGGAGCGAAAAAGCGCTGGTGCTGGCCATCATGCAGATGTATGTCGAAGGAGTATCGACGCGCAAGGTGCGCGACATCGCCGAGGCGCTGTGTGGGCTGGAGATCGGCAAGAGCCACGTATCGGCACTCGCCGCCAGGCGACGAGCCCCCGACAGGAACAGTGAAGAGGATCTTTCGGCAAGCGAGAATCGAGGAGAGGTAGTCAGCATGGAATACGCTGTGGTGATCGAGAAAGAACCAAAGAGTTGACTGGGGAGCTTACGTCCCTGACCTCCCAGGCTGCGTTGCCACTGCTCAGACACGGCGAGAAGTCGAGCGCTTAATCAAAGAGGCTATTGAAATCCATTTGGCTGGTATGCGCGAAGATGGGTTGCCCATACCGAAGCCGAGCAGCAGCGTTATTACCGTACGCGTTGCTTAAAATCATAGCGCCACTTTGGTAGAGGCTTGCAACGTGTGCTGCGCGTGCTACAACGGGAGCGCATGGCTAGCTTCGAGGTGCAGACCGCTTCTGCGCGCTACCGCAATGTAATCGAGCGAGGGATCTTGCGGCGAACCAGCGAGTTTCTTCCGCAGACTGCGGGCAAGCTTTTCGTTGTCACTAACCGCGAACTCTGGGATTTGCACGGCGGCAAGCTCGATCCGCAAATCGCAACTCATACGGCTGTGCTCTTTCTTCCGTCAGGAGAACCGAACAAGAGGCTCGCTTGTGTAGAAATGCTCGCCGGGCAGATGGCGGAGCAGGGGGCGGATCGCACGAGCATTGTCATCGGGTTCGGCGGCGGCATCGTTACGGATGTGAGCGGATTCCTGGCAGCGATTTTCATGCGCGGCATTCCGGTTCTGCAGATCCCCACGACGCTGCTGGCGCAAGTGGATGCCGCGATCGGCGGTAAAACCGGTGTGAACCTGGTCAGCGGCAAGAATCTGATCGGCAGTTTTCATCAGCCGCTCGCGGTGCTGATCGATCCTGAAGTTCTCGATACTTTGCCTGATCGCGAATACCGGGCCGGCCTCTTCGAAGTCATCAAGTGTGCGATCATTCGCGATCCCGATCTCTTCCAGCTGCTCGCCACGCGTGCCGAAGCGGTGCTCGCGAAAAAGCCAAGCGTGCTCGACGATCTGATCGCCGCGCCAGTCCGCATCAAAGCGGAAGTAGTTTCCGCCGACGAGCGTGAGAGCGACCTGCGGCGTATTCTCAATTTCGGGCACACGATTGGACATGCGATAGAATCTGAAACTGAGTACACTCGATTTCTGCACGGCGAGGCGGTTGCCTGGGGCATGCTGGCAGCAATCCGGCTGGCGGAGTTGACAGGCGACCTGAGTAGTCAGGATGCCCGTGCGATGCGAGACTTGATCAAGCTTTATGGCCCGCTCCCTCCGGCGGCCGACCTGAAATCCAATGCCTTAATGGGGAAGCTCGCTAGCGATAAGAAGACGTTGCAAGGCAAGGTGCATTTTGTGCTGCCGGTGGCGATCGGAAGCGTGAAAGTCGTTTCTGGCATTAGTCCCGACCTGATTTCGCAAGCTGTAACGGAATCGCTCAGCTGAAATGGCCAACGCAGCCGCCGGCACTACGCCTCAAGGAACTCAAGATGAGCAGCAAGCCGCAAACTGGGTGCGAACTATGTTTGCCGAGATTGCGCCCCGTTATGACCTGCTGAACCATCTGCTTTCATTCAACATCGACCGGGGCTGGCGCAAGGCTCTGCTCAGGCACCTGAAACCGGTGTTGGTAAACCGCGAAGCCAAAATTCTCGACCTTTGTTGTGGGACCGGCGATGTGATGCTGGATCTGCAGAGTGTTTCGGCGGCACGCATTATGGGCGCGGATTTCTGTCATCCAATGCTAGTCTCGGCACGGAAAAAAGCGGCGGAGAAAAACTATGTGGCTCCGTTATTCGAGGCAGATGCCTTAATGCTGCCGGTGAGAGGTGCCAGCTTGGATGCGATTTCCATTGCATTCGGGTTTCGGAATCTGACAAATTATGCGAACGGCCTGCGAGAGCTTCACCGGGTCCTGAAACCGGGTGGGACGCTGGCAATCCTGGAGTTTTCGCACCCGCGAAGTAAGGTGATCGGCGGGGTTTATGGTTTCTACTCGCGAGCCGTTTTGCCCGTGGTTGGAAATCTTATTTCAGGCTCACGCACAGCGTATACGTATCTACCTGCATCTATCGAAAGGTTCCCTCGAGCTGAGGAACTCAGGCGGATGATGGACGAGGCTGATTTCAAGGAAACGACTTTCGAGTTGCTATCTGGCGGGATCGCGTCGCTGCATACCGGAGTAAGAAATTAACGTCCTGCCGCAGCGGCTCCGCTGTCTCCGAGAGCCCGGTTGATCTCCTCCCGCAGACCCAGATTTCGAACAAGCCGCAGCAGGTAATTGGGATGAAGCCCAAGGAGACGTGCGGCTTGCTTGTAATCGCCTCTTCCCTGCACGTACGCATCGATTATGGCGTCGTGCTTGGCCTGCCCCACCGATTGATGATATTTGGCTTTGGCGTCTCTGGGAGCCGAGTCAAGCAGCGACTCGGGCAGATCCTCTGGGAGAACTACTTCGGAGACGCCCAACACCACAGCGCGCTCCATGGCGTTTTCGAGCTCGCGGACGTTGCCGGGCCAAGAATACTGCAAAATCATCTCTTCCGCTTCCGGCGACAAGCCTTCCACATGACGTTTGCACCGCTCAGCTGAGCGCTGAAGGAAAAACCGGGCGAGTAGCGGAATGTCATCTGGGTGATCTCGCAGCGGCGGTGAATCCAGGTTGACGACGTTCAGCCGGTGGAACAAATCTTCGCGGAATCTCCCGTCGCGGACGTCTTCGTTCAGGTCGCGATTAGTGGCGGCGATGACGCGAATATCCAGCGGATGGGCCTGCGTGCCACCCACGCGTTCGAACTCTCGCTGCTGCAAGACCCGTAGCAGCTTGGCCTGAAGACCTGGAGCAAGTTCGCCGACTTCGTCGAGGAAAATTGTTCCGCCTTGAGCCAACTCAAAGCGGCCCCGCTTCAACGAAAGAGCACCGGTAAAGGCGCCCTTCTCGTGACCGAACAACTCGCTCTCAAACAGGGATTCGCTGAGCGCCGCGCAATTCACCGCTACAAACGGGCGCTCGTTGCGGAGGCTCCTCTGGTGAAGAGCCCGTGCAATCAATTCCTTGCCGGTGCCGCTTTCGCCGGTGATGAGGACCGTGGTGTCGCGGGGAGCCACTCGCGCAACGAGGTCCAGCAGTCTACGGATCGCGCTGCTCTTGCCGACAATACCCGTATTCGCGCCGATCTGCTCCTGCAAAAGCGCCTTTTCGGCTTTCAAAGTCTCCACTTCCTGGTTAGCTTCGAAGCCGACTGAGGCAAGCGTGGCGATGGCAGTGAGCGTTTCCAAGTCGGCGGCAAGTTCCTGCGGGCTGCGACGGTTCTGTGTTTTGACGATCAGCGCGCCGCCAAGCAATCCGTCCAGAAACAAGGGGACGCCTACAAAGCCGCCCGCGATATCTTGGAATGCCCCTTCCTCGCAAGCGCGAACAAGCGTCGGGCAGAAGTTCGCCTTAAAAGCGGAAGCGCGCTCGGCGTAACGCGCCTGCAATTCCTCCGCGTTGCCACCCAGAAGAATAAGTCCTTCTTCTAATGGAATCAGATCGCCGACCAACCGAAGAATCTGGTCTTGCAGCAGAGTGGTTTGGGCGCGTCCGTTACTGGAAGCCAAAGCACGAAAGAGGAATACCAGCGAACAGGCGGCGAGCAAAACCGGTTTGGTGTCAGCGGAGGCAGCGGCCGGCAATTCTTCAGCCGCTTCGCCTGAGCGGAACATCAAGACTGTGCGGCCAATGCTGATTTGGTCACGATCTTCGAGCCAGCGCTCGGAGGAGCGAATCCCATTTACATAGGTCCCGACTGATGAGCGGAGGTCGCTCGCCAGGAAACGGTCACCCTGTTTTCGAATCTGGCAATGCCGCCAACTAATATCCGGCTCTGAAAGTACGAGTTGCGCGTTGGTAGCCCGCCCGATGAGGACTTCACCTCCTCCGAGAGGAAGCCGCGTACCGGCCAGCGGACCGTTAATCACAATCAGTTCCGCAGTCATGGCATCCGATTTAGTTTACTAGCTGGCCGAGAGGGCCACTAAATGCGAACTGTCGTCTATGAAGCCGGCCTCGTCGGATTGCGAATCGAGATCGAGGAATCGCGTATCGAGGAGGCGGCCGGGTTCGATTTTTCCCATCGCGGAGAGCAGAGTCTCCTTCAGGAACGGATGCTCTTTCTCCAGTTCGCGAAAGATGTCCCGGAGAGTGCGGCGCACCGTGCCTGTCTTTTGCGAACAGCCGCAGGGAATGACGGGCGCCCCTGAGACAGCGGCGAAGGCGCCGGTGATTTCTTCGGTGACATAGACAAGCGGGCGGATCAAGCGGAACTCGCGCTTACTCGACCAGGTGAGGGCCGGTAGCGCGCTGATGCGTCCGGTGAACATGGCATTGCGAAGGAACGATTCGCAGAAATCGTCGGCAGTATGGCCGAAGGCGATAACGTTCGCACCGAGCTCGCGGGCGACTTGATAAACAGCGCGGCGGCGGAAACGGCTGCACAGGTCACAGCCATGGTCGGGCTGCTCGCTAAGCAGGTTAATGGAGGGCGAATCTTTAACGTAGGTCCAATCGATGCCGCGTCTGTGAAGATAGTCGCCGACCGGCTGAATGGGAGCGAGGAATTTGCCTTGCTCGATGGTGAAAGCGCAGACCGTGAACTCGATAGGCGCGCGCTTTTGAAGCAGCAGAAGAGCTTCGAGCAACGTGAGGGAATCCTTGCCGCCAGAGACGCCGACCGAGACCCGGTCGCCCTCCCGAATCATGCGAAAGCGTCCGACCGCCTCGCCTACTTTCCGCAGCAGTGTTTTTTCCAGGTCCACTTACTCTTCAAGATAGCCGAGGAAGCCTATCTCAATCCACATTTGGGGCTTCGATCTGCGAGAATAGATAGTAGTTACTTAGCACTTCTGACCAGATCTGCGAAATCACTTTTGCCTGAGAATCGCTCAGCGTACCTTCAGATCTCGCGCTGGTAGTCGCTGCTGACTTTTGTGAACATGCCAATCAAACAGCGGGATGGCGCTACCCTCTTGTTGCCATTCGGACTCAGCTTTCACGATCTCTACAGGCGCGAAGGGCTGTTAGAACTGGATGCGCAATTTCTTGCGCAGCTTAGCCGATCTAATCCTGAATTGCAAGCGCGGCTTCTAGTGGCACGCCAGACTCCGCCCGAGGCGCACACGAAAGAGTCATCCGAGCTGATCATCGCGTTGGCTCCGTACCTGGAAGATTTTATCGGACAGATCTTCGGAATTGAAGCCGAACTACGCCAGCTTCAGGAGCGGCATTCCGAGCTGGCCCCTCTGTATTCAGTGAAGCGTCGCTTCGTGCAGCGCAAGGCTGTGATTGGGCAGACGGCCGAGACTGCCAGCCGGATCGATGGCTTCGCGCTAGCGGCGGAACTCGAGACTCTGCTGCAAGAGCCATTGACGGAATTGAGCTTCGCCCGGCACGTTGCTCGCTGGTTAGAGGACGAGGCTGGGCAAGCCGAGCATTTGCAGTTGGCGGCCCGCTACGCGGCGTGGGCGACCCTCTCACCCCAAGGCAAAAGGAAACATGGAAGCGGTGTGCTCTTCAAGGTGCCGCAGAAGCTCGACATGAACCACCTGGTGCCAGTGGAACCGGCCCATGGAACGTCGGCCGGTAACGGACTGGTAAAGCTGGAATTGAGCAGCCATCACTGGCGGCATCGCCAGGGTTTTCAGCTTACCGACCCGGGAACGGATCTGACGGGCGCGCTCGACCAGGCGCACTATTGCATTAAGTGCCATAACCAAGCGAAAGATAGCTGCTCGACTGGTCTGAAAGAGAAGAGCGGGGCACACAAATCGAGCGTTTTCGGAGTGCCGCTGGCGGGCTGTCCGCTAGACGAAAAGATTTCCGAGATGAACGTGGTGAAGGAAAACGGAAATCCGATCGGCGCGCTTGCGGTTGTTACGGTGGATAACCCGATGACGGCCGGAACGGGGCACCGCATCTGCAACGACTGCATGAAATCCTGCATATTCCAGAAGCAGGATCCGGTGGACATTCCGCAAATAGAGACACGCACGCTGAAGGACGTGTTGGAGCTGCCGTGGGGCTTTGAGATTTACAGCCTTCTCACGCGCTGGAATCCGCTTAACTTCGCGCGGCCATACCCAAAGGCTGCGACTGGCTACAAAGTGCTCGTAGTTGGGCTTGGCCCTGCTGGCTTCACGCTATCGCATTACCTGATGAATGACGGGCACACTGTAGTGGCAGTGGATGGCTTGAAGATCGAGCCGCTGCCGGCCGATATTTCCGGCATCGACGCTTACGGCGAACGCGTTCCATTCCGGCCGTTGCGCGACATCAGTGAGATTTACGAGCGCCTGGACCGCCGCGTGATGGCCGGTTTTGGCGGGGTCGCGGAATACGGCATTACGGTCCGTTGGAACAAGAACTTCCTGAAGGTCATTCGTCTGCTGCTCGAACGGCGCGCGGAGTTCTCCATGTTCGGCGGCGTACGGTTTGGCGGCACTCTCACCGTGGATAGCGCGTTTGAGTTGGGCTTCGACCACATTGCGCTGTGTGCGGGCGCGGGCCGTCCGACGGTGATCCCGATGAAGAACGGATTGGTACGCGGTGTGCGCCAGGCCTCTGACTTTTTGATGGCATTGCAACTGACAGGCGCGGCAAAAACGGATTCATTGGCTAATCTGCAGATCCGTATGCCGATTGTCGTGATCGGCGGCGGACTGACTGCGATCGACACGTCGACAGAGTCGCTGGCGTATTACGTCGTGCAGGTTGAGAAATTCCTGGAGAGATACGACCTGCTCAAGGAAGAAATAGGCGAGCGCCAGGTACAAGCAGCGTGGACAAACGAAGAGGCGGAGGTCGCACAGGAGTTTCTAGCCCATGCGCGCGCGATTCGCGAGGAGCGCAACACAGCGGCGAAGGAGGGGCGGACCGCACGACTGATTGAACTTCTGAACTCTTGGGGAGGCGTGACGATTGCCTATCGCCGGCGGCTGATAGATGCGCCGAGCTACACGCTGAACCATGAGGAAGTGGTCAAGGCGCTAGAAGAGGGCGTAAAGTTTGCCGAATGCCTGACACCTGAAGAGGTGCAGGTAGACGCGGCGAATATGGCAGCGGCGCTGGTGCTGGAAAAGCAGGCCTTCGAAACGGGAACGGGCCAGCTAGTTCCGACGGGCGAGAGGGTCACATTGCCCGCACGTACGATTCTGGTGGCAGCCGGAACGCAGCCCAACACGGTTCTCGCGCGTGAAGACGAGAGGAACTTTGTACTTGACGGCCGCTATTTCCGAGCGGTTGACGAAGACGGTAAACCAGTGAAGCCGGAACGGATTGCCAAACCTTCCGAGGTTCGCGTACTCATCTCGGTGCGTCCAGATGGCAAGGCGATCAGCTTTTTTGGCGACTTGCATCCGTCCTTTTCAGGCAATGTGGTCAAAGCCATGGGCAGCGCCAAGCAAGGCTATCCGGTGTTGTCACGTGTGCTCGCGCGTCATGCCCCGCAAGAGCCTTCACCCGGCGCCCTGGCGCAGAGACTAAAGAAGGAGTTGCGGGCGGTGGTTGAGGACGTGATTCGCCTCACGCCGAATATTCTCGAGATCGTTGTGCGCGCACCAATTGCGGCCCGCTCCTTTCAGCCGGGCCAGTTTTACCGGCTGCAGAATTACGAGTCGCTGGCGATTCGCAGCGACGGAACTGCGCTCGCCATGGAGGGCTTGGCTTTGACCGGCGCTTCCGTCAATCACGAACAGGGGCTTCTCTCCACCATCGTTCTTGAAATGGGCGGCTCTTCGGATCTGTGCTCATTATTGAAACCGGGCGATCCGGTTATATTGATGGGACCGACCGGCACCCCGACGGAAACACCCGGACACGAAACAGTGCTGCTGGCGGGCGGAGGCCTGGGGAACGCCGTACTGTTCTCCATCGGGCAGCAGTTGCGCGCCTCCGGCTCGCGGGTAGTCTATTTCGCGGGCTACAAGAAGATCATTGATCGCTATAAGGTTGAAGAGATCGAAGCCGCCGCGGATGTGGTGGTTTGGGTATGCGACGAAGCGCCTGGCTTCACCCCGGGGCGGGTACAGGATAGTGCATTCGTCGGGAACATCGTCGAGGCTATGGAGGCTTACGGCCGTGGCGATTTGGGCGATCCTGAAATTTCGCTGAGCGCGGTCGACCGGCTGATTGTAATCGGCTCCGATGGCATGATGCGCGCCGTGCAACAGGCGCGGCACTCCGTTCTGCGGCCTTACCTGAAGCCGGGACACCGAGCGATCGGGAGCATCAACTCGCCGATGCAGTGCATGATGAAAGAGATTTGTGCGCAGTGCCTGCAAGTACACAAGGACCCGAACACTGGGCAAGAAACTGTGGTGTTTTCGTGTTTCAATCAGGATCAGCCGCTCGATCATGTGGAGTTCGGAAGCCTGCGCTCGCGGTTATCACAAAACGGAACACAGGAAAAACTCACGAAGATGTGGGTCGACCACTGCTTGCGAAAGGTTGGAGCGCGGCCCGAGCTGGTAACGCAATAGCCGGAAGCGGAGTGTTTCTGATTTACCGCATACGGTCAAGTTCGCGCTTGATGTAGTCGTAGGCGTCGCGGCGAGTCAAGAAGGCGTCCAGCAAGACGCGTTTTTCGATAAACGATCCGGCGCGGTATACCTGCCAACCCCGGAAGTTTTCGTGGGAACCATCCCACTTTTCATTAGTCCAGGGAATGTACATCACGAGGAAGTCCTGACACTCGTAGGCTCCTTTTCTGATCCGCTTTAACACGTGCGTTCGCCCTGGTCTCAAGCTCGCCTCTTGACGCCTAACGATTAGATCAGATCAGCGAAGACGGGCGCATACGACTGCACGATAGAAGGCCGTTGAGCGTTCACTTGACGGGCTCGGAAACAATGTTCCCCGGCGGAGAGTATCGGCAGACCAGGTAATCGTTTACGGCATCATGCGCCAATCCACATCCTACTTCGGTTGTATGGCGCCAGATAATCTGCGTGTAGTGACCGACGTCCCTCCAGTTGCCAGAAGTAGAAACATCCGGAAATGGTTTACCAGAGACAAAGTATTCCTTCTCGTCTCCCCACGACTTGACCATTTGCGCAATTGTATAGGCTCCGGAAGAGCCCATCCAGATGTTTTCTCCGACATTGGGAGCTTTACTATGCTGAAATTCATGTTTCTCGGCAAGGTGCCGCGCCCATGCGCTCGCGCCGGCGGCTAGCGATTCCGACCATACCAGCGGAGTTTCCCCCGTGTCCCGCCGGTAGGCATTATGGGCAGCGAGGAGGTCGCGATCGATGCCGCTCAACTGCTGAGAAGCAAGCATAGCGGAAGCGAGAGACAGGGCGGTGAGTAGCCTGAAGTGATGCATCGAAACTCATAATCTACTACTTGCCGGTGCCGCGCGCATGGTGTCGTCTCTACAGTATGGACGCGCTCCCTATATAAACGGCATTGCTTATGACGCACCACGCCACAGCTAAAACTGCGAACTTGACGGCCATTTCTGTTAGTGATAGCTTGCCGTAAGTGGTGACTTACGAAGAGCGGCCCTCGATGCGTTGGGGCGATCCTACACGGCGGGCGGTGCTGAAGCGCCTGCGCGGCGGCGCCCGATCCGTGGGCGAGATCGCCGAATGATGGAGGTGAGTCGCCCCGCAGTGCCAGCACCTGAAGATCCTCAAGTGGCACGCCCGGTGACTGTTGCGGAGGGCACGCGACGGGTCTACGCAGTCGACACACGGAGCATTGACTCGGTGCGGAAGTGGCTGGAAGGATTGTGGGATGAAGCGCTCACCGCGTTTGAGGTAATGGCCGAGCGGGAAGCAAGCAGGGACAGGAAACAATGGCAGAGCCGACGATGTCCAGAGGTACCGATGCGAACCAGCGTGCGGAAGGTCCTGACTGTTCAGGCACCGCAGGCAGTGGCGTGGCGGGTGTTCACCGAGAAGACGGGCGCGGGGTGACCGCTGGCATCCTACAAAATCGGCAAGACCAATGCATTGGATGCGGTGATCGAGCCGCGCGTCGGTGGCCGCTGGTACGAGCTCGGCGACGATGGGCAGGTCAATAAATGTCGGATATCAAACAGGCGCGAAAAGCGCTGACGAGGCGAATCTTGGAAGGAGCCGGCAAGGCGTCACCCTCCGAGCGTCGGGCCGCATTCAACAATAGCGGCCTCGCCGAACCACTAGGTGCGCTAGTCGACAAGGTTGCCAGCCATGCCTATAGGGTCACCGACGAGGACATCGCAGCCGCGAGGGTGTCGGGCCTCAGTGAAGACCAGGTCTTCGAGATCGTGGTGTGCGCCGCGATCGGGCAAGCCACTCGGCAGTACGACACGGCACTTGCGGCCCTTGAGGCCGCGACCAGGAAGGAGTGAGCATGCGGCTTCGAATCCTCGATAGCGGCCACGGTTTCGGTACGAAGGCACTTTTCGCGCTCATTCGAACGGTCTCGCGCCAGCCGGTGCTCGACGTCATCAAGCTGGTCAAGTACCGGGCTGACTTCTACGGCGGGCCGATGCAGGGATTGACCCATGAGGCGATGCGCGGACCCTCCACTTGGTCTGTCGGTGATCGCGAGTTGATGGCCGCGTTCGTCGCGAAGACGAATCATTGCGAGTTTTGCACGAAGGCGCACCTTGCGGTCGCGCAAGGGGCATATCATCGCGACGGGAAAACGGTCTCCGACTTGTTGTCCAATCTCGAGACCGCGGCCATCGAGGAACCATTACGGGCGACGCTGCTCATGCTGGACAAGCTCACGCGCGAGCACGTGGTGGATGCGGATGACATGCGAGCAGTCCTCGCTGCCGGCGCTTCGCGCCGACAGATCGAGGATGCGCTCGCGGTCTGTTTCTCGTTTAACGTGATCGGTCGGTTGGCCGATGCCTTCGGGTTCTTCGTACCTGGTCCCAAGGCCTTCGAGGCTGGCGCGAAATACCTCCTCGCGCGCGGTTACCGGTGAGCACATACAGTGGCCAACTGGCGTGGTTCTTTCGTCCGAAGTTCATCGCAGCAAAACTCTCTCTGCGATCGGCAGGTCAGCTAAGGTCATCAAAGGCAGGAACAAGGTCCGATTGAAGGACACGCTGAATCGGAAGGCGATCAAGCGGCAGATGTACGGCGGCCAAGGTTTGAATTTCGCAAAGCGCGAGTGCTGTCAGTACCACCATCACTCCGCTCCGATCTTTATTCACATGGTCGAATAGCAATAGGAAGCAAAGTCGGATGTGGCCATGGCCTTCCTGTCCAAACGCCTGCCCGGGCGAGTCCGCCAACAGTGGTTAGAGATCAACAGAGCCAAGCGGAGACGGTCCCCATATCCTGTGACGCCACGGCATGATGGCACCAGAAGTGCGATCTATTCCGATTGAAGCGGCACTTGTTTGCCGGCATCGGCATGCTTACTTGTGAAATGTGCCGTAAAAAGATCTATACTTTTTCAAGAATATATATTAATGTAGAAAAACAAGCTAGAGTTCCTGCTAGTTGTGACGGAGTACCCCCGGCTACCTGATCCAAGTAGGCCTTGCCCCCCGTCGCTCGAAGTGCTCACGATAAGGGAGATCACCAATGGAGAAGGCCGAAAAATGTGCGCTTGGCCCTTGCAGTTGCCTAGCTCGACCTAGCGACTCGTACTGCAGCGACTATTGCAGCCAAGCCGCTACACATGGGACGGAAAAGGATTTTTGCCAGTGTGCTCACGGAGGCTGTGCTCTGATGAGCAGAAGCGCCGCAACCAGCGGGGTCGAGCTCCCCAGCTCCACCCAAGTCAGCGCGGACCGCATAGTCATCGAGTACCGCAGCCTAGAGCATCTGAGAGAACAGGTGATGCTTCTTGCGGGAGCGCTCGACCAGAATTACGCCGTCTCCCGACTCCTGGGTCAGCCCTCTGCGCCAAGGATTCCTCCCCATTCTGAAAAGTTCTCAGCTCTCGCAGAAGCGACAAGCGCTTGAGGCAACATTTCAAAAGCGCTAATAAATAGCTGTGGTGGGCCCTGAAGGATTTGAACCTTCGACCAAAGGATTATGAGTCCTCTGCTCTGACCGCTGAGCTAAGGGCCCCGCTTGGCTTAGAATAGCGAATTTATACTCGCTCAATATTTTAAGTGAGTCATTCTTGCCCAACAATATCTCGCCATGCTCAAAACTTCAACACCTGTCTCTGTGGAGGTCCCTGTCAGGAAGGAATGTCAGCGCCGGTGCAAAAATCCACCCGGTGCCACTGCCCACCGCCAGAGATGGTCGGTTTTATCAGTGGGCGAATAGCGTCAAATGTTACGCATGCAGCGGGGGAAAGAAGCTTGTCAACTGACGAAGATCTACGCTAAGCTGTTATCCTGACTTGGATTCTGCCCACATTTGGAGCATCCAATGTCCCCTCCCCCCGGGTTCTCGGGAATTAGATCTCAAGGAGAAAAACATGAGTGCACCCGCAGTAGCACTGCCAAGTTCCGTTCAAAGAGAGAATGAAGCGGCAGGTCAACAACAAGATATTGCAAAACTCGCCTATGCCATCTGGCAAAAGCGTGGTTCTCCTATCGGCTCTGGTGAAGAGGACTGGATCGAAGCAGAAAAACAATTACGGGGCCGTGGTTCCGTACAGCAGCCGCAAGCAACTCCAACCCGCCGCTGATGCGGGGATCGCCCTGGTTGGGGTCTCCGTGCCAGGGCTTTCATTTCTTTCTGTTTCTTTCATGAACTGCAACTGACTAAGTTGGCGGCTCGGACAAAGGCGGGCATAGCTCTTCGACACTGCACTAAGGCTTAGCCAAGCGTCAGCAACATCACTCTCGGATTTCAGAATGCGAGCCGGCGCGGAAACTATCTACAGCTCAGTGGGAATCGGGATGCTTGTGTCGCCAGTTCCAATATTGTTGCTGCTCCGCTTCGCTAGTGCTCGCAAAATCTCGGTCCTTCATGTGATGTTCCTGTTCATAGCGTTGATAGGCTTGATTTTCCTGGTCATTCCATTGATGCCAGTCCTTATGTTTACTGTCGTAATAGGGTTGGTTTGACCCGTGTTGTTGCGGACGGTCCGTGTTGTCTTTCCGATCCTGAGCAGAGACCGAAATCGATGCGAACAATGTGGCAATGAAGAGAACGGCTGTTAGAGACTTGGACACTTTTGCCCCTTCCTGTTTTTATAGCGGCCTACCAGTGGATTTAGATAAAGCTGGTATGGTTTCAGAACCGAGCCGTAAGAATCAACCCGAACGTTCTGGTACTAGTGCTCTGACCGCAGTGTTAGTTTCCGCTCGGCTTCGAAGAAAACGCGATTGCTGGACCAATCGATCGCTATATCAATCGAGGAATTCGTCAAAAGCTCCGTAGCGGATCGCGGCCGCAAGGCGCTCGATATCGTAAGAAAGAGGACGATCGGTGGTTAGCTTGTCGACCCGGCTGCGAATCCCGGCGCGGGCTCGCTCAATCGCCTCGGAGGAGCGCAGCGGCGCTCGGTAATCGAGCCCTTCGGTCGCCGTGAGCAGTTCGATCGCAAGAACGTATTCGGCATTCGCCACAATTTGCCGGAGCTTAAGAGCCGCTGTCATCCCCATGGACACATGATCTTCTTTGTCGCCCGACGTTGGCACATTATCGACACTCGCTGGATGCGCGAGAACTTTCGCTTCGTTCAGCAGGGAGACTGCACAGATTTGGGCAAGCATGTAGCCGGAGGACAAACCCGGTTGCCCGCTGAGGAACGGAGGCAAGCCTTCGTTCACATGAGGATTGACCAGCCGGTCGATGCGTCGTTCGCCCATGCTGATTAGATCGGTTATGGCGATAGCGCAGTAGTCGAAGGCCATCGCCAGGGGCGCCCCGTGGAAGTTTCCGCCACTGAGCACTTCGCCATCGGAGAAGACCAACGGGTTATCGGTCGCCGAGCCAGTTTCACATTCGACAACAGAGCGGGAGTGCGCCAGGGCGCCACGGACTGCGCCATGGACTTGCGGCATGCAACGCAGGCTGTAGGCGTCCTGCACCCGAGGATCATTGAGCAGGTGGGATTGGCGGATCTCACTACCTTGAAGAAAAGCGCGCAGATGCGCGGCAGCAGCGATCTGCCCAGCGTGAGGACGGGCATCCTGAATGCGGGAGTCAAATGGGCCGGGAGTGCCGAGCAGGGCCTCGAGTGTCATCGCGCCAGCTAAATCGGCGAGAGCCGTTACGCGCTGAGCACGAAATAGGGCGAGCCCACCGACCGCCGCCATGGCCTGGGTTCCGTTGAGCAACGCCAGACCTTCCTTGGCGGCGAGGCTAAGGGGGGCGATACCCGCATGGCGCAGAGCTTCGGAGCCAGGCACGCGCTTGCCCTGAAACCAGGCTTCACCCTCCCCGATCAGCACCAGCGCAAGGTGGGCCAAAGGAGCTAAATCTCCGCTGGCTCCCACCGATCCCTTCTCAGGAATAACGGGATGTACGCGCCGTTCTAGCATGGCCAACAGAGTTTCGATGACAATTTCGCGGCAGCCGCTGTTCCCGCGCGCGAGTACGTTCGCGCGCAGCAGCAGCATGGCCCGTGTTTCAGCTTCGGAGAGCGGCGTACCGGCTCCGCAGCAGTGACTTCGTACCAGATTGAGCTGCAGAGTCTCGAGTTGCTCTCGAGAAATATGCACCTCAGAGAGTTTCCCAAAGCCAGTGTTCACACCGTAAACAACTCGCCCTTCACGCAGCACGGCGTCGATCACCGCGCGAGAAGCGCGCACGCTCTCCCGCGCAGATGCGGCTAGGCTTACCTCTAATTCGCCGTTCGCGACTGCATCGATCTGCTCTAACGTGAGCGGCTGTCCGGCGAGCTCTAGCATGAAGTGGAGGCGAGATACATCAAAACAGATGACCGAGCTTCTCCCGTTTCGTGCGTAGATATCCGGCCGTAGACTCGAGCGCCGGCGCGATGATCGGCGCTCGTTCTACCACCCGGATGCCCGCTCTCTCGAGGGCAGCAACCTTACCGGGATTATTCGAAAGCAGCCGCACTTCGCGCACTTTGAAGTAATGAAGAATCGCCGCCGGAAGAATGTATTCGCGTAGGTCGGCTTCAAACCCCAGGCGCTCGTTCGCTTCCACGGTGTCGAGTCCGCCATCCTGCAATTCATACGCCCGAAGCTTGTTCAGCAGGCCGATGCCGCGGCCCTCCTGGTGCTCATAAATAAGAAGGCCTCGGCCCTCGGCAACGATGCCATCTAGCGCGAGTTCCAGTTGCGAGCGGCAATCGCAACGCAAGCTGTGAAACACGTCACCCGTCAAGCACTGTGAGTGGATGCGAACCAGGGGGGCGCCCAGTTCCGGCGACATATCGCCCAGCTTCAGTGCAATTGCTTCTTCGCTTTCGGGCCCCTGCTTAGCTTCGAAGCCATAGATCCGAAACTTGCCAAAACGGCTCGGAAAGTCGGCCTCGGCGACTTTACTCAATTTGAGATCTGACAATAATTTCCTAGCTCCCAGCCGGACCGGGACGGCAAATAAAGCGCAGATGGAAGGCTTTAAACCTTTATTATAGAAGCCGGAAGGGTGAACGAGCGCAAATGATAAGTCAACAGCAGCTTGCCGCACTCTTAATCAAGGTTGCAGTTTCAGCTTCGATCGCCAGCATACTGATGCGGTTCAACCGCATACAGAAGATCCTGCTCAGGGATGACCGAACCGTCGCCGACCGCCTGCAACTCGCCTTCATCTTCTCGATTCTGTTTGGAGCCAGCGCCGCCGTACGCAGTTGGACGAATCAATATCCCGCGATCGACCTCGCGCTGGAAGGCGCAACGATCGCCGGCTTTCTTGGCGGCTATGTCAGCGGACTCATAACAGGGATCTGCGTTTCGCTGCCAGATATGTTTGCAAGTAAATGGATGTCTATGCCGCTGTTCGCCGCGGCCGGGATCATTGGCGGCTTGATGCATGATTTGGCGCCGCGCAAAGAAGATATTTGGCACTTTTCGCCATTCGTGGATCTTAACCTGTACCGGTTCTTCAAACAGATCCTGCGCTGGAACCGTCTGACCATCGATCGCCGGATCGTGAAGTTAGCCGCCTTCAATGTTATGTGCAATGCGCTTGTGGTCACGATAGAACTGCTCAGGTGGGGCGTACACGACGAGTTTAGAAAGCACAACACCTTCTTCATGTTCGAGGGCGCTCATGTTACCAATTGGCTGATTGCTCTGTCGACCGTGACCACCCTCTTTGCGGTTTGCCTGCCGATTCGGGTGTGGAGCAGCTTTCGGGCCGAGCGTCAGCTCGAAACGCAACGGGCGCGGCTTACCGAGGCGCGACTGGCCGCTTTGACCAACCAAATCAACCCGCATTTTCTGTTTAATACTTTGAACTCAGTCTCCACTTTGATTCGCATCGATCCCGATCGCGCCCGCAGTATGGTCTATCGTCTTTCAAAGATCCTGCGCAGTTTACTGACGAAAACAGAGAGTCTCGCGCCTTTGCGTGAAGAGATCTCGTTTATCGACGATTACCTGGCGATTGAGGTCGTGCGTTTCGGCGACAAGTTGCGTTTTGAAAGGGAGATTGAGAGCGCGACCCTGAACCGGCTAGTGCCCAGCATGATTCTTCAGCCAATTGTAGAGAACTCGATTAAGCATGGCCTGGCGAATAAAGTAGAGGGCGGAACAATTCGCTTGCGCACTTGGCTTGAGGGCACGCGCCTTCACATATCGGTGGAAGATGACGGTGTCGGAATTCACGAAGCGAAACTGGACAAGCTATTCACTTCGGGCATTGGCGTGAGCAACGTTGATGAACGGTTGCGAGTCCTATTCGGAGCGGGCTATCGTCTAACGATTGACAGCAAATCAGGACACGGCACACGGACACTGATCGAGATACCCGAAATCGAGAAGACCTTTGAGCCAACCGATGAGATCGTCTCGCTGAGATGAACTTTAACCGGTCCGTTTACGGCCCTCCAGGCCAGTCAAGATCCCCCGCATGTAAGCGAAACTCTTGCGCATTCCGGGCATCGGATTCTCCGGCTGCACCTCATACTCCAGGTTCACCGAGCCCTGATAGCCCATTTTGACGAGTTGCTCGAAGATGCGTGGAATAGGAAGCTTTCCTTCGCCCACCGGGACTTGAGATTCCTTTGCCAGCGGATCAGACAGATCTTTGATGTGCATATCGAGCAGTCGCGCACCCGCTTCGGCAATCGATCCCACTACATCCACACCCGTCCGGGCGGTATGGCCCACATCGATACACAAGCCGCAGCGCGGGTCCATATTCTTCACGATAGCGAGAACGCTTTGCGGAGTAGGGAAGCTTTTGTCCTCCGGACCGTGGTTGTGAACCGCAATCTTGATGTTGAATTCTTGCACGTACTTCTCCAGCTTGGGAAGAGTTACAGGCGTAGGAGCGCAGACGATGAGCGGAAATCCGGCTTGCTTGGCATACTCGAATTTCTTTCGAATATCATCCGGGTCGTCTTTGCTGAAGCTGATATTTCCGCAGCCTACCAGCACGATTCCGTTTTCGGCGAATTCTTTCCTGGCAGCGGCAATCTCCTCCGGAGTACTGGTCAGTGCCAAGTGAAAATCTTTGACGTTCAGATAGGGCGTCCCGAGCTCTTTGGTCATCTGAATCGCCTGCTCGCGCGAGAATTTTCTAAACGAATACGAAGCTACGCCGAGTTTGATATCGGCGCCCGCGATGCGGTACTCCTGCGCGAGTACCGAGTCTCCGATCGCCGAGAAGGCGAGAAAGCTCGAGCTCCTCTGAAGCCACTGGCGCCGGTTCAAATTTACACTGGTCATCAAATCGCCTCCAGTTCCTCTTCGAGTAACTGCTTCTCGTAGAGTTCAGCATAATAGCCGCCCAGCCGTTGCAACTCGGCGTGCGTTCCCGATTCTACAATGCGGCCGTGACTCAATACGAAAATACGATCGGCATTCTGCACGGTCGAAACGCGATGCGAGATGAGAATGGTGGTACGATCGCGCATCACTGCCGACAGGCCGCTCAGTATTTTTTCTTCTGTCACCGTATCCACGCTCGAGAGAGCATCATCGAGAATCAGGATGCGCGGATCCCGAAGAATCGCGCGTGCGATGGCGGTGCGCTGTTTCTGCCCACCGGAAAGCGTTAGCCCGCGCTCGCCGATCACGGTTTCCAGACCGTTCGGGAAACCCTCGATGTCGCTCGACAATCCCGCAACTTCCGCTGCCCAACGAATCGCCGACTCAGATGCCTCTGGAACGCCCCATGCAATGTTCTCGCCGAGGGTAGCGCTAAAAAGAAATGTCTCCTGCGGAACGAAGCCGATCCGGCGCCGAAGTTCTTCCGGATCGAATTCTTTCAGATTGGCCCCGCCTAATTCGACCACCCCCTCTTGCGGGTCGAAGAGCCGTGGAATTAGGCTTACTAATGTCGTTTTCCCGCTGCCCGTATGGCCCACAATCGCGACGGTCTCGCCCGCGCGGATCGTCAGGTCAACTCCGGCCAGAGCACTTTGCTTGCCGTGTCTCACGTGAACGTTACGGAATTGAATTTCAGGCAGGTAGTCGTCCGGCGAGAGCAGCGCCCCGGCCGGTCGCGCGATCGACCGCTTCTCATGGAGGATTTCGTTGATGCGATTGAGCGAAGCTGTGCCTCGCTGCATCAGGTTTACCACCCAGCCAAAAGCAATCATCGGCCAGATCAGCATCCCCATGTACGTGTTGAACATCACGAAACTGCCTAAAGAAATCCGTCCCTCCATGAGTTGCCGCCCGCCGGCCCACAGCACCAGCAGAAAGGTGATTCCAATCAGCCCCTGCAACAGTGGCATAAACATGCCCTGAATGCGGGCGAGTCCAATGTTTTCGCGAATGTAATCCCGATTTAACTCTGCGAACTGATCCACTTCCGCTTTCTCCTGAGCGTAAGCGCGGACCACGCGTACCCCGGCCAGGTTCTCCTGCACTTTGCTGCTGATATCGGAAAACATTCGCTGGATCTGCTCGAAGCGAATGTGAATGCGCCTGCCGAACAGGATCACCGCGATGGAAACGAATGGCGCTGGAATCAACGCAATCAAAGTGAGCCGCGCATCGGTATGTAGCATCACCGCCACCGAAAGCACCAGCATGACAGTAGTTTCGGTGCAATACATTACGCCTGGTCCAAGCATCATGCGCACTGCATTCAGATCGTTCGTGCTGCGCGCCATAATGTCGCCGGTGCGATAACGGCTATAAAAGTCTTGGGACAACTCGACCAAGTGGCTGAATAAGTCGTTGCGGAGATCGAATTCGATGTCGCGCGAGATCCCGATAATAATGACGCGCATCCAGTATTGGAACAGCCCCTTAACCAGCGACAAGCCAATCAACAGCCCGGCGAGTTGCAGCACTATGCGCAAAACGAAACCGCGCGTTAGCGAGTCCACGCCGTACTTTATTACGATCGGCTGTGCTGCAGCAAACGCATCTTTCATTAATAAGGATGCGATGCCCAGCGACAGGCCCTTTCGATAACGCTGCAAATAGGGCCACAGCGTGGCAAGAGACTTCAGCACTTAGCCGCCCCACCACTCAGTAGTTGTCTTGGTCCATTCGAGCAGAAAAGTTTTCTTGCCGTTCCGCGTTTTCCACCAACCATCAGGTTTGAAAAAGGGATCGGGAGCCGGGACAACCACCACCTGAAGCCACGGAACTTCCTTGCGTATGAAACGCGCGGCACGCCGCGTATGGTAATTGCTAGTCACAAGCAGCACCTTCGAAATGTGGCGCGGTCGCAAGACTTGGTTCGCAACATACCGGACTTCGGTGCTGGTGGAATCCACGCCCGGAGGTAGCCAAACTGGCTCGAAAAGCGAAGCTGGGAATCCTTTTTGCACAGCATATTGGATCGTCGTATCGGATTCATGACCGATAAGTGCCGTAGGGCCGTCTACCATCACAAATGGCGCATACCCGGCCTGCGCCAACTGCCCTGCTTTGATGATGCGATCCCCATAATCATCGCCGCCGAGCACCAGAATACAGTCTGCCTTTTGCGGTCCGTCATCTTCTACTAGAGCATGTGCCGCGGCGCTGAGCAGCTGGCTGCGCGACAGGTAAGCGATCACAATCAGCAGGAGAAGAATAAGGGTAACGATGGAGAAGCGTCGAAACCGAGATCCACTTGGGAAGGCTTTATTATCCAGCTCGCGCTGGGCAATCTTAGTACCCAGCTCGCGTTCCTGTCCGTGCCGCGCGGCCCGCGCTAATGCTCATCCGACTTGTTCGAGGAATCGATCCGGGAATCGAGACGCCCGACAGTTTTCAGCTTCTGATAAAGCCGCTCGACCTCATCTTGGTCGTCAGCGCTGAGCATCTTCACCGGCTGCTCGAGCACCGGGTTCTCCGGTCGAGAGCCATTCAGGTTGATCCAGGTCCAGTAATCGCGATGCGCCACCCCGTCAAAAGAGGCCATATGAGAGTTCTTGCGCAGTTGAAAAAGCAACTGCTCGATACGCTCGGGTTCCCCAGGATAGATCAGCATAACGTGCCGAGCATTAGTGAGCTTGATCTTCATAATCAAAGGGGAGAGAAAACGGCTGCTATTGACCTCCCGCACCTCGCGCCAGTCAACACAGCGCTCTCCGATGTGAAATTGCGTCTCGCCTATGCGGACCGGCGGCCGTGCCGACAGCCAAAACAGCACAAGAGCAGTCAATGCGCACAAAAAGCCCGGAACAAACGCGAGTGGCGCCCGAAAACCGCACAGAACCGAGACAAGCATCCCAGCCAAGGCAGCCCAACCGACCCGGGAATACAGCCGCGAGGGCAGAAAGATCTCGACGCTCGGCTCCATGTCTTCAGGCTACTCCCGGGCTTTGGTCCCGTCAATCGAAGTTTTTACCAACTGTGGAACGTTCTCAAAGAAAATCGGCTTCACCCCGTTGCGATTCTGCGGCGGCGAGCGAATTCGACGCCTACGCGGACGTAATCAAGCCCGCTGAGCAAGGTAAACAGAGCGCTTAAGGCGAGCGCAGTGTCTTTCAGCCACAGCAGCAGCTGGTAGGGAAACGCCGCAAAGCATAGGGTGAGCAGGATCAACGTGATCTGGAAGAAAGTGCTGACTTTCCCGAGAGTGGTCGGCAGGAATTTGCGGACGCCCCGTAAAATGCGCACCAGCAGGGCTCCGATCACGATCACTAAGTCGCGGCCGAGCGCCAGCCCGAACATCCAGGCGGGTATAAGCCGCAAGATCGCCAATCCAACAAACAGTGTGGTCAGCAGGATCTTATCGGCCAGAGGGTCGAGGATCACGCCGACACGTCCTGAGGACTTCAGCCGGCGCGCAGCAAAACCGTCGAACCAGTCGCTGATTCCGGCCAGAAAGACGACCGCCAGCGCTGTCCGGTACCGCGATTGAAACAGCAGCCAAGTGACAACCGGGGAGCAAAGTAGGCGAAACGACGTGATTAGGTGAGGAATCGCGCGCAAGAGCACGGCTCAGGCCACGGCGCCCGAGGTTCTGCCGAGCGTGACCATCTCATATAAGGAAGGATCGGACATGAGCTTCTTCACCAGCGCAACATGCATGGCGTGTCCCGCCTTCGTTGCGACTACGCACCCCAGCAGCGGTTTCCCTATCAGTGCCAGATCGCCGATTAAATCGAGTGCTTTGTGGCGGCAGCATTCGTCCGGAAAGCGCAACCCACCCGGATTCGCCACGCCCTGGCGGGTGAAGCACACGGCATTTTCAAGCGAAGCTCCGCGGATCAGTCCCATGTCACGCATCTGATCGAGCTCATATTCAAAGCCGAAAGTGCGCGCCGGCGCAATCTCACGCGCATAGCTCTCCGGCGTCAAGTCGAGCTCTAGAATCTGCTCGCCAACCAACGGATGATCGTAAAAGTTGGAGCAGCGAAGCTGAAAACGGTCGCTGGGGAGAATCGTGACGCTTTTCCCGTTCGATTCCACCGTGACAGGCTTCACGATCCGCATGTAGCGCCGGGGCTTGCCAGATTCCTGCACGCCCGCCTCACGAAGGAGCTCAACAAAGGGCAGCCCGCTCCCATCGAGGATGGGCAGTTCCAGATTATCCAGCTCCAGGAACGCGTTGTCGATGCTCATACTGTAAAGCACGCTCAGCAAATGCTCAGTAGTTGAAATAAAGATGCCCTTGGGATGCATCAGGCTGGTAGCGTAACTTACGCGTTCTACCAACTTCCAACTGGCGCGCACCCGGGCTCCATCCAGATCCGTCCGAATGAAAACGATTCCAGTGTTGGGCGGAGCAGGCAAAATTCGCAGCTTCACGGGCGCCCCGTGATGAAGTCCGACACCCTGAGCTTCGACCGGCCGCCGAAGGGTCGTTTGAGAGTGCATGCGAAACAACTCAGCATAGCAAAGCAAGGCGCTTTGGCGCTGTAATTACTTGATTCTAGTGGAGTTGTCTCATCGCTAGTGTGGCTTAATAGCCACATCTTTGCCAATCTCAGCCAGGTTTGTAGCGATTTCGTCTCAGTTAGGAAAAGGCGGGATCGGATTTTCACACCTGAGCCTCGTCGCGGCCCTGTGCTGAAATGAAGATGCAATCCTTGCCTTGCCATTAGGCGGGCGATTTTCCTTTTTATGTTGGCTCTTTTATTTTGATGAGTAGAAAAATCCGTTCGACGACCATCCTTTGCGTTCGCCGCAACGGCACAGTAGTTCTGGCCGGTGATGGCCAAGTCACGATGGGCAGTGAAGTATTAAAAGGGGGCGCTAGGAAGCTGCGGCGTCTCTTCAACGGCAAAATTATCTCCGGTTTTGCGGGCGCCACAGCCGATGCTTTCGCCCTCTTTGCGCGTCTCGAAGCCAAGCTTGAACAATACGGCGGCAACTTACCGCGCAGTGTTGTGGAACTTGCCAAAGAGTGGCGCACCGATCGCATGCTCCGTCATCTCGAAGCCCTCTTGCTGGTCGCGGACACGAAAGATATTTACATCGTCAGCGGAACGGGCGACGTAATTGAGCCGGATAGCCCGGTCGCCGCTATCGGTTCCGGAGGCGCCTTTGCCAAGTGTGCAGCACTGGCTTTGCTCGACAATACCAATTTCGGAGCGCGCGAAATCGTCGAAAAAGCTATGAAGATTGCGGGTGATGTCTGCATTTACACGAATGAAAACGTCACTTTTGAGGAGCTGACGTAATGGTCATTTATCTTCCGCAACAATCTACCGATGAAGCGCCTTTGCTCGACGAACTCACGCCGCGCGAGATCGTGGCCGAGTTGGATAAGCACGTCGTCGGGCAAGCCGACGCCAAGCGCTCGGTGGCGATCGCGCTCCGCAACCGTGTCCGCCGGCAGAAACTCGAGCCTGAAATGGCCGAAGAGGTGATGCCCAAAAACATTCTCATGATTGGCCCCACCGGCGTCGGCAAGACTGAGATTGCCAGGCGCCTGGCTAAGCTTGCTAATTCGCCGTTTCTCAAAGTGGAGGCAAGCAAGTTCACTGAAGTCGGCTATGTGGGCCGCGACGTCGAGTCGATGATTCGCGACCTGGTGGATGTCTCGATTGACATGGTGCGCGAAGAGCGTCTGGAACAGGTTGCCGACCGTGCCGAGCAGCAGGCCGAAGATCGTCTGCTCGACTTGCTCATGCCGCCCCAACCGGAGTCGAGCGAAAGCGCGGAACGCACGCGCGAAAAATTGCGCGAGAAGCTGCGTGCCGGAAAACTCGACGACCGCATGGTGGAAGTCGACGTCAAAGAACGCGGGCCCACGTTCGAGGTCTCCACGAACGGCAACGTCGAGGAGATGGACATCAATCTGAAAGATGTCATTCCTGGGCTGTTTGGGCCACGCACCCGCAAACGCAACATGCGCGTCTCGGAAGCTCTCGAATACCTCATCCAGGAAGAAGAACAAAAACTGGTCGACATGGACCAGGTCACTCGCATTGCGCTCGAGCGCGTGGAACGGAATGGCATCGTCTTCTTAGATGAGATAGACAAGATCGCCGGCCGTGAAGGCGGCCACGGTCCCGATGTCAGCCGCGAAGGGGTGCAGCGCGACATCTTGCCTATCGTGGAAGGCACCACGGTCAACACACGTCATGGGTTTGTACGGACCGATCACATCTTGTTCGTCGCAGCGGGAGCATTTCACGTCTCGAAGCCGTCCGATCTGATACCCGAACTGCAGGGCCGCTTCCCGATTCGTGTGGAACTCAAAACGCTCAGCGAGGCCGATTTCATTCGCATCCTCAAAGAGCCCAAATCGGCGCTGGTAAAGCAATACATGGCCTTGCTTGAGACGGAAGGAATCAAGCTCAGCTTCACCGAAGACTCTTTGATCGAGATCGCGCGCATCGCGGCCCAAGTCAACGAAGCGTCGGAGAACATAGGGGCCCGGCGTCTCCACACCATCATGGAGAAGCTGCTCGAGGATATCTCTTTCGAAGGCCCCGATCTCAAGAAAAAGAACGTCAAGATTGACGCCCTCTACGTGCGCAAACAGTTGGCCGAAATTGTCAAGGACCAGGACCTCAGCAGGTATATTCTTTAGTGCGATTTGCTGCTGCTCTCGGCACGATAGCTTTCCTGTGCCTGGCGGGTTGCGGATATGTAGGCCCGGTTCTGCCGCCCTCGCCGGAATTGCCGCAGGCCGTTACCGATCTGGTCGCGGTCGAACGTGGCGATCAAATTGTAATTAGCTTCAACACGCCTCCCAGGACCACCGACAACATACCCGTCCAAACATTCTCGAAAATCGACCTTCGGATCGGCCCCACAGTTACGCCCTTCGACTTCAATCAATGGGCAGCCTCCGCCACTCCCTACGAACTCGAGCCGCCCGCGCCTAACGATCCCGAAAATCCCGTTGCAGCGACCCTGTCCAAAACCGTTCCGATCACTTATTGGGTCGGAAAGCGCGTGGCTATTGCGGTTCGAACTGCAGTCAAAAAGAACGATCACTACTCGTCCTGGTCGAATCGCGTTGTGCTGGACGTCATTCCGGCGCTTTCGCCGCCCGTTGTGAAGGCAGAGTCTACCGCGAAAGGCGTGCTGCTGACCTGGCCTCCTGAAGGCAGCCTCACCTACCGTATTTACCGCAAGGCCGCCGCCGATACGGCTCCGACCCAATTAGGGACCTCCGAAACGCGCGAGTTCCTTGACTCTAGCTCGCAGTATGAGACCCCTTATCAATACTCCGTCGTCGCCGCGCGAGGGTTGGCAGAGAGTCTGCCCTCGGAACCCGTTTCCATCACAACTAGCGATATCTTTCCGCCTTCCGTCCCGTCCACCGTCACCGCGCTTGCTGGCCCCAATTCCATCGAGGTTTCCTGGCAGCGCAGCCCCGAACCCGATCTGAAGGGCTACTTCGTTTACCGTTCCGTCAACGGTGGCCCTTTCGAGACCGTCGGCGACTTGTTGACCTTGCCGGACTACAGTGATCGGAACGTCGAGCACGGTAAGACCTATCGCTATCAGGTCAGCGCTGTCGATCAGAAAAATAATTCGAGCGAAAGATCGGTGACGGCGGAAGTCAGTTACTGAGCGGAGCTCTCTTCGGCGCCGGACTGCTCAGACCGTTTCCCGTTTGCGGAAATCCATCATCACTGTTTGCGTCGAAACTCCTCGAGATTCGGCACTGCAACCGGCTCCGCAGCGAGTTGCACCAGTGCTTCTCGCAAGCGGGCCAGGTTCTCAGGATTGACTAAGACCAACAAATGCAAGTCTCGGCTAAATTCAGCCGCGCCGTAAAATATGTACGCTTGCCCTCCCATCAGAATGTGTTGGTTCAGCCCGAAATGGAGAGAGGGCGCTCTCCGCTAGTGAGTATTCCGCCGCCCTTCGGGCGGGGATTTTCAAGGCATCGGGGTCTACCGATCCGATGCGGGTTTTTTGAAGAGCGCGGAAGCGAAGCCGCCATGCTCAGTTCATCGTCTCGATGAGCCCCCCAGGTTATCCCTCAGCATGGTTGCGTCCCCGCAGAGCCCGCTTCCGTTTCGCCCGGCATGATCATTGTAGCTCCGCCCCGACCTTTGGTCTGAACTTCTGGATGCGCCGTAATCCGCCCACAAACCGCGCCGATAGCTCTACCCTTCGCGACTTTGCGGTTGGAATTCTGTTCGCTAGGTCTACTTGGCACTGTGCCGCATTGTTGTATGGGTTGCGCGCCGCGCCCAGGGTACGGTCGCAACCAAAGCGAGTGGCCCAAGTATCATCACCGCTATAGCCCCCCAGTCGAGCCCTTGGCCACGCATGACCACCGCGGACGCCACGACCGACGTTAGACCGTAGCCGGCGAGCAGAATTCGGCGGTATCGGTCGAGCGGCTGCGAACTGCGGCGCACCTCGCGCATCAAGCGCTGGTCAAAATCCGGCGGAAGGCTCGGGACAGGCGCGGCCATGGAACGCCGCAGCAAATTGTCGATTCCGGCTTCGCGAGGTTCCATCTCAGTCACAAGAATATCCTTTCTCTTTCAGCATGCCTTGGAGAAGCTGGCGCGCGCGATGCAGATACGATTTGGCAGTATTCTCGCGAACGCCAAGCAGCACCGCCACTTCGCCTACGCCCGCGCCCAGCCAATAGTACAGTCGTAAGGCCGATTGGTAGACCTCGGGTAGCGTTTGAATGCACTCGGCAAGGGCCTGATCGCGCTGCGCCGTTTCAGCCTGCCGGTGCGGTCCAGGCTCCGGACTCACCGCCTGATAAAGAACGACCTCGTCCGCGTGTGGGCTTCGGAAACGAACCCTCGCCTTCAGGTTCACCGCTTGGTTGAACGTGATCCGGTAGATCCAGGAGCTGAATTCGGCCTCGCCGCGAAACGACTCGATCGCGTGGTGAACCTTGAGAAACACCTCTTGCGCCACGTCTTCCGCTTCCGGAATAAACTCCCGGCCCAAAATCGAAACCGCGAGGCGAAACACCAGAGCGCTATAGCGGCGAACCAGTTCCGCGAAGGCTTGCTGGTCGCCGCTCTGCGCGCGGGCCACGAGTTGGGAATCGCTCTCCACCTGCGTTAACGCCCAGGCTTGGCCTGCAAGAAATGGAAGGCAATCAGGCCCACGCCCAAAAAAGCGAACGGCAGAGGAGATACCCACATACCATGGTTCGGAGCTGGAAGATTCAAATAGAGCACGATCATGGCTCCGACCGAAAGACTCAAAAGAACCGTCCCCAGAATCGGCAGGACGGTCGGATCGGGCTGACGAGGTTCCCGCGCCGGCTCCAACGGAAACTCCGGCAACGGTATTCCCTTTTCCATCGCCGCCATCCGCTCCTGATGAATGATCTCGATCCTCTTCTGCCGACTCCGGTGCTTCACGTAAAGATAACCAACAATGCCCCCCGCCAACGCGAGCGCAACCATACCATCGCCGACTGTGTAGCTCATTTCTCTCTAACCTCACCCTTAGGACAAGGTGTGCCGAGCGCCGGTTGCAGCGGGTCGAACAAGAATTCGGGTTCGCATGACCAGCCGTGGGATCGGGAACCAAGTTCGAACTGCACTAGGGCTGGTTACAGCGCGCGGATCGGTCCGGGGGGCTTAGGGTCTTGACACCCCTCCCTATCGGCGCAGTGTAGAGCAAAGTCGCCATCTCCCGAGTGGTCGGCAACCCGGAGGTTTTCCAATTCACGCGCGACTCTGGGCTGCTCTGAGATTCGGCTCTTCGTTCTTCACGCAGCCTGCTGCCGACGAAGCTGCCGCCGTTTTCGCGCCTCCCCTAACTTCCGATCCCTTTCGGCATGGATCTCCTGCTGACGCCCGGCTACCATGTCCTTCGGCGTGATGTAGCCGGTCGCGCTGTTCAGGCGGACGTTGTTGTAATGCTTGACCTAGCCCGCCACCAGACGGCGCGCATCTTCCAGCGACAGTGGCGTTCCCGGCCGGATGCACTCTCCTTTGAGCGATTTGTGCCAGCGTTCGATTTTCCCGTTCGATTGGGGATAGTAGGGCGAAGTTCTCACGTGGGTCATGACCGAGATCCGAATGAACTCCTTGAAGTCTTTGGCGATGAACTGTGGCCAGTTGTCGGAGATGATCCGTGGCTTTGCTTCCGGCTGCAGTTCCTTGGCCTGCTGCAGGATGATCTCGATGTCCGCCTCGGTCATCGACTCCCGCAGCTCCCAGTTCACGATGTATCGGCTACAGCCGTCCAGAATGCTGCACAGGTAATAGAACGTCCCGCTGATGTTGATATAGGAAACATCGATGTGCCAATGTTGGTGGGTTGCCAGCGGTTGCTCAAAGCCCGTGCCCTTCTTCGATGGCTTGCCGTTCCCCTTCGACAACAGTCCTGCATTCCCAAGCACCCGCCAAACGCTGGTCGGACTCACCGCCACAATGTCTGCGTCCAGCATCACGAACGTCAACCGGCTTGTAGCCTTCCAGCGGGTTTTCCAGATAGAAGCCCGACGATGGCATGCTTCTCCCAATCATCCAGCCAGAAATCACGGGGAACCTAGCCGTTGTGCTCGTTCATCTTGCCGTAGCGGTCCCGCCAGTCGTAGAACTTGCTGGGGGCGATATCGAGCCACGCGATGAACCGCCCGGCGCCGATCTCGGTCTGCTCGGACCAGCGCCGGACGAAATCCACGATCCGGTCCCGCGTATCGCGCGGAACCCAGACCCCGGTCAGAGTTCCCCAATCTCTTTTTTTAGCGTGACGTGCTCCGCCACCAGCTCCGCCAGGACCTCGTCCTTGGTCTGGATCTTCTTCTCCAGGTGGGCGATCGCTCCTGCTGGGCTGAATGGTTGGTTGCTCTCTTCTGCTCGAAGGCAGCCGCTCCGTTCTCGAAGAGCTCCTTCTGCCAGCAGTAGAACACCGTCGGCTGCAGGCCCAGTTCAACGCAGAGCTTCGAGATGGGCTCCTTGTCCAGCAAATTCCGCCTCAGGATGGCCCTTCTCTTCCGGCGTGTAGTGCTTCCTTTGCTTCTTCATGCGTTCGCTCCGTGATCTTAACGGTGGAACGCCTTCTCCATTTCCAGCTGAACTGGAACAAGAAGAGTCCTCGCGCCACTCGTCCGGATCGAAGAAAGGGCTCTGAGTATCGGGCTCTGGGTCAAGCGATCCTCCCAGCGCAAGATAGGTCTCCCATAACTTCGTAGATTCCAGGAACCGTGCCTGCGGAGTTAATCGATACCATTCGGCCCACTCTTCCCCTACCAGGTCCTCGGCTGCCATGTCGCCCATCCCCATCACTGTACTCGATCAACCATCCGTTTTTCCCTTCTCTCAGTTAAACCGAAAACCTATGCTACCCTCGGTCCATGAGTGCGAGGTGGTTGCGGGGAGCTCCTGATTGCTCAACTTCCTGAAGACCTGGATTGGGTCGTTCCAGGATTTCCTCTTACTCTCCTCCCGGTCGTTTTTAAACATTGTCAGGCGTCCACACTACTACGTGGATGTCTCCCTTCAAATGGACATTATCGGCGTAGGCAGCTTGCCGATTGTTCTGCTGACCGGATTTTTCAGCGGCGCCATTATCGCCCTGCAGATGGCTCGTGCTTTGAACACTTATGGGGCCGGCAGCCAGGTGGGCGCCATTGTCGCTCTAACCTTAGTGCGCGAGCTCGGTCCTGTTTTAACAGCGCTGCTCGTGGCCGGACGCAATGCGTCTGGTATCGCCAGCGAGCTCGGCTCGATGAAGGTTACCGAGCAGATCGACGCCATGCGGGCTCTCGGTACAGACCCCGTTCAGAAGCTGGTCACTCCTCGTTTGACGGCGACGGCCCTCATGTTGCCCTGCTTGACTGTGGTCGCCGACGCCGTCGGTCTGTTCGGCGCCTACCTGGTGGCGGTTCCGTTGCTGCACATCCTCAGCGGCAGCCAATATTGGACAACCTCCTGGCAGGCTCTCGTGTTGAACGACTTGACTCAAGGCTTGATTAAGCCGTTCCTCTTCGGCATCATTATCTCTCTAATCGGCTGCTTTTATGGCCTGGGTACCACCGGAGGAACCCAAGGCGTAGGTCGCTCCACCACTCAGGCTGTTGTCGCCGCTTCTATCTGGATCTTTGTCGTCACATTTCTGATCGATAAGATCTTCGTTAATTTATAAATTCGCATGCCAGGCGAACCGATTCTCGAATTCTCGAATGTCAGTCTCCGGTACGATCAGACCTGGGCTCTGCACAACGTCTCTTTGAGTTTGCGGCCCGGAGAGACGCGCGTCATCTTCGGCCAGGCAGGCAGCGGCAAAACGACTCTGCTCAAGGCGGTGATCGGGCTGGTTCCAGTGGACTCAGGCAAAATCCTTCTTTTCGGTGACGACGTCACATCGCTCGATGAAACCAGGCTGTACGGATTACGAGGTCGGGCAGGATTTTTGTTTCAGGAGGGCGGCCTTTTCGACTCACTCACGGTAGGGGAGAATGTAGAGTACCCTATCCTGAACCAGCAAGCCTCGGATAACTCTAAGTCGAATGGCTCTAAAGAAGAGCGGCCGGCCGGTGACACTGAGCAGCGCGTGCGGGATATTCTTCGCTTTGTCGAACTGGAGCAGACTTTCGATAGCTTTCCAAGTTCACTCTCAGGAGGAATGCGCCGCAGAGTAGGCATTGCTCGCGCCATCGTTACCGAAGCGCCTCTGCTGCTCTACGATTCGCCTACTGCCGGGCTCGACCCAATTACCGCGAACACCATTATGGCCTTGGTTGCGAAAGAGCGGGATGTGCGGAACAGCGCTTCGCTGATTGTTACTAACCGCTACCAGGATGGGGAAATCATGGACGACTTCCGCTACGATCCGCAGCAGGAGTTACTGGTGCCTCTCATCGGTGAAGAGTCGTTCAAGCGAAACCGTACCCGGTTCATTGTGATGAAAGACGGACAGGTCGTTTTTGAAGGCACTCGCCACCAAATGCAAAAGTCAGAAGACGAGTATGTCAAGAAATTCGTGAGGCACGAAAACTAATTATGCCCAGCAAAGAAAAAGTGAGCTTTGCGCAATTAAAGGTCGGAATCCTAGGCATTGTAGCTCTTAGCTGCATCGCCCTCCTTATCTTTCTTTTGACCGGAAACATGCACTGGTTTGAGCACGAGGTACCCCTGCACGTGTATACCTCCGACGCAGCAGGTCTCACGAAAGGTGCCCCGGTGCGCATCAACGGTATTCAAGCTGGCAAGGTGGACGGCGTCAAGCTATCCGACGACACGAACCCCGCTCGCGTCATCAAGATCGACTTCCATGTCGATGAAGACATGCTGAAGCAAATACCTTCCGATTCCCTGGCGTCTATCTCATCCGATAACTTACTCGGAAGCACCAAGTTTTTGCAGGTAAACAAAGGAACCAGCCCCATACCAGTCCGGTCGGGCGCTACGCTCAAGGCCGTCGATACCAAACAGTTCGATGCACTGGTAGCGCAAGGTTTCGGTATTCTCGATTCGCTGCAGGAAACGGTTCAGAAGATACAAACTATCGTCGGTGACGTGGAGAACGGCAAAGGGACCATCGGGAAGCTATTAGTCGATCAGACGCTCTACAACAGTCTGCAGGCCACCGTAAGCCAGGTGCAATTGCTTGCTTCCACTTTGAATTCCAAGACGGGAACGATCGGCCATTTGATAAACGACAACGCCCTGTATGAGCAGGTACAAGGCCTTATAACTCGGGTTGACCAACTTACCCTTGGTCTTCAGCAAGGGCAGGGTTCTGCCGGCCTCTTCTTGAAGGATCCTAAGATGTATAACGACCTCGATAACTCCGTGCTTCAGCTCAATAAGCTCTTGAATGATCTGAATGCAGGCAAAGGCACAGCAGGTGAGATGTTGAAGAGTGACAAGCTCGCCAAACAACTTTCTACCTCACTTGACAAAGTTAATTTGACGCTCGACAGAGTGAACTCGGGACAGGGCACGATCGGTCAACTGTTGGTAAATCCGGCCCTCTACGATCAAACCAACGGAACGATGCGTGAGTTGCACGATACCTTGAAGGACTTTCGGGCCAATCCGAAAAAGTTCCTGAGTATCAAGCTGCATATCTTCTAGTTGAAGCGCCTGATCATCAACGCTGACGACTTCGGCTTTGCCAGCGATGTGAATGCCGGGATCATCAAAGCGCATCGCCAAGGCGTGCTCACCTCCACCACTCTGATGGCCAACGGTACAGCATTCGATGACGCCGTGCGCCTCGCCAGCGAAACTCCGTCCCTGGACCTTGGCTGTCACTTAGTTTTAGTGCAAGGCAGATCTCTGCACACTGGGAAGGTTTTGCCTAAGAGTCCTCGCGAACTACTCTTCACGCTGGCTCGCAGCGGCTTGAACGTCTCGACGGAGCTTCGCCTCCAGATCGAAAAGATCTTAGCGGCAGGAATCACGCCCACTCATCTCGATACTCACAAACACACTCATCTCATCCCTGGAGTGTTTCGCATCGTATGTCGTTTAGCGAACGAGTTCAAGATCCCGTATGTGCGCTTGCCGCTGGACAGAACTGTCCGGATCGCCGGAATTTCTCCGGGTCTTGCGCAAGGTTTTTACCGCCGCATCGCCCAGCAAAATGGCGTGCTCATGACCGACAACTTTCTCGGTTTCCGCCTCACCGGTTCCCTTACCGAAGAGACATTCGCCGCCGCACTTCTAGCCTTGCCGAAAGGTCTCACCGAATTCATGTGCCACCCGGGACTGCTTGGCCCCGAGCTTTTGAAAGCGGATACCCGGCTAAAAGAATCACGCGTAAAAGAACTCGAGGCGCTCACCTCTCCTCGGATTCAGCGTCTGGTGGACGAATCAGGAGTCCGCTTGAGTCCTTTTTGTAGCAGCACGGAGTAGGCGACGCTACGATCTTTCCGTCGAACACCGTCATATAAACCTTGGTATCCGCGATCTTTGCCGGGTCAATCGCGAAGATGTCGTCCGACAACACCACCAGGTCGGCCAGCTTGCCAGGTTCAATCGAGCCTTTGATCTTTTCTTCGAAGCTAGCGTATGCCGAGCCCATCGTGTACGCGTGAACGGCTTCGGCCACTGTGATCTTCTGCTCTGGCACCCAGCCACCCGGATGTTTACCGTCGAGCGTGCTCCGCGTTACTGCGGCGTAGATCCCCATGATCGGGCTCATGGGCGCGACGTCCCAGTCCGATCCAAATGCGAGCGTTGCGCCCGAATCAAGCAGCGATCGAAACGCGTAGGTCGTCTTAGCGCGTTCCGGGCCGATGCGTTTTTCTGCCCAGCGGCCATCGTCAATCGCATGGTATGGCTGCATCGAGGCGATCACGTGCAGCGCGGCGAAACGCGGAATATCACTGGCCAGCAAATGCTGCGCATGTTCGATGCGAAACCTACGGTCCCTTTGCCCGTGCTCTCGTTCCACGCGGTCATAGAAATTCAGGATCGTGTTGTTTGCTCTGTCTCCGATCGCGTGAATGGCCACCTGTAGCTGAGCCGTGTCAGCGTGCTCGATGTTGCTGAACATCTGCTTCGGATTCGAGAGCTCCGCGCTCGGAATGCCGCTCGTTGCGGGAGCGTCAAGATAGGGCTTGAAAAAGAGCGCCGTGGTCGAGCCGAGCGAGCCGTCCGCAAATCCCTTCAGTCCACCAATATGAATATGTTCGTTGCCGAAGTCTGCCATCAGCCCAACGTTCGCCAGGTTCTGCCAGCTGACGAGTGGTTGGTGGCCGGAGATGCGCACCGTCAGTTCGCCCTGGTGAAACATTGCCTGGTAAACGCGAAAAATATTTGGCTCGGCCGACATATCCTGCACGCTGGTCACGCCTTGCGCATTGGCGTAGGTCTGCGCAGCCCGAACGGCCGTCCTGATCTGATCGGGTGTGGGTTCCGGAATCACCTTCTCCACCAGACCTTGCGCCGCGTCTTTCAAGATCCCGGTTGGGTTGCCGCTCGCATCGCGCACAATCACGCCGCCCGGCACATCTTTCGTGCTGCGGTCGATTCCCGCTAGTTTCAGCGCCACGGAGTTCGCCAGTGACATGTGCCCATCCAGCCGGTTCACAAACACAGGGTTGTTTTTCGTCACTGGATCGATCAGCTCATGACTCGGCAGCACAGCGGGGGTCCAGTTCTCGTGGTCCCAGTTACCGCCCTCGATCCAGCGCCCGGTCGGTTGCTGCCGCACAAATTCAGCCAGCGTGTCGCGAAACTCCAGTTGACTTCTCGAATATCGCAGTTGCGGCCCGGCCAGGCTGGCGCCCCCGTAATAAAAATGTACATGCGCGTCATTGAAGCCCGGCAGCACGCGCCTGCCTTCAAGATCGACCGATTCCGTTCTAGCTTGCTTCAGCTTCAGAATGTCTGCCGTGCTTCCCACCGCTACGATATGGCCGCCGCTCATCGCAACCGCTTCAGCTTCTTTCTGTTGTGGATCCTCGGTCCAGATCTTGCCGTTGTAGAGAATCAGCGTAACCGGCTCTTGCGCCGCAAGCGTAAGCCGCAGACACGCGGTCAAACAGACTACCGCTATCCACCGCAACGGCATCTTAGACCGGCCCGGAACCGTTGAATCCGACATACTGAACCTCTTCTTCCAGCTCAAAACCAAAGCGCTCAAAGACGCGGGCCTTCACTTCTCTGATCACCGCCACCAGATCCGCCGCTGTGCCTACGCCATCGTTGTAGATCAAATTCGCATGGTAATCCGCAATGTGTATATCTCCGCGGCGCATTCCCTTCGCGCCCGCTTGTTCGAGGAACCACGCCGACGGCACTTTGCCTTCGCGAATTACTTTGCCCGGAATCTTCGCCACCACGCTCCCCGGCAGATCGACCAAAAACAGATTCTTGAAGATGCTGCCAGCGCACTTCATCGCAGGCGGATACTTGGCGTCACGAATCGAACGAATCTCTTGAGCAGTCTTGGCAAGGTCGCCTGGATCGTGTTCTGAGAACTCCAGATCGACAGAGAGAATCACCCACTGCTTGCGTTTCTTAAAGATGCTTTCGCGATAACGAAACTGGCATTCCTCATTGCTCATCTCGATCACTCGCGAACCGTCGAAGACTCGCACATTGCGCACCAGCTCCTGCATGGAGTGCCCATACGCGCCGGCATTCCCGTAAACGGCGCCGCCCAGATATCCAGGAATGCCGGTCATCGTTTCCAGGCCTTTGAGGCCGAGCGCAATGCTCTGGTCGACGACATCCTGCAACACCGCTCCGGAGCCTACGCCGAGCAAGAACTTGTCTTGTCGAATCGCCGAACCCGTATAGCGAAGAACGACTCCTTTGAAGCCGGCGTCCGACACCACCAGGTTCGTCCCGCCTCCGATCACGATATGCGGAGCATCGAGTTCCGCGGCCGTTTGCAAACCCTTGACGAATGCCTCTTCATCACAGGCATCGAAAAACAGCGCCGCTGGTCCGCCAATAGCGAAACGCGTGAAACTCGACAGCAGCGCGTTTTCGGCGACTCGAGCATTCCTTATTGCAGCGAGCTTTTCGAGCGCGCCCGCAGGTAAAGACATTGCCCTGATTATAAAGTCCCCGGCGCATCCCCGGCCCCTAATGCTTGCAAGGCATCTGCCGTCAGCCGGTAGACCGTCCACTCGCTCATCGGCTTCGCGCCTAAACGCCGATAAAAATCGATAGACGGCTCATTCCAATCGAGGACAGCCCATTCGACGCGCCCATACCCACGCTCTACTGCAATCTCAGTCAGACGACGCAGCAGCGCTTTGCCCACGCCCTTACCCCGCGCCTCCACATCGACGAACAGATCCTCGAGATAAATGCCGGGCCGGCCAACAAAGGTTGAGAAACTCGTGAAAAAAAGCGCAAAGCCCACCGCCCGTTCATCCAGATAAGCGAAAACCACTTCCGCAGCGGGTCGCGCGCCAAACAAATACTCGCTTAGCAACTTCTCGTCGGCAACCACTTCATGCGTCAGCTTCTCGTAATCCGCCAGTTTTCGGATGAACGAGAGAATCAGCGAAACCTGGTCCGGCTTTGCGGGAACGATCCGGATGCTACTCGGTGTTACGATCATTCATGGAGTCTTCGGCTAGCTGATAAAACGCTGCCTCATGGCTTAGGTTACATGAAGTTTTTTCTCGATTCAGCTAATTTAGACGAGCTGAAGAAAGCCTCTGAGTGGGGCATCATCGACGGCGTCACCACAAATCCCAGTCTCATCGCCAAAGAAGGCATTCCGATCGAGGAACAGATCTCCCGAATTTGCGATCTGGTCGCTGGCGATGTTAGCGCGGAAGTGGTATCGTCCAGCGCGAAAGACATGATTGAGGAAGGCTTGCGGCTCTCCCGGCTGCACTCAAATATCGTGGTCAAAGTGCCGCTCATCGAAGAGGGTATCAAGGCGCTTTCAGCGCTTTCGAAAGAGGGAATCCGCGTCAACGTGACACTTTGCTTCAGCGCCGCGCAAGCACTGCTCGCCGCTAAAGCGGGTGCTTACATCGTGAGCCCGTTCATCGGCCGCATCGACGATATCGGCTGGCCAGGCATAGAACTCATTACCGACATCGTTCAGATTTATGCGAATTACAGCTACAAAACGCAGATCCTCGCCGCCTCAATTCGTGGACCGCGCCAGGTAGTCGAAGCTGCCAAAGCCGGTGCCCACATCTGCACTCTTACTTACAAGGTGCTCGAGCAGTTGTTCTATCACCCGCTCACCGAAAAAGGTCTGGAACAGTTCTTAAGCGACCACCGCAAAGTCTTCGATCTCGTTCCCGTCTGACCGGATTTCATATCGTTTCTACTTTGCGGCTCGCTCTTTGCAACCGATCGATGATCCCGGCCCACTCAGGCGTATCCGGCGGTTTTCTGACCGCGATCCAGTCCCAACCCTCCGCGTCCGCTTTGTGCAGTTCCGCATAAAGCCGGCGTGCGAACCCGTCGCGATCTTTGGGCAGCTCGATCACACGGCCACGGCCGGAAGGCAGTGCAATTCCCGGTTCCAATAAATAGAGCGGTGTCCGCGGCGCATAGTGGCGCGGATGTAAACCCGGAGATTCAGCCGGCTCGGTTAGATGAGGACGGTCGATTTCCCGCTCCCATCTGAGACCCGTTGCCGCTTCTAACTCGGCTTGCGAAATCATGCCAGGTCGCAGCACCGCTGGTGGTGTCCGCCTCAATGACACGACTGTAGATTCGATTCCGATATTCGTTTCCCCGCCGTCCAGAATGATTTCCATCAACTCGCCCAACCCTTGCGCAACGTGCTCGGCTGTGGTCGGCGAGATTTGTGTAAACAGGTTCGCACTGGGTGCGGCGATCGGCACGCCAGCCGCTCGAATCAGAGCCAGCGCAACCGGATGCGCCGGAATGCGTAGTCCCACCGAATCTAGGCCAGCCGTCACCAGATCCGGCACCGCTTCCGCCTTCCTTAACACCAGCGTGAGCGGTCCAGGCCAGAAGCGCTGCGCCAGTTTCTCTGCAGTTAACGGCCATTCGAGCGCTAGAGCCCTGGCCATCGCTTCGTCCGCGACATGCACGATCAGCGGACTGGCATACGGCCGCCCCTTCACTTGATAAACGCGCTTTACTGCCTGGCTATCGAGCGCGTTTGCGCCCAGCCCATACACCGTTTCGGTAGGAAACGCCACCAGCCCGCCCCGGCGTATCGTCTCGCCCGCACGCTCCAACGCTTCCGTGCTCGGCCGCAGGATCATCGCGCCGTCAGTCGGGCAGTTCTTCCTTGCTATCCCCCGCCGTCTGTCCCGTTTTTTGCCACACAAGAAATGCATGAATCAGCGAATCGATGTCGCCATCCAACACGCGGTCCACGTCGCCGATCGAGAGCTTCGTCCGGTGATCCTTGATCAGACGGTACGGCGCGAGTACATAGCTGCGAATCTGGCTGCCGAAATTGATCCCAAGTTTGCTGTCTTCAAGCTTCTGGTCGGCTGCGCGCTTCTTCTCCATCTCGTACTCGTAAAGCTTGGCGCGCAATTGCTTCATTGCGCTCGCCCGGTTCTTGTGCTGCGAGCGCTCGTTCTGACACTGCACCACAAGCCCCGTCGGCAGGTGAGTAAAGCGTACTGCCGATTCCGTCCGGTTCACGTGCTGACCGCCCGCGCCGCTCGCACGGAACACGTCCACCTTCAGATCGTCCGGCTTGACGTCGATGTTGATGTCGTCCTCGATCTGCGGATACACAAACACGGAAGCAAACGAAGTGTGCCGCCGCGCATTCGCATCGAATGGCGAAATGCGTACCAGCCGGTGTACGCCCACTTCCGATTGCAATTGCCCGTAAATATTTTCTCCGCTGATCTCGACCGTTGCGGATTTGATTCCCGCGCCCTCGCCCTCCAGCCGATCTGTCATTACCGACGTGGAACCATGCCGCTCTGCCCAACGCAGATACATGCGCAGCAGCATCTCGGCCCAATCCTGCGATTCAGTTCCACCTGCGCCCGGATGAATGGTCACGATCGCGTCGCGCGCGTCGTTCTCGCCCGAGAGCAACATCGCAGTTTCGAGTTGCTCGAGTCTGCTTTCGAAGGCTCGAATTTCCCGCTCAATATCACCGTTTACGCTTTCGCCTTCGCGCGCCAGTTCAAACAAGGTGTCGATGTCTGAAGCCGCTGTCGCGACCGTAGTCGAGTTTTGGATCGCCTCCTCCAGCCGCTTCCGCTGCTGCATGATGCGCTGGCTCTTCTCGGGCTGATTCCAGAAATCTGGGTCACCGATCTCGATCTCGAGTTTGTCTAATTCCCGTCGCTTTGCGGACGCGTCAAAGATAGCTCCTGACAGCTTCACCTTGCTGCCGGAGCGTAACGTACTCTCTTTCTAGTTCTTCCAGAGTCATTCTTCACCAGTGTACGGCAAGTAAAAAACTGCGAGCGATTCAAATTCGAGCATCGTGTAGAGGCGCCCTCTGAGGTCTCATTTCTGCCTGGGGTCGGTAAAATCGTCTTTTGGTACGGAGTATAACCGAGAATAACGATTCGTGCTGCTTGGGTGCCGTATCGGAGATGCTTCGGATGATACGCGGGAACCGTTATGGAATCATGGCCGATTTACCAAAGCCGTTCCTTTTCCCCTGTTCCGCTGCACTATCGTTGACGCAATTAGCCCGAAACCAATTAACATATACGTGGAAGGTTCTGGCACAAACGATGGGCTGCTGGTAAGATCTACGACTGCGTAGAATTCGCCTTCTGGCTGAGAATTGTCGGCGGTTCCGCGCCATTGAACCTGCGTTATGCCAGTGCTCCGGATGGCCTGATCGAAAGAGCATTTGAGGTCGTTGTCTTGCGGTGCTCCGAAAGCTGGCACTATCTTGCAATATTGCGAAGCGGGTGTAATAGGTAAGGAAAAAAGCACATTTCCGGTTGAACCTTCAAAATACAATCCTCCGTCGAAAGTGGGCGGGATAAGTCCCTGCACATATTCGATCCCATAAGCGAACGCATCTACGTGGAATGTTTCATCTGGCGCGTAAGGGTGCGCGGGGATCTGCCTGAGCTGATCCACATTCAATACGATATGATCGTCGTTCGGTCCTGGCTCGCGGACGGCATCCGCGAAGATGTAGTCGACTTCGTTCTGATAGAAATTGGTTTGATATTGAGTGATGTAGTCGTACGCTGCATCACAGCCTCTAACGTTTCCGTATCGGTCGGTGGATGTGCAGGTATCCGCCCGCACGAAGCCAGCCAGCAAGAGTAATGCTGGCAAGAAATAGGCTGGTCTCATTTCAAAACACCTCTCATAACAGTGTAGAAGTCTTCGCTTCAGCCAGCGCCCTCCCGCCCGTCGCTCCCGAATCAAATCCTAATGCTGCTTCGTACTGCGTATCCTCATAGCTCTGCTCCTCCGGCTTTTCGTCGAGTGGTTTGACTATATCCGTCGCATCCCAACACTTGATCGGTAGCGCGGGCAGCCATTTCTGATTAATGAGCACGAGTCTGTATACATCAAGTGAAACGGAATAACCGCAAAAATTGGCGTATTTGCCGCGCTCACTCGCCTGCTTCGAGAAAGCTTTTCAAATCCTGCTCATTCACCACCGGCTCGCCCAGCGCCACGTTGTTCAGCTTCCCTGATCGCATCCAACGCTCGAGTTCCTCCACCAGGCTGAACAGATGATCGAAAGAATCGACGACGAAGAGCAGCGGCTGATACCGATCAATCTCGAAAGACTGGTTGATCACCCATCCAAGTTGAATTGGATAGCGCTGCACTTCCTCCGACTCGACCGCATGCGCGATTTCTCCATACGAGCTGAGCAGTCCGCTCCCATATACCTTCAATGCGCCGCGCTCGCGCATGAGCCCGAATTCAATGGTGAACCAGAAGAATCGCGCCATCGCTCGAATGATGCTCTCCAGTTGCTCGAGCCGCTTAGTCCCGTCGCTCGTCTCTTCCACCATCGCCGCCGCCGTATGCGCGCACTCGCCAAGCCTGACCAGCGTGTCTGCAAAAACGCGGTCGGTATGCATTGGCACGTGCCCCGCAATGTCATGAAAGATATCTGGCTCCGGCAAGTAGTCGAGCCGGTCAGTGCGCCGAATCGTAATAGTGGTCGGAAACTGGCGGTTACGCAGGCAGTCAAAGAACACAAAACTCGGCACATACCCGCTGACCGGCCGCGCTTGGAACCCTGTCAGAGGGTTCAGAAACCGGTTAACGTCTTCCAGTCTCGGTACGCGCTCAGGGTTGAAGCACAGCGAAGCGATGCCCCGCAGAAAATACTCGTTTGCATACTGCTGCCACTTCGGCCCCATGCGAGCGTAAAGGCTCCGCCAAGCTGCATGGTTTTCCTCCGAATACAACTCATACGGTTGACGAATATACAGCTGATGGTGCTCCCGTGCATCTTCTATAAAAGAAGCCTCTGACGTAGTCAGCCCAGTGGAGAGAGCCGTGGCCATATAAAACCCTCGCAGTTTTATTATGGCACCACTCGTAGGTGGTGGCGTTCTTTTTGTGGTTGATCCTTACTTGACTATCACCGAATAGATCCGGTCTAAGTCTTCCTGTGAGTAATACTCGATTTCTAGCCGCCCGGATTTTCCGTTGCGGGTCAGTAGTCTGACCTTCGTTCCCAACGCCATCGACATTTCCTCTAAAGCTGCTCGAATATTCGGATCGGCGAAACGGTTATCCACCTCAGGTTTGGTTGAACCGCCCTCTTTGGAATTCGTTGTAAGATGGTTTACTAAGCGCTCCGTCTCCCGCACAGACAGTTGCTTTTCACGGATATCGCTGCACAACACCGGTTGCTGAGCCAAATCGACATTCAAAAGCGCCCGGGCGTGGCCCATCGTGATCTCCCCAGCTATGAGCGCATGCCGGACAGGAGGCGCTAAACGTAAGAGCCGCAAAAAGTTGGTTACTGTAGACCGATCCTTGCCGGTCCGCTCCGCAATCTGCTCGTGGCTAAGGTGAAGTTCACTGCTCAGCCGCTGAAACGCCATGGCGATCTCGATCGGATTCAGATCTTCCCGTTGAATGTTCTCGATCAGTGCCAGTTCAAGCAACTCGTCGGCGTGGGCCGGACGAATGAGAGCCGGAATCTCCTTCAAACCCGCCAGCGCGGCAGCCCGCCAGCGCCGCTCACCCGCAATAATTCGGTAGCCGTCCTTCCCTTCCCGGAAAACGGTGATAGGTTGGAGAATTCCGTGCGCCCGTATCGATGCAGCGAGTTCCTCCAGTTTCTCGGCGTCGAAGGTGTCTCGCGGCTGCTTCTCGCCCGGCTGGACGCGGTCAAGCGGAATGCTTGCAAACTCCTCGAACCGCTCCGGAAGCGCCTGTGCGACGGTTACCGCAGCTTCTGTCGCTGCCGCCCACGGGCTAGGCCGCTGCTCGCTCGAACTAACCCGGCTCGGCAGTAGCGCCGACAGCCCCTTGCCCAGCGCCTTTCGCTGATTTCGGTCTGGCTCTTTGTTCATGGGCCAAAATTTCCTTTGCGAGTTGTATGTAAGCTTCTGCACCGCGTGAGCGCGGATCGTAGGCCAGGATCGTCTTCCCGAAGCTAGGAGCCTCCGCCAACCGCACGCTTCGTGGAACCACCGTTCGAAAAACCTCGTCGGCGAAAAACTCCCGGAGATCCGATTCCACCTGCCGAGTCAGATTGGTCCGGTCATCGTACATCGTGAGCAGCACGCCTTCGACCTTCAAGTCTGGGTTAAAGGCGCTCTTTACCCGGTCGATTGTATCCATGAGCTGCGAAATCCCCTCCAGCGCGAAAAACTCGCATTGAATCGGAATTAGCACGGAATCCGAAGCGACCAGCGCATTGAGCGTCAGCAAATCCAGCGCGGGCGGGCAATCAACCAGAATGTAATCATAATCCGCTTTAACACCCTCGAGAGCTTTCCTCAACCGCCCTTCGCGCGATTCCGCATCCACCAAGTCCAAATTCGTCGCAACTAGGTTCTGATCCGCGGGAGCCAGAGAAAGGCCTTCAAACTCCGTTTCCGTGACAACTGCAGCCATTTCAGCCTCGCCGAGCAGCACATCGTACAGCGTCTTCCTGTCGGCTGATTTGTGAATTCCCACGCCACTTGTCGAATTGCCCTGAGGATCGGAATCGATCAGCAGCACCTTCAACTCCGAGGCTGCTAGGGATGCAGCGAGGTTGATAGCAGTCGTTGTTTTCCCAACGCCACCCTTTTGATTTGCGATCGAAATGACTCGGCCCAAGACTCAGCAATCCTAACATGTTTCACGTGGAACGTAGACAGAGCAGTGTTCCACGTGGAACGTCACGCCAAACTGAGGTAAATGTCCAAAACCGCGATAGCTGCCGGCGTCACGCCAGGGATGCGGCCCGCCTGCCCTAGTGTCCCCGGCCGAACCTTCGCCAGCTTTTGTCGTACTTCATTCGATAATCCGGGTATATCCAGATAGGCAAAGTCCGCTGGTATCCTGCGCCCCTCTCCCTCATGCAGCTGCTGTACCTGCCGGTCCTGCTGCGCCAAATACCCCGCGTACTTCGACTCCGTTTCTACCGTCGTCAGTACCCCGTGTGCAATTACGCCGTTCAGCTTGAGCGAAAGCCACCCCCGCAGCCGCTCGATTTTCGCCTCGGGACGCCTCAGCCAAGTCATAAGGGTGGGATTGTCGGTCGCTGCATTCAGGCCAACAACCTCCGGAATCGTGCCTGTCCGAGTTCGTTCCAGCAATTCCACAATCCAGGCCTTCTGCTTCTGTTTCTCGCTGAATCCCCACCATCGCTGGTCATCTACCAAGCCCAAGTTGCGGCCTACCGGCGTCAATCTCTCGTCCGCATTGTCGATCCGTAGTTTCAGCCGAAACTCCGCTCGAGAAGTAAACATCCGGTAAGGCTCATCGGCCCCCTTAGTCACCAGATCGTCCACCAGAATCCCCGTATAACCCTCGTTCCGACCCAAAACCAGCTCCGGGCCATTCTTGATTGTCTGAGCTGCGTTCAATCCGGCAATCAAACCCTGACACGCCGCCTCTTCATACCCCGAAGTTCCGTTGATCTGGCCAGCTAAAAACAAGCCGCAGATCGCCTTTACCTCCAGCGAATGCCGCAACTCCCTCGGATCCACCGCGTCGTATTCGATCGCGTAACCAGGCCGAATCATCTCGGCGGTCTCCAGGCCCGGAACCGAAGCCACCATCGCCGTCTGCACGTCGATCGGCATGCTTGTCGACATCCCGTTCACATACACTTCGTGCGTATCCAGCCCTTCGGGCTCGAGAAAGATCTGATGCCGCCGTTTTTCCGGGAATTTCACGACCTTGTCCTCGATCGAAGGGCAATAGCGCGGGCCGATCCCTTCGATCTGCCCGCTATACAGGGGAGATCTCGCGATACTTTCGCTCAAAATCCGATGAGTCTCTTCCGTCGTATAGGCGAGATGGCAGGATATTTGCTCCCGCTCAATTCGCTCGGTGAGAAAGGAAAATGGCGTCGGATTCGTATCTCCCGGCTGTTCTTCGAACCGCGACCAATCGATTGTTCTGCCGTCCAATCGCGGCGGCGTTCCCGTCTTTAAACGAGTCCATTGCAGGCCCAAACCCCGAAACTGCTCGGCCAGCGTATTCGATGCGGCCTCACCGTTTCTGCCGCAGGCATACCGGCTTTCCCCGACATGGGCTAGACCGTTCAGGAATGTTCCGGTCGTAATCACGACCGCCTCGGCCAGGAGATCCCGCCCATCTCTCAACCGGACACCAGCCATCTTCCGTGGCAGTTCGTTCGGCAAAAAGAGCAGTTCGCCAACCTCCGCCTGCAAAATGCGGAGGTTCGGCTCACGCTCGAGCCAGTGACGCATCCGAATCCGATACTGCTTCTTGTCGCATTGCGCCCTTGGAGACCAAACCGCCGGGCCCCGACTCGTATTCAGCAGCCGGAACTGGATACCGACCGCATCGGTCAGCTCGCCCATCACCCCGCCCAAAGCGTCGATTTCGCGCACTAGATGGCCTTTCGCGATCCCACCAATCGCCGGGTTGCACGACATCTGGGCAATCAGGTCGACATTCATCGTTACCATGGCCGTGTTCAGTCCCAGCCGGGCGCACGCGCGCGCCGCCTCACAGCCCGCGTGACCTCCGCCGATCACGACCACGTCGTACTTTTTCTGCATTAACTTCCCATCAGCTATTCTAGCGGTGAAAATGAGGGTTCTCATCGTCGGCGGTGGCGGCCGCGAACACGCTCTGGCTTGGCGGCTCGCGCAATCGCCTGTGACCCCTGAGCTGTTTGCCAGCCCCGGCAATCCGGGTATCGCGCGTCTGGCCACCTGCCTGCCTGCTCCAAAGTACCTCCACAGCTATGCGAGTCTGGCTCAGGCCTACAGCATCGACCTGACGATCGTCGGCCCCGAAGCTCCCCTTGTCGCCGGCATTGTCGACGATTTCAGGGCTCTTCGCCTTCGAATCATCGGCCCAACTCGTGCTGCTGCCCTGCTAGAGGGATCCAAGCTTTTCGCCAAAGGGTTCTTTGAGCGGGCGGGCATCCCTACTGCACGTTCCATTACCGCCATTGACCGGTCTTCATTCCCACTGGTGATTAAAGCGGACGGTCTCGCCGCCGGTAAAGGCGTCGTCATCGCGCGCGATCCGTCCCAAGCCGAAGAAGCGCTTCGTCGCCTTGGCCCCGACGTGGTTCTGGAAGAATTCCTCGAAGGCGAGGAAGTCAGCTTCATCGGTTTGAGCAATGGCCGGGAAATCGCCCCCTTTCCGCCCACTCAGGACCATAAGCGCCTCCTCGACGGCGACTTGGGCCCAAATACCGGAGGTATGGGCGCCTACGTCGATACCCGCATATTGACCAGCGCTCAAACCGGCGAGATCATGGACCGCATCATGCTGCCCGCGATCTCGCATATGGCAAAGGAAGGCAGTCCGTTCACTGGCTTTCTTTACGCCGGCCTGATGATGACCGCCGACGGTCCGAAAGTGCTCGAATTCAACGTGCGGCTGGGCGACCCGGAAGCACAAGTTCTCATGCACGGCTTCGAAGGCGATCTGGCCGGCGTGCTCGAGGAGGTCGCCCGCGGCGGTGCGCCCAAACTGCCGCCGCCTTCCGCTGAACCTTCTGTATGTGTCGTGCTCGCCGCATCTGGCTATCCCGAGAAATCACGCACCGGCGATCCGATCGCGGGCATTGAAGCATCCGAAGCGATCGGCGCCACCGTCTTTCAAGCCGCTTCGGCTCAGGAAGGCCACGGCCTGGTCACGGCTGGCGGTCGTGTGTTGGGAGTCACCGCCCAAGGCGATACTTTACCCGCAGCCATCTCGCAGGCCTACCAAGCAGTTGAAAAGATCCATTTCGACGGCATGCAGTACCGCACGGATATCGGACACAAAGGCCTGCGCCGCTGGTAGACTGCAAGATACGGGGACGTAGCTCAGATGGATAGAGCGGCCGCCTCCTAAGCGGCAGGTCGGCAGTTCGAATCTGCCCGTCCCTACCAGCGCCTTTAAACTACTTCTTCATAGAAGCTATACTGTAGCTCAGTTCTATCGGCTTTAGGAGGCTTTGCATAGATGTCTCGCATTCACGCCCTGTTCGCGTCCACGCTTCTTTTGTCTCTTTCCGGCGTTTCGTTCGGCCAGGCCCCGAGTCAGGCTGGCGGAGAAGCAGACCTGGTTTTGCCCAATCTCGCGCAAGCGACTTTTTTCGGCGGCGCCATTAACGGCCGCTCGCTCTTGATCTACGGTCTGTTCGTAGTAGCGTTAGGTCTACTCTTTGGGTTGGTCATCTACCGGCAGCTCAAGAATGCTCCCGTCCACGCGTCCATGCTCGAAATCTCCGAGCTGATCTACGAAACTTGCAAAACGTATCTCGTCACGCAGATTAAATTCCTTGTGATCCTGGAAATTTGCATCGGAGCGGTTATCGTTTTTTATTTCGGCGTTCTCCAGCACTTCGCCGCCATCAAGGTCCTGATCATCCTGGCGTTCAGCGTAATAGGTATCTGCGGAAGTTCTGGCGTAGCTTGGTTCGGCATCCGGGTCAACACCTTCGCGAACTCTCGCACGGCCTTCGCCAGCCTGAGTGGCAAACCTTTTCCTTGCTACGAGATACCTCTAAAGGCCGGCATGAGCATCGGCATGTTGCTTATCAGCGTCGAGCTGGTGCTAATGCTCTTCATCCTGCTCTTCATTCCGCGCGATTACTCGGGCCCTTGCTTTATCGGTTTCGCGATTGGAGAGAGCCTCGGCGCGGCGGTGCTGCGCGTAGCTGGCGGCATCTTCACAAAAATCGCCGACATCGGCGCCGATCTCATGAAGATCGTTTTCAAGATCAAAGAGGACGATGCCCGCAACCCTGGCGTGATCGCAGATTGCACGGGCGATAACGCCGGCGACTCGGTCGGTCCCAGCGCCGATGGTTTCGAGACCTACGGCGTCACGGGCGTGGCGCTGATCTCTTTCATCGTCTTGGCCGTGAGCAGCTCTTTGGTGCAGAGCCAGTTGCTCGTGTGGATCTTCGCCATGCGCGTCATGATGGTCATTTCGTCCGGGTTGTCTTATCTCATTAATGCGGCCGTTGCGAAGAGCAGGTACGGCAACGCAGTCAAGATGAACTTCGAAGCGCCGCTCACGTCGCTCGTGTGGCTGACCTCGCTCGTCTCGATCGCCGCCACCTACATCGTTTCGTACGCGATGATCCCGGATCTCGGCGGCGACCCGAGCCTCTGGTGGAAGCTCTCGTGCGTAATCACCTGTGGAACTCTCGCCGGGGCGGTCATCCCCGAATTGGTCAAAGTTTTCACGTCGATGGAATCGACTCATGTGCGCGAGATTGTGTCTTCCTCTCGCGAAGGGGGCGCGTCGCTCAATATTCTTTCCGGCTTCGTGGCCGGTAACATGAGCGCCTACTGGCTTGGACTGGCGATTCTGATTCTGATGGGCATCGCCTATGGCGTAAGTACGCTTGGGCTGGATAACGTGATGGCTGCACCGGCTGTCTTCGCCTTTGGGTTGGTAGCGTTTGGCTTCCTTGGAATGGGACCAGTAACTATCGCGGTAGATTCTTATGGTCCGGTCACCGATAACGCTCAATCCGTTTACGAGCTTTCTCTCATCGAGGAGGTTCCTGGAGTCGAAGAAGAGATCAAGAGGAACTATGGCTACGCCGTCGATTTTGAAAGAGCAAAAGAAAATTTGGAAGAAAACGATGGAGCAGGGAACACCTTCAAAGCCACTGCTAAACCGGTTCTGATTGGAACCGCCGTAGTAGGCGCCACCACCATGATCTTTTCAATCGTGGTCGCACTCACCCATGGGCTCAGGCCGGATCTAATTTCCAATTTGTCGATTCTACATCCACCGTTCCTGCTCGGCCTGATTGCCGGCGGGTCAATCATTTACTGGTTTACCGGAGCGTCCACCCAAGCAGTTACCACCGGCGCGTATCGCGCTGTCGAGTTCATCAAGGCGAACATACGTCTTGAAGGCGTAACCAAAGCATCGGTCTCGGACAGCAAGAAAGTGGTCGAGATCTGCACGCGCTATGCGCAACGCGGGATGATTAATATTTTTCTGACGGTGTTTTTCGTGACGCTTGGCTTTGCGTTCGTTGAACCTTATTTTTTCATCGGCTATTTGATTTCAATCGCGCTTTTTGGCCTGTATCAGGCGATCTTCATGGCTAACGCCGGGGGCGCCTGGGACAACGCGAAGAAGATTGTCGAGACAGAGTTAAAGCAGAAGGGAACTGATTTGCACGCCGCCACAGTCGTCGGAGACACGGTAGGCGATCCGTTTAAAGACACTTCGTCGGTCGCGCTGAATCCGATCATCAAATTCACCACGCTGTTCGGATTGCTGGCGGTCGAGCTGGCAGTTTCACTATCGGCGGATCGCGGACCCGCTATGAGCCATATTCTCGCCGCAATCTTTTTAGCGGCGTCGATGTACTTCGTATGGCGCTCTTTCTACCGCATGAGAATCGGCGGAGCAAACGAGCCAGTGTCCGAAACTTCGCAAACTAGTACGCCGGTTTCCGTCGGCTGACCCGGACCTCTAGGATAGAGAGCTAGGGGACAGTCGTTTCCGCGTCGGGAAAAGGGAAGAAAAGTTCCCGATGCACCGTCTAAATCGCCGGTGGTCAATCTGAGCGTTCACGAGCTCGGCACCGAGATCATCGAATCTTGCCGCTCGGGCGACCGGGATGCCTTTCGTGCGCTTTACGACTTTTACAAAGATCGTGTGTACTCGATCGCGCTCTATTTCTTTCATGGCGACTCAGTCTTGGCCAGCGATGTCACCCAGCAGATTTTCCTTAAGCTCATGACTTCTATCCGCCAGTTTCGCGGAAACGCAGAGTTCTCCACGTGGCTGTACCGGCGGTTGCCAACGCGTGTTTGGACGCGGCCCGAAGCCGCAAGTCAGACGCTGTGATCTCCGGCCGGTCCCGTATGGAAGCATTTGCCGCAACGGGCTCGCAGGAGGAGGATTACGCTCGCGCGCAGATGGCGAACTCGGTGCGGGCGGCCGTCTCGGCTCTACCCCCGAAATTCCGCATCGCTGTTTTATTGCGGTATTTTGACGATCTTTCCTATCAGCAGATGGCTAAGGCTCTGCACTGTTCCCAGGGAACGGTGGCTTCCAGACTGAGCCGCGGACATAAGATTCTGGCCGAGCGGCTGAAAGGCATCACGGGTACAGCATGAGCGCTACAGAGAGTTAACGATGTTTACCAGGCACGTTTCGCGACAGTTGGCAGCTCATCTCGACGGTCAACTCGCGCCGCCCAAGGCGCGGCGAACCGAGCGCCATCTGCGGCATTGTCCACTTTGCCGGGCCGAGCAAGAGCAGATAAGGCGCGGAATGGCGATTTTGGAGCATCTTCGGCCGGTCGAAGCGGCCGAAGCAATATGGCCCTCCATCGCGGGGGCGTTTCAGGAAGATCGGTCACGTCCCACACCAGCGATTCTCAGTTGGCGCTGGGCTTTCGCGGCAACCATCGTATTGGCCTTGGCCGGCATCGCGTATTGGTGCCTCACACATCCGCCGGGAGCGAGATGGGAAGTGGCGCGCCTCGCTGGTTCCCCATCCGTAGGCGCAAAGCCGATCCGCGGCATCGGTCAGATTGGGTTGCGAGTACGAGCTCAGCACCGGCGAGGACGGGTTTGGCGTGCTCCATGTCACCAAGGGCTGGGTGTCGTTTCAGTGGAAGGGACTCGAATCGCTTGTGCCCGCGGGCGCGAGTTGTCAGACCCGGCCGCAAGCCGGACCCGGCATTCCGTACTTCGACGACGCGCCGCAAAGTCTGATACAGGCGCTTCAGACGTTCGGTTTCCAGAAAACCGGAAATGGCGCGCTCAGCATTGTCCTTTCCGAAGCTCGCGTCCCCGACACGCTCACGCTCTGGCACCTGCTCTCACGCGTGCCAGTTGGTGATCGGGGGCGCGTATTCGATCGGATCGCCGCTCTGACGCCCATCCCGGCTGGAGTTTCCCGCGAGCAGGCGCTCAAGCTCGACCCTCAAACGCTAGCACGCTGGAAAGAGGAGTTGGCGTGGACGTGGTAAGCCGGGAAGAAATTCCGCGCCAGCGCGTCTAATCATCCCGAAAGGAGTTCGCGATGTTGCGACTTGCTATTGCCTTCTGTGCCTTGGCAGCGTTGGCGCTCGCGCAAGGGTTTACGTTCAAACTCGGCAGCCCCGTGGCTTCCCAGGATTTTCGGGCAAAAACATCCGCGTTTGTGTTTCGCACCGAGGGCTGCACTGATCCCGCAAAGTCACAGATCAGCGGTACTGCCGAAGGACTCGTGAAAGGGGCACGGCGGTCGGCCCCTCTCAAGATCGCCGCGATGTCCAAACCAGGCGTATATGCCGTATATCAAAACTGGCCCGCGGAAGGGGAATGGGTAGTAAATCTCAAGGGCACGTGCGCTGGCGCCCATGCCGGCGCTATCGTTCCCATCGGCCCGAACGGCTTCTTGCGCGAATCCTCGAAGTTCTTCTCACGGGCGGCCACTGACCCGGAAATCGAGACTTCCTTGAAAGCACTTGCGCAAGGAGGCAACAAATGAAATCCCCAGTCTGTTTTATGCCGCTTACCGCTCTGGTGCTCTCCGTCGCCGCATCTCCAATGGCGCAAGATAGTAACTCCGTCCAGCCCGGTGGACTCACGATTCACGAATGGGGCACCTTCACGTCCGTCGCAGGCGAGAATGGCTCGGCCATCGAGTGGGATGCCCTAGGTTGCAAGAACGACCTCCCTCGCTTCGTTAACGACTACGGGCATCGAGGCTTCAAGTGGCGGCTGCAGGGAACCGTGCGTATGGAGACGCCGGTGATGTATTTCTACAGTTCGCGCGAGCTCGACGCACATGTGAAGGTCGCATTTCCCAAAGGACTCATCACCGAGTGGTATCCGCAAGCTGACTACGAAGTCTTTCAGAAGAGCAGGGTTGACGATTCGATGCAGCGGCTGCCAGCAAACCTGAACGGGATCGACACATCACTGCGCAGTCTGACGGGCGCTATCGAATGGAGGAACATCAAGGTTCAGCCCGGCGCCGCGCCCGATCTTCCCCTCGAGAGTGGTCCGAATCGCTATTACGCCGCCCGCGCAACCGATGCCGCTCCCATTACGGTGGGCGGCCAGAGTGAAAAATTTCTGTTCTATCGCGGCGTGGGACGCTTTCCGGTGCCTCTTTCGGTGCGCGCATCCAGCGACGGGAAAATCCTGGTCGAAAATCGCGGCTACGAACCGGTTCCGAGCGTCATCCTCTTTGAGAATCGCGATGGCCGGATCGGGTATCGCGCCGCCGGTCCTATCGAGAACGCTTTTACCTCCGAAGCGCCCGCGCTCGACGGCTCCCTTCCTCAATTGCGGCAGGATCTGGAGGCCACGCTCATTGCGCAGGGTCTGTTTCCGAAGGAGGCTCGAGCGATGGTCGACACCTGGCAGGATTCCTGGTTCGAGGAGGGTGCGCGCCTGATCTATCTCGCCCCCTCCGCCTCGGTCGATGCCGTTCTTCCGTTGCAGATCGAGCCCACTCCCTCGCAGACGGTGCGAGTGTTCGTGGGACGCATCGAGTTAGTCACTCCCGAGACCGAGCGCTCGGTGGAATCAGCCATTGCTAAAAGCGACTTGTCAGCGCTTGCCCGCTACAGCCGTTTCCTGGACCCGATTCTGCAACGCATTTACTCGGGAGATGACACTACAGTGAGCGAGATCGAGCACTCCTTCCAGGACTTTCATGCCTCGGCAGGCGTCTCCGCTTGCCGGTAACAGCGGCACGCAGGCAGTATGGATCAGTTGTGCAACCAACAGCCTGGATTTGACATTCAATGGCGGTTTCGTTCTGATGTACATAGGTATCTTATGCTGCGGTCACCAGTCGGATTGAGGCGGCGTAGCGTTGTTGTGCTGCTCTTGTCGGGAGCCACGTTGGCTTTCGCCGCGGCCAGCCACGTTTGGCAGGAGAAGAATTTCAAGGATTGGACCGATCAAGATGCGCGCTCGATCCTGATGGATTCGCCTTGGGGGAAGCAGATCCCAATGCCCGTCAACGGCAGGCCGAAGATTACCGTGATCGAGTCCGGGCCAGAGGGCGCTCCACCCCCGACTGCATCATTGGGAAATCCTTCCAACACAACAACTGGTACCAACATGAGCACTGCGGGAAATCCCGGCAGCGCGGGTCCAGCCGACCCAAACGGGACGCATGACTTACCCACGGCACGATCCTCCAGCATGGCGGCCCTTGTTGGAGCACCGGAGCCGCCGATCTTGATTGGTATCGTTTGGGCAAGCGCCAAACCGGTTCGATTGGCTGTCTTGAAGCTGAGATCGGCGGGGGCGACGCCCAGTGACAGCCAGGCAGCAAACGTGCTGAAAAGCGATCCGTACTGTGTCATCGCCGTAGTTGGCTTGCCAGCCCCGGACGGTGACTCGGATCCGAAAGCGTGGGCGAAGAGCGCGTCGCTCCGAGTGCCTGGCAAGCCTACCCTTGCGGCTTTTGATTCAAAATACGAGAAGATCGGAAAATCGGATGTCTATTTCTTCCGTTTTCTCAGAGCTTCACTTCCTATTGATGCCTCCGACCGGCAAATAGAGTTCAAGATGCGCCTACAAAGAATCAACGTGCAGACGAAGTTCGAGCTGGACCAGATGACGTTCCAGAATGCGCTCGCTCTTTAGCACGACAGATCCGCTTACGGCAGCCGGCTCATTGGCGGTACTGATAGCAGCCGCGGCGGTTGCTAGCTGGATCCCGGCGAGTCGTGCCGCCCGGATCGACCCGATGATGGCGTTACGGGAAGAGTGAAGTAATCGTATGGTTTGAGCTGTTTCTTGATTTCCTTGAGTCTGCCGGTTCGGAATAACGGGCAACCTTCCCCAAAAGATGCCCCCGGCTAAGGCGACCTGTTTCGAAGCCTGGATCAAAGAGGCCCTCTGCCCAACCCATGCGAATTTTGAAGACGGCTGCATGAAGATCCGCGACGTTATCAGAGCTGTCGAACAAGCTGGTTGGCAGCTCAAACGGACACGCGGCAGCCATCGGCAATACCAGCACTCAGATAAGCCGGAAGCGGGCACATTAACGATTGCCGGGCATCCTTCCGCGGAGATGCGAAAGGGCACTCTAAACGGTATCCTGAAACAAGCAGGGCTGAAGCATGAATAAATACGCCGTCGTGATCGAGCAGTATGAGGAAGGCGGTTACGGCGCCTATGTGCCGGATCTACCGGGTTGTGTTGCCGCCGGGTCTTCCAGGCGTGAAGTAGAGCGGTTGATCGCAGAAGCTATCGGCTTGCACATCGAAGCTTTGTTGGAGCAAGGAAACCCTGTCCCGTTGCCCAGTTCTTCGGTTGAATATATCCAACCTGCTGCCGTCGCATGATCGTTCAGGTCTCATTGAGGCGCTATATGAGCAGGCATCACGTCAGCTCTGCGACTGCAATCGATTTCAGACGCGGATAGGTTTCGCTTACTCGCTAAGGAACTTCAACCGGCTGCCCGGTAATCAGGGCGCGCAGTTCGAGCGCGTTCACAACGGCCTTCCCCAGGTTGTGATTGTTGCTCCCAGGTAGGTGTCTTTTGCCTCCTTGGCAATCTGCTTCGTACGGTCCGCCCAGGCGTCCAGTTCTTCGACGGAGTAGAGATGGTCATATCGCGCGCGCACGTCCGCGGTTGGCGAAAACCAATTCCGGTAGTTGCGGCCATGAAGACGTATGTAACCAACTGTCGATGTTACATCGACTCGCGGCTTAACCGAGCGATAAAACAACGGTTGATCGATATTGCAGAGACCAACGCCTAGTTCGCTGAGCAGGTCCAGGATGTCATCTTCGATCCAGCTACTATGTCGAACTTCGATCACGAGCGGATACACTCGAAGTAGCTTCTCAAGGCTGACCAGGTAAGTCAGATAATCCGGCGACTTCTTAAATGACCAGGGGACTGAATCAGCAGCGCACCAAATCGCTTTGCTTCAACCAGCGGCGCAATTCCATCGTTGAAGTCTTTCTCATCGTTGGGCGCCGGGTTGGGCTCATGCGTGAACGAGTGGGAAAGCTGCTTAGCCGTAAATTGAAAGGTGTCGTTATGGGCGACGCTCTCGGCCCACTTCTTGGCGGCCGACGGTCGTGGCGCCCTGTAATACGAAGAATTGACCTCGACGGTATCAAGAAATCCGGCGATGTAGGTAAGTTCATTGAAGCCGCGTGGCCTGGGCTTCAGCGGATAGACGATATTTTCCCAATCCTTTATATCTCCAACCGGCAATACCTATGCGGATCACAATGGAATTGTAAGAGATCGGGTCCTACGAACAAGATCGCTTTCCGAGTACTCACTGGTTGAGCGAGGCTCCAGCCCTGCTATGCCATTCTTGGCGGCAATTCTCGGTTTCTGCCCCGATGACTCGTCCTCTCTTTCCCACCTCAGAATAGGCGAATGATCTTGTGGGGCTGGGCAGAACGAAAGATCATGGATTGCTCCATGGAGGCGAGTAGCGGCGTCACTCAACAGAAGAATGTGCCTGGGCAGGGGGAAATCTGAGTAGGAACGGTCCGAGCGGCTACGTTTCCAGCTTGTCTAACCGCTCTTTGGTGCGTCTGCTCACTTCAAATAAGGCCATGATGTCGATGCGGTGTTCACGCTGAAGACCGAGAAGCTCGCGGATCTCTTCCATGACCTGTTCGTGACGTGCCGTTGCCAGCTTGTGTGAATCGAGCATAAAGTCCCGCATCATTACCATCGATTCAGTCAACGAAACAATGGTGTCATTGATGCGATCCATCCGCCGGTCGAAATTGTAGGCATCGCCATCGCCGTTCGGAGTGTCTGCCATGTTCTTATTGTCTCTCTTTTCCGTTCTTTTCGTTTCGTTTCTTCGCACGCTCACAGATAAGCAGCCGTCCTGGTGCGCGGTATGCCCACATTCCGTTCAGGACCAGCGTGTACCCGGCGCATAGCGGATTGCGGCAGCAATCGAAACACACGAGCGCTGGCTTGTTTAAATTTACAAGGCCCGAAGCTGGCCACTGAGCGTCTCAGTTTTGTTCCACCACTCCCGTCAGTGCTGCGGGCACACAAGGGAAGGGAAGCCCCCCGATGGTGGATACCAAGAGTGCAATGAGATAAATCCGCACGCTTGACGACGAAGATGCTTTTCGTTTTGTGATCCGATTGTGAATCAGGCTTCTCGAAGACGATCACCAGATCCTTCGTCTGCGCCAAGAGCCGTAGATCGCCGCATTCGTTTGGCCTCTTTAAGTTTTGAGTCCACAGACACCAAGCCACCAGTATTGAATGGGGGCAAGGAGTTTCTGACATGTCCATAACTCGATACACGTCGTCGTAGCCTTCAGCAAAGAGCACGCCCGATTTGTACCTTTTCCTGATCCCGCGTGGAAACCTGAGCCACTCGCAGCAGAGCCCTCCCGCCCCTTGTGGCGTCGCCTCTTTGCGCTAAATTGACGTCCTTTGAGAATAGGTAAGTCACAGCTCGGCGCTTAAATTGCGATTACATGGTAGGGGCGACAGGGATCGAACCTGTGACCCTCAGCTTAGAAGGCTGATGCTCTATCCAACTGAGCTACGCCCCCACGGTGCATCTTCTTTAGTTTAGCGGGGAGGTCGATGTTCACTCAATCGTGACCAGCAGATCGCGGGCTTCGACGCTGTCGCGCGCCTTCACCGCCACTTCGGCAATCTTGCCTGCGATTGGAGCGTAGACAGTGGTCTGCATCTTCATCGCTTCCAGGATAAGGAGCCGGTCGCCCTTCTCCACTTGCTCGCCCGGCTGCACATACACGGTTGTGATCGCACCGGGAATCGGAGCGCCCACCTGTCCAGCTTGCGCCGAGTCTACCTTTCGGCGCGCGCTGACAGCGGCCTTGATCGAGTTGTCTTTGACCTCGACCTGGCGCGGCTGCCCATTCAGCTCGAAGAAGACGGTCCGCATGCCGTCGGCCCTCGGTTCGCCTACTGTCAGCATGCGGATAATGAGCGTCTTGCCGGGTTCGAGCTCGACGGTGACTTCCTCGCGATCGCCGAGTCCGTAGAAGAAAGGCGGCGTTGGCAGCACCTCGAGGTCGCCAAACTGCAAGCGGGCCGCCGCGAACTTCAGGAAAACGTCCGGATACATCAGATAGCTCAACAGGTCCGTCCGGCTCTTCGAATCCGCCTTCTCCAGAACGGTTTTAGCGGCTTCTTCTAAATCGGCGGGCGGCAGGTTTGCGCCTGGCCTGCCTTGCTCGGGTTTCTTGCCGTGCAGAACTACTTGTTGCAATTTGCGCGGCCAGCCGCCTTCCGGTTGCCCAAGCGACCCCATGAACATGTCGGCAACTGAGTTCGGCAGCGTGACGTGATGGTCGAGCGGCAAGTTTTCGAGCTCTTCCACTGTCATGTCGTGGCTGATCAAATAGAGGGCGAGGTCGCCCACTACTTTGCTCGACGGCGTGACTTTCACGATGTCGCCGAAGGCCGTGTTTACGTCAGCGTACGTCCGAGCTATTTCCGGCCAGCGGCCCCCAAGCCCCATCGCTTCGGCTTGCGCCTTTAAGTTCGTGTACTGGCCGCCAGGCATCTCATGAATGTAAACGTCGGAGCTTCCGGATTTAGGTGATTCATCGAATGGCGAGTAAAACGCCCGTACGGTCTCCCAATAATCTGAGCAGCGGTTTAGCGCTTCAAAATTCAATCCGGTATCGCGCTCGGTATGCGCTAACGCCGCCACGATGGAATTCAGGTTGGGCTGACTGGTCGTTCCGCTCATCGACGAGATCGCTCCGTCAGCCACATGCACGCCGGCTTCGGCGGCTTTGAGCACCGTCGCGGCATTCACACCGCTGGTATCGTGCGTATGCAGGTGAACGGGGAGGTCAATCTCCTCCCGGAGCGTCTTTACCAGCTTGTATGCCGCATAAGGCCGCAAGAGACCGGCCATATCTTTTATGCCGAGGATATGCGTGCCCATGCGCTCGAGCTCTTTTGCCAAACGTATGTAGTATTGGAGGGAGTATTTCTCTCGTTTGGGATCGAGAATGTCGCCCGTATAGCAGACGGCCGCCTCACAAACGCGTCCCGTCTTCAATGTTGCTTCCACTGCCACCTGCATATTCGGCATCCAGTTGAGCGAATCGAATATGCGGAAGATATCGATTCCCTGCTCCGCCGATTCCTGAATGAACTCGCGCACTACATTGTCCGGATATGCTGTGTACCCGACCGCGTTCGAGGCGCGCAAAAGCATCTGAAAGCAGATGTTCGGAAGTTTTTCGCGCAAAGCCTGAAGCCGTTTCCAAGGATCTTCCAAAAGGAAACGCATGGAGACATCGAATGTGGCGCCGCCCCACATCTCGAGGCTGTAAAGCTGCGGCAGCTCTCTGGCGACATAGTCTGCGATGCGCAGCAGATCGTAGGTGCGGACCCGCGTTGCCATTAAGGACTGATGCGCGTCCCGGAAGGTGGTGTCCGTCAAGAGCAGCCTGGTTTGCTGCATGGTCCAGGCCGCGAATTCTTTCGGGCCGAGACGGTCGAGTAGCTGGCGGGTGCCATCCGGCGCGCTTCTGATTTCTGAATGTGGCACGCGGGCTTCACGAATGACGCTCGGCTTATCTTTGTCCGCCACCTCGGGGTTGCCGTTCACAATGACGTCGCCCAAGAAAGTGAGTAGTTTGGTTGCTCGATCGCGACGCGGTTTAAAGTCGAACAGTTCGGGGGTTTCGTCGAGAAACGAGGTGGTTACCTCGCCCGATTGGAAAGCCGGATGCCGCACCACGTTTTCGAGAAAGGGGATATTCGTTTTGACTCCCCTGATCCGAAACTCACGCAACGCACGATCCATTCTCTGGCAGGCCTGCTGGAAATCTCGCCCCCAAGCCGTCACCTTTACCAGCAGCGAGTCATAGTAGGGCGAAATTACCGCCCCGCCATAGGCGGATGCGCCGTCGAGACGGATGCCGAATCCAGCCGGCGAGCGATAGGTCTGGAGCCTTCCGTAATCCGGGACGAAGTTGTTGGCTGGATCTTCGGTCGTCACGCGGCATTGCAGCGCCGTGCCATGCATTGCAATCTCTTTTTGCAGGGGCAGGTTAATCTCCGGGCCGTGCAGGCTGAGCCCCTGCGCCACTTGAATTTGCGTGCGCACAATGTCGATCCCGGTAATCATTTCGGTGACGGTGTGTTCCACTTGCACGCGCGGATTCACTTCAATGAAGAACCATTCGTGCGTGTCGGCGTCCACGAGAAACTCGACCGTTCCGGCGTTGTAATACTTCGCTTCACGCGCCAGCGCCACCGCCGCTTGGGCGAGTTCCGCGCGCACCTTCTGAGGAAGACCTATTGCAGGGGCGATCTCGACCACTTTCTGATGGCGCCGCTGTACCGAGCAATCGCGTTCATAGAGATGAAGAATGTTGCCCTGCTTGTCTCCGATGACCTGGATTTCGACGTGCTTCGCTCGCCGGATGTAGCGCTCAAGGAAAACCGCGGAGTTGCCGAAGGCGGCTAGAGCTTCCTCGCTCGCCTCTTGAAGGCGCGGCTTGAACTCTGCCGGCGAATTGACGACCCGCATGCCGCGGCCACCGCCCCCGAAAGCGGCTTTGATGATGAGCGGGAAACCGATGCGTTGCGCAATTGCTTCAGCCTCGTCGCTCGAGGGATCGACAGGCTCTTCGGTTCCGGGAACTACTGGAATATTCGCTTTCTGGGCCAGCTTTCTGGCTGCCGTTTTATCGCCCAACGACTCCAGAATTTGAGCGCTCGGGCCGACGAAGATGATCCCGGCTCGCTCACAGGCGAGCGGCAACGCAGGATTCTCTGAAAGGAAGCCATAGCCGGGATGGATTGCATCGACCTCTTTTCCGGCGGCCAGTTTCACGATGCCTTCGACATCCAGATAAGCCTGCACTGGCCCTTTCCCCTGGCCGATCATGTAGGCTTCGTCAGCCTTAAAGTGATGCAGGCTGAGACGGTCTTCCTGCGAATAAACGGCGACTGTGCGGAGACCTAATTCGTTAGCTGCCCGCAGGATACGGATAGCGATTTCACCACGGTTTAGTGCGAGGAGTTTTCTCATGAACGACAGGCGAGAAGGTTAAAGGGTAACATGCGGGCATCACTCGACTCGGTGCTGCCGGTAAGCGGAAGGACGGCTGAGCGGTCAAGTCGTGAAGGAGAGCTACAAATCGGTGTGATTATAGATCCGATGCGGGTCAGCTTCCTACGCGGCTTTCAGTCCGCGCCTGCGGCTCTTGACGTCTACAATGATTCTGTGAAAGTCCTAGCGTTGCTTCGTTTGAGTAACTCGCGCACAACGGACACGCGACCCGCGCCTAGGTCCGCTGAAGCTTTCGCTCTTACCTGGCGACGCGGGCTCGCGGCCTGTGCGCTTCTTTGTGCTGCAGGCCTTTCATTGGCGCAGGAACATGAGGGCAATTTCGTCATCCGGTTCGAGCCGCGAGCCGTTCTGCAGGCCAACACGGCGATCCCATTCGAGATCCGCGTCAACGATGACCGGCATAATCCAGTGCTCGGCGCGACAGTCACCCTACAGATCGAAACTTTGCAGCATACTGACGTTAAAGTCTTCAACGCGCCCTCCATTGACCAAGGGATCTACATAGCCAAGCCGGTCTTCCCGTCAGCGGGAGAGTGGAGCATCTACGTGGAGGTGCACCGCAGCGGACAGATGAGCGCACGCACAATAGAGTTTAACGTTCCCGAATCGGCGGTCCCGTAAATTAGAAAGGGCGAGACCGTAGTCCCGCCCCCTTTTGAATGTGATTGTATTAGAACATGTAAAGCGGAGTCACCGTGCTGGGAGCCGTTTCTTCCACTCCCCCTGCGGCAACCGGTTGACCTTCTAGATCGCCTGTCGGCCGGCAGTAAAGGCCGTTCTCGCCAAGGTACACCACCAGTTCCGCGGGGCGCGGAAGTGTCCCTTGAATCAATGCTTCCGAGAGCGGATCCTCGATGTACTTCTGTAGAGCGCGCCGCAACGGTCGCGCGCCATAGCTGCGGTCGGTGCAGGTCTTATCCAGAATGTATTTGGCCGCCTCCGGCTCCAAGCGAATCTTGATCTGCTTCGCAACCAGGTTTGTGTTAACCTGCTCGACCAGCAGTTCCATGATTTTGATCAAGTCTTCGTCCACTAGCGAGGTAAACAGGATGACCTCATCCAGACGGTTGAGAAATTCGGGATTGAAGGCCCGCTTTACTTCGCTCATCACCTGATCTTCAATCTTCTGCGGAATTCCCGTAGTGAGTTCCGCCGAAAATCCGATCTGGCCACGCTTATCCAGGAACCGTGCGCCCAGATTTGAGGTCATGATGATGATGGTGTTCTTGAAATCGACAGTGTTGCCAAGGCCGTCGGTCAACTGCCCATCTTCGAAGACTTGCAGCAGGATATTGTAGATATCCGGATGAGCTTTCTCGATTTCGTCTAGCAGAATAATCGAGTAAGGCGCTCGCTTCACGCGTTCCGTGAGCTGCCCGCCCTCCTCATAGCCCACATAGCCGGGAGGCGAACCGATCAGCTTCGAAATTGAGTGCTTCTCCATGAACTCCGACATATCGAAGCGAACCAGTGATTTCTCGCTGCCGAACAGGAAGTCCGCCAGCGCTCTCGCGACTTCGGTTTTGCCGACGCCCGTGGGTCCGAGGAACAGGAATGAACCAGATGGCCTTTTCGGCGACTTCAGACCTGCACGCGACCGGCGAATGGCTCTCGACAGCGCCGAGATCGCCTTCTCCTGGCTGATGACACGTTTGTGCAGTTCTTCTTCAATTCTGAGAAGTTTGTTGATCTCCTCCTCTTTGATGGACGTCATCGGCACGCCTGTCCATCGTGCGACCACGTCTTCGATGTCGTCTTTGGAAACTACGCCGGTCGATGTGTCATCCAGGTTGTACTTCTCGCGAAGAATGCGCAGGTTCTCGCGTTCTTTGCGCTCTTCGTCGGAGTAAAATCGGGCTTTTTCAAACTCATGGTTAGCGATCGCGTTCTCCATCCGGTGGACGATGAACTTGATGCGCTTTTGAATATCGGCCACTTCGCTCGGCAGCGTCGTCTGACGCAGCTTCACGCGCGCACCGGCCTCATCGATCAAATCGATGGCTTTGTCTGGCAAGAAGCGGTCGGGAATGAATCGCGTGGAAGTATAGACAGCCGATTCGATCGCCTCGTCGGTGTATGCTACGGCGTGGAACTTCTCGTAGCGTTCTTTAATGCCGAAGAGGATGCGGATGGCATCGGTCTCGCTCGGGGGCGGAACTTTAACGGCCTGGAAACGCCGTTCGAGCGACCGGTCCTTCTCGATGGATTTCCGGTACTCGGAGGGAGTAGTGGCGCCGATGCATTGAATTTCGCCGCGCGAAAGCGCCGGTTTTAAAATATTCGCCGCATCAAGCGAGCCCTCAGCCGACCCTGCGCCTACTAATGTGTGCAGCTCGTCTATAAAGATGATGGCGTTCTGGTTGTCCATCAGCTCTTTCATAATCGTTTTAAGCCGTTCTTCGAACTGACCGCGGTATTTCGTACCCGCTACGATAAGCGATAAGTCGAGCGCCAGAATGCGCTTGTCCGACAAAAACGAAGGCACGTCGCCATCAGCAATGCGCTGAGCGAGGCCCTCGACGATCGCGGTTTTGCCAACGCCCGGCTCGCCGATCAGAACCGGATTGTTCTTTGTCCGGCGGCAGAGAATCTGCACCACCCGGTCGAGCTCGGAATCGCGTCCAATCAGCGGATCGAGCATTCCATCGACGGCGGCCTGAGTCAAGTCGCGACTAAACTCAGCCAGCAGCGAGCTCTCCTTGGGCCGGCTCGCCGAAGTCTTCTCCGAGGCCGATCGCGCAATCTCCTCGCGCACCGCGGAGAGACGCAGCCCGCGCTCGTGTAAAATTTCCGCCGCGAAACTCTTTTCCTCGCGCAGTAAGCCGAGCAGCAGGTGCTCCGTGCCGATGTGCTTATGGCTAAGGCGTTCCGCTTCTTCCGCCCCATACGCCAATACGCGCTTACACTCATGGCTCAGCGGCAGGTCGACCGAGGTCGACACCTTTTCACGCGCCGTCGTGTGCGCCTCAATCTGCTTGCGAATCGATTCAATCGCGGCGTGTGAGCGCAGAAACCGGTTCGCGAGCGCCTTATCTTCCCGCAGCAGACCTAGCAGCAAATGTTCGGTCTCTATATAAGGGCTGCCGAATTGGCTCGCTTCGTATCTCGCAAAAAAGATTACTCGACGCGCCTTTTCGGTGTATCGTTCAAACATAAGTACCACCACCAGGACGGGTTGCGTCCCGTACAACTCCAGTTCCCTGCATCTCTATCGCCAATGGCGCATGCAGCGAACCCTTACTCAACTCTAAAATTCGATCGCAACGGCTTGCGAAGGCGAGATTATGCGTCACGAACACGGATGTGAGCCGGTATCGCTCGTGAACTTCGTTCAGCAGCTCTATAATCGTCTCCCCGGTCCTGAAGTCCAGATTCCCAGTGGGCTCGTCAGCCAGGAGAACCTGCGGTTCACCGACTAAGGCGCGAGCCAAGGATACTCGTTGTTGTTCTCCGCCCGACAGTTCGCCTGTCCGGTGCGCCATTCTTGCTTTCAGACCAACCTCATCCAACCTCGCGGCCGCCGTTCTTGCCGCGACGTCGGGGTGGATGCCCCTAATCAGCAGCGGCATTGTGACATTTTCCAAAGCACTAAACTCGGGGAGCAGAGACGGATTTTGCCAAACGAACCCTAGCTCCCGGTTGCGGAACCTCGCCAATGCTTGCTCATCCATGGCAACGATATCGCGGCCGTTGTAATAGATCTCACCCTTAATAGGACGATCCAAACCGCCAAGTAGGTGCAAAAGGGTCGATTTGCCCGCACCCGATTCGCCGATCAGCGCCAAGCGCTCGCCACGGCAGACATCGAGCGAGAGCTCATGGAAGACACTAATCTCCGCGCCTCCCGAGCAAAATTTCTTGGTAAGAGACTTAGCCCAGATCGCACTATCCGTGCCCAAAAACGCCGCCTTTACTCTTAGCTTAAAACAGGTTACGTGCGAAGCACGCTCTTTTTACATATCGGCAGATTTGTCCGGCAACTTTAGTGACATTTTGAGGCGCAGTGCAGGGTTCGGTACTGGGGTGACTACACTGAACGTCAAATACCACGGCAAGGCTTCGTTGCGAAAACCTGTCGCCTTCAGGAGACTAATCGCAATATCTTTTTGCAACGCGAAATCCGTCGCCCTCAGGCGGAGGGATAATCATTGCCTCAAGCTCATCCAGAGACTTGTCTCCATCCGCCAACGCCCTAACAAGCAAATCGTCCAGCGCAGGGTAGCGATCGGCGGCTTCGGCCCGCCGGTTCTCATACAACAAAGCCGGAAGCAGGCAAAGATTTTCCTGGCGTCGTGCCTTTCCCACAACGGACCGAACGCCGGATCAAGGAACGCCTCCAGCAGTATTGACCCCATGAGGGGTTCGGTATGGCGAGAGGAAAGCCCGTCACCTCGTGTAGCAGCTTCCTGGCCTCTTCCAGCCGCCCCACTTCCCCTAGACTGTGGCCGCAATCACGAAGTGCAGCGGCCAGCGGCCAGCGGCCAGCGCACTTCGGGTTCAGGACAGTCGTCGTGCAAATCCCGGAGGTCACGTAATAGCTCGGCGGCTTCGTCGAGATGAGTACGTAACGCTTGCTGGATCGGTGCAGACGCCGACCCATATGCGCTGCTATTCAGTGCATATTCGCTCGCCCGCATCACGGAGTAGGTTGCGGATCGCATCCGAGCTGAGGAATATGCTACGCAAACGTTTGTCATCAATGTGATCGGCGACATATTGGATGTTTGAAGCGGCCAGTCTGTATGCCGTAATGCCGGCATCAGGATTGCCGCATTGCATCTCAACTCGGCCGAGCATCGCATGCGCCCGCCAGCCACACAGAAGGGCAGGATAGCGTTTAAGCATGGAACATGCTGCTCTTATCTCTTCAGCAGCCGTGTCGATATCGGCGGAGAGCATCGCGATCCGCGACAGCAAGGTGCGCGCGATGATGATGTATTTGTGTGCGCCATATTGAGTCGCTTTCTCGAGCAACGCGATTGCGTCTGTTCTGGCCAATGTCTGCTCGGCTCGCGCATGAAGGAATCGGATTTCGAAGCGCCACCGAAACCAAGCGTCCTGTGAAAGCAGGGACGCGGCGGTTTTCATCGCGGAGCAAACAGTGGCCTGATCATTCGAGTGCAGGTGATCCATCGCCAGATTGATGACGGAATTGACCTCGGCTTCTCCAAAGCCCGCTTCATGCCAATGGCAGCGCCTTCCCGATCAAAAGCCTCCGCTCCTTCGAAATCCTGCATTTCACGATGGATCCAACCGAATGCGTTCGGCATGCGCGATAACCAGAAGATTTCGCCATTGCGCTTCGCGATATCCATGGCAGAGCTCAGCACCGCAAACGCCTCAGACACTCGACCCAGATTCGCCAGCGTGAGGTCGAGGAAGTAGTTCGCCTTCACAAACTCAAATGCATCACTGAGCTCGAAGGCCAGCTCGATCTGTTTCCGGAACATCTGTTCCGCATCTTCGTATTCCGAGCGGAAGAACGAAAGGCGCGCACGTAAATCGAGAGTGTCGGAAAGCGTCTTCCTGTCGAGCGAAAGAGAACATTGCATTAACGTCCGCAGCTTGTCCTCTGCCGAAGACAAATCGCCGGACGCGAGATGCCCCTGCGCCATCAGAGCAAGAGCCCGCAGGCGACCGGCTTCGTTCGCTGCGGACACTCGAAGGACCTCCTCAAGCGTCGATTGCATCTCATTCAAACGGTGAGCCCAAAAAAGCGTATTGCCGAGCGTGTACAGCGCGGCGCACTCGAGTTCCGCCGAACCTGCCGTGCGCGCACGTTGGATCATCTCCCGGCCGTCGGCGATCGACAAATCGAAACGGCCGGTGGCGGGGTAGACCGCTGCGCGTTTTTCGTAGATCCTGAACTGAGCCTCGGCACGGGCGTTCTCTGCCAGCCTCGCGGACACTTCGAGAGCGTTTGTGTAATGCTCTTCGGCCTGACTGTTGGCGTACATGTTCCGCGCGTTGGCGGCTGCAAGCATGAGAAACTCGACGGCGCGCCCCCAGTTGCGCCCGCGCTCGAAATGCATCGCGAGTTGCCCGGCAATGCGCGGCGCCAGGTCGCCGTAATGTTTCAGCAACTGCTCGCCCGCAATAGCGTGTAATTGTGTTCGTCGCGCGGCGACGATCTCTTCGTAGAAGACATTCTGGTAAAGCGCGTGAGCAAAGGCATAGCACGTCACAAGAGCGCCATCCGGCAACTCTTCTTCGCCGAGAACTCGGATGAGCCGGTGGTTCTCAGCGAGAGATACAAGCCCTTCTTCGACGCGCAACTGTTCGGTACCAAGCAGCCGGGCGACAACACTGGAGAGGAACTCCTCGCCCTCGATGCTGGCGTACTGGAGTGCCAGGCGGGCATCGGGTTCGAGCACCTCGCTCTTCTGGCGGATCATCGCGCGCACGCTATCCGGAATCTTCCGCACCATCTGAGCTGGAGGGCTCGCCATATTCCAGCTCACGCCGTCATGAACGATATCGCCGGAACAGGCGAGAAAATCCAGCAGGCTTACTGTAAACAGAGGATTGCCGTCCGTCCTCTTCCAGATCAGAGACGCAAACTCGTCCGGAAACTGATTGGGCTCGAATCGGCGGCAAAGCAGAATGCAGACTTCGTCGTCGGTGAGCGCGTCCAGCACGATCTCGTCGCACGACTGCCGCGCTTTCATGTCTGCGATGCAGTTCTTCAGAGCGTGATTCGGGATCTGAATATCTTCAGGACGGACTGTGGCAAGCACCAGTACCCTCTGTGTCTCTACCCGGTGACATAAATGCCGCAGCAGGTCGATGGTGGGACGATCCGCCCAATGCAGGTCTTCAAGAAGTAGAAGCAGGGGAGCGTCCAGCGAGAGCGCCCCCAAGGCATCTCCGATCTCGCGCACCATGCGCTGCTTCGTCGCCCCCGCCGTCTCGGACCGCAGTGCTTCCATTTCTGCTCCCGACGTGAAGGCCGGCAACTGCAGACACCAGGTCGGGGCTTGTCTGCGCAGGTGATTCCTGATCTGATCTCCGTGCTCACGCACCAATCCGGAAAGCGCGTCCAAAAATGGAAGATACGATTCGCCCGGACCGTATTGCTCGACCGCGCGACCTGTCGCAACGCGCAATTCCGGATGCCGAGGGTGAATCGAGTTTATAAACCATTCAGCGAGTGAGGATTTGCCTATACCGGCTTCGCCGGTGAGAAAAACGAGCTTGCCGCCGCCCCCGAGCATGTTTTCGAAATGCCCTTCTAGCTGCTTCATCTCGATGTCGCGACCCACGAAGCTTCGAGCAATCTTCTGACCCCGCGGCTCCGAAGCCGGATGGCTGGTGGAGAACGGTGTTGTGCCGTTTCCTTCGCCAGTTGAAGTTTGGGCCGATGCAGGGCCAGACCATATCGAATCGGCTCCGGCCTCTTGTTCCAACGCTCGGGAGGTGGTCAATGTTGCGGCAAAACGATAACCGCGTTTCGGGACGGTGATGATGTATTTGTGGTCCCGCGGACCCTCGCCCAGTATCCTGCGCAGAGTCGAAACATTCCTTGCCAGGTTGCCTTCCTCTACAAATGCGTCGTGCCAGACCCGTCTGAGCAGGTCTTCTTTATCAGCGATCCTGCCGCCACTCTCAACCAGCGCCAAGAGCGTGTCATAGAGCCTGGGCGCGAGGGGGATGATTTCGCTTCCTTTGAAGAGAAGGCGCTGGTCCCGGTCAAGCCGGTAAGGTCCAAACTTCAGGCTTTGACTTGACTGGGGTGCCATATCGATTTCAGGATTTTATCCGAATTTCTTCGGGATCTGCGAAGGACATTCGCGGTGGTTACATCGTACTCTCGCGTTGTTGGCAAATACAACAGTCTGCACTATCCGGAGGCTCACATGATCAATGGAAAACAACTTTTAGGGATCCCGCCCGCAACTGGCGTCGCGGTAATTGGGAAAGCGGAGGCACAGAACCCGGTCATCGACTGGAATAATACGGCGATCAGGACGGCCCCGGCGCCAATCGGTAACGTTCGCCAGGCTCAAACCGCCAGAGGTGGGGACAATGAGCAGGAAACAGTTGTGGAAACCCTTCTGCGGTCTGTTGGTGTTGCTGTTTATCCCATTGACCGGCAGATCCGATGTCGTTCAGGACTGGGACGCGATCATGCAGGCCACGGTCAGCTCGCAACCCCCCTTCCCGCAGGCTCGATTTGCGGCGATTACGCAACTTGCCGTATTCGAGGCGGTCAACGCAATCACACGACACTACAAGCCGTATCTCGGAACCATAAGCGCGCCCGACGATGCGTCGGCTGAAGCTGCGGCTGTCGCTGCCGCTTATGGAGTCCTTAGTAATTGCTTCCCTGCCAGCCTCTCCACACTGAATGCCGCCTATGCAAGTTCTCTCGCAACGATCCCGGACGGCCCCAGGAAAACGGCAGGAATTGCCACAGGCCAGGCCGCTGCTGTCGCCATGATCGCCGCGCGCGCGAACGACGGATCGAGCCCGCTCGAATTCTTTCTACCCACCTCGCCCAACCCCGGGGTTTGGCAACTTACCCCCAGTTGCACGGCTGCCGGAGGACTGTTTTTCAATTGGCAGAACGTGACGCCTTTCGGTATCCGGGGCGCCAGCCAGTTCTTTCTGGGTCCACCTCCCGCCCTCACCAGTGGCCGGTATACGCGGGCCTATGACGAGGTGAAGGAGTTAGGTGACGTGAACAGCACCGAGCGGACGCAGGACCAGACGAATGTAGCCCTGTTCTACGAGTATGATGTCGCACCCCTCGTTTTTAACGATGTCGCAAGACAGATCACCACCGCGAAGCCGCGGTCATTATCTGAGAACGCGCGCGTCTTTGCGCTTATCAACATGGCTATGAGCGATGCTGCAGTTGCGACCTTTTACAACAAGTACCTGTACAAATTCTGGCGGCCGGAGACGGCGATTCACGATGCCGGCGATGACGGCAATGATAAGACCACTCCGGACCCCAGCTTCAAGCCCCTAATCACGACGCCTTGTTTCCCCTCCTATCCTTCCGCTCATGGCACTTTAAGCAACGCTGCGAGAGAAGTGATGGAGAAGATCTATGGCGAGGGCCCGTTCTCGATTACCCTGTCGACGCCGGCGCTCCCAGGCGTGACGCTGCATTACTCAAGGCTCGAGGAGATCACCGATGACATCTCAGATGCGCGCGTTTATGGAGGAATCCATTTCCGCACCGATCAGGATGCAGGCGCGCTGCTGGGCATCCGCATTGGCGGTTACATCTACGATCACAAGCTCCGGCCGGAGCATGGCAGGGATTGTGACGACCGATAACCGCGATTTCCCAAGAGGACTCGATCAATAATGATTCAACGAGAAGAACTCTGCTCGACCAGAGCGGCAACGAACGGAAGATCAGGAGATCAACACTGCTGAGCGGCAGGTGAAATCAGTGGATCTGTTTAACGCGGGCCGCCGTCGCCGCTTGCGGCGGCCCGCGTTGTGATCGGATGCCCGGGACTACGCCGGACTGATCAAGGCTTTGATAGTTCATCCCTGTGTCACTCCCGAGGTCCTGCTCTTTCCTGAGGACGCCGGTACCAGGAGCCAACGCCGACCGCTGGAATAGCTAAGGGATGAAAGCATGGTTGAGCAATCCATTTCATGGACAAGTTCACTGTGTTTTTAAAAGCCGCGACTGCCTGGAATGTCCGCGACGCAACCTGGTGGATGGTCATCGCCGGAATCGATGCGGACTCAAATCGGGCCGAGGCGTTGAAGAGGTGGATTCGCACTTACTGCAAGCCGTTCACCCGTACAACCTGCGCCAATGGCGATTCGTTCCGCGGCCGTGGGCGGTCGTTGGTGTCCGTCGTTGGCCTTCTTGAGTCATCTCAGGTCTTTTGGGCCGTTAGACTTTCGCATAGCATGCAATCTAGGCGCACGGCAGAGTGGCTTGCGGCAAAGTTCCACTTCCAGCACGGAGCATGCCCTAAAGGACGCTGATCCGCGTCCTGCAGTCAAGCTGACCGATACCACGCAAACTTGAGATTTGAGGGCTGTCTGGGGTTACCCGTCAGTAACGCGCAGGGTAGATCGATCTTCTGTTCACTCGTTGAAATGTGGCACTACCGGAAACCTGCGGGGATCATGCAACGGTGTGTGTGTTGCATAGACCTTTGTTTACGCAACGCATCAAACCCAAACATTTAACGATACGCACAACCCAAGGTGAGGAGGCCACGCCAAAGTGCCGCTAAAGCTTGCGTCTGGGCAATTACGGGCTATGGTTACCGGAATCGCAGCCAAGCGTGCTGTTTTTGACGTTTGGTGTCGTGACCCCGTACTGGCCACCGGCGTCCTGTAACTTACCGGACGACGATGTTGACGAGCCGATCAAGTACCACGACAACCTTGACGACCTGCTTACCGGCCAGAAACGGCTTCGTTTTTTCATTTTGGAGGGCCAAATGTTCGAGTTCGGCGCGCGAAGTTCCAAGCGGCACCTGCAGGTGGGCGCGCAATTTGCCGTTTATCTGGACGGGAATCTCGAGCAGGTCTTCCTTCGCCAGTTCCGGGTCAAAACTCGGCCACGGTTGCCGGAACACCGGCGCCGTTTGGCCCAGCGTCTCCCAAAGGTCTTGCGCCGCATAGGGAGCGAACGGGGCCAACAGCAAGGTGACATCGCGACAGATCGGGCCAAGAACTGAGACCGAAAGCTGGTCCTCCAGTTCGAGCAATTCGTTTGTCAACTCCATCAGCGAGGCGATCGAGGTATTGAAGTGCCACCGGCTATCGAAGTCGGTCGTGATCTTCTGAATCGTTTGATGGAGAGAACGGAGCGCTTGGCGATCCGCCTCACTGGCTGTATTTGCACTCTCCCTGTGCGCGTTACGAGTCACAAAGCGGTACACCCGTCCTAGGAACTTGCTAACTCCTGAAACGCCATCCTCCTGCCAGTCCAGGTCGCGGTCGGGCGGGGCAGCGAAGAGCGAATACATGCGCGCCGCGTCCGCACCATACTGTGTCACCATATCGTCGGGCGACACCACGTTGCCGAGACTTTTCGACATCTTGGCGCCATCCTTAATCACCATGCCTTGCGTGAAAAGACGCTTCACCGGCTCGCCATTTTGAATCAACCCAATGTCGCGCATCATTTTCGTCCAGAAGCGCGAGTAGATCAGGTGCAGGATGGCATGCTCGACACCACCGATGTATTGATCAATTGGGAACCAGCGAGCGATGGTCACGGAGTCGAACGGAGCTTTATCGTTGCGCGCATCGCAATAGCGATAGAAATACCAGGATGAATCGACGAAGGTGTCCATGGTGTCGCTCTCGCGCTGCCCGATGCCGCCGCACTTCGGACACGGAACATTCATAAACGCGGGCACGGCTTCCAGCGGCGAACGTCCTTGCCCGGTGACCTTCACGTTGTCCGCCAGGCGCACCGGCAAATCCTGCTCCGGAACCGGCACCGCGCCACACTTGTCGCAATAGATAATCGGAATGGGCGTCCCCCAGTAGCGCTGCCGCGAGATGCCCCAGTCTTTGAGCCGATAGGTGACGGCGGCTGCGCCGAACCCTCGCTCGTTCGCGTACGAGGTCATTCTGGCGCGCGCTTCCGCGCTGGGCAAGCCCGACCACTCGCCGGAATTCTCGACGAGGCCGTATTCGAGAAACGGCTCAGTGATGGCTTCGCTATCAGCCAGAGATCCATCGACAGGCCGAATTACCGGAACGACCGGAATACCATAGCTGCGGCAGAACTCGAAGTCCCGTTCATCATGCGCCGGGACTGCCATGATTGCGCCGGTACCATATCCTATCAGCACGAAATTGCCGATCCAGATGGGAATCTTTGCTCCGCTGAATGGATGAATGGCATAGCCGCCCGTGAAAAGCCCGAGCTTCTCCTCCTGCCCAACCTCTTCGCGCGCGGAGGCGTCGATCATCTCTTTGATCTTCAGCCGCTCGCCGTCGTCCGTAACGAGCGTCTCGACTGAGGGATGTTCCGGGGCCAGGATCAGGCAAGTCGCGCCGTAGATCGTGTCGATACGTGTCGTGAAAACGCGGATCTTGGCGGCGGAATTCTCGACCGGGAAATCGACTTCCGCGCCCTCGGAACGGCCGATCCAATTGCGCTGCATGGCCAGTACGCGCTCCGGCCAGCCTCCTTCGAGCTGCTTCATTCCATCCAGCAACTCAGCCGCGTAAGCCGTCGTCTTCAAAAACCATTGCTGCATGGCGCGCTGCTCGACCGGCGTCGTCTCATGCCGCCAGCAGCAGCCGTTCACCACTTGTTCATTCGCCAGCACGGTTGCGCACTCAGGGCACCAGTTCAGCAGCGCCTCTTTCCGATACGCCAAGCCGCGCTCGAACATCTTCAGGAAGAACCACTGATTCCACCGGTAGTATTCGGGTTCACAAGTGGTAACTTCGCGGCTCCAATCGAACGCAAACCCGAGGCGCTGCATCTGCGCTTTCATATGCGCGATATTGCCGAGCGTCCACTCCCGCGGGTTGCGATTTTCCTTGAGAGCCGCATTCTCGGCGGGCAAGCCGAACGAGTCCCATCCCATGGGATGCAGAACGTTGTAGCCACGCATCCACATATGCCGCGCCAGCGCGTCTCCAATCGCATAGTTACGCACGTGTCCCATGTGCAGCCGGCCGCTCGGGTAAGGCAGCATTTCGAGCACGTAGTACTTGGGCTTATCGGGCTGGTCCGCTTTATAAAGCGCCGGCTCGCTTGTCCATCTTGCGTGCCACTTCGTCTCGATTTCGTTTGGGTCGAATGCTTTTTCGGGGATACCAGCTCCTTGCGCGCCGTGGAATTTTGAGGACAAAAAGTTTCTGTCGCAGTCACCGAGGGCATCGGGATGCGCCGAAAGGCTTTTCAACCAATATAGCGGTGAAATGGGTGCTGCTTTTGGAAGATAAGCACTGCTACGCAATGGAAGACAGAAGCTTCTAGTGTAAACTCCACCCGAGACCTTTGTCATGTCACGTAATCGCGTCCTTTCTTCCCTAACTCCGCGGCACCCGGTTCTCGCGCTGGTGCTCTTCCTCCTCGCGAGTATCGGCGTCCGCCACGCGCTTGCCCAGCGACCAGCAACCAAACCTGACTCTATGGGCTTCTCATCCGCGCGCTTGGAAGGGATTGTGGCGGTTGTGCAGGGCAGCGTTGACCGTGGCGAAATCGCGGGTGCGGTCACCCTTGTTGCTCGTCACGGCCAAGTGATCTGGCTACGGGCGAATGGCAAACAGGATCGCGAAAACTCCAAGCCGATGCGTACCGACTCGATCTTTCGCATCTGCTCGATGACCAAGCCGATTGTGACCTTGGCCGTGATGATGCTCTACGAGGAAGGCCGGTTTGAGCTCGACGATCCAATCTCGAAGTATATCCCTGAGTTCGGCGATCCCAAGGTGCTGGTCACGCCAAAAGACGGAAAGCCTTACACCATTCCCGCGACCCAACCGATCACAATCAGGAACCTGCTGACTCACACCTCTGGCATCGGCTACAACTGGGATCCAGCGCTTGGACCGTTTTACAAAGACGCGAACGTCGCCAGCGGTCTGCTGCCCTTCGATGGAACAATCGGCGAGAGTGTGAAGCGTCTCGCTCGCTTGCCGCTGCTATTCAATCCCGGCGAACGCTGGAATTATGGATTGAATGTCGATGTACTCGGGTATTTGATCGAGGTCATTTCAGGCAAACCGCTGGATCGCTTCCTCAAGGAACGCGTATTCGAGCCGCTTGGCATGCAGGATACATTCTTCTACGTTCCCCAAGATAAGCTCGACCGGCTTGCCGCCGCTTACACCTGGTACGAGGGCAAAGGACTGTCCCGGTTCCCGGATACACCAATCACGGAAGGAACTTTTTCCTATTCGGCGGATTATCCGGTCCGCGGTCCGAGAAAACTTTTCTCGGGCGGCGCTGGTCTGTGCTCCACCGCCTCGGATTATGCCCGCTTCTGCCAGTTGATGTTGAATAACGGAAAGGTTGGCAAAACACAATTGATCAGCCGAAAATCGGTTGAGCTGATGACACATGACCAGCTTGGCCCCAAGTTCCCCGATCAGGAGTTCGGTCTCGGCTTCGGCATAGGCGGCGTAAAGACGCCCCTGCATGAACTCGGGAGTGCGGGGCAGTATGAGTGGGGAGGATTCTTCTACACCGGATTCACTATCGATCCAAAGGAAGACATGATCACGGTTTTCATGGCCCAACTTCATCCCGGCTCTCCCAGTACGATGGGTGAGTTTCACACACTGGCTTATGCCGCCCTGGAACAGCAGCCAGAGACTCCGCCACCAGCCGAGACCTCTCGATGATCGGCTCGCATTAAACCCGCGCTAACAAAGTGTGCCACGGTTCAGACTTGGTTACGATGCAACGTGCCGGATATTTGCATCAGGCTCGCTCAGTCGGCCGATTGCAACCAACTCGCGGGTTTGCGCCAAGCGTTGTGGCCCGAATCATCCGCCGAAGAACACGCCCGGGGGACCGAAGGGCCCCTTGTTGCGCGGGAACAGCTGTAATCTGGTCCTGAACGGCTTGAGAGGCAATCCATGATTTCGGATGAGAAAAACGGCCACGCAAGTAACGAGCGCATAGCGGGAAACCGATATAAGGAATGGACACGTCTCGGGTGGCGAGATGTCAAGTCGCTGCTGGTTGAGAGCCTGAGCGATTGGAATAAACACAATGCGCCGAGGTTGGGAGCGTCGTTAGCTTTCTATTCCCTTCTTTCGCTGGCGCCTTTGCTGCTGGTCTTAGTGTCGATCGTGGGACTGGTTTTCGGGCACTCTGCCGCGGAGCAGCAAACAGTCAGCCAGGCGCAGGCACTGGTTGGACCCGCCGCGGGCAAAGCCATGGCAGCGTTTCTGCAAGGTTCGAAGAACACCACTCAGGGCGCTATCGCGACCGCTCTCGGCCTGATCACCCTTCTCTTTAGCGCCTCGGGTGTAGTGATCGAGCTACGCGCTGCCTTGAATCTGATTTGGGACGTGCCTACGGAAGACCTGAGCGGGTTCCAGATGGTCACCAGCTACGTTAAAGAACGACTCTTTTCCTTTGGAATTGTCCTAGGGATCGGATTCCTCTTGATCATTTCGCTTGTTCTGAGTACCTGGATCACAGCCTTGGGAGCCCTCCTACCCTCTATTTCAGGCAGCCAGACAACGTTGTTGCATCTCGTCAATTTCGTCGTATCGTTTATGGTGATCACGGGTCTTTTCGCGGCGATCTACAAGATCATGCCAGACGCGCACATCGAGTGGAGCGACGTGATCCTGGGCGGAGCCGTAACTTCACTCCTGTTTACAATCGGCAAGTTCGTCTTGGGTATTTATTTGGGCAGAGCGAGTTATAGCTCAATGTATGGAGCGGCGGCTTCAATCGTTGTTCTGATTGCATGGATCTACTATTCAGGCCAGATATTTTTCCTTGGAGCTGAATTCACGCGAACCTTTGCACGAAAGTACGGCTCGAAGGCACGGGAAGAGGTCGAAGCCTCCTCTGGTAGCAATCTTCAAGGACGCAACACCAGGGCGGCAGAGAAGAGAAGCTGATGGTCAACCGCGAAGGGACCGCGGGTCACGAGCAGGAGGACGGCAGGCGGAGCCGAGAACTGCACTACAATGTAATGCATGAGGACCGAGGTGTATAGCTGGCGTCTGTCGAGTGATCTCAAATCGGATCTGGAACGGGAAGCACGGCTGCGCAGAGTGCCCGTTTCTTCGGTTTTGGACTATGCTGCACGCGAATGGTTGAAGAGGAGCAAGCCGGATGCTGCCGATGACCAGGAGCAGCAAAGATTGCACCTGGCTGCGGGGAGTTGCCTAGGCGCTATTTCGGGCCATAACCCTCGGCGAGCGGAAACAGCACGGCTGGCGATCCGGAAACGTCTGGACCGGCGTGATACGTGCTAATGCTCTGAGCGATACCGGCGCGATTCTGGCGCTTCTGGACCGAACGGATCGCTGGCACACCCTTTGCGTTGACGCTTTCCAGCAAATGCGATTGCCTCTGCTGACATCAGAAGCCGTCTTAACAGAGTTGTTTCATCTGATCGGCGACAGCCGCCTCGAGATGGAAACAGCTTGGAGATTTATTCGTTCCGGAGCCGTTATACAGGCGACGATTGATCACGAGGAATTGCCGCCTGTGCACAATCTGATGTCTCGCTATGCTGATCGGCCGATGGATTTCGCGGACGCCACTCTCGTTTACCTGGCCAAACGTGAGTCTCTGCCCCTTATTCTAACGGTGGACTTCGCCGATTTTGAAATCTATCGCATTGAAGGACGGCGCCGATTTCGGATAGCCCCGGCCAAGCGACCTTAGCTCAGGGTAGCGATAGCCAGTTTCAGCCTGCGTCGCCGTGCTCTAATTTCCAGAGGATCTGGCGCAGCATGCCAAGCCAGGCCTCGGCGTCCGAGGCAGGCAGGCCTAGACGGCCTACAAGACGGCGAAGTTTAAGTTCGCCGGATGCGGCGGTGCGCTCCTGGATATAACCAGAGCGATGCAGCGCGTCCAGAAGAAGAGCGGTGAAGCGCTCACTATCGTCGGCCGAAACCGGCGGGACGGGCGTAAACCGATGCACCGCGGCAGCAGCATCACGACGCAATTCGTACAGGCAAATCGCAACCGCCTGTCCAAGGTTCATGGAACCATGCTCTTCACGCGTTGGGATGCGCAACAGCCAGTGACAGTGACTCATATGCTGATTCGAAAGCCCGAACTTTTCAGAGCCAAAGAGCAGAGCGACCGGAGATTCGGTGAGGCGCTCCCGAATCAGCTCGGCGGCGGCCTCCAGGCGATAAAGAGGCGCATGGAGATCGCGATGACCGAGCGCTGTAGTTCCGGCGACGAGCGTGACGCCGGCAACGGCATCCGTTACAGTCTGGCAGATTTGCGCCTGTTCGAGGATGTAGTGCGAGCGAACAGCGGACCGCGCTTCCAGGAACGCCACATCGTACGGGTTCACCAGGCGTAGGTCCGCGAAGCCGAAGTTGCTCATGGCGCGGGCGACGGCACCTATGTTCAGCGGGTTGCGAGGCTCAACCAGGACTACGCGAAGCGGAGCGGCGATGCTACTGTTCGAGATACGTGTAGCCTTGTAGCCCTTCTTCGTAGAACTTGAGCAAACGACCCGATTCCTCATAGCCGATACGCTGCTCGCGGACAGCAAGCTCCACGTCCTTGCGGAACTGATCGAGCAATGTCTGCGAGTTGTACTGGACGTAATCGAGGACTTCACGGACCGTGTCGCCTTTGACTACGGTTTCAAGCACGACGTCGCCATCCTGGTCAAGACTGACGTGTACTGCATTGGTATCGCCGAAGAGATTGTGCAAGTCGCCGAGAATTTCCTGGTAAGCGCCCAGCAGAAAGGCTCCGAGTATGTAAGTGCCGTTGTTGAAGGCATGCAGCGGCAAAGTCTTCTTCACGTCGTGACGGTCGATGAACTGGTCGACTTTCCCGTCCGAATCGCAAGATATGTCGCCGAGCACGCCGTGACGGGTGGGGCGCTCCTCGAGCCGGTGAATCGGCATTATGGGGAACAACTGTTTAACCGCCCAACTATCAGGCATGCTTTGAAAAAGTGAAAAGTTGCAGAAGTAAGTATCGGAGAGCAAACCGTTCAAACCTTCCAACTCTTCGGGGAAAAACTCGAGCTCGCTGGCCAGGCGCAGCGTTTTGCGGCAGATAGCCCAATAAAGGTTTTCAGAAAGGCTTCGCTGAGATAGCGAAAGATAACCGAGGCTGAAGAGATTCAAAGCGGAATCGAGCGCCTGCTGGGCGTCGTGATGGCTTTCAAGCAGATTCTTCTTGTTAAGAGAACGATGAGTCTCAAAAAGATCGATGAGCGGCTGCTCGGCATCTTCGGGCACGCTCGCGGGCAGTTCCTCTTCTCCAAAGCCGCTTACACCAAGCACGTTGAAGACAAGAAGGCTATGATAGGCGGCTACCGCGCGGCCGCTCTCGGTGATGATCGTCGGGTGCGCTACCTCGGCCTCGTCACAGATGCTTTGGATGTGATGAACCACGTCACGGGCATACTCTTCGAGCGTGTAATTGACGCTTGACTCAAAGTCGGTCTGAGAACCGTCGTAATCGATGCCGAGTCCGCCGCCCACATCCATATAGGTCAGGCCGGTTCCCATTTTCTTGAGATCGACGTAAACACGGCCGGCTTCCACCACTGCGGCCTTGATCTGCCGAATGTTGGTGATCTGGCTGCCTAAATGGAAATGGAGCAGTTGGAGACAGTCTTCGAGGCCGAGTCCTTTGAGGTATTCGACAGCTTTGAGTGCCTCGGTAACGGTAAGACCAAATTTCGAGCGATAGCCCCCAGATGATTTCCAGCGGCCGGAACCGCGACTAGCGAGCTTGACCCGAATCCCGATAACAGGTTTGACTCCGACTTCCTGCGCGTGTTTGGCAATGAGCTCCAGCTCAGTGTATTTTTCGACAACAGGAATGACCCGGCGACCAATCTTCTTGGCCAGCATGACCATTTCGATATATTCATCGTCTTTAAAGCCGTTGCAGATGATGGGAGTTTCGTTATCTGCGATCGCAAGGACCGCCAGCAGCTCGGGCTTGGAGCCAGCTTCGAGGCCGAAGCGATAAGCGCGGCCAAACTCGAAAACCTCCTCGACGACCTGGCGCTGCTGATTCACTTTTATCGGGTAGACACAACAGTAGCCACCCTTATAGCCATGCTCGCGAATGGAGGTATCAAACGCCTGGTGCATTTCGCCTAAACGGTGGCGAATGATATCCGCGAAACGGATCAGAATCGGCAGGGCAATTCCGCGCCACTCGAGAGTATCCACAAGTTGCTTAAGATCAATGCTCCGGCCAGCTTCTTTAGTCGGGTGAACAAGCAGGTGGCCATTCTCGCCAACTGAGAAATAACCCTTGCCCCAGCTTGCAACGTCGTAGAGCTCGGCGGCATCGGTGGTGGTCCAGCGGTCAGCAGGCTCGCGCACTTGAGTGACCACCGACGCGACTTTAGTATTCAGGGAAGTAATCCTCCAGGCGGGATTCGACGTCGGCGACGCCAGCGAACGATGGAAGGAAAGAGTCCTTCAGGCTTCATTAGATCATGAAAGGGTAGCCACAATCTAAGTAGCGGACGCACAACGGACCGCGCCCCTGCTACTCGAATACACTTTCCTTTCTCGTGGGGCGCCGCTTGCGGGCCTTTGCGACTTCTAGTGCGGGAGGGTGACGGCATCGAGCCAGAAACCCTTGATCTGGTTGGCCGCTGCAAAGAGACCATCCAGTGTGTTGGGCTTCCTAAGGTAAGCGTTGGCGTGGCCATCGTAAGCCCGGCGAATGTCATATTCGGCACGCGATGAAGTGAGAACAATGACGGGTATGCGCGAAGTACGGTGATCGTTTTTGACCTTTTCCAGCACCTCATGGCCGCTCACTTTCGGCAAATTTAAATCGAGAAGAACCAAATCGGGAGGCCAGTCGGGTCTGCCGGACAGATCCTCTATCGAGAGCATCTCCAGAGCCTCGGCGCCATCCTTTGCCACTCGCATCGCGACGTTGGGGCAAAGCTCAGTAAACACTTCTTCGAGGAGACGCACGTCTCCGGGATTGTCTTCGATGAGTAGAATCTGGAACTTTTTCCTCAAACCTTCTGTAGCGATCTTCCCTATGGACCGGCGCTTACCCGACTATTCTACCCAGACAAGATGCCCGCTCGCGCACACGAAGGGGTAGGATTTTCCCCTAGTACCGGGATGCATAGCAGAAAAAAGCTCCCGACAGATTTTCTAAACAAATCCGGCACTTAGGTCGATAGGAACTCAGAACGTCGACAATGGGCATCGCACTCATCACTAAAACGGAGCAGGGCAGAATGGCGGGAAGCCAAAGTGTTTTGCGAGGCGACCTATCGGCCAGCAAAATGGTCCGGCCGGCCGCGACTCTTCTGATGGTAAACGCCTCGGAGACGGGAGCGCGGACGGTGAGAGCAGCACTTGCCGGGCTCGATCACGCAATGATTGAGGCGAGTACGCCATCGGAAGCGATGACTGCGGTCGCGCAGCACGCAATCGATCTGGTTCTGATCGACGTCGCTACTCCGCTGTCCGGAGGAATGGAACTTTGCCGGCTTCTGAAGAAAAGTGCAGCGACACAGTTCCTTCCGGTCTACATGATCGGTAATTATGACGATCTCGAAGAGGAAGTGCGAGCGTTGGACGCCGGAGCGGATGAATTCCTAATGCGGCCGCTGAGGCCGCGGGCTTTCCAGGCCCGTGTACAGGCCAGCCTACGCCATAAAGCGATGATCGATTCGCTCGACGACTCGGAAGCGGTGCTGTTTTCTCTGGCGCAATCGGTAGAAGATCGCGATCCGGAACTCGGGCAGCATTGCCATCGCTTGGCGTTGATGGGAGCCGCAATGGGTCTGACCCTCGGCTTGCCGGCCGCCGACATTCTGGCTCTGCAGCGCGGAGGCTATCTCCACGACATAGGAAAGGTCGCGGTACCGGATACAGTCCTGTTCAAGCCCGGGCCGTTAACGCCTGAAGAGTGGGAAACTATGAAAGCGCATGCGGAGCGCGGGGCTAAGATTTGCGGTGGCATGAGATCGCTGGCTTCTGTTTTGCCGATCATCCGGCACCACCACGAGAGATGGGACGGGTCGGGTTACCCAGATGGTCTTAGAGGTGAAGGCATTCCGCTGTTGGCGAGAATCCTGCAGTTAGCCGACATTTATGATGCGCTGACCACAGCACGGCCTTATAAGCATGCTCTAAGTCCTGAGCAGGCGCTACTCACGATTCGAGAAGAGGCGCAGAGAGGGTGGCGCGATCCCAAGCTAGTAGAGTTGTTCGGAGACATTCTGCCGACCTTCCGGACAGCTCCAATGGCGACCGATCATTCACACTTTTCGTTACATGCGCTGGCCGCATCGGTGGAACGCTTTCGCCGGGAGCCAAGCCGGTTGCCCCGAAGGTTGGAGCAAACCGGCGTTTCGCAGGAGTTCAAGCTGGTCAGCGGATTTTAGAGAAGCAGCGTCACCTGAGCCTGTAAGATACGGCCTCGTGGGGTTCTCGCCGTAGGACGAACCCAGCAGCGAAGGGGCTGTGTGCAAGCCCTTCCGCCATTCTCCTTGCCTGCTCGGGCGTGAACGGGATTATTGTCACCGCCGCGCGCTGCCAGTCGCTCTTAGTCCAAACACCCTTCATCAGCCCGCTGCTCTCATGCGAAGTAGATCGCAAAAGCACGTGACCGGCCTCATGTGCAAGCGCGTGCCCCAGCACCCGATAAAAAGTAGCAAGTGTGCTGCCGCTGACGGCTTCAACGCGATCCGAGTAGAGCGTGACCTGCATTCCACGCTGAGCGCAGGGTAGTGCATAGCCCAGCGCCAGGGTAGCGAACCCCGCGGGCGCATGAGAGTGAATCTGAACTCGAATGAGCCCCGAAGGCAGAGGTCCGGCACACCGATTCTCTGGAACAGCGCTGAAATCGGAGATAAGAGCGCTACGATCTGAAATCGGTCCAGCTATCCACTCAGCGTCAATCCCGGCCGCCAAGAAGATATCGCTCGCAACTCGTTCGGCTTTCGTCAGCGTTTTCGGCCCGATATGAGCGAAATCGTAAGCCAAGATCGTAATTTTGTTTTCGGGTCCATGGGATTGAGGAGCGCTCGCAGGAAGCATCGACCGGCTCAGAATCAAAGTCGTGGCCGGTGCAATCCAGACAATGTTTGTTCTCATCGCGCCTACCTCCGGGAACGTGCAAGTGCGAATGTGGCGGCAAACGGCCGCTGCCTCCATACCTGGTGAACCATTCGCGGGCAAGCAGATTGTCATCTCGTAACTCTCTGAAAAGACAGAGGATTGGCGTGAACCTTATTTCTGGTTTAGGCATTTCGGGAGGGTGGTCATTTCTGCTACACTCCCAAGGAAAGGCGGCCTATGCTAGTCGTCCCTCCGCTCATCCGCTTCGGCGTTTTCGAACTCGACCTCGGCACTGGCGAGTTGAGTAAGAGCGGGCGGAAGCTCAAACTGCAGGAGCAGCCTTTTCGGCTACTGCGGCTCCTGCTCGAGCATTCCGGCCAGGCGGTGTCGCGCGACAAGCTGAAAGAAGCATTGTGGCCGGCCGATACCTTCGTCGATTTCGATCACAGCCTCAATGCTGCAACTGCCAAGCTTCGTCAAGCGCTGGGCGACTCAGCCGAAAATCCGCGCTTCATCGAGACTTTGGCGAGACGAGGCTACCGTTTCATCGCTCCGGTTGAATTCATCGAAAGGGCAAGCAGTGGTGTAGCTGGAGTGCTTGGCACAAACAGCTCAGCACCAATACCTCCGGAGAAGAAGGACAGCTTCCCTATAGCAACATCGGGTATGCCAACCTCCCGAAGGAGAAAAAGAGTTGCCTTACTCGCCGGCTGCACTGGCGCGCTATTACTGGTGGCCTTGTCAGTCTGGATATGGCGCACAGGTCATCTTGCCGAAACCGAATTGATCAAGCTGACGGACGACACCGGTTTCACGACGGATCCGGCTATTTCCGTTGACGGAAAACTGCTCGCTTACGCTTCTGACCGTGGATCGAACGGAAATCTAAACATTTGGCTTCAGCAACTCGGGCCAGGGGGAACCGCGGTACAACTGACACACCGCAACGCAGACGCGACGGAGCCTGCATTCTCGCCTGATAACGATCTGATTGCGTTCGGGTCTAACGGGCACGATGGCGGAATTTATACAGTCCCGGTAATCGGAGGTGAGCCCTCCCGCTTGACTCAGTCCGGGCGGAGTCCGCATTTTTCTCCAGACGGGCACTGGATCGCGTACTGCTCGGATTGCAGTGAGGCGCCCTTCCCGAGCGGCCTTGAAGGCGGCAGGATCTTTGTCGTCCCGGCCAATGGCGGTGAGCCGCGAGGTGTGGGATTAGATCTGCCCAGTGCTGCCAACCCCGTCTGGAGCCCTGAAGGCAATCACCTGCTGGTTTACGTTCCGCCTAAGGAGCGCTTTGCCTGGGAAGGAGCGGACTGGTGGCTAATCGCTCTCGATGCAACAGCTTCGAAGCGAACGGGTATTTTCAGCGCGCTGAAGAGACAGGGCTTTTCAATAGGACTCGGTCGAATACCACGCCTCTCGCAACCGAACAGGAATTTCGTAACCTTTGCTGCGGGTTTCGGTGACGCTATCAATTGGTGGCGGATGCCGATCTCCGCTGATGGTCATAGCACCGGTCCCGCCGAACGCCTCACCTCTGGAACTACTCTGGAGGTTTCGCCGGCGCTGACTTCGACTGGCGACCTGGTCTTTGCGAGCCTGAACCGGAATACGGCGATTTGGAGCGTGCAGGCCAATTCGGATCAGGCCAGGATTACCGGAGAGTTCAAGAGGATCACAGAGGGCCCGGCTGAACTCATGCCGTCCATATCAGCCGATGGACGATGGCTTGCCTTTACTGCCGCTCACCGGCAAAGCGGATCTTCGAGGAAGCCTGTCCCATTCTCAGATCAGAGCGCGGCCGAGCTGCACGCACGCATCAGAGATCTTTCTACTGGCGAGGAAACCGCGATCTCTAACTCTGAACCGGTTCAGTGGCACCCGCAAATCTCCCGCGATGGCTCGATGGTTGCGTATACCGTGGGAAAGCCAGGTTCCGTGTATGCGGCCGCGGTAAATGGGGGCGTTGCCAGGCTGTTGGTGGGAGGCAGAAATTTTTTTGCCTGGGACTGGTCGCGCGATAACAGAACGCTGCTCTTCAACGGGAACAATCAGCAGGTTCACTCTGCCGATTTGCCATCCGGCGCTGCGAAGCTGTTCTTAACCAGACCCGGTTTCGGGCTATACCAGGCTAAGTTTTCACCGGACGACCGTTCGGTCGCCGTGGTGGGTTGCCATGACGACGTTAGGGCGACCGGGGAATGCCAGATCTTTGTCGTGCCTACAGAGAACGGGGCAGCGGCTCCGTTCAAGAACTGGATCGCTCTCGATCATCCCAGTAATTGGGACGACAAGCCGCGCTGGTCGCCGAGTGGCAGCATCTTGTATTTCATTTCCGACCGGGACGGTTATGCATGCATTTGGGGGCAACGAATAGAGATCGGGACAAGACGGCTCCTCGGATCTCCCTTCGCCGTTTATCACTTTCACAAATCGCGCCTGGCATTGCTGAACCTTGGTTTCAGCCTGACCGAGATTGGTGTTGCAAAGAACCAAATCGCCATTGGGCTGCAAGAGTTGACCGGAAATATTTGGAGCTTGAGGCGAAAGTAGGACTTTCAGCGTGCGTCAAAATGGGCGGACAAGTCTTTACTTGTGCAAATCGTTGGGCAAAATCCCTAGCATTCGCCGCATGTGCTTTGCTAGATGGCTCTGGTGGGAAGAACCCGTCTCCAGCGCAACCTGAGTGATCGGCAATCTACGATGTGCAAGTAAGTCGGTGGCGCGTTTGACGCTACGTCGCGAATGCGTATGACCCTTTAGCGAAAGCTCACTTAGATCGTGTCGAAGGGAGATTGAACGTTCCATCGACTAATTCAACGAAGTTTCTCTTCCAAGTTTTGGCCGGCGCGAAATGCTGACGCGATTTCGGCCTAACATGTTTGAGGATTTCATGGATCAGTCCGCCATCATAACTTCCCCCGGCAAGATAGGTCGGGTGCGGGGCAGCCATCCGCAGGCGGTGGCGGTTCCTAGAGCGCCGAGCACGGCCAGATACAGAACAAGTTTGGTCACATCGCCTGAGTGTGTTCGCGGCAGCGTCTTCCAGAGCAGCAGCAAGACTGCCTGAGCGGCGGTAATGGACCACACAGCGCCGTAAAAATATCGCCGCTCGATGCCTTCCCCAACAGTCGAACGCCTCACTCGCGGCAGCACGGCAAAAAGGCCGCCCGCGATGATGATCGAGAAAATCGGGAAGTAACCATAAGAGTAGATCTGCCGCAGCCGCCAGATGCCCGTTTGGACGGCAACAATGAGACCGAGCAAATTGAGGAGCGCAAAATTCAGCAGGGCGTTCCAGGCAAAGGTGTAGCAGATGCGGCGGTAAATCGGATTCGGTTTATCCTCACAGAAACGAAGAATGTAAGGCTGCGGTTCCACGCCGGGTAGCTCCCCGAAAAGGCCCGCGATTCCAGTCCCGAAGAGCACGACGATCAGCCAGAAGAGGTTGCGCCTGTTAGGGCCATGCGCGAACAACTGAAAGGTGAGCGGTCCGGGGGCCAGGAAGAACACCCAGATCCAAATTGGCCAGTGCGCGACCCGGTACAGAAGTTTATTCCGGGTCCGGATCTTGCGTTCGTGAGCGTACTCGAATCTACCTGTGTAGTGGACCACTGCAAGGCATCGTACTACTCGCGTCAGATGAATTCGTGCGCGGCTTGACGGATCCTAAACTTTTTTGAGTCGTCCGGGGCCTTTTGTTCGTAATCAGGTGGTGAAGGGCCGAGAAAAGAATTGCTGGCGAGTATTCCGATAGGCAAAGCCACGACAGACGAAGCTATCTCCTTGCCTTCTTTTGCCGAAGCCGTTGAGGCGCATAAAGCGATGGTATATAGCATCGGCTGGCATTTCCTGCGGGAGCGGCTAGCGGCGGAAGAGCTGGCCCAGGAGGTCTTCCTTCAGCTTCATCGGAACTGGCCGGCGATGAAGTCGCCAGAGCATATCGTGTTCTGGCTGCGTAAAGTGACCAGCCACCGTGCGATTGACTTCGCCAGGAAGGCCAAGCGGCATGCGGAAACAAGCCTGGAGGAAACGGCTGAGCCGACCACCTTCGAGCGGGTACACGACACCTTTCTGGTGACGTATCTGGAGCGAATCGTCGCATCGTTGCCGGAGAAGCAGCGGATGGTGATTGTGCTGCGATACCAGGAAGACATGGAAGTAGATGAGATCGCACGCGCACTGAGCATGAAGCCGGCAACGGTGAAAACGCAGTTAGCGAGGGCTCTTGATCTTTTGCGAAGTAAGACGGAGCGGCGGCTTGGGTACGGCAGCGAGCGCCCAAAGGCGTCATTAGGCGAGGTGTCAGGCGAGGAATTATGAGTTTGTTTGAAGATGAGATGCGAAAAGCGATGGAACGGCGCGAGCCGAGCGAGGATTTCACTGCGCGCATTCTGGCGAGAGTGGACCAGGAAGAGAGTAGGAATTCACGCGGTAGTCGTATCCCTTTCTGGGCTTCCTTCTGGCAATCGGGCTGGCAGACAGGCTACGCACGGCTTGCCTGGGTGGCCGCGATGCTCCTGGTTTTTGCCGGCTTAATCGGATACCGTCAGCACGTTCGAACAGCGGAGGGCAGGGCGGCGAAAGAGCAGCTTCTGGCTGCCCTGCATATCGCCGGAGCACAGTTGCATGAGGCGCAATTGCGGGTGAAGAGGATTGAATTTCCAGAGGTGGTGACGCAATGAAACGGATTTTGGCATGGCTTGCGATGGCGGCATTTGTAGCTGTTCCTGCCTGGAGCGCATCGGACGATATCAAATTTCCTGTGAGCTTTGATAAGCTCGCCGAGCGCGCGACCGAATCAGTCGATGTAACGCTCGATTCGTCCATGCTGCGGCTGGCGAGCGGATTTCTCTCACCTGACGACGAGGACGAGGCGCAGGTGAAGAAGTTGGTTTCGAAACTGAAAGGCATTTACGTGCGCAGCTTCGAATTCGACAAAGACGGCCAGTATTCGATGGGCGATGTGGAGGCGATCCGGGCGCAGTTGAAAGGTCCAGGGTGGTCGCGAATTGTGAACGTGAAGTCCAATAAAGGAGAAAACTCGGATGTGTATCTGAAGAAGAACGGCGATGCGGTGGCGGGAGTGGTGGTGATCGATGCCGAGCCTCGCGAGCTGACAGTTGTACACATCGACGGCCAGATCGATCCCGAACAACTAAGCGAACTGGGCGGCCACATGGGCATTCCGCAGCTCGGTAAACATCGAGCGAAGAAGCCGAAAGAGGAAGATTAATATGCGCCGGCTACTAGCAGTTTTGACGCTGTGGTATCTTCCGTTGCCGGTTGTTGCTGGCGACTTCGACTGGCTGGTACGGGAGTTTTCACGCGAAAGCGGCGCGAAACAGGTGCATGTGCCTTTCTTCGGGCTGGCTCGTTTTGTGGTAGCCGTTGGGCATCCCGCAGGAGCTACTGATATGAAGGTAGCCATGTTCGAACGCGGTGATCTCGAAAGCCTGCGCTTCAGCACGCTCACCGATTCGACTGTGGGTAGCTCCTGGAAACCGATGATCCGCGTCCGCCAGCGAAACGAGTCGACGAACATTTATGTCCGAGACGAGGGGAAAAATCTTAACATATTAATAACGTCGCTCGATAACGCTGACGCAACGTTTGTGCAGGTGCGCCTCAACCCCCGCGAACTCATCAGATTTGTGGACGAGCACGGCGGCGCCAGGCACGACTTCCGGTAATACGCTTCCGGCGGCTCCGGTGTAAAACGGAGTAATGACACGTTTTCTAGGTTTGCTCGCGCTGACTGCCCTTTTGCTTCCTGCTCAAGACTGGGCCAAACAGAAGCTCGAGCAATCGCCCCGTCACCGCGAGTGGGTCACAGTAAAGCACGAGAATCGTTCCGTAGAAACGTTCATTGCGTATCCGGAAACGAAAGGCAAGGTTCCCGTCGTACTCGTGGTTCACGAGATTTTCGGCCTGACCGATTGGGCGCAAGAGGTGGCGGACGAGTTTGCAGCGGCAGGCTATATTGCGATTGCTCCGGATCTGCTTTCGGGGATGGGCTCGAACGGCGGGAGGACCAACAGTTTCGACCAGAGCGGCGCAATCGACGCCGTGAGTCACCTCAACCCGGATCAGATCACGGCTGACTTGAACGCAGTGGCCGATTATGCGTTAAAGCTGCCGGCCTCCAGTAAAAAGCTGTTTGTGGCAGGTTTTTGCTGGGGCGGCGGCCAGAGCTTTCGTTTTGCCACCAACCGGGCAGATCTAGCGGATGCATTTGTCTTTTACGGACCTCCGCCGGAGAAGGACGCAATGGCGCGCATTAAAGCTCCTGTTTACGGATTCTACGGCGGTAACGATTCGCGCATCGACTCGACAATCCCTGCCGCGAAGGAGGCGATGAAGGCCCTAAGCAAGACTTACGATACGGTGATTTATGAAGGAGCAGGGCACGGTTTCATGCGTTCCGGCGAAGCGCCCGATGCGAAGCCTGCTGACGCAAAGGCTCGCACCCAAGCGTGGGAGCGCCTGAAAGAACTGCTCGGCGGAGCGTGATTAGATCGGTACTAAGCCGCGGCGGATCGCAATCGTAACGGCTTCCGTGCGGCTGCCGGCGCCAAGTTTTGCAAGTATCTGCGCTACGTGGAATTTCGCGGTGTGGCCGGAAATTCCTAGCTGCCCGGCGATGTCCTTGTTTGCGAGCCCGTTCGCGAGCATGCGCAAAACCTGCAGCTCACGTTTGGTTAACGGCTCGACAGAGTTCCAGCGTTCAGCATTCTCGCCCCTTGCGCCATGTGTCTGCCGTTTCCATTGGGACTGCGTGAGAACCGTTAAGTCCTCCGCGGCTGCGAGCACCGCTGCGATCAGCTCCGAGGCAGAGACGTCAAGCGGGAGCCAGGCACGGCCTTGAGCTTCGAACATCGCCGTTTCGTATTCCGTCAAGAACACGACATTGCTGTCCACTGGCGGTAACTGACCGGCGCCCACACCAGAGACGATAAGAACGTCGACATAAATCGTGTGGGACCGGTTGCCAAAGGGTAGAGCGGAGGTCTCCACTACTTCGATGCGCTCTTCCTCCGCAAGAAGGCCGGCCAGGCTGTGCGCACGAGCAAGATTATCGGCGATGATGCTGACGCGAACCAATCGAGCTTAGCTCTTTTTAGCGCGCTCGACAATGGTCACTTCTACTACGACGGGCGCGCCCCCGCGCAGTACGATAGCTTCTACCTGCTTCCCCACTGTCTCCCCGCGCAAGGCCGTGTGCAATTCACCAATGTCTGTCATCGCCCTGCGATTCAAAGTCAGCAAAATGTCTCCCAGTTGAAGACCGGCCTTTTCCGCCGGTGAGCTTGCTTCCACGCTCAGCACAATCAAGCCTGTAGCTTCACTTTGCATCTTGCTCCGTAGATTTTCCGGTATTTCGACCGGTTGCACTCCCACACCCAGATAGCCGTGCCGTATTCTTCCCTGCTCTGTCAGTTCGCGAGCTATTCGTTCAATGGTGGAAACCGGCACGACCATGGTGGAGTGCCTGGATAAGGCAGGCGTAGCCATGCCTATCAGTTGCCCTTCGGCATTGACGACCGCTGCTCCGGACTGCGAAGGATAGACATTCGCGTCTAAGCGCAGGAAGTGATCGAGCGTGCCTCCACGCCAGTTCCTTCGCTCAGGGCCGACGGCGCCCAGTGTGCCCAGACTCGCGGTCGCTCCGACATCCGCCGTGAACCCAACAACCACCGCCAGCATACCCGGTTTAAGCGTTGACGCATCCGCTTTCGGGAGGACGCGAGTATTCAGCCCTTCCGCTTTCAAGACCGCAAGATCTATTCCTGGATCACGCCCCAGGATGGCCCCGGTTGCTTCGCCGTCCGCGGCGATTACCGGAACGCGGTCCTCACGCCGTAAACTGTGACTTGCTGCAGCGATCAGATCACCGCCTAGAGCTATGCCGCTGGTTACGCGATAGGCGGCCGACTTAATTGCCACTACTCCGCTTGCCGCCTCACTTATTAGTTCGGTCAGCGCTTGCGAAAAGCTGCTGAGATTATTCGATTGTGTGCTGCTCATATTTCCACTATGCGCGCGCACGCCTGTGCAGCACATCAGCCATTTGGGCAGGTTCAGCCGGCCGTGGATTCCAGTTGTAGCGGCGCGTTGTGAATGAAATCCGTGATCCGTTACACGGGAACAGCGTCACGCGGAAGCATGCTCGTGTACTCGCCTTTACGGGCAAAGGCAGACTTGTGGATCAGCGCCCCGTCGGGAATGGTTCGCCGCCGATACAGATTCATGCGGCGTTCGTGCTTGCCGGTTTGCCAGTCGTAATGCTTTTTCCAGACAAATTCGGCAAGGTTCCAGGCGCCCTGCAAGGATTCGTGCATCTCAGCGTTGGGATTCTCTTTAACGTAATGACTATTCGGCCCAAGCCCCAAAACCGTCTGCTCCCGAAAAGCATCGACCAGCAATCCTTCCAGCTTGGCTTCCTGCAACATCCAGTTCAGCGCAATTTTTGAAAGGCCGCTTTCACTTTCGGGATAGCCGCCGCCCACATCGCAATGGACGCCGGGAAACCAAACCTGCTTCACGTTCTGCGGCCCCCACGCCTTAGCGGGGTCTTTTGGCCGCCGCCAGAGATGATTGCGGAAGAAAGCGCGCCGCTCGTCGATTGAGACGGCGTGCCGGCCAGCGCGAATATCCGGATTGTTAGTAACGTAGGGCAGCTTCACCGGACTTTCGACCCAGCCGATGGAACTGACGGTATCCCATACACCTACAAACCAAGGCTTGCAATCGGTCCGGCCGAGCGTCGTTTTGAAATCGCGCGCCAGTTGAAAGTATTGTTTAATCGCTTTCTGTTGCCCGGCGTCCCCGCGGTCCGCACGCTCAATCGCCATCATCATGCGGATCGCATACAACACAAGGGGTTCATTGCCCGGACGAATCAAGCCGTAGAGACAAAGCAGCGAACAAACGGCACGCACCGTGTACGCGCCCCGGCTAAACCCGAAGAAGAAAACCTTGTCACCCGGCTCGTAATGATTCATCAGGAACACGTATATGTCCCTTATGTCAGAGGAAAGGCCATATCCAACTGCCATTCCCAGTAACTTAGTAACCTGGCGGCTAATGTTTGTCAGAGCTCCGGAGGCCTCCATCGTACCTAGCCCGGGATGATAATAGGTCAGCTGAGTCGACGGATTTTGCTCGAGCGTATAGCAAAGTTTCACTACGTTCGTTCTGTCTTTGGCGAATTCATTGGCGGTGCCATCGCAGCAAACGACGATGTTTCTTCCCATATCGACTCCATTTCCCCGGAATAAAGTGCTGTTTATCGATACGATACTCGAGTGTTGATTTGCGGTGTCGTTGAGAACAGCGGAAGCCGGTGCAGAGCCTGCCCTCAGAAGCTGAATCTGATTCCGAGTTGTGCTGCGAAGGGAATGCCGACGGTTGTACCGGGCCCGAAGAAATCACCTAACGCGCCTGCGGGAGCACGCAACTGATTCAGATTCGTAATCGGCTGCGTTTGACTACAGCTTGCATTCGAGCAGATCGCGGTCGCGTTATAGAGATTATTTACGGCATTTGGCAAAGCTGCAAGGTTCGTAACGTAGTTTGCTCCGGGGTTATTGCGATTAAGTAGATTAAAAAACTCGACGAACGGCACCAGAGTGAAACGCTCATGAAAGGTGACCGGTCGCGCCACGCGCAGGTCGACCTGAATATATGGGGTCCCGCGAAATCCATCGAGCGAGGTCTGAACGCCGTTGACGACGGCACGGTCATCAAGTGCGTCACCGAAGCCATTCACATCTACCGGTGTGGTTATGGTGAAGGGACGCGCGCTTTCCGCCTGAGTTAGCGTCGTTAAATTTACTCCACCCCACAAGTGAAACGTGCCGGCCAGAACAAAACGGTGCGTTACGTCCTCGCCGGAAGGACCATAGTCGCCTTTTGCAAAGGCATTCAGGGGATTGCATACACCATTTACATAGTCAAATAGCTCACCTAAGACGCAGCCCCACGTTCTTGCGCTCGATAGCGTGTAGTTCACTACCAAATTCAAGCGGGAAGAGACGTTCCCCTGCAGGTGTACTGATAACCCGTCATAGCGTGAGCGGTTATCGGACCGAAACACGGAAAGATCGGGCACATAATGCTGCTGAGTAGTAACGTCCGGCGAATAAAGCGGCGAGAACAGCGTGTACCCGGCAGAATATTGATACCGGCGATAGGCGTGAACGCCGGACTCGTGTGTCCAATCGGCGCTCGTTATCCACTTTGAGTTAAAAGCGTGTTCGATGCCTCCCGTGGCGTGCAGCGCATAAGGAGTCTTATAAGCAGGATCTATCAATGAGCCGCTACCGCCGAGAGCAGATCCCGAGAGACAACCGGAATCGCCAGGGCGGGTACAGACGCCCGGCGGCACGTTGACCGCCTGGAATGCAGTTACCCAACCATTCTGAGCAAGATCGTTATAGAAGAGCCCGAATCCGGCGCGAAGTACGGTCTTTTTCGCTTCACCGAAGGCATAAGCTAGCCCCAAACGCGGCGCGATTGCCAAGCGGTAGTCATGCGGCGCACCTGGATGCTCGAAGAGCGGAATCTGCAGCACTTTTACCGTGAGCAGCGCCGGATTATCCAACTGCGAACGGCCTGAGGCTGTAAACAGGCCGAACGTGGTGTCATAGCGTAAACCGCAATTGACGGTCAGAGATTGGGTCACATGCCACGAGTCTTCTGCATAAAATCCGAGCCTCTGCACATTTTGAGAAAAAGAGCCGTTGCCCCCAGGCGTGCCTGTGCAAGTAGTCCCTGGGGTCACAGCTAGGCCTCCGGCAGGAATGCAGTTGAGATCTACCGCGAACTGACGGGGGTCGCTCAAATAGTCAGTAGGATCTTTCACGAAAACAGTGAGTTTCTCGGCATTCGCCGAAAGAGCGCCGCTTAGGACCGGCTCATGAATCAGATCGATGCCCCAATTGAAAGAGTGGGTGCCCGCGACATGAGTTAAGGCGTAACGCGCTTGATATTTTTCTTGGTTGCGCAGCACTGGAAATGCGGTGATCGGCGTGACGAACTGGTTGTCTCCGAAAGTCTCGAAGCCTGAAATCGTCTGGGATGTGGAGCTGAAAGGGAAAGCAAGAGCAAAACCCAGAGTAGAATTGCGTTCTTGCGTGAGGTGCAAGGAGCTTGCGTCGAACGTAAAGCTGCCGAGCCAAGCCGGGCTAAAGATAAATCGGTTACCGAGCACCAGGTTGAAATAATTGGAGTGCCAGGTAGTGCCGGTCGAGGGGAGCGTGGCCTGCTGCACGAAGGCGTTATCCGTCGCATAGGTATCGGCGGCCGAACGTAGCAACCACTGCGAGCGCGATGATTGGGCCCAATCGAATCGCTGAGTGGCCAAGAAATCGCGAAACGGAATGGGGACGTTATTCGGAACCGGGATAGAGGGAACACCTGGGATCAAGCCCTGGCTCGCGAGGGAGGCTAGCGCCTGGAACTGAGCGAGGCTGGTGGGACTATAGGCAATGCTGGCTTTCTCGTGCACCGCCTCGAAAGAGGAAAAAAACCAGAGCTTGTCTTTGCGAATAGGGCCGCCGAGCGTGCCCACGTAATTCTGCCTGGAGAATGGCTGTTTGGGTAGCGGCGCTGGATTCTCAAGTGGGTAGCGGGCGTTTAAAGCGGCCGCGCGCTCGTAAAATGCTGCTCCGCCATGCCAGTCGTTGGTACCGCGCTTGGTTGTAATTACGACCGAGCCACCTACCGTACGCCCGGTATCGGCATTCTGCTGAGCCGTTTGAACCGCGAATTCTTGAATTACATCCGGTGAGAAATTCTGTAGAAAGCCGCCAATGTAATCGTCCGAATTGTCGCCGCCATCTACAGAAAGAACGTCGTTGAGACCGGAGCTACCACCAAATGAGACGGCGGTAATGCGGGCCTTGGTGGGGTCCGAAGGTTCGACCGGTTCAGTGCCGGGCACCAGATACGCGATATTGGCGAAGCTTCGGTTGGCCAGCGGAATCGTTTGCAAATCCCGGGAGGTGACTACTCCGCCGTGCACAGCACTGGTCGCGTCGATCGGCTCGGTGGTAACGGAGGAAGTCGCGCCTTGCACATTGACTGCCTGTCTGAGGGTAGGCGGCCGTAGCGTGATGTCAAGCTGTCGGGCAGACCTGACCTCAACCGCAACGGTCGACTCCGCCTGTTGCAAAGCCGGTGCCTTCACTAAAACACGGTAAGTACCCGGATGGAGATCATCGAATCTGAATTCTCCATAACCATTACTAATCGCTTCGCGTTGGACAGCCGAACCGAGTAAATCGACCGTAATCTTCGCCCCGGGTATGCGCGCGCCACTTACGTCCTCGATCCTCCCCAGCAGACTGCCATGGAAGTCCTGAGCGAAGCAGGGGTTTGAGAGAATCATCAAGGCCACCGTTAGACAACCCCGGCAGAAAAGGGCCACGAAAGTATTTCTCCTTGAGCAGTCGTTAGCCATTTAAGATGGTAGCCCGATGGCTGCCATCTTTTAAGAAGTGTCGGCAGAAAGTGCGTAGCTAGATTCACACATACTAGAGGGATGGGAGCCATCAACCCGTATGCCACGCCTCCTTCCGCGGAGGCCAACATCAATACGATTATTCAACTGGAAGAGGAGGCGCTAAAGGAACGAACGGTCTCGGACCGCATCTCTGATGCGATTGCCAATTTTGTTGGCAGCATTCCTTTCGTTGCCGTCCATGTAGCCTGGTTTGGAATCTGGGTAGGCTTGAACGCGGGCCTTTGGAAATTTGACCCTTACCCGTTTGCGCTGCTTTGCATGCTCGTCTCGCTCGAAGGCGTACTGCTTTCCACTTTTGTGTTGATCAAGCAAAACCGCATGGGCCAGCGCGCGGATCAGCGGAGCCATCTCGACTTGCAGATCAATCTGCTCGCCGAGAAAGAAATAACTAAGGTTCTGCAGTTACAGCGGTTGATCTGTCAACGCCTGGAAATTCGGGAGGCCGATGTAGACCAGGAAGTTCTTGAACTCAGCAAAGTGACGGCGGTAGACAATCTCGCGCGCCAACTCGAAGAGAAGATGCGGATAGAAAATTGAAGCTCGCAGCGCCTCGGAGCGGTCTAAGCCTCAGTGCACTTCGAGCGACATATTCACGACCTCGAACATGAACCGTTCGGGCGGCAACGAAGAGATCGGATTCGGCGTCATGTTGAGCCAGGTGCGATAGGCTGTTTGCGCCACCGAATTGTTCAGATAAAACAAAAACTGATCCGAGCAGCAGCGAATGGGCGGCATCTGACGGAAAGCGAGGCGCAGGCCGACAGCCTTTTCGAGCGTCACACCACTCGTCTTGACTGCTTTGTCTTCGAGCAGCGTCACAAAGCTGCTGCGCCCGGCATGAGGCCATAAATCACTGCGCAACAGATTGCGTAACTCGAGGCGCGTTCCGAACGTAATCTCGCACTGCCGGATCCACTCTATTACCGCATCGCCCCAATGCCAGTGGCTCAGAAGCCCCAGGTATTGATCGACAAGGTTCAGCGCCAGATCCAACTTGCGGCGCTCCATTTGCTCTTCCGATGCCACAGCGTCGCCGAGAACCGGCTGGACCATGTCTTCCTGATCGATAATATCGGCCGCGATGCCCATCATTTTGTCAACGCGCTTCACGGCCGGCACGGTCTTCACCAGCAGCGGCGGCAGCTCGTGCGTCTTACCGCCCGGTACTTCTACAAATTTGCGATCACCAACGATGTCCATAAGCAGCCTCGCTGTTTCTTATCGACAACCAGGTCGACTCCCCCATACTCAATTCTAAAGACGTCTGGCTATGGTGGTTAGTTGCCAGCGCTCCAGTTAATCCAGTTTAACGACAAATTTGTCGAATATGTTTAAGCCTCGCGCACTTTGGCAGCAATTTGGTTTGATTGCCAACCGGCGAGTACCGGTTACGCCCTGAACTTTCCGGCTGGCCATCTCCCGGCTTTCTGGTAGGAGCTACCGGTAAAATTGTGATTTGGGACTCTATAGTTTGAAGTTCTTGCGCCGCACGGCGGCTTTGTTTGCGCTTGTTTCGTGCGCGCTGCTTTCAGGAACGCTTCCGGACTCTGAACTGGTAAAGGCGCGGGATCAACAGAACCTCCCAGCGCTCGATGGCATCATCGCGCGCTACAAGACTGCCGCGGGATCCGGCACATCAGCTAGCGCTCAATACAGAGTGGCCCTTGCCTACTCTTACGCCGCGGAAGTGGCAATGGAACTGCGCGATAAAAAGAAATCGGAATCGTATGCGGTGACTGGCCTGGATGCGGCGAAGAAGGCGGTAGCGGGGAATGAGCAGGACGCCGAGTATCATCGCCTGCTTGGGGCAATGTGCGGCCAAATGATTCCGGCGAGCCCGCTGATGGGAGCTTTGAGTTACGGAAGCTGCGCGCGAGACGAGATCGACAAAGCGATCGCGATGAACGGTAATCTGGCGTTGGCTTACGTGAGTCGCGGTATTGGTAATTTCTACTTGCCAGCGCAAATGGGCGGTGGCGTGGATCTCGCGTTAAGGGATATCGATAAAGCGATCGCGCTCGATCCTCAATTGGCGGACGCCTATTTGTGGAAAGGTGTGATCCTGCACAAAGCGAATCGAAACGGCGAGGCGCGCCAGGCTTTCACGCAGGCGCTGAAGCTAGATCCAAACCGGCTTTGGACGAAACAGCAGTTGGACAAAACACCCGCGCAGTGATGTGGCGCGCAGCGATTGCTGTCCTCGCGTTTTTCGTTTTATCCTGGTTCGAATTCGAGATTTGGCCGGGTCACACTTACTTAGCTTCTACCAGTCAACTCTATCTTCCCGTCCTTGAGCACCTCGTAACGCCCGGATATCTGTCGCGCGATTTGGTGGCAATTCATCCCAACCTGACTTTCACCATTTACGATGAGCTAACTCTCTTTTTGCATGCGACGGGACGGCTCGATTTCGGACGCGCCCTTGGGGCCCAGCAGCTCCTTTGTAGATTGGCAGGGCTGCTGGGGATGTATTTGCTGGGGCGCGCCGCCGGCGCAAAGAGCTTTTTCGCATTGATAGCGGCGGGTGTGGTCAGCTTGGGCAGTTTTCTGCCGGGACCACAGATCTGGCTGGTCGATCCGGAACCGGTACCGCGGGGCTTTGCGATCGGCTGGTTATTGCTGGCAATAGGATGTCTCGCGCGAGAGAAGCCGCTGCTGGCAGGCTTATGCGGTGGATTGGCATTGCTCTATGATCCGGTTATCACGGCGCCCTTCTGGATTACCGTCGTGCTGATTTTCCTGTTTGACCGCCCGTCGCGGAGGCTGCTGCGTCCCCTGTGGCCTGTGCTGCTGGTCTTTATCTTGCTCCTGGCAAACTTTGCGCAACTTCAACCTGGACCACCCGATGCTCAAGCTTTCTTTAGCCGCTTCTCACCGCAGATCGCGGGAATCGAAAAGTTCCGGACGCCTGAAGTCTGGATCTCGCTCTGGCCGGCCAAATACATCTATTTATACTTAGCTATTTTCGTAATTGGCATCTGGGCGACTACCCGTATCTGGCCTGCATTGAACCGGCAAACCAAATGGATATTCACAGTGCTGCCCTTGCTAGGAGTACTGAGCCTTCCGTTGTCGAGCTTATTGGTAGAGCATTATCGCTGGCCCGCAGCGTTACGAGCACAGTCCTTGCAAGTACTCATCTACACGGTGAGTTTAGCCTGGCTGGCATGCGGCATCGCAGCGGTCGGCGCGTTCAAACAGAGCCGCCACATCGAGACACTGGCTTGGGCTATCCTCTGCCTGCTCATGCTCGCGCCAGGTTTTAGACGATTGCCGGCAAAACAAACAGATCCTGCGATCGCGGAACTCGCGAACTGGGCGGAAGATAGCACCTGGGGCAGCTCCATGTTCCTGTTTCCCGATGCGGGCCGCGAATCGTACCCTGGAGCGTTTCGCGCTGAGTCCCGGCGCGCGCTGTGGGTCGATTGGGAAAGCGGAAAACAGATAAACTATTTCGTCGAACTGGCCCCGGAATGGTGGGCGCGCTGGAAAGGAACCATGGAAGGGCCTTTGTCTGGCGATCATCTCCAGCAGATGCTTTCGCTGCCGATCGACTATTTCGTTTTCAGACCCAATCACGTAGTGGAAGCTGACAACGAAGGCCGATTGCGGCCTGTCGAGCCAGTTTTTCTAAATCACGAGTTCGCGGTATATGAAGCGAGCACTCTGCGTATCGTGCCGGGCACGCTGGCCATCGTGAACACTGGCTTGCAGCGTTAGCTCCCCAGATTGATGCCGAGTTTCTTCAGTTCCTGGGCGTAGTAGCGCTTGTGCAGGATGTCGTATTCTTCGCCCCCTTCCGCGATATCGCGCTTTTGCGTGCGAATTTTCGCGCGCGCCGCCTTATCCACTCTGTCCTCGAGCTGCAGCACATCGGTGATCTCTTTTACCAGCGCTAGCCGGAGATCGTTCTGATCTTTCCGGACCCTGAAATCGCGTGATTTGCGCAAAGCGCCGGAAATTTTGTGAGACAAGTCATTCACTTTGTCGCGCGACAGCTTCATTGGGTCGCCAGAATCGCGGCCCGAGGCGCGGATGATCTTCTTTTGCGCAAGCATCTGGTTCTTGATTTTGCGAAACATCTCCTGATATGAAATGTTCTCCCGGCGCATGTAGTCGCTGTAATCGTCCATGATGTCGCGCACTTCATCGTTCAACCGGTCCTCGACCGAGAGATCCTGCTCGATGATCTCTTCGATAACGCTCGCCGCGACCGCCGGATTAGAAGTTTCGAAGAAGACAGGGCTCAGCCGGTCCACAAGTTGCCGGGACAGATAGCCGATAAATTCGCGGGCCAATAGCATCCGAGCGATAGTTTAACAATTGCAGTGATGAAACTTGCCAAACGGCGCATACTGCCGGGGCTGCGCCGAACAACGAGCAAGTCAGTAGATTCGGAGGGCGTGCTGTTACGCTCCTCAAAGGCAGCTAAGCGAAAAGCGTAAGGCGGCGCAAACGTCGCGCATCCGCTCAGCACTTAAGCTGGCGACACGCCGTCCCAATCGCTCCTGAGCTAGAGTGACTGCGTTATGCAAATTGACAGCACAGGGTCCTTTCATTCCGTCATCGATGTCCAGAACTACTTCGGAAGGGACGCCCCGGATGGCGGAGGTAATCGGCGCTACGGTCACCGTCATAAGATGACCAATCGCGCTATCACGAGTCAAAATGACAACGGGTCGCTGTTTGTCGGGCGCCGGAAATCGGCAGAGGTGGACATCACCTCGGCTTAATCGTCCGGCCACGACGCAAGATCCTCCCAAACTCGGTATTCTTGCCTGCGCTGAGGCTGAGCCACGTAACCGTGTCGGTCTCGCTCCTCCAAATCAAACTCGCGCAGCCGCTTCAGGTGCTCCTGCAACGCATTGCGAATCAGCGCCGACCGATTCACCTTTTGCCGCTTCGCCGCGAGGTCGGCAGCCTTGAGGAGCTTTGCATCGAGCACAACCTGGATGGTTTTCAATGTGTGTTTCTTTCCGCAGTGTATTACACAACGGGAAGGTCTTCGCGAATATCCAGGTACTATTTGAATGTAGTTTCGATAAGAACTCGGCTCATCACAAGGAGTGTTATGGCTCAAAACGCAACTCAGCGCCTCGTCATCATTTGCGTGGCGACGTTAATAGCCTTGGTCTCTGCGTCAGGGCAAGACTATAAGGCGCTTATCGGCAAGTGGAATATGACATCGGAAACCCATGAGGATCCCGTGAAGTGGACCCTGGTACTTAAGGACAATGGCGGCAAATTGACTGCGCTGTTGGCGACAGATGAAGGCGAGCAACCCGCAAAGGACTTCACGTTTGCAGATGGTGTCCTGAAATTCAAGGCGCCTTACCATGATGACTACTACGATATCGAGCTGAAAGCTATTGCAGGAAAGCTCGAAGGCACATGGAGCGGCGGAGGAGACTCAGGCAAAACATCGGGCATCAAGCCCTGAGCTTCAGGTTCGGTAAAATTCGGCATTGGCCATGGCTCACAACACCATCGACGAGTTGAACCACCTTGTCCGCGTCAATCGGGACGCCGAAGCCGGTTTCGGCGCCGCCGCCGAAAATGTGAAGAACTCAGAACTAGAGACGCTTTTCACCGGATTTGCAAAACAGCACGCCAGATTCGCCGCCGAGCTGCAGGAGCAAGTAAAACACCTGGGAGGCAGCTCCGCTGACTCGAGAACTTTGGGAGGAGCGCTCCACCGCGGTTGGATGGATCTGAAATCTGCCGTCTCTGGTCATTCGGCGGCCGCCATGCTCAAATCCTGCGAAAGCGGGGAAGAGTCGGCCGAAAGCGCCTATCTGGATGCCGCCGACTCACGCCCAACCGGACAAACGCACGCGCTCATCGACGAGCATCTGGAGCAGATTAAAGCGTTCCGTACCCGTCTCGCCCGGCTGGTAGGCGAAACCAAAGATGGGGTGGAGTTCCAGAAAAACGAATGATTCGTGGCACGCGTTGATCGGAAACCGTGACCGTTTTAAGGCCACGCGCATCTAACCCGCGTGGCAAAAGATCTTAAGATTCCGTATAGAACCCTCGGTCATACCGGCGAAAGGGTCTCCTGCATCGGCATGGGCGGCTTCCATCTTGGCAAGCCCGCCCTCAAAGAGAAGGAAGCGATCAGTCTCATTCACGCTGGCCTCGACCAGGGCATCAACTTCCTCGACAATTCCTGGGACTACAACGAGGGCGAGAGCGAAGTGCGCATGGGCAAAGCTCTCAAGCAGAACGGTTATCGGCAGCGGGCTTTCCTGATGACCAAAATCGATGGCCGCACGAAGCAATCGGCCGCCAAGCAGATCGACGAATCGCTCAAACGTTTGCAGACCGATCGCGTGGATCTTCTGCAATTCCATGAAATCATCCGTTTCGAGGATCCCGACCGCATTTTCGCGAAAGATGGCGCGATCGAAGCCTTCGAGGATGCGAAGAAAGCCGGCAAAACGCGCTATATCGGCTTCACCGGTCACAAAGATCCGCGCATTCACCTATACATGCTCGAGGTCGCCGACCAGCATAACTTCCAGTTCGACGCCGTGCAGTTGCCCGTAAATGTCATGGACGCGCACTACCGGAGCTTCGCCAAGCTTGTCGTCCCGGAACTGGTGAAGCGCAACATCGGCGTCCTGGGTATGAAGAGCATGGGCGATTCTGTCATTTTGAAAAGCAAGATCGTCACAGCTGCTGAGTGCCTGCATTACGCGCTCAAGATGCCGACCTCTGTGGTCATCACAGGTATCGATAAACCAGAGATTCTCGACCAGGCGATGGAAGCGGCCCACCCTCATCAACAAGTGAGCGATCAGCAAATCGAAGCGATTTTGGCTAAGACCAGGCAAGCTGCCGCCACAGGCGATTGGGAGCTGTTTAAGACCAGCGTTGCTTTCGACAGCACCGCGCAGAACCTCGAATGGCTCGGCGGCAAGAGCCCTCACGTCGAAGAGTTCGCGCCTGTTTAAGCCGCTCCAAGTGACGCCGCCTCGCTTTTGCTAACCTGAGCGCGTGCTAGGGATCCGAAAAGCAGTTCGCACACTCTCGCTCATTCTTTTAGGAAGCGTCGCCGTGCTTGCCGCGGCCGAAGCCGCTAAGCCTAAGCTCATCGTCGCCATCATCATCGATCAGTTTCGCTACGATTATCTGACGCGGTTCCGGACCGATTATCACGGCGGTCTCGACCGTTTTCTGACACATGGCGCCGATTTTACCAACGCCTTCTATGGCCAGGTGCCCACCGTAACTGCGGTTGGCCACAGCATCTTTCTCTCGGGCGCAATGCCTGCTGTCAGTGGAATTGTCGGCAACGCCTGGTACGACCGGGGCGAAAATCAGATTGTCACGAGCGTTTGCGACTGGAGTGTCAAAACGGTCGGCGGTGAGCAGGCGATCAAAGGAAACAAATGTACGGATGCGGATCCCGCTTCTCCCAAACGCCTTCTTGTCACGACAGTCGGTGATGAACTGCGCGCCGCGCACGCCGATTCGAAAGTGATCGGAATCTCTCTCAAGGCCCGGGCCGCGATTCTTCCCTCGGGTCACGCGGCCAACGGCGCGTACTGGTTTGACGATGCGAGCGGCAAGTTCATGAGCAGCTCGTTCTACATGCAGCAAGTGCCGGAGTGGGTCAACTCATACAACCAGAAAAAGCTTCCGGACGCCTACGTAGACCGCAAATGGGATGGCTTCCCCAAGTGGAACTTCCGCGCCGCGCCCGGCAGTAAGACTCCCTATGCCAAGTTGCCGGCGAGCCCCTGGGGTAACGAGTTGGTAGAGCAGTTTGCCGAACAGGCGATCGCAGGCGAAAAGCTCGGCCAGCGGCAGGCGACGGACCTGCTCACCGTTTCCTTTTCCTCCAACGATTACGTGGGCCATGCCGTCGGGCCGTATGCGCCGGAAGTGCGAGACATGAGCATCCGCACTGATCAGCTCCTGGGCAAGTTGTTCCGCTTTATCGACGAAAACATCGGGCTAGGCAACGTGGTGATTGTCCTTTCAGCCGATCATGGAGTTGCCGCCAGCCCGCAACAGGATGAGGCTATTAAGATGCCCGGAGGATACCTCCCCGGCGGCGTGGAAGAAGCCGTCACAACCGCCCTGAACCAGCATTTCGGCGCTAATGACTGGCTCGTTCCGGATGCAGGCGAAACTTCTCTCTACTTCAACCGGGATGCCCTCAACAAAGCAAAAGGCCCCGAAGGCAAGCCGGTGACTGCGGACGATCTCTACCGGGCGGCGGAAGACGCGCTATTCGCGAATCGGCAACTGCACGTTGCGCGTGTCTATTCGCGCACTCAACTCGATAACGGCATCGCCGGAGACTTTATCGCGCAAGCAGAGATGAACGGCTACTTCCCGACCCGCAGCGGCGATCTTAATCTAATATTCGAACCCGGGTATGTACCGGGAACGCACGGGACCAGTCACTTCTCGCCCTACGCATATGACCGGCATGTACCTGTGCTTTTTATGGGTCCGGGCATCAAGCCGGGCCGTTATGATGCCACCGTTCAGCCAAACGATATTGCTCCTACGCTCGCGACCATGCTGGATATCCAGACGCCCAGCGGCTCCTCCGGCCGGGTGCTGACAGAAATGCTCGCTCACTGATGAAAGAAATATAAGAGCGCAAAACAGAGCGCGCCGGAGATCACGAAAATATTGGCCGCTAGCAGCGCGAGGAACGCGTAGCGCAACTGGCTGCCCGCGCCAACTTCCCGGGCTCTTTCCCTTTCAAACACCATCTCTCGAGTAGCTGGCTCGCATTCCAGGCGCAGCGTAGTGAATTTCGGCAACGTCTCCTCCTGTCTGTCATATCGGCCAAAACCCGAGAAACGATAGCCATTCGCGGAGAAAAATACTTATACTTGGCTGGCGGTTAGGCCCAAATGAAAATAGCCGGCAATCTCACTCGGAGCGCACAGGACGATTTGCTGTCTGTTGTGCGCAATCCTAAGAGATCACCGGCTTTTTAAGAGCCAACGCTTGGTGGATTAGCGCTGGTGTAGCGGAACCGAAATCATTGCCGACAAGTCGAGCTTGCGGGTCACGTTCTTGTCCATTTCCGAACGGGATACGGCATTATCGTAGGAAGAGCCGGCCACCGCGACTGAAGCGAGCACATACTCGTTTCCGTAGCGCGCAAACGTGAGCTTTGAGGTGGCCGGGTTCACATGTTGATGAATGGGAGCATTCACGAACTGAGAAACGTTAGCAGCGCGATCCGAGATCTGGAAAATGCCCGTTGCGGTCGCTGTCTTCAGTTGGTACGTGCCCGCCGGCAGTACCTTGCCCTCGGCATGAAAGGCAAACGGAATGTCTGCCACCAGCGAGAGGTTTTGAGCCGTGAGAGTCAGGCCTCCGAATAGAGCGGAGAGCCCGGCCGTGAGAATAGTTTTTGTGAATAAGCGTGTCATTTGAGTCTCCTTGATGTATTTCGGAGAGGTTTTGGTCTCCGTCTCTCTCGCGTTGCCGCTCGAGCGATGCCAATTAAAAAGCGATTTGACAGCCAGAGGCCGCTGCAAGTGGTTTCAATGGCTTACACGTAAGTGAATACACTCATGCCTAACAAATTGGTGAAGAGTAACTGAACTTAGTTAGATAATGTTAATGTCTGCAGCTCCCCTACACCGGAGCGTTATTCTTAAAGTCTTCCTCCACAAGACATGCCGTATGCCGATTTCGACCGCCATCAAGCGCCCGGTAAGATAGCCATCGTTACCGGCGCGGCGCAAGGAATTGGCAAGCGAACGGCTGAAGTGCTGGCAGAGCGCGGATACGCGCTTCTGCTGAGCGATTTAACATCATGCGCCGAGACTTGCGCCGAAATTAGCAAAATGGGATCGAAGGCGGTGGAAGTGCTTGGCGATGTGTCGGATGAAGCCGCCGTCTGCTCCATCGCGAAGGCTGCGCGCAAAGAGTTCGAGCGAGTAGATGTTTTGGTGAACAATGCCGGCGTCTCGCATATCTGTCCGGCTGAGAACACGACTGCGGCGGACTGGCGTCGCGTGCTCGATGTCAACCTGCTCGGTCCGTTTCTGTTATCCCGGGAAATTGGAGCACTCATGCTGGAGCAGAGGCGGGGAAGTATCGTGAACGTCGCATCGATTGCGGGTTTGCTCGGAATTGCCGATCGCGTCGCTTACAACGCAAGCAAGCATGGGCTGATCGGCTTAACGCGCACCTTGGCCGCAGAATGGGGTGGGCGTGGTGTTCGTTGCAACGCGGTATGTCCCGGATGGGTCAAGACGCCGATGGATGTAGCTCCTCAGGCTGCCGGTCTCTACCGTGATGCGGACATCGAAGGGCGCATACCGATGGGCCGTTTCGCCTCTCCAACGGACGTCGCGTCGGCCATCGCCTTCCTGGCCGATCCTGAGCAAAGTGGCTTCATTAATGGACATGCTCTCTCTGTCGATGGCGGCTGGTTTGCCGATGGCAGTTGGGAATCGCTGCGCCTGCGGCACCGTTAACGGCCATACGTCGGTCGGGTATCATCGTTTCATCGCCAGTTTTACTTCCGAAGAAGCACTTAGCGGAGCGCCCTCCTTGTTGATGGAAAAGAGCGCAGGGAAAGGGCTGCTGAGACGGACGCGGTCCTTTCTCATCGCGCTTGCATTCGTTCCCCTGCTGCTCGCCCTGGTGACCTACTATGCCAGCTTGCAGCACGCCAAAAGCGTAGCCGCAACTCTTGCCGCTGACAAATTCATTCTCGGCATCGACGAACTCTTCAGCACCGTCCAGGATGCCGAGACCGGGCAACGTGGATATCTGCTGACCGGCTCAGGATTGTACCTGGCACCCTATCTGCGGGCCAAGGACCAGGTTCAGCACCGCCTCTCAACCGCCATGCATCTAGCCTCGCAAGCTGGCGTGGAGCCTTCCCGTTGGAACGCGTTGCGGAGCGCCATTGAGGACAAAATGGACGAGCTGGAGCTAACTATAAAACTGCGCGAGACCGAAAAACCGGATGCAGCGCTGAACGAAATGCACACCAATCGCGGCCAGCAGGAAATGGCTCAGATTCGTCAGATCGTTGGCGAGTTGAAGGCGGAACAAGTTCGCGTGTACGAGACGCGCTATCGGGAGCAATTACTCAACGAAAGACTCCTCAGAATCGCGCTTACCGTCGGAGTCGTGCTGGCAATCGTTCTGCTTGTTGCGGCTTTCCGTCTTGGGATGCTTTACCTGCGCGAGCGCGACCAGGCCGAAGCCGAAATCCTTACCTTGTATGAGGAATTGGAGCTGCGGGTGCTGGAACGCACTGCGGAACTCGAAACGCGCACCAGGCTATCGGAAGCACAGGCGCGAGAACTCGCGCGCTCGAATGGGGATCTTGCGCAGTTCGCTTCAGTTGCGAGCCACGACCTGCAGGAGCCGCTGCGCATGGTAGCCAGCTATGTAGGTATGTTGTCGAAACGCTACGGAACGGCACTCGATGATACGGCCCGTACTTACATGCAGTTTGCCATGGATGGCGCTGCTCGCATGCAGACTTTAATTAGCGATTTGCTGTCTTATGCGCAAGCCGGGACTCAGGCCATAACTAAGAAACTCGTTCCATTTGAAAGAGTAATCGAAGAGGCTGTTGCGAGTCTGCGCCTTACGATCCAAGAGAATTCCGCGGTGATCGATTACGGAAAGCTGCCTGCCGTGCAGCTTGATGAAGTCAAGATGACTCAAGTAGTCCAAAATCTTTTGAGTAACGCGATAAAGTTTCGCAAGAGTGACACGCCGCCCCGCATCAAAGTCTCCGCCGAGAGGGTCGGCTCCGATTGGTTGTTCTTTTTCGCGGATAATGGTATCGGCTTCGATCCCAAGCATCAGGAGCGTATCTTTGAAGTATTCCAGCGCCTGCATGGCCTCGGCAGGTATCCTGGTAACGGAATCGGACTTTCGATCTGCAGGCGCATCGTCGAACACCACGGCGGCCGCCTGTGGGCCGAGTCGAGTCCTGGTGCGGGCTCGACTTTCTTCTTTACGCTTTCAGCCGGCGAAGAGTTGAGAAGCGAACGGCGGGGCACGCGGATTGTGAAGGAGACCCGCTAGAGCGCATGTCGCCCATCCAAATGCCTTTCGACATACTGCTGGTGGAAGACAATCCCGGCGACGTTCTGCTTACCCAGGAGGCATTTCGGGAAGGCGATTACTCGCCGCGTCTGTCCGTTGTCGAGGACGGCGAAGAAGCTCTGCAGTTCTTAAAAAAGCTGGGCAGCTTTAGGAATGCGCCGCGACCGGATCTCATTTTGCTCGATCTCAATCTGCCGAAGAAAGATGGCCGCGAGCTGCTGGCCGAAGTGAAGCAGGATCCTGAGCTCCATCATATTCCGATCATCGTGCTGACCACCTCTTCGGCGGAGCAGGACATTAAGCGCGCCTATAACTTGCATGCCAATTGCTATCTCACCAAGCCGCTCGATATGGAAAGCTTCTTGCGCAAAATCCGCGCCGTGGAAGATTTCTGGTTGAGCGTCGTACGCCTTCCGAATTAATCTCTGCGGCCTCGGTCCGGCGCTCGAAGAAAAGGCAGGCCGCAAAAGAACCATGGCCTGCCTTTCTTCTTCAATCTTTAACTGCTGTTATTGCGTGATGGTGCCAGCCTTCTTCCAGAGGTTCTTCAAACTCGACTTCGTGTTGTTGACCTTGTCGATCCCCTGACTTGCCTTATCGGTCGTGCTGTTGGCCTTAGCACTTGGGTCTGTGGTGCCGGCGGCCGCCGTTGTCCCGCCAGCCTGGGCCGTCTGCGCGGTACCTGCGGCTGCAGGTTGTTGCCGCGCGGGCATGATCCCTGCGGGCTGCGCGTCCGCCATGGGAGTTATCGGAACCGACTGAATGCGATCTGTGCCATACGCCAGCGCTGCGACCGTATATTGGGTCGGTACATCGTCGTATTCCAAAATCATGCGAACAGGCACGTTGGAGCTCACCTCAGCAGTGTCGAAGGTGCTTCCGTCCTGATCCACATAGTGGGCCGCGTGAGCCGGCACGACGCGTCCACTGCCGACAACCAGCTTGATGACATTGTAGCCGTATCCAGCCGGCCACTGGGCGCTCGTCTGCTTGGTTTCGTCGAAGTCGCAAAACACGCGAGTGCCCGAGCGCAGGCAATTGAAAGCCGTGACAGTGCTGTCGCCGGCGCGGAACGTGCCGAGCCCAGCGGCATACCCCAGAGGCGCTGTCGCCCCTGCCGAAGCGGCGGCATTGTTTGGCGCATAGGCCGAAGCGGCGGGCGTTCCGCCAGGATCTGCCGTCTGAACCGTGCCGCCCGGTACAGCCGTTTGAGTCGCGGGTGTCACTGCAGTCGAAGGTGTCACCGGAGTTGTCACTGCATTCGGGGTGTTGGCTACGGCGACGGTCTTGACCGGAGCGGGCTTGGCTACTGTCGCAGCCGGTTTAGCGGCCGGCACGGGCTTAGCCGGCGCTGGTGCAGCTTTAACAGGCGCTTTCTTCGCCTGGGTACTTGTCGTTGTACTGGTTGTTTGTGCCTGAGCGGCGACAGACCCGAAGAAGGTTACTGCGGCGGCGAGGGACAAAAAGGGCCTGGAGAGAACACTGGGACTGTGCATAGAAACACCTTTCTCTGTTCAATTAGCATATGCGTAATTTTCTGGAGGCAGCTGTCATGTTACACAAAAAATAACTGGAATGAAAGAGTTTTCCGCGTTCAGTAAATGAGCCATCTCGGCAGGTAACCAAAATGTTAGCTGGCCGTCACACTCGCCTGACGTTTCCAAACATACAGCGGGTAACTCTGTGTAAGTTCTTCCACTTCGCGTCGCACTTCGGCGATATTCGATTCCGATTTCACGTCGTGCAGCACCTTCGAGATGAGCCGGCCCACTTCGCGCATCTCTTTCTCGCGCAATCCGCGCGTGGTGACCGCCGGACTACCCAACCGGATACCGCTCGGGTTCAAAGGTGGATTTGTGTCGAAGGGGATCGCGTTCTTGTTTACCGTGATGTGTGCCTGGTCGAGCGCCTTTTCAGCTTCCTTGCCCTTGACACCTTTTGCGAACACGTCGATCAGGAACATATGCGAATCGGTTCCGCCGCTGACCACGCGAAAACCTTCTTCTGTAAGCGAATTCGCCAACGCGCGCGCATTATCGAGTACCTGCTGCTGATAACTGCGGAACTCTGAGGTTGCGGCTTCCCGGAAGCAGACGGCTTTGGCGGCGATCACATGCACCAGCGGACCGCCTTGCGCGCCGGGAAAAACAGCCTTGTCAATCGCCGGACCGAACTTCTCTTTTGCCAGGATCATGCCGGATCGGGGCCCGCGCAGCGTCTTATGTGTGGTCGAAGTAACAATGTCCGCATGTTCGCAAGGGTTCGGATACACGCCCGCCGCGATTAACCCCGAATAATGCGCCATATCGACTACGAACACTGCGCCGGCTGCGTCCGCGATCTGCCGGAAGCGCGCAAAATCGATCACCCGCGAATACGCGCTTGCCCCCGCAATGATCATCTTTGGTTTATGCTGCTGGGCCAAACGCTCGAGCTCCTCGTAATCGATCAGCTCATCGTCCTGCCGCACGCCGTATGCAACCACCTTGTATAGCTTGCCCGAGAAATTGAGTGGATGTCCGTGCGTGAGGTGCCCTCCATGCGCCAGATTCATGCCTAGGATCGTGTCGCCGGGCTGGAGTACGGCAGCGTACGCGGCTTCGTTTGCCTGAGAGCCGGAATGGGGCTGAACGTTGACGAATTCAGCCCCGAATAACGCTTTGGCCCGCTCGCGCGCTAGGTTTTCGACTACGTCCGCGAACTCGCAGCCGCCGTAGTACCGTTTGCCCGGGTAGCCTTCGGCGTATTTGTTAGTAAACACGCTGCCGGTGGCTTCGAGCACCGCTTCTGACGTGAAGTTTTCACTGGCAATCAGCTCGAGCCCGGTATCCTGCCGCTCAGTCTCGCGCTGAACTGCATCGAAGATTTCCGGGTCGCTATCGGCGAGCGATCGAGCCATTCTCTGCTGTTCGTTCATGTGGTGGTCCGTCCCACTATTCTAGTTGGCAATGTAGGCTCTTGACACATCCATGTACAAGCGTAATACTGGGACTAAGTTTGCTTACTTAGCAATCTAAGTAACAACAACGTATGGCTCGCCAAGATTCATTCCAAGGCTCGATTCCTCTGCTCGTCCTGAAGATTCTCGCAAGAAGAGGTCCCCTTCATGGCTACGGCCTCACTACCCACATCCAGCAGTTTTCGCAAGACGTGCTGCGTGTCGAGGAAGGTTCGCTCTATCCGGCTTTGCACCGCATGGAAGAAGCCGGCTTGATCAAAGCTGAATGGGCCACTACCGAAAACAACCGGCACGCGCGGATGTACCAGATCACTCGCTCGGGAATGAAGGAACTCGAACAGGAAGAGAGCCGTTGGCGCATGATCTCTAACGCTATCGGCAGGGTTCTCAAGGAGGCGTAGGCGCTCGCATTATGTCTTTGCTATCGCGTTTGACTTCTGTATTTCGTACTGAGCGTCTCAACCGGGAGATCGAAGCGGAACAAGAATTTCATCTCGCTTTACGCACGGCGGAGTTTGTGAGGCGGGGGTGGACCCGGAGGAGGCAGCCCGGCAAGCCAGGCTTCAATTCGGAAGCCGGGTGCGAGCTCGCGCCGAGAGTCACGATGCCAAGCTGTTCCCGTGGCTTGAATCGCTGGGCCAGGACATCTACTATGGTTTGCGCGGGCTAATGAAAGCGCGCTCTTTCGCCGCTGTGGGGATCCTGACGCTTGCGCTCGGAATCGGAGCGAACACGGCGATCTTCTCGGTGGTGAACGGCGTCTTGCTCAATCCGTTGCCGTACCATGACGCTGACCGAATCATTTCGCTGTTCGAGGAGATTCCAAATTTCAAGAACGGCTCCATTTCTTATCCCAACTTTCTCGACTGGCAGCGCATGAACCGCACCTTCTCGGCGATCGCTGCTTATCGCTCGACAGCCTTCAATCTTTCTGGCGAGGGCGAACCGGAGCACGTGCAGGGCGAAATGATTTCGGCGGGATTTTTCGAGGTTCTGGGCGTCAATCCGGTGATGGGCCGAACGTTCAAAAAGGAGGAAGACCGCCTCGGCGCCGATCCCACAGCGATGATCTCGGAAGGGCTGTGGAAGCGGAAGTTCGGCGCGACGCCAAGCATTGTCGGCCGGCAGCTGATCGTCGATGGCGTGGGGCGAACGGTCATTGGAGTGGTGCCTTCCGGCTTTCGCCTCCGCATTCAGAACTTCCAAAGAGGCGCATCTCTTAATGACATCTATACCCCGATAGGTGAGTGGAACGAGCCGCAATTTTATGCAGATCGCGGGACGCCCTGGGGCATGGACGCCATCGGGCGGCTGAAGCCCGGCGTGACACTCGAACAGGCGCGTGCAGACATGGACCGGGTCTCACGCCAGCTGACCGCGGCCTATCCCGATGTCGACAGCAATGAGAAAGCAAACCTGGTCCCGTTAAAGGAAGAGATGGTAGGCGATATGCGACCGGCATTGCTGGTTCTGCTGGGCGCGGTCGGGTTTGTGCTGCTCATCTCATGCGTCAACGTGGCAAACCTGCTGCTCGCTCGCTCGACTTCACGGCAGCGCGAATTCGCGATCCGCCTGGCGATAGGGGCCGGACAGGTACGCATTGTGCGTCAACTGCTTACCGAAAGCATTCTGCTAGCCCTGATCGGCGGCGACCTCGGGCTGTTTCTTGCCAAGTTCGGAACGGCTGCCGCGATTGCCGCCATGCCGCAGACTGTGCCGAGGGCCGAAGAGATCGGACTCGATCTACGCGTGTTGCTGTTCACTTTGTTTGTATCGCTGGCGGCAGGCATAATGTTCGGGCTCGCCCCGGCATTGAAAACGCGGTGCGCCAATATCGGCGCGGCTCTCAAAGAAAGCGGACGAACAGTTGCCGGGACACGCAGCCGTACCCAAGGTATTTTTGTGATCATCGAGATGGCGATGGCGTTGGTGCTGCTGGTCGGAGCGGGGCTCATGATTCGCACCTTATTTGCTCTGTGGGGAGTCGCTCCCGGCTTCAACCCGCGCCAAGTCATGAGTTTCTGGGTCTCGCCGCAACCGTCACTGTCGAAGGAAACTCCCGCCGCCATTCGCGCCTTTTTTCGGCAGATGCATGACCAGCTTGTCTCCACTCCGGGGATGGAGGCAGCGTCACTGAATTGGGCCGCTAGTCCGATGGGAGGCGATAGCGAGCGCTATTTTTGGTTCGTAGGCCGCCCAAAGCCTGCGCACGTTACCGATTTGCCCATGGCGATCCAGTACATCGTCGAGCCGGACTACCTCAAGACGCTTCAGATTGCGCTCAGGCGCGGCCGTTTCCTGACCGACGCGGACAACGAGTACGCCCCTGCTGTCGTGGTGATCGATGAAACGCTGAGTGAAAAGTATTTCCCGGGACAGGATCCGATTAGTCAATATCTGGACTTCAACAACGACCCGTCGCAACGCGGCAAAGTGCCCAACCCGCGGATCGTCGGCATCGTGGGCCACGTCAACCAGTGGGGACTGGATTCGGATGCCGCCAATCCGCTACATGCGCAAATGTATCTGCCAATGGCGCAAATTCCAGATAAGGACATAAGCGGTATGGCGGGAGGAGCGGGTGGGTACGCCCGAGGCAAACGCGCCGTTCCGAGTTTTGAGATGCTTCGCCAGCGGCTTCTGAAACTGAACGGCGGATTGACGGTCTTTGACGGCGAGCCGATGGAGCAAATCGTTTCGAAATCGATCGCCAGCAAACGCTTTACCATGGCCCTCCTCGCAGGCTTTGCCGGAGTTGCGTTATTGTTGGCCAGCATTGGGATCTACGGCGTGCTGTCGTATCTCGTCGGACAGCGTACGCAGGAGATCGGCGTGCGCATGGCTCTGGGCGCGGAGCGCCTTGACGTTCTTCGCATGATCCTGACGGACGGTGCCCGCCTAACACTCGCCGGAATTGGCATCGGCGTAATCGCAGCTCTGCCACTTACGCAGCTCATGTCCAGCATGCTCTTCGGCGTGAAGCCGAAGGATCCGGTTACATTTCTGGCGGTAGCTTTCGTTCTATCCTCCGTCTCGTTACTCGCCTGTTACATTCCCGCCAGAAGAGCGATGAAGTTAGATCCCATGATTGCGCTGCGCCACGAGTAACCGCTGTCAGTGCGAATCGTTTAGACGCGCATAATGGAGCTATGCCAACCGGAGTGCTGATACCGGTAGAAGAATATCTTCAAACCCCATATGAGCCGGATTGCGAATACCAGGATGGAGAGCTGATCGAGCGCAACGTGGGCGAATCCCCGCATAGCTGGTTGCAGGGTCTTCTGTGCGCGTATCTCTGGCGCCGCAGCAAGAAGTGGGGCATCATTCCCTATCCAGAGCAGCGAGTGCAGATTCGGGAGGGTAAGTATTTAATTCCAGATATCTATGTTCATCGAGGACCCAAGCCGCAGGCGCGGATTTTCACGGAGCCGCCACTCGTCTGGATCGAAATTCTGTCCCGGGAAGATAAACCGGTCCGAGTGACGCGCAAGGTTAGAGATGCGGTCCAGTTTGGCGCCGCGTACGTATGGGTGATCGATCCGGAAACTCTAGAAAGCTACGTGACTACGAAAGATTCAGAGTATGAACTACGCGACGGCATCTTCCAGCTTGCTGGAATGGACTTGCTAATTCCTCTGCACAACTTGGAAGAAGAGTAATCACCGCATCGCTTACGAACCCATCGAAGCAATTAACTACTTCCGCTTCACTCCGGCCGCCCAGAGAAGGTCGTGACGCGGCAGAACGGTGCGGGACCATATTGCGCGGGCGTCAGTTCGTCCATCGCAGCTTCGTCGTACATGCGAAAACCCGGAAGATAGTCACGACTGGCTTATCCGATTCGATGTTTGCCGTCGTCGATGAGCATCCCTTTCGCGAGAATAATTTTGCCATCGCGAACCACTGCGATGGCAGCGCCCGGCACTTTGAAATCCCTCATGGTTGTGTGACGAATTCATTGAAGCCGTCGAGACGGGTCGCGAGTCTATTGTGCGCGCACATCTTAGAACGATTGTTATCCGCATAGGCGTCCCGTAATCATAACTCGACGAAACTGTATCGTGGCAAGTATGGCTTCGGGTGCAACTGTGCTGCGTGCTGCATTGCTGCCAGTGCCGGCTGTTTTACTGGGGATGTTCAGCGTGCAGGGCGGCGCAGTGCTGGCGAAAGGACTCTTCCCCGAACTTGGTGCAGTAACCACAGTATGTTTGCGAACCGGATTTTCGGCTGCCATCCTGCTCGCACTGTTCCGCCCGCCGCTGCTGCGCCTCAGCGCGGAACAGTGGCGTGCGGTCATTCCATATGGGATTGCGCTCGGGGTGATGAATCTCGTGTTCTATCTGGCGTTGGCACGTATTCCACTCGGACTTGCCGTGACACTGGAGTTCATGGGGCCTTTGGCTGTTGCGGTCATTGGATCGCGTCGCGCCCAGGATTTCCTATGGGTGCTGCTGGCCGCGATGGGCATTCTGCTGATTACGCCTTGGGCGGGCTCGCAAAACGTGGACGGTAAGGGCGTGCTGCTTGCGCTGCTGGCCGGTGTGGGCTGGGCAGCCTACATCATGCTCGGAGGGCGCGTGTCGCGCCTATTCTCGGGTGGCGAGGGCGCCGCCACCGGAATGCTCTTCGCGACCGCTGCCGTTCTGCCCTTTGCGCTCTTGAACGGCAGCCTCGGCCGCCTGAGGCTCGGCTCCCTCGGAGTAGGACTGGCCGTGGGGATTCTCTCGAGCGCGATTCCGTATTCGCTGGAGATGATCGCTCTAAGGGCGATGCCAGCGCGCACGTTCGGAATTCTGATGAGCGTGGAGCCTGCGATCGGCGCATTGACCGGCCTCGCGTTTCTCCGTGAGCGTTTGACAGTGGGGCAATGGCTCGCAGTCGTGCTTGTAATGGCCGCCAGCGCTGGAGCAACTCTCACCACGCCGAAGGCCGAAGTGATGCGGGAAGTCTGAACATATGTCTATCCAGACACATGGCATCTCATATAACTGACCGGAAACCGTCACGAACACATTGAAGTCTCTGACTTTCGGGCCTGAAGTGCTACGTCTCTCCCGTCATATACAGAAAGGCTCCCCGCTTACAAAATCTTCTTCCCCATCGCCGACATGATGAGCTCGACGGCCAACAATGCGGTCCGGTTAGCCACATCGAGCACGGGATTCACTTCCACTACCTCCATCGAGATCATGCGGCTGCAATCGCAGATTGTCTCCATCGCCAAGTGTGCTTCTCGATATGTAACCCCGCCGCGTACCGGAGTCCCCACCCCCGGAGCCTCATCAGGATCAAGCACATCCATATCGAACGAGAGATGAAAACCCGCCGTGCCGTCGCTCGCCAGCCGGATTGCTTCCGCCATCACGCTCTTCAAGCCGCGCTCATCGATGTCGCGCATCGTAAACGGTGTAACGCCAGACTGGCGAACCTGACCCCGCTCGCTCAGATCGACATCGCGCAAACCGATCAGGACAACGTTCTTTGGCTGTACCTTCGGCGCATACTCGAACAAGTGCGTCAGCTCATGAGGACCTTGGCCGATGCAGCACGCCAGCGGCATGCCGTGAATGTTGCCGCTGGGACTCGTCTCCGGCGTGTTCATATCGGAATGAGCATCGATCCAGATCACGCCGACCTGCTCGCCTCGATGCCGGAATGCGTGTGAAACGCCAGCCACAGTGCCGACTGCGATTGAGTGATCTCCACCCAAGACAAGGGGGAATTTCCCGGTCACAATGACCTTTTCGACTGCCTCGGCTAATGCACCGCAGGTCTTAACGATTTGCGACAAATACTTCGCATTTTCGCGCCCCGTGGGCGTGCTCTCCTGCTGGGCTACCGGAAGATTGCCCAGATCCTCGACCTCATAGCCAAGCGATTCCAGCCTGGCGTTTAGTGAGGCTAGCCGCAGAGCGGACGGACCCATGTCGACGCCGCGCCGGCCCGCTCCCAGATCCAGAGGCGCTCCCAGGATCGTGATCGCTGAGTGATGCATGGCGGATCGCCTAAGGCCGCGTACGGTACAGCATGCGCGGATACGGAATCGTTTCGCGGACGTGCTCGAGCCCACACATCCAGGCAACAAATCGCTCGACACCCATGCCAAATCCCGCGTGCGGCACGCTACCGAATCGGCGGAGATCCAGATACCATTCGAAGGCCTCGCGCGGCAGATTATGTTCGGTCAGGCGCTGCTCGAGCAGCGCTAAATCATGAATGCGCTGTCCTCCGCCGATGATCTCGCCGTAACCTTCCGGCGCAATCACATCCAGACCGAGTGCCAGTTCCGGGCGCTTTTCATCGGGCTGGAAGTAGAAGCCTTTGATGGCGGTCGGATAGCGGTCCACCATCACCGGGCGGTCGAAATCCTCTGTGAGCAGGGTTTCATCGGTGTTGCCAAAATCGCCGCCCCACTCGATTGTGCTGCCTTTCGAGTGCAGCAGCTTCACTGCTTCGTCATAACTCATACGCAGAAAGGGCGATTGAACTAACTCGAGCTTCGCCGTGTCCCGCTCCAACACTTTTAGCTCTTCCCGCCGGTTCTCGAGCACGCGGCCGACAAGCGAAACCACCAGTTCCTCCGCTACTCGCTTAACTTCTTCTAGATCGGCGTAGGCCATCTCCGGCTCCACCATCCAGAACTCGGTCAGGTGCCTGCGGGTCTTTGATTTCTCCGCACGGAAAGTTGGTCCGAAGCAATAAACTTTCCCGAACGACATCGCATTCGCTTCGTTATAGAGCTGGCCCGATTGCGTGAGATAAACTTTCTCGTTTTCGAAGTAATCGACTTCAAATAATGTGGTAGTGCCCTCGCACGCCGCCGGTGTGAAGATGGGCGTATCTACCAGCGTGAACCCGTGGGAGTCGAAGTAATCGCGAATGCCTTTGATGATCTCGTGCCGTACTCGAATCGCCGCGTGCTGGCGCCGGCTGCGCAGCCACAAATGGCGATGATCCATCAGAAAATCGACGCCGTGTTCCTTCGGCGTAATGGGATACGGATGCTCTTCGCTTACCCGCTGGACCACCTTTGCGTTCGTGACGTCGAGCTCAAAGCCGCCCATCGCGCGTGCTTCCGCTCGAATCGTTCCCGTTACGGTAAAGGAACTCTCCTGCGTCAGATTCTTCAACGTCTCAAATACATCTTCCGGCAGATTGGCTTTCACCGCCACGCACTGCATCAATCCGGTGCCGTCACGAATAATCGGAAAAACGATCTTCCCGGACTTACGCAAATTGTAAAGCCAGCCCTGTATCTCAACTAACTGGCCCTCGAACTCGCGCGCCTCGCCAATGCTGATCGTCTTTGCGGCTGCCGCGGGCGGCGTCTGAATGTCAGTGCTCATCTTGAGTCAAATAACTTGTAAGCTCGTCGGACACGAGTTTAGCTTCTGGTATCGGGCGTTCCAAATCCACCTGCTCGCGCAGCTCCAATAAAAGCGGATACTGCTCCGGACGGCTTCCCAGCAGCCGCATCGCTTCCTTCCATTTAATTGTCCCTTTACCCGGAAAAAGATGGAGATCTTCCTTTCCGTTGTTGTCATGTAAGTGGGTCGAGCGGATGCGATGCTTCATCGCCTCGAATTCAGCGCCGACGTCTCCAGCTATATGCGCATGCCCCAAGTCGAAACAATAATTCAGATTCAAGTGAGTCTGCGCAAGGAAGTAATTCAGCCGTTCACCCGTTGACATCGCGTTGGGCGTGTTCTCGAGCAATACCCCCACCCCGCGCTGAGCTGCAAATACCTTGATCTCATCGAGCGACGAGAAAGCGGATTCAAGTTTTCGTTCGTCGTACTCCTCACCCTGCACGCCGATGTGCTGAATCAGATAGCGGAACGGCACGACCTCTGCAATCTCTACGGCTCGCTTGATTTCATCCACCATCGCCATGCGCCGCGCTTTCGTTGTATCCGTTATATTCACCACGGCTTGCGGTCCCGAGCGGCCCCAAACGTCATCTGTATACATCGGCGCATGCAGAGAATGCAGCTTCAACTCGGAATCTTTGAACCAGTGGCCCAGTTCGGCAATCTGCGCCTTATCGCGATAGTCGATATGTTGCCGCGCGCAAAAGATTTCAACCGCTGGAAAGCCGGCATCCCAAACGCGTTCCAGCCAAATCGTTGTCAGGCGGTGTCTGACAAACAAATGTGTAGATAGCAACTGCTGCATGAAGGATTTGCCGAGGCTCAGGAAACCCGCTTTAGTAGCCCGCGACTTTGCCGTTCAGGCGCGACTCGGTCCCCCCTTCCAGGGTGCCGCCGCTCTTTACGATCGCTTCCACTCTTGCCACGCCGTCCACTGGCTTCGTCTGGTAACCCATCTTCTGCAAAGCTTCCACCGTCTGTGGTGGGAAGCCTCTCTGAAGATAGAGAAAATCTGGCCTCCACTGCTCATGGAAGCGCAGCAAATCGACCGCATCTTGGGGGTTCATCTGAAAATCGAGCACGTCGAGAATCACTTCGGTTACTCCGGTGGTGATGCGCGAGCCGCCCGGCGCGCCCACCGCCATGACAAACTTCCCGTCCCTGGTAATGATGGTGGGCGTCATCGAAGAAAGCGGTCGCTTGCCAGGCTCGATGGCATTCGCCTCGCCGCCGACCATGCCGAACATATTCGGCACTCCCGGTTGTGCAGCGAAGTCGTCCATTTCATCGTTCAGAAGAAATCCCAGCCCCGGCGCGGTAATTCCGTTGCCGTAAGAATTGTTCAAAGTGTAAGTTACCGCCACCGCATTGCCCTTTTCGTCGACCACGTTGTAGTGCGTTGTTTTTGTGCTCTCATAAGGAAACGCATGCGCCGCGGCGGTTTTCGGCAAGCCCGGTTCCACAAGTTCGCTTGGGGACGCATGCTCAGGGTCGATGCTCCTGCTGCGCCGCGCCAGATAAGCCGGATCGAGCAGCGCTCTAACAGGCACATTGTAGAAATCGGAATCGCCCAGATACTCGCTGCGGTCTGCGTAGAAACGCCGCATCGCTTCCGCCTCGTAATGCACGGCCTTTGGCGAATCCGCGCCATCGGAATCGTAGCTGGTGCCCTTCAGCATGCCCACAATCTGGAGCAAACCGATGCCCCCCGCGCTCGAGGGCGGTGCCGTAATGATCTCGAATCCTTTGTATTCGCCCGTCAGTGGCTTGCGTTCCTGAACTTTGTAATTCTTCAAATCGGCCTCGGTGATCAAACCCCCGTGCGCCGTCATAGCGGCCGCTAACTTCTCCGCGGTCTCGCCTCCGTAAAATCCCTTCGACCCTCCCGTCGCAATACGCTCCAGCGTGCCGGCCAGTTCGGGTTGCCGGATCGTATCGCCGGGCTTGTATGGATTCCCGTCGCGCAGGAAAATGCGTTTCGATTCAGGATTTTCGGCCAGCGATTTTTCGCTTTCCAAAGATTTCGCCAGCGTTGGCGAAACCGGAAAACCGTCGCGTGCGAGTCTCATCGCCGGCGCTACCAAATCGGCCCACGGTTTGCTCCCAAACTTCTTCGCGGCGAGTTCAAAACCTGCTACCGAACCCGGAACGCCCGACGACCGCCAGCCAAAAATGCTGTCGCGCGTTGCCTTCCCGTCAGGCCCTATATACATGTCCCGCGATGCCTTCTGCGGAGCGCATTCGCGAAAATCGAGAAACTCAGTCTGTCCGCTGGCGAGCCGCACCAGCATAAACCCGCCGCCGCCGATATTACCCGCCGAAGGGTGCGTGACGGCCAACGCAAAACCTACCGCAATCGCCGCGTCAACCGCATTCCCGCCGCTTTTCAGCACCGCAAGCCCAACATCTGCCGCGATCGGCTCTTGCGCGACCACCATGCCGTGCTTGGCTCGGACCGGTTCCTTCGCATTCGCCGGCGCAAGCGCAACCAAATACCCGCCTAAACATAACGCCGCGAAATAGCTCGAGCCCCTCGACATCTCGAAGCCAGTCTAACAAGTGGTTAGTCTTGCGAACGCATCTCTATAAGTTCTGAAGGTGCGTTGTATTTCTAAGAAAGCCCGCGTCAGACATCTTCAGCGTCCCACCGAAAGTAACCGGACGTTCAGATCGAAAGGAGACACCATGGCCGCCAGCAGCAATCAAGCTACGCGAGTAACTCGACGAGCAGCCTTTGAATTAAGCTCCGCAGCCCTGGCAGCGGCCGCGACGCTCACTGTTGCCAATGCAAAGCAGGTTAATCCCGTTCCGACGCAGAATCAGCGGCAAGACAAACATAACGCACCGAACGATACCGTTCCTGGGCCGAGGAACCTGCCTCTCGCTGCCGAGAATCCGGATTCCGAGCGTCCACCCTCGACCGATAACGGCAACGTAATACCGTTCAAGTATTCGTTCTCTCTCTCCCGCAAGCGGATTGAAAGTGGCGGATGGACGAGGCAGGTGACGGCGCGTGACCTGCCGATCTCCAAAACCATCGCGGGCGTGGAAATGCGGCTCACCGCGGGCGGCGTCCGCGAACTCCATTGGCACGTCGAAGCGGAATGGTCCATCATGCTGTATGGCAACGCCCGCATCACCGCGGTGGATCAAGGAGGCAAGAGCTTTGTCAGCGATGTAGGCAAGGGCGACTTATGGCTTTTCCCGCCAGGAGTGCCTCATTCGATTCAGGGCCTCGGCCCCGATGGCTGCAGATTTCTGCTGGTATTCGACGATGGAAATTTCGACGAATTCCACACCTTCCTGATTACCGATTGGCTTATGCATACGCCGAAAGAGGTGCTCGCGAAGAATTTCAATGTGCCGGCGTCCACCTTCGACAAAATTCCGAAGAGAGAGTTGTTCATCTTTCAAGCGGCCCTTCCCGGTGATCTGAAAACGGAGCAGGCCCAAGCGGCGCAAGGCACAGGCGCCGTAGCAAGTTTTGATTTCAAAGCGAGCGCAATGAAGCCTACCAAAGTTACGCGGGGCGGCGAGGTAAGAATCATCGATTCGAAAATCTTCCCAGTTACCCCGATTTCAGCGGCCATCGTTTGTGTCAAGCCAGGCGGCTTGCGCGAATTGCACTGGCACCCCAATGCGGACGAGTGGCAATACTACATCGCCGGCAAAGGCCGCATGACGGTCTTCACTGCCGGCTCGGATGCCCGAACCATGGATTTTGAAGAGGGCGATGTCGGATACATCCCCATCTCCAACCCGCACTACATCGAGAATACCGGAGACTCGGATCTGGTCTTCCTAGAAATGTTCAAGTCGAGCGAATACCAGGACATCTCTTTAGCGGAGTGGATGGCCCACACGCCGCATCTACTCATGGATCAGCATCTGCAAGTAGGCATGCAGATGCTCGAATCCATCCCCAAACAGGAGGCGATCGTCACGCCTGTGTAGAGGGAAGCTCCTCGAGCGTAGCAGGCCAGATCTCTCGGATCACGAAAACTCCGGCCCCCAAACAGGCGCTATGCTCGTGTTTAGCGACGGATTGATGTCAACCATCACCTATGTTCCGGTCGAAGTTTACCTAAATTCTTCCTACGAGCCAGACGCCGAGTACGTGGACGGCCAGATCGAGGAGCGCCCGATGGGACAGTTCGACCATTCTTCGTGGCAGCAAGCCATCCAGAGGTGGTTCTGGCCACGTGAGGTCGAGTGGAACATCCGCGTCCGCCCGGAGTTGCGCGTACGAGTTTCTCTTACCCGCTTTCGCGTGCCTGACGTGACATTGTTAGATCGCGATCAGCTTCCCGAACAGATCATCACACACGCGCCGCTTGCGGTGTTCGAAGTCCTGTCCCCGGAAGACACTTTCCAGCGGCTCAAACGCAAGCTGGATGATTACGCCACGATGGGTATCCCACAAATCTGGGTCATCGACCCGCAGGACGGAAGCTTTTCGCGTTACGAGGAGAGACAACTGCTCCGGGGGGACAAGTTCACTCTCGCCTCCAAAGGCATCGAGTTCGAGATTGCCCGTATTGGGGACCTGTTGGACTAAAGCGTCAGGCCGCGATCTTGCGTACGCGCAAAGTCAAGCGGCTCTTATAGCGGGCTGCGGTGTTCTGCTTGATGATGCCCCACTTGGCTGCCCGATCCACCAGCGAAAAAGTCTGGGGCAGCATCTTGCTCGCGCCCGACGCGTCCTTCTGATCGAGCAAACGCCGCATGGTCCGAATCTGGTGACGAAGACGGGATTTGCGCATGCGATTAATGATGGTGCGGCGCTCCGTCATCCGAACCCGCTTCAACGCTGAAACTGTATTTGCCATTAAACTATCGAGAGTTACGCAACCAGGATAGCAAAGGATTATGAGTCAATCGGCGCTCACCGCACCTACTTTCTCGGCAAGAACTCAATCCTTGACTCGCCAACCGGTGGTTTCGAAATGAAAATCGGCAGTAACGAATATACAGCCGTCGGGTTTCGCGAGTTCCACCGAAGGATCTACGTACGAACTCTTCCAATTTTGATCATTGCCGCTTTTGCCGCCCGCTCTCAATTCGACTAAAGCCTCGCGATCTGCGGGAAACACAATACCGGGAACACCGGCTGATACTGCGGACTTGCATCCGGCACGCTGTTGCCAAGTAGCTGATGAAGGATTTTTCTAATACACGTGCGGAGATTTGTTGACAGAAACCGAATTTCTGTCGGTAACTCGATCGATTCCTAAAGTTTCTCTGTTTCCTGCCGATAAGAGAGATCATCGACCCTCTTCGTTCACAATAGACAATAGTTGCTAAAACAGATGTCTCGCAAAATGATTCTGCACTTGCTGCGACCCTTCGCCTATGGAGCCGCGCTGGCCGCCATCGCCGTTGGCGCTTGGGCCGTTTCTGCCCCGGTCAAAGACTGGGCCATCGCCGGGCCGTTCGGTGGAACTGCGCGCACGGTGACGCTCGATCCGGAAAAACCTGATGTCGTACTCGCCGGCGGCATGAATTCGCTCCTGTTCCGGAGCCGCGATGCCGGTCAGAATTGGGACCTGCTCGATTTCCCCAAGCGCAACCTTGCCGAAGTCACCTCCCTTTTAGTCGATCCCGCCGATTCGAATCACTACTTTGCCGGAATGATCTCGGCCGAAGACGGCGGCCTGTTCGAAAGCCACGACGAAGGCCGGAGCTGGGCCTCCGTCAAGGCCATCAGCAAATTTGGTGTGCGATCCCTGACTGCTTCCGCCAGCAAGCCTTCCGAGTTTGTGGCCGGCACTCTGCAAGGCGTCTGGCTGAGCGAAGATTGCGGCAAGAGCTGGAAGCGGATCTCTGATTCCGAAAACCTCGAAATGCAGGGCATCACCGTGGTCGCGGTCGATAGCAAGGATCCACAAGTGATCTATGCAGGAACCTCCCACCTGCCCTGGAAGACCACCGACGGCGGCAAAACCTGGCAGTCTATTCACACCGGCATGATCGACGACTCCGATGTGTTCTCTATCTTTGTCGATCCGTCGAACCCATCCGACATCCTGGCCAGCGCCTGTAGCGGTATCTATGCCAGCTCCACCCGCGGCGACGAATGGAAGAAGCTGCTGGGCATCCCGAACACCTCTCGCCGCACCCATGTGATCCGGGAGGATCCCTCCGGCGAAAACGTGATTTATGCCGGCACAACCACCGGCCTTTACAAATCCGTTAATCACGGTGCCGCCTGGAAAACTCTCAGCGACACGCAGGCGAATTACATCGTGTTTGACCCTTCCCACCCGGGAAGGATGTATCTGGCGCTTGAATACGAAGGCATCGGCCGGAGCGATAACGGCGGCGAAACGATACAAATGGTCAATCACGGGTTCGTCGACCGTTCCATTTCCTCGGCAACCCGCTCGGGCGATAAGCTTTTCGCGCTCGAGACCCAGGAAGGCGAAAGTAGCGGCATTTTTTCCAGCGCCGATCGCGGCGAAAACTGGAGCCGCCTGGGCGACGTCCACGGCTTGGCCGGCGTGCACCTGAAAGCGATCACCGGCCTCCCGGAGCACTCCGGCGTTCTGCTAGCCGCCAGTCCGCACCACCTTTTCAAATCTGCCGACGGTGGCATGTTGTGGAAACCGCTCCCTGTCCGCCTTATCGTGCCGCCTCCCGCTCCGCCGGCGCAAGCGAAAACCACTGCGGCGCGAGCCAACTCTCATCGCGCCCCCACCAGAACACGTGCAACCCGGCCCGTGAAGCCGGTCGTCAAAACCCGCGAAGTCTCTCCCGCCGAAGTGAGTGCTCTCTATTCCATGAAGAGAGGCGACCAGGAGCTGGTCTTTGCCGCAACCGATTTAGGTCTGCTCATCAGCGCCGACGCCGGGGAGCGCTGGACGCCGGCGCCCATCGCAGGCTCGCCCGCCGTTTCGGCGCTCTATTCCGCAGCCGACTCAAGCGGATATCTAGTCGTGCGTGCAGCGGGCGGTCTGTTTGTCTCCCAAGACTATGGCCAGCATTGGGCCAATTTCCCCTTCCCGCTGCCTTCTTCCGATGTGAATGAAATCGCCATTTCCGGCGGCCCGAAATCCGTTTTGCTTGCGGCCACGCGGCTCGGGCTCTACTCCTCGTCCGACGGCGGCGCGAACTGGTACGCCAACCTGGGCGGGATCCCGGCCTCTACTGTTACCTCTGTCATCTTCACAGGTTCAGAGGGGGTGGCCTATGCCGTCCAATACGGCCGTTTGTATCAGACGGCCAACGCGGGAGCCGCCTGGAAGGAAGTGTCATCAGCCATTCCTTCCCTGCGCATCCGGCAGTTGTGGCTGCCCGATTTAGCCTCCGGGCGCCTATATGGAATTACTAGTGACCTCGGAATTCTCTTTCGCGACGGGGTGTAATCCGCTAAGATCAACTCTTGGTGTTGCTTACAACTGTTGACGGGGAGAAAGGATGAGGGCCAGACTGCGGCTTTGTCCGGCGGTTTTCATCTTTTCAGCCAGTCTGTTCCTGTGCCCAAGTGCGCCTGCGCAGGATGCGCCACCGAATAACGACGCTCACAAAAGCGGCGGCCCCATCGCGGACGAATACCCGGACATCATCGAACTCGATCCCTTCGGTGGAATCAGTCTGTTCGCCCAGGTAAATAAGGGTCTCAGCGAGAAACTCGTCACTGGCGGGACGGCGGGCGGCCGCATCGCCTGGAATGCCACCATGCATATCGGCCTCGAGCTCGCCTACAACTTCATGGTGAACAACGTTCGCCTGGTCACCCCGGTAGCCCCCGGTCTCCCGAGCTACACATTTGGCAACCAGATTCAGTACCCGGCCTTGAATATTGTCTACAACCTCAAGTCGCGCGGCTCTCGCTTCCAGCCCTATCTGACGGTAGGCGGCGGCGGCGCGCTCTTCATGCCGACCAACAAAGCCAAATCGTACGCTCGCAGCCCCGCTGTGGACGCGGTTTTCCATTCGGCCAATCTCAACGACAATCTGCAGGTCGCTCTAAATTATGGCGGTGGCGTGAAATTTCACCTCAGCCAGCACCTGGGCCTGCGCTTCGATGTGCGCGGATTCTGGTCCCGCAATCCTACCTTCGGATTGCCGAATTATCCAACCGGAGGCATCTACATCCCCGGCAAGAATTACGTAAATGGCGTGCAAGCGACGCTCGGTCTGGTGGTTTATCTCAAGCAGCCCTACGTGGCGCCACCGCCCGCCCCTCCTGCGCCGCCAGCTCCCTTGAGCGCCGGCGAGATCACCGGGCCGGGAGGTACATTGTGTCAGGGTAAAGCGATTTCCCTGCATTCCACTGCCAGCGACCCGAGCAATCACGCGCTCAATTACGTTTGGAAATTGAATGGCGCGCCGCAACCCGGCAATGCCACGGATTTCTCCTTTACCCCGAATAATGCCGGTGACTTCAAAGTCGAGGTTGTGATCACCGATTCCACCAATCCTTCGCGCACCGTTACCGCTGGACCCACTACGCTGACCGTTCAGGAATACTCGAAACCACAGATCACAAACGTGGCCGCCAGCCCAAGCTCGCTTAGCTGCACCGCCGATGCGAATGGTACGCATATGGCCAGCTTGGCCGCTCAGGCAACCGGCTCGGCCTGCGGCGGATCCCTGTCATATAAGTGGACCGTCAGTGAAGGCAACATTACCAATGACAGCAGCCCGAACGCGACCTTTGATACCTCTTCCTTGAATTTCGAGGGCGGAGGTCAAGGTCAGACTAAAACCGTTACCGCGACTTTGACCGTAACCGACGAGACTGGCCAGACAGCATCGCAGACGGCCACTATTACGGTGAACTGCCCGCCGCAGTTCAAGCGTCTCTCCGATCTTGTCTTCTCGAAAAACAATGCTCGCGTCAACAATTGCGGCAAGCGCATCCTGATCGATCAGGCCGCCCCGCAGGCCGGAACTACTTACGATGTGGTCCTGGTCGGACACCGCGCCCCCGATGAAGAAGCTGTCTCGAGTGGAACGCGCCGCGGCCGGCGCGCGAAACAGGCTGCGACGCGCCGTGCGCTTGATGAACAGCGTGTGCTCAATGCGGCCGCAGTGCTTGTCGGCGGACACGGTACTTGTGGAAATCTCGATCCCGCGCAGGTTAAACTCGACTGGGTCGCAACCGACTCCACCTCGACCCCTGACCCGGGGCTCTGTGGAACTTCGAACCTGCCCGCAACCAAGGAACGGCGCGGTTCGCAAGTGTCGGAAGCCGACAAGCATCGTCGCGTGGAGGTGTATCTCGTACCGAGAAACAGCCCTGCCATGCCGCCTGCGGTTAAGAATGCCAGACAACTGCCTGAAGCTGACGTGAAGGCGCTCGGTTGTCCTCGGTAAGCTCTGTTTTTTTGTTCCGTGAAGAGAGCCCGCAAAGCTCTTTTTAGGGGATTAATTCTTATTAACTGATGAAACAGTTCTAGAAGTTACCAAACCTAGTAAACTGGATACATTCTGGTGGGTACAATCTCGTTTTGGAGGAGTAGGATGAAGTCTCGGCTCAAATTCAAGCCGATCGGTTCGGCTGTGTTGTGCACGGCTATGTGCTTCAGTGCATTAGCTAACGCTCAAGACACGAACAATCAAAGCACGACAACGAATTCAACTAAGACTGCCAAGTCGGCAGGCGCAAGCGGGCTAGATGAATATCCCGACTTGATCGAAATCGATCCGTTCGGCGGCATTAGCCTTTACGGCCAAGTCATGCGGGGCTTGACAACCAAGCTCGTTGATGGTGGTCTAGGAGGACTCCGCCTTACTTACAATCCGTCCGCGTATCTTGGCATTGAACTGTGGGCCGACTATGATGTGGCCAATGTGGAATTCAGGCAGTCGAGCGGTCTATATCCCGGTACTGCGGTGCCGCTGCCAACTTATAGCTTTGGCGCACGGAATTACTTTTTCGGCCTAAACCCGATCCTGAACCTCAAGCCGAGGGGATCGAAGGTTCAGCCGTATTTGACCGTTGGTGTCAACGGCATTCAGTTTACGCCGACCGACAATGCTAAGAAGATCGCGCGCGATCCGGCAGTGAATGCGCTGTATAACTCCTCCAACCTAAACGACAATCTGCAGGTTGGATTGAATTACGGCGGCGGCGTTAAGTTTCACATGACCGATCACTTCGGCTTACGGCTCGACGGGCGCGGTTTCTGGTCGCGCAACCCCACTTACGGATTGCCGAACTATCCCAACGGGGGAATTTACATTCCGGCGCACGACAAGATCAATGGCTTCCAGGGAACGCTTGGGTTGGTGTGGTACGCGGGTACTACTAAGTGTCCGGAGATGCCGCCAGCGCCCCCGCCTCCGGCTCCGCTGCCGACACCGACGATCTCTGGCGCGGAAGGAACTATCTGTCCGAATAAGCCGGTCAATTTGCACGCCACTCTTCCAGGTATTGCCGCCGATCGCAAGCTGAAGTACGCCTGGACCGTCAATGGTCAAGCGCAGGGTAGCGACAGTCCCGATTTCAGCTTCACTCCGACCGGCACCGGCACCTCCAATATTCAGGTCACGGTGACCGACACTACGCCGCCGCCGCCGCCCTTGGAGCGTCCCAAGAAATTCCCGGTTCGTTGCTGGGTCCAGCCTCCAGCGCCCGCTCCAGTGGCTCCTGTAACGGGAACCGCCACGGTGACGATCACCGCTGCCGCTCCGACCATCAGCAGCGTGGCTGCCGATCCGACCACGCTCGATTGCGCTGCCAACGCCAATGGCAAGCATACCGCCAACCTCACGGCTACCGCTACCGCATCCGCTTGCGGCGGCAATCTAACCTACAAATGGACGGTCAGCGAAGGCAGTGTCACCAACGACAGCAGCGCCAACGCGACCTTCGATTCCTCCAGCCTCAACTTCGAGGGTGGCGCGCAGGGTCAAAGCAAGACGGTAACAGCTACGGTCACGGTAACCGATGAGCAGGGTCAGACAGCATCTCAGTCGACCACCATCACGGTGAACTGCCCGCCGCAGTTTGTCCGCCTTGACGACGTGATCTTCGCCAAGAATAACGCCCGCGTAAACAACTGCGGTAAGCGCGTCCTTATCGACGACGCGGCTCCGAAGGTGGCAAGTGGCGATTACGATATCGTGCTGGTTGGCCATCGCGATACCGACGAAGCTGAGAACGCACCGGCTGCTCGTGGCCGCCGCGCTCGCGGTCGCAGAGCTGCTGCTCAACGTACCGCTCTCGATGAGCAACGCGTACTCAACGCGGCTGCTGTCCTGAGTGGCGGAACCGGCACCTGCGGTAAGGTCGATCCTTCCCGTATCAAGGTTGATTGGGTTGGTACCGACCAGACTTCGGAGACCAAGCCTGGGCTTTGCGGAACTTCCAACGTGAAGGAACGCAGAGGTTCTCAGACGACTGAGGCCGACAAGAACCGTCGCGTCGAAGTCTACTTGGTGCCCCACAACAGCACCTCTATGCCTCCGGCTGTCAAGAACGCCAAGCCTCTTCCTGAGGATCAGGTCAAGGCGCTCGGCTGCCCGAAGTAAACGGCCAGCAGTAAAAACAGGAAAGGGCCAGGCGGGTTTTCCCACCTGGCCCTTTTCCTATAGGCGAGCAGACTGCATAAGTTGCCTTCTACGATCAATCCCGCTTTTCTATTGACGTGAACCACGGACCGAGGGTGCCTGTGAGCTCAGTGGAAAAGCCTCCGGCAGCGTGATACCGGTAAAGCTAAGGCAGTGGTGAGCTACCTGCTCCTTTTCCGCTGTCAGAGTATAAGTCACCCCTCTGCTCAGGGGATAACTCATTGAGAGAGTGATAGAATAGAATGATCCCTGTTGGCTCGCATCAGAGGCCAGTAAGCATAGCAGTCGGCCTTCCGTCCGCCACTTGCTAATGTGCGGTTTGGTTGTTCTTGATGACTTCGCCGGCGCGTTCAGCAGTAGCGTTGCGAGTCTTCTGCTCGAGTTCGCTAAAGGTTTTCATCTCATTCCTTGCGTCCTCACTGCGCCCGGTGGCCCGATAGGCCTGCGCGAGTAGAAAATGCGTACTGGGCTCGGCGGGATTAGCCTTCTCTGCGGCGAGCAGCTCAGGAATTGCATCCTGTTCGCGGTGGAGTTTCAAGAGCAGGCGTCCGCGGTCAGCGCGCGCTTCAGTCAAATTTGGACAGGCCGCAAGAGCCTTGTCAACCCGAGAGAGCGCTTCTTCCGTCTCAACACTCTTTTGCAGCAGAATATCGCCAAGTTTCCACTCGGCCATGCAGTTTCTGGGATCGATTTGCTGTTCCAGTTCGAACTGTTCGGTAGCGTTGTCCCATTGCGAAAGGCTCCAATAGAGGTCGCCAAGCTTGAGATGCAGGCCTGGTTGTTTGGGAGCCATCTCGAGGGCTTTCTTATATTCGACGATGGCGCCTTCGTAGTTCTTCATGCTCTCCATCAGCTCGGCCGAGATTTCGTGTGCCCAGACCGAATTAGGATCGATTTGATTGATTTTTCCGAGCGCCTGTTCGGAGAGTTGCATGTAAACACGACCAAGCAAATACCAGATGCGCTCGTTGCCAGGCTGACGTTTTGCAAGTTGCTGTAAGTGAACCGCCGCCGTCTCGAAATCACCGAGTTTAGTCAGATCGTTGACGAGCGTGAACTCGGCATTGGCGTCGGTAGGGTGGGCCTTTAGGGCCGCCTCTAGATGTGGGCGCGCTTTCGCGTATTCACCCATCTGAAAAAAAGAGAGCCCGAGCAGCGCTGAGGCGGAAGACATAGTTGGATCGATCTTCAAGCCGCGCTGGAGTACCTCGGCAGCGTCATGGAATTGCCCTTGCTTGAAATAGAGGGCTCCCAAGTTGTTGTAAGCGGGCGCGAGACGAGGATCGAGCTTCAGTATCTGCTGGTATTTTTCTATGGCAGTGGAAAGATCGCCGCTGGCCTCGGCGGCGCTGGCTTCGGCGTGCAGAGCGCTCACACGGTCTTCCGCATTCTGCTGGAACGCCTGGGCACAGAGCGGGTTAGAGCCGGAGAAGAGAAAAAAAGAGATGACCAAGGTGGCGGGAAACTGCGCCATGGTTACACTATAGAGCCTAGCGGCCAAGCGCTGCTTGATTGGCACCCGGGTGACCTCTTCTATTCTTGCCAAGCCAGCGCGCTGTGCGTTGCCGGGCATTTACGATAGAGCTTTGATAAGAAATTTATTTCCTGCCCTCTTGTTCTGCTTGGCATTGTTGATGATCTGCGGTTTCCTACAAGAAACCGCGACATTGGAATTCAAAGATGTGGCTGGGGTGGCCGGTATCCGGGCCGAGCTCCGCTGCGGTGGTCCCGATAAGCGCTGGATTCCGGAGGCGAACGGAAGTGGCGCAGCGTGGCTCGATTATGACAACGACGGGTTGATGGACCTGCTGATCGTCAATGGCGGAACGATGGACCAGTTGCGGAAGATTGTTGCCGGGGAGAGACTGCAGCCGGTACCTGGAGGCGTCTACTTATTTCACAACCTCGGGAACGGCCATTTTGAAGATGTAACTGCGAAGACCGGGTTGGCCAATCCGTACTGGGGCACGGGCGCAAACGCCGCCGACTATAACAATGACGGCTTCACCGACATACTGATCACCACAATTGGGCGAGATCTTCTTTATCGGAACAACGGGAACGGTACGTTTACGGATGTCGGCCAAGCTGCGGGCCTGCGCGCAACTACGGCTTGGCACACCGGCAGCGCATTTGGAGACTTCGATGGTGATGGAAATCTGGACTTATTCATCACGGGCTATATTGATATCCATTCCCTTTCGTGGAAGGAACCGGCTCCGACGTGTGACTACTTTGGGCAGCATGTTTTCTGTGGTCCAATCGGCCTAAACGGCGAGCGAGGCGTTTTGTATCACAACAACGGGAATGGGACCTTCACTGATGTCTGGAAAATGGCTGGAATCGCGAAGGCGCCGCCCGCGCATGGATTCACAGCAGTGGCTGGCGATTTCAACGGCGACGGAAAGCTGGACATTTTCGTCGCGAACGACTCGGACCCGAATTATCTGTTTCTGAATCAGGGCAACGGAACATTCAAAGAGGAGGCGCTGGACCGCGGCGTCGCTTTCAATGCGGATGGAAGAACGCAGTCGAACATGGGCGTGGCCGTTGGCGAGTATGGGAAGAGCAGCGGCCGCCTTGACGTGCTCACGACAACTTTCAACAAGGATTACTTCCCGCTCTTTCGGCAAGATAAGCCGGGCGTATACGAGGAGATTTCTTCGGCAACCGGTCTCGCAACCGTGACAGAGAAGTATCTGGGATGGGCTTGCGGATTGGCGGATTTCGAAAATTCAGGCATGCGCGATTTCTGGACCGCGAATGGACACGTTTACCCGACCGACAAGGACTACTTCGAACCGATCACTATTTTTCGCAGCGCAGGAGCAACTAGCACGCTCGTTTTTTCATATCCGGCTAAGCCGAATAACTCATATCGGGGCGGCTGTACGGGAGATTTCGATAATGACGGCAAAATCGATCTGCTGGCTCTACCGATTGCGGGTTCACCTGTTCTGCTGAAGAACGAGACGGCGAGCGGCAACGCCTGGGTGGGATTCAGCTTGCGAGGAACGAAATGCAATCGTGACGCGATCGGCGCCACTTTGGTAATCGAAGCCTGCGGAGTGCAGCAATCCGAGACACTGCGCAATGGCGGAAGCTATCTATCGAGAAACGATCCGCGCCTACACTTCGGTTTAGGAGCTTGCACGAAAGTCGACCGGGTGAGCATCCAGTGGCCGGACGGAAGCAAGCAGGAGCTGAGGGACGTGCACCCGAACCGATATGTAGCGGTTCAGGAGCCGAAGTAGATTGCTCGCTACTCGATGAGGTGAAGACGGTGAAGAAGCGTCTCAAAGCGCGGGTCCGAACGGCAACCGTCGAATAGCGGATCGGTGCCAATGATGTCGAGCCCTTTGCCGCGGCTTTGATAGGCTTTGTCCAGATAAGCCATTCCTTTATCGGTATCGCCGAGAGCGCAATAGATCATCGCCATATCGACACCGGAAACATAGCGGTGAGCGGAAGTTTGCTCGAGTTTGCGCGCTATGGCGAGCGCCTCGTCCCGCTTGCCAGCGAGGGCGAGTGCGTGCGCCCGGAGGGTGGCGATATTCGGTGAGCTTCCGAAGAGCTGATTGGCGCGATCGAATTCAGCCAGCGCCATCTCGAAATTCTTCTTCTGTTCGTAAACTTTTCCCAGAACTAAATGCGCTTCGGCAAAGTTCGGATCGAGTTCCAGCGCCCGGCGCAGGTGAGCGAGGGCGTCGTCCGGCTGGCGAGCGCAATAAAAGACCTCGCCCGCGTCCGTGTTGATAATGAGCGAAAGCGGGTCGAGATCGAGCGCGCGCTTAATTTGTGTTTCGGCTTCGCTGAACTGTCCGATTCGGGTCAACAGGAGGCTATACCAATGATGGGCGGTCGGATAGTTTGGGTCTAATGCTAGCGCTTGGCGGTATTCGCTGGCTGCGCCCTGCCAATCCCAGTCGTACCCTACCTTGACCGCCGCCAGGACGGTGTGTGCTTCGGCCAGGCTGCTGTCGAGTTGCAAAGCCTGTTCGGCGGCATGCTGGGCCCGCGCGAAGGAGACAGCGGGATCCGGACCACCGTAGGAACTCAGCAGAACATATGAATCTCCCAGCGCTGCATAGAGTTTTGCGTAGTTCGGATCGATGCGAATCGCGCGCTCGTAGTAATCGATCGATTTTTCCAAGCCGTCCAGAGTGCGCCTGTTCCAGAAATAGCGGCCCCGCAGATATAAATCGTACGCTTCCGCGTTGACGGGCTGGTCTCTTGCGGTGAGCCTGGTACCAGGAGCCAGCGTGGCATCAATTTCGCGAGTGATATTGGCGGCGATTTCCGATTGTAGGGTGAATAAGTCTGTACCATTCCGCTGATATGACTCTGCCCAGATATGACTGTCCGTTGCCGCTCGAATGAGCTGGGCGCTCACGCGCACATGATCGGCAGAGCTCAGGAAAGTCCCTTCCACGATCGCATCCACGTTAAGCTCACGGGCGATTTCAGGCAAGCGCTTTTTACTCGTGCGGTACTGCTCCGAAGAAGTACGCGAGATTACTTTCAGGCCATGAATTTTGGCCAGCTCAGTGGTGATTTCGTCGGTGAGTCCCGCTACCAGATATTCTTGCGCGGGGTTGCCCGAGAGATTACGGAACGGGAGAATCGCCAGAGAACGAATTTTGAGATTACTGGCGGCGAGATGAGCCTGATCGGGCGCACGCTTCTGCCACTCCGTACGGCCCCAAATGGCTGCCAGGATTAACAGCGTGACTCCTATGGCGACGCCGCCCAGGATCCAACGGCGGTTTCGACGGCCTGAGCCTTCCCGGATTTCGGGTTGAGGCTCAACTTGCCAGCTCCATACAGGAACGTAAGACCCCTTCGGGAGATCGATACGGATGCCGTCCTGCCGGCCGGCGCTGTCGTAATACTCTTCGAGTTTGGCGCGCAGCCGCCGAGCCTCGACGCGAACTACCGGGTCGCTCTTGGGATCGTAATCGGCGTGCCGATCAAAGACCGCAGCTCCTACTAGACATTCTTTGAGTTCCTCCGATTTGTAGTTGGCGGTGAGGCGAGCTTCGACGATAAAGGTAAGGAAGCGCCGCATTCTGCCTGCACGAATAAAGCCCGTGCTGGCGAGGACCTTGTCTAATTGAGCCCGAACCTGATCTTCGGTGATCGACTGGTAGTGTTTTGTGACCCGTGTTACCAGATTGGCCAATCGACAGCGCGATCCTCCATCAGCGTAGTAATTCTACCTCAGGTAAGAAACAGATTATACCCCTGCCAGCACTCCGATAACTCCTGCTCTTACCTTTTCGGACGAAGCCAATGTAAATACCCTAACAAAGCAGAGGACCCATGAAACGCAGAGACTTTCTAAAATCTACGGCAGCAATCACGGGCGGCGGCTTGATGGCCGGATACGACACGCGTGCTCAAACCAGCAGCGGGCCGGATCCAGTCTCTGGGCCGCAGCCTAATATCCTATTTATTTTGGTAGACGAACTTCGCTTCCCGACGGTTTTTCCGGACGGGATCAAATCGGCTGGAGACTTTCTGGCCAGGTTCATGCCAAACGTCTACACGCTTTGGGAACACGGCGTGAAGTTCGGCAATTACCATACCGCAGCGAACGCCTGTACACCTTCACGGGGCGTTATGATAACGGGTCTTTATTCTCAGCAGAACTGGCTTTTGACGACCATTCTCTCGACACCGTACCCTCCTGACCAGCGTCCCACGAGGCAACCTGTGCTCAATCCAGCTTACCCGACCTTCGGGAAGCTGCTTCGTAAGGCAGGTTACCAGACGCCCTACACGGGTAAGTGGCACGTTTCTGTGCCCCAGGAAGACAAGGGCGGCCTGGAGAATTACGGCTTCGATTTCTTCACCTATTACGACCCGACAGGCGACAATCTGCAGGGCACATACGGCGATGAAATCCGCGGCTATCACAACGATTCCTACTCGGCGGGACAGGGAGTCGACTGGCTGCTAAATAAGAGACCGGCCAACCAGCCCTGGTGCCTCACCGTTAGCCTGATTAATCCACACGATCGGGAGTTCTTCCCAGCGGGAACCGAGTTCAAGACCGTCACGGATTTGTTCGCGGACCCAAGCGTCAATACCAAAGGCCTGGACCAAATGGCTCATTATCCCGGTACTGGCCCCGATGTTGCCTGGCAGGAAAATGCGCTCAAGCGTCCACCCACCTATAAATACCCGGCGATCCCACCTAATTGGGAAGACACGACTGCGATTAGCAAGAAGCCGTCCACGCAAACCTTTATAAAGGAGTTCCAGCAGGGCATCTGGGGCGGTATAACGGATGACCCATCGCAGGACACGGCAACCATCGAGCAATATCCAAATCGAAACTCAGTCGTGGATCTAAACTTTGGCGTTGTCAAAATGCCGTACAGCTATTGGAAGCGCGGTCTCGATAGTTATACGCAGGTCATGCAGATTGTGGACAACGACATCGGCGGGCTGCTCGACGCATTTAATACTTTACCGAAAGATGTGATCGAGAATACAGTGATCGTCTTTGCGGCTGACCATGGCGAGTACGCAGGAGCACATGGCATGGTGCAGGGCAAGATGGCGACGGTTTATGAGGAGGCCTGGCACATTCCGTTAATCGTTGTCGATCCCTCCGACAGGTTCACAGGCGACATCCAAGTCATTCGCAACGGGCTTACCTCGTCGGTAGATTTATTCAATCTTTTAGTCAGCCTTGGCAATAGGGGAACCAAAGATTGGATGCAGGGCTATCTTGCCGACATCTACGGAGAGCGCCACGACATGATTTCCATGCTGAAATCTATCGCTGCGCCGGGACGGGAATATGTCCTGTTTGCGACAGACGAAATCGTTCCGAATTATTTTATCTTCAATGGTGCGCCTACACACATCCTGGGTTGGCGCCACGAGGATACTAAGCTGGGCGTCTACGACAAATGGGTGCCTCCGACCAGCCATATCATTCCCGGCTCGATTGAATTAGAGTTCTACGATTACTCCACGACTAAAGGGCAACTCGAAATTGAGGATATAGTGTCCAGCGATCCAAGCGATCCGCGCGCGTACAACATGTCGCAAACTCTGCTGAACGAGATCGTCCCGAACGAACTGCAGCAGCTTCTGCCGCCGCCTCTTCGGGCGCAACAGGCGCTTTCGAAGGCGGCGCATTTGCTCTATCGGGAATTTATCGCGCTGCAACCGTCGGGTGCCTGGAAGAACGGCGGCTTGGGGAGCTTATTAGGTTACGGTAGAAACTTCTAAGAGGGGCCCGATGAGTTCAGCAATGGCGTTCTCACTCCCTAAGCGCAATTCGCCGGGGCCGGTTCCAATAAGGAGGCCACCCCGGGCGGCCTCCCCTCAAGCTGTAAGGAAACAGCTTGCACGAATTCTTTCGAGTCAAGGCTTTATTCATGCGCCCCGGATGAGACGCTTCCTCGCGTTCATTGTCGAAGAAGCGCTTGCCGGCCGCGCGAGCCAACTCTGCGAATACAGCATCGGAATTTCGGTGTTCGAGCGAGGCGAGTCATTCGAGCCAGGCTTGGATCCGATTGTCCGCAACGATGCACGACGGCTACGACAAAAGCTGCTCGAGTATTATCAGGGCGAGCGGTATGCCGGAGAAGTGGTGATCGAAGTGCCAAAGGGTGGTTATGTCCCGGTGTTCCGGCCTGCCGATCCGCAAAGCGCACGCTGCGACCCGCAGTATCGGTTGACCATCAGCTTGACGCGCCTTGCGGACGGGGCCGAAATTTGGGCCAGCGAACGGGCCTTCGACCGTATCGATAATTTAGGATTAGAGCTTGTCGGCGTGACCGAGATGCAGCTCTTCTGACGGGAAGTGTCTCGCATCGCGATTCGCCAATTCCGGATCCGAACAGTTTTTTCGCCGCTCTGCACGCTAAGCCCTTGATAAGACTTTCATGCCGATTGGCCTCGTCATTGCTTTCAAAGAGGCCTAGACCGGAAGAGAGCCGAGGAAACCCCTGTGTTAAACGACGTGAAGTATGCGGTCAGGATGCTGGCCAAGAATCCGGCGTTCACGGTTGTGGCTGTCTGTTCGCTCGCCATTGGCATCGGAGCCAATTCGGCTATTTTCAGTTTTGCCGATGCGTTGTTGCTACGGCCCTTGCCGGTTATGAAGCCGAGCGGGGTCGTCACGGTAAATCCAAGTGCGGCGACGACCCTCGGCGTGGACAGCACGGTCTCTTACCCCGATTACCTCGACTTTCGCGATCGGAACCGTTCCTTCGACGGTTTAATTGCCTTTCAGTATGGGCAGTTTGGATACGCGCCGAATCCGTCAGTGGTGCCGGAGATGCAGTTTGGCGTATTTGTATCCGGCAATTTCTTTCAGGTGCTGGGACTTGAGCCAACCGTCGGGCGCGGATTTCGCGCGAGCGAGGACCAAGTCGCCGGCCGAGATCGAGTGGCCGTCATAAGCCACGATTTCTGGCTGGCCCATTTCGATGGCGCGACTTCGGCCATCGGTTCCAAGGTGCGCCTCAACGGGATCGAATTTACCGTTGTCGGCGTGGCGCCAGCAGCTTTCACCGGGATCGATCAATTTGTCAAGCCCGCCATCTTCGTCCCAATTGCAATGGCCCCGGCGCTCTCGGGGACAGACAACCTGAGCAAGCGCGACGTGCGCTGGCTGAACGTCAAAGGCCGGCTCAAACCCGGCGTGACAAACGCCAGGGCAGAAGCCGATCTGAACGCCATCGCTAAAGCCCTGCCAAAGATGCATCCAGCCGAGCCGCGCAATCAGAAGATTCGCGTCGAAACCGAACTGGCCCTTCGCATCGAACAATCTCCGCCCGATGCCGGTCTGATCGAGATGCTGGCCCTGCTTGCCATGTGCGTCCTCCTGGTGGCTTGCGCGAACGTCGCCGGCCTGTTGCTGAGCCGCGCGACGGTCCGGGGACGCGAGATCGCGGTTCGCGCGGCGGTTGGAGCGGCGCGCTGGCAGTTGATCAGGCAGCTCTTTCTCGAGAATCTCCTTCTCGCCATAGCGGGCGGGGTTTTCGGTTTAGCGATCGCCCTTGCCGGGATCAGGTTATTCGCCAGCATACCGATGCCCACCGATGTACCAGTTTCGTTCGAGGTGAGCCTCGACCAGCGGGTACTGTTGTTCACGCTGGTTGTGTGCGTGGTTAGTACCTTCCTTTTCGGTCTCATGCCCGCCTGGCGCAGTTCCCGCTCCGACGTGGGTTCGGCGCTCAAAGCGCGGGACACCAACGGTGCACGCAAAAGACGCTTCTGGGGACGCAACGTCCTGGTCTCATCACAATTAGCTGTTTCATCCGTCTTGCTGATCGTATCGGCCGTGATCTTCATGGGCTTTCGCAGCCAGCTCGCGCAAGGGCCGGGTTTCCAAACCGATCACCTGTTCCTAATGAGCTTCGATTCGCAGATGGCCCATTACAGCAAGGCGCAAAACGAACAGTTCTATAAACAGCTTCTGGAGAGGGCTCGTTCGACGCCCGGCATACGGTCTGCTGCCCTCGCGTCCTTCATCCCTTTTAGTTTCAGCGGAGACAGTAAGGGTGTTGTTCCCGAAGCCCGTACAGTAAGGCGCGGCCAGGAGCCCTCTACTGCTTTCGATTCCACCGTAAGCGACCGCTATTTCCAGACCATGCACATTCCTATTCTGCGCGGCAGAGGGTTCCTCGAATCCGACAAGCCGGATTCGCCGCGCATTGCAGTCGTGAACGAGCACTTTGCGAATCGCTTCTGGCCGCATCAGGATGCTATCGGAAAACGCTTTCATCTGCAGGATGCCAAGGGGCCGCTGGTTCAGATCGTAGGGATCGCCCGGCAGGCAAAGTATCTCTGGATTAGCGAGCCGCCGAGCGACTCCTTTATCTGCCTTTCTCCCAAAATCAACAGAACGGCATGACGCTGGTGGCGGAATCACCCGCGGGCGATGCCTCTACGCTCGCGCCTGTGTTGCGCCGACTGGTACACGGAATCGACCCGAACATGCCTGCTTTCGACGCGCGCACTATGGAAGACCTGTTTACCAAGCGCGATTGAAACTCCGGGCATCATCGTCAAGGCGGTAGCGGGTATGGGTGGGATGGCGCTCATTCTCGCCGTGATTGGACTCTATGGACTTATCGCCTATTCGGTAAGCCGCCGGACGCGCGAGATCGGCATTCGCATGGCGATCGGGGCGGACCCGCGAAGCGTGTTGCAAATGGTCGTGCGGCAAGGCCTTGTGCTGACGCTTGCGGGAGCCTTAGCAGGTCTAGTTCTGGGCATCGTTGCTTCCCGCCTGGTTGGATCGATGTTTATTCTTTCCTTCGGCGCCCATCCGGCGCTGTTTGTCGCGATTATGCTCCCGCTGGTGGCCGTGGCGCTACTTGCCGCATACGCGCCGGCCCGCCGCGCTTCACGCATCGACCCGTTGAGGGCGCTTCGCGAAGAATAGCAACAACACTAGTCAGAAGCGCTGATCAACGAAAGCGCCTTTTTTCGGTCGCAACGAACGCGTTCGTGGTATCCCATTGAACGATCTTCAGATCCAGCACAAAGATGGCGTAGATTACCGGCACTAGTAGCAGAGTAATGAAAGTGGCCGCGGTGAGGCCACCGATCTGGGCGTAACACATTGGTTCCCACAGCGGGCCGCCGTGAATAGCAAGCGGGACCAGAGCGATTACAGTAGCGCCCACCGTGATCAGCACGGGCCTTAAGCGCATGATGCCAGCGTCCAAGACTGCTTGCTCGAACGGCTCACCTTTAGCATGCATCTCCTCGATGAAGTCGAAGAGAACGATGATGTGGCTCACGATGACGCCGACCAGACTAACCACCCCAAGGAAAGCCATGAATCCGAATGGCGACCCCATAAGCCAGAGTGCAATCAGCGCGCCAACAGCGCCGTAAGGGACAGCCGCGAAAACGATGAACGGTTTGATCGCGCTCTTGAACTGAAAGGCGAGGGCGAGAAAGATGGCGGCCGAGGAAATCAGAAGCACAATACCCAACTGCCGGAAGCCGTCTTCCTGCTTTTCTTTCTCACCTCCGATTTCCAAACGGTATCCGGGAGCCAAACGCGCGGCGAGAGCAGCTAATTTGGGCTGAGCCTGTCTCATGACCTCGGAAGCAAGCACGCCCTCGCGGGGAGAAGCTGAAATGGTGATGGTGCGGAACTGATTGCGCCGCCGGATCACTTCTTCCTGCAGGCTGTAATCAATGCGTGAAACCTGGCCAAGCGGAACCTTTTGAGTGCCTGAGCTGGAGTAGACGTAAAGGTTCTGCACATCGTCGAGTTGAGCGCGTTCGTCCGGTCTGAGCCGGGAAACGACTGGAATCTGCTTATCACCTTCGCGCAAGACCGTGACCTGGTCGCCGTTAATGCCGCCGGCCGAGGCATGTGCCACATCCAGGTTGGTGACTCCGGCAAGATTGGCGCGATCGGGATCGATCTTGAGTTGCAGGGCAAAGCGGTCTTCGCCCCAGTCATCGCGCACTCTTGCGGCCTGGGGAATACCGCTGAGAATCTGTTTTACACGGTCAGCACTTGCGCGAAGAGCCGGAATGTTTTCACCAGAAATGCGAATTTGAATCGGCAGACCGACAGCCGAACCTGTTTCGAGCTGGCGAACATCGATGCGAGCCCCGGTAATCTCACGCGAAAGGCGCGTCTGAAGAGCCGGCAAGAGATGATCGGTATCGTGTTCGTCCTGCAGAGCGATCACCACCTGCGCATAGTTCGCATGACGCGATTCAGGCGCTAACGAATACCAGAAACGCGGCGCGCCGCCGCCGATGAAGGTATCGACCGATGCGAGGGACCGATTTTGTTCTCGGGAGACCTGCTCTACAACACGCTCGACTGCTGAACTAGTCACATTGGCAAGAGATATGGGCGCATCTTCCGGCAGGTAGATATTGATGTAAGCAAGATGAGAAAGATCCTTTGGGAAGAATTGCAGTTTCAGACCGGAACCGATCCAAGCGCCTATTCCGAGCACAACGAAGGACAGCAGAAGAGTTAACCAGCGGTGCTCGATGGCGAGTTGCCCGACGCGATAATACGCAGCACCGAAGCCGCGGCGGCGACGTTCCTCGATGGTAAGTTCCGTGCGCCGCCTCAGCAGATAATAGCCGAGCAGCGGAATGAACGTCATAGATACGAGCCGGGATGCGATCAGAGCACAGGAGATGACGATCGGCAGCGAAAACAGGAATTTGCCGGTATCGCCGGTCAGCAGCAGGAATGGCAGATAAGCCACTATGTTGGTGAGCGTCGCATACATTATGGCCGTAGCCAGTTTAGTTGGGCCGAGCCAAGCCGAGATCCGGGGCGGGTGGCCGAGAGCGAGATCGCGTTTGATGGCGTCGCCCGCAACTACGGGATCATCCACGAGTAGCCCAAGCGCGATAATCAACGTGGCGATCGAGACCTGCTGGAGATCGATGCCGATCACGTCCATCATTCCGAACGTCATTAACAGAGTGATCGGAATGGCGAGCGCCATCAGCAGCGCCGAGCGCCATTCCCAAAATCCGACGAGCGAAACGATAACGACCAGCAGGATTGCTTCATACAGACTCGTCATGAAGAGGTGGATGTTCTCCGATACCTGATCGGCCTGGTTACTCGCCCGGGCAATGATGAGGTCGCGGGGCAGCCGTGCCTTGAGAGCCGCGAGCGTGGCATCAGCAGAGGCGGCAAAGCGTCCTACTTTTTCGCCTTTGCCCATCTGCACGCTGACGCTGATTGCACGCGTGCGCTGCCAGTTACCGTTTGCGTCGCGCCAGGAATAGAAATTGAGGAATTGGGGGGGATCGTCATAAGCGCGCACGGTATCCACGACGTTGCGCAGATACACAGGAGCGCCGTAGGAAGTTACGCCAATGGTCACGCTGCCAATCTCGTCCTCGCTGTGAAACTCGCCGGATGGATTGATCGCGATACTCTTCCCGCCGACAGTCAGCTGTCCGCCAGGTAGAGTGATGTTGCGAGCGCTCAGAATATTTTGCAGGTTTGATGGCTTGAGCCCATAGGAAGCCAGCCGCTCCTGAGAATACAGCAGGTAAATCCTCTCGTTGAGAATGCCGGTGCGAGTGACTTTTGAGACAAGAGGCGGTCCATCCGCAGTGCGAGCTGTAGCAAGCAGTGCCTTTGCCATCTCGTCGGTGAAATCGTCCAACTCGCGATAACTGTACTTTTCACCAGCAACCTGCCGCAGCTTGGCGGAAATGTCTGCCGGGGCGCGCGCAACAAAGGGTGCCCACGCATCCGGATGGATTGGGCTATCGCCATAGTTTTCGGAGCGAAAAGTGTCGAGCGCATGCAGAAGCTTCCCGTCGTCCCAATTGCTTTCGAAGTCGATGCCGACGAAACCCGGGCCATCCAAAAGGCGAATGTCGGACGCAGCTTTCAACTGAAGAAGTCTTTCTTCGAAGCGAGGAACGGCAAGTAGGATGAGGCGTTTATCTACGTGGATGGGAAGACAAAGGATCAGCGAGGCACGGTTGATCGCGCCAGTTGGTCGGGCAGCGCGTACGGCCTGCAAAATGGCCAGTGAGCGCAGATCTATTTCGCGGCTGTCGGACTTCGGGCTTGCGACCGTCAGCAGAAGGGTGGCCGTATCACCGAAATCGCGTTGAAAGTTGACCGGGCCGGCGCCCTGGGGAAGGGAGTTGATGGCGGCGAGCCGGCCGCCGATGTCGTCAAGCGTCTGTCCCGTATCGCCCAGTTTGTCTGAAAGGGTGAGCGTCACGTACGAAACGTTAGCGCGGGAAATGGATTCAATGCGGGCAATGTTCGAGTTAGAAGCAACGGTCTGCTCAATCGTGCGGGTGACGAGTTCCTCCACCTTCTCAGCGCTCGCTCCGGGCCAGTTTGTTATGACCATCGCCTGCCTGGCCGGAATATCGGGATCCTTACGCTGGGGCATGTTCAAGTAGCCATAAATTCCCCAGGCAACTGTTCCGGCTAATAGCACCCAGGCAATTTGCGGGTTCTCTACAAAAAAACGCGATGTGTTGTGAGTCTGGCTGATTATCTCGGCATCGGAGCGATGATGAGGGTTGCTCACGGGATCACCTGAACCGCTTCGCCGTCGCTCAGAAAGGTCGCGCCTGAACTTATCACTTGACTGCCAGGCGTGACACCGGTAATTGCGATGCGGTCGCCGAAAGTACTGCCAAGCGTGACCGGTGTCCGGTGGGCCAGGCCGCCTTTTACGACCATTACTGCAAATTGAGGCGAGCCGTTCGCGTAGCGAACGATAGCATCGAGTGGAGCGACAATAACGGGCTCGGAGCGCGCCTGGCCGCCCACGTCGAGCGAAACAATCATGCCGGGTTTGAGCATCGCGTTTTGATTCGGTATCGTCACTTCTACCTGAAAAGAACGCGTGCTCGAGTCCGCAACCGCCGCGACCGCGCTTACAAAACCCTGAAATCGATTGTCAGGGAAAGCTTCGGCGTAGACGGACAAGCGCGAACCCGTTTTCAGATGCGCTACCAGGATATCCGATACTCCGAAGGTGGCCTTCACCGACGATATGTCGGCAAGGACAAAAGCGACTGTACCGGGACCCGTCAGCGTGCCGGTTTCGACGGATCTCTGAACCACCGCACCGGTGAAGGGCGCAGTGAGCACCGTGTCGTGCAAGCCGAGAGTGGCAGTTCCGAGCGTTGCCTGCGCCGTACTGGAAGCCCCTGCGCTGGCCTGGATCTGCGCTTGCGCGGCTTCCACCTGAGCCTTGGTTGAATCGTAATTGGCTTTTGCTCCGTCGTAGTCAGACTTAGTAAGTGAGGTCTTTTTGAAGAGTGCGTCCGCGCGTTCGAAATCCTGCCCTGCTTTAGTTGCAGCGGCCTGCGCTTGCGCGAGTTGTGCGCGCGCGGCTTCTTCGGTTTCACGAGCCTGTTTAGCTTGGCCGCTAGCCTGCGATACCTGCAACTGGTAATCCTTCTCGCGGATCTGGGCAAGCGCGGTCCCTCGTTTTACTACATCTCCGATATCGACCGTGTGCGAATGGCCGTCTGTCCCTCGGACCTGATAAATCGATTCGACAAATCCATTCACCCGGAAGGCGAGGTTGACCTGACGATTCGGAACAATGGACGCAGAATAAGGTTGCCCGCGCGAAGGCGTATATGATTCGACCGTAGCGACCCGAACGGGAGTTACGGTCTTCTCGGTCGCGGGAGCTGGCTTCTGACAGGAAGACAGGACAAAAATCATGAATAGGAAGGCTGCCGTTTTCATTGATCCTCGCCGAGAGCATGTTCGAAATCCGCTTTAGCGGTCCAATAATCGGCTAATGCGTGTTGATAACTTGAATTTGCCTGCGCCAGGGTGCTTTGCGCCTGGAAGACTACTTTCAGCAGCGCCGCCTGGACTTCGTATTGATTTTTGTCGACGCGTAGGCTCTCCGTGGCAGCTTGCTGGCCGAGAGTAGCAGCGCGCAGCTTCGACCAGCCCTGTTGCATTTGCCGGTACTTATCGTCCACATCCATAATGACCTTGCGTTCAGCCGACGTTTGGGTGTTCTTGTCTTGAGAAACAGTATCTCGCTTCTCAGCGATCTCGTTTCGTTTGCGCCCCCAATCGAAAGGCTCCCAGGAGAGACTTACACCGGCGCTATAAGTCCCGCCCGGCAGAAACGAACTATAATTCAGGAGCGTGATCGAATTGAACTCGGCGGAGACATCGGGAATATATTCGGCGCGTTTTGCGCGAAGCTCCTGCTCAGATTGAAGAGTCTTGAGTCGGGCCTGTGCTATCTCCGGTCGCTGGCTAAGTGCTTTTTTCCGCGCGGTGATCAGATCCGTCTCTGGATTACTTGTCTCCTGGTCAATGGACGTAACGGAGAACTCCGTAAGCACGTCTCGCCCGAGGAGGTCGTTGAGCTGCTCCTTTTGAGTAGCCTCCTGATTGGAAAGGGTAACCTCCGACTGTTCGGCGTCGGCGAGACTCGCTTGTGCCTGCAAAAGTTCCGACTCCAGTGCGGTCTGCTTCAAGACATAGTCATTGGTAAGCCGCTCGATTTCCTTATAGAGCCGAACGGTTTCTTTTGCGGCGGCTAACGAGCTTTGCACCTGTTCGATGTTGTAGTAAAGCTGCTTCACATTGCGCACCACATCCTGCCGCTTGGAGCGTACTTTCTGCTGCGCCAATTGCGTGGAGAAGTCGAGTGATTTGAGAGTCAGGCGAGTACGGTAGATCGCGGAGAGGGGCTGCACGACGCGTCCGAACACAAATCCAGTTGGCTCAATCGGCGTGGTGTATTTGACATCGTTCGCAGGGATCGGCCCAATGATGGAGTTTTTCTCCAGGCTTCCTTGAGCAATCGTGATGTTGATCGCCTGCAACTGCTCTGAGCCGAGCATGTAGACGGAAAGCTTCGGAAAGAGCTGACTGTGAAACGCCGCTCTGCGGTCTTTCGCCTTCGAGACATCGAGCGATGTATTCGCAATATCTATGTTCCGACGAAGAGCCAGCTGGACCGCCTCGTCCAGCGACAGTTCCTGCGCGCTGAGCCCGGAACCTGCCAGAAGCAGTAAGAGCGCGCAGCTGGCTGCCTTTTCCATAAGGGTCGATTTCGACACGTCGCTAGTTCTCGTGAGTATGCCCGGGCCATACAAGAATCGAAAGAATCATACGGTATGACACTTATCCAGGTGCTCAAAGTCTGCCACCCTGACTCAGGCACACACCCATGAAAATTTCCTGCAAGAGGCTAGCTTCGCTTGTCATCCTAGGCATCTCGGTCTCCCTGATGCCCCTGCTCGGCCAAATGCCCGTTACCAACCGAACACTTTTGCTCTCGATGGCAATGAATGCCAAACAGGTCACGCAATACGAATGGAAGCAGCGTGTCACAGTGATCCGGAGAGGCAACCCGTCGGAGCCGATGATCGATCAAGTGCGTTTTGATTCAACAGGCCAGATGCAGCGAACTACAATCTCGGCCCCTCCCCAGAAACAGATGGGCGGCATACGCGGCAGGGTAGCGGCCGGCGTGAAGGAGAACGTGAAGGACATTATGGAATTGGCGGGCAGTTATAACAAGCCTCAACAGATGATGGAAGCGGTCAAGAAGGCGCAGATCTCACAACCGGCGGGCGCCGGTACTGTTCGACTTCAGGCCAGCGCCTTGATTAAGCCCACAGACTCGATGACCATGCTGGTTAACTCAACGACTCACCTTGCGACCCACGTCGACATCAGAACCGATTACCAAGGCGGTCCGATGACCATTGCACAGGACTATTCGCCCTTGCCAGATGGTCCAAACGTGATGAAGACCATGAAGGTTTCGGTCCCCCAGAAAGATATTGTCGTCAACGTCGATTCCTACGATTTCACACGGCAAAGCGCGTCAAGCAAGCCGTAACCCGGCACGAAGGAGTAACATGACTAACCTTCTTAAACTCACGGCGGCCATTGGCAGCTTGCTGACATTGCCCTTTTTGGCCTTGGCACAGACGCCAGGCACGGGGCGAGTTCAGATCAAGACCATCCAGTCATATTCCGGAACAACAGCATTATCCAAACCAACCGCAATTGTGGTTTACAGTTTCGCTGCCACGCCCGAGGAAGTCGAGCTAAACAAATCTGCGCTGAACCGGGTTCGCATGCGAGTCAGGGGGTCACAGGATGACGAAAAAACACAAACGGCGCACAAGATTGTCGACGCATTCTCTGAATCGCTGATCAAGAATCTGCAGAAGACAGGCCTCCCCGTTTCGAGAGGCGTCGCAAGAGAGTTGCCGCCGGATAATACACTGGCAGTGCAAGGCGATTTCCTGACCATCGATGAGGGAAATCGGGCAAAGCGGATGGCCGTAGGTCTTGGCGCAGGAGCCTCGAAAGTTGTTGCGCGTGTCGAATGCTACCTGAAGCAGCCGGCGGAAAATGCGATGGTTACCGAGTTTCAAGCTACTTCGCAGAGCTCGCGGAAGCCAGGGGCAGCGGAAACGATGGGAGCTGGCGCTGCCCCTGAAGTAGCCGCTGCTGCCGGCGGGGTCACTGAGATGAAGCAAGGCGCCGAAGGAGATGCCGACCGAATGGCCAAGGCGATCGCGAAAGAAATTACGAAGAAAATGAAAGCCCAGGGATGGACAGAGGAGTCCAAGTGAGACCAACTTTCCACTTCTTACGCGTATCGGTTCTCATGCTCGCGCTGTGCTCGCTGGCGGGCAAACTCGTCAACGGGAAGGAAGCGGCTGCGGAGTCCCGACCTCCCACAGATTATCGCGCCCGGACCATCTACTTCCTGATGACCGACCGCTTCAACCCGCACCAGCCATATAGCCCCTACGTCGATCCTGAACATCCTTTTGCTACCAACAGTGTCAACTGCTTCGTTCAATCCTGTACGCAGCAAGAGCAATTCAGAAGGTACTGGGGCGGAGATATTCAAGGAATTATTCAAAAGCTTGATTACCTGAAAGACCTCGGCATCTCGGCAGTCTGGGTAACGCCTCTAATGGAGAACGTAAGAGCCTATGTCCCAAAGACCGGGTATGGTACTGGCTACCACGGTTATTGGGTACAAAATTATTTTAGGGTCAATGAGCATTTCGGCTCGTGGAGCGATGTCAACCAACTCAGCGACGAGATGCACGCAAGGGGAATGCGCTACATCCAGGACATTACGCTGAATCACTCGAATCCTGACGATAACCACGTTTACGGACGGCTTTACGAATCCGAGAGCGCAGACAACATATTCATTCAAAGCTATCAAGACGACTTTGACCGGACGACCGGCATGCGCTACTACAAGCACAACCAAGGCGACCAGCGTTGCGTGGACGCGAAGTCTCTGCCCGATTACTATTGGAGTTACTGGCAGTTACACAATTGCCTGCTTGCCGATTTGAGCGGGTACGATCAGCGAAATCCCGTAATGGCTGATTACCTGCTCGACGCGGGCAAAACATGGATGAGGAACGGTGTGGATGATTTCCGGCTCGATGCTGTGAAATTCCCGTATCCGGAGTTCATCGCAAAGTTCACCAGCACCATGCGGGACTATTCGACTGAGTTGAACCGCAGAACACCGTATATCGTCGGCGAATGGTCACATGGGGGAGTCGGAGACGCAAAGTCGCTGGTGTTCGCGAACAGCTATAACCTGTTCCATACGAACATACTCGATTTCCAGCTTTCGTTCATATTGAACCAGTACATCGGAGGCGATTACGAGGATATTACTCAGAAGATCAATGCCTTCGATCTGGATAACTTCTTGCATGAACGAGTCTTGGCGTTTAACGGACGAGACACCTGGCAGGGAACATTCCTCGACAACCACGATCAGATCCGGACCATGGTGCGCCTGCAGAAGTTGAATGTTACGGATGAGACAGAGCGAGAAGAGCGAATGGACCTGGCGAGCGTCTTATTGATGACGATTCGCGGCATTCCTATCATCTATTACGGAGACGAACAGTACCTCGCGCATTACAATGATAACCAGACCACACAGCCTGAGTATGTCAACTCCGGAGACGACGATCCCTGGAATCGCCCGGGTTTGAACCGGTGGAGTGAAGATACATCTGCCTTCAAAATTATTAGCGCTCTGGCGAGATTGAGGAAGGACAGTCCAGCGGTCTGGCGCGGCGCCTATGTCACCGTCTACGCAGATAACGACATCCTGATGTTCGAGCGCATTGATGCTGGCGACGTCGTATTAGTTGCAGTGAATCGAGGGGAAGACAAGACGGTCATGCTGCCCGGGCGGATCGGTCTCCCGCAAGGATTCTACAAAGGTCTGCTCGAAGGAGCGAGTCCAGTCAACCAGGGGAATTATCTTTCGGTAACTTCCGGCGGCTGGACTCTGCATCTCAACAAACTGAGCTCACTGGTCCTGCACCCTTAACGCGGCGCGGTCTTCTCGTTGTGCTTTTCTTGATAGATTTGCCGGCTCGCGCCGTTCTGCTGGCGGTTGATATTCTGCTTCTCGCCGGCCGTCAATTTCCCGCCGTTTGCCCCGCGATCTGCGACGATCTGCTGATTGATGTTTCGCTCCCGGTTCTCCGCCCGCGCGGTTTCACCGGGTGACATCTGGCCGCTGTGGATGCCTTGCGCTATGCGCTGCTGCTGTTCGTAGCGGCGCTCACCAGCTTGCGTGTTGCCGTATTGAGCGTTCGCGCCATTGTGCTTGTCGGCGTAGATCGAGCGGCTCAGGTTATTCTGTTGCCGGTTGACCTGCTGCCGTTCCTGCGGTGTCAGCGTGCCTCCATTCGCCTGCCGGTCTGAATGAATTTCTCCGTTCAAGTTTGCCTGGCGGTTTTCGAGATTTCTCGTTTCGCGGGCCGTTAAGCTGCCCGAGGCCACGCCATTCGCTATCCGGCCCTGCTGGTTGTACCGTCGCCCGTTCACAGAATCCATCGCGGCAACAGTGGGGCGTCCATGGTTAATCGAAGCCAACTGAGTGCGATCCTGACTGGCGAGCTGCTGATGGCTGACCTGGCTTGCGGTCGGCTGAAAATGCTGCTCGCGCATCGCAGCTTGCTCCTGGAACGTCGGTCGCGCGTTGATGCCGCCCGCTCCATTGAAACTGGCTCGATTATTTACGATCGTCGTGTTGTTTACCACCGTTCTGTTTACATAAACGTTCCGCACCACCGTTGTGTTGACGTTAGTGACCGCTGTGTTGTACCGGAATACGCCGCCGGACCAAATTCCGCCGCCGAAGCCGAAGCCGCTATAGCCGAAGCCATAATTCACGCCGCCATAAAAGCCGACGTGAGGACCCCAAAAGCCCGCGTGCCAGGCATAAATTCCACCGACGAAGCCCCAATAGCCGGGCGTCCATAGCACGCCGATCCGTGGAGGCCGCACCCATACTCCAGGTACCCAGTAGTAGCCCGCCGGTCCATAGGCCCAATAGCCAGGCGTCCACAGATAACCGTCTGCCGGACAGAGCGGCTGAACGTATACCGGCAAGACGGGAGGCGCGATTGTGATCGACACAAACACGCCGGCCTGCGACGGTTGCGGAATTGCAAACAGAAGGACGGCGAGAAAAGTTGCCGCCAAAAAGCTTTGAATTGTTGCCAGTTTTTTCATCTTTTTACTCCGTGGTGGGACGGGTATGCCCGAGTTCGGCATTCTGCCGGTCTCAGTGTAAGTAACAAATCCGTCCACACCCTCTCAGACAGGATCGCGGCGGCAAAGTTTACTTGCCCGCCATTAATGCGCGATTAATGTGAACACTTCACCGCCGACAGCTCCGGAGCCGCGATCATTTTAACCACCTCGGCCGTAATCGAAGCCACACCTCGCCAGAACAACAAGCGCTTGCTCGGAACGAGCACGCGGAACAAATTGCCGTTCACGTACACCATCGCGACCTGCAAACGATTCGTCTGAATTTGCGTGAAGTGACGCCTGACGAGCGCCGGCCGGTGCTTGACGAGGTAATCCGCCCACACGCTCTCGAACACGAGATCGCGCACGTTGTGCCTCTCGAGCGTGAGAGTCATTTGCCCCGCTATCGAAAGCCGGTAGTCTCCGGGCGTCAAAATGCCCCCAAACTCGTCGTTCCTTGCGACCAGGATGCGCTCGTGTTTGTCTACCGATATTTGTTTCCACAACATACGAACCTCTGAGAATCAATCAATTTACATGGTTAAGAATTTCCCCCTCTTCCGGGCCGCGGCAGACGCCCGGTGCTCATTCTGAACCGCGCACGGAGGCAGCGGTTTCTTGAATGTTCGACGGAAAGAGAGTTAAAGCTAACTTTGGAGGCGTACGACGACTAACCGCATCTCCGTGATAAGTGCGTCAGCGACACCGCAGGTGATACGGCCCGTGAAGCTCGCCTTGTGGCATGTGGTTAGCATGGAATTATACTTCCGAGTTTCCAGTCTAAACAGGGAACCGCGCGGAAGTCAAGAGCGAAGTTGCAAAAATCTAAATGATACGAGCTGCCTATTCATTTCGCAAGGCAATCATCGGATCGACGCGCGAAGCTCGTCTTGCAGGCAGATAGCCGGCAAGCCCAGCTGTCAAGAGCAGCACGAATACAGCTACTGCAAGTGTTGCCGGATCATTCGACTGCACACCGAAAAGCATGGTCGAAAGCGCGCGTGCGATCAGCAACGCAACCGGCAAGCCGAGAACGAGCCCGATCGCAACAAGTTTTACGGTCTCCCAGAGGATGGCGCCTTGCACCTTGCGAGGCTCTGCGCCAATAGCGATCCGGATACCGATCTCCCTGGTGCGCCGGGTCACTTCGTAAGAGAGCAGGCCGTACAAACCTACGCAACTAAGCACCAAGGCGAGCAGTCCGAAGGCAACGGACAAACGTGTAACGAGACGCTCGGTAAATAAAAGCTGATCGATCTGCTCAGTTTGCGTCTTCACGTCGAAGAGGGGAAGATTCGGGTCGAGTTCGCGCACAGTCTTGCGCACGGCGGGAATCAGGCTGGTAGGGTCAATCGCTGTTCGCAATTCGAAGTGCGCTCCACCATTCATGAGTGGAATGTAAGCGGTTGGTTGGATTTCGCTCCTTAAGTTGTCGTACTTGGCGTCGCCCACTACTCCCACAATCTCCTGTTGAACATCTTTGGGACTGTCGCCCCCGAAATGCAGGCCTAAAGGGTTTCTGCCGCCCAGATAGCGTCTGACGAAAGCCCGGTTCACAACCGCGACAGCGTGCGGTGATGCGAATTCAGCGGATGTAAATACTCTCCCGGTCAGTACCGGTATTCGCATTGTCTGAAAAAAATTGGGTCCGACGCCTAACATGTAGACCTTGACAGCGCTCTTATCGGGCCGCCCCTCAATCTTGTAAATGGACGACCCCAAGCCACCGGACAAGAGCGCATCCGAGGAGTAACTCACATGGGTTACGCCGGGTAAAGAACGGAGGTGGTCATACAGGTTGCGATAGAGATTTCGAATCTTCGGCTCCTTGTAACGGCTCGAAACTGGATCCAAACCGAACAAAAGCAGGTTGCGCGAGTCGAAACCAGTATTAGTGTTCTGAAGATTGATCAGTGTGCGCGTCAATAGACCCGCCCCGAACAGCATCACCGTTGCGAGGGACACCTGCGCAATAACGAGCGAGTTACTGAACCACAGGCGTCGGCTGGCAGAAGACATGGCTTGTTGCAGGCCACCGCCATTGTTTATCGTCGATGCAGGGTCTATTCGCGTGCCGCGAAGAGCGGGTACGATTCCGAAGAATATTCCGGATGCAATAGAAATCACGATGGTAAAAAGTAGAACCTTAGGGTCAGGTTTCACGTCCAAGTGCATCTCTTGGCTTGAAAGAAAAGCGGTAAGGGACCGCGCACCCCAGTAAGCCAAGCCGGCACCTGCTACGCTCCCAACCGCAGCCAAGAGTAAGCTTTCTGTTAAGAGCTGACGGACGATTCGCCCGCGGCCTGCGCCGATCGCCCGACGGATCGCCAGTTCTCTTTGTCGCGCGGCGGTACGAGCAGTAAACAGACCGGCGACGTTCGCGCACGCAATCAGCAGGATGATGCCGACCGCGCACATCAGGACGTAAAGCGGCTTTGCGAGCATATCGCGCAGTCCGACCAAGGCTTTGTTCGCGCCAGCAACCTCGATAGCTGGATCGCTGTCCGATTTTAGAAGCTTCGATTGATCGATCATCTCGTTGCGGAACAAAGCGGTCAGCGCGGTCTCAACTTGAGGAGCCTGAATGCCTGGCTTGACGCGGCCGATAATCTTCAGCCACCAGTCGTGGCCGCTCTCGAGCGGAACAGGTATCCAATTGATGCCCAAAGTAGTAGCTGCTTGAATGGGCAGCCACAAATCGCAAACTCTTCCCGGAGATAGACGATTGAAGCTGGGCTCGGCAACGCCGACAACCAAGAAGGGCACGCCGTTCAGGCGAATCGTTTTACCCACCGCAGTCTGGCCGCCTCCGAATGCGCTCTGCCAATATCCGTAACTCAGCACAACAGCCGCGCTTGCGCCGGGAGAGTCGTCGTGCTTATCTAAAGTCCTACCAAGCGCAGCGCGGACGCCAAGCGTTTGAAAAAAGCGCCCCGAGACAATCTCGCCTCTCACGAGCTGGGCCGCTCCGCTCGCTTTGACGTTCAACTGTGCCGGTCCGGCGAAGGCCGTTACGCCTGAAAAGATGTCGCTCCTCGATTCAATCAACTTAAAGACCGGGTAGGAAAACGAGCAGTTATCCTGTTGTTTCCGCGGCTTACTTTCAAAGCATGGTTCGAATGAGCTGGAGCCGAAGGGATGTGGCGCCGCTTTGGCCGTCCACTTCGGGACGACTAATTCCTGTGGCTCGCGGACGGGCAACGATTGCAGCATCACGGCATCGAGCAAACTGAAGATCGCCGTATTGGCCCCGATGCCAAGCGCCAGCACCACCGTTGCGACCACCGCAAATCCGGGATTACGACCGAGTTGCCGCAATCCATATCGCAGGTCCTGTAGGGTCGTCACCCAAAGCGAAATACCACGCGCATCTCGGCATGCTTCCTTCGTTTGCTCTGGCCCTTGCAATGACAGCCTCGCCATTCTGTTCGCCTCCTCTGGGCTGGCACCCGCACGAACATATTTCCCGGCTTGCTCTTCCAGATGGAACCGCAGCTCATCATCGAGCTCTCGCTCCACAGCTTTGCCTTTGAGTAACGCACGCAAACGATAGACAAGATCGTTGAACATGGTAGTCCTCACGCCATATCTAAAACGCTCGCCACGGCGCCCGCTAGTTTGCGCCACGACCGGGCCTCTGCCTCCAACTGCTTCCGTCCGGTTGCGGTGATCTCGTAATACTTTGCGCGCCGGTTATTGTCGCTAGTGCCCCATTTCGCCCGCAGCCAGCCGCGGCGCTCCAACCGGTGCAACGCCGGGTAAAGAGACCCCTGCTGCACCTGCACAACATCTTTCGAAATCTGCTGCAACCGCTCGGAGATGGCCCAGCCGTGCTGCGCCTCCAGAGCCACGGTCTTCAAAATCAGAAGATCGAGCGTCCCCTGCGGCAGCTCGATACGCGCGTCTTCCATGCTCCCCTTTTACTTCGACAACAGTATACACTCAAAAAAATACTCGCGAGTCGTTGCGAGCCGCTCTCTTAGACGTTTGTTACTTGCGGATGAACCCAGGGAGCGCGGTACGGCCGAGCCAGCAAGCGATTCGCTTCATCGTCACTGATTACTTGCTGCCGTTCAGCATCCCAAGCCAGCGTGCGATTCAGTTGCATGGCATTATTTGCCAGAATGCAGGACGCGGTGGAGATATAGCCTTCCTCTATCGTCGAAACTGGCTTCGAACGCGTGTCAACTGCTTGAAGAAAATTCTTGAGGTGGTACCGTATCGCCGGCGCGACGTGTTTTTCCAGATCCTTTTCTGTCTTATCTTCCGGATACTGCTCTAACTCATAAGTTACGTCGCGGTGTATCGGTTCGCCACCGCCTAGCGGAATAAAGTCGTAGCTGTAGACGCTGACTTTTAAGGTCCCTTTATCGCCGTAGAAAGTCGCGCCCCACGGATACTTCGGATCTGCCGCTTCGCCCCAAGACCGGTGCTGCCAGACCACTCGCAGATCATCGAAATCGAAAACGGCCGTTTGCGTGTCGGAGATGTCTGCCTTGCTTGCCTTGTCGACGAATATACCGCCCGTTGAAGAAATTCGCTTCGGCCAGCCGAGGCCAAGCATCCAGCGCGTCATATCCAGCATGTGTACTGCCATGTCGCCCATGATGCCGTTCCCATACTCCATGAAAGCGCGCCAGGTACGGGGACCAATTAGCGCGTTATAAGGAAGCAGCGGCGCCGGGCCGGTCCACATGTCGTAATCAAGATAAGAAGGCGGCGGCGTATTGGGCGGATTCTCGGTCGCGCGCATATGGTAGTAACAGTAAATCTCGACCAGCGCGATCTTACCCAACTTGCCCGTGCTGATAAACCTGTCCTTTGCCTCGATGATGTGCGGCGTGCTTCGCCGCTGCAAGCCGACCTGCACCACACGCCCGTACTTATGGGCAGCCTCCACCATGGCGCGACCTTCCAAAACATCCGCGCTAATTGGTTTCTGCACCCAGACATCTAAGCCCGATTTCACAGCCTCGATCATGATGAGCGCGTGCCAGTGATCGGGCGGTGCAATTAAGACCAGATCGAGATCCTTAGCAGCAAGCATCTGCCGGAAATCACCGTAAGTGCGCGGTGTCTTCCTTGAAACCTGCCGAGCCGCGACCGTGCGGGCGGCCTCTGCCAGTGCGTGCTTGTCCACATCGCAAAGCGAAACCACTTCGACGGGCGAGATCTGTATTAACCGGAAAAGGTCGATTTTGCCGTACCAGCCGCAGCCAATCAGTCCGACCCTGCGTCGTTTTTCATCCCTGACCAATTGCCCTGCCGCAGCGTTGGCGGCCAATCCCACACCAGCAGAATGCAAGAACTCGCGGCGGTTCATCGAATCCAGTTTAGTGCGACAACTTGACGCGGTACAGCATCGAAGCGTGCGGCTCGAGATTTGCCTTGACTCGATCGGCCTCTCCCAAGTCGCGCTGCGCCCACAAATCCCGAACGGAAAAAGCCGTGCCGCTCATCCCAAGGCTCTGCAACGGGTATTCGATCGTCTCACGGTTTCCAGACAAATTGAAGAGAGCGACGTAGGCCGCTTGACCCGCCGTATCCTTTGCCGCCCATACCGCCTTCTTGCCATCGTCGAGCACCTGATGCCCGCCGCTCGATTGCTGGTCGAGCGCGATCACCTCGCGATTGCTCAACAGCGCACGTGTCCAGTCATCCACTTTGGTCAGATTACCGCCCATGAACAACGGAGAACGAAAAATGCACCAGAGCGTCATCAAAGTGCGCTGTTCATCATGAGTAAATTTCGTCTCTCGCGCCTCCCCAGCTCCGGGACGCGGACCCAAATACCCGAGCGGCAGCATGTCGGCGTCGGGCCAGTGCCCTTGCCCCACATAGCCCGCCCACGAAGCCGCCACTGGGAACTGCTGCAAGAGACTCTGCGAAAAATTCATCTTCGGATCGTGGGCCCAATGATCCCAAACGTCGCCTGAGATGCGCCACATTTGCGCTTCCTTCATTAGGGCATTGGTCTTGTCCAAGGGCGCCGGACCGGGCGAGAGGCTCAAGACAATAGGCCTACCGGTTTTTCTCAATGCCTCGCTCACCATCCGTATCTCATCGCCTTTATACGGCTCAGAAATGCAATCGACCTTTATGAAATCCAGCCCCCAACGGGCATACAGTTTCGCCACCGAATCATAATAGGCTTGCCCGGCGGGCGAATATTTCACGCCATAGTTATCCGCATTCCAGGCGCAAGTATCTGCTCTATCGGCTGCATCGACAGCTAGAAATGAGGACCCGGCGATCGGGAGATTCTTTTCGACGGCCTCCCGCGGAATCCCGCGAATAATGTGAATGCCGAACTTTAGCCCAAGCGAGTGGATATAATCCGCCAGTGGCTTAAACCCACGGTCCTGCGAAGCAGATGGAAATCGGTTTACCGCAGGCAGAAAGCGCCCGTTGCTGCCCATCGTAAACTGGAAAGCTCCCGCCTTTGCTTCAGGGTTCTTGAGATACCAACCTTCATCGACCACCACATAGCGCCAGCCGTACTGTTTCAGATTTTGCGCGAGCCACTTTGCGTTCTCGTTGAACTCGCTTTCGTTCACTGACAAGCCGAAGGAGTCCCAACTGTTCCAGCCCATCGGGGGCGTGGGGGCCAAGTCAACACTGGCCGACTGCCCGGCGGCAGTCAGTGAGATAACGAGCGGGGTGAGCAGTCGTGCCAGCCAACGGATTCGACGCATCCTAGATAACATACTTCATCTGACTTCCAGCTCTCGATTTTTCTTGACTGGTATAGCGATTTGCTATATAAAAATAGCAGATTGCTATATGACCGTAGCCGAGAAAATCCGCTATCTCCGCTTAGTAGAAGGCCGCCTGCGCGGGTTGAATCGCGAGATGACCCAGAAGGAGGTCATCGCGGCCCTTCACTCCGAGCTCGGGAAGTCTATCAGCCAGCCGTATCTCTCGCAACTGGAGGGCGGCCAGCGCAAGCACCTGACCAACACCACGCGGCTGTTACTGGCTAAGTTTTTCAAAGTGCATCCCGGGTATCTGGTGGACGATCCGGAAGAGTTCCAGGCCGGGTTAGTTTCCGACTCTCGCGGCCAGGAGGAAAAATTAGATCTTTGGCTCATCGCCGGTGCGGAGCGGTTCCGCAAAGATCATGCGCTTTCGGACGCGCTGCTCAAACTGGCGCGGCACAACGATACGCGCAAGTGCGTTCTGCTTTTGGCGGCCGTGCTCGAAACTCCTGAAATAGTCGACCGGTTGTGGGATGTTCTCAAGCCGAAGGAGGAGGCGCGTCATGCAGTGGCCTGACATTTTTCTGCTCTGCTTTGGCCTGGGTAGCGTTTGGAGTCTTGCGACGCTGCTTCTTGGCGGCCTCCACTTGGGGCACGGTCACGGCGTACACCCTCACCTCGGCGGCCATGGTCACGCGGGGCATAGCTCTACGGCAGGTGCTCACGGTCACGCCAGCGGGCATGCTCATTCCAGTGAGCTGGGAAGCTGGCTCGGGTCGATGGCAAACCCGAGCAGCCTGGCGGTCTTCCTCGCTTGGTTCGGGGGCCTGGGTTATCTGTTAACCCGTCACACCGGCCTGCTGTTTTGGGTCGATCTCTGCGTGGCAATCGGTTTCGGCCTTGCCGGCGCCTGGCTGCTGGCCGCGTTTTTGCGCTTCTTGCAAGCACGTGAAAAGCCGCTGAACCCGGCGGATTATGAAATGGTAGGAGTACTCGGGCGCGTATCGAGCACGATTCGGCCCGACGGCGTGGGCGAGTTGATTTACGTCCGGGACGGCGCCCGCAGACCAGTGTGCGCGCGTAGCGAAGATTCAAGCCTCATCCAGCGCGGCGAAGAGGTGGTCGTCACGCGTTTTGAAAAGGGCGTCGCTTATGTGCGAACCTGGGAAGCCATGTTAAACCAGTCCTCCGTGCCGACTGTGAAGGAGAAGGGAAATGTCGAGTGAAATTGTTGTGATCGTCGTAGTCGTGGTGCTGGTCTTGCTTCTGGCGATGAGCACCATGGCTACGCTGTTTCGTAAAGCAGGCCCGCACGAAGCGTTGATTGTCTACGGATTGCGTGGAACCCGCATTGTCAAAGGCCGGGGCACGGTTATCTTTCCGATGATCGAAAGTTATCGTCAGCTCTCGTTGCAGCTCATGTCGTTCGATGTCGCGCCGCAGCAGGATCTCTATACCAAACAGGGCGTCGCCGTAACCGTCGAAGCTGTCGCGCAAATCAAGGTTAAGAGCGATCCCGAATCGATTCAAACCGCGGCCGAACAGTTCCTGACCAAGTCCGACCAGGCGCGCGAGGGGCTCATCCGTCTTGTTATGGAAGGCCACCTGCGGGGCATCATCGGCCAACTCTCGGTCGAGCAAATCGTCAAAGAACCTGAGATGGTCGGCGACCGTATGCGCGCCACCTGCGCGGACGACATAAGCAAGATGGGACTCGAAGTCGTCTCTTTCACTATTAAGGAAGTTCGCGACAAGAACGAGTACATCACCAACATGGGCCGTCCTGATATCGCTCGCATCAAGCGCGATGCCGATGTCGCCTCCGCTGAAGCGGAACGTGACACCGCCATCCGCCGCGCCGATGCTTTGCGCGCCGCATCGGTGGCGAAAGCCCAGGCAGACCAGGAGCGCGTCCTGGCGGAAGCCCTCTCTCTTGCTGCGCAGGCCGAGGCTCAGCGCGATCTAGAAATCAAAAAGGCGCAGTACAACGAGATCGTAAAGCGCCAACAAGCGCAAGCCGACAAGGCCTACGACATTCAAGCCAACATTATGCAGCAGCAGGTCACTACCGAGGCCGTCAAAATCAGGCAGGTCGAAAAGGAGCAGGAAGTCAAAGTACAGGAAGCCGAGATCCTACGGCATGAGAAGGAACTCATCGCGACTGTGCTGAAGAGCGCCGAAATCGAGAAGCAGCGTATCGAAATGCTGGCCGAAGCCGGCCGCCGCAAGATGAGCATCGAATCGGAAGGTGCGGCTTTTGCTACCCGCGCGCAGGGTGAGGCCGACGCCGAGATCATTCTAAGGAAAGGCGAAGCGGAAGCCAAGGCCATGAATGTCAAGGCCGAGGCTTATCAGGAGTGGAATCAGGCCGCTGTCGTCGACAAGCTCATCACTGGCTTGCCGGAGGTGGTCAGGGCTATGGCTGCGCCCCTCGCCAACATCGACAAAATCACAATCGTTTCTACAGGTGATGGCAATTCAACCGGCATGAGCAAAATCACCGGGGACATGACCAAAATCGCCGCGCAGATCCCCACCTTATTCGAGACCCTCTCGGGGATGCAGATGTCAGAGCTGCTTGGGAAGGTGCGTGGCATCAGCGATCGTTCTGCCACTCCAGCGAAACCCAACGGTAACGATCCCAAAGCGTAGAAGCAGGACTGGGGCAGACCATCGGCCTTCGTGGTCTGCCCTCTTCTATCCGTTCACCTTCCAGTAAGCTTGGTAAATCTCGTCGCCGATCTCGTAAAACGGCCGCAGAGTTACTTTGGCCTGCTCTGTTTGGAGAGTCCAATCGTTGTTTTGCCCTTTATTTAGAGCCGGGATCGCCGCTTGCGCGCGGGAGAGCCTTGGTTGCTGATCCGCGACCCCGAACAGCACCAGGGGTCCGCGAACTACTGCCACCTGGTCCGGCGTTTGTGCGTCCACAGCCTTTGTCGAAAAACGCTGATCTAACTCCAGCTCGATCAGGTCGCCCTTTTTCCAGTTTCTGCTGATCGGAAAAAATGTCCCAGGTCTAAGCGCCGCAGCGGTTGGAAAACGCTTTCCGTTTACGGACACCGAGCTTTGCGGTCCAGCCCACGCCGGTATGCGTAAGTTAAGCCTAAAAAGGGCCTGTGTCGAAGGATCAATTTTCAGGCTGACCAGGTTATCTATTGGATAACTCGTCTCCTGAGTAATTTTGCACCGCACGGAGTTACTAAGTGCCCAGCTAAGTTGTGACGGAACATACAAATTCACATAAACTCCATCGCGAGCCCGTAAATACGCGCTGATGCCATAATCGGCAACGACTTGTGGCAGCGTCCCCGAGCAGCACGGCCATCTGCCATCGTGATCCCACGGCCACGGCGAATCCGCAACCACCCGGTGATCTGTTTTGTGCCCGGAGTGCCCGTAATCGGAGTAGTAGAAGCTCCAGCCCGCCTCCTGAATTGGCTTGGCTCCCAGCACAGTGTTGTAGAGCACCTGCTCCATGCTGTCTCCATACCGCGCGTCGCCCGTCAGCGCCAGCAGATAACGCATCAGTTTGAAATGCGCATAAGACCCGCATGGCGTCTCGAAACTGCGATGCGTTTCTGACAAGCTGGCACCAAGGCGTCCTTTGCCAGGCTCCACAAAGCCTTCGTTCGGACCCCAACCGCCGGTCGCAAAACTCTGGTCTTGCCAAATCCACTCTACCGCGTTGTTAACCGCTCGCAAATATTTGCGATCACCCAACTTCAGGTAACCTTGCATCCCCGAGCTGAGCGCGTTCATGTGACTGTATGCGTGCAAGCCCGGCAAAACGTTCTGGCCTTGCGAGAGCGGGTCAAAGAAGGTCCTATCAAGCAAGTAGCGTTTACCCATATCGAAGTACTGACGTTCTCCAGTGCGCTCATAGGCGAGGAACAGATTCTCGCCGAGCGTGTAAGACTCGTCCCAGGTGTAAGTCTGGTCCTTGTGCGGGCGCGCCTGGTTCTCTTCTGACGTGAGCGCGTGATCGGGCATATGCGGCCGCGCCGCTTGTGTCGTCGCGCGCAGAACTGCAATTGCATTTTCGTCGCCCGCATACGAATGCGCGTCGATTAATCCGCAGACCAGCTTGTCGTAGGTGTAAGCCGGATAGCGTAGATCGACGAAAAACTTTCCGCTCGGGTCAACTGTCTGCGAGTACCCTGCTACGAGCCGCTTGACCTTGCTACGAGTCTGCGCGGAGTTTGTCTGTGCTGCAAAGCGCGCCAACGCCGAGACGTACTGCCCGAAGCTCGCGCCCGGACAGAAATCGTCGTACCAGCCGCCCATGTTTTCACCGGGCGCAGGCAAGCCTGCCCGCTGCCGGTAAATTTTGAGCAGGCGGTCCTCGCTCAAATTGAGAAAAAATGTGTGATTCTGGTCGAATTGGCGCTTGAGCGGACCGGGAAGAAGTTGAACTTGGTTATAAGCGAACGGGGGAAGCTTCGTGTCGACAGGATTTGCCGTCCAGCCCGCCGCCTGCCTCTCGAGGGCCAACGCACCTGCAGTCGCAGCCGCTCCCGTCAAAAAAGACCGTCGTGTCCTTCTCACAAGCTCCTTTGCAGCCACTGTATCAAGCTGGGCAATTCGCTAATATCGCAGCATGAAGGCGTTACTGCTCTCAGAATACAGTCGACTCGATGTGGTTGACTTACCCATGCCGCGACCCGGCCCCGATGACGTTCTCGTGAAAGTCGAAGCTTGCGGCATCTGCGGCAGCGACGTGCACGGCTACGACGGTTCATCGGGCCGTCGCATCCCGCCGCTCGTGATGGGGCACGAAGCAGCGGGCGTGGTAGCTGCCTCGGGCGCAAACGTAACAGATCTGCGCGAAGGCGAGCACATCACTTTCGACTCCACCGTCTATTGCGGAAAGTGTCAATACTGTCAGCGGGGCGAAGTCAATTTGTGCGAATTTCGCGAGGTGCTTGGCGTGGCAACTCCCGACTTCCGCCGCCAGGGCGCATTCGCCGAGTATCTGGTAATTCCCCGGCGCATTGTTCATCCACTGCCGAACGAACTCGCTTTCAGCGACGCCGCCATGGTAGAACCGCTCTCGGTCGCGGTTCATGCCGTCAAGCTCTCAGAAGTGCCGGCGAACGGTACCGCACTCGTGGTGGGTGCCGGCATGATCGGATTGCTCGTTTTGCAGGCACTACGCGAAGCGGGATGTTCTTTCATCATCGTCTCCGATGTAGATGACACGCGGTTGCAACTCGCGAAAAACCTGGGCGCGACCGTGACTATCAATGCGAAGTCGGCAGATACAGCAGCCGAAGTGCGGCGGCATACCTCGGAGACGGGTGTCGATGTTGCACTGGAAGCGGTCGGCAGTACACCGACAATCAAGACCGCCATCGAAAGCGTGCGTCGGGGCGGCACCGTCACGCTGATCGGCAATATCGCCCCGACCGTTGAGATTCCACTCCAGATTGTGGTGGGCCGCCAGATTCGGTTGCAGGGCACGGCTGCCTCCGCCGGCGAGTATCCCGAGTGCATCGATATGCTGGCAACCGGCAAGGTGAATTTGAAGCCGCTCATCAGTATGGTCGCTCCGCTCGATGAGGGAGCGCAGTGGTTTGAGCGCCTTCATGCACGCGAAGCAAATTTGATGAAAGTGATTCTTACACCGGGTAAGCAGTCGTGAGCAATGAACTATTTGATTTATCCGGTCGCGTCGCGATCGTCACCGGCACCAGCCGGGGTCTTGGCCAGTATTTCGCTCGCGCGCTCGCCCGGTCCGGCGCAGATCTGGTGCTTACCAGCCGTCATGAGCAAGCGCTCCAGCCTTTCGAGGAAGAAATCAGCAAGCTGGGTAAGCGCGCTGTCTCGCTCGAATTGGATGTCACGGACCAGCAAAGCATCGAGCGCATGGCCGCGGCAGCCGAGCAGGCTTTCGGCAAAATCGACATTTTGGTCAACAACGCCGGCATGAACATCCGCAAGCCCGCCCTTGATGTTACTTGGGATGACTGGAACTCCATTCTCGACACCAATCTGCGCGGCAGTTTTTTTGTCGCGCAGGCCGTCGCCAAGCGCATGGTCCCGCGCGGCTACGGGCGCATCATCAATATCGGCTCCGTTACGAGTGTCGCGGGATATGCTGGTCTCGCTCCCTATGGCGCAAGTCGTGGTGGCATCCGGCAATTGACTATGAGTCTGGCGGACGATTGGGGAAAGCACGGAGTCACGGTCAACTGCCTTGCTCCGGGCTGGTTCCGCACCGAACAGAACAAGGTCATGTATGAAGACAAGGAGTGGGTTGCTTACCTGAGCGACCGCATTCCAATCAAGAGGCCCGGACAGCCGGACGATTTAGATTCAGCCGTAGTTTTCCTGGCAGCTGAGTCGAGCCGCTACATCACTGGTCAAACACTGCTCGTCGACGGCGGGATCTCCACCGGGGCAGTGCGTGCGCTGCCAAAGAAGTAACGTTAGAGCGAGTCGTGTACCTGGGTTTTCGGCTCGGGCACCGGCTCGATTCTGCCCAGCAGAAAAACGTATCCGCAGATGCCCAAGACCAGGATGATCGCGGCCGCGGCAAAGGCGCGCGAAAAAGAATTCGTTGGTCCGGCAAAGTAGCCCGTTGCGATCGGCGCTGCAATTCCGGCGAGCTGGTTTCCGAAATTGAGGATCCCGCCGACTTTTCCTACGCTATCCCGCGGAGCAATCAGCGATGGGAGGGACCATCCAACCGGCGCCGCCGCTGATAATCCGCCCAGCGAGATACTGATCCAGAAAGCTGCCATCGCCGGATTCTGAGTGAACATGGCCCCCGCAACGGCCAGGCCCAAAACTGTTCCTGTGATCAAGACGGTTTTTCGTACCTTACTCTGATCGTGCCCCCGCCGGATCAACTCGTCGACCAGCCATCCGCCCACCACCAAGTCGGTTGCCGTGCCAAACAGCCAGGGCACGCTGGTAAACAGAAACGAATGCTCAAGATTCATGTGCAGCGTCGAAAAATAGCTTGGAAGCCAGGTTAGAAACAGATAGAAGCAGTAGTTATAGGCGAAAAAGCCCGCCACCAGCCCGAGCACTTTTCGCTGCCGGAGCAGATACTTGAGCGACGCGGGATGCGCTTTCCCGGTGTGAATCTGGTGCTGGGCATCGCTCGCCTGTATATACGCAAATTCCTGCGCACTTAGGCGTGGGTCGTCCTGCGGATCGCGATAGATGAAATAGAAAGCCAGGAAATAAACGAAGCTGATCACGCCGGTCAGCGCGAAACTGACCCGCCACCCGAAACCGATGAGCATTTCGCCAATGAGGGGAACACCGATGGCGGACGCAAACTTCGCTGCCGCATCGAAGAGCGCGGTGGCCAGGCTTCGTTCCTGTGAGGGAAACCAGTAGCCAATAGCTTTGGCGTTTGCCGGGAAGGTCGGCGCCTCGCCTACTCCCAGCAGCAGACGTGCTCCAAAAAAGCTGCTCAGATTTGGCGCCACAGCGGCTGCGAACGAAGCCACGCTCCACATGAACGCGCTGGCACGCCCCACAAGCCGGACGCCAAAGCGGTCGAGCAGCACGCCGATGGGCAGTTGCAGCGCCGCATAGGTCCACACATAAGAGCTCAGCAGATATCCATAGACTTCGTTCGAGAGTCCAAACTCAGCGTGCAGCGCCTGGTGCGCTACCGAAAGATTTACCCGGTCGAAGTAGTTGATCAGGACGCCGATGCCGAGCAGTACTGCAATTCGCCAGCGCCTTCGCTCGCGCATGTCAGCTACTTCTTGAGTCCTATGTAAACGTCAACGCTCGCTTTGCCAGTGCCCTCTTCGCCCAGTTTCGATTTGTGATGAATCTCGTAATCTGTCCGGTAAGCACGTGGGAGCTGACCCGAGTCTTCCAGGGACCAGATATGCTGCCACAAGCCCACGATCACAGCGGGCGAGGATACGTCGGCCGCGCTGAACCGCGCGTATTCACCAGCCGGCACGTTATAAGCACTCATGCCCGCTGGAACGTCCCTCGTCGACGACACCTTCGCGCCCAGTACGTACCTATATTCCCCGTTCTTATCGCTTTGATAATCGGTGTACAGCGCAATCATGTCCGAGCCGACTCGATTCGGGATTTTTTCCAGCAAACCTTCCCTCGTAAGCCGTTCCCACAATTTGGGAATCGCGCCCTTCCCAGTCATCTCTTGCGCGTTGGCTGTACGCGCCTCTATGCCCACAACCTCGAAAGCTTCGTTATGCACTCTAGGAGCGTCCATCTGATCAGCCATTCCACAATATAAGCTCAGCAGAGTCGCGCAGACCACGATCCAGCGGCTCACTTTTCAACGCCGAGCTGCTTCTGAGAGCTGACAATCATTGGACTTGATGTTTGGCTCAGGCGGGATTTTCTCTGGCGAGAACCAGTCTTTGAACGAAGCACTCTAGCGGAACCGGAATTTGGCGCAATTTGGCCCGGCCCGCGGCGGACTCCAAACCGGTGCGTAAGCTGACAGGCAGCCTTGGCAGGATCGCCGTCAGCAGCTTGTAGCGCCAGCCCGGGACCACAAACAGCTTGCGGCGTTGTAAACCGTCAATCGAAGCATCCACGACCTCCTCGGCGGTGAGCCACCAGGATGGGCCAGCGGCGCGGTAGCGGCTTGCCCCCATGCTTTCGTGGAATTCGGAATAGGTGAAACCCGGGCAAAGCGCCTGCACCACAACGTCGGAACGAATTCCTTTCAGCTCGATGTAGAGCCCCTCGGTGAAGGCAGTCATCCAGGCTTTAGTCGCCGAATAACTCGTTGTTCCCGGACTGCGAACGAAGGAAGAAACCGAAGCTACGTTGATAATCCCGCCGAAGTCGTTCGGAACCATGTTGCGCAGAGCGGCGTGTGTCAAGCACAGAGTCGCCATGACATGCAGCGTATGCATTTGTTCCTGGCCGGCGAGGTTGGCTTCCCAGAAGCGGCCTTTCGTGCCGAACCCCGCGTTGTTGACCAGAAGCGCCAGCCGCGCCTCCCCGCCGACCCGCTCGGCTACGGCATTGAGATCGTCTTCTTTGGTCAGATCGGCTGCCAGAACCTCAGTGTGCGTGTCGAATTTGTTCGAAAACTCATCGGCCAGCGCCTCCAGCCGCTCCCGGCGGCGAGCAATCAGAAGTAGGTCATGTCCGGGCGCAAGTTTCCGCGCGAAAGCCTCGCCTATTCCGCTTGAAGCTCCTGTAACGACCACCAGTGTTCGATCCAAGTGCGCTTCCTCCCTGGAAGATTAGACCCCAAGCGATGCCCGCAACGGGATTCCTTATTCAGTTTGCACCCGGGCCTGTTTAGCCTATTTCGTTACGAGTTCCGGGAAGCGAATACGGCGGAACTCAGAATAGATCCCATTAGCCGGGTCGAGAATGCAATTGCGAAATGATCCGTCCACCGCGACCGCCAGCGAGCGCAGTGATTCCTGACTGTCGACTGGCGGGCAGATTTGATAAACGCAGCCTCGTGACAGCGTGTCGGCTGCAACTTGTTTTCGAATACCCGCTTCTACCTCATCGATGGACTTTGCCTCGACAGCCGTACTTCCGCCGATATGCATAACAATCGTGCCGGCTTCGATGGCTCCGTCGCGGTTGCCGCTTTCATGCACTCGCAGCTTGTATCTCCGTCTCATGCGCCTGTCTTCTCCTAAAAGACTTTCGGCCCAACTTGCGTCCGACTTTAGACAGCGGGGCAGGCGTTTTCGCCTCTCGACGAAAACAGCAACGCGCGGGTTGGAAAACTCTCATGTTATGGTATCGGGGCCTCTTGGCCGACTGGTTGTAATCCAGGTCGCCCGGAATGTGATATGTTGCTAACCGTCCCGAAAGCAGTTATTGACAGGCCCAAATCTCCGTCCATTGAGGGTTCCTAGACGTTCCTCGGAAATCGACGTCGTAATGATGAGTTCTCGCAGCTCAGGAGAGTCGCTTACGCTTCCGGTTGTTTGGCCCGACAACCCGGAACTTCCAGTCGAGAATTCCGGACCCACGCCGACCGAAGATGCGGCGCTAATAGCTCCTCTGCAAGCTCGTGGCTACAGCGATCTCGATCTCCTCTTTGACCGATATTCCCGGTTAGTTCTTAGCATTGCATGCCGTATCTTGGGCGATCCGAGTGAGGCGGAGGAAGTCGTCCAGGAAGTCTTCATTTACCTTTATCGAAAATCCGGGCTTTTCAATCCTTCGAAGGGCAGTCTGAAGGCTTGGATCATCCAGATCACCTTCTGTCGAGCGCTCGATAGGAAATTATATTTGGCCCGAAGAGGTTTCTATGTGGGTGAAGACATCAACTCGCTGCCCTTGCGTGAAGAAATAGATCTAGAGCAGCAGGTTGACGCGAAGCTGAGCCGCAAACACCTGGAAAGAGCTTTTGCGGAACTAAGCGACATGCAGCGCCGGACCATTAAGTTCTTCTATTTTGAAGGGTTGGATTTGAGAGAGATCAGCGAGCAACTGAGTGAGCCGCTTGGCCGCGTGCGTCACCACCTTTATCGCGGTCTTGAAAGGTTGCGCAAAAGCTCTCTTTTGCACAAGCTTCGGCGTAATTAAATCGCCCAGACTGGTACAAAACCGCGCTCGGCTTCGTACACATCGAAGAGGCGCGCAAATCGGGTAATCCGCCAACTTCGCTCAGGGGAACTAGACGCTCATGAAAAAACTTCTTTCGCAGGTTTATCGTTTGTTTGTGCCTGCCGTTTTCTTTCTTTCTATCGCCATCGTATTCTTCACGTTGCCACTCCAGGCCCAGACGACTTATGGCTCAATCGCGGGAGCGGTAACCGACCCCTCGGGCGCGGCGATCGCGGGGGCCGCAGTGACGTTGACCAATCTCGGTACGTCGGAAAAGCGAACCCAAACCACTAAAGATGATGGCCTCTTCCTGTTCGTAAACCTGATTCCAGGCAGCTACAGCGTCGATGTCGAGAAGCCGGGCTTCAAACACTTCACGCACTCTGATATCGCCGTCGACGTGAACCAGACCGCGCGTGTTGACGCCAGCATGCAGGTTGGGAACGTAAATCAAACGGTAGAAGTAACCGCCGAAACTCCGCTGATTCAGACCGAAACCTCGTCACTCGGCCAGGTAGTGGACCAGCGTGAAGCCAACGAGCTTCCCTTGAATGGCCGCAACCTTTTTAATCTCACGACGATCACGCCTTCGGTGGTCCCGCAAGGTAACACGCTCGGCACCGTAGTGGGCAAGAATCCCTTCGATTTTGCGAATTATCAGATCGGGGGTGCCTTTGCAAACGAGGGCGCGATCTACCTGGATGGCCAGCCGCTCAACACCGGCTATATCAATCTGCCGCTCATCGTTCCCACGCAGGACGCAGTTTCAGAGTTCAAGGTACAATACAACAACCTGGGGCCCGAATGGGGTAAGTTTGCCGGTGGCGTCATCAATATCAACACCAAATCGGGAACCAACGATTTGCACGGCGAGTTGTATGAATACTTGCGTAACAGGGTCCTCAACGCAAACGAATATTTCCTGAAGACTTCGCAGCTCGACGCCGGCCAACCAAATAAACCACCTCCGTTTACTCAGAATCAGTTTGGCGGAACCATTGGCGGAGCGGCCATCAAGAACAAGACCTTTTATTTCGGCAGTTATGAAGGATTCCGCTTGCGGCAAGGCGTACCTTACACCACGACCGTTCCTACCGCGGCTGAACGCACCGGAGATTTTTCCGCTCCCGGACTGCCGACTATCTACGATCCGCTATCTGTGAATCCGAATTGCCCGCCTTCGCAAGCGGCCTGCTCTCGTACGGCATTTGCGAACAATATCATCCCTTCAAACCGTATCAATCCGACCTCCACTTACCTGCTTGGCCTGTTTCCACTCCCCACCAGCCCGGCGCTGACGAATAACTTCACTACAGCCGCTAGCGGCGGCGGAAATACAGATGAGTACGTCGCTCGCGTCGATCAAAACATCACGGACAAGCAGCAGCTTTTCGGCCGGTACGCGGATTTTAAGCTGCTCAGCCTGGCGCAAAATCCATTTGGGACGGGTCTCTGCAAGGACCGTTGTGCGGAGAACACCGACAGCAAAAGTCTCGGCCTCGGCTACACCTATGCAGCTACTCCCAACGCCACCTTCAGCTTGAACGCCAGCCTGGGGCGGTTCAGCTACTTGCGGTCGCCAATAAATAGCACTTTCGATGTAACGAAAGAGGGTTGGCCGGCAGAATACAACGCTGTGGTTCCCGATATTGAACGCAACCCGCTGACTCCCTGCCTCGCCATCAGCGATCCGCTAGTTAGCTGCAGCCAGGGGCAAAGCTCGATTGCGGATTACGATACGACCATCAATTTCTCTCCGCAGGGAACGATCATTCGCGGCCGCCACACCTTCGTCTTCGGCGGCCAACTCGAATACACCTACGATAACTATCTTCAGACCAACAATGGCGGCGGCATCATTTCGTTCAACGGTTCCTGGACCCAGAGCCTGGCGCGGAACGCAACCGGGGCAACCGGAGGAATCGATATCGCCGACTTCCTGCTCGGCTACGGCCTTGGCGCCGGTGCGGCGTTCGGGAATCAGACCACCGGCGATTTGGTGATCTCTCAACCGGTCGCGGGTAAAGAAACCTATCGGGCGCTGTATCTTGCTGACAACTGGCACGCGACGAGCAAGCTCACTCTGAACTTAGGCCTTCGGTATGAACTACAAGGCACCTGGTCGGAACGCTATAACCGGCTCACTTACTTCAATCCGGGTGTTACGAACTCTTCCGTTACGGGCTGCAATGGTACACCGGGCAGTGCTTGTCCCGGCGACCTCTTCCTGGTTGGAACGGGCGCCAACAAGAGTATGAACAACCTGCCCCTTCCTAAGTTGAATTTCGCTCCTCGAGTGGGCTTCGCTTATGCTTACGATTCGAAAACCGTTATTCGCGGCGGGTATGGGATCTTCTATATTCCCAACTTCGTTTCTTTCAACGCTAATCCGTACAACGATGTGCTGAACGCCGCCACATCGTCCTTCTTTGCCAGCAACAACAATGGACTGACGCCCGCCAGCACTCTGAATGCGAGCAACTGTACTTTGAGCGCGCCTGGCGCCGCGAATTTCACTTGCTCATCTCCGGGACCCTTCGGCCCCGCGCTCGTCGTCCCGCCCGGCAGGAATCCCCAACCCAACGTCTCGGTCTACGGACTGCAACAGGTCAGCTTGTCATCGACCGGTTACACGGTGCAACAGTCAGGTTATGCCCAGCAGTGGAATCTGGACCTTCAACGCCAACTGCCGGGGGGCTTCTTTGCGGATGTGGCCTACGCCGGGTCGCGCGGCGTGCATTTGCCCCAAAGCAACACGGATATCGATCAGATCCCCAATTCATTCATCAATCAGGCGCAACAGCAATACACGGCAGGTCAGCCCGTGAGCATCGCGCAGAAGGTCGCGACCTATCCCTTCAACATTGCTCTACCTGGCGGCTTAGGACCGGGAAATCTGATTCAGGGGCAGCTGGACCGGCCCTATCCGGAGTATGGCGGGCTGAATCTGAACGCCTACGGCTGCTGCGACAGCAGCTACAATTCGCTGCAGGCAACCGTAACCAGGCGTTTTGGAGGCGGTGGGACTATTCTGGCCGCTTACACCTGGTCGAAACTCATGAGCAACACCGATACTTTGACCTCTTGGCTGGAAGGCGGGACAACGGGCGGCGTCGGCGCGATTCAAGATTGGAACAATCTTCATAATGAGTGGTCGCTCTCCTCTCAGAACGTTTCACAACGGCTGGTAATCAGTTATGTGCTCGATTTACCCTTCGGCACAGGCAAGAGGTATCTGAGCGGCGTGAGCGGATTTGCCGGCAAGATTATATCCGGCTGGGGCATCGATGGAGTCACCACGTTGCAGACCGGTTTCCCACTGAAGATCAGCGAGGCCAACGGCACTCCGCTCTCGGCGCTGGGCTTGGGAATCGGCACGCTGCGGCCGAACGTAATTGCCGGCTGCCCGGAGGCTATATCCGGCAGCGACACAGCCAGGCTCAACGAGTGGTTCAACACGGCCTGTTTTACGGCTCCTGCCGCCTACGGTTTCGGCAGCGAGCCACGCGTCGACGGACTCATCCATATGGACGGTCCGGCCAACTTCGACTTCGCCGCCTTCAAGCGCACGACCTTCGGCCCTTCGGAAAAGATGGGCGTTGAATTCCGCGCTGAGTTTTTCGACCTGTTCAACCATCCGCAGTTTGGGCCGCCCAATGAGTCGGCTGGCAGCAACGTCTTCGGAGTCGTCAACTCCACGGTAAATACGCCCCGCTTAATCCAGTTCGGGCTGAAATTCGCCTTCTAAAGAAGGTTCGTAGTCTCGGCACGGGCCGGTTGCTCAGCCGCCTTTCGCTATGCTCGATAGCTGGGAATGAAACGCCGCGTGACCAGACGCCACTTCAACCGCCGCGACTTTCTCCGGCTATCGAGTCTGGCGATCGGCGCGCCAATCTTCGATGTGAAACTCCCTCGCGGCCTCGATTTCACGCTCGAGAATTCGCCGACCTCTCAGAAGTACCTCATCGAAACTATGCCCGGCGGCGTCGCATTGTTCGACTACAACAACGACGGTTTGCTCGACATTTTTCTGGTAAATGGCGGTCACCTGACGAGCCCTATGCAGACCGAGAAGTTCGACCGCGCAAATCCCCGCTACTGGAACCGGCTCTTCCGGCAAAATAAAGACGGCAGCTTTACTGACGTGACCGAAGCCTCTGGCTTGACCCGCGCTGGCGCCGAAAATTACGGCATGGGCGTTGCCGTCGGCGACTACGACAACGACGGCCATCCGGACCTGTTCGTCACCAGCTACGGCAGGAACATCCTCTATCACAACAACGGCGATGGCACCTTTACCGACGTGACAGCAAAAGCCGGAGTCGCGGGTGGCGGATGGTCGGTCTCAGCCGGTTTCTTCGATTTCGATAACGACGGCCATCTCGATCTTTTTGTGACCCGCTATATGGAGTGGGACACGCGCCACAGCAAAACTTGCGGCGGAGCTTGGCGCACCTATTGCCCGCCGGCGGAGTTCCCTGTTACCGCTAACCTCCTCTACCGCAACCGTGGAGATGGCACCTTTGAGGACGTCAGCGAAAAATCCGGCATTACCGCTAAGAAGGGCCGCGCCTTGGGAGTCGCGTTCGCCGATTACGACGGTGATGGTTTCACCGATATCTTCGTCGCTAATGACGGCATGCAGCAATATCTTTTTCACAACAACGGCAACGGCACCTTCACCGAATGCGCGCTTGATTCCGGCGCCGCACTCACCGCCGATGGCAAGCCGCTTTCCGGCATGGGCACTGTCTTTCAGGATTACGATAACGATGGCCTGCCCGATATCTTTGTGACCGTACTGCCGCGGGAAATCTACGGTGTCTACCACAACGATGGCCGAGGTTTGTTCACCAGCCGCAGCCTCGAAACTGGTCTTGGGACGCTGACCGCAGGAAGTTCCGGGTGGGGCGTCGGTCTGGAAGATTTCGACAACGATGGCTGGAAGGACTTGCTGGTCGCCCAAAGCCACGTGCTGGATAATGTGGAAGCCATCGACCATTCGCTGCACTATCTCGAGCCGCCACTGCTCGCCCTGAATCAGAATGGCCGTTTCGAACGCGCCGCATCCGGAGTGACAACACCCATTGCCGCCCGCGGTTTAGCTTTGGGAGATTTGAATAATGACGGCTGGATGGACGCAGTCGTCACCGTTCTCGGTGGTCACCCATTGATTTTAATGAATCGCGGCGGCAACCGGCATTGGCTGACAATTACCTTGCGTGGCAGGCGCAGCAATCGCGACGGGCTCGGCGCGCGAGTCCGCGTAAATGGGCAGACTCGCTACGCGACGGCTTCGGGAAGCTATCTTTCCTCGAACGACAAACGGCTTCATTTTGGCCTCGGTTCTCAGAAAACCGCTACGGTGGAAGTCGCCTGGCCTTCGGGCTTGCGCCAGTCCCTGGAAGCCGTTCACGCGGATCAGTTCCTCGAAATAATTGAGCCCGAGCACTCGTAATGCATGCCCTTCTGGTTCTGTCCATCGCTCTGCAGGCCGTCTCCTCTGAAGGCGCTCGGCACATGCAAGCCGGCGTGGAAGCGCACAAGCAGGGGCATTATGAAGCCGCGATTGCCGAATTTCGCAAAGCGACGGAATCCGATCCCAATCTGCCTGAGGCCTTTCTCAACCTCGGCGAAGAGTACGTGCAGATTCACGATTACGGCGCCGCTATTGCGCCCCTGAAGCGGGCTTTAGAGCTGAACCCCGATCTCGAAGACGCTCATCTTCGCTTGGGCTACGCGCTCTTGGCACGGGGATTCGCCGCTGAAGCTATTCCGCATTTGGAGCGCGTCCATGCGCCGGAGGCGTTAGGAATCGCCCAAACCGAGACAGGCCAATACCAGCAAGCCATCGCCAATCTGAGCGCCGCGCTCGTCAAATACCCGAATGAACCGGACTTGTTGTACTATCTGGGCCGAGCGAGCGGTCTCCTTTCCAAACGCTCCATCGATACTCTCAATGAAGCGTACCCAGATTCCGCGCGCTCGCACCAGGCAATGGCCGAAAACTATTTTGTGTTGCGGCAAATGCCGCAGGCGGAAAACGAGTTTCGAGCTGCGCTGGCACAACGGCCGGATATTCCTGGGCTTCACTTGGAACTCGGTTTGGTATATGCGGGCCAGGCGCAATGGCCCAAAGCCGAAGAAGAGTTTCGAGCGGAAACCAAGCTGCGGCCGGGCAATGCCGAGGCGAGTTATCGGCTGGGATCAGCCTTACTGCAAGAGGGCAAAGCACACGAGGCGCGCGAGGAGCTTGGTCGCGCTGATCGTTTAAAACCTGACATGCCCGAGACTCTGTATTCGCTAGGCAAAGCCGCTTCGCTAGATGGAGATAATGCTGCCGCTGAAAAGGCTTGGCTACATCTGCTTGACATCGAGAAGGAGAGTTCCCTCGCTGCGCAAGCTCATTTCGGTCTGGCCACTCTTTACCGCAAACAAGGCAAACCGGCCAAAGCGCAAAGCGAAATGGCGGAGTTCCGGAAACTCCAGAAATGAGCGCCTCCATAAGCCTTTTTGCAGAACCAGTGACACCCCACGCAAATTTTCTTCTCTCAACCGCGTCAACCGCTTAGCCCAAAAGTTCGGACCCGCGCGAACCGCCCTCCTTATCCTGCGGGCAGGTTTGATATTCATGACCGCCCAAACATCTCCTCGCTCCCGCGCCGACGTCAATCGCGCCAACGCCCAATATTCAACCGGTCCGACGAGTGCCGCTGGTAAAGCCTCTTCCTCCAAGAATTCCTTTAGGCACGGTCTGTATTCGAAGCAGCTCATTCTTCCGGGCGAAGACCCGGCCGAGTTCGACGAGCTCCGCGGCACCCTCCGCAACGAGCATCAGCCCGCCAACACCACCGAAGAAATCCTGGTCGATGAACTCGCCCAGCACTTCTGGCGCATGCGCCGCTTCCGCGAACTCGAAGCCCGCGCCTGGGGACCCGAATTCCTGAGCGGTTCGATGGATAACGGTATGATGACCCTCATTGCTCGTTCCATGGCTTCCGCCGAGCGCAGCTTCCACAAATCTCTTGCCGCTTTGTCAAGATTGCAAAAGGCGCGTGGCTTCGTTCCTCAAAAACCCGTCGAAGAACAAACCACCACCGAAGAAACTGGCTTCGTTCCTGCGGAATCGCCTATGGACGCCGCCGCAGCACCCACCCCGCCTGGCTTCGTTCCTCAAAAAACGGCTGCTGAGCTGGAAGTCTTCAAACATATGGGCTACTTCCCGGAAGATTTGGAGAAAATTATCGGGCCGCTCCTCGATTCCGACCGTGATCTAACGGACAACACCGAAACCGCCGCCTGAAAACGCCTGGCTATTCGCCAGGCCCCGCAGTTTGTGGCAACGGCTCGCCGCAACCTGCACCGTTGTTTGAAAATTGAATATTTTTCGGCTTCGCAAGCGCACCCTGGTGGCGCGGCCACTCTGGCCGCCACTCTGGCCGCCGCGCCCCGACTCATCGGGGCGCCTGGGCTCGCCCCTGGCAGGCTGCGTCTCAACCCTCGACGGATTTCAATCCTGCGATGACCAAGGCCGTATTACGCCCAGACGTGCTGAGCACCTCCCACGGGTGCGGCTCCAGAGGCTTGCTAGCGGTCCCCGGGCAAGGCTGCGACCTGGGGCCAGCCGTTCACCCAATCTATGGTCGAGATCTGCAGCCAGGGCTTGCCGGTAGCGGCATCATATGCATGGAACACCATTAGATCCGGCCCGTTTGGTTGCAGCAGAATTCCTTCGTGACCCGGACCGCGCCAGAGCGAAGTTCCCGCGGTAAGACGGCCGCCGCCTCCCTCGGTCATCGCTTTCCCCTCTTGATCCACATATGGGCCAGTGACTGAACGGGAGCGTCCGACGACAACATAGTACGTGCTCTTTGCACCGCGGCAGCAGAAATCGAAAGAGGCGAACAGGTAATACCAGCCGTCTTTGCGAACGATAAAGGGCGCCTCGATGGCATCACTGGTGGGCGGCCCTTCGAGCGATGGATTGTAAGCTTCATGCGGGCGGCTTGCCAGCGAGTACAATGTCGTATTTTGGAGAGCTAGCTTGCCCGTAGCTGGATCGATCCGCCTCATCTTAATGCCGCCCCAAAAGCTGCCGAAATCGAGCCATTCATCGCCTTGTCCGTCGCTGATCAGATTAGGATCGATGGCATTGAAATCGTCGCTGCGATGCGAACGCAAGACCATGCCCCGGTCGATCCATCTGTAGTTTGGGTTCTTGGGATCTAGCATCTTGTTCACGGCCAGTCCAATTGCGGATTCGTTCTTGCCAAACGTGGAAACCGCGTAATAAAGCCGGTACTCGCCGTCTTCGAAAGAAATGTCCGGCGCCCAATAGCCGCCCTTTACATTTGGGATCTCGCGGTACACCCAATCCGGCAACTTCTCAAAGACCTGCCCGGCGAGGGTCCAGTGCAGAAGGTCATTCGAGCTTCGAATTTCCCCGCCGGTCGAGAAAACATAATACACCCCGTCCGCCTTGACGATCGCAGGGTCATGCACCGGGGTAGTGTTCCCGGCTAGCTTCAGCAACTCTGGCGGGCTTGTAAGCGCTGCAAGCAGAATTGCAAACGTGGGCAGAAACAACACAAATCGTTTCATCAGGCGATCTATTTCAGCGTTCCTCCACAGCTCGACCCAGCCCCAGCCGTGCAGCCAAAGCAATGATCGGCCGTCGAAATCGCCTGACCCGCTGGGATAGAGAATGATTCCACATCCCAGATCGTTTTGCCGCCTGGCGCAGGCATGTCAAGCATCTGGTTAAAATCGCAGTCGTATAGCTGGCCGTCCCAACTTACGCTCACCAGCGAGCGGCACATCAGGTGCTCAACAGTCCGCGCATTGAAGCTATCGACCAGTAGCTTCCGATAGTCTTCGGTGCGGCCGGTTCGGCGCAGGAATTCGGCGAAGCGCTGAATCGGCATATTAGTAAGCGCGAGCAATCGATTGAAAACGACCCCGAAATCCTCGCGCAAGCGCAGGTTGTATTCAGCTTCGAGCTCCGGTTGCGTAGGAGGGAGCGTGGCGCCGCCCGGATTGAACATCAGATGCAGGATCCGTTTCGAATCGCGGCCATAGCCGAGCTCATTTAGCCTACGAAGAGCGGCAATGCTCAATTCAAACACTCCGCGACCGCGTTGCTTATCCACGTTCTCGCGTGTATAGCAGGGTAGGCTTGCGACAATCTCGACCTCTTCCTGCGCCAAAAACTCCGCGAGATCGCTCTGTCCCGGCTCAAACAAGATTGTCAGATTGCAACGGTCGACGACATGCTGCCCAAGCCGCCGGGCCGCGGAGACCAGCCCGCGAAAATTCGAGTTCAGTTCAGGAGCGCCGCCTGTAATATCGACCGTGCGGATCTCAGGTGTTGCGGCCAGCAGCTCGATAATGCGCTGGGCCGTCCGAGCTGACATGATTTCGGTCCGTTTCGGCCCCGCGCCCACATGGCAATGCTGACAGGCTTGGTTGCAGAGCTTCCCCACATTGATCTGCACCGTATTCAAAGCAACCCTGGTGAGCGTCAGCTGGTGGTCGCGCAGCACCGAGTTAAACGAACGCACAGGCGCTCGAGCCTCGAGTACGGGCAGCAGAGTCTCGCTTGACATAACAGCTCTCGCCGCTTTCAGGGTATCAGCGAAATCGCGAAGACAAACTTCAACTTTCAGCGGGCCGGCTATGGCTAAGCTGGAGAGGCCGAATGATTCCGGTTTGCATATTTGCCAAGCCTCCGGTTCCCGGGCGCGTGAAAACACGTTTGGCGGCTGTGATAGGCAGGACCGAAGCGGCTGAACTGGCTGCCGCGATGCTGCGCGATACCTGGAACGCGGTTTCGTCCTGCGCCGGCGCGCGCACGGTACTGGCGGCTGCAGCGGAGGGACGTTTCCCGATCGAAGTGCCGCTTGCGGACCACTGGCTGCAATGCGCGGGAGATCTGGGCCAGCGCATTGAACAAATACTCCGACGGGGGCTCGCGCAAGCTTCAGGCGCAATCGCGGTAGGCGCAGATTCGCCGCTGTTAACGCCCGTCCATGTGAGCGAAGCCATCGCCGCGCTTCAGAACCACGATGCCGTTATCGGCCCCTGCGAAGACGGAGGGTTTTATCTACTGGGTCTGCGCGCATGCCCGCAGGGCCTACTGGAAGCGATTCCTTGGAGCTCGCCCAATACGGCCGAAGCCGTTACCAATCGCATCACGCGCAACGGTGGACAGCTTGCCGAGATCGCCACTCTATTCGATGTCGACACGCCGGAAGATCTCTCCCAATTGGAAACCCGTCTGGAAAGCATAGCCCAGCTTGCGCCGGAAACCCACGCGTTTCTTTTGCGTCATCGGACGCCACAGGTTCGTTAGATGATGATCAGTATAGTTGTTCCGGCGCTGAATGAGGAAGAGAGCATTGCCTCCACGATCCGCGCTCTCCAGTCCCTCGATGGCCTTAAAGAAATTATTGTGGTCGACGGCGGCAGCGCCGATCAGACTGTCACCATCGCGCGATCCTGCGCCGTTCGCGTCCTCGAGGCCCCGCGAGGGCGGGGTCAACAGATGCAAGCCGGAGCTGTCGCTGCGCAGGGCGATGTCCTCTGGTTTGTGCATGCCGATACCATTCCTCCAACCTGTGCGCTCGCCTCGATCCGGGAGGCGCTGGCAGCCGATTCCGTTGTGGGCGGCAACCTGGGTGTAATCTTCGATGGACCCAGTCGCGCGGCACGCCGCATGACGGCAATTTATCCCTGGCTGCGTATGCTTCGCCTCTGCTACGGAGATTCCGGAATCTTCGTGCGTCGTGAAATTTACGAGCGAGTCGGTGGCTTCCAACCGGTTGCGCTCTTCGAAGATCTCGACCTATTGAGAAGATTGCGCCGTGCGGGCCGCTTCGTTCACCTGCAGCCATGCATGGTCAGCTTCTTCGCGCCGCTTCGAACAGCGAAACTTCGCGTCGATGTGGGCGCAGTGGACAGCCCTCCAGGTGCTCTATTGGTGCGGAGTTCCGCCCGACATGCTTGCCAGATATTACGCCCACGCAAGAAAAACGTTGCGGGCGGATCAGGCTGCTACCGATTAGCGACGTCGGCCGTCGCCTCTGTAAACGGCAGCGCAAGCACCTGCCGCAATCGAAGATCTCTATCTGCGCGGTGGCCCGGCACGCCGAGCGTGAGCTGCGCCTGCGGCCTTTCGGTACGCAGCGTACCATGCAGCCAGTCCCAAAAGGTGAGCCCGCTCGACCAGTTCGAGTTGACTTCCCGAGTCAAAACGGAATGATGAATACCGTGCAGGCGCGGAGTCATTACGAGCCGCGCAAGCCGTCGCTCAAACGCGAGCGGAAGCCTGGCATTGGAGTGATGGAACAGGATACAGGCAAAGAGAAACCCCTGCCAGTACGCGAAGGCCCGCGACGAGGGGCCGATGATTCGAATCTGGGCCGCGCGAAAGGGAACCGATAACATCATCTCTCCAAAGTGGAACCGGATACCTGTGCTCGCATCCATCTCGCGATCGATATGGTGTACCTGATGAAACCGCCACAAGAATGGGATGCGGTGTGTCATCACGTGCCAAAGGTAAAGTGTGTAATCGAGCAATAAGATCGAGGCGGCCAGATGCGCCATCGGATGCATATTCACGCAACTGACCAGACCCCATTTCCGCGTCTCGCCTTTCCGGACGAGTAGGGAGGCGAACGGCCTTTCGACCATTTGCACCACCAAGCCAGCGGCTGAAGCAATTGCCAGGTTGCGAACATCGCGCGCGATTCGGTTGTCGCGAACGGCTCTGAGAGGCTTTTGCCATTCCCACCAGACGAGCGCCGCTAAAGATGCTGCGACGAGAATCTTGTTGAGTAAACGCCGAGACGTTTTCAAGGCTCAGCTCAAACTCAAATCCAGCCGCGTAACCGAGGCAGGCTTAAAGCTGTAAACAAAAGGGGAACCGCCGGCCGGGCTTGCGTCCTGCTTCGGCTCGAGCGCATGCGGCTGATCGAGCGTATTATGAGCGCGCATGTCTGTGGACGTCAGCACCGTGATCTTGGCGTCGCGAATCTGTGCGCCGCGGACTGCGATTTCTGTTTCGGCCGCGTTCTTCAAATCTGGATTTACCACGGTTAGTACAGCCTGCTTCCCCCGTACCGAACACGAGCCCGATAGCCCCGCAAGACTCTGCGCCGTGTTTTCGGAAAGCTTGCCAGCAGACAGCACCGTGCGCACGGATGTGCCACCCTGGTGCCCGGCATACATTTCAAACACGTGGAACACCGGCGTTACTGTGAACTTCTCGCCGGCCGCAATGAATGAAGTATGAATGTTATTGATCATCTGCGCCGCGCATGCCATTGTGACCTTGTCCGCTTGGCGATTGAAGATATCGAGCGTAATACCTGAAACCAGGGCGTCTCTCAGCGTGGGATAGTACGCCCACAAATAGCTTGGATTGATGCTTGGATCGGTGTGATGCCATGCTCCCCATTCGTCCACCACAAGCTTTACACGATGCTGCGTATCGACTTCGCCCATGATTGCCCAGTGATTGCGTATCAGCTCTTCCATGTAACTGGCTTTGCTCAGAAGCTCATACCAGCCTGCTTCGTCGAAACCCGTTGACTCGCCGTTGCCGGTCGTTCCGCAGTAATAATGCAGCGCTGTGCCGAAGACCTCTTGTAGCGGATGTTTGCTCTTTTCGGTAAGCTTCTGAAAAAAGCTTTGGGTCCAGGCATAATCAGCCACATTCGGACCGGAGGCTACAAAGTTCAAATCCAGGCCATATTTCGGAACCCACTCAATGAAGCGCCGAAACTCTACGGCATACTCATCGCCGGTAAAACTCCCGCCGCATCCCCAGCTCTCATTGCCCACTCCCCAAAATTTCACCGGAAACGGATCGCGATCTCCGCCTTGGGCGCGCAGATTCGCTCCAGTCGTCGTGCTGGCAGGCGAGTTGCAGTATTCGATCCACTGATCGAAATCGTATCCGTTCAGCCCGCGCAAATTTGCGGCAAAGTAAGGCTGCGCTCCCACCGCTTTGCAAAAATGCGCAAACTCATTCGTCCCGAATTCGTTCGGATCGTACTTTTGCGGCCCGTCCGGCGCCTTCATGAGATACGGTGTGTTCGCCCAGAAATTCGTGCGCTTCGGCCTCGCGCTGCGCGGTCCCACTCCGTCTCGCCAGTTGTAGCTATCCGCGAAACAGCCGCCGGGCCAGCGAATGACCGGCGGCTTCAGCCGCTTCAGATGATCGATCAGCTCCTTGCGAATACCTCCGACGTTTGGAATTTTCGAGCTTTCTCCCACCCAGATGCCGTCGTAGATACAGCCGCCTAGATGCTCCGTAAAGTGCCCGTAGATATTCGGCGAAATCGTTCCGATCGGCTCATCCGGCAGAATGTCGATCCGCGCCCCCGCTGCAGTCGACAATCGCGGAGCGAGCAGTGCAAGGCCCGATAACAGAAAGTTGCGTCTGAGTATCTCCGGCATGTCAGTCGTATCCTCTAGCTGCCTTTCTTTTGTCCGTAGTAAGCCGTGGAGCCGTGTTTCCGGGAGAAATGCTTGTGGTGAAGCGCCTCGGAAATCGGCCCAGCCTCCGCGTTGATCGTTACAGTCAGCAATGCCATGTGCGCCAGGTCTTCTACGATAGCGGCCGTATGCGCCGCCTCGCTCACAGTTGGCCCCCAACAAAAAGGCGCGTGTCCGGAAACCAGCACGGCCGATGTTGTCAGCGGATCAAGATTGCCGAATCGTTCGATGATCACATGCCCGGTATTCAACTCATACTCGGACTGAATTTCCTCATGCCGCATCTGCCGCGTAACAGGTAAGGGACCCTGGAAGTAATCTGCGTGCGTAGTCCCGAAGCATGGAATTGCCGAGTTTGCCTGAGCCCACGCAGTCGCGTAGCGCGAATGCGTGTGCACCACGCCATTCACTCCGCCCCAAGCGCGATATAGAGCAAGATGCGTCGGCAAGTCTGACGACGGCCGAAGCGTGCCTTCGACGATCTTCCCGTCGAGATCCGTAATAACCAGATCTTGCGGCGTCAGTTGCTCGTACGGAACGCCGCTGGGCTTGATTACAGCTAGCTGACTCGCGCGATCGAAACCGCTGGCGTTTCCAAAGGTGAAGATAACTAGTCCTCGGCGCACTAGCTCTAGATTCGCCTCGAGAACTTCCTCACGCAGATCTTTCAACATCGCTATTGCCTCACCTCTGCTGCGATTCTACGCAACTCGGGCAACATATCGCCTAACTTGACCGGCTGAGACTGTCGTTGGCCAAATGCAAAATACAGCCGCTTATACATTGGGTAGAGCTTATCGTAAATCGACGCTTCGGCCTCCTCTGGTTCGTAAGCCTTAAAGGGAGGACAAAGCGCGCTCTGCGCCTCCGCAATGGTTTTAAATGCTCCGGCCGCCACGAACGCAAAAATAGCCGATCCCAAGCTCGTCACATCGCCCTGCGGAACCAAAATCGGCTTCTTCAACGCGTTCGCATATACCTGGTTCAAAACTTCGTTTTTCTTGGGAATACCGCCTCCATTGATCACGCGCTTGATCTCCACGTTGTGCTCTTCCATGCGCTCCAGAATCACGCGCGTGTGCAGCGCAGTACCCTCGATAGCCGCGAACAGTTCGTCCGCCGCCGTATTCGTCAGGTGCCAGTTCAACGTGATCCCACCCAGTTCCGGATTCACCAGCACGGTGCGGTCGCCGTTATCCCACGTGAGCCGCAGCAGTCCCGTCTGGCCCGCGCGATATGCCGTGATCTCTTTAGATAGCTCGCTCACCTGTGTTCCGGCCCTTCGCGCGATTGCGTCAAATATATCGCCCACAGCCGAAAGGCCGGCTTCGATGCCTGTCAGCTTCGGATCCACCGAACCGGGAACCACGCCGCAGACTCCCGGCACCAGCGTAGTCGAATCCGACAAACCAATAATGCAAGTGGACGTGCCGATCACGTTCACCATGTCACCCAATTGAGCGCCCGCCGCAATCGCATCCCAATGCGCATCGAAAGCTCCGACCGGAATCAATACTCCCGGCTGCAGGCCCAATCGCTCGGCCCACTCGGATGTAAGCTCTCCCTGCAAAACATCGGAGGTTGAATACTCGCCCGCTAACTTGTCGCGCACACACTTAAGCAATGGATCTACCGAGACCAGAAATTCTTCCGGAGGCAGACCGCCCAGCGCTTTGTTCCACATCCATTTGTGGCCCATCGCGCAGATGCTGCGCTTGACGCCCGCGGGATGATTAATGCCGCACAGAACCGCCGCAATGTAATCGCAGTGTTCAAAGGCAGAGCCGAATCTCTCGCGCTTCTCAGGGTTGTGCCGCAGCCAGTGCAGTAACTTCGAAAAACCCCATTCAGATGAATAGACGCCTCCGCACCACTCGATCGCTTTCAGGCCGGATTCATGCGCCTTTCGCGTGATTTCGCCTGCTTCCCGCCACGCCCGGTGGTCGCACCACAAATAGTATTCATCGAGCGGTTGCATGTGGTCGTCGACCGGAATCACGCTCGACCCCGTTGTGTCTATCGCCAGTGCTTTGACCGCCGCTCCTGGGACAGCTGCTGCCGAAAGCGCTTTTCGCATGGCCGTCGCGAGCGCAGCAGTATGGTCGTCATGGCTCTCGGTGGCATAGTCCGGATCGTTCTTTTTGCGATGCAGCGGATACTCCGCGGTGGCTGCCCCGAGCCTGCCTTTCTCGCTGTCGAAAATTGAAACGCGAACGCTCAACGTGCCGAAATCGGCCCCTGCCACCACCGTGCTCATAGCTACCGCTTCTTCGGGAAGAACTTGATCGTGTAGATCAAGCCGATCGCCAGCAGAACCGCGCCCCACCAGATGCCCGCATGCAGATTCGCCAGGACGACCAGATGGGCCGGCGGAGAGAAGTAGTCGTAAATTCCACTTCCCGTAATCAGCACCCCGTAGGCCGTCAAAAGCACTCCGATGAAAAACCAAATCGAGATAAATCCTTCACCGTGCATATCGTTGACTCCTACCAGAAGATAATCTGCAGAACCACGAAGACCGCCAGCACCACGCACGCCCAGAAGATCGGCTTCTGATAAAGAGCCAAGCCCGTTTCTTTCGGTATGTCCGTTGCTCCGTAGACTAAGCCCACCAATTCCACTTCTGGTTTCGGTTTGCCGGCCAAGCTGACGATCACCGTTACGGCCACGCAAATGAGCCACGACCACAGTGCCCGGTACATGTTCTCGGCCATGTCTTTTGCATGTGGTGAAATCGCCACGTATGAGAGCGCCGATGGCTCAAGCTCCACCCAAATCCACATGGCAATCGATGAAACCGTTCCCGCCAGCAATCCCCAGAAACCGCCCGCCGGCGTGGCCCGTTTCCAAAGCATTCCAAGCACGACTGTTCCGAAAAGCGGCGCGATGAAAAAACTAAAAAGCGCCTGCACGTAATCCATGATGCTGAGGAACTGCATTACCAGGTATGCGGTTCCAATGCTGACCAGCACTCCTACTACAGTGGACCAGCGGCCCATCGCTACATAATGAGAGTCGGGCGCCTGCTTGCGAATCAGCGCGCGATAAATGTCGTAAGTCCAGACCGTCGTGAACGCGCTGACGTTCCCCGCCATACCCGACATGAATCCCGCAATCAAGGCCGTGATGCCAAGCCCGAGCAGGCCCGGCCCGCAGTAGCGAGCGAGCATGATCGGCAGCACTTCGTTATAGCTGTGCATTCCGGTCGCATTGGCTTGCGCTTCGCCAACCAGATGCTCCGGCAAAACCGCCAGCCCCAACAGCCCCGGCAGGATCACAATAAACGGGACGGCCATCTTGAATGCGGCGCCGATCACCGGGGCCATCTTCGCGCTTCTTAGATCCTTGGCTGTCAGCACTCTCTGCACTACCAGGAAGTCGGTCGTCCAATACCCGAAAGCAATCACAAATCCGAGGCCGAACACAATGCCCGTCCAATGAATTCCCATGGGATTGTCGGCGAAGGCGCCCAAGCCCTTCCACATATGTGTGTAATCTTGGCCCGGAAAGTTGTGGTGAATGCGCCGCACCATCCCGCTCCAGCCGCCCGTTTCCACCAGTCCGATAATTCCGATCAGGATCGCGCCTAGCCAAATCAGGAAGAACTGCAGCACCTCATTAAAAATTGCCGAGAGCAGCCCGCCCAAATAAACGTATACGGCCACTGTGAGCGACGAGACCCAGATGCTGAACGAGATGTCCCACCCGAGAATGATCTTCATCACTAGCGCCATTGAGTACATATTGATGCCACTCATCAGCAGCGTCATGAAACCGAAGCAGATCGCCGAGAGTGCTCTGGCCGGCTCGCCGAAACGCAGTTTCAGATAACCTGGCACTGAATGCGTTCGCGAAATGTAATAGAACGGCATCATGACAATGCCCAGGAACAACATCGCGGGGATTGCGCCGATCCAATACCAGTGCGCCGCCAGGATGCCATACTGATAAGCCGAGGCCGCCCATCCCATCAACTCGAGCGATCCTAGATTTGCTGCCACGAAGCTGAGTCCCGCCACCCAGGAGGACATGTCGCGGCCGGCGAGAAAGAATTCCTCGCCTGTATTGGCGTAGCGCTTGAGATAGAAAGCCAATGCCCAGGCACATCACGAAATAAAGGCCGATCACCAGCAGATCGACGGTACTCAATGAGAGCAGCTTGGCGGGTTTAGCGCTTGCGAGAACTGCGAAGAGTGGCGGTATCGGCATTTGAGGCGAATGAGTCGGTACGGGGCAGATTATATCCACAGACTGGAGCAGCGATTCCCGCCGACTCGTCCAACTACGTCACGTGTAATCGCTTTCAGCTCCGTCGATGATACCAGGAGCGGTATCTCGCGCCTATCGAGCTGCCCCGGTAGAACTGCGGACCACAAACTCGGGATCGATCAGGATCTTCCGCCCGCAAGCCTCGGCTGCTGATTGGGCGCCCGTTAGCACCTGGATCATGAGCTGTCCGATTTTGTCTCGTGGAATATGCAGCGTAGTAAGCGGCGGACACGCTACTTCAGCGAGCTTAATGTTGTCGAATCCCGTCACAGAGACATCTTGCGGCACGCGCAGACCAGCTTCACGCAGTTCATGGAGCACCCCGAGCGCCATGAAATCGTTGACACAGATGATGGCGGTGGGATTGAGGTCCGATGCCAGAATCTCGCGCGTTGCCTGCCTCCCGCCTTCAATTCCATCCGTGTTGGCGACCGCTTTCCACTCGATTTTCGGTGCAAAGCCGGCCACAGTTTCTCGAAACACCCGCTCGCGTATGCTGAGCGGCCCAAGCGTGGGATGGTGACTAACGAAGGCCATGCGCTGATGTCCCAATTCGTGCAGATAGTGAACCACTCGCTCGATCCCCTTGCCGTATTTCACCGAGATATTCGAAATGTTGTGCTTCGGCAATCCGACATCGTAGAAAACCACTGGGATATCCAGATCCGAGAAATCTTGAATCAGCGTCGGATCCATCTCGGAAATCACTAGCGCCAGACCGGCCACCCTACGCCCAAGCATCAGCCGGATGTGGCGTACCAGATGCTCGGGATTGTAATCGGTGTTGGCCAGAACGATCTCGAAACCCTTCTGCCGCGCTCCTTCTTCGGCGGCCTTGAACACATCGAAGAAGAAAGGATTCTCCAAGTTAGAAACAATCATTCCGAAGGTGCGGCTCTTGCCCCCGGCAAGATTGCGAGCGTGCAGGTTCGGATGATACTTCAGTTCTTCGATGGCTTTCAGAACCCGCGCGCGTGTTGACGCCCTGACAGGGCCAACATCGTTGAGAACGCGCGAAACCGTCGCGGTGGAAACCCTTGCTTGTTTGGCTACTTGCTCTAGACTCATTGGTTTTTATCGAAAACCTGCCTCATTATCCCGCGCTCATATGCTGAATGTCTTGCCTCTTCGGGCCTAGTACTCTCCGTAGAAGTTCCTGGATGTTGAAAGCGATTGCATTTTCGTTGACTTGTAGCGCCCGTCAAGGTATAACGACTGTTCCTGATCTTTTCTTTGATTCTCCATGTCCAACCATTCCGTTTCCCGTCGGGCCTTCACCTCCGCCCTGCTCTCCGCGCCGCTCATTCTGCGCGCCCAGCCCTCGTCTAAAGAAGCTCGCATCAAGATCGACACCGAGCGCATCATCGGTCAAATCGATCCCAAACTTTACGGCAACTTCACCGAACACCTCGGCCGCTGCATCGAAGGCGGAATCTTCGACGAGAACTCGTCGCTTTCCGATAAGAACGGCTTCCGTAAAGACGTGATGAAGGCGGTTGAGGACCTGCATGTCTCCTTCCTGCGCTGGCCGGGCGGGAACTTCTCATCGAACTACAACTGGCGCGATGGCATCGGCCCGCGCGACGACCGCCCCGCCCGTCTTGAAATGGCTTGGGGCACCATCGAAGATAATCGCTTCGGCACCGACGAATTCCTGAATTATTGCGAAGCAATAAAAACCGAGCCCTACCTCTGCGCGAATTTCGGTACCGGTTCCTGGGACGAAGCGCAGCAGTGGGTGGAATACTGCAATTTCCCGGGCGGAACTGCTACGTCCAAACTCCGCCAGAAGAATGGCCGCCAGGAGCCGTGGAAAGTCAAGTATTGGGGACTAGGGAACGAGATGGACGGGCCCTGGCAAATGGGCCATCGCACCGCTGAAGATTATGGCAAATATGCCCTCGAAGGCGCCAAGCTGATGAAGTGGACCGATCCCAGCCTTAAGCTTGTCGCTGCAGGGTCAGCCAACTATGATCCCCGCGCCGACTGGATTGGCTGGAATCGCACGATCCTCGGATACTTAAAGAATCATGCCGATTACCTCTCGCTTCACCTTTACGTGGGCAATCCTGAAAACAACTTTGAAGAGTTCATGGCCAGCTCGCTCGAATTGCAGGATCGGACTAAAATCGCCGAAGGCATTATCCGTGCCGCCATGTCCGGGACCGAGAACCGCAGCATGTATATCGCCTGGGACGAATGGAACGTTTGGTATCGTGCCCGAGGCGATCAAGAGCGCGGCCGGCGCATTTTAGAAGAACATTACAATCTCGAAGACGCCCTCGTGATAGCCACCTTTCTGAACGGCTTTATCAACAACGCCAATATTGTGAAAATTGCCAACATGGCGCAACTGGTCAATGTGATTGCGCCAATCTTCACTAGCCCAACGGGTCTGTTTCTGCAGACCATTTATTATCCGCTGCAGCTCTTCGCTTCCAACTCATTCGGTAACGCACTCGAGCTGTTTGTAGAAGGGCCCACCTATGCGAGCAAACGTTCTGCAGCCACGCCGCTTTTGGATGTCTCTGCTGCTTACGACCGCGGCACTCTCGTTCTGAATGTCGTGAATCGCAGTCGCAACGAAGCGCTGTCCGCAACTTTCGAACTGGAAGACAAGCAGTTCTCAGGAGTATTCGAAGTAGCGGAGGTCAACGGTCCGGATATCAAAGCGGAAAATACGTTCGGGACCACTTTGGTCAAAGCCACCCGCAAGAGCACCCAGGCAAACGGAACCCGACTGCGCTACGAATTCCCTGCCCACTCCTACACCATGCTAAAAGGCAAACTGGCTTAGCATGATTGACTTCAGGAGGCTTGAAATCTGGTTCGCCACCGGCAGCCAACATCTGTACGGGGAAGAGACTCTCAAAGAAGTAGCCATTCACTCGCAGGAGATTGCGCGGGGTTTGGGCAATCTGCCTCAGACGCCGGTTGTAGTCCTCTTCAAGCCTGTGCTGACGACGGCCGAATCGATTCACGAGCTCTGCTTGGAGGCCAATAACACTCGCACTTGCATCGGCCTGATCGCCTGGATGCATACCTTCTCGCCGGCTAAGATGTGGATCGCAGGATTGAAGGCGCTGCAGAGGCCCTTCGTCCATCTCCATACCCAATTCAATCGCGAATTGCCCTGGTCGACGATCGACATGGACTTCATGAATCTGAACCAGGCCGCGCACGGGGACCGGGAGTTCGGCTTCATCGGCAGCCGCCTGCGCCTGAATCGCAAAGTGATCGTCGGCTTTTGGCATGACGAAGAGGTTCAGAATGAGCTCGCCACTTGGGCGCGAGCCGCCTGCGCCTGGCACGATGCTCAAACCTTGAGAGTCGCCCGCTTTGGGGACAACATGCGCAATGTAGCTGTCACCGAAGGCGACAAAGTCGAAGCGGAGATCCGGCTAGGTTATACCGTGCGAGGCTACGGTATCGGCGATCTTACTGACCGATTTGCGCAAATCACCGATGGTGACGTCGATAAACTCACTGCCGAATACGATGAGTCGTATCTAATCGCCGAGCCGCTTCGCCCTACTGGCGCTCAGCGTACCGCCTTGCGGGAAGCAGCCCGCATTGAGTTGGCGCTCCGCCACTTTCTGGAGGAAGGCGGTTTCAAAGCCTTCACCGATACCTTTGAAGATCTCCACGGAATGCCCCAGTTGCCCGGCATTGCCGTTCAACGGCTAATGGCGGACGGCTACGGCTTCGGAGGCGAAGGGGACTGGAAAACCGCCGCGCTGGTCCGTTCCATGAAGGTGATGGCGGCTGGTCTGGATGGGGGCACTTCTTTCATGGAGGACTACACATACCACTTAAAGGATGGTGGCCAGGTCCTCGGCGCGCACATGCTCGAGATCTGTCCCTCAATCGCGCGAGACAAGCCTAGCGCGGAAATTCATCCATTGTCGATCGGGGGCAGGAGCGACCCGGTGCGCCTGGTCTTTACCGCCGGCACGGGCCCTGCGGTCAACGCTTCTGTCGTCGACATGGGAGAACGTTTTCGCATGATCGTGAATCAGGTGAACGTGATCGCGCCTGAGCAGCCTCTTCCGAAATTGCCCGTTGCACGCGCACTCTGGATACCCGAACCCAACCTGAAAATCGCTGCTACCGCCTGGATCCTCGCGGGCGGCGCGCATCACACCGGTTTCAGCCGCGCTCTCACTTCGCAACACTTGGAAGACTTCGCCGAAATGGCCGGCATCGAGTTTCTCCTGATTGACCGCAAAACCCGCATTCGGGAATTCAAGAACGAACTACGCTGGAACGATTCGGCCTATCGCCTCTCATCCTGGCGATAACTGTCCCGGCTCCAAGCCGGACTTGGCGCCTTCACCCCTGCTTAGTCCTGTAACCTCGCCCAATCCTCGCCAGTACTCCGCGCTTCTCTTCCGGCAAAGACTTTTCCCCCCGCCCCCGATAAGCACAGCATGTCAACGAACTGGGATCACACAAATCAAACTCTCCCGGTCATCGGAGGAAAATTTTGAAAAAATCTATTCTCTCTCTATTCTTGTTCGGCGCCGTGCTCTCGGCTGCCCCTGTCAATGTCGTCCTGCTGAATGCGGGTAGCCCCCTGGCAGTAAACCCGACCGGTCGATTTTATGTGGGCCCTTACACGCTGACCCTGAACGGCACGGCTACACCGGCCATGTGCGTCGACGACTTCATTGACAACAATATCGGCGACAAATGGCAGGCTAACGTCACTTCTGCTGCCGGGTCGGATTTCAGCAACACGTATCTGGGCAACGACGGTGAAACCGTTGACGGCCAGAGCTACTCGAGCGGCCAGATCTATCAAGCAGAAGCGTACCTTTTTAGCCTGATTACTCAACCGGGCGCTGACCGGGGCGATATTCAGGAAGCTGCCTGGGCCATCATGGACTCGAACACCTTCACCAACTTCTACAACAAAAACACTGCGGTTACAAACTACTTACTCGATGCTTACAATAACGCCCCGTCCTTCGACGCCAACGGTTACAGCATCATCTCGGATGTCAACCTGGATTGTAAACAGGAATTCATAGTTGCGAACGCGCCGGAGCCAGCCAGCTTCGCCCTGTTCGGTGGAGGATTGCTCGCCGCCGGAGCCGCTCGATTCTTCCGCCGGCGCAAGAAGGTGAAGGCGTAAACTCCGACCTTCATCCTTCAAGGGCAGATTGGCTCAGCAGAGCCAATCTGCCACTTTTCAGGAAGCCGCCGTAAATTCATCCTTCACAGTCTTAACTTTGAGCTTCCCGTTCTTATCCTGGAAAACCAGAATTGTATAGAGCTTGCCTGCCTCTAAGGTCATGTCTTTTACCGGAGCCGCGTTCTTCTTGCTCATCCCGTTGCGCACCGTCAGTTCCGCTTCCGAGGGATTCACATCCTTATAGTCCGTCGGATGATCCAAACCCGCCCCGCCGATCAGCGGGCTCTTTTCGCCGCCAGCATACAAATCTACGTCTTTCACCCCCGGCGCTAGATTGATTACCCGCACTTTGGCCTGCCCTGCCGCCGGTGGCGTCAGATCGTCCGAAACGTTGTCGATCGTCGTTTTCCCATCCTTTTCAGCAACAGCGATCACTGTGTAATGTTTCCCCGATGTCAGCCCTTCGCTATTAGAAGCCAGCGCGTTAGTCTTATCATCCTTGGCGAACACCTTAAAATCGTGCCGCTCCGCCGGTACTTCTTCGTAAGCCGTCACATCTCTCGCGTCCACTCCAGTGAACGGCGTCATATCGCCAAAGGCGAGATCCTTCGAAGTCGTGGTCGCATTGATGAAGCGCACTAGGGCTTTGTCGGCTTGTTTGGCTGTTGCGGCGGGTGGCGCTGTTCCCTTTCCATCGCCGCTGCTGGCAACCGATGAATTCTCAGCCGTCTTGTTACTCGAGCAGCCCGTGCTGAATGCGATCAGCGCGCCGAAAGCTGCAATGGCAAACATGTTTTTCGTTTTCATATTGAGAAATTTGCGCCGCACAGGGACGCTTGCTTCCGTCCTGCCGTGCCTAGAGCTACTTACCCCCGCTGTATAGAGCCACAGAGTTTCAATGGCGTTACAGCGGATCGTGAGTACGCTGCTCTGCCAGCCACGTTTCCAACCGGGGATCCTGGAAATCTTTCACCTGGACGGCTGCTCCTTCGAACTGCGACGAGGTAGTCTCCATTGCCACCACGCGCATGCCCGCCTCGATGCCCGCCTGCAATCCGGTTGGCGAGTCCTCGAAGACGATGCAATCCCGCGCATCGGTTCCGAGCCTCCTCGCCGCCTCCAGATAAACGTCGGGGAAAGGCTTTGGCCGGCTTACCTCCAGGCCATTTACAGCGACCGGAAAAAAACGCCGCAATTTATAGTGATCGAGTACAAAGTCAATATTTTGCGGTTCGGCATTCGATGCAACCGCTCTTGGCACGTCCTTGTGCCGCTCCAAGAACTCGACCAGCCCCGGAATCCGGTACTCCTCGATTCCGTTTCGCAGAACCATGTCCCGCCACAACTGCTCTTTTGCCGCGCCATGTTGAAAAACCACATCTTCCGCCAGCCCGCTGCCGATCAAGTCGTTCACCAGCTCCGCATTTCGCTTGCCATGCATACGCCGCTCGAGATCGTCCACCCGGATTCCCAGCCCAGCCAAATACTCCTCCCAGGCAAGCACGTGCAGGGGCATGGAGTTAATCAGCACGCCATCCAGATCGAAGATAAATGCGAGTTGCCCCGCTCCCCTCCGGTTCACGCCGGAAGAATAGCATGGCTGATCCGTTCCGCTCCGGGCCAAGGCCGTAACCCGACTTTCACCCGAACTAAATCAGCACGCAACACTCATCGTTGGGCCTTGTCTCTGGCGGTTCCGCGCCTTAGCTGAACCGGCCCACAAAAGGGGAGTAAGCAATGCCTTTGAAAAATTATCTTAAAATCGATTCACGGCCTGCGCGTAAGCTGGGTCGCGTTCGCTGCGTTTCAACTGACTCTGGGAGGCGCTTTCGCGGTCATTCCAAGCTGCGGAAGAGGCGCAATCATCCCAACTCCGCACCCGCGAATGCATACACCGACACGAATGCAAATTACACCGTGCTCACGATTCCTCCTTCGAAGTACGCAATGTCGGAGACGAATTGCTCGAAAAGGACATCTCGTTCAAGTATTACGGCGATCAATGGAATCTCTACGCGAGGATCCCTATTTCCTGAACCCGCTCAACGCCTATTGCAATATCTGCAATTTCCTCCAGTATTCGACGTCTATCATGACCGATCCAGCAGTCCGTGCTGCCCATCTTCAGGACACCGTCGACCTTTATCGGGATCTTAAAGACGGAACAGTGCCGGCCGTTTCGTTTGTGAAGCCCAGCGGCTTAGTGGATGGTCACCCGGCTTCCTCAAAGCTCGATCTCTTAGAGGGTTTTGTAAAGAAGATTATCGACGGAGTACACAGCAACCCGGCCCTCGCGAAAGACACCGCGATCGTCCTAACAATGGATGATGGCGGCGGATACTACGATTCCGGTTACGTGCAGCCGGTTGACTTTTTCGGCGACGGTACGCGCATTCCGCTCATCGTGGTCTCACCGGACACCAAGCCGGGCCCCATCTCGCATGATTACGCGGACCATGTCTCAATCCTGAAATTCATCGAGCACAACTGGTATCTGAATCCGCTAACCAATCGCAGCCGCGACAACCTCCCGAACCCGCAATACGATAACAGCAACGGTCACTATGTCCCGGTCAACAGCCCGGCTATCGGAGACCTGTTCGACTTTAGCCAGCAATAAGAGAGCGTTACAAAGGGCTGTGATCAGGACCGGCCCTTCTTGCTTCTGCTTTCTTACCAGCATGGCTTTTGAGCAGTAGTCAGTTTGATGTGAGGAGGCAGGGGCACACTTACTTTAACTTGAGGCTGCCGCAGTGTTGATCTGCGGCATTCTTGGTCCGCAAGCTGAGCTTAGGGTGCAATCGAGCCTTGTCCGCCGGATCACTTGTACGAATCGCCGATTACGCTGGCAAGTGAAATCGTCTCGATCAACGCTGTCTTGATACTTGAGCCTAATCCAAAGCTCACCGGTAGATGAAGCGCAAGGCTACTCAGCGATCACGTACTCGCTTTGCACCATGCCGCTCGGATACGACCGCGTGGCAAGGTGTTGGAATCGGACGTCGTGCGACAGAGACCCGAACAAAGGAATGCCACTTACTAGAAGCACTGGTATGCGCGTGAGGGTCAAGTGTCGAATTAGTCCTGCCTTCAAGAAGCCCTGTATGGTTATTCCGTCATCGGATATAGAGGTGTTTCATGCCGCGTTGAGTCAACCGATTGACAATTTCGTGCGGGGTTCCAGCCATCACCTCACAAACGGCCCCGTCAGGTACCTTCAATTCCGATAACCTCGCGCTAAGCACTATCACCGGTTTCTTCCCGTACGGCCAGGCATCGAATGTCAATACGGTCTCAAACGTTTTCCGGCCGATAACAAGGGCGTCAATCGTGGCCATGAACTCGTCGTAGCCGTGACGCTCGCCGCCGTTGGTTGGCAGCCATCCAACCCACCGTCCCGTCGCGCGATGAAACCATCGAGACTTGTCGCAATGAATACCGATGCTTTCATATCATTCGCAGGTTTATTGCTGTCTAGCTTATGTTCAGGTGATCTGGAGAAAACTTGCTCGGATCGTTACTCAGCTCCACCCGGAACACTTGATTTGTTCAAGTGAGCATATCAGAAGGAACGCTGTAGCAGTCAAGCCCTTACGGATCCTCTGAGTCGCCGCACTTGTGGACGGAAACGCGCAGCCCATCCATCTTGCGTCAAAGGGGTCAAACCACATGTCGGGTGCGGTCAAACTTGCGTCAGGAATAAAGCAGCCGGCCTTTGGGCTCCGGTATGGGTCGACCAAGTTCTCGAGCCGTCTCCAGCCACTCGCCGATCACTAGCTCCGCGTTTGCAAGTGCCGCCTGTCTCGTAGGACCGTCTGCGGCGCAGCCGCCATTTCCGGCACTTCCGCGATGAAAGCTTCGTCCTCGTCGCTCCAATACAAGATGATCTCGTACTTGGTCATTCAATCCTTTCTGCCAGTTTATGCCGAGTAATGACGCCGGGGACCTGTTTGATCTGATATGGCTTGGCGAACGAGCCGTTGGGCTGGAGGTTCAGAATTTCCGCCACTGCCGGCTTCGTAAATATCTGGTGACTCCCCTTGATACGCTCGAAGAACCCGAGCGTCAGGAGCGATCGCAAACCATTAAACCGGACGTTAGCGTCTGCCGCACCCTGCCGCACCTGTAGGAGAACTTGCTTGCGCACTCTCCGATTATGCGGTCTTTAAATGTTGCGCCAAGCATTTGGCCGCCTAACGGGCGCTGCGTTAACTTGATCAATTTCGGCGGACACTCGCAGGAAATCGCGTTCGCATTCGGTGCCTGAAAGTTAGTTGTCCGATGCCGAAATCAAGCCTTACTGATCCAAGATCTTAGTTAGCAGCTCATCGGTAGTACACTCCCGTCATGCTGTTCATGGTCGTTGAACGCTTCAAACATAGGGATCCCAGGCCTATTGGTGAGCGGTTCAGGCATTCTGGTCGAATGCTGCCCGAGGGCGTCGCCTACCACGCAAGTTGGGTCGATTCCGCGGGTGCTCAGTGTTTCCAAGTCATGGAAGCGCCGAATCCAGAATTGCTGAATCTCTGGGTCAACCGCTGGAATGACCTGATAGATTTCGAAATCGTCCCAGTCCTGCGATCTAGCGACTTCTGGTCCAAGATCCAGCCGGAGCAAACCTGAACATCCCAAAATGACTCAATACAGGCTTTTGTTCCCTGTGTCAGCCTTGTTGCGATAACGAGTACCCACATTAGAGAACCCCAGATGAGAAGCTAGGTCTTGGCGCGATCGCAAATTGGGGAAAGCTTAAATAGCGATTCGACCACCCTTAACGGGACGGCGAATCTATTCGAGCCGCACGATGTCACCGGCAACCTGACTGTCTTTCGAGCGGAACTCGTTTCTGCTGAACAGACCGATTGGATGCGTCTGTTCGCCGGCTTCGAGCGACTCCAAGCCATTACCTTCTCGAGCAGTCTCAGTTTTTTAATCAGGCTGATACCGCAATTTGAAGACGCCGAAGTCGTACTTGGTTCCGAGCGCATTCTGACACGCCAGCACGCTGTGCTCCTGCAAACCAGTGAAATTGTGGAGGCCTACGGCATAGCCGATGCGCTGGCCGACCACAAGGCATTAACCGAAGCTTTGGCGCGGCAACTCGGCGAGACCGGCCAGGCCCTTCTGCCACGCGTGCTGGACGGTTCGCTTCGTTTCCGCTTGTTGCGCGATAAGCCGAGTCATGAAAAGTTGTATTTGCTTACCGGTTCAGCCGGTTACCGGGTGATCGCGGGATCGGCCAACCTGAGCCACCAAGCCTTCGAAGCGCAGCAACAGGAAGTCTACATCGCCTTCGATGGCGAAAAAGCCTGGTCGGAGTTCGAGCGTTATTATCAGCGCGACTGGCGAGAAAGCTGCCCGATCGACGCGGATCTGCTCGTCATTAAAAACCCCGATGGCGAAGCGAAAGCCCGGACAGGGCCGGTCGATCTCATCGAAACTCCGCTCGCTCGAGTGATCCGGGCGGGTACGGTTATTCGAGAAGAGCCGGCACGGGCCGAAGCACTCGAACCGACGCTCACTGCATTGCGCGAAGCGGACAAACTTGGCGCGGAACTTAAGGAAATTTCTCTCCCCAAATCGAAATCCGGTCACACAATTGTCGATGCTCAGACCTTGGTGCGCGTTTTGCGGCAGCATCAGGCGCGTCCGGTCACCGAACCGAGTGAGGACCGGCTTCCCCGCGCGCAGATTCTTTTTGGATCCGGACAATTGGTTCTCGATGGTTCTCCCTGGCTCTCTCCCGGCGATTCTATTCCACGCGATCAGATTCGCCAAGACGCCGAGTTGATGACGGAGTACATTGCCAGCTTCGGCCTTTTCTTTGGCGATGCGTCCGGGGCTGTCGACGCGTACTGGGCCTTTTTGGTCTGGCTATACAGTGCGCCTGCCGCGCCGTATCTGCGCCAAGCCGCCATTCCGGCGGGAATCGATCCCTGGCTTTATCCGGTATACGCGGTTCTCTATGGACGCTCGAGCGGTGGAAAAACTCTTTTTACCCGTGTTGCCGCGCGCTCGATGTTCGGCTTCGAGAAGCTGATTCGGTCGAATTCCTTCACCGCAACCCGTACGCTCGGTTTGCGGCATAAACTGGGAGCCGTTCCGCTGCTCATCGATGATGTCACGCGCGATAAATTCACCGAGCATGTCCCGGGACTGGTCAGAACCGACCATGATGTGGGCGATTGTTACGCACCCGTCATCATCACAACCAACAAAGATGTCGCCGCGATTCCGGCCGATGTGAGCAAGCGCATGGTGACCTGCCATATCGATGCAGCCATCCCTGAGAACCGTTCAGTAACCGGGACCATCGCACGGCGGCTTTTGAAAGGCATGGGCACGGCGCTATTCCGCGCCTACATCACGGAACTTATTCCTCAAGTGCGGCAGATGCGTGCCGCCCTCGACGAAGGTCTTCCGGGGTTTCCCGACTTGTTGGCTGCTTCCTCGCAGACTCTGCGCGAAATCTTTCGGCAGCATCTCGGCGCCGCACCCGGCTGGGCGCGCGAGCTTAGCTTCCACGATTATTTCGGTATTCGACACCGCAAGTTCAGTGAACAACTGGGAGCGATTCTGCTGCAATCGGAAGAGCGCGTTACGGTAGACCGCACGAACGGCGAAGTGGTGGTCCACTTTGGCGGCGATACCAATCAGGCCAACCAGTTTGCGCGAACCGTTCCGGATTTTGTATTGAAAGGCCGTTTCGCCGATATCGTCCGCCTGGATCTCGAAGCGCTGGAAAAGGAAATGGGGATCCCGGTCCGTAGCAAAAGCAGCCTTTGGCGCTGGCTTTTCAGGCGATAGGTGCGCCACTCTCGATGCTCTAATGGTCGCGTGCGGAGTCTCCTTCGACGCTATAATCAGGGCACGCGTGCGAGTCTGCTGAAACGCTTTCGGGCAGCCCGCCGGCTCCAAAGGTGCCGCTATTTCGGAAACAACGCAGATACCTGTTACAACTAATCTCCGCAAGCTCGTTCGCGTCCTGTTCGTCGCTGTCCTTGCTCTCGTATCGGGCGGTATTGTGGCCCCCTGGCTCGATGCCGCGCGCTTCAGCGGCAGCATAAAAGCGGCGCTCGAATCCTCGCTCGGGCGCAAGGTCGAGTTCGAGAAAGCTCATTTCAACGTCTTCTCCGGACCGGGGTTCTCTCTAGAGAACGTCACCATTAGCGAGGACCCGCGTTATGGGCTCGAACCTTTTGCCTATGTGCCCACCTTGGAAACTCGCCTCCGCTTGGACAAGCTATTATTCGGCCACATTCGATTTGCCAGCTTGCGGTTGGTCAACCCCACACTGAATCTGGTGAAGCTCGGCGATGGAACCTGGAATGTGCTAACGCTCATGCAGCGGTTGAGCGCCCCACGCCGCATGCCTCTCAACTTTTTTCCTTCCTTTGAGGTCTCGGACGGGCGCGTAAACTTCAAACTCGGCACGCGTGAGACTACCCTCTACATTTCCGAATCCGACTTGTCTATTTATCCAGAACGCTCCGGCAAAGTCTATTTCCGATTCTCTGGATCGCCGGCACGCACGGATCGCGCTGGAATGGGTTTCGGCCACTTTCGCGGCAGTGTCAACTGGTTTCTGAACACCTCTCGCACTCAGCCTAACCGGCTCGAAGCGGAAGTCTATCTGGATCCCAGCAATCTGAGCGAGCTGACCACCCTTATGGAAGGCCACGATGTCGGCGTTCACGGCACACTCAGTTCACAGGTGCATATCGGCGGTCCGCTCAATGCGCTCGAAGTCACGGGCGATCTGCGCCTGGAGGATGTGCATCGCTGGGACCTCCTGCCGGCGCGCGGCGAAAATTGGGCTGTTCACTACGCCGGTAATCTCGATCTGCCAATGCACCGTCTCGATCTCAAAACCGTATCTCCGCAGCACGGGCAAATTGCGCCTGTCGTCCTGCACCTTCGCGTCAACGACTTTCTCGCTCGAGCGAGTTCTTCCGTGCTCGCAGAACTCAACGCCGCGCCGGCTCAGGATCTTCTGCCTCTTGCCACCCGCATGGGCCTTTCGCTCCCGAATGGCGCTGATCTACGCGGTTTACTCAATGGCGCAATCGGCTATGCGAGTGGAACAGGTTGGGCCGGCGGCTTCATGATTAGCAACGCCGAAGCAATTCTGCCCGGAGCGTCCGTTATGCGAGCTGCTGCTGCAAACGTCACGATCTCAGGCGATCACGCCCACTTCGATCCGGCGATCATCGAGGCTGGGGGCGGGGGCACTCTTAAACTCGGCGGAGATTACTTCTTCTTCCAGCCGCACGTCGACGCAGTATTGAGCGCGGTAGATGTCCCGGTGAAGGAATTAAAGTCCTTCGCCGCTTCCTGGTTCGGTGCGCCAGAAGCGCTTTCCGCCCTCGGGAACGGCGATATCACAGGCCACTTCTCCTATTCACACCGTCCCGGCAATTTTGGTGCGTCCGGCGATCCCGCGCCAGCCATTTGGTCAGGACAGTTCGAGTTGAGCGATGCAACTCTCGCCATTCCCGGCCTCGGGGTGCCGCTCGAGCACGCGCAAGGTAAAGCCAGCTTCGGCCCTTCCAGCTTTGAGTTGGATCACCTCACTGCCACTCTCGGCCGGAACGCCGTACACGCCGCATACCGCTATAATCTGCTGGCCAGGCATCCCGAGCATGTCCGGGTTGAATTTCCTACCGCAGACCTCTCGGAAGTCCAGGCTCTCTTTGCCTCCGATAAGCGGAATACCGGATTGTGGGCGCGCTTGGGCTTCCTCCGCCGCTCGCTTGGCACCACTCCTCTCCCAAGTTGGTTGACTGCGCGTAATCTGGACGGCGATCTGATTGTCAACCGCCTGTTTGTCGAAGGCCAGCCCCTTGGTTCATTGAACACGCATTTTCTCTGGCAGGCATCGAATCTCGAATTCACCGATGTCGCTCTCGATTTGATGCGAGGCCGCATCCATGCTCAAGGGGCAGTCGATTTGGGCTCTTATATTCCGCGCTGGCAGTTTTCGGCGAGCGCTTCTGATTACCCATGGCGCGGCGGATCGCTTAGCGCTGAAGGGCAATTCTCGAGCACGGGGGCGGGTAAAGATCTCTTGCGCAATCTCATCGCCCAAGGCTCTTTCAATGGCCAAGATCTTGCGCTCTCAGCCAATGATAACTTCGAAAACGTTTCGGGACTCTTCCGCTTTTCATTTGCTGATGGCTGGCCGGATCTCCGCTTGTCCGAGATAGAAGCGGTGCAGCATGGCGAGCAATGGAGCGGGGTAGGTTTGACCCAAAGCGACGGCAAGCTTCTCGTCGACCTCGCTCACGAGGGCAGACAAGTGCACTTCGTCAGTTCTCTCACCGGGGAGAGCGTGTCTGCTCCGCTGTCTTCCTTGCCCCATCTGGCGGCAAAACTCAGAGATCCGGGCCTCGGGCTAAAATTCTGATTTAACCGATGCACGCTCTCGATTCCGAGTGGAAAGCGCTGAAACACGACTTCGACACCGCCTCCTCAACTGCGGTCGGCTCCGCTCGCCGGCAGATGGCAACTGAGTTGAACCAGATTTTTCGTCGCCTTCGCCAGTACGAAAATGAAGAGCAATGGATCGCAGCCTTGCTGGACGGGGCGTCCGGGTTTGCTGCCCAGCTTGCAATTTTCACTCATTCTGGCAGTGACCTGCGGCTCCGCGGCCAACGACATCTTGATCTGCCTGAGGACGAGGCGTTCCCGGTTTCATCTGCACACGCTTTCGCAGCGGTTATTGCGTCTTCCGATCCCCTTGTCGCGTTGCGCGCGCCAAACGAGGTTGGCAGCTTACTAAGTTCAAGCGACACTGCGGCGCGAGCTCATCTGCTCCCTATTACCAATGCTGGCCGCAATGTCGCGGTTCTGTTCGCCGTCGAAGATGAATCTCTCGACGCAAATGGCCTCGAACTTGTAGCTGGAATGGCGTCTGCCATGCTCGAACGGCGCTCGAATCAGTCGCTGCATTCGCAAATTGCTCCTGTACCCCAGCCGCGCTCAAGCCACGAAGCGGAGAGCCAGGCGCAGAAATCGTCGCAGCCACGCGCGCTTCCGTCCTGGATTAATTTGAGTGAGAGCCAGCGAGAACTCCATCGCAAAGCACAGCGCTTCTCCCGAGTCGCCGTTGCCGAAATGCAGCTTGCCCGCCCGGAGGCTTGCCGCGCGGGCCGCGAACATAATAACCTATATATGTTCTTGCGAAACGAGATCGATAAAGCTCGTGAGAACTATCGTCAGCAGTTCATGACTACTCCTACAATGGTCGATTATCTTCATCTCGAGCTCGTAGACCACGCGGCTCACGGCGACGAGCAAAAATTAGGAGCGGATTATCCCGGCCGGTTGGCTTAGCGGCCGCCCTCTTTCCTTTGTGCTGCTCATAACGGCCGTCGTAGCCGGCAGCGCTGCCACAACTCACGTCAAAGGAAAAGCTGAACTGAAGCCGCAGACGCCCAAAGTTGTCGGCGCGGCTGGTTTGATCGCGATCGCGCAACGCGAACTGGACCAAAATCATTTGCAAAGCGCGATCGACTACGCGACTTCCGCTTCGGCCAAGGCGCCCATCCTTGACGATTACGCCCAGTACATCCGGGCCCAAGCCGAGTACGGGTTAAAGAACTACGGCGAAGTCGCGAAGTCTGCTACTCGCGTTTTCAATCAGGTTCTGCTTTCGCCCCTGGTCGGTCCCGCCGCTGCTTTAGCTGTTCGAGCTCAGCTCGACGCGAACGATCCAAAGCAGGCCCTGGAACTGGTGAAAAAATATTACGACCGCATCCCTGAACCGCAAGGCGATCTCCTTCTCGCCCGCTCCTTCGACGGTACCGGCGATCTTCCTTCGGCTGCCGAATACTACCAGCGCATCTATTACAACTTTCCCGTTGCTAAAGAAGCCACCGATGCGGCCAATGCTCTCGTCGACGTAAAACAGCGCTTGGGCGATGCCTATCCGCCTCCTATGCCGGACGCTATGCTCACGCGTGCTGAAAAGTTGATCAACGCCAAGAATCCGGAAGCAGCTCGTATCGAACTCACGGCCGCCATTCCGCAGCTCGGGGGAACTCAGCGCGATCTGGCGCGCGTGCGCCTGGGCGAAGTGGATTACCTCAGCGGCAAAACCGAGGTCGCCCTCCAGTACTTAACGGCCCTCAAGGTCGACGAGAGTGATGCAGACGCCGAGCGCCTCAGCTATCTCATCCGCTGCGCCCGTAAACTCGATCGTCACGCCGAAGTCAAAGAATTCCTGGACCATCTGGAGCAGCAGCATCCCACCTCACTCTGGAGGCTGGACGCTTTGATCTTCCTGGCAGATCAAGCTCGCGTAGACAACGACGTTAATACGTTTCTCCCTTTGTACCGTGCATGCGCCGTTACGTTTCCGCAAGACCCACGTGCCGCCTGGTGCCATTGGCGCGTCAGTTATGAGAGTTATCGCACCGATGGTAGCGACACCTACGATCTGCTGCGAAAACACATCGAGCTCTATCCGGCTTCCACCGACGTGAATAACGCCTTGTACTTCCTGGGCCGTTTCGAGGAACGCAAGAACGAGCTGCCGGTTGCTCGTGCCTGTTACAACGAGCTGATCGCGCGCTTCCCGAACACTTATTTCGCGGTCGTGGCTCGCGAACGCTTGAAAGACCCCGGCATGCAAGCCGCCAATCCGGATCCCGCCATGCTGCAGTTTCTACGCTCTGTATCCTGGCCCCCGCGGCCGGAATTCCCCAGCTTCACTCCCGGAGCAACCGCCAAAAAGCGCATCGACCGCTCACAACTGCTCGAGCTCACCGGCTTGACCGATCTCGCCGAAGGCGAACTGAAGTTCGGCGCGCGCAATGATGGCGAACAGGAAAACGTCTATGCGTACCAGTTGGCCAGGTCCGCTACTTTGCGGAACGCCCCCGACCAGGCCTTGCGTTACATCAAAGCCTACGCTCCCAATTACCTCTTCATGCCGTTCGATCAGGCACCGGCATCTTTCTGGCAGTTGGCCTTCCCGATGCCGTACCGGCTCGCTATCGAACGCTACAGCCGCGCTGAAAGTCTCGATCCTTTTCTGGTCGCCGCTTTGATCCGCCAGGAATCGGAGTTCAACGGCCGCGTTATTTCACATGCCAATGCCTACGGCTTGATGCAGGTGCTGCCCGCCAACGGACGTCAACTGGCGCGGCACTTCGGCATTCGTCGCTTCAACTCAGCACAGCTTCTGACTCCAGACCGTAATCTCGAACTCGGAACCTATTACTTTCACAATCTGCTCAATTCTTACGGCGGCCAGACCGAACTCGCTCTCGCTTCGTACAACGCCGGGCCGAGCCGTGCCAATCTCTGGCGCACTTGGGGACCCTTTCGCGAGCGCGCCGAGTTCATCGAAGCTGTCCCCTTCCATGAAACGCGCGGCTACATCCAAATCGTTCTTCGCAACGCCGACGTCTACCAGCATCTCTACTCGGGCCCTGCGCCGGACGTCCCTGCCTACCATCCGAAACCGCCTCCGAAAAGCAAAAAGCTGAAACGCAAGCGCCCCGCTTCCGCCTGAACTGTTCAGCGCTTCTGATCTTCCAAATGCTGGATCTGAGCCGCGTCCGAAGGGAGGCGGTCCCCCGTCTTTCGCTCAACGAGTAACGCTGAGATCGTCGAATTGGGCGCGGCCCCAGTCCGTTCCGATCCCGAACATGCCGGCCTTGTGAGCCGAATCGTGAACCGATGCCACGGCTTTGCCCTCTATCATTGCAGTGATTTCATCGCCATGAAATTCCAGCGCGAGTCGCTGCCATCCAGCCTTTGCAGGCACACTTCCAGAGCTGATGGTCCGAACCGGAGCTTTAAAGGCGCCCGAGACCAAGCTCCAATTTCCATCTTTCCCTACCTGCAAAATATATCCGCTCGGCCATAGGGCCTTACCGTCGCGAAAAACGTCTGCGGAATCGATCCGTCCAAGAATGGCGACCATGCGCGAATCGATCGGCAAAGCATCGGCGCTGACGCGGTAATCGGCCCAGCTCGAATCGCCGGTAAGCGTGAATGGATTCGGCAGCGGCCCCCAGGGTATCGGCTTTTGCGTGATCACCTGCTCCAGACAGTGTCCTTGCCGCTGCTCGCAACTATTCACCTCAAACGCGCCGTCCTGATCGGCAAGATACCTTGCTGCGCGGCCCTCTGTTGTGTGTTCGAAATCGTCCGCGTAAGGGATTGGGAACGCTTTGTCGGGCGGTGATTGCGCGCTGCCTTTACCTTGCCCGCTCGTAGTCGTGAGCGAATACAGCGAGTCCGCCTCGAAACGGTAAATGAAAGCGTTGTTCTCCGGTTTTATATTAGCCACAAGCTCAAAAGTCTTCTGCGAGTTTGTTTCCCAAATGTGTACTGTACTCGCCGAAAGGCCGCCTGCGATCTGGAACCGGATCTGCTGCGCTCGACGCGCTTGGATCGTCTCCAGAACGACGCTCCACTCACCGGATTGCGGCGACTTCAAAGCTACGTACGTCCCGCCGTTGTTCGGCAGAAACCCCGAAGCAGAATCCATGTACTGCCAGCCCGGCTGCGCGAATTGGGTGGTATGAGCGGTAGCCCAAATGGCGCCTTGCACATCGTAATGGCCCGACCAAGGCGTGTTCGCATACATCAAACCGGAGTGTGGTGCAGCAAGATTTTCAAAGTACGAGGTGATCGGGCTCCAGATCTCAGTCTTCGTGAAAGCCCCCTGCAAATAGTTCCGGTTGTAAATCTGCGCCAGCCGGCGCCCTCCCACCTTCCAGTCGCGCGAGAGAATCGGGCCGCCGCCGTCGTTCGGCTGATCCTCACTCGACCATAAAATCTTTCCGCTCCCTTTCACTCCCGGAGTCGTCGTGTACTTCGTAACGGTATTGCCGCGGGGATAGTGAACGCCTACCGCCGCGACTGAGGCTGCCAGTTCCGGATCTTTCTCCATGGCTCCGATCACTTCAAACTGTTTGTCCCCGTGGTAATCGTCGCAACAAACGATCTTCGATTTGATGCCTTGCTGCAACAAAGTTCGATGCAGCAGTTTTACATAAGCCGGATCGTAGGGCCGCTCATTCCACACACCGGTGTAAGCAATATTTAAATTGTGAACCCGTTTCGCGCCCTTGATGAAATCGGCCACGTAATTTGCCATATCCGCCGAATAGAATTGGCCGTTGCCAACCCAGCCCGGAGCGCCCCATGCGAGTGAATCCAAGATGATTTTCGGATTCCGCTTGCGCGCTTCCTTCATCAGCGACCACTCATAACCCCGGTCATAATCGTGATCGTTGCGCGAACGCATGTGGCTCGGCTCGGAACCATCGGTCGAGTTGACGTCCGCCCCAATCTCAACCTTCAGATGTTGCAGCGCTGCTCCGTAGCCCGGCTTGAACAGATAGTCGAGAATCCGAGACCGGTAAGGCTCGGGATAGTCGATCAGCAGTCTCGACGATGCCCCGGCGCTTACTGCCCCCAATCCGTCGTAAGTGCGCCCGGTCGCGTGTCCGTCGAGAATAATCGTCTGACCCGCTCCCCTTAAAACGGGAACCGTAATTACGAAAACGATGCAGAATGACGTAGCTACTGTTTTGAGCATAGATCTGTGGGAAAACAACCCGCTCATCGCGTGAGCCGTTGCTCGATATCCTCGAGTGTTCTCCCTCTTGTCTCCGGAACACGCAACCAGACAAAAACAAAACCGGCAAAACAGATTCCGGCGTATAACCAGAATGTTGCGGCCGAACCAGCGGCGTGCAGAATCAGAGGAAACGTGAAAGTCAGAATGAACGATGCAATCCAAAGCGCTGAAACGGCGATCGAAACGGCCGCCCCACGGATGCGATTGGGAAAGATCTCCGATATCAAAACCCAGGTAATGGGGCCGAGCGACATGGCAAAGCACGCGATCGCGGCCAGAGTAAAAACGAGCAGCCATGCGCCGCCGATCTTCGCGACGTAAGCCATGCCGACGAGTAAGTGCGAGAGGCCAATTCCCGCGCAGCCGAACAACATCAGCGGCCGTCGCCCGAACCGGTCTACCAGACCAAGCGCGATCAGCGTAAAGACTAGGTTGATGGTGCCCGTGATGACGATGTTGAACATCACGTCGCTCACGCCATAGCCAGCATTCCGGTAAACTTCCTCGGCGTAGTTGAAGATGACATTAATGCCGCTCCATTGTTGTAAGACAGCCAGCACAATGCCGATCCCGAGAATGCTCCGAACTTGAGGCGCGAAAAGTTCGGATCTTTTAAAACGCCCCTGGGATTCCGCCGCCAGCGAGCTCTCAATTTCCTTGAGAGTATCGTCTGCATAGCGCCTATCGCCGATCTTGCCCAGCGTTCGCCGCGCTGCTTCGGCTTCTCCTCTTTTTACCAGCCAGCGCGGGCTCTCGGGCAAAGCGAGTGAGCTGAAAAAGAAGATAAGCGACGGCACGGCTACGGCGGTAAACATCCATCTCCAGCCGAACTGCCCGTTCCATGAGGCCGATATCTGGTCCGCGGTTGCGCCCCGCGGAACCTGCTGCGCGATTAACCAGTTCACTATCTGCGCCGCGAGAATCCCGCCCACAATCGTGAGTTGATTCAAGGACACGAGCCGTCCGCGCCACTTCGCCGGACTCACTTCTGCGATGTAAGTTGGCGATACGTTCGATGCAATGCCAATCGCAACGCCTCCGAGCATGCGCCATGTGATGAACATCGCGAACGACTGAGCCCAGCCTGTCCAAATCGAGGAAAGCGCGAACAGCAGCGCCGAAAGGATCAGTAGTTTCTTTCGTCCAAAACGATCGCTTATTGCGCCCGAGAGAATCGATCCCGCCAGGCACCCAATCAGAGCGCAACTGTTCGCCCATCCGATCAGCTCCTGCGAGTTCAACCGGAAGTACGCCTCATAAAACGGCTTGGCCCCTCCGATTACCACCCAGTCATAACCGAACAGCAGTCCCCCCATGGCTGCCACGGCTGAGATAATCCACACGTAGCGTGAATGAAGGTGGACCGCGCTCGCCGGGTTTGGGCCCGTGCTGGTTCCGGTTTGCATCAAATCGAAACTTTCGTTCTGGCGTGAGCCGCCAAAATGGCTTCCGTGCGAAGTTCAGCAACCAAGTCTGCCGCCATCGGATGACTTGGCTCCATGCCCGTCACTTTATCGATGAGCCCCCGGCCACGCCGTTCGAAACCGAGCCCAATCGAGGCCTGGGCCTCCAAAAGCAGCGCCGTAATCCTTGCTCGTTTCTGTAGATCGTCGTTGAACAATAACATTGCGGGCAGGGAAGTCGCAAAGTAGTCGATACGAATCTCGCTGTATGCCAATGCCCTTACGTGGCGCAGCAGGTCGCGCAACAATTCTCTCGCCTCACCGTCCCTCCCTAGGCGCCTAAGTGCAAGAGCGCTGTAGTAGGTCATTTCGGAATATGGCCGAATACTCATCTCCTGGAAATCTCCCGCGCTCTCCGACGCCTTCTTCCACCAATGACGAGCCGGCCGCGTTTCATCTCCGGGATCGCAGGCGATACCTAACCAGTAGTACACATGGCTCCGATTCGCCAATAAGTGCCACGCTTCTCCAAGCTGTTCAGGTGGCTCGAGCGCAGCTGAAATTCGCGCGCGCGCCTGAGTTGTGTTGCCGCATTCCAGCGCCGCTCGACCGAGCGCCAGTTGCGTTCGAACATATTGCCCTAGGACAACTCCTTCGCCGCCTTCCCACGGTTGAAACCGGCGGTTCTCCATTGCCTGCTCTGCTTTCGCCGCCTGTCCGGTCTGGTTGTAAAGAGATGCCAGTTCAATCGTCAAATCATCTCGCTTAACCACCAGATCGAGGCACTTCTCCAGCTCAGTTAACCGGTTCAGAGGCAAGGCGCCAACTCGCTTCCAGAGCTGATCGCGTTCATAGCGAAGGCGCGCGTCAGATGGATCTGCTTCTACGGCGCGTTCAAACGCCGAGCCAGCCTTGATCCCGTCGGCCCTGATATTGAAGTAGGCTATACCCAGATTTCGCCACACCACGGCATTCATCGGATCGAGGGCGGCCGATCCTTCCCAGTGCTCGATCGCCTCTTCGTGGCGGCGGTGATCGTACAACCAGTTACCCAGATAGTAATGCGCCCGCGCATCGGCTGGGTTTTCCTTAACTGCTGCTTTCAGGACCAGCAGCTCCTCTAGACGGCTAGGAAAGCAGTAATCCGGAGGTTTTTTCGCGGCCCTCTCGCGCATTAGCTCGGCCCGCGCACTGTCGCTAGACAGCGAGAAAATGTATCCGAACGTGTAGAGAACCATCGGCCCTGAGCCATCCTGCACGGATAAATCGGCGGTGTTCAATAGCTCCCCCGCCTCCGCGAATAGTCCACACCGCAGCAAATCGAAGGTCACATCGAGACGAGCCTGATTGTCGCCGAATGTGCAGCCATTCAAATAGTGGCCCCAATAGTCGAGCGGATCGAGCCCGAGCGTCTCAATCAGCAGCGCTTCTGCTTCGGCTTGCCTGCTCATCTTTCTCAGCAGCATTATCTTCAGATCTCGGGCCTGTAAATGATCCGCATTCGTTCGTAAGCAAAGCGTGAGATGCTCCAGCGCGTTCTCGAAGGCGCCTCGCGCTGTGTCGATCTCAGCGAGCGCGAAATAGGCGGCCGAACGCCAGCGGGCGTCCCAGGTGGCTTTGTAGAAAGCCGCATACGCCTCCTCCTCGCGGCATAAAAAGCAAAGCGTCAGACCGAGGCTGTAATATGGCTCTCCGTCATACGGATTTGGATTGCGCAGCGTGAGCCTCTCGACGGATCTGCGAACGTACTGCTCCGCCAAACCAAATTCGCCGCGCAGCAAGTGCCAGAGCCCCAGCGCGTGATTGCAACGCGAGTCCCCAGGATCTCGCCTCAAAGCTTCTTGCCAGTACACTTCCGGAGAGCGCGTTGCGTGCCGGTACTGCTGCAAATGAAGACCTGTCAGATAGAGTTCATCGCTACTCGCAATTTCATGCGGAAGCAGCGGCTCCCGTGCTGCCTCTGGGATCGCATGCTCGCGGCAGACCGCCGGCCGGTAACGAATGAGTTCACGATTGTCATGCGTTACAGCTCGCGCCTCGAACTCATCTGCCGTCGCGTCCTGTGGAACTGCCGTTTCGGCGAGAAATGGCGCGTCCGGCGCGACATCTCGCACCCACTCGCAAAACGCTTCACCGCGCTGTCGCAGCTCAACTCGCAAGCCCGTATGTGCACGTGTCGTGCATGCGCCCACGTGCGCCGCTCCATTCTCAATCTTGAAACTCAGCGCAGCCTCGGTATTGGCTTCGTGTGCAGGCCCTATCTTCTGGATCGGATACCAGAACTGGCTGAATGTCTTCGTTTCGCCAGGCGCCAGGAACGAAAAGTCAGGCTGATTGTCCGTGTAGACGCCCGCCATGAGCTCGATATATGGGCCATCCTCATCCGTCAGGTTGCGGTCCCACGCATAGCCAAACTCGTGGTTGCCCCATGTCCACTGTTTCTTGCCCGGTGAGATGTGATGGTTGGCAACATGGATCGTTCCTGCTTCACGGCGCATGATCGTAGCCGCCGCAGAAATCGCCGCGCGATCTCATTGCCATGTAGCTCGTAGGTACGGGAATGTTTGCGTACCAACTCAGATCGTTTGCCGCATACGTACCCGGCGGAGCAAACCTGCGCGGCATCTGATCGTATGGCACGCCGTCACGCGCTCGCGATGCATAATCGACGCCGCAATATACACCCCGGCACAGCGGAAATTCGCTTACTGCGCGCTTTGCGTGATCCGCCACGAAATGCACGTCTAGAGGAAAAAACGACTGATACCGTTCGTGAACATGCGTAGCCACGTTCGCCCACCACAGGAATGTCTGCACCAAAGGCGTCCGGTTATACAGCCGAACCTTCACCTCGAGGTAAGCGCGGCCCGGATAAAGGCAGACGCCGTGCATTCCTTTCATCCGGCTCATGGGATCGTGATCGCTGCACCAGATTGTCCGCGCGCCGTCGGCGGATTCTTCGATCATCCACTCTACCGGCATGAAGGTGGCGGGCCGGTGATGCTGCGGCCAATTGAACTCCACCCCTCCCGAAATCCATGGGCCCGCCAATCCAACCAGCGCCGGTTTGATCACGTTTTGACGATAGAAAAAGTCATAGCCGTTCGTCTTGTCCAGCCCAATGTGAATGCGGCCGCCTATCTCAGGCAGAATCATCACGCGCAGGTATTCGTTCTCCACATGCAGGGCCTGCCAGCTACGAATGCGAGGCTCAGTCGAAATGCGATCGGTAAACGGCAGCGGGTACACCCGCCCGCTGCTGCCCTGGTAGACACGCTTCTCCAAAAACATCGGATTGCGATCAGCCGGCCCCGGCTCGTACGTGAGTATCTCGACCGGCTGCGCCCATGCTTTCACTGGACCGTTCTGCGTGTCCGGCGCCGAAGGAAGTTGAATGCGGCTCATGTCTTGGTTCCCGCTCGTTAGGGGCGTGAACGTTAACGGAATCAGTACATCACGGATCAGCGAGAGCTGTCAAATCGTTTTTGCATCCTAACTCGGTCCGAAGTTAAGTTTTAAATCCTTCGCTTCGAACGCAAGAACGCTGTCGCGCCGCTCTGATCCGTGAAGTAAGCATTACTTATCGCCTGCCGCCTCGCCGAAATCGTTTCCTTTTCGGTCATCTACTGAGGGCCGGTTTATCGGTCGCGATTCTTTCAACTCAGACCGATCCAGAACTCGGCCGTGAGATCCAATCTCGCGTCATCTGCAGGACGGCGAAGAATTAGATCTCTCCATAAGGCAGCGCAATAACAACCGGGTCTCGGGGCTGGATTCCAATTCCTGCGCAGGTTGTCATAATCAGCCGATCAGTGGCGGTGCTGGCGAAAGGCAAGGCTGCACTTGACGTAAATAATGGCGGTGAGCACCCCTGGAGCCTCGCGAACGGGGACGAGTCTACCCCGCTGGGGACGAGTCTACCCCGCTATTGTTTAACCACGCTACGAAGCCAGTTATCTTTTTCGTCAATATCGCCGCTCATGGCATCACTTGGAATCAGAAGTACAGGTTGACGCCAAATGAAACTCACACTGTAGATCTCCGATCAATCGTGACGAATCAACTGTTCGACCTACACAGGAATAAGCTACCGGCCAACGCAACGGCAGGAGACGCAAGCTCCTTCACTCCGGAACATGGCGAGGGCACCGGCCGCCTGCTCGTTTCGAATGCAGGAACTGGGCTCGCGAGAAACTTCAGTTGCGGGAATAACATCGTGCTCTGCGGATCCTATTTAGGTACCTCGACAGCTACGTTTGCAATTGGCGGAACGGGATCGCTAGGCCCAATATACGGAAACGAGTGCAGAGCATTTGACCCGTCGGCGTGCTCCGGACAAAGCTACTGTACCGGATGTGCCTGGAGCGTATAATTGGACTTCTCTGAACAATTCAATTGTCCCTCTGTCTGGCCCATTCAACGGTTCCGGTGCGAGCTTTTACGGGCAGGCCGGCGGAAGTGCCCAAGGCCAGGGACAAATCTATACGTCATCATGTTCGTTCATCAGCACGGGCACGAATAACGCCCAAGTGCCGACCGCATCCCGAATCACGCAAACCGTCTCAAACGGAGCAACTCATGCCCGACTGGCTATGCAGGATGGAAAAGGGTCGTGCAGAAAATCGTAACTAACCAGAACCAACCACCACGCGACATTGTCGTCGGTGGACAGAGTCTGACCGAACAGGTTACCGTCCCACAGCCGAATGCTTTCGGAATCGCGAAGGTAATCACCGGAACGGCTATCACGAACTCTCAAGGATTGTTTCAAGATTCGTTCACCTTGTGTACGAACGTGTGTCCTGGTAGCAAACAGACGGTCACAGCCACCCAAACGATTTCTGACCGCTTGTCCGGTCACAACTACACGCTCACTCAGAACTCGACTGTTTACAGCTGTTCGTCCATCACCATTAACGGCCCGTAAAGGAGGCATTATGTTTAAAAGAACAGTAGCTTCATTCCTTTTTGCATTTACCTCGATTCAGGCGCGAAACGTGTCGGTGCTGGATCCGCAGAAACAAACAGTTTCTATATCCGTCGATACCTCCGTTTTGGCCGCCTTAGTGAAACTCGGAAGCTATACACATGCCCCGATCGGGATTGTGTTAGACGCGGGAAAACCGGAGAAATTATGTGAAGAACACCGGCAAATCAGTGTTCAAGACCGGCCCATGTCCGAGTTTCTCGATGAACTTCTGACGCAATCGAATTATGTCTGGTCCCTCGACGGCGGGGTGATCGTCATTCGACCGGCTCACCTGTCTGATCAGGTCAGCCGCGTGCTGAACATGAAATTCGACAAATTTGGAGGAATGCAAACGACCATGCAAGGCCTCGGCATCATTCTGACAGGGTGGATCTACAGTCGCCTGCATCCCGGGGCCGGCTCCGCGGGTGATATCCTCTCCTCACCGGATGCCGAACAGTTTTCCATGGACACGCGAAACGCTTCAGTGGAACAGATCCTCAATCAGATCGTTTTACTCGGAAGCAAAGGTATCTGGCTCTTTTGGTTGCGCCAAGATTTTGAACACAACAAGGACATAGATCTCCACACTGACTCTTACAAAGACGATGTTGGTATTTTGCCAACGATTTGCAGCTTCATCAGCCACTGATGCATGGTTGTAACTGCGATGTCTAAACCGGCTCCAATTGCAACCTTTTATTTTTATCGCCACTTGGTGAAATTTGCCGTCATTATTTAGCAGCTCGGGGCGGTAAAAAAGATTGTATTGGTGCCGGACCTCATTCGCCACCTTCTCGAATGACTGGTCAATTTAACTCGGACAAAAACCTCCTTTGCAGCTATGTCCCCAGGCATCGCGTAAGATCTTCCGGCATCCCGCCAGCCTACCCGGCTTGGCAGACTCAGTTCTCCCGCTGTCCCGCGCCCTGCCAAAACCCGCCTGCTTCCGATACCGCATCGTCGCGATCCGCTGGCAGCATCTCCATGAAAACGTCCAAATTGCTGCGCAAAACCAAATGTGGCGGTATCCGGTGCCGCAGCGCCGGGCAGATGCCTTGGACCAGAAATTGATAGAGTGCCTGAAACGCTGTCCTGCCTTGCGATTTCGGCCGTTGGTAAATCGTTCCGAACACCTTACCTTCGCGGATGTAGGGCGCCAGCGCCGGAAATAAATCGGTGGTGATGACGGTCGTGCGGCCGAGCCGGCCCATGTCTTCCAATACTTCGAGCACCGGAAGCGAGTTGGCCGTCGTCACGTACACTGCTCCCACCTTCGGATGCTTAACCAAAAACTCGCGCGTCATCCCGAGCGTCTTCTCAGGATCGTCATGTGCCTCGATAACGCCGGCCAACTGCACAGGACAACCCATCTTTCCGGCAAAGTCCCGAAAGCCCTTGACCTTTTCGGCATGGTCGACCACGCTCAATTCGCCCGTGACGATCAGGACAGATTTCGGCCTGATGCCAAATGTACCCAGCAGTTCCGCTACCATCGCGCCGCTCGTGAATGCGTCGGCTGAGATCGTTGTTAGCCGCTCCGTTCCGGGCGCATCGGTTGCAACGCACACGACCGGTATGCGCGCTCTTGCCGCCTTGCGAATCCACGGCTTCAGGTCCGCTGGATGAGCCGGTGTCACGATGATCCCGTTCGTGTTGTCTCGTAGTGTCTCGGCGAAGAGCTCCAGGTCGCCCTCCCCGAGCCGCGGATACTCCCGAAACTGCACTTCGATCGTCGATTGGAACGGCTTTGCCGCCTCCGCAATGCCCTCCCGCACGGCTTCGAAAAAACACGCAATCTGCCGCGGCAAATGTACCGAGATCCTCAACTTACGCTGCAGTTTCAGGTGCCGCGCCGCGAAGTTTGGCTGATAACCGATTGTCTGGACCATCTTGAGGACTTTGGCTCTGGTCATTGGGTTAATGCCAGGGCGTCCGTGTAAAGCCCGGTCCACGGTTCCGATCGATACTCCTAATGCTTTCGCGATGTCCTTGATACCAGGCGGACTGGCTGGATCGCGTTTATCGCCGGAGCCGCTCATTGATCAAAGTGTAGTCCTGAGCGCGCTCACGGAAACAGCTCCTCCGTGTACGATACCGGGTATAGAAAAAGGATTTCGCGCCCGCTAGGAAGAAGAGGGCCCCAAAAGTGCCTTAAGTCACCGTGTACGTTGACAGCGGGGCCAAACCGTGATAACGTTCCGCCATTGCCGCTCATCTCGCTGCAACCGGGAAAGGACAGTGCACCCCATGTCGTTCACGCGAACCATTCGCTTCTCCGCTCTCGCGCTTGGCGTTTTCTCACTCGCTTCGGCTCTCCGTGCCCAAGTCGATACTGGCACCATTCTCGGCACCGTTCGCGATAACACCGGTGCCGTTGTTCCAGGCGCTACCATCACTATTAGGAACGAAGATACTTCCTCCACCCAATCCACTACCAGCGCCCCTTCGGGCACGTACGCCTTTACCGCATTGAAAATCGGCAGGTATTCAGTCGAAGCGGAGCATCCTGGTTTCAAGAAAGAAGTGCGTTCCGGATTGAAGCTCGATATTCAGCAACAACTAGTTATCGATTTCGACCTGGCTCTCGGCCAAGTGACCAGCGAGATCGAGGTCACGGGGCAGGCGCCCATCCTGCAGACTGAAAATGGTTCTGTCGGACAGGTCATCGAACAGCAGGAAGTGAACAATCTCCCGTTGAACGGGCGAAATTACACATTCCTCGCTCGCCTCGTACCCGGCGCTACTGTCGGTCAGCCCGAAGGCCGCGGCCTCAACGCCAATGGCTGGTTTACCGCCAACGGCACGCGTCCCGCTCAGAACAACTACATGCTCGATGGAATCGATAACAACACCAACGACGTCGACTTTCTCAATGGCGCGGCTTACGTTATCAAACCGCCTGTCGATGCAATCAGTGAGTTCCGTCTGCAAACCAGTACTTTCAGCGCTGAGTTCGGCCGCGCGGGCGGCGCCGTTCTTAACGCCAGCATTAAGTCAGGCAGCAACCAGTTTCACGGCGCGCTCTGGGAATTTCTCCGCAACGATAAGCTCGACGCCGCCGACTTTTTCCAGAACGCGAACTCCCAGCCCAAAGGCTCTTTCAAGCAGAACCAGTTCGGCGGCGCGGGAGGCGGTCCCATCCGCAAGAACAAGCTCTTCTTTTTTGGCGACTATGAGGGAACGCGTGTTCGCCAGGGCGTGCCTGAAACAGGCAATACCGTGCCCACTCAACTCGAACGCAATAGCGGCTACACAAATTTCTCCGATCTCATCGCGCTCCAGTCCGGCAGCCTGAAGGATGCGCTCGGCAATTCCTATCCGCTGGGTACCATCTTCGATCCCTCAACCACTCGCAGCATCGGCAACGGGCAGTATGTCCGCACACCGTTTCCCGGCAACATCCTTCCCGCCAATCGGCTCGATCCGAATGCCGTTAAGCTGCTGAACTTACTGCCTGCTCCCACCCAAGCCGGCTATGTAGATAACTTCAACATCAATCGGAACTCTTTCACAAATGTGAATCAGTTCGATGTCCGCATCGACGCAAATGTCTCCCCAAAAGACTCAATCTTTGGCCGCTATAGCTGGTCCCAAAGCCCGAGCTTTGTGCCTGGCCCCTTCACGGGTTATGCCGATGGAGGCGGTTTCGGAGATGGCAACCAGCAGGTCGATACCCAGGGCGCCGCGCTCAGCTACACGCACTCCTTCACGCCGACGCTCGTAAACGAAGCCCGCGTGGGCTTCAACCGCGAGCACACATCGCGTCAGCAACCCTACGGCAGCGACACGTCGAATATCCCCGCTCAATTCGGCATCCAGGGCATTCCGCAGCTCCCCGGAAACGGCGGCCTGCCCTACCTCGGCATTGGAGGCCTAAGCCAACTCGGTTCCGCCGAATGGCTCATTAGCAACCGTTACAGCAACACCGTTCAGTTCACTGAAAATCTCAACAAGGTCTACCACTCGCACACTTTCAAGGGCGGCTTCGAAGCCCAATCTATCTATTTCCCCTGGACCGCGCCGCCCTACTCACGCGGCGAGTTTGATTTTAACGGCACCTACACCTCGATCGTCAATCTGACAGATGCAAGTACTGGGCGCGCTCAATTTCTGTTGAGCCCTGCTGCTGCTCCGGCTCTCGGCGGAACGCTACTCGGGGGGGCCAACAATGTCAATGCTTCGAATTTCGGCGACGTTGCGGCTCAGCGGTCCTATTACGGCGCTTACTTCCAGGACGACTGGAAGGTCAGTAGCCGGCTCACGCTCAATTTAGGCCTGCGCTGGGATTGGTTCAGTCCCACCGGCGAGCGCTACGGAGCCCAGGCGAACTTCGTTCCTGGCACTCCTGGCGCGGGAGCCGAATACATCATCCCGGCCAGCAGGAAAAACAACCCTCCGCTCTCGCCCAGTTTCACCCAACTGCTCGCGCAAAGCGGTATCGCTTTGAACTACAGTAACGCTTACGGTTCCGGGCTCAGCATCGTGCAGAAGAATAACTTCGGCCCGCGCGTCGGGTTTGCTTATCAAGCGACACAGCACCTGGTGGTACGCGGCGGGTATGGGATTTTCTATGGCGCTTTCGAAAATCGGGGCGGTTCTCCAAGTCTCGGTTATAACTATCCCTTTCAATACTCTTTTAACTTTCCGGCCGCTAACGCCGTCTCGCCGGATTACTATCCGAATGGAACCATCGCCACAATCGAGAACGGCCTTTCGAGCGTTCCCCTGAATCCGACAGCCGTGAATGCATCGGGATTGGACTTGCGTGGTATTCAGTTCCATTACCAGACGCCCTATGTTCAGAGTTACAACATAACTCTTGAGTACCAACTCGGCAACAGTGATGTTGTCTCTGCTGGTTATGTGGCTTCTCTAAGTCGTCATCTCGAATCATTCGCCGGGACAAATAACCAGAGCGTTCTCCTTCCACCCGGATATAACCCGCAGAACTACGTTCCGTTTCCGGATTTCGCGCGCGGCTCTTCTTATGCCGCGACCATCGGCACTGCCAACTACCACGCGTTGCAGACCAAATACCAGCACCGCTTCTCGAAAGGTCTCACGACCCTGGTCTCCTACACATTTTCGAAAACTCTCACCGACGCTGGCGATCTGCTGAGCGGCGGAGGTGTTGCCGGTCACCGCGCGCCTGACATCCCCGGCGTCGGAATTCATTACGATTACGGCCTGGCGCCCTTCGACATCCGTAACGCTTTCTCAGCCAGCGGCACTTACGACTTGCCTTATGGAAAAGGTAGACAGTTCGCGAGTTCTAATCGCTACACCGATTTCTTCCTCGGTGGCTGGTCGACCAATTTCATCCTGACGCTCGACGATGGCCAGCCGCAAACCATCAGTTGCGAAACCTCCACCGGCGCTGGGACGGGCTGCTACGCGCTCTATACAGGCGCGAATCCTTACGGTGGCCTGCACAATGTCCAGCAGTTTTATAACCCAGCAGCCTTCGCTACTCCCCCGTCCGTAACGCAAGTCGGCCAAAGCAACCTCTTGCCGCTCGGTGGCGGCAACACCCAAGTGAGCGGACCGCCCATCCGGCGCCTCGACTTCTCCATCTTCAAACAATTCGCTGTCACCGAAACAACGCGCTTTGAATTCCGCGCCGAGTCGTTCAATCTCACGAATACGCCTTCGTTCGCCCAGCCGGGGAACCTCAATTACCTCGACACCGTGAACTTCGCCCGCATCACCTCAACCCGCGACGCGCCGAACGACGCGCGTGAACTGCAGTTCGCACTCAAGTTTTATTGGTAAGCTTGCTCTGCGATGCGCTGCCGGCCCGCGCTCCTACTTCTCTGCTTAGTGCCGCTGCTAACTATCGCTCAGGATGATCACCGTTTAGGCGAGTTCTACGTCAGCAAAGGGCATTTCCAAGCGGCCGTTCCCTATCTTCGGCGAGCCTACGAAGCCGATCCGGCCAATTACGACAACGCCTATGACCTGGCGCTCGCGTACCTCGAAATTGGCGCCGCGGAAGACAGCCGTCAAATCGTCGAAGCCCTCCTTCAAAGGCGCGATACCGCGGAGCTTCACGACCTGCTCGGTGAGGTGGAAGAGAAAGAAGGTCATCCCCAGCAGTCGGCCGAGCAATACGAAAGGGCGGCTCGTATGGATCCGTCCGAGAAAAATCTCTTCGATCTCGCGAGCGAACTTCTGCTTCACCGCGGCTTCGAGCCAGCCAGGAAAGCTCTAGAATTTGCCACGCGGAAATATCCGCAATCCGCCAGACTGCAAGTCGGGCTCGGCGTAGCGTACTATTCGCTGGGCCAGTACGACTCCGCCATAGATGCCCTCTGCCGCGCTGTCGATCTCGATCCCAAGGACACCAGGGCGTTCGATTTTCTCGGCAAGATGTACGATGTGGCGCCCGGCAAGACTAACGAAGTTGACAGCCGGCTTGCGCTCTTTGCGCGCGAGTACCCGAATAATCCGGCAGCCAACTACTATTACGCTCTCAGCCTCAGAAGAAGAACTACCGCGAATGCCTCCGCTGCGACTGATCAACAAGCTGAGGAGTTCCTGCTCAGAGCAATCAAGCTAAACCCAGACTGGGCTGAAGCGCATTACGAATTAGGCCTGTTGTATGAAGACGAGTCACAGTCGGCCGAGGCCGTTCGCGAATACCAGCTAACCGTGAAACTGCAAGCGGGTTGCGCCAAAGCGCATTATCATCTGGCGCGAATTTACGAAAAGCAAGGGCGTCCCCAACTTGCGCAGGCCGAGTTCCAGGCTTTCGAGGCGCTCAGGGCGAAAGCGAAGTAGAACCGTCCGTTTACAATCACTTCATGTCGGTTGCTCTATCCCGCCGAGCCGGAAGTGAGAGGATTGCGAATTTCAAAGAGTCGGTGATTCGCGAAATGACGCGCCTGGCCTTCCAGCATGGCGCCGTCAACTTGGCCCAGGGCTTTCCGGATTTCCCCGCGCCTGACGAAGTCAAATCCGCCGCTCAGCAAGCTATCGCCGACGACGTAAACCAGTATTCGATCACCTGGGGCGCAAAGCCCTTCCGCGACGCCATCCGCGATTATTACCGGCGTTTCTATCAGCTTGAGATCGATCCCGAGCGCGAAATCACGGTCTGCTGCGGAGCTACCGAAGGCATGGTCGCGACCATGCTCGCTTTGCTCAATCCGGGAGATGAAGTGGTCGTATTCGAGCCCTTTTACGAAAACTACTGGCCGGATTCTCTTCTGAGCGGCGCTGTTTGCCGCTACGTCCCGCTGCGGCCGCCCGATTGGGCTTTCGACCCCACCGAGCTGCGGGCCGTTCTTACCAAACGAACTCGCGCAGTCATCGTGAATTCACCGAACAACCCGACCGGCCGGGTCTTTTCGGCCGCCGAACTGACCGTGATCGGGCAGCTTTGTGAAGAGTTCGATTGCTTACTAATTACCGACGAAATCTACGAGCACATCATCTTCGACGGCGAGCGGCATGTCCCGCCCATTACGATTTCCGGCCTGCGTGACCGTTGCGTCCTGGTGAATAGCCTCAGCAAGACATTTTCGGTTACCGGCTGGCGGGTCGGCTGGGTAATTGCGCCGCCTGACCTCACGCCTTCCATTCGCAAGGTTCATGATTTCCTGACCGTCGGCGCTGCCTCCCCTTTGCAGCAGGCGGGCGTTACCGCTCTCGATCTTCCCGACGCTTATTTCGCGCAACTTGCCCAAAGTTACGAAACGAAGCGAAACCTGCTGGTCGGGATCCTGCAGAAGGCCGGCTTCCGCTGCTTTGTTCCCAGGGGCGCTTACTACGTGCTTTGTGACACCGCCTCGTTTCCCTTCAAAGACGATATTGCGTTCTGCAAGCATTTGGTTGAAATAGCGGGAGTTGCGGCCGTTCCTGGGTCTAGTTTCTTCTCGGATCCACGGGACGGAGCACGTCTGATTCGCTTTTGCTTCGCTAAGAAAATTCCGACCCTTGAGGCAGCGGCCGAGCGGCTCGACCGGCTTACCGGCTGAGGCCGGGGAGTTCGTTTGGTAAAAGCGCGTAACGGCCAGCGGCGAGGACTCGTCTCCTCTCCCAACTCAGGTAAGTTGATCTTTCAGATGGCAAGAACCCGCTCTTCTGTTCTCCTCACGGCCGCACTGCTCGTTTCGGTGCGCCTTCCGGCTTCGTCGCAAGTCGCGAGATCCCCCCGCATCACAGGCCCAATAGACGAGAGCCGCCTCGCGCGTTTGCCGCACAATACCCACCCGCTGGCACGTCCCGAGTTTGACCAGGGCCCCGCCCCCGCCGATCTGTCCGATGGATCGCATGCTACTGGTTTTGACCCCCAGCGCGGACCGCCAGCAGGCCCTGGCGGAGCTTCTGAAGAGCCAGCAGACGAAAGGCTCTCCCCAGTACCACAAGTGGCTCACGCCCCAGCAAATCGGTCAACAGTTTGGAGCGGCGGATGCAGACATTCAAAAGATCACCACCTGGCTCCAGTCGCAAGGTTTCGCAGGTGAGCCATATCTGCCAACGCCAGGAACATCATCGAGTTTTCGGGCACGGCCGGTCAGGTGCAGCAAGCTTTCCATACAGAAATTCATAAGTACGTCGTAAACGGCCAGGAGCACTGGGCCAATTCGAGCGACCCGCAGATTCCAGCCGCGCTCGCGCCTGTAGTGGCGGGCGTCTCGACACTGCACAATTTCCGGAAAGCCTCGCAAATCGCCGCATTGAAACCGCAGGTTGCGACAATCGGCGCTAATGGTCGTGCTCAGTTCACTGGCTCTGATGGCACCCATGCTCTCGCGCCCGCCGATTTCGCCACCATCTACAACGTCAACCCGGTCTATGGAAGTGGCATCAACGGCTCGGGCACAACTATCGCCGTAGTCGCCCGAACCAACATAGTGGCGCAGGATATCGCCGACTTTCGCAGTTCATTCGGGTTGCCTAACAACCCTCCGCAGATTGTCGTGAATGGCCCTGATCCTGGCGATCTGGGCGACGGCGATGAAGCAGAAGCCGTGCTCGATACTTCATGGACGGGCGGAGTGGCACCCGCTGCCACCATCAAACTGGTGATTTCGCAATCGACCAGCACAACCGATGGCGTCGATCTTTCCGAGCAATATATCGTCGACAACAATCTGGCCCAGATCATGACCGAAAGCTACGGCGATTGCGAAGCTAACTACACGCAGGCCGAAGGACAGTTCTACTCATCGCTGGCGCAGCAGGCCGCCGCCGAAGGAATCACTTACACCGTTGCATCTGGAGATTCGGGCGCCGAGGGCTGCGACGATCCGGGTTCGGAAACTGTGGCGAGTGGACCAATCTCGGTGAACATTCTCTCATCGACGCCGTACGACATCGCGGTAGGCGGAACCGAGTTCAACGAAAATGGCAACTCCGCTTATTGGTCCGGAACGAATGGCATTACCTTTGGCTCGGCTCAATCCTATATCCCTGAAGTTGTCTGGAACGAAAGCTGCACAGTGGCGCAATGTGGCAGCTCCAACGCCGGAATTTACGCCGGCGGCGGCGGCGCCAGTATCTTGTTCAGCAAACCGTCGTGGCAGACAGGGGTCGCGGGCATACCGAACGACGGAGTACGTGATGTGCCGGATCTCTCGCTCACCTCAGCCGGCCACGATTTCTACCTTCTTTGCCTGGACGGATCATGCACCGTTAAACGCGGCCAAAGTTCTTTTTCTGGAGTAAGCGGAACGTCGGCCGCAACGCCGTCATTTGCTGCAATTATGGCGCTGATTGTGCAGTACACAGGATCCCGGCAAGGGCAAGCGGCAGCAAACCTGTACGGCCTCGCCGCGAACGAAAGTCTTGCGTCTTGCAACGCTTCAGTCCCAGCCCCGAATTGCATTTTCAACGATGTCACGGTGGGCAATAACGCGGTTCCGGGAGAAACCGGATACAGCACAAGCACCGCGGCCTACCAGGCAGGTGTTGGCTACGATCTTGCGACAGGTCTCGGTTCGGTCAACGTCAGCAATCTGGTTTTCGGCTGGAGCGGCAGCGGTATAACGACTCCGCAGATCCGCATCGGCATCGAATCGCCTTCTTCGCACAACTCGACGGTGATCGGACTTACCACATTTTCCGGTTGGGCACTGGCGGATACCGGATCGGTCAATAGCGTGGCGATTGCGATCGATTCTGCCCCTTACGGTAACGCGACGTATGGAGCCACCCGCACCGATATTTGCGCGCTCTACTCGAGTGCTAACTGTCCGAAGGTAGGATGGTCATTCCCGCTTCAAACCTCTCTGCTTGCCGACGGTTCGCACACGCTCGATATAACGGTCACCACTAGCACTGGGCAGGTGTACACGGCTTCATCGAGTTTCGCTGTGGCGAATTGGACTTCGTCGGATCCAATGAAGATCAGCATCGATACTCCAAATAGCCAAAGCCCGGCATTCAGTGGTGTTGCGAATTTCGGAGGCTGGGCATTGGACACTCTTTCCGCCATCGCGCAAGTAGGAGTGGCGATCGATGGCGTCTCTAACGGAAACGCGATATACGGCGGAACCCGCACCGATGTGTGTACGGTTTTTCCGGGAGAAGCTGGCTGTCCGAATGTCGGTTGGAACATCACCGTAAATACAACTCTGTTGGCCGACGGAGTCCATACGATTGCTGTGACGCCAATGACTGCCGAGGGACAGTATTCAACGCAGAGCGCGTCGTTCACGGTGGCGAATACTCCGGGCAACACTATCACGGTCTCTATCGACACGCCTGCCACTCAGAGCCCGGCGCTCAGCGGGTTCGTGAATTTTGGCGGGTGGGCCATTGGAACTAGTGTCCCGGTCAGCAACATTGCGGTGACCATAGACGGCGTTCCGTATGGCTCAGCCTTGTACGGTGGCAACCGGCAGGACGTCTGCAACGCCCATCCCGGCCGCCCGAGCTGCCCAAACGTCGGCTGGAACTTCGGCCTCGATACGACACAGCTAGTAAATGGATTGCACGTCTTGGGCCTCAGCGTTTATGCGGGGACGGGCCAGTTCACAACATCGAGCCGCACCTTTACGGTTTCGAACTCGCCTAGCGCGAGCCCGGTACAGATCAGCATCGACTTGCCAAACCAGCAGAGTGCAATTTTGATTGGCCAGACCACCTTCGCCGGATGGGCCATCGACAATGGGGCGGCAATTGGAAGGGTTGCTGTTTCGATTGACGGCGCTCCCTATGGAACCGCAATTTACGGAGTGAGCCGTCCCGACGTCTGCGCGGTATATCCGGCAGACGCGAACTGTCCAAATGTGGGCTGGAATCTGCCGGTCGATACCAGTAAACTGGCCGACGGGGCCCATACCGTAACCGTTACCGCGATCGGCGCACAGACGAACACGCTTTCCTCGCAATTCACCGTTGCGAACTGGACCACTTCGAACCCCATGAAGCTGTCGATCGATACTCCGAGCGCGCAAAGCGGACCTCTCAGCGGTCAAGTTGCCATCGGCGGCTGGGCTATCGATCAGATCGCGGCGATCGGTAAAGTAACCGTGGCTGTCGATGACCTTTCTGTGGGAACAGCCATCTATGGCGGCACCCGTACAGATGTATGTGCCGTGTTCACAAACGCTATCGGCTGTCCCGATGTCGGTTGGAATTATAGTATCGACACGAATCTCCTCAGCGATGGGCCCCATACGCTGGCGGTCTCTGGAACCACTGTAAGTGGTCAGAGTTCAACCTTCACGACGAATTTCCAAGTAGCGAACGGCGCATCGAGTCCGCTGCGGGTCAATATCGATACGCCGGGCGCGGGTCAAACGCTCACCCAGGTCTCTCATATTGGAGGCTGGGCGCTTGATTCAAACGGCGCGCAGATTGTTAGCGTAGCAGTGCTTGTCGACGGCGTTTTGAACGGCGTAGCACTTTACGGAGGGAACCGCACTGATGTGTGCGCACATTTCCCGAGTGCGGGCGGTTGTCCGAATGTGGGTTGGAACTACGAGCTCGATACATCGCCCTTCGCGAACGGCACCCACACGCTCGACGTAAGGGCGCTCGCGGCCGACGGGAATCTCTATACGACAAGCCAGGTGTTTACGGTGGCAAATCAGCCATAAGGCATTCGCTTTACAGCCGGTTAATCAAACTCGCCACGTAACCTGCGCCAAAGCCGTTATCGATGTTTACTACAGTCACATTACTCGCACAGCTGTTCAGCATGCCAAGGAGCGCGGCGAGTCCACCGAAACTTGCGCCGTAACCCACGCTGGTCGGCACGGCGATCACTGGGCAGCCGACCAGACCGCCGACCACGCTCGGCAGCGCGCCTTCCATGCCGGCGCAAACGATTACGACGCGGGCCTGCGTGAGGCGCTCCCGCTGATGCAGCAGCCGGTGAATGCCCGCCACTCCTACGTCACATATCGCGTCCACCTCATTGCCCATGATCTCGGCAGTGAGCTGAGCTTCTTCGAGGACGGGAATGTCGCTGGTCCCGGCGCATACGACGGCGATTTTTCCTTTACCTTGAATCGTACGGTCGCGCCACACTCTTATCGCGCCTGAGGCAGGGAAGTATTCGCTCGCCGGCGCAAGATCGGCAATACGCCGGCCCATCTCTTCGTTCGCTCTCGTAATGAGCAGGTTTTGAGATTTGGCCAGCAGAGCCGCGGCAATCGCGGAAACCTGATCGGCCGTCTTTCCCTTCCCGAGAATCACCTCCGGCATTCCTTGACGAACCGCGCGATGATGGTCCACTTTGGCGAAGCCAAGATCCTCGAAAGGGAGATCCCGCAGCCGTTCGAAGGCTGCCTCCACCGGAGTTTCACCTTCACGAACGCTCTCGAGCAATCGCTGCAATTGTTGACGATCCATATTCTGCACCGCGCGCCGAAGCGCAGCATCCCCTAAAATGGTAGCTGCTACGGGGAAAATGCCGCGCTTCTGGACACGTCTGCGTTTGACGCTTGACATGATCAAGTTCGAGCACTCCGTCTTTGCGTTGCCGTTTGCTCTTACAGGCGCGCTGCTGGCGTGGCGCGACGGAGGGTTTCAGCCGACCGGCTTAGCCTGGCGTTTCCTTTGGATCGTGGTTGCGATGGTGGCGGCCCGTTCTGCCGCGATGGCATTCAACCGGCTGCTCGATCCGATATCGATTCGCGCAACCAGCGTACCGCGCGGCGCCATTTGCCCGCGGGTCTGCTGTCAGCCCGCTTCGCCTGGGCGTTCACCGTTGTGTGTTGCCTGGCCTTCATGTGGTCGGCGCGGCAACTCGGATTTTTTTGCTTCGTCCTTTCTCCGCTCGCGCTTGCGATCTTATTTTTCTACTCGTTCGCTAAGCGATTCACCCTGTTCTCGCACCTGATTCTTGGATTTTGCCTAGGTATCGCGCCGGCTGCGGCCTGGATTGCGATACGCGGCTCGCTCGATCCGCGGATCCTCTGGCTAACCGCCGCCGTGATGTTCTGGACGGCTGGATTCGATGTAATTTACGCTTGCCAGGATTTCGAATTCGATTGCGCGGAAGGCCTATGCAGCATTCCGCGGCGCTTCGGCATTGCGGGCGCGCTCCGGATTGCCAGATTCTTGCATCTGGCGATGGTCGTTTCGCTTATCGCTCTGGTGGTCTCATTCCACCTAGGGGCGTTGAGCCTGATCGGCGTATCGGCGGTAGTCACGCTTCTGGTCTATGAGCATGGCCTGGTGAAACCGCACGATTTGTCACGGGTAAACGCGGCCTTCTTCACCGTAAACGGCTACGTCAGCATCTTATTTTTTGTGTTTTGGGCGGCGGATATCCTGCTTGGGCGCCACCCACTGTGATTGCATGAGACTCACAACATGACTTCCTTCGCAAACTTAACGAATCCTTCCATCGAAGACCGAAATCTGAAGCCGATCTTCGAAAAAGTGGAAGCAGGAGACCGCCTCAGCTTCGAAGACGGAGTCAAAATGTTCCGCAGTCCCGACATTCTGGCTTTGGGGCACATGGCCAACCTTGTGCGCGAGCGTTTGCACGGCGATGTGACATATTTCAACGTGAATCGCCACATCAATCCGACCGACGTGTGCGTGGCGAGCTGCCGTTTGTGCGCGTTCGGAAAGAAGGCGAAAGATCCGACGGCGTATACGATGTCGCTCGAGCAGGTCTGGGAAGTCGCCGGGAAAGGATACGCGGAAGCAGTAACCGAGTTCCACATCGTAGGCGGTCTGCATCCCGAGTTGAGTCTCGATTGGTTCTGCCAGATGATTGCGGGTTAAAAGAACGCTATCCCGGCGTTCACCTGAAAGCCTTCACCATGGTGGAAGTGGCGTATCTGGCGAAGCGCGCGAAAATTTCGATTCGCGAGACGCTGGAGCGGCTGAAAGCAGCGGGCATCGACTCGATGCCAGGAGGCGGGGCGGAAGTCTTCTCCGAGCGGGTTCGCCGGATCATTTGCGACCACAAGATCGACGGCGACGAATGGCTCGAAACCGCCAGAATCGCTCATCAAGTCGGACTCAAGAGCAATTGCACCATGCTGTACGGGCATCTCGAAACGGCAGAAGATCTCTCTGATCACTTAGTAAAATTGCGCAGCCTTCAGGATGAGACGAACGGCCTGGTAACGTTCATTCCGCTGGCTTTCCATCCGGAGAACACTGCCTTAGCTCATCTGCCAAAGACAACCGGTTTCAACGATCTGAAGCAGATTGCGATCTCGCGCCTGATGCTCGACAATATTCCGCATATCAAAGCGTACTGGATCATGATGACGCCCGGGGTGGCGCAGATCGCACAGCGTTTCGGGGCGAACGACATCGATGGGACGGTCGTCGAGGAGAAGATTTATCACGATGCTGGAGCGACTACCGCGCAACATCTGCGGCGCAAAGATCTGCTGCGGCTGATACGCGAAGCCGGACGCGAACCGGTGGAGCGGGACACGGCTTATCGGCCGGTGGAGCGCACGGAATCGGCGTTTACTGTTCTGGTATAGGCGCGGGCTGGACCGGCTCGGCTATCGTCACGAGCAGCAAAGCATCCTCCTGAGCACTTAAGCTGTGGGGCTTGCCGGAGGCGACACTGACCAGCACGGCAGGGGTCATTTCGATCCGCTCTTCGGCGGCAAAGAAGCTGGCCTCACCCTTGAGGCAATACACGGTAATTGCACCACGCGTTTCGTGTTCTGGAATCCGCTCGCCCGCTTTCAGATGGAGCAGCAGGGTACGTAATCCATTTTCTTGCAGCAGCGTTTTCGTGCGCGGCAGCGCGCTCGTATCTCTGTAAAAACGGCTTCAAGTCTGAGTGGTTCATATCCTGAGAGCATGTTACCTCTCGCTCGCAATGTGCTCGAGATTCTAACGCAAGCCCCCCTTTTCGCGACGCTTGCCGAATCGGAACTGTTGTTTTTGGCGGCCCGGGCGCGTTATCGGCGCTATTCACAGAACGAGTTGCTCTTTTCAGAGGGCGAACTTTGCGAAGGTTTATACATCGTGGCCAAGGGCTCGATCAGAATCTTCAAGATTTCAACAACGGGGCGGGAGCACGTGCTTTCGGTCGATGGGCCGGGGCAATCTGTGGCTGAACTCCCAGTAATCGATGGAGGTCCGTATCCCGCTTCGGCGGCCGCGCTGCAGGAATCTGAGCTCGTGTTTGTATCGCGCGCCGATTTCCGCTCTCTTTGCCTGGAAAATCCGCAAGTCGCTCTCAAGCTCCTGGAGGTGGTGGGCGCCCGTTTGCGCCGCCTGGTCAGCATCGTCGAAGAACTGTCGTTCACGACGGTGCGGCAGAGGCTGATCGGATATCTGTTGAGGAAGGCAAAATCGGACGGAGGCCAAAGACGTACTGGCCGCGCGATCACAATCGAGAATCAGCAGGCGATTGCGGCCGAAATCGGCACGGTTCGCGATCTGGTCTCTCGCACTCTCACGCGTTTGCAGGCTGAAGGGCTGGTGACACTAGAAGGACGCGAAATCACCATTTCCTCTTTTGAGCGACTCGAAGCGGAGCTAGATCACTGATGGAATCGCGTTAGGCTATGCAATGACTAAAGTCGTTGCGAGTAGAAAGGGGCTTTAGTAAGTTGGCACAGCGATGCCCGACCGATTCCGAGGACCAAACCAAGCGCAGGCGTTCGAAAAAAGAGATCTGCTCGTCTCGAAAGGGTGGATACAAGCTGTCGCCGTAGTCGTTCTATTCGGCTTTTTCGTCATGGGGCTGCTCGCTTACCGTACGTATGCGGGTGAGGCTCCTATTCCCGCGCGAGTTACCGGGCCAGAGGGGAGCGTGTTGTTCACCGGCCCAGATATCCTAGCCGGCCAGCAGGTATTTCTCCGTAATGGCCTGATGGAATACGGCTCTATTTTCGGACACGGCGCATATCTTGGGCCGGACTTCACGGCCGACTATTTAAGGCGCGCAGCTACCAGTGTGGCCAACTCTCATGCGAGCGGAAACACAGCGGAGCAAGCGCGAGTTCAAACTGCCTCGGACTTTAAGACGAACCGATATGAACCGAAGACCGGCACGCTGGTTTTCACAGCAGCGCAGTCCACGGCGTACGCCGAGCTCACTAGTTACTACGGGAAGTTTTTCTCGGAGCCGAGTACGCGATTCGGGCTCCGGCCGAAGGCCATCAGCGATCCCAGTGAGATTAAGCAGCTCACCGCCTTCTTTGCCTGGTCAGCCTGGGCCGCGGCGGCGTTACGGCCCGGCCACAACTACTCGTACACCAACAATTGGCCGCCCGAGCCCCTCGTCAAAAACAGCGTGACCGCCGATATGATCGTCTGGAGCATGCTCTCCCTAGCCATGCTGCTGGGTGGGATCGGCGTATTGTTCTTCGCGTTTGGCCGCTGGAACTTCTTGGGATGGCACGGCCGGGAGAATCGCACACTGACGTTTCGCGCCCCAGGCGAGGTTGCATTGACGCCGGCCCAAGGCGTGACAGCCTGGTTTTTCCTGGTCATGGCGCTTCTGTTCCTGATCCAGACGCTGGTGGGCGGCGCATCACAGCATTACCGTGCGGACATCACGAACTTCTTCGGAATCGACCTGGCTCAAATTCTACCGTTCAATCTGGCGCGGACATGGCATCTGCAGCTCGCTATCTTTTGGGTTTCAACTTCTTATCTTGCCGCCGGGATCTTTTTGGCTCCCATGCTGAGTGGCCGCGAGCCAAAAATCCAGAAGTGGCTGGCAATAGGGCTTCTGGGAGCGTTGACAATTGTCGTTTTCGGCAGCCTCTTCGGAGAATTCGCCGGAATCCACGGCTGGATCCAGAAGTATTGGAGCTGGTTTGGCGATCAGGGGTTTGAGTATCTCGATCTCGGCCGCTTTTGGCAAATTCTACTCACGATTGGTCTGTGCATGTGGGTGGCTATGCTTGTACATTGGCTTGCGAGGACGGCTGCGGACAGAGCACAAGGGCAATATGCCGTGGCTTTTCTTTTTCTCAGCGCTCTCCATACCCGCTTTCTACGCGGTCGGCCTGCTCGCGCAACCGGAAGCTCACTTCACCACAACTGACTTCTGGCGTTTTTGGGTGGTGCATCTTTGGGTAGAAGATTTTCTCGAGCTATTCACGACCATTATGGTTGCGTGCATCTTCGTACTCCTGGGCGTGATAGCTGAGCGTGTCGCGCTTACAGTGATTTATCTGGATATCGTCCTTTACTCGGCGGGTGGCGTCATCGGCACCATGCACCATCTTTATTTTTCAGGCACGCCGGCCGAGCACATGGCACTGGGAGCCTTTTTCTCCGCTGCGGAAGTGATTCCATTGACCTTCTTGACAGTGGAAGCATGGAGTTTTCTCCAGTTGGGAACGCGACAAGAATCCAAATCGCGAACTTCATTCCCACATTACTGGGCCGTGATGTTCCTCGTATCGGTTGGCTTCTGGAATTTTCTAGGTGCGGGTATTTTCGGCTTTCTTATTAACTTGCCCGTTGTTTCGTATTACGAGATTGGAACTGCGCTCACTACGAACCATGGTCACGCGGCGATGATGGGCGTGTATGGGATGCTCTCTGTCGGCTTGGCTCTTTTCTGCATCCGGTACATGATTCCGGAGGACAGATGGTCAGAACGCGCGGCGAAGATCAGTTTCTGGTCACTGAATGCAGGCCTTGCGTGGATGGTATTCGCGACTCTGTTTCCACTCGGGATTCTGCAGCTCTATGAATCCGTGAATCACGGCTACTTCGAGGCGCGTAGCTTGAAATACGTCGGAAACCCTGTAAATGCGTTCATAGAGTGGTTGCGATTCCCAGGTGACGCGGTGTTCATCGTGGGAGGCGTGCTGCCGATCCTGTACTTATGTTGGCTTGCCGTCCGGTACCGAATACCAAAAACCACCTTGCAGGAACCGGCTGAAATCCTGTTTGCGGATATTACCGAACCAGCAGCTTCAGATTAAATTGATTGGCACGCTTCATCTCGAGCCCATACTGGCGGCCGCGTATGCGGTCCTGCTGATCATTATCGGCAGCGGGCTGGAATGGCTCGCGAAGCGTTCCCATAAGCGCGCCGATCAATATCACACTGGCGCCTTTCGCTATCATCGCGACCGGGACTCTTGGGAGTGCCCAGTGGGTATAACGCTAATAAGAGCGGAAATCGATCACGAGCGGCAGATTGTGCGCTACCGGGCCCCCGCTCATACCTGCAATAGTTGCCAGATAAAATCGCGTTGTACGCACTCCGATAGAGGCCGCGCGATTGACGTATCGATCGATCCGTGGGTGCAATCCGCCTCGTTGCGCTTGCAACGAGGAATATCGCTGGTGCTGGCGGCACTCGCCTGCTTTATCCTGGCGCTGGAGTGGTTCCGGCATGCGCACGGCCCCGAGCAGTATATTTTGGGGGTGACGTTCGGCTTCGTTTTGCTCCGCTTCAGGCAGCTTTCCAGGCCGGTGCGCGCGCAGCAGCTACAGCTTACGAAGTTCTAGAGTTATTTCGCGGCTTCGACGCCCACGCCACGGAATAGGTTCACGATGCGGCCCAAGAATCCGGGTTTGGCAGCCCCCGTCGCGGCTTCGACGCCTGCCGTATGTTTACCCGCAACCAGATCGCGCAGATAGCCTTCGGGCGAGCAGGTTGCGCCTTCTTGCGCCATTCCGGCCAGCCATTGTTTGCCTGCTTCATCGACGCTCTTGAGAGCGTGCAGATCGAGCACTAATTCACGCGAACCTAAAGTGGTCTTGGCGGTTCGCCAGCAACCGTTCAGGTCGGCGATCTCAGCCTCGGTTAGCTCGCCCAAAAGCTGAAGGCGGCAAGAAGCAATGCCGTCATGTATGTAATACCGAAAATAAGATGAACGTGCTAGACTGCCCGTCCGTTTTGTTTCGATGTCACGCCCCGCGGCCTGTGTACTTTCAGGTCCGGTCAGCTTCTGCTGCGTTTCGCTTGAAGCTTCATTCATATCAATACGATTGGATCAATTTGCCTGTGTCCCGGTTCCAGATTTCAGCGGACACGTTGCAAAATCATTCCCACTATAGCAGCGGGTATTCATGAAGGTAAGGACGAATTTCAACGGCTGATGTTTACATCCGTTTCGCCAGCGGCCACCACCGCTGTCAATGCAAGCAGCGCGCAGGACGACGCCAGGCTCCTGCGTAAAGATGCTTCAATGGTTCGCTGACCAGCCGGTGACCGCGACCAGGGCAGCGTGAAAGCAATCTGCAATCCGGTCAAGAGTTCTTGCATCGCGCTTTGCCTCCCGGCAATTCCAAGCCCTACTCGTGCCGATATAGGTACACTTACTAAGTCGCCCAACTCTCTATCTATATGTCATTCAGCCGAACCTCTCCACTCATCGCGAGTGCTTTTTCACTTCTCTTCTTTCATTGCGCGTCCGGTGCTGACCTACCGCCCGCCAAGCCGCTCAAGGTCCCCACCTTGCAATACCAGGAGTACAAGTTGCCCAACGGGCTGCAGGTGTTAATGCACCAGGACCACCGCTTGCCGTTGGTAGCTCTCGATCTTTGGTATCACGTCGGCCCCGCCAACGAAAAGGCTGGCCGAACTGGCTTCGCTCACCTGTTCGAGCACATGATGTTCGAAGGTTCTGAACACGTCGGCGAGAAGGCGCACTTCCGCTATCTCGAGGGCGCCGGCGCTACCGGTATTAACGGCACCACCGATTTCGACCGTACCAATTACTTTGAAACTCTGCCGAGTAACCAGCTGCAGTTGGGTCTGTGGCTCGAAAGCGACCGTATGGGCTTTCTGCTCGAAACGCTCGATCGTCAGAAGCTGACCAATCAGCGCGATGTCGTTCGCAATGAGCGCCGCCAGGGAGAAGGTTCGCCCTATTCGCTCGGCGAAGAGGAGATGTTCCATCTGCTCTTCAAGAAAGGCGATCCCTACTACGCCGCGGTCATCGGATCGCATGCGGATATTGAAGCGGCGCGCCTGAACGATGTCCGCGAATTTTTCAAGCAATACTACACGCCGAACAATGCCACTCTCGCGATCGCGGGAGACTTCGACGCGGCGCAGCTCAAGCCGCTGCTCGACAAATATTTCGGTCCGATTCCGGCGGGCCCGGCAGTCGACAAGACATTCATCCCCGCCAAGCCCCTCACCAGCGAGCAGCACGCTACCGTAACTGATACGGTTCAGTTGCCGCGTGTCTCGGTCGGCTGGATCACGCCGCGTGCATTCGAATCCGGCGATTCCGACGCTGACTTATTTATACAAATACTCGGCGGAGGCGAATCAAGTCGCCTGTACCGCCAGCTCGTTTACGAGAAGCAGATCGCTCAAAGCGTCGAATGCAACAACCAGTCACTAAAGCTCGGCTCTGTCGCAATCTGCAATGTTACTGCCCGGCCGGGCGTGAAGCCAGAGGATCTGGAAGCAGCGATCAACGAGCAAATCGAGTTGCTGCGCCGCGACGGACCCACGCAAGCGGAGCTCGAACAGGCTCGTAATCTCACCCTCTCGCGAAAGATAGAAGGGCTGCAGCGCCTGGGCGGCTTCGGAGGGGTTGCCGATACGCTTAACTACTACAACCAGTACACCGGAGATCCCGGTTATCTGCCCAAAGATATTCAGCGCTACCAGGACGCTACCCTCGCTTCAGTCAAGAAGGCCGGAGAAGAGTATTTCGCGAGCAACGAACGCGCGGTCGTTTCCACCATCCCCGGGAAGAAAGTCTTGAACGATGTTCCGCGCAGCCCCGCCGATACCGACGCCAGCGTAAAAATCATCAATCCTTACTCGGAAGCCTTTGAGACGCAGGAAGTCTGGCGCAAGCAATCTCCTGCGGCTGGACCCGCGCCAGCCCTGCATTTGCCGGTGCCAAAGACGCTCACCGTGGCGAATGGGATGAAGGTCTATCTGGTTGAGGATCACTCGTTGCCGATCGTCGATGCGAGCCTCGTCGCTCTCGCCGGCAGCGGAGCCAACCCGCTGAAGAAGCCCGGGCTCGCAGCCTTTACCGCTCGCATGCTCTCGCAAGGCACGGCCGATCGTTCGGCGACCGAGCTCGCGAACGACGTCGCTCTTATCGGCGCTGAGCTGCATGCGCTCGCTACCGTCGATAATGCAACGGTAAACATCGGAGCCCTAAGCAACAACACCGAAGCTGCGCTCGACTTGCTCCAAGATGTGACCGTTCACCCGGCCTTTCGGGCCGAAGAGGTGGAGCGCGTGCGCAAGAACCGGCTGGTAGCCATCTTGCAGGAGGCCGATACTCCTACGGCTTCGCTGCTGCGCGTTGGCTTGAAAGCGCTCTACGGTGATAATTCGCCTTATGCTTACCGTTCCAACGGAACCACTGCGTCGGTTGAATCCACCACTCGCGATGACCTGCAAACGTTTTGGGGTAGTCACTACGCGCCGCAAAACTCCGCGCTCGTGCTGGCCGGAGATGTCACCGAAGCAGAAGCCCGTTCACTCGCCGAAAAATACTTTCAGCCCTGGAAAGCGAGAGGAACGGTTGCGCCTGCCGTCACTCCGGTTGCGCCGCAGCCGCCTTCGCGCCGTGTCGTGATCGTCGATAAGCCGGGCGCTCCTCAAACCGCGCTGGCCGCCTTCGGCCTTGGCCTTTCGCGCGATACTTCACAATATGCAGCTGTCAACGTTATGAATAACGTGCTCGGCGGCATGTTCTCGAGCCGCATCAATATGAATCTTCGGGAAAAGAACGGTTTCACTTACGGCGCCTTCTCGCAGTACATGTTCTACCGCGGCGTGGGTCCGTTTTTTGCTGGGGCTCTGGTCCGCACCGACGTGACTGCTCCCGCCGCCCGCGAACTCTTTGTCGAGCTCAATCGCATCCGCACCGATCCGCCCACGCCCGACGAATTGAAGCTAGCCCGCGAAGGCGAGTTGCGCTCGCTTCCTGGACAGTTCGAGACTGCCGCTTCGACTTCCAAGCTCATCGCTGACCTCTTCACCTATTCGCTGCCCGACGATTACTATCGCCTGTTGCCAGGCAAGTATGAATCGCTTACGCCCGCGGCTGTGGAGGATACCGCGAAAACCGATGTGCATCCCGATAACGTGATCGTAGTCGCTGTCGGAGATCGCGCTAAGATTCAGCCCGGTATCGAGAAGCTGAATCTCGGCCCCATCGAGATCCGCGATCCCACCGGCGATTTGATGAAGAAATAGCCGGTGCGGCTACGACACCGGCGCTAATTCAAATTTGTGCGGCCGGGGCTGAGCAACTTCGTGCCGTTTCGTCAGAATGGCCTGCTCAAGCGCATCGAACGACTGCATCGCGGGTTGCGCGGCGGAAAAGTCGTAACCTGCGAGCGGCACTTGCACGCTTCGCCATCGGTCGTTGTGTACATCGCAGTGTGACACGGTAAGATCATAGACTTCTTTTGCCTGCTTGGTCATCGGCGTCTCGAATAGCGCCAGGTTTACGCCGCTCGCGAGCTCGTCGTTATTGAAGGTAGCGACCTGAGCGCCATCGATTTTGAGTGTGTAAACGCCGCTTTTCAATCCGCTCACTTTCAGCACTTCATCGTTCAAGGCTTGGCTCACATCGGAACTTCTCAGGACTAAAGGAAGCGGACCTGCGCCCCCGGGTTGCTCCCATTGGGCGAACGGTAGAGGTAGCGCATCCTCTGTTTCTGTCCAGGAGAGCAAATTCGCGTTAGCGAGCCCTGTAACGCTGGCATGTTCAGCCGCTTCGAGTTTTGGCTTTGAGCCGGCTTCGATCGTGACAGAAGAGACCAGCGGCCGTGCATCCCAGGATTTGAGAAGCGCTTCGGCCATAATGAGATGCCCGGCAAAGCCCGGGTGTACGCGATCCGGAATGATCTTCTGCGCCAGCACCGGATCAAGTTCATTCGCGCGGCGCAACATAATAACCACCGGCGTATTGAGGTTCGCCGCATTCAATCCCACTTGCTCCGCGTAATTGGCGATCCACTTACTAAAGCTGATGAGCACCTGGTTATAGCCGCCCGGAAAGAGCGGATCGCGGGTGACATCGTCATACGGAGAGGGCTGAATAGCCGTAATACGAACACCGGGGTCGGATGACTTCATCGTGTCCACGATATGCCGGTAGCCATCGAAGAACGTGCGGTCGGTCGCCTCCGTTTCCGGCCGGTACAGACCGTCGTTCATGCCGAGCATGATCGTCATGACCGTGGGCTTATAGGCAAGAACATC